>NZ_JAIWIA010000005.1 GCF_020176695.1 Massilia sp. MS-15 | reverse complement strand
CCGATAACCAGCACCGTCCAGAACACCACCGAATACACCATCATGATCGTAAACAGGGTTTTCTCGTTCTTGTACACCAGTTCCATGCATCCCTCCATCGGTAATCCGCCATTGATCAAAAATGTTCAGATGACAGAGTTACCATCCATGGACGGATGGTTACTTGCTTAGAATCAATTCACTGTAGTTATGCATGAGAAAACCCTCCTGCGCGTGCGCGCACTGCGAGGAAGCGCTTAGCGTGCCGGCCCGCCGGATGGCATCCGGCGCAGGAAGTCCGCGTACAGCCCTGCGGTTTCCCTGGGGTCTTCCATCATCGGCAGATGGCCGATTCCTGGTAGGATGCGCAGTTCCGCCTGGGGCAGTAGCGCTGCCAGGGTTTGCGCTCCGGTCACGTCGAACACCTTGTCCTTGCTCCCCCATAGCGCCAGCGTCGGCACGGTCAGCCTGCCAATGTACTCTTGCAGCAGGTAGCGGTTCTTTAATTGCTCATCCCACATCTGCCGGTTGGATCCGGCATTGGCGATCGCTTCCCGTTCCGCCACCTGCAATATCGGATAAGGCAAGAAAGGCCGGTCCCCGAATACCAGCGAAAGCATCGCATCGAACTCGGCGGCATTGCGCGCCACCAGTGGCGCCTGGCCGGCGCCGATCAGCCGGTCCATCGCGCTTGCCGTTCCAGAACGCAGCCCATGCGGGGCCCCGATGAAGGCCAGGCTGGCCACACGCTCGGGATGGCGGACGGCGAACAGGGCGGCGATCGTCCCTCCCATGGAATTGCCGGCAAGATGGGCACGTGCGATACCACGCGCATCCATGAACTGCCTGAGCCTTTCCGTTTGCGCCGCGTAGTCGTAGGCCTGGCCGGCGTGCCGGCCGCTCTCGCCGTAGCCGGGCAAGTCGGGAGCGATCACGTGGTAGTCGCCGGTAAGCTGGCGCGCGAAATCGACCCAGTGGTCTTTCTCGGCAAAGATGCCATGCAGGAGCAGCACGCTTTCGCCTTCGCCGCCCTCGAGGTAGTGCACGGTATGGACGCCGACCTGCACGGTCTTCTCTTCGAGACCGGACACGCTACGATTCAGTGTCAGCAAGGCTTCCCTGGACGTTTCCGGGCTACCGTAGTAAGCGGCGGCGGCAAAGGCCAGCAGCAAGGCCGCCGTCCACGGCACGATGCGCTTCATGCGCAGTCTGGGATGGGGTACACGCATCATTGGCATCCTCCGGGCGCCACAGCCTGCTCGGCCCTGGCCAGGTGAATAGAGTAGTCGGATCAAAGATTAGCAGAACGCTATCCAGCAAGCTTGCCAATCGCCCTTCTTTACTGCGGCCACCATGCATCCTCGACCCATTTTCGTGGAAATGATGGCCCGGGTTCACTAGCGCCGCTCGCGCCACCACAGCAGCAGCATGGCCAGCACGAAGGCCAGCGCGAACGGCCAGGCCGGGAAGGCGCGGGCGGCGCCGGCCAGCGCCCGGTCGGGCGTGCGGGCGGCGTAGCGAGCAGTCGCTTCGCGCCGCTGCGCCGCCTGCCACTGCAGCCAGTCGCCCGGGGCGTACACGTAGACGGCATGCGCACCGCCTCGCGCATCCTCGACGCGCAGCCAGCCGCTGCGTCCTGGCCAGACGGCCACGCAGGCGGCATCGCCACGCGGCTTCCAGCTGCGGCGCAGCTTCAGGTCCGGGAACACGGCTTCGCCCTGCACGCCGCGCGCACACAGTTCCATGCGCTGTCCCGGCAAGGGCAGTTCTTCCGGCTCGAGCCATTCGACCTGGCGCGGCATGTCGATGCCCAAGCGGTCCAGTACGCCCTGCCACCACAGCGCCAGCGCCTGCGGCTCGGCGATCGCGTGGCGGTGCCATCCGGTGGCTCCCAGCCAGGCGACGCGGCCCTTCTGCCAGTTGCGGGTCCAGACGGTGTCGTCGGTGCTGGTCCACTCGCCTGCCGTGCGCGTGGCAGGGTTGAGCGGCGCGGCCAGCATCTCCAGTGGCGTGCCGGCTTTCTTGTCCGCCGCCTGCGGCCGCAACGCCAGGCCCAGGCTGCGCGCCCAGGTACCCGGGTCGTTCGCGTTCGCGCCCAGCACCAGCAGCGGCAGGCCGCCGGCCACGCGGCCGAGCAGCGCGGAACGCTCGGCGGCACCTAGACGCTCGAACCAGGCGGCATCGACCACCAGCAGGTTCGGCGCGGTCATCTCGGCCAGTGGCAGTTCGGTGCGGGTAATGGCGCGGCCCAGCACCACTTGCCAGTCGAGCAGCGCGCCACTGCCGGCCAGCAGCTCGTTCAGGCTGCGCAGGTCGAACGAAGGCGCGCCGAAGCGGCCCTGCACCTGCAGGATATCCGGTGCGTGGATGGTCAGCGGCACCGGCCCCTCGGCGAGCAGCTTGCCGGCCGCGTCCAGCAGGCGCGCCTTGAGCACCATGCGCTCGGCCAGCGGCGGCATCCAGTTCACCGCCAGGTCGCCGCTGCCGCGCGCCTCGGCGATGAGCTGGCCGTTCTCGGCCAGCAGCTGCAGGCGGGCCTCCGCCTTGTCGTCGCGCTGCACGCGCAGCGTGAAAGTACGTCCGAGCGCCAGCTGGCGCGGATAGTGCAGGCGCAGGGTGCCGCCCTCGGGACGCTGCCATTGCAGGGGCAGTGCCGGCAGGTCGTTCCATTGCGCGGCGCGCAGGCCGTCGCCGTCCACGCTGAATCTGGCCACGCCCTCCAGCAGCGGCGCCGGGGTGTCGGGCGCGAGCGCCAGGCTGTGGCCGGCCTCGCCCGGCAGGCGCACGCCAGCCGCGAACAGGCCGAGCGCCAGCGCGGCCACCAGCACCAAGAGGGCATCGATCCACTGCCGCCGGCGCGCATACAGGGCGGCGCTGGCCAGGCCCGCCACGCCGGCCAGGGCCAGCAACAGCGTCGTATTCATCAGGATCCCGTTCACGGCTTGTTCCCTTCGCGCCAGGCGCGTGTAAAGGGTGTCTCGACCACCGGGCGGGCCTGCAGCAGCACCTGGCCCTGCCCCGCACCCTGGCGCAGCCAGGCGCGCAGCACCGGGCGGCAGGGCAGGCAGCCATCCGCCACGTCCTGGATCGCACCCTGGGCCGCCAGGCGCTGTGCATCGTCCTGCAGGTGCGTGCGCACCCAGTCGTGGGCGCCGCGGGTCCACAGCGCCGGCAGCGCACCGTCGCCGGACAGTGCCGCCACCAGCAGGCCGATGTCTTCCGGCACCCGCCGCTCGGCCCCGCCCTGCGCGCGGCGGTAGCTGGCCGCGCCAATCATGTCGCCCGTCATGCGCTTCTCTTCCTTGATCGGCGGCGGCGCGAAGGCGGTCTTGTGCAGGTAGACGCGCTCGGCCTGCTGCAATTGCTTGATCGCTTCCAGCGCCTTGTGCTCGGGCGGCAGCGCCACCTTCGGCGTGAGCGCGCGCAGCGCCTTCTCGGCATCCCACATCGCCATCAGCGCGCGTCGCAGCACTTTCTTGGTCTCCTCGTCGAACAGGGTCGCGTTCTCGGCCTCGTCGTGGGCGTGACCATACTGGTGCAGGATGTCCTGCGCCCCGCCGCCCCCTTCGCCACCACCTCCATGGTCGTCATGGTCGTCGTCGCCGTCCGCGAACAGCGAGGATTCCTCGCCCAGGAACTGGCCGTAGCGGCGCCGCAGCGCGCCCTGGTCGCTGGCGATCTTCTGGCTGCGCTCAAGGACCGCTTGCTCGCTCATCTTCGTGCTGCGCATGTCTGCCACCAGCTGCTCGGTGTCGATGATGATCTGGCGCTGGCTGCGCAGGCTCTGCGGCTTGACCAGCATCGGCATCGCGGCGCTTTCTTCCTCCGCTTCTTCAGGCGGGGCCGGCAGGCGCAGCGTATAGGTGGGCGACTGCACCATGTGCGGGCGCGCCGCGTTGTCGACCGCGCGCACGAAGAAGTACAGCTCGTCGCCCGGCTCCATGCCAAGCTCGGCCAGCGACCAGTTCCTAGCCCAGTCGCGCCGTTTGGGGCTGGCCGAGGCCGGGATCGGCATCTCGCGGTCGGTGAAGCGCACGTTCTCGCCGCTGCCGCGCGCCAGCGTCATGTGCAGGGTGGCGCGCACGATGCGGTAGTCGTCGCGCACCTGCACGCCCATCGTGGCGCCGGTGGCCGACTCCGGCAGCTCCTGCACCATCCGGGTCGGCGCGGTGACCGTGATTTCCGGCGCCTGGTCTGGAATGACCTTGACCGTATAGCGCTTGCCGCGCCAGCGCCAGAACACCGATTCGGTGGCGGTCCAGCGCGCGCATTCGCGGCCCGGCGCCAGCTTCTGGCCGGTACTGAGTTCGATCGTTTCAAGTCCGCCGGCCGGCGCTTTCAGGCACCAGCTCAGCACCGTCTGTTCCGGCACTTGCAGGTCCTGCGGGGCCGATTCGGCCGGCGCGACGCCGGTGTAGGCCGGCGGCGTGCTGCGCACCAGCAGCTGGGCGATGGCTGGCGCGGCCGGTGAATCTGGTGCGGCACCGGGCGCGGGCACGCCGCGCTGCTGCGTGGGCGCGGTGGCGAACCAGATGGCGGCGGCGGCCACCACGCTGCCCAGCAGCCAGCGCAGGCCCGCGGTGACGCGGCCGCGCGCGATCGCGCGCAGTTGCTGGCGGCTCAGGGCGGCGTCGAGCCGTTCCAGCAGGCGCCGCTGCTGTAATTGCGCCACCGGGGTCGGCGCATGCGCCAGCAAGGCGCTGCTGTCTTCCATCTCGGGCACGGCGCCATCGAGCCAGGCGCTCCATTCGATCGCCACGCGGCGCCGCAGCAGCGCCCAGTCCCAGGCACAGAATGCGCTCCAGGCGATCAGGCCGGGCGCGGAGCGGATCACGAGCCATGGCAGGGCCCCGGCAATCCACAGGGGCAGCCGGCGCAGCTGGGCGGCGCGCCAGACGCGCCGGGCGATCTCAGCGCCTGCTTGCATGCGTCAGGATCCTTTCGAGTACGAACAGGGCGACCAGCAGCGCCATCAGCAGGCCGCGCAGGGCGCCGCTGGGCTCCGGCGCGCGGACGCCGGCGGCCGCCTCGAACACCTGCGAAGGCGCGGTATGGGCCTGTGGGCCGAGGTGCAGGCGCCGCCAGTCGTCCAGCAGGGCGCGCGCCGCTGCGGCGCTGGCCGGCGGCCAGGCGTCGGACTGCCACAGGCGGCCACGCGCGCTGTCGGCGTAGCGCAGGCCGTCCACCTGCGGCGCCCTGGCCAGTTCCGGGAAGGTGGAAGTATTCGTGACCAGCCACAGCGGCGCGCGCAGCCCGGGCGGCGGCGCGTCCTTGCGGTCCCAGACGACGATCGAGGTCTTCGGGCCCGGTGCCTCGTCGATGGCGATGCCGGCGGCGGAGAACACACGCCGCCAGGCCTGCGGCCGCTCACTGGCAATGTGGACGCGGTGTTCGGTCTGTTGGGGCGGACGCGCCAGCGTGCGCAGTTCGATGCGGCGCCCGAAGGCCGGCAGCTGCGCCGGCATCGGCAGGTCGCCCAGCACCAGCAGCCGTGCATCCGGCCGCCACTCGCGCTCATGGGCGCGCAGCCAGGCGAAGGCCTGCGCGGCCGGCAGCTCGATGCGTTCGGCGTTCTCCAGCCCGGCCTGTGCCGCCTGGCGGCCGGCCCAGCCGGCATCGGTGCCGCTGGCCACGATGACGGTGTCGCCGCGCGAGGGCATGACCGGGTCGGCCAGCCAGGCGATGGCGGTGGCCAGCAGCAGGCAGCGCACCAGCAGCAGGAGCAGGTCCTGCCAGCGCCACGCGCGGGTCTGGCGCGGTTCGGTGCGCGGCAGGAAGCGGCTGGTCGCCAGCAGTTCGGCCTGGTGCTGCTCGCGCTTGCGCCGGTGCCACCAGATGGGCAGCAGCAGGACCGGCAGGGCCAGCCACCACAGCGCGTTCATGGCCGGCTCCCGGGACGGCGCAACCACAGGCGCAGGACCTCGCCGGGCGCCTGCTCGATGCGCGCGGCGACGAGCGGAATATCGCGCTTGCGGCAGTCCGCCGTCACGATTGCGAAATGCTGTTCGCGGTTCTTGCGGTAGCCTTCCTTCAGGTCGGCGCCGAAACGCACCACCCCATCGCCCCGCTCAGGGTCGCGATAGGCCTGGGCCGTGGAAAAGCTGGCGTCGACCTCGGCCTGGGTCTGCAGGCACAGCACGCGCACGTCGTGGCGCATGCCGCGCAGGCGTACCAGGGCCTGGGACAGGGGCGAAGGCCAGTCGAGCAGGTCGCTGGCCGCGAAGATCACGCTGGGCGACTGGGCGAAGTGCAGGCTGGCGCGCAGGGTATCGGCATCGGGCAGCGCGCCGCCCGCCTGCACCCGGCTCAGTTGCAGCAGGATGCGCTGCAGCTGGCGCGGGCCGCGCAGGGCGGGCGTGAACTGCACCCTGCCCTCGCCCAGCACGACCAGGCCGAAGGCGTCGCCCTGGCGCTGGGCGATCGCCGCCACGCAGCCGAGCAGGGTGCGCGCATAGGCCAGCTTGTCGACGCCGCTTGTTTCCCGGCTCGGTTCCAGCATCGAGGCGCTGGCGTCCAGCACCAGCCAGACCGCCACGTGGCTGTCGCGCTCGGCCTCGCGCACGAAATAGCGGTCGGCGCGCGCCAGCAGCTTCCAGTCGACGCGGCGCCACTCGTCCCCGGGCGCATAGGCCCGGTATTCCGAGAATTCGACGCCCGCCCCGCGTTCGCGCCCGGCGTGGATGCCGTGGCCGAGTCCCGCCAGCACATGGCGGATCACGAGGTCGAGCTTTTGCGTGTGCGCGATCAGCGCGGTCTTCGCCAGCGACAAGATCAATCGACCCGGATCTCGTTGCGCAGGGAGTGCAGGATGTCGGCGATCGCGATGCCGTCCGCTTCGGCTTCGAAGTTGCGCAGCACGCGGTGCGCGAGCACCGGCAGCAGCATGGCCTGGATATCGTCGCGCGTGACCGCCAGCCGCCCCTGCATCAGGGCGCGCGCCTTCGAAGCCAGCACCAGCGCCTGGCCGGCGCGCGGGCCGGCGCCCCAGCCGATGTGCTGCTTCACCGCCGCCACCGTGCTCAAGGCCGGGCGCGTGTTGCGCACCAGGCGCGTGGCATAGCGCAGCAGGTGCTCGCCGATCTCGATGTCGCGCACCAGCTGCTGCAGGCGCAGCAGCTCCTCGACCGTCATCGCCGGTTCGGCATCGTCCAGGCCGGCGTGGGTGGTGCGCGAGACCATCAGCACCTCTTCGTCCTCGCTCGGGTAGACCACGTCGATGCGCAGAAGGAAGCGGTCGAGCTGGGCTTCCGGCAGCGGATAGGTGCCGGCCTGCTCGATCGGGTTCTGCGTGGCCAGCACGAAGAAGGGCCGCGGCAGCTTGTGGGTGGTGCCGGCGAAGGTGACAGCGCGCTCCTGCATCGCTTCCAGCAAGGCTGACTGGGTCTTGGGCGGCGCGCGGTTGATCTCGTCCGCCAGCAGCACCTGGGTGAACACGGGGCCCTGCTGGAAGCGGAACACGCGCTGGCGCGTGCTGGCGTCCTCTTCCAGGATCTCGGTGCCCACGATATCCGAGGGCATCAGGTCGGGCGTGAACTGCACCCGGCGAAATTCCATGTCGGTGGCTTGCGCCAGCGATTTCACGAGCAGGGTCTTGCCCAGGCCCGGCACCCCTTCCACCAGGGCGTGGCCGCCCGCCAGCAGGCAGGTGATCAGGAGGTCGACCACCTCTTCCTGGCCGATGATCACGCGCGCCATGCTGGCCTTGAGCGCCCCAATCTTCGCGCCCAGGGACGCGATTTCACTTTCACTCCACGCTACCGCATCACGTTCCGACACTGCTCAAGCTCCCAACGCATATTGAATGATGTTGACCGCGAAGCGGGTGTTGTCGACCGCGAGGAACCGCTTGTTGCGGAAGTCGTAGTCCCACTCGCATCCGTAGTCCTTGTTCGAGTACAGCAGGCGGATGCGCCCGCCGAACTCGATCGCCTTCAGGTAATCGTGGACCAGGTCGTCGCCCCAGCCATTGAGTTCCCCGCCGGTGGTCGGCGGTCCGTCGAACTTGAAGAAGCACGAATACAGCGGATGCGTATTCGGGATCTTCTTCAGGGCCGAGGCGCCGAAGATCTTCGTCATCTCGGCCTCGAAGGACTTCGCGAACAGGCCGTCGATGTCGTGGTTGCAGTCGTCCACGAAGACGAAGCCGCCGCCGCGCAGGTATTTTTCCAGGTTGCGCCGCTCCTGCGGCGTGAACTGCACCAGCTTGTGCCCCGCGAAGTAGCAGAACGGCGCCTGCAGCATCTTCGGATCCGACAGCGCGACGATGCGCTCCGCCGGATCCACCCGCAGCGTGGTGTACTCGACCAGCGAGTTCAACACGTTGCTGGGCATACGGATATCCACATCCCAGTCGCCCGATTCGTAGCTCAGGCGGGTGAAGTAGAAATCGAAGGATGCCATATGCGCGCCACCGCCCCGGTTCTAGACCGCGTCCGACAGCGAGGTGAAGTTGAAGTCGCGCACCTTCATCGGCGGCAGCACCATCTGGAACGGCACTTCGTCGCCACCGATGACTTCCGGCTTGCCCAGTTCATTGATGTTGTTGAGGATGGTGACCGGGCTTTCGTTGAAGCGGAAGTTCTTCACCGGGTGCTTGATCTTGCCATTCTCGACGTAGAAGGTGCCGTCGCGGGTCAGGCCCGTGATCAGGAGCGACTGCGGATCGACCATGCGGATGTACCAGGTGCGGGTGACCACGATGCCCTTCTTGGTGCTGGCGACCAGCTCTTCCAGCGACTTGGTGCCGCCGGCCATGATCATGTTGCCGTGGCCGGCGGTGGCGATGTTGCCGGTCTTCTTGGCCCAGTAGGGCGAGTAGCCGAGCGACGCGACGCGGCCATCCTTGATCAGGTCGGTGCGCTTGCGGGCCAGCATGGTGCCGCCATCCCACGGGGCCACCGGCACGTCCGGATTCCACGGGTCGGCCCAGATGTTGACCTGCTGGTCGAACAGCTTCTCGCCCAGGCGGTTGCCGCCGCCCTTCTTGGCCAGGAAGCTGCGGCCTTCGTCGGCGGCACGCGCGCTGAAAGAGCTGAACATGTTGCCCAGGATTTCAGACGTCGCCGCCGGTTCCAGGATCACCGTGTAGCGGCCCGGCTCTAGCGCCTTGGCGTCGACCGAGCGCAGTGCCTTGTCGATCGCGATCTCGGCCGCTTCAAGCGCGTTGAAGCGGCGCGCATCGACCGCCGAGCGGGTTACCCAGCCCGAGCCGCGGCCGTCTTCGGTGCGCGCGGTGCAGGTAAAGGAGAGATCCGTGAATTCCTGGAAGCCGAACACGCCGTTCGAGTTGGCCACGCACGAGAAGCTGGTGCTGTCGGTGAAGAAGCCGGCGGTCACCAGCTTCTTGGCGCGCGCCTGGCCGATCGAGGCGGCCGCCACTTCAGCCCGGTAGTCCGGGTCGATGGCGGCGGTGGCTGGCACGAAGGTCTGGGTGCTGCGGTATTCCTGCTTGCCCACGGCCGGCATGAATTCCGGGTTTTCCGGCGCCAGGCGCGCCAGTTCCTCGGCGCGGCGCACGGCCTTTTCCAGCGACTTGTCGTCGAACTCGTTGATGACGGCGGTGCCGGTACGCTTGCCGAAGGCGACCCGCACGGCCAGCTGCGTGTCCTCGGTCAGGCCCGCGGTCGACACGCTGTTGCGCGCGAAGCGGATGTTGCCGGTGCGGTTGCCGTTGATCGAGACGTTGCACTCGTCGGCTTTCGAGAAACCGATGACGCGATCGGCGATGCGTTTTGCTTGTTCCTGGTTCAGCTGTTTCATGTATGTCTCCCGTTCAACCGATCTTGCGTGCGGTATTGATGACGTTGATGCCATTGAAGCGCGCGGTGCTCGACCCATGCGAGACCGCGCTGACCTGGCTCGGCTGGCCCTTTCCGTCGAAGAACGAGCCGCCCATGCGCCAGTCGCGTTCGTCGCAGATGGCCGAGCAGGCGTTCCAGAATTCCTGGGTATTCGCCTGGTAGGCCACGTCTTCCAGCGGACCGGTGATCTTGCCGTTCCTGATCTCGTAGAACAGCGTGCCGCCAAACTGGAAGTTGTAGCGCTGCTGGTCGATCGAATAGGAGCCGCGGCCCAGGATGTAGACGCCCTTTTTCACGTCCTTGACCATCTCGTCGGGCGTCAGCCTGGCCTTGCCGGCTTCGAGCGACACGTTCGGCATGCGCTGGAACTGGATGGTGCTCCAGCTGTCGGCATACGAGCAGCCGTGCGATTCCTTCTCGCCGATGATGTGGGCCTGGTCGCGCGTGGCCTGGTAGTTGACCAGGATGCCGTTGCGGATGATGTCCCACTTCCTGGCGCGCACGCCTTCGTCGTCGTAGCCGATCAGGCCGAGCGAACCCGGCGTGGTGCGGTCCGCAACGAAGTTCACGCGTTCGGACCCGTACCTGAATTTCTTCGTTTCCCACTTGTCGAGCGAGGCGAAGCTGGTGCCGGCGTAGTTGGCCTCAAAGCCGAGCACGCGGTCCAGTTCCGTCGGGTGGCCGACGTTCTCGTGGATGGTGAGGAACAGGTGTTCGGGCGAGAGCACCAGGTCGTACTTGCCCGGCTCCACCGATTTGGCGCCCAGCTTCTCGCGCGCCTGCTTGCCCGACAACCGGGCGTCTTCCACGATGTCGTAGGAGTTGGTGTACAGCGTGGTCACGCCGCCCGCGGCCTGCACCTTGTCGCTGGCTTTCGCGTCGAAGTACTCGTAGCCCATGCTCACCGGCGAACTCAGGCCCGCGCGCGAGCGGAACTTGCCGCTGGCCTTGTCCACGGCGGTGGCGTTGATCGGGGCCCACAGGCGGTGCACGTCCTGGTCGATGTAGGAACCGTCGGTGGAAGCGAAGTATTTTTGCTGGTTGATCTGGAATAGCGACGCGGTCATGAAGGTCGCGCCGGCGTCCAGGCCCGCCTTGTTTGCGGCGATCAGCATGTCGGCCTTTTCCTTGACCGGGATGCCGCGCCAGTCCTTTTTCATCGGCGTGGCCCAGGCCACCTCGCCCACGCCCTTGACCGGGGCCAGGCGTACCGGCTCGCTCTGCAGCCTGGCGTTGGCCTTGGCGATCGCCACCGCCTGGCGCGCGGCATTGGCCACGCCGTCCGGGCTCATGTCGTTGGTCGAGGCGAAGCCATAGGCGCCGCCGGCGATCACGCGCACGCCGACGCCGCTCGACTCGGTATTGCTGATGTTCTCGACGTTCAGGTCGCGCGTGACGATGAACTGGTTCAGGTAGCGGCCGATGCGCACGTCGCAATAGGACGCGCCGGCCTTGGTGGCGGCATTGAGCGCGACGTCGGCCAGCAGCTTCTTGGCGCTGGCCGGCATGGCGCTCATCAGCTCATCGGCGGCGATGGCATGGCCAAACACCGGGATCAGCATGGCGCCGGCCGTGCCGGCGCCGATTTGGAGGAATTTACGACGTTCCATGTGGGGTTTTCCGTTATCTATACCGCGTCCGACAGCGAGGTGAAGTTGAAATCGCGGATCTTCATCGCCGGGATCAGCATCGAATAATTCGCCTCGTCGCCGCCGATCACCAGCGGCTTGCCGATCTCCTCGATGTTGTTCAGCATGCTCACCGGGCTTTCGTTGAAGCGGAAGTTCTTGATCGGATGCTTGACCTTGCCGTTCTCGATGTAGAAGGTGCCGTCGCGCGTCAGGCCAGTGACGAGCACCGACTGCGGGTCGACCATGCGGATGTACCAGGTGCGGGTCACCAGCACGCCTTTTTTCGTGTTCGCGATCAGCTCGGCCGTGCTCTTGTCGGTGCCGGCCATGATGATGTTGCCGGCGCTGCCGGTTGCGCGCTGGCCTTTCTTCTGGGCCCAGTAGCGCGAGTAGTTCAGCGCATTGATGCGGCCATCCTTCACCAGGTGGATGCGTTCGCGCGGCAGCATGCTGCCGTCCCAGGGCAGCACCGGCACGTCCTTGTCCCAGGGGTCGGTCCAGATATTGACCTGCTGGTCGAACAGCTTGTCGCCCAGGCGGTTGGCGCCACCCTTCTTGGAAAGGAAGCTGCGGCCTTCGTCCGCCATGCGCGCATTGAAGCCGCCGATCATGAAGGTCAGCAGGTCGCTGGTGGCGGATGGCTCCATCACCACCGTGTAGCGGCCCGGCTCGAGCGCTTTCGCGTCCACCGAGCGCAGCGCCTTCTCGATGGCGACATCGGCCGCTTCACGCGCATCGAAACGCGCCACGTCGCGCGCCGAGCGCTTGACCCAGCCCGAACCGCGCCCGGCTTCGGTGCGCACGGTGCAGGTGAAGTCGAGCGAGGTGGCGACCTGGTGGCCGAACACGCCGTTCGAATTGGCCACGGTCTCGAAGGTCTCGCGGTCGGTGAAGAAGCCGGCTGCCACCAGGCCCTTCTTGCGGCAGGCTTCCATCGCATAGGCGGCGGCCTGGGCGCGGAATTCCGGATCGATGGCGGCGGTCTTCTGGACGTAGGTATCGGACGTTTTGTAGCCGGTCTTCGCGATCGCCGGCATGAATTCCGGGTTCTCCGGCGCCAGGCGCGCCAGGTCCTCGGCGCGGCGCACGGCTTTTTCCAGCGACTTGTCGTCGAACTCGTTGATGGTGGCGGTGCCCTGGCGCTTGCCGAAGGCGACCTGCACCTGGATCTGGGTGTCGTCCGACAGGCCGGCGGTGGACACCGCATTGCGCGCGAAGCGGATGTTGCCGATGCGCGCGCCCTCGATGTTGACGATGCACTCATCGGCCTTCGAGAGCGACATCACGCGCTCGGCGATGCGCCGGGTCTGGTCTTGGCTCAGGATGCTCATGGTTTCCCTCGCCTCAGCCGATCTTGCGTGCGGTGTTGATCACGTTGATGCCGTTGAAGCGCGCGGTCGACGAGCCGTGCGAGACGATGCTGATCTGCGGCGGCTGGCCCTTGCCGTCGAAGAAGGAGCCGCCCATGCGCCAGTCGCGCTCGTCGCAGATGGCCGAGCAGGCATTCCAGAATTCCTGGGTGTTGGCCTGGTAGGCCACGTCTTCCAGCATCGGGCCGATCTTGCCGTCCTTGATTTCATAGAACAGCTGGCCGCCGAACTGGAAGTTGTAACGCTGCTGGTCGATCGAGAACGAGCCGTCGCCGACGATGTAGATACCCTTCTTGATGTCCTTGACCATCTCGTCCGGGGTGAGCTTCTTCTTGCCGGCGGCCAGCGAGACGTTCGGCATGCGCTGGAACTGCACCGAGTTCCACGAGTCGGCGTACGAGCAGCCGTGCGATTCCTTCTCGCCGATGATATGGGCCTGGTCACGCGTGGCCTGGTAGTTGACCAGGATGCCATCCTTGATGATGTCCCACTTCTTGGTCTTGACGCCTTCGTCGTCGTAGCCCACGCACCCCAGAGAGCCCGGGGTGGTCTTGTCGGCGAACAGGTTGACCATCGGGTTGCCGTACTTGAATTTCTTGGTTTCCCACTTGTCGAGGGTGGCGAAGCTGGTGCCGGCGTAGTTGGCCTCGTAGCCGAGCACGCGGTCCAGTTCCGTGGGGTGGCCGACGTTCTCGTGGATCGTCAGCCACAGGTGTTCCGGCGAGAGCATCAGGTCGTACTTGCCCGGAACGACCGATTTCGCCGTCAGTTTGGTCTTGGCGTCGCGGCCGGCCGCCTTCGCATCCTCGATGAGGTCGTAGGAGCCGGTGTAGAGCGTCGCCACGCCGCCCGCGGCCTTGAGCTTGTGCTCGGGGCGGGCATCCAGGTATTCGTAGCCCATGCCGACCGGCGCGCCCAGGCCCGAGCGCGAGCGGAACTTGCCGGTGGCCTTGTCCACGGCGGTGGCCTGGAACGGCGCCCACAGGCGGTGCACGTCCTGCTCGATGTAGGAGCCGTCGGTGGATGCGAAATACTTCTGCTGGTTCACCTGGAACAGCATCGAATTCATGAAGGTCGCGCCGCCGTCCATGCCGGCCTTGTTGGCGGCGATGAGCAGGTCTGCCTTTTCCTTGATCGGCACCGTGCGCCAGTCCTTCTTGATCGGCGTGGCCCACGATACCTCGCCGACGCCCTTGACCGGCGCCAGGCGCACCGGCTCGGACTGCAGCCTGGCATTGGCCTTGGCGATCGCCACCGCCTGGCGCGCCGCGTTGGCGATGCCGTCGCTGCTCATGTCCGAGGTGGCGGCGAAGCCATAGGCGCCGTTCGCGATCACGCGCACGCCGATGCCGGCCGACTCGGTGTTGGCCACGTTCTCGACGTTCAGGTCGCGGGTCGTGATGAACTGGTTCAGGTAGCGCCCGATGCGCACGTCGGCGTAGCTGGCGCCGGCCTTGGTGGCGGCGTTCAGCGCGACGTCGGCCAGCGCCTTCTTGGCGGCCGTCGGCATGCTGCTCAGCAGCTCTTCAGCGGCGATGGCGCGGGTAAAGGGGACGAGCGTCGAGGCGAGCGCCAGGCTGCTGAAATTAAGAAAAGTACGGCGTTCCATCATGTCTCCTGAAATCAAAGCTATTTCTGGGCAGCGTCCCGTGGACAACGCGGTCCGCTCTTGTATGTACGGCGGAATGAGCTCTTCGCCGGGTTGGATGGCCCCGGCAAACTTGTCAACCTTAGCAGCAACTTAAGCTTTTGAATAGGCAATTGTTGTGCCAGATCAAAGCATTTTCCAAGTGCATGTTTTGGTATGCGGTTTGCCCGCCGTCCACCGTCCGCCGGCACTGTCCGGAGGGTGTCCGGGCGTCCGCGGCGGACACGCGGCCGGACAGTCTGCGACTGAGCTATGCATATACATGGAACACTTGACTGTCCGCCAAGTGTGGTCGATCATCGGCGCGGCGGCGGCGTCCCGTCCGGCCGCACAACACTGGAGACTTCGAACCGATGAAACGACTGATCCTTGCCGCGGGCCTGGCTGCCGGCCTCGCTGCCGGCGCCGCCCAGGCCGACGACGCCCTGAAAGCCGCCATCGCGGGCGAACACCGCAGCGCCGCCAACAAGGCGCGCGACGCGGCGCGCCACCCCTACGAGACCCTCACTTTCTTCGGCATCAAGCCGAACATGACGGTGGTCGAACTGGTGCCGGGCGGCGGCTGGTACACCGAGATCCTGGCCCCCTACCTGCGCCCGAACGGCAAGCTGATCGCCGCCGGCCAGGCCTTCGTGCCGGAAAAGCGCGGCGGCATGGCGCTCAAGGCCAAGTTCGACGCGGCCCCCGCGCTGTACGACAAGGTCGTGCCGGCCGTGTTCGAACCGCCCGCCACCTACCAGATCGCGGCGCCGAACAGCGTCGACATGGTGCTTACCTTCCGCAACCTGCACAACTGGGTCGGCAACGGCGAAGACGCGCTGAAGACCACCTTCCGCGAGATCCACAAGGTCCTGAAACCGGGCGGCGTGCTGGGCATCGTCGACCACCGCCTGCCAGCGTCGATGACGCAGGATGCGAAAGCCTCGAGCGGCTACGTGCACGAAGCGTGGGTGATCAAGACTGTCGAAAGCGCGGGCTTCAAGCTGGCCGGAAAATCCGAAGTCAACGCCAATCCGAAGGACAAGGCCGACCACGAAAAAGGTGTGTGGACCCTGCCGCCGGTGCTGGCCAACAAGGACAAGGACCGCGAGAAGTACATGGCGATCGGCGAAAGCGACCGCATGACCCTGAAGTTCGTCAAGCAATAAGCCTGCGCGGGGAGCGCGGCCTCCCAACGTGAAATTTTGTGCATTTCCTTCGGCGGCCAGCGTGTATATTCTTGCGATTTGCATCATTTCGCACGCCACCGAAGGAACCCATGAAAACCGTACGCCTCGCCGCCGCCGTGGCATTCGCCCTGGCCGGCATCGTCCACGCACAGGACACGACTCCTCCCGCGGGCCCGACGCCTGCCACCCCGCCCTCGGCCGCCGTGGCGACGCCGTCGGCCACCCAGGCGCCGGCCCTGCCGGCCGTCGAGAACTCGGTGGTGAAGATCTTCGCCACCGTGCGCCGTCCCGACCCGTATAAACCCTGGAGCAAGCAGTCGCCCGCCGACGTCACCGGTTCCGGCGTCATCATCGAGGGCAAGCGCATCCTGACCAATGCCCATGTGGTGGGCTATGCCAGCCAGGTCGAGGTGCAGGCCAGCCAGTCGGGCGACAAGGTGTCGGCCAGGGTGATCGCGCTGGCGCGCGGCCTCGACCTGGCGGTGCTGGAACTGGACGACCCGTCCTTCTTCGACAAGCGTCCGCCGGTCGCGCGCGCGGCCGTGCTGCCGGACGTGCGCGAGGCGGTGTTCGCCTACGGCTATCCGGTGGGCGGCAATTCGCTGTCGACCACCCGCGGCATCGTCTCGCGCGTGGAGTTCGTCGGCTACGGCTCGTTCAGCTCCGGCCTGCGGATCCAGATCGATGCGCCGATCAACCCCGGCAACAGCGGCGGCCCGGTGATCGCGGGCGACAAGATGATCGGCCTGGCCTTCTCGATGGCGGCCGGGGCCCAGAACATCGGCTACGTGATTCCGAACGAAGAGATCGAACTGTTCCTGAAAGACGTGGCCGACGGCCGCTACGACGGCAAGCCGCTGCTGCACGACAGCACCCAGACGCTGGAAAACCCGGCGCTGCGCCAGTACCTGAAGATCGACCGCTCGGTGGAAGGCACGCTGGTGCACCGTCCCTACAAGACGGATGCCAACTGGCCGCTGAAGGAAGGCGACATCATCACCCACATCGGCGAGTACCCGATCGACAACCAGGGCATGGTGAAACTGGGTTCCAACCTGCGCGTGCGCTTCCAGTACCGCATCCAGCAGGTGGCCAGGAACGGCAAGGTCCCGATGAGCATCGTCCGCGGCGGCAAGCCGATGAAGGTCGAGGTGCCCACCAGCGGCCCGCGCCCGCTCCTGATCCCCGACCTGAACGGCGGCTATCCGTCCTATTTCGTGTACGGCCCGGTGGTGTTTACGCGCGCCACCAGCGAATTCCTCACCTTCCTGATGGTGAACCCGGCCGCTACCGCCGCCTACGCCTTCAACAACAGCCCGCTCGTCACGCAGCGCGGCGATTCGCCCGACGCGGCGCGCGAGGAACTGGTGGTGGTCAGCGGTCCCTTCTTCCCGCACAAGCTGGTGACCGGCTACAGCAACCGCTTCGGGTCGGTCGTGGAATCGGTGAACGGCACCAGGGTCCGCAGCCTGGCCCACCTGGTGGCGCTGCTGCGCGACCTGAAGGACGAGTTCGTGGTGTTCAAGTTCGACCAGCGCTACGGCGAGAACCTGATCCTGCCGCGCAAGGCCGCGCTGGAAGCGACCGAGGGCATCCTGTCGGACAACGGCATCCGGACCCAGGGCTCGGACGACATGATGAAGGTGTGGAACGGGAAGTGAGGCGATTCGGCGCCTCTAGGCGTTGTTGAACGCGTGGGCAGGAAATCTGCCCACCCTACGTAGGGTGGGCGGCTCAGCCAGCGGTGACTCAGCCCTTCTTGTCCTTCTTGACCGGCACGAACAGCAGGTCCTGGAAGTCATAGCTGAAGTCCGTCTCGGTGGACACCGGTTTCATGCGCACCCGTTCGATGCTGCCATCATGGTCCAGCGAGAAGGTGACGTAGGCATCGGCATTGAAGTTCCTCTCCTTCCAGCGCACGATGAAGGTGTCGTGCTGGAAGTGCTCCATGTCCCCGGTCAGGTCCGGCGTCTTCATGAAGGACAACACCAGCTTGTTGTTCACGCGCTTGATCGACGCCTTGCCATACCAGGCATCCTCATACTCCCCTTCGTACGACGCCAGCGGCAGCGAGGGCGTCGAGCTCGCCGCGCGCGATGCCGCTTCGCCCTTCACGCGCGCCGCTTCCCTGGCCTGGTTCTCGCGGTCGATCGCCGCGATGCGGCCGATCCAGTCGGTCGGCGCCACCCCCAGGTACTGGTCCAGCAGCCGGTACTGCAGGGCGTTGAGCGATGGCCCGCTCTCGGCGTTGGTGAAGATCGCGATGCCCAGCTTCGCTTCCGGCACCAGCATCACGCGCGTATAAAAGCCCTGCAGCGCGCCGCCATGCATGGCCACCAGCTTGCCCTGGTAATCGCGCAGCTGGAAGCCCAGGCCATAGGCGAAGAAGTTCGGCTTGGTCGCCGCCAGCGGTGCACGCGGCGTGCTGATCGCCATCGGGGTCTGCGCGGTCCACATCTCGCGCGCCTGCCTGTCCGACCACAGGCGCTTGCCGTCCTGGCCCAGCTTGCCGTTGTCGAGCAATACCTGCATCCAGCGCGCGATGTCCTCGGCATTGGTATTGATGCCCACCGCGCCGACCGCGTTCGCCACCGGCATCGGTTTCACCGGCACCGCCCTGCCATTGATCTTGCTGTGCGGCGCAGAGACGTTGGCGAACCTGGCGTTTTCCTCGAGGCTGGTGGTGGTGCCCGTCATGCCGGCTGGCTTCAGGATCCACTCGTGCATGGTCTCGCCCCAGCTCTTGCCCGACTTGGCGGCGATGATCTTGCCGGCCACGATGTACAGCAGGTTATCGTAGGCATAGCTGTTGCGAAAGCTCGTCGCCGGCTTGATGTAGCGGAGGTTGTGGATGATCTCGTCGGTGCTGAAGGTGGTGGTCGGCCACCACATCAGGTCGCCCGCGCCCAGTCCCAGGCCACTGCGGTGGGTTAGCAAATCGCGCACGGTCATCTCGGCGGTGACGTAGGCGTCGTACATGCGGAAGTCCGGCAGGTGCTTGATCACCGGGTCGTCCCAGGCCAGCTTGCCCTGGTCGACCAGCATGCCCAGCGCCGCGGCTGTAAACGCCTTGGAGTTCGAGGCGATCTCGAAGATGGTCTTGCCATCGACCGGCGCCGGCTCGCCGCGCTTGCGCACGCCGAAGCCCTGGGCGGCCAGGACCTTGCCGTCCTTGACCACGGCGATGGCGATGCCCGGCACGTCGAATTCCTTCATGACGCGTTCGACATCAAGCTTCAGGTTGTAGGCCGGGGACTGGACGGCGGTCGCCGGCACGGCGGCGGTCTGCGCCAGGGCAGCGCCGCTAGTAGACATCGCGATCAGGACCGCGGCTGCGATTCGGTTCATGGAAAGCACGGGGTTCATCCTCTTACTGTTTGTTCATCTGCTTGTCGACGCTGCCCTGCGTCTCCGGGTGGTAGCGCTCGCGCGCGGCCTTGTACACGCGTTCGGCCCAGGCGCGGTCCTGGCCGTTGGCGCGCAGCGCGCCGTACAGCGGCACCACGAATTTCTGGCGGCCGACACTCATCAGGAACGCTTCCAGGTTCGGGCGGATCGCGCGGTAGCCGGCGTGCACCGCCGCGCGGTAGAAGCGGAACGCCACTTCATTGTTGCCGGTTTTCGCCAGGCCGAAGGCCTTGTCCAGTTCCTCCAGTTTGGCGGCATCGGCCTTGTTGTCGATGTCGTTCAGGAACTTCATCCACTCGGCGGCATTCCACTGCCTGGCCGGCAGCTGGGCGGTCGTGATCTCGCCCTTGAGCCAGCGAGTGGTGGTGTCGTTCAGCTTGGCCAGGCGGGTCGAGACGACCCGCTTGGCGCTGGACGGAATGCCCGGGCCATACAGCCATTCGTCGAGTTCGGCGTCGCTCATGATCTTCGGATTCTTCGCCAGCAGGCGGGCGCGCAGGAAGGCGACGAACTGCTCGGTGGTGACGCTCTGGAAGGCGTGTTCGTCGAACCAGGCGCGCAGGAAGGGGTCGAAGGCGGCGCGGCCGGCGCGCTGCTCGAGGGTGCGCAGGAACCAGGCGCCCTTCGGATAGGCCAGGCCTTCATCGGTATAGTGCTGCGAGCTGGTGTCCGGGTCGCGCGTGACCAGGGCCTGCTTGGCCTTCGGGATATCCTTGAGCGAATCAAGCGCCTCTTCCTGCTCCAGCTGCAGGTTCATGTTGGCGACTTCCTCGCCATACAGCTTCTCGAGGATGCGGGTGGTGACGTAGGTGGTAAAACCTTCGTTGAGCCACCAGTGCTTCCAGGAGGCGTTGGTCACCAGGTTGCCCGACCAGCTGTGCGCCAGCTCGTGCGAGACCAGGTCGACCAGGCTGCGGTCGCCCGCGATCATGGTCGGGGTCAGGAAGGTCAGGCGCGGATTCTCCATGCCGCCGATCGGGAACGATGGCGGCAGCACCAGCATGTCGTAGCGGCCCCAGCGATACGGGCCGTACAGCGACTCGGCCGCGGCCACCATCTTCTCGGTGTCGGCCAGTTCGTATGCGGCGGCCTTGATGCGCTGCGGCTCGGCATACACGCCGGTGCGTCCGCCCAGGGTGCGCGCTTCCAGCTCGCCGATGCCGATCGCCACCAGGTAGGACGGCACTGGCTGCGGCATCTTGAAGGTCCAGCCACCCTTGCCCGTGGCCTTGGGATCGTTGTCGGCGCTCATCACGACGCGCATGCCGCTAGGGGCCTGGATGCGCGCGGTGTAGGTGAAGCGCACCGCCGGCGTATCCTGCACCGGCATGAAGGAACGCGCGGCGATCGGCTGCGACTGGCTGAACATGAAGGGATACTTGCCCGACATGGTCTGCTTCGGCGTGAGCCACTGCAGGGCCGGGGCGGTCGGCGCGGTCTGGTAGTGGATGCGCACCCTGGCCGGCTGGCCCGGCAGCGCGATGCGCAGCGCCTGGCCCTTTTCGGCATCGAGCTTGCCGAGGGTGTACTCCACCGGCTGCCAGGCGCCTTTCGCATCCTGCGCCTCGATCTTCGCGATGCGCAGCTCGCGGGTGTCGAGATCGAGCGTGGTGGCCTTCTTGTCGATCCAGTTCAGGGTCAGGTCGGCGTAGCCGGCCAGGGTCTTGCGCGTGAAGTCGGCCTTCAGGTCCAGGTGCAGGGCCGTGGTCTTGACCTGGTCGTATCTGGCGTAGCTGAGGGGATCGAGTGCGAACGCGTAGGCGCTCCACTGGCAGATAAAGGCGCAGGCCGTGGCGCGCAGCAGGGTGCTTGTCTTCATGGTCTCTCGTGGAAGGTTCGAGCCCGTCGATCAGCCCGGCTGGACTGTGGGCGCAGGCAGGATAGCACTTTCGATCGTGGCGGAGAAGTGGATGCGGCGCACCGCCGGACAGGCGCGCGCTGCCGCGCGCGCCACCTCTGCTAAGATCGGGCCCCTTACCTGAGCTTCGTATCGGCCAGCCTGCGCTTCATGGATGCATTCCTCGTCTCGACCGGCATCGTGGGACTTGCCGAGATCGGCGACAAGACCCAGCTGCTGGCCCTCCTGCTCGCCACCCGCCTGCGCCGCCCGCTGCCGATCGTGCTCGGCATCCTGGTGGCGACGCTGCTCAACCACGCGTTTTCCGCCGCCGCCGGCGTCCTGGTGGGCGAGCTGCTCGGTCCCGTGGCGGTGCGCTGGCTGCTGGGCCTGTCCTTCCTCGGCATCGCCATCTGGACCGTGCTCCAGAATCTTCCCCATGCCGGCGAACGCGAGGAGCCGCCGCTGGGGCGCCATGGCGTGTTCCTGGCCACCGCGCTCGCCTTCTTCATCGCCGAGATGGGCGACAAGACCCAGGTCGCGACCGTCGCGCTGGCGGCGCGCTACGAGCCGATGGCGGCGGTGGTGGCCGGCACCACGCTCGGCATGATGCTGGCCAACGTCCCCCTCGTGTATGCCGGCGGGCGTATCGCCGGGCGCGCCGCACTGGCCATCGCGCACGGCATCGCGGCCCTCGTGTTTGCCGCAGCAGGCATCGCGACCCTGCTCGGCGCGGGCGGACTGGCGGGCGCCTGAACTAGAAGTGGAAATCCGCGCGCAGCATCGGCGTGCTGGCGCGCTGCCCCGCCCCGCCGGTGGTCCGGCGCGTGTTGCCGAACTTGTTGTTCCAGAACTGGTAGCCAATCCCGACCCGGATCTTCTTCGGCGCCTGGCCGAAGCGCGGGCCGATGTCGACCATCAGCGCCATGTCGAGGTTGGTCTCGGCCCCGGTCGGGTTGCCGGTTTCGTCCAGTCCTTTCGCGGCGATGAAGTTCAGGTAACCCTCGAAGGACCAGCCCTCGCTCACCGGAATGCCCCAGCTGGCGCCGAACATCGGGTGGGTGTCGTAGGTATAGCGTCCGCGCACGTTCGAGATCGGCGGGAAGGCGCCGCTCGGCGCATTCGATTCACGCAGCCACAGGATGCTGGTGTTGAGAAAACCCGGCACGTCCCACATCAGGGTCGGCCCCAGCACCAGCATGCGCTTGCGCGAGTTGTAGCCGACGTCGTCCTTGTGATTGAGGTCGAAGCCGGCCGTCAGGCCCAGCCCCTTGACCTTGCCGAAGCGGATCTCGGAACCGCGCAGCGCGCCGATGTCGAGCGTATGGCGGTACAGCAGGTAGGCTTCGCGCGCACCGCTGCCGCTCCCCAGCGAGCGCGGGTCGCGGCTGTCGGACTTGAGCAGGTCCAGGTTCAGGTAGTTGCTGCCGTACTTGTAGCCACTGGCGTGGGTAAAGGCGACGATGTGCTTGTTGATGTGCTCCGCATTGAAAGGTTCGGCGAAGCGGGTGCCGTAGCGGTAGCTGATGGCGTTGTCGCTCCAGTCCACCGCTCCGGCAGGGGCGCTGCAGCACAGCAGGGCAGCGCAGGCGGCCGCGATCGATTTCGTACTCATGTCCTTGTTCCTTGCTCGTTGTTTCCGTGAGCGGCACGCGCATCGCCCGGCCGCCGTTCCACAGTCAGTTCCACCTGGTGCTCGCGGCCGTCGTCGGCCAGTTCGATGCCCAGTTCCGGCTGCGGCACGCCATCGAGCACCAGCACTTCACCCACCGTGGCGCGCCGCACCACGACATGATAATCGCTGCGGCCATGGCGATAGCGGAAACGCAGCGCGTCCCAATCCTCGGGCAGCAGCGGCGCCAGCGCCAGCCGGCCCACGCCGGGGCGCAGGCCCAACAGGCCTTCGTCCAGCAGCACGCAGGCCCAGGCCGCGGCGATGGCGTTTTCACGCTCCATCATGAGGCAAGGCGTGGCCGCGCAGCGCACGCGTGCCAGCTGCCAGGCGCGGGTGCCCACGCCCCTGCCCGCCAGCGCCAGGCCGAGCCAGGGCGCATGCGGCGCCTGCGCTGCACCGGCCCCGGCGGTGGCGTCCAGGGCCGCATCCACACGGCCAGGGTCGGCGCCGGCGATGGCGGCCCAGGCCTGGGTGGCGCCCTCCGGCGCGGCGCCGTCCAGCGCATAGGCGGCACCTTCCCAGCCATGTTCCTCGGCCTGCGCCGCCAGCGCCAGGGCCGCGCCGCGGCAGGTGGTGGCGAAGCCGAAATCGGCGCGCCGGTCGGCCACCTCGGCGAAGCGCTGCAGCGCCGTGGCCAGCAGGAAGGCCAGGCGCAGGTCTTCCGGCCGCGAGTCAAGCTCCGCTACGTCCTCGTGCATGACGGCTCCCCGCAGCGGCAGGCCGCGCGCGCCGAAGCGCAGGCACCCGCGCAGGCCATGCATGCAGACCTGGTACAGGTCGTCGCGCGCCAGCCGCGTGCCACTGGTCGGCTCCCCACCGGCCGGCTCGCGCAGCACCTCATAGTCGCCGGTCGCGCCCAGGTAGCGCTGCAGGGCCCAGGGCAGCCATAGGAAGTCTTCTGCCGGCGCGCCGGCCGCGCCAAGGTCCGCGCGCGCGGCGCGCAGCAGCGTGGCGCGCAGCGTGTCCGGGCTGCCGGGCAGCGCTGCCAGCGCGCCCTGCAGCTGGGCGGCCGGCGTGCCGCCCAGGGTCCCTGCCACCGCGGCGTAGCGCCACCAGCCGTTGGCGCACAGGTCGAAGGCCGGGTCGGGGGTGGCCAGGCGCAGGCCGCCCAGCAGCGTGTCCCAGTAGGCGTGCACCTGGCGCAGCGCCAGCGCCGCTCCTTTCGCGCCGCCATGCTGCTGCACGGCGCGGCTGGCCGCCAGGCTGTCCGGGCCCGCCACGCCGAGCAGGAACACCAGCTCGGTGCTGGCTCCCGGCTCCAGCGCGACCTGGGCCTGCAGCGCCGCGCACGGGTCGCGCCCCGCGCCGAGCGTGCCCGCCAGCCCCTTGCGCGCGAGCGCCGCCGGCCGTGCCAGGCTGCGGTGGCGGCCGACGAACTCGCGCCGGTCGGCGGTGTAGGCAGGCTGCGGTGCATCCACATGGAAGAAGGCGACCCTGTCGCCGAAGCCGGTACCGAAGGCGTGGCGGGCCAGCAGCGCGCCGCTGGCGACATCGATGCTGCTGACCACCTGCGGTCCGGGCGGCAATTGTCCGTCCTCGAGCCCGTCCAGCCACCATTGCACATAGCCGGTGACCGACAGGCGGCGCGGCGCATCCGAGCGGTTATGCAGGCGCAGCACCGCGTACTTGAGCGGCGCTTCATGCGCCACGAAGCAGCGCAATTCGGACGCGATGCCGTGCGCCTCGTGCTCGAACAGGGTGTAGCCGAAGCCGTGGCGCGTGCGGTAGGGCGCGCCGGACGGCAGCGGCCACGGCGTGGGCGACCACACTGCCCCGCTGTCCTCGTCGCGCAGGTAGTAGGCTTCGCCCTGCGGCGCGCTCACGGCCTGCGCGCGCTGCCCGTACCAGCTGCGTCCGGGGCCGGTGGCCGGCAGCAGCGCGCCGAATCCGGGATTGGCCAGCGGGTGTTCCCAGGGCGCCGGCAGGGCCGCGCCACTGCGCACCACGGCTTCGCGGCCGTCCTGCGAGAACCCGGCCGCGCCGTCGTCGCCGCGCAGCGTCTCTTCCTGCACCGGCGCGGGCGGGGCCATCCATGCAGGAGCGTCGGTCCGGGGCACAAAGGGCGGTGGCAGGACGGGCAGCACCGGGGCTGCGCGGCGCAGCTGGTCGGCCAGGCTGCCGCGTTCCTCCAGCAACAGCACGCCAGCCGCGGCCAGCAGCAGGATGCGGTCTTCCTGCGCCAGTTCGTCCAGCAGGAACAGGTGCGGGCCCGGCGCGCCATCGAGCGCTTCCGGCGCCAGCGCCAGCATCGTGTCGCGGATGGCACGGTGCTCGCACAGCAGCACCAGTTCAGCCTCGAAGCCGCGTGCGCGCCAATAGGCATGCGCCTGCAGGATCTCGGGTGCCAAGCCGCCGTCAAGGCCGGGCTGCAGTACCAGCAGCGGGCGTCCCGGGTCCAGTCCGAGGGCGCGCAGGGCAGCGCGGCCGCCCACGTTGCGCTCCAGTATGCCGGCATCGGCGCGCAGGCCCGGGCGCGGCGCCAGCAGGCAGCCCGCCAGGAGGTTGAAGCGCTGGGCCCGGGCCTGGTCCAGGCCAGCCGCCTGCAGCGCCGCCTGGCCATGGTTCCAGGCGGCCTCGATCGCCGCTTCCACCGCCTGCGGGCCGGCCACGCCCGCCGCCAGCGCGCGCGCGGCGGCGGGCGTGGCGGCGGCGCCCAGCACCAGGTCGAGCGTGATCTCCTGTCCCGGCGCCAGCACCAGGCTGCGCCGGATCGCCAGCGCCGCCAGCGCCGGCGCTTCCTCCAGCGGTGGCAGCGCGCCGGCCGGATCGGCGCAGCTGCTGCTGTAGGCCGGCGCGCCGGCCGCGCCGCGCACCCGCATGGCGCAGCACAGCACCGGCGCGCCCGGCCCGAAGGAACACAGGAGCGCTTCCGACGTCCCATCCACCCGCACCCGCGCGTGCGGCGTGGCCGCGGCCAGCACCACGTGGCAGGTAGCCTCGAGCGTGCGCGGCGCGGCGCCCGTGTTGCGGATGCGGATGCGCCGCAACTCGGCATCGTCTTCCGGCGCCACCACCGCGTCGCTGGCGATCTCCAGGCCGCGCTCTTCGCGCAGGAAGCTCGCGCGGCCTTCGGCGAACACGGCTTCGTAGCGCTCCGGCTCACCGTACAGCGGGGCCAAGGTGGCCGACCACAGCTCGCCCGAGCCGGTATCGCGCAGCACGCAGGCCAGGCCGCCGCGCGCGCCGAGCGGATCCGGCTCCCAGCGCGTCAGGGCCGTCCCCTGCCACAGGCTACGGCCGGCGCCATCGCTGTCCAGCACCAGGTGATAACTGCCGTTGGACAGCAGCTGCACCTCGGCCAGGGCGGCGTCCTGCGCGGCGCGGTCGATGCGGCGCCCGTGCGCAGGGCCGGCATGGAGCGCCGCACCCGTGCCCAAGGGGATGGCGGTGGCGCCGCTCGCCGGCGGCGCTTCCTGCAGCAGTGGCAGCGCGGCGCGCAGTTCGGCATCGCGCAGGAAGCGGCGCTGCATCGGCGCACCGCGCAGCACCTGCAGCAGGGCCAGCAGGCCCAGGCCCTGGTGGCGCGCCGCGACCACGCGCACCACGTGGCGCCGCTCGCCATGCGGCAGGCGCGCCGGCCCGTAGTCGATCGCATCGAACAGGCCGTAGTTGCCGCACAAGCCCTCCTGCGCCATGCGCTCCAGGTTGGCCAGCGCCGGACCCGGCGCCACCGGCAGCGCCAGCAGGACCGCGTAGGGCGCGGCGGCCAGGTCCTGGCTGGCGCCGCGCGCCAGGGCGGCGGCCGGCACGCCGAAGCGGCCATCCTGGTAGCGCAGCTGGGCATCGACCGCATGGCAGGCCGATTCGGCAAAGCCCCAGGGCATGGCCAGGCGCGCGCCGTGCGCCACCTGGACGCGCACCGCGGCGCGGCCGGCCTGGTCGAGCAGGGTGTCGCGCCAGGACGGCAGCAGGACCTGGGGCGCCAGGTAGTCCGACAGCGCGCCCTCGTGCGACAGCAGCAGCTGCTCGGCGCCCACCACGCGCATCGGCCGCCCGAGCGCCCACCAGTGCTGCTGCGCCAGCTGGTCCTGGGCCACCGCCAGGTAGCTGGCCAGGCGCTCTTCCGATGCCAGCAGGTCGCAGCTCGTGCGCGCCAGGCTTTCCTCGCGCACGTCGCAGCCCGTGGCAAGCCGGCCGCTGGCCGGGTCGAGCAGCGCGCCGAAATCCATGGCGCCCAGGCCGCGCGCCTGCACCGCCAGCCGTTCGCACTCGGCCAGCAGCCTGCCCGCGTGCTGGCGGCCGTCGCGCACCAGGCGCGCCAGTCCATGCTGCGCACCGGGTGCGGTGTCGAGCCGGGCCAGTTCGCGCAGGGTCGGTATGCGCGTCAGGCTGGCGTCCAGCACGTATTCCTGGGAAGCGCGCATCCAGGGCGCCAGCGCCAGCAGCTCGTCGCACAGCGTGCGGGCTTGCGCCGCCAGGCAGGCGCTCCAGTCGCGCAGCGCCGGGCCGGCGTCCTGCAGCAGACCGTCTTCCAGCGCACCGGCGGCGGCGCTGGCCTGCTGCAGGCATTCCCACAGGCCGGGCAAGGTATCGGCCGCGCGGCAGCGCTGCGGGTCGAGCGCCGCCCAGGCTGCCGCCACCAGGGTGCCGACCTGCGGCGCCTGGCCTTGCGCCAGCTCGTCCACCACCTGCAGCGCGGCGCGCAGGCCGTCCAGGTCCCGCGCGCCGGCGATCGGGCAATCGGGCAATTCGTCCAGGCCGCCCGCCAGCAGGCGCATGCCGAGCGCCATCCAGCCGCTGTCGCGGGTCAGGACGCGGGCCGGCTCGAGCGGCGCCAGCGTGGCATTGTCGTAGGCTGCCAGGAAGTGGCCGTTCCAGCGCTCCAGCAGCGCCAGCGATGCCAGCGATGCGTCCAGGCGGCGCAGCAGTGCGCCCGGGGGCAAGAATCCAAAGTCGCGCGCGGCCAGCGCCGACAGCAGGTAGATGGCGATGCCGGCCGGCGTGCTGCGCGCGTCGGCCAGTGCGTGCGGGTGCTCCTGCACGCCTTCCGGCGGCAGCCAGTTGTTGGCCGGGCCCGCGTGGTCTTCGAAGAAGCGCCAGTTGCGCCGCGCCAGGCGCTCCAGCGCGGCCCGGCGCGAGGGCGGCAGGCGCGGCAGCCGCGGCGGCCACGAGCGCAGCGGCAGCCCGGTCCACCAGGCCAGCAGCGGCGACAGGAACCAGACCAGCAGCACCGGCGCGGCGCTGAACAGCGAATACGGATTGGCAAAGGTGAGCAGCAGCGCGATGGCCACCGCCAGCACCGGCGCGAACCACATCGCCAGCCAGTTGTTGCGCACCACGGCGGCCGGACGCGCCAGCGCCGGCAGGCGCCACTCGAGCTGGCCGCGGCGCGACACGTAGCGGCGCCACAGCGCGCGCACCAGGGCGTCGAGCTGGCACCAGGCCGCATGGGGCAGGAAGGCGGTGGCCAGGGCGGCCCGCACCAGGGCCACGCGCGCGCCGCGCACCCAGCTGTCGAGATGCTGGCGCCAGGGCGCGTCGTGCGGACGGTCGGCCAGCGCCAGCAGGCTGCCCAGCAGGGCCGGCAGGAACAGCAGCGCCAGCAGCACGGCGGTCCAGAACGCGGGCGCCGCCAGCGTGCTCCAGCACAGCACCAGCAGCGCCACCAGGGCCGGCGCCGCCAGGCTGTCGCGCAGGCTGTCGAACAGCTGCCAGCGCGCCGCGGCCGTCATCGGATTGGGCGCGCGCGCGGCGTCGGCGGCGGGCAGCCGGCGCCGTACCCAGCCCGCCACCTGCCAGGCCGCGCGCACCGCTCGGTGCCGGCGCACCGCGTGCTCGCCATGGCTGGCGGGCGCCGCTTCTTCCAGCCGCACGCCGCAGTCGCGCGCCGCGTGCAGGCAGCCTTCGTCGACCAGCCCGGGCGCCGGCAGCGCCTCGTGCGTCAACTGCGCGCGCGCCACCTGGTCAGCGGCGTCGACATCGTAGATCGCGGCCCAGCCCAGCATGGCGCGCTCCTCGCCGTCGGCGCCCGGCAGGCGCGCGGCCCAGCTGCCGCGTGCCTCGCTCCACAGGCGTTGATAGCGGCTCGCCTGCTGGCCAGGCAGCGCGATGCCGGTGTCCGGACGCAGCAAGGCATGCCCTTCGGCCACCTGGCGGCCGCTTGCGTCCAGTACCGGCTGGTTGAGCGGATGCGCCATGGCGCCCGCCAGGCGCCGCGCAGTGTCGCGCGGCAGATCGGTGGCGGCATCGAGCGCGATCACGTAGCGCATCTCGGCCAGCCCGGCGGTGCTGCCGGCGGCGGTCGCGAATCCTTCGCGCGCGGCGCCGGCCAGGAAGGCGTTCAGGTCGGCCAGCTGGCCGCGCCGCCGGCCACGCCCGATCCAGGCCTGCTCGCCCTCGCTCCACGCGCGTGGACGCTGCAGCAACAGGAAGGGCTCCACCCGGCGCAATTCGGTGGCGGGATGGCCATCCTCGTCGATGGTCGTGAAGTCGTGCTTGCGCGCATAACGCTGGTTGAGGGCATCGATGGCGGCCACCGCATGCGCGACCAGGGCGGCATCTTCCGGCATGGTTTCGGACGGGGCGTCGTGCAGGTCTGCCAGCAGGCAGAAACGCAGCCCGGGATCGCGGTTGGCGAGATAGCGCACCTCGAGGTCGCGGCACAGGGCGTCGACCTGGCCGGCGTTCGCCAGGCGCGCGGACACCGCCACCAGGGTCTGGGCATCGGCCGGGATGCCGGCGCTGAAATCCATGCGTGGCATGGGCAGTGGCGGCGCCAGCCAGGCCGCCATCATGTCGGCCAGGGCGCGCGCCAGACCGCTCGTCCCAGGCAGCGCCAGCAGGGCGACCGCCACCTGCAGCAGCAGGCCCGCTCCTTCGCGGCGCGCGCACAGGACCACGCTGGCCGCGAACAGCAGGGTCAGTAGCGCCGTGGCGCCGGCCTCGAGCGCCAGCGGCACCGTCCCCGGCTGCGCACGCAAGGCACGCCGCAGGCGCGCCACCGGGCCGGGTGCCGGTTGCAGCCGCGCCTCCAGCGACGCCAGGCCGGGCCCGGCGAGGTAGTAGCCGATATGGCGGCGGCGCGTGTCGAGTCCCCCCTCGCCGGGGACGCGGTGCACGCCGGCCAGCGCCAGCGCCTCCTGCGCCACGGTCTCTTCGCTGCGGCCGCTGCTGCGCGCCAGTGTCTCGACGGCCAGGCGGTAGCGGTCGCGCGTGGGGCCATCCATGCGCGGATAGCTGCCGTCCGGATCGGCGCGCAGCAGCGCGTCGACGGCGCCGGCCTGTTCCGCCAGTGCGCGCCAGTCGAGGACGCCGAGCAGGCGCAGGCTGGCCAGCAGGTTCTCCGCCAGCGCGCCGTCGGCCGCCAGCGTGTCGCGCTCGCGCTGCACCTGCTGGCCGATGCTGGAACCCTCGTCGAGCAGGCGCGCGTCGATCCAGGCCAGCGCCTGCGCCACCGCCCCGCCCTGCCCCTGCAGGCGGCGCGCCAGTTCGGCCACGAAGCTGCTGCCCAGCGGCGTGACCTGGCGCGCCATGTCGGCCACCAGCAGCACGAGGTCGCCCGAGCGGCAGGCCGCGGTGTCGAGCATGCGGTCGGCCCAGCCGGCGGCCAGGCGCCGCTCTGCGCAGCTGGCGGATGCGCGCTCGGCGACCTCGCGCAGCGTATCAAACAGGGCAAGGCGCAGCGCGGCGGGGAACAGGCGTAGTTCGGCCAGGCACAGGGCGGCGCCGGTGGGTGGCGCGGCCAGGAAGTGCGCGAGGCCTGGACGTTCAATGCGGCCGTCCTCCCGGGCGGCCAGGCTGCGGGCCAGCGCGAGGATGCGCGCCCCGCCGGCTTCCGCCAGCGGCAAGCGGCCATGGTCGTGCAGCAGCTGGCCGCGCGCCTGGCGCAGCTGGGCGTCGATCAGCGCCGTGCCGTCCAGGATGGCGCCGGCGGCGGGCGGCAGCACGGCGCCGTCCCGGCGCGCACGCTCGAGCGCGTCACAGGCGCGCTCGAGCGCCGCACGCAGGCCGGGAATGCCGGCAGCCAGGCCGGCGGCGGGGACATCGTCGGCCTTCGGATTCTTCTCTCGCGTCAAAACCAAACCTCGCAGACAGCTCGCAGGAGCACCGATACAAAGGCGCGCGCTGTCGACTGCTGGCGCGGCAGGCGCCGGGGGGCGGGTCGAGGGGAAGGGAAACGCAGGGCGCGCACGGCCTTCGCCATGCTAGGAGAAGCCGGCGGCGTGGACTGTGCGCTGGCGTACAGTAGCGCAGCCTCCGTTCAGGGGCTGCGTGCCACCTCAGCCGGCCAGCGCCAGCCCGCCGGCCACGTGCCAGGCCTGGCCATGGCCGAGGCGGCGCAGCAGGCGCGCGGCGCGCGCGCTGCGGTTGCCGCTGCGGCACACGAACACCAGGGGACGCGCCTCCGCGCGCAGCCAGCCGGCGGCATGCCCGGCCAGCTGTGACAGCGGCACGTGCCGGGCGTCGTGCCCATGCAGGCGCGCCGCCCCCGCCGCGTGTTCGGGCAGTTCGCGCACGTCGACCAGCAGCGCGTCCGGATGGGCCGCGAGGTAGGCCGCGGCCGCGCCGGCATCGAGGTCGATGTCGCCGTCGGGCCAGGACGCGGCGCCGGGCCGCGACACGGCCGGCTCGCCGATGCGGTGGCAGCACAGGGCGCCCGGGTAGCCGGCATCGGCCGGCAAGGCGCCGAACACGAAACGCACGTCCTCGCTGGCCAGCATGCCGTTGCGGGCACGGCCCAGCAGGTAGGCGTCGCCATCCCTGGCCAGGATGTCCGCGCCCAGCGCGAGCGCGTCCACGATCGCGCCGCTGGCCAGGCGTACCGGCTGCAGCGGCGGCGTTCCCGCTGGCCAGCCGGGTGCGAGGCCGAGCAGTTCGCCCAGCGTATCGGCGCCACCGGCGCCGTGGCTGGTGTCGAAGCAGGCCAGCAGGCGGCAGCCGCGGGCGCGCAGGTCGGAGGCGATGCGCGCCGCCAGCGCGGCCGGCGGGTCGATCGCGATGCAGTCGCGGCCCGCCTCGTCGAACAGCAGCCAGCCGCTGGCGCCGCAGGATTCAAACTGTTGCAGGTGCGCCGCGGCCTGGCCTGCCGTTTGCGCCAGCGCGCGGCCGCAGTGCACGATGCGCTCGCAGGCGGCATCGATGAAGGCATCGTCGGCCAGCGGCCCGAACGACAGGCGCACCGCGGAAGCGCTGCGTTCGGGCGGCACGCCCATCGCATCCAGTACATAGCTCGGCGCCGCCTTGGCCGCCGAACAGGCCGAGCCGGCGCTGACGCGCACGCCGGCGGCATCGAACAGGTCGAGCAGTTCCTTGCTGCCCAGGCCAGGCACCGAAAAATTCAGCGTGGTCGGCAGCGCCTGCGCCAGCGGCGCATTGAATACCAGCGCGGGAAACGCGGCCTGCAGGCTGGCGGCGAGCCGGTCGCGGGCGGCCTGCAGCTGGGCCGGCGTGCGGAAGGTGCCGCCTTCTTCCAGCGCCTGCAATACCGCGTCGAGTGCGGCGATGCCGGCCATGTTCTCGGTGCCGGAGCGCTGCCCCGCTTCCTGGCCGCCACCGCACAGCAGCGGTGTGTAGGGCGCGCCTTCGCGCACGTACAGCATGCCGATGCCCTTCGGCGCATACAGCTTGTGGCCGGAGAACGGCGCATAGTCGATGCGGGTCGCGTCCAGCGCCAGCGCCAGCTTGCCCAGGGCCTGCACGCAGTCGACCATCCACAGGGCCGGGCTATGCGCCTCGGCCAGCACGCGCGCGATACCGTCCAGGTCGGACACCACGCCGGTCTCGTTGTTGGCGGCCATGGTGCAGACCAGGGCGGCGCGCGGCGCCAGTTCGCGCAGCAGGTCCAGGCGGTGGCGGCCATCGGCGCCGACCGGCAGCACGCGCAGTTCGAGGCCGGTGCCGAGCAGGCGGTTCCAGTGCGCCAGGCTTTCCGGCACCGCCTTGTGCTCGGTGGCGCCGTATACCAGCAGGTCGCCGCAGGCTTCGCCGCGCTGGCGCCGTTCGCGCACCGCGCACAGGGCCGACAGCACCGCGGTCTGGATGCCCTCGGTGGCGCCGCTGGTGAACAATACCCGTCCACTGGCCGCACCCAGCACGCGGCGCGCCCGCGCCCGCGCCCCGTCCAGCAGCGCGCGGGCGCGCAGGCCGCAGGCGTGGCTGCTGCTCGGATTGCCGAAGCAGTCCTGCATGGCCGCCATGGCGGCCGCGGCGGCGGCGGGCAGGACAGGCGAGGTGGCGTTGGCGTCGAGGTAGAGTTCAGTGCTCATGGGAATTACAAAAAGGTAATTTGTTGCTGCGGATCGTGTTATTGTTCGTGAATATGTTACGGAGTCGCGCCGACAAAGATATCCTCATTTATGCGCTTTATTGTGTCGGATTGGCATATACATTCTCGATATATCGATATAGGGAAAATGAACTCACTCGACAAGTTTGATTGTGCCATCCTTGCCGCATTGCAGGCGGATGCCACCCTCTCCATTTCCGGCCTCAGCGAAAAGGTCGGCCTGTCCAGTACCCCATGCTGGAAACGCGTCAAGCGCCTCGAGGAAGAGGGGTATATCGAAAGCCGGGTCAGCATCGTCAACCGCGACAAGGTCGGGCTGCCGGTCACGGTATTCGTCAGCGTGCGCACCAGCGAACACGACGAAAAATGGCTGGCGCGTTTCGCCGCCGCCGTGGTGGCGCTGCCGGAGGTGCTCGAGTTCCACCGCATGAGCGGCGACGTCGACTACCTGCTGAAGGTGGTCACCACCGACATCGCGGGCTACGACCGCTTCTACAAGAAGCTGATCAAGGCGGCGCGCCTGACCGGGGTCTCGTCAGCCTTCTCGATGGAGCAGATCAAGTGCACCACCGCGCTGCCGCTGGAGCTGATTTCGCACGGCGTGCCCGCTTGAAGAAGCGAATGCGGGCGGCTTAACCACGGCCGGGTTTCATGCGATGATGGCATCCGTTCGCATAACACGGAGACCAAAGGGAATGCCATCCATACTGCACAAGGCGCCGCTTGCACAGGCCGCGCTGGCCGCGTTGCTCGCGCTGCATGCCGCCGGCGCCAGCGCCGCCGAACAGGTCGTCAAGATCGGCGTCAGCGGCCCGCTGTCGGGCGCGAATGCCTTCGCCGGCAAGGACAACGAGAACGGCGTGCGCCTCGCCGTCGAAGAACTGAACGCGCAGAAGCTCCAGGTCGGCGGCAACACCATCCGCTTCGAGCTGCAGTCCGAGGACGACGCGGGCGACCCGAAACAGGGCGTGACCGTGGCCCAGAAGTTCGCCGACGCCAAGGTGAAGTTCGTGCTCGGTCCCTACAACTCGGGCGTGGCGATCCCCGCGTCGCGCGTCTACAACGACAACGGCATCCTGATGTCGACCGTCGGCACCAATCCCAAGATCACGCAGGCCGGCTATCCGACCGTGTTCCGCATCGTCGCCAGCGACACCCAGGTGGGCGGCTCGGTGGCGGCCTATGCGGCCAGGGAGCTGAAGGTCAAGAACATCGGCGTGATCGATGACCGCGGCGCCTTCGGCCAGGGCGTGGCGATGGAATTCAAGCGCCAGGCCCAGGCCAACGGCATCAGGATCGCCGGCCACGAATACACCAACGACAAGGCGACCGACTTCGCCGCCATCCTCACCTCGCTCAAGGCCAAGCGCGTGGACGCGGTGTTCTTCGGCGGCTATGCGCCACAGGCCGCGCCGATGGCGCGCCAGATGAAGGCGCTCGGCCTGAACGTGCCGCTGCTGGGTGGCGACACCCTGTGCAGCCCCGAGATGGCCAAGCTCGGCGGCGCCGCGGTCGGCGAGAACGTGCGCTGCGCCCAGGCTGGCGCCATCGTCGCCAAGCAGCCAGGCGGCCAGGCCTTCATCGATGCCTACAAGGCGCGTTTCAAGCGCGACCCCGACGTGTACGCGCCCTCGTTCTACGACCAGACGAAGTTCATCGCCCAGGCCATGAAGACCGCGAATTCGCTGGACCCGGCCAAGGTCGGCGCGACCATGCATGCGATCAGCTACCAGGGCGTGGTCGGCACCTATGGCTACGACCCGAAGGGCAACCTGAAGAAAACCACCGTCACCGTCTATACCTTCAAGAACGGCGCGCTCACGCCGCTGGCCAGCTACTGATTCCGGAGACCACACGATGAAAGCATGCTTCACGCTGGCCGCGGCCGCGCTGCTGGCCTGCGCGCCAGCCCAGGCCGCGCCGGCCGACGCGCCGCAGTCCGCATCCACGGCGACCAGCCGGGAAGGCCGCCAGCTCAATGCGCTGGCCGACGAATACTACGAGGCACTGGCGCGCTTCGAGCCGGTATGGGCCACCGAAAACGGCGACAGCCGCTTCAACGACAAGCTCGGCCTGTCGATCTCGCCCAAGCTGCGCGAGCAGCAGTTCGCCCTGTATCGCGGCTACCTAAGGCGCCTGGCCGCCATCCCGCGCGCGCGCCTCGACAGCCGCGACCAGACCAGCTACGACATCCTCAAGTTCGAGCTCGACAGCGCGCTGCGCCTGGCCGCCTTCCCCGAACACCTGCTGCCGGTCGACCAGATGGTCAGCATGCCGGTGATCCTGGCGAACTACGCGGGCGGCCAGGGTGCCCAGCCCCTGAGCAGCGTGCGCGACTACCGCGCCTACCTGAGCCGCCTGGCGCAGCTGGTGCCGCACATCGACCAGGCGATCGCCAACATGCGCGAAGGCGTCAAGCGCGGCGTGGTGCAACCGCGCGAGCCGATGCAATCCGCCCTGCCCCAGTTCCAGCAGCTGGTGGCAAGCAAGGCCGACGAGAGCATCTTCTACACGCCGATCAAGAACATGCCGGCCAGCTTCACGGCCGCCGAAAAGCGCAGCTTGCAGCAGGCCTACCGCGAGACCATCGGCAACAAGCTCAATCCGGCCCTGAAGCGCCTGGCGGCCTACCTGGAAAAGGATTACCTGCCGAAGACGCGCACCAGCGCCGGCTGGAATGCCCTGCCAAATGGCGCCGCCTGGTACGCGGTGCGGGTGGCGGCGATGACCACCACCAGCCTCACGCCGGAACAGATCCACCAGATCGGCCTGAAGGAAGTGGCGCGTATCCAGGGCGAATACGCCGTGACCGGTCCGAAGATGGGCTATACCGGCCCGGCGGCCGGCCTGCCGCGCTGGGTGTCGGAACAGCCGAAGTACAAGCCCTTCACCTCGGACCAGCAGGTGATCGACGTGTTCCGCGAACTCGACACCAAAGTGCGCGCCAAGCTGCCGGCCCTGTTCACCTTGCGGCCGAAGGCACCGCTCGACCTGCGCCTGGAACCGGAGTTGACGCGGGCCTCCGCCTCGGACCACTACACCCCGCCCGCGGCAGACGGCTCGCGTCCGGGCGTGTTCTGGTCGGTGGTGAACGACCCGAAGCAGTACGGCAGCACCGGCATGGTCACGCTCTACCTGCATGAAGGCCAGCCGGGCCACCACTTCCACATCGCGCTGGTGCAGGAACTGGGCTTGCCGAACTTCCGCAAGTTCGGCGGCAACAACGCCTTTACCGAAGGCTGGGCCCTGTACGCAGAAACCCTGGGCAAGGAGATGGGCCTGTTCGACAAGCCCGAGGATTACTTCGGCCACCTGAACGACGAGATGCTGCGCGCCGCACGCCTCGTGGTGGACACCGGCCTGCATGCCAAGGGCTGGAGCCGCGACCAGGCCATCCGCTATTTCCAGGACACGCTGGGTTATTCGGAACACGAAGCGCGCGCCCAGATCGAGCGCTACATGGTGTGGCCGGGCCAGGCGCTGGGCTACAAGATCGGCTCGCTCAAGATCATGGAACTGCGCAAGCGCGCGCAGGATGCGCTGGGCGACAAGTTCAGCCTGCCAAAATTCCACGAGATCGTGCTGGGCGAAGGCACGCTGCCGCTGGCAGTGCTGGAAAACAAGGTAGATCGCTGGATCGCCGCATCGAAATAAGACTGCAGACGCGATCGGGAGCCGGGCGGTGCATTGCACTCCCGGCTTTTTTACGTGCAATCAGCACGGAATGTTGTTTTTTACACAGCAACGCAATAAAAAAGATAGTTTCCTGTTAATGAATAATTTGCAATATGGCATACTTATTCTTGCATATTCATAATTTTATTTATTTGAGGGAAATATGAATTTCTTCCGCTCCACGCTGCTGCACGCTGCGCTCGTCTTGCCGCTCCTGCTCGGTGCAGGCACTGCCCAGGCCACCACGATCCAGGGCAGTTCCGATGGCAAGTTTTCGAATGTCTCACATTGCTGGGGAACCTGCTACGTGTTCGACCGCAGCGGCAAGCCGGATTCGAAACTCGCGTGGGGCTTCGGCCTGTTCACCAACGGTTCGACGCTGCTTGCCCAGGAGCGCCAATGGAATGTCGATCTCGCGCAGGCCAACGACGTGGTGCTCGCCGAACTGGTCTGGACCAACCGCGCCACTGTCGACTGGCTCACGCCTGACCGCTTCAACGTCGACTACACGCTCAACATCCGCTTCAACCAGCCGAATGCGGTGAGCGACAAGGAAGTGTTCAACTTCTCGATCCTGAATACCGCGAACCCGGCCGGCGACGTGCTGATGGGCCTGACGCTGGCCGACCTGAGCGGCCTGTCCTTCGCCCTGGACGGGCTCGAGATCTCCGACCTGAAATACCAGCTCGCCGGCGCCGGCAGCTTCGACGGCACCTACTGGTTCAATCCTGAAAGCCGGACCTCGACCATGTACATCACGGCCGACTTCAAGGCGAAACCAGTGGTGGTCACGCCTCCGCCCGCCGAGGTGCCGGAACCGGGCAGCATGGCGCTGCTCGCCACAGGCCTGCTGGGACTGGGTCTCCTGCGCCGCCGCAAGCCTTGAAGCGCCTGCCGTGACATGCGGGGCGCCTGGCGCCCCGCATGTTCAGCCCAGCATGAACACCGGATAGCGGCGCCATTCCGGTTCGCGATAGCGCTCGCAGTGCGCGAAAATGAAGTCCAGCACCGCTTCCTGCTTGTCCAGCAAGGCCGGATTGGCGCCCTTCCAGTCCTCGAACTTCGCTGCCAGCACCGGCTCGGTGGCCAGCAGTTCGCTCGCATGGTCTTCGAACACGTAGTCCGAATACGCCTCTTTCTTTTCCAGCACGCTGTTGAAGAAGCCCCAGCGGAAGAAGCTGTCGTGGGCCAGCGGCTCCAGCGTCTCCACCGCATAGCGCGCATTGTCCTGGTCCAGCGGCACGATGAAGTCGCCCGCGCGCAGCGCGACCCGGGCGCGGCGCCGTTCCAGCACCACGTCGTCGTGGAACATGTGGCCCTCGTAGGCGTTCGGACGCGACGTCACCGACACGATGTGGTAATAGTCCACCTCTTCCACCCGGTCCGCCTCCACCCGCTCCATGCGCACGCCGTTCCACTGCAGGCGCTCGATCGCTTCAACCCACTGCTGCGGCACCACGTAGGCGCGCGGCGCCGGCACGTGGATGTCAGCCGGGAAGCGGTTGTACCAGGCGATGTCGCGCTCCCAGGGCTTGCTGCGGTCGTACCACAGGCGCGCATAGTTCCCCAGCACGCTGGGCTTGTAGCCGGCCTCGTAGCCCTTGAAGCGGAAGCTGTCCGGATTGGCCTCGTCCATCGCCCAGTGCACCGGCCACTCGCGGCGCGTGCCGCTGGCCGCCTTGGCGGCGCGGCGCAGGGCCTGGATCCGGTCCGCGTTCGCCACCGTGAATGCCAGCGCCGTGTCGACCAGCGCGCGCATCGACTCGTAGCGGTCCCGGAAAGGCTTGAGCATGTGCGTCTCGGGCATGAAGCCGATGGTGTGGTGCAGCGCCGCGTAGCCGGTCGAGAAGCGCGCCGTCTCGAGGAAGTCGGCGATGCCGTGGTCCGGGCTGTCCTTGACCGGGTTCACGTAGGGGCAGGTCGGCCAGCCGCGCTGCTCCATGCCGGCGTACAGGGCCGGCAGCATGGTCTCGCGCAGGAATGCGCCCAGCTCCCCGCCCAGCTTGTCCGGCTGGGTGTGGATCAGGGTCATGGTATAGCTGTAGTCGGCGCCGTTGGAGGTGTGGGTGTCGACCATCACGTCCGGGTCCCAGTCCGTGAACAGGCGGTTGAACACCCGCGCGGTGAGCGAGTCGCACTTCACGAAATCGCGGTTCAGGTCGAGGTGGCGGCTCATCGCGCGGAAACCGAACTGCTCGGGACCGTCCTGGTTCACGCGCGAGGTGTCGGCGCGGTTCAGGCTGCCGTCCACGTTGTACAGCGGGATGAACAGGAACACGGTCTTGCCCAGCGCCGCCAGGCGTTCCGGCTGCGTGCAGAAATCGCGCACCAGCGCCATGCAGCCGTCCACGCCTTCCGGCTCGCCCGGGTGGATGCCGTTGTTGTTGAAGAAGACCGGGCGGCCGGCAGCCTTGATTTCCGCGCGCGCGAACACGCCGTCGCTGCTGACCACGCCCGCGTGGATCGGCACGCCCGCGTCCGACACGCCCACCTGCTCGAAGCGCAGCACGCCCGGATACAGGTGCGCCAGGGTGTCGTACCAGGCGATGCATTGCGCGTGGGTGGTGGTCTGGTTGAGGTTACCCTGTTCGTAGGGCGTCAGCAGTTCAGTGGACATGGATGGGAAGTAGTTAGATCGAAGGGATGGATGATACCGCCGCCGGCGCCTGCAGGGGCAGCGTGATCGCTACCACGGTGCCGCCGCCAGGGCTGGAGCGCACGTCCATCACGCCGTGCACCGCATACACGCGCTCGCGCATGCCGATGATGCCGATGCCTTCCGAGGCGCTGGCCGGATCGAAGCCGTTGCCGTCGTCGGCGACCACGATGCGCAGGGTCTGCGCGCCTTCGTCCAGCACCAGCCGCACCTGGGCCGACGTCGCCTGGGCGTGCTTCATGACGTTCGACAGCGCTTCCTGCACGATGCGGTAGGCGGAAATCGCGAGCTCGTTCGACAGGCCGGAGAAATCGCCCTCGCCATGGAAATCGAAGCTGCAGCCGGAACTGCCGTCGTAGTGGCGCACCATCTCTTCCACCGCGCCGTGCAGGCCGAGCATGTCGAGCACTTCCGGACGCAGGCGCCGCACCAGGCGGCGGCCGTTGGCATACAGGTCGAGCGCGAGCTTGGTGATGGCCTGCGACTTGCGTCCGATTTCCTCGACTTCCGTGCTGGGCGGCGCCTTGGCGGCCAGCGCGCCGATCGACTGCGCCTCCAGGCGCGCGGCAATCAGCGATGCGTTCAGTTCGTCGTGGATCTCGACCGCGATGCTCTTGCGCTCGTCCTCGATGATGGAATTGACTTTCTGGATCAGCTTGCGCTTGTCGGCGTCGGCGCGCAGCGCCTCGTTGCGCGAGGCCAGCAGGTCGCGGGTGCGCTCGGCCACCTTGTTTTCCAGGTCGCGCTTGGATTCGTCCAGGGCCAGCGACATCTCGCCGATCGAGGCCTGCAGCTCGCCCACCTCGCCGCCGGTCGTGACCGGCAGGTGCACGCGAAAGTCGCCGTTGCGGATGCGGCTCAGGGCGCCGATCGCCTCGCGCAGCGGCACTGTCAGCGAGCGCGCCAGCACCCAGGCCAGCACGCCGCTGACCACCAGCGCCAGCGCCGCCATGCCCACCTCGAAGCGAAAGCGCCGGGTCTGCTTGGCCATCATGTTCGAGGGCGACATCGTTACCCGCACCCAGCCGACGATCTCGGTGGTGAGGGTGGGCGGACGCAAATCGCTCGACGCCGACACGTGCGGCGTGCCGTTGTCGGTGAACAGGTTGATCCACACCACCTGCTTCTTGATCGGCGCCTCGTAATGGTGCGACTGGGCGTCGATCGCCGATTCGGAATCGACACGCACGGCCTGGATGCCGTCCGTACCCACCACTTCGATGCGGTAGATGCTGCTGTCGGACTGCACCAGGCCGTTGATGGTCAGGCGCAGGTCGGACAGGTTGCCCGAGATGACGTTGTATTCGCTGGTCTCGGCCAGCGCGCGCGCCAGCGTGCGCCCGCGCTCGGCCAGTTCCTCGGCCACCTGGGCGCGGTGCGAATAATAGGAATACCACACGAAGGCGGTGAACAGGAAGGTCACCGGCAGCATGGTGATGAAGGTCATGCGCCGGCCGATGCTCCAGCCGCGCCAGAAACGCCAGCCGGGCCATACGCGCAGCTTCATGGCTTGGCCGCCGGCCGCGCGCCAAGGCGGGCCGGCAGGTGCGAGAAGCGGCGCGCCGCGTCGGTCACGCGCACGTCGAGCGAGCGCGCCACGCCCTCGTTGACCAGGGTGCGGAAGTAGCGCGGGAACTGCGGCGGCGGCAACTCTCCGGTGACGACGAAGGCGGCCGCGATCTCGGCCACCTGGGTGTTGATGTCCTCGATTTCCGAATAGGTGGTGGCCAGCGCCCCGACCTTCACCATGTCGGCCGAGAAGCCGATCACGCCCTGCTTGCGGCGGTAGGTCGAGAGCAGGATGTTGCGCACGTTCTCGGGGTTGTACACGTCGCCATCGGGCATGGCCAGCAGCACCTCGGCGCGCGTCATGCGGCTCAGCGTATGGTTGATGTCGTCGCCAGGAGCGAACAGCTGAACCTCGACCTCGCTGCCCAGCGCCGGGCGCAGGAAGGCGGTGTCGGTGCCGAGGATGGCGCCGACCCGCGCCGGCCGTCCGTACAGCAGGGCCGCCAGGCGCAGCTGGTCGGCCGGCGCCGGCTCGGCATACACGGCGGTGAGCAGGCCGGCACGCGCGGCCGGTGTCCTGGCGGTCAGCGCGCGCCACACCTGGCTCGAGGTAAACGCGGAGATCACCACGCAGTCGCAGCGGCGCGCCACCGCGTCGCGCAGCGCGGCCGGGCCGATCGCCACGTACAGCATGCGGCGGTGCTGGGCCAGTTCGGTGCGGAAGCCGGCGAAGGTGGGCACCAGGCGCTTGTACAGGTCTTCGGCGATGCGGCGCGTGACTTCGCTGTCGTCGCCGGTCAGGATCTGGAAGCGAAAGCCCACGCCCTCCTCGTCCTTGCGCGCGTCATCCTGCGCATGCGCGGGACCGGCAAGCAGCGCGAGCGCAGCCAGGGCCGCGCACAGGGAGGCGAGGAAATGCATCGTTCGTTCAGGGCTCGATCAGGCCATGCTTCACGGCCAGCAGGGTGATGTTGGCCTGGCGGTGCACGCCCAGCTTTTCCTTGATCGACTGGCTGATGTTGCTGATGGTCTTGGTGGACAGGTCGAGCTTCTCGGCGATTTCGGCGTTGGTCAGCCCCTCGGCCATCAGCTTGAAGATTTCCAGCCCGCGCTCGTCCAGCTGCGACTGTGGCGTGACGTCGCCGCGCACCGCCATGCTGGCCAGGCGCGAGGCGATCTGCGGCAGGAAATACAGCTTGCCGTCATGCGCATGGCGTACCGCGGTCACCAGGTCGGACGGATCGCAGTCCTTGGTGACGAAGGCATGCGCGCCCATGCGGTAGGTTTCCTTGATCAGGCTGTCCTGGTCGAACTGGCTCAGGAAGATGATGCGCGCGCGCGGATCGTCCTTCAGGATGCTCTGGGCGGCATCGAGCCCGGTCAGCTCGGTCCCGAAGCGCATGTCGAGAATCACGACATCGGGTTGCTGCGCCGCATACAGCGCCACTGCTTCGCTCGGGGTCTTGGCCTGCCCCACCACCTGCATGCCGGCCGCTTCGAGCGACATGGCAAACCCGGTCATCACGATCGGGTGGTCGTCCGCAAGCATCACACGGATCGGTTTTTTCTGTTCGGACACCACACTCACTCCTGTTGTTTCGCCTGCTGACATGACCCGCTGACATCCGCTTACCAATCTCTGGCAGCTATGTGTGCCAAGCGACGGAAAGAACGCGGGTAGCAGGACGATTATTTCATACAACGCGGCGCGACGCGAGACCCCATTTCATCGGGCCCCCAAGGCGGACCAACTTACAAATGGAAGCATAATTACCAACAAATAGCTTTACACATTGCTAGGGCGTAGCATATATTAATTCCATCAGCCTGTCAGATGCATATCTTTCCTTAAGCAAAAAGTCCTGCGACCCGTGCGCGGGGCCCGATAACAAGGAGCTCGTCATGCACTTCACGCAACTCAACGATGGCGCCGGCGGCAAGGCCGGCAAGTTCACCCTGGTGGCCGGCCTGCACGTGCTGGTGGCGATGGGCCTGATCAACGTGATGAATTCGAAAGGCATCGTGCTGCCCAGGCTGATCGAGGACGCCACCGTGTGGATCCAGCCGCAGACACCTCCGCCACCGCCGCCGGAACCGCCGGCACCCCAGCCAAAAGCCGTCAAGCCAAACATCGTGGTGCCGAAGCCCGACGTCGAGCTGCCACCGCCACCGCTCGAGAATACCGTGCAGGCCACCACCGAGGCCGAACCGGCGTCGGAACCGGCCCTGCCTTCGGCCAGCGACGCGCCGCCCGCCCAGCCGGCGGCCAGCAGCGGCAATCCGGGCCAGATGTTCAGCGCCGTGCTGGCCAATGCCGACGGCTGCGCCAAGCCGGACTACCCGGTGACCGCGGCGCGCAACGGCGACACCGGTACCGTGACACTGGCGCTGCTGGTCGGCCCCGACGGCCGGGTGCAGAACGCCAAGGTGCAGACATCGAGCGGCCACCGCGAGCTCGATCGCGCCGCCCTCAACGCCCTGAGCCTGTGCCAGTTCAAGCCGGCCATGAACAACGGCGTCGCCGAAGCGGGCTGGGGGCAGATCGCCTATGTCTGGACACTCGAATAAGCCGCATTGATTCCCTTTTTGGCCCGCCTGGTTCGCGGGCTTTTTTTCGCCTCTTGCATGAGCACCGGGGGAGCGCAGCACCGCAGCACCGCAGCACCGACCACAACATCAACAATGAGAGAGAGAGACATGTCTACTGCTGGAATACCGACGGCGCCGGCGCGGGCCCTGGGCCGGGCTGCACTGGGCGCCGGCTTGCTGATTGCTTTCGTGCTGCTGGCGCTGGGCTGGCGCGCCACCAGGCCGGCCGCCCCGCCCATGCCGGATGCGCAGGCCGCGCCACGGCTTGCGCCCATGCTGCGCCACGTGGCGGTGCTGGGCGCCGCGCCGCGCCCGATCGCCACCGCCGCCAATGCGGCGGCGCGCGCCTACATCGTCGGCCAGCTGCGCGGCATCGGACTGGCGCCGCAGGTGCAGACGGCCACGGTGCAGAAGTCCAGCATCCGCCACTGGGGCGGTACCCACGTGACGCTGGGCGTCGTGCACAACATCGTGGTACGCCTGCCAGGCAGCGCGCCGGACCGGCTGCGCCGTCCCGCCCTGCTGATCGCGGCCCACTATGACAGCGGCACACTGACGCCTGGCGCGGCGGCCAGCAACAGTGGCGCGGCGCAGGTGGCGGCCCTGATCGAGACCGCACGCGCGCTGCACACGGGTTCGGCGCACCTGAACGACATCGTGCTGCTGTTCGCCGATGGCGAAGACGTGGGGGCGCTCGGCGCCAGCGGCTTCGTCCGGCAGCATCCGCTGGCGCGCGAGGTCGGCCTGATCCTGAAGTTCGACGGCGCCAGCGGCGCCGGGCCGCTGGTGCTGGCCGATGCAAGCGGCGCGGGCAGCCAGGTGCTGCGCGGCTGGGCCGCGGCCACGCCCGGCATGCCGGGCAGCGCACTGATGGCGCGCCTGTACCGGCTGCTGCCGGACATGCCGCGCACCGGCCCGCTCGCGGACATCGATGCCCCGGCCCTGCTGTTTGCCAACACCGGCCGGCGGCTCGCTACCGAGCGTCCCGACCCGGCCCTGCTGGCGCAGATGGGCGACAGCATGCTGCGCCTGGCGCAGCAGTTCGGCAACGCCCCGCTGGCACGCGGTGCGCGCCAGCCGCATGCCTGGTTCACGCTGCCCATGCTGGGCCAGGTGCGGCATCCGGCGATCCTGTCCTGGGGCCTGGCGGCGCTGGCCGCCCTGCTGCTGGCGCGCGGCTACCACACGATGCTGGCCCGCAGCGCGGCCGGTGCCGTCCCGCTGCTGCGTGGATTCTTCGGCGTGGCCATGCTGTTGCTGGCCACCCGCATGCTGCTCTGGGAACGGCGCCACGAACTGGCCGCGCTGACCCGGGACCAGGACGGCGGGGCGGCCTTGGTGTTCGCCCTGGCCGGTGCCTGCCTGTTCATCGGCGCGCTCTACCTGCTGCGGCGGCTGGCGGGCGCCGCTTCCGTGTTCCTCGGGACGATGGCCTGGCTGGCCATGGCCTTGCTCGGGGTGCTGGCGCTGGCGCCGGATGCCGCCTACCTGCTGGCCTGGCCACTGGTGGCGGCGCTGGGCGCGTTCACCGCGCTGCAAACGCGGCGCGACACCACCTCCCGGTTCCTGATCCTGGCACTCGGGCTGGCGCCCGCGCTCCTGCTGCTCGTACCCGCATTGCGCGCCAGCTGGAACGCGCTGGCCCCGCACGGCATCTACCTGCCGGCGCTGGTGCTGACGGTGATGCTGCTGTGCTTTGCCAGCCTGTTGCTGCTGCTGCCGTTCGGACGCGTGGTCGGGGCGGCGCTGCTGCTGGCCACGGCGCTGGCGCCCGGCCTGGCGGCGCCAGGCCGGGCCGCAGGCACGCCAGCCATGCAAGCCGAGTACCCGGCGCGCGCGCCGGAGCGCCTGGTGTATTTCAAGGACATGAACAGCTGGCGCGCCTACTGGCTGCTGCGAGATGAGCGCCAGGGACGCTCACTCGACCGCTGGACCAAGGGACTGTTCCCGAAGCTGGACAAACCCGAGGTCCATGTCGACGTGTTCGGCTGGAACAGCCCGCGCCAGTGGCTCGCGATCGCACCGCGCGAGGACACCATCGCCTATCCGGAAGCCTTCATGCTGAAGAACCCGCGTCTGGCCAGGCCCGGGCAGCGCCCGGCGCTGCGCCAGGTGGAATTCACGCTGCGCTCGAAGAACCGGGCGCCGCACATCGAAATGTGGGCAGCGGGTACCAAGCCGCAGCGCTCCACCCTCAACGGCCACCTCCTCACCACCAGGGAAAGCCCGTGGTCGCTATCCCTGTACGGCATGCAGGACCGGCTGCTGCGCTTCACGCTCGACGCCCCCGCCGACGACATCCTGGCGGTGGTGGTGGAGGAGCGCATGCCAGGCCTGCCGGTGCACCTGCTGCCGCCGGGTGCGCCGCACCGGCTGGCGGGAACCGGGATGACGGTTTCCTCGGACGTGTTGCGGTTCTACTGAGCCAGCGGCCTGGCATACAATGCCTGCTGCACACCGTGCCATTCGATCAACCCAAGCAGCAGGAAACCATGCACAAGATTGTCTCCTCCCTGGTTCTCACCGCCCTCGCCGGCAGCCTGGCGCTGGCCTATCCGGCACAGGCAGCCGCGCCAAAGGCGCCAGCCTCCGCCGCCACCGTCAAGGAAGCGCCGCTGCGCGCCCACCTCGCCTTTCTCTCCTCCGACGCGGTCGAAGGCCGCGGCACCGGCCAGCGCGGCGGCGAACTGACCGTCACCTACCTGGAAACCCAGGCCGCGGCGATCGGCCTGCAGCCGGTCAACGGGGGCAGCTTCCGCCAGCCGGTGAAGATCGCCGGCGTGCGCGCGCTGCCGGAGAAGAGCAGCATCGGCCTGGTCGCCAACGGCCAGCCGCTGCCGCTGAAGTTCGGCGCCGACTGGGTCTGGGGCCCGGGCGACGCCCAGGCCGACCACCGCCTGGACGCCGGGCTGGTGTTCGTCGGCTACGGCATCAATGCGCCGGAAGAAGGCTGGGACGATTTCAAGGGACAGGACCTCAAGGGCAAGGTACTGGTCATGATGGTCAACGACCCGAAGCCGACCGCCGCCGAACCGAAGCGCTTCAACGGCGAAGGCCTGACCTACTACGGCCGCTGGACCTACAAGCTGGAGGAAGCGGCGCGCCAGGGCGCGGCCGGCGTCCTGCTGATCCACACCGACGCCTCTGCCTCGTATGGCTGGAGCGTGGTGCAGAACAGCTGGGCGAATGCGGAACGCTTCCAGCTGGCCGAGGGCGTGCTCGGCACCGGACTGCAGGGCTGGATGACCGACGCCACCGCGCGCAAGCTGTTCGCGGCCGGTGGCCAGGACCTGGACAAGCTGCGCGCCGCCGCCGAAAACAAGGATTTCAGGCCGGTGGCGCTGAACGCGCGCGTGCAGGGAGAAGCCCGCGCCGAGGTGCGCACCCTGAACGAATTCAACGTGGCCGGCGTGGTGCCGGGCACCGATCCGAAGCTCAAGGACGAGGTGGTGATCTACAGCGCGCACTGGGACCACATGGGCAAGCAGGGCAACAGCGGTGACACCATCTTCAATGGCGCGGTCGACAACGCCTCCGGCACCGCCGCCCTGCTGGCGATGGCGCAGGAAGCCGTGCGCAACCCGGCCAAGCGCAGCCAGATGTTCCTGTGGGTCGCAGCCGAGGAACAGGGCCTGCTGGGCAGTGCGGCCTATGCGGCCAAACCCCTGTGGCCGATCGAGAAGACGGTCGCCAACCTGAACCTGGACAGCCTGAACTTCGTGGGCCTGGTCAAGGATGTCAACACCCCGGGCAGCGAGCGCACCGACCTGGGCGAGATGGCGGCCGCCACCGCGAAGGAGATGGGCTTGAGCATCGCGCCGCGCCGGCCCGACCTGGGCGGCGGCTACTTCCGCAGCGACCATTTCAGCTTCGCCAAGGCTGGCGTGCCGGCCTTCTCGGTGGGCGCGGGCCACGGTTGGGTGAAGGATGTGGAAGCGAGCAACGCCAAGCAGAAGGCTTACCGCGAGCGCTATCACCAGGCGAACGACGAGTATGACCCGGGCTGGGACCTGGCGGGCATGGTGCAGCAGGCGCAGTTTACGCTGAATCTGGGACGCAGGGTGGCCGACGCGCCGAAGGCGCCGCAATGGAAGGAGGGGGATCCGTTTGGGAAGGGAAGGACGGCCAGCAAGTAAGTTTCGTAGGGTGGGCAGGTTCCCTGCCCACGCGGTGATCGCTTAAGGCTCCGATTTCGTGCGCGGTGATCTTGCCGCTAACTATTACCGCGTGGGCGGCGTAGCCGCCCACCCTACGGGTCGCATCAGATCATGCGGCCATTATTCCGGCAGCATCGACCCCGTCTCCCGATACCGCACGTGCCACTCGAAGGCTTTCTCCAGCACGTGCGGGGTCTGCCCTCCTCCCCGATTCGCTTCTTCCACATACTCACGCAGCATCTGACGATACGGTTCGGCCACGCAGTTGTCGATGATGCGCTGCGCCCGTTCGCGCGGCGCCAGGCCGCGCAGGTCGGCCAGGCCGACCTCGGTGACGACGACGTCGACGTCGTGCTCGTTGTGGTCCACGTGCGAGGCCATCGGCACGATGCTCGAGATCTTGCCGCCCTTGGCCACCGACTTGGTGGCGAACACCGACAGATAGGCGTTGCGCGCGAAGTCGCCCGAGCCGCCGATCCCGTTCATCATGTGCGTGCCCGCAACGTGGGTCGAATTCACGTTGCCGTAGATGTCGAACTCCAGCGCCGTGTTGATGGCGATGATGCCCAGGCGCCGCACCACCTCCGGATGGTTGCTCACCTCCTGCGGACGCAGCACCAGGCGGTCCTTGTAGCGCTCGATGTTGCTGAACACTTCGCGGCCCTTGGCGTCGGACACCGTGATCGAGGAGCCCGATGCAAAATCCAGCTTGCCCGAGTCGAACAGCTCGAAGGTTGAATCCTGCAGCACTTCCGAATACATGGTCAGGTGCCTGAACGGGCCCGCGTTCAGGCCCGACACCACCGCGTTGGCGATGGTACCGATGCCGGCCTGGATCGGCATCAGGCGCTCGGTCAGGCGCCCCTGGGCGATCTCGTCGGCGAAGAAGTCGATCAGGTGGCCGGCGATGGCGGCGGTTTCGGCATCCGGCGGCAGGATGGTCGAGGCGCTGTCCGTCTTGTCGGTGAAGACGATCGCCACGATCTTCTCGGGCGGGATCTCGATGGCCTGGGTGCCGATGCGGTCGCTCACGCTGGTGAGCGGCATCGGTTCGCGGCTCGGGCGCCGCTTCGGGATGAAGATGTCGTGCAGGCCTTCGAGCGCCGGCGACATGCTGGTGTTGATCTCGACGATCACTTTGTCGGCCAGGATCGCGAAGCTGGCGCTGTTGCCGACCGAGGTGGTGGGGACGATGCCGCCGGTCTCGGTGATCGCCACCGCTTCGATCACGGCCACGTCGATCGGGGCGATCTGGCCCGTGCGCAGCAGTTCCACGGTCTCGGACAGGTGCTGGTCGATGAACATCACCTCGCCCTTGTTGATCGCGGCGCGCAGCGCCGGGTCGGTCTGGAAAGGCATGCGGCGCGCCAGGGCGCCGGACTCGGTCAGCTGGCGGTCGGTATCGCCGCCGAGCGAGGCGCCGGTGATCACGGTGATTCTCAAGGTTTCTTCGCGGGCGCGGTCGGCCACCGCCAGCGGCACCGCCTTGGCGTCGCCGGCGCGGGTAAAGCCGCTCATGCCGACGGTCATGCCGTCCTTGATCCAGGTGGCCGCCCGGGCCGCGCTGGTGATACGCTCGCGCAGCTGCGGCAGGCGGATGCGGTCGTGTTGTACGTATTGGTCATGGTGCATCTTGTCTTCTCCAGTACTTCGCAGAATCGCCGCCGGTCCCGAACGGGTTCAGGTCAGGCGGTAGTCGACCGCCGCCAGCGGCGGCGGGGGCGCCTCGTCCCCGAGCGCGCTCCGCAGGTCGATCTCGATCGCACGGCAGATGGCGTTCAGGGACAAGTCGTTGTGGTCGGTGCCGAACGGTTCCTCGAGCTCGTCGCCGAGGGCGTCGAGGCCGAAGAAGGTGTAGGCCACGATGGCCACCACCAGCGGGGTCATGAAGCCGATCGTGTCCACCAGCCCGAAGGGCAGCAGGAAGCAGTACAGGTAGGCCGTGCGGTGCAGCAGCAGCGTGTACGAGAACGGAATCGGCGTGTTCCGGATGCGCTCGCAGGACGCGGCGGCCGCGGTCATGGCCGACAGCGTATGGTCGATGTTGACCGCCAGGCAGGGAGCGATGCGCTCTTCCTTCAGGCAGCGCGCCAGGTCGTGGCCCATCTGCTGCATCAGGTAGTCGGGCTTGTTCGGCGCCTGCGCCAGCGCCGCGAACTCGGCCGGCTGCAGCAGCCCTTCGAGCGCCGGGTCGGGCGGCAGCTTGCGCAGCAGGTCGCGCAGCGCATGCGAGAAGGCGGCGGCGCGCAGCACCATGCGCACCCGCACGTCCTCCAGCCCGTTGCGGATGTGGGCGGGGCGCGGGTCGTCGACCAGGCTGGCGCACTGGCGCGCCAGGTTGCGCGCGCGCAGCAGCAGTTCGCCCCACAGCTTGCGCCCTTCCCAGAAGCGGTCGTAGGCCGAGTTGTTGCGAAAGCCGAGGAAGATCGCCAGCGGCAGGCCGATCAGCGTGAAGGGAATCGTGGTGAGCGTGATCTTGACGTCGCCCAGGCTGCCGTGCAGCCAGGTGACCAGGGTCGCGACCACGATGTTCACCACCAGGACAGGCAGGATGTGCGGAAGAATGGAGCCGCGCAGGAGCACGAACAGCTTGAGCCCCGAAGGCCGGTCCCGGATAATCACGTGTTGTCGCTAGCGCAAAAAAAGTGAGATAGGTCAGCGAAATTCGCTAATATGTTCGCAGTAAATCACTAATGTATTAGCGAGTCAAGTGAAGATGCCGTCCACGGCCGTGTTGGCCGTCACGAAGTTCAATGGGAGACTAGATTGGCCCGCCGCATAACCCACCGTAACCTGCCCCAGCAGCTATTGAAGGCGCGCGACGCGCTGATGTCGCATTTCCGCCCGGTGCTGAACCACTTCGGCATCACCGAGCAGCAGTGGCGCATCCTGCGCGCGCTGGACGAGCACGGCCAGCTGGAGCCGCGCGAACTGTGCGAACTGTGCCAGATCCTGAGCCCGAGCATGGCGGGCATGCTGGCGCGGATGGAAGAGACGGGCCTGGTGCGGCGCACGCGGGTGGCGGCCGATGCGCGGCGCGTGATGGTGAGCCTGGCGCCGCAGGGCGACGCGCTGTTCGACGCGATCGCGCCGCTGATCGACCAGCAGTACCGGCTGATGGAGAAGGCCTGGGGCAAGCGCGTGGTGGATGACCTCGCGCGCGCGCTGGAGGATTTCATCGCGGCGCAGGACACCGAGGTGCCGCAGGTGGCGCTGCCGCCGCGCACGGAAAGTTAGGAAGGATGCGGGATGGCGCCCTGGCGCCATCCCGCGCGGGCGCAGCTGCTTACTGGATCACGCCGCAGGCCATGCGTGCGCCGCCGCCGCCCAGCGGCGCCGGATGGTCGGCGTGGTTGTCGCCGCCGACGTGCACCATCAGGGCCTTGCCCTTGACGTCGGCCAGCTTCAGGCGCGGGGCCAGTACCGGGTTGGTGGCGGCGCCCTTGTCGTCCACCGTCAGCGCCGGCAGGTCGCCCAGGTGGCCGTCGCCCCAGGGCAGGCCGTGCTTGCCGGTCTTGGCCGGGTCGAGGTGGCCGCCGGCGGCGCCCGCGGGCACCGTCTTGCCATCCTTCTGGTTTGGCGCGCAGCTGCCGTTCTCGTGCACGTGGAAGCCGTGCAGGCCGGCCGTCAGGCCGGTGAGGGCCGGGGTGAACACGAGGCCGTGGCGGGTCTCGCTGATGGTGACGGTGCCGACGTCGGCGCCCTCGCCCTTGTCGGTCGCCATCTTCATCGCGACCTTCATGTCCGCCGCGTTGGCCAGGGCACAGGTAGCGCCCAGCAGGGCGGCGCACATCCATCGAATGTTCATGACAAGTCTCCTTCGGATCCGGTTGAAATAATGAAAAGCCATGCCAGTGTAGACCATCCTGGCGGATGGGGAGCGCATGGTGGCCGCACGCCGGCCTCGACCAGCATGATAAGAAAACGACACGTCTGTATTCCAGCCCCTGGGGTGGGGGGAAGGTCCGGGCGGGCGCCCTACATGCGCGAGATGGCGGGCCGCAGGATGGCCAGCAGGCCGGCCTCGGAGGTGCAGCCGAACTTCTCGTAGACCGCCTTCACGCAGTCGCGCAGCACGGCGTCGCTGACGTCCATGCGCGAGCGCGCCGCTTCCCGTCCGCCGCCCAGGCCCATCCAGAACGCCACTTCCATCTGCTGCGGCGACAGCTCCACGCTGCCCAGCGCGCGCCAGATCCGCAGCGGCATCGGCACCACGAACTTCAGGAACACACCGACCGTGCGGCTGTGGATGGCGTCGTAGGAGCCGGCACTCATCCACTGGGCGCGCGCCTCCAGCACGCCGCCCGCCAGTTCCAGCGTGCCGGCCGGCAGGCGCCACGGATAGCGTTCACCGTACACCACCGACTCCACCAGGCGCAGGCAGAACGGCGGCAGGGTGCGGCGGTCGAACACCTGCTGTTCCTGCGAGGCCAGCTGGCCAAGCAGCGCATCGGCCGAATCGCTCAGGAACAGGATGTCGCCGTTGGTGGTGGCCAGCAGCATGGCCTCGTCCTCGATTACGCCAGACAGGCCGTTGCCGGCGGCGGCCGCATTGCGCAGCGCGTAATCAAAATAATTGGCGACCCGGCCCAGGTCTTCCTCGTCGTCCGCGTCGAAGGGCGGGCCGTCGTCGCGCAGCAGGGTCAGGGTGCCGAGCGGGTGCGATGCCGGGCCCAGGCGCGCTTCCAGCACGTGGGCGGCGCGCGCCCGCGCTTCCGCCGGCGGCACGCCGAAATCGACCGAGTCGCCATAGAAGTAGCCGTTGGGCGGCGGCAGCACGCCCAGCACGTTCGCTTCGTGCATGTCTTCCGGCGCCCGCTCCGCGACCAGGAACAGCTGGGACGCGCTGTTGGGAATCAGCTCGCGCACCAGTTCCAGCGCATCGGGGATCAGGGTCATCAGGTGCAGGCCGCCGGAACACAGGATTCGCAGGCGCGCCCACTGGCGACTGTTCTTTTTACGGGACACGGAGGTGATGACGGAGGATCGATGATGGAAGAATAGTGCTGATTTATAGAAATAAAGTCAAGACGACAGGCTCAGCCGCGGTCCGCTGGCACCGGCCTTGCCGGCCTCCGGCGCCACCCCGGCGGCGCCCGGCCCGCACTGCGGCAACTGGGCCAGGATCTCGGCCAGCGCCCGGAAGTCGACCGGCTTGACCAGGTGATGGTCGAAACCGGCCTGCTTCGACAGGTCGCGGTCGCGTGCCTGGCCGTAGCCGGTCAGCGCGATGAAGCTGGCCTGCGCATGCTCGCGGCGCAGGCGGCGCGCCAGTTCGTAGCCGGTCATGTCGGGCAGGCCGATGTCGAGGATGAAGGCGTGGGTGCCGCCGATATCGGGCGAGGCCAGGGTACGGATCGCGCCGTCGAACACGTGCACCGTATGTCCCTGCTCGCGCAGCAGCACCGCCAGCGACTGGGCCGCGTCGACGTTGTCGTCGACGATGGTCAAGGTGCAGGGCGAGACCGGATGGCGGCGCCGCTCCATGCGTGGCGCCGCCACGCTGGTCGCCTGATCGGACGCCAGCGGCAGCCGCACCGAGAACGCGGCGCCGAGATTCGGGCCGTCGCTGTGCGCCTCGACCTGGCCCCCATGCATCTGGACGATGGTCTTGACCAGCGCCAGTCCGATGCCCAGGCCGCCCTGCGAGCGGTCCGGCGCGCGTTCGGCCTGGGTGAACAGGTCGAAGACGTGCGGCAGCAGGCGCGCATCCATGCCGCTGCCGTTGTCGATCACGCTCAGGCGCGCCTGCCCCGCCTCCGTCTCCAGGCGCAGGACGATGCGCCCGCCGGCCGCCGTGTACTTGGCCGCGTTGTTGAGCAGGTTGACCAGCACCTGCACCAGGCGGGTGCGGTCGCCGGTCACCACCACCGGCCGTCCCGGTGCCTCCACGGCCAGCGTGTGGTTCTTGGCTTCGATGTGCGGGCGCGCCTGCTCCACGGCCGAGCGCAGCACGGCGTTCAGGTCGAGGTTCTCGTTTTCCAGCTTGACCAGGCCGCGCGTGACGCGCGACACGTCCAGCAGGTCGTCCACCAGTTCCGTCATGTGGCGTACCTGGCGCGCGATGATGCTGACCGCCTTCAGGCGCAGGCTTTCGTCCACGCTGGGCATCTTGAGCAGCTGGGCGGCATTGGTGATCGGCGCCAGCGGATTGCGCAGCTCGTGCGCCAGCATGGCCAGGAACTCGTCCTTCATCGTGCTGTGGCGCTCGGCCTCGGCGCGCGCGGCGCGCTCGCTGGCCAGGATGCTTTCGCGCTCGCGCGCGGCGCGCTGGGCCAGGTCGTACAGGCGCGCATTGTCGATCGCCACCGCGGCCTGGGCCACGAAGCTGGAGATCAGGCGTTCGCTGCGCTCGTCGAACACGTCCGGCTCCGGATGGCCGAAGAACAGCCCGCCCAGCACCTCGCCCGAGCGCGAGCAGACCGAGGCCGCGAGGTAGCTGCGCACCGGCAGGTGCCCGGGCGGCATGCCATGGTGCGGGCCCATGCGGCCGTAGCGCGGGTCCTTGGTGATGTCGCCGCTGCGCACCGGCGGGCCGCCTTCGAAGGTGGGGCCGAACACCGCCGTCGGGCGCGGGTGGCCGAGGCTGGCGAAGGCGTCGCGCGGGGCGCCGCTCAGGGTGTACAGCAGGTAGGCGTCGCCGTTGGCGTCCTTGCCGTTGTAGAAGAAGGCGCCGAAGGCGGCACCGGTCAGTTCGGTGGCGGCGTCGGTGACCGACTGCAGCAGCGTGTCCAGGTCGAGGGTGGAAGCCAGCACCCCGCCGGCGCGGTGCAGCAGCTCGAGGATGCGGGTCTCTTCGCGCAGCGCTTCCTCGGCGCGGATGCGGCGCAGCGCTTCCCAGGTACGGCGCGCCAGGTCTTCGGCCAGGGTGCGCTCATCAATGGTCCAGCGGTAGGGATGGTCTTTGTAGAGGAAGCCGGCGCCGTGCAGGCGGTCGCCGTCCTTGAGCGGGATGACCACCACCGAATGGATGCCCAGCATCAGGCAGGGCTTGGCGACGGCCGCGCATTCCGGATCGGTGGACACGTCGTTGATGCAGAGCGTGGCGCCGGCGCGCAGCGCCTCCAGCTGGCGCGGCGACAGCATGTCCACCGGCAGCGTGCCCTGGGCGCCGCCGGTCTCGATGCCATCCTTCCACTCTTCCTTGACGGCGAAGGTGCGCTTCTGTTCGTCCAGTTCGACGTAGGCGACGTTGGCGTTGGCGAAGTACTCGCTGGTGAGCCGGATGGTGGCCTTGAGCGTGGGGCCGAAGGCCGTTTCGCGCCGCAGCGCGTCGGCCAGCTTGACCTGGTAGGCCTGGCGCCGTTCGCCCAGCACCGCCTTGGTGATCTCGGCAAAGGTGGTCAGGATGCCCTCGACCCTGCCGCTGGCGCCGTAGATCGGGCTGTATGAATGGCTGAAGTAGCAGGTCTCGTAGTAGCCGTAGCGGTTGATCGTCAGCGGCATCGCGTCCGAGCCGAGCGACTCGCCCTGGCGTACCCGCTCCCACATCGGCGCGAGCACCGGCCAGATCTCGGACCAGGTGACGCTGGTGTCGTTGCCGAGCGCGCTGTCCTTCTTGTCGCCCAGGATGGGGATGTAGGCGTCGTTGAAGAACTGGATGCAGGTATCTCCCCACGCGAGGTGGGCCGGCAGGCGCAGGTCGAGCACGGTGCGCACGGCGCTCTTCAGGCTCAGCGGCCAGCCGGCGACGGGACCGACGGGAGTGGTTTCCCAGGGGAAGGTGCGCATGCGGCGCTCCATCTCCGTCATGTGGGCGGCGGCGCTCTCGGCGTCCGCGCTCGCGTCAAATGGCCAGGGCATGTTGCTCACGGGGGAAAGGTGTGGAAAAGCCGATAACTCAACAATGGATGATAGCAGTCATTACGGGGGACGGGCGTACGGATGAGCTAGGCAGGAACTGGGGGGAATTCCTGCGGGACGCGCTGTTTTCCTGGCTCAGCTTGCTCGGGCGCAGTGCCGGAAAAGACGGGCCAGGAAAGAATTGGCGGGACAAGCAGGCTGGCAAGCGCGTAGCGGGATGCGCGGAGTGCCTGCCGGTGTCGATTCCCCAACGAGTTGGACCAGGAGAGCTTGCCGGCATGGTCGCAGTTCCTTCCCTTTCATTTCCGGCACTCCTGCTCGCCATCGTCTGCCTGCTACCCGGTGCGGCGCTTGCTGAAGTAAGCGACAAGGTGCCGGAGCCGGATCTGTTCTGGGTCGTCGGGCTGGCGACATCGACCGTGTGCCTGGTCGGTGCGCGTTTGAAACCCTGGCTGGGAGCGGCCTGCTTTGTCCCGGCCGCGCTCTGGTTCATCGGGGTCCTTGCGGAACTCCATGCGGTGGACATCGCGTCTCACCTGGTGGCGGAGCGCGGGCCAGGCTACTACGTCCAGGCCTATGCGGCCTTCGGTCTCGTGTGCGTTGGTTTCGCGATGGGCTGGCGCTGGCATCGGCGCAGCGCACGCGCAAGCTGTGCCGCCGAAAAGCGCTGAACCTATCCCCGGTGGATAAAGTGGGGTGGCCCGGCCTGCGCCAGGTCTTGGCAGCAGGAAGTCGCATTAGAATGGGCTTTCCTGGCCGCAAGCATTGAGGTGACGGGAGCAAAGCCGCCTTCGCGCGCATGGCCATTTACAGTCTGCTTCGTCAACGACAGGGAAATTTCCGTGAAACCTTCCGTGCTGCTTATCGTCCTTCTCGGCCTTCTGGCTCCCCTGGCGCACGCCCAGGAACCCTCCGCCTGCACAGCGGCATGCACCGCCGAGAAGGAGCAATGCACGGCCCGTGCGAGCAAGCTGAGCGAACTCGACAAGGCGCCGAAGCTGGAAGAGACGAACCCGTTCGCGCGTACCGCGGACAGGAACAGCGCGGCATGGTCCGATTCGGCCCGTTCGACCGACCGCCTGGCGGGCCAGCGGCGCGACCAGGAACGCCTGGATGCCTGCACGGCGAACTTCAAGCGCTGCTCCAGCGCGTGCACGCCGGCAGTCGCGCCTGCTAGCGAGCAGGTAGCGCCGGCAAAATAAACCGCCTCGCGGCCGGTACGCGAAACGGGTGCAGCACGCCGCCTCGCCCCATCGGTTCCTACCCCGGACGGATAACTTGTCCTTGCCGATGGCCACAACGGACATGTTGGCCGCGACTCGCTCTAGAATGGATCGGTATGCCTGTATCGGTCAGCGCCGGTTTCGCCCACCAGGGTGCGGCCCCGGAATCCTCAGCGAAAGGAAAGTACGTGAACCGTTTGATCCTGCTTGGCCTGCTTGGCCTGCTGGCCTCCCCCATGGCCCAGGCTATTCACAATCCGGCGGTCTGCAAGCCGATGTGCACTGTTGAACAGGGCAAGTGCATGAGCCGTGCGGCCAAGATGACCCAGCTCGACAAGCGGCCACGGCTGGAGGAAATCAACCCGTTCGCCCGCACGGCGGACAACATCCCGACAGCATGGTCGGAGGCGTCGGTCAGGACCGACCAACTCGCTGCCCAGCGCCGCAGCATGGAACGCAATGCAGCCTGCACCGCAACCTACACCCGTTGTACGGCCGCCTGCGAACTGGATCTGGTTCTGGTCACTCAGCCAGATGCCGTCCCTGCCCACCCCGCCACCGGGGGGGCCGGCCCGGCGAAATAGCAAGCGGTGCTGTCCCAGGCGGCTCGGAGAATGAAACGGCACCCGTGGGTGCCGTTTTTGTTTCAGCTATCAGCTGGCTCAGACGATCATTCGTCCTTGGCGTGGTGCTGCTCGACCGATGCCGCAGCATTCTGCTGGTCTTTCATCGAGCAGCATCTGGCGAACGATCACCTCGATGCGCTTGTCGGCAATCTTGCTGTCCGAGGTGTACAAGATCGAGGATCTGGCTGACGTTTGTTGGAACGCCGAGTATAAAAAAACGGCACCCTCGGGGTGCCGTTTTCATTTCAGCTAGCTACAGCGATCACTCGCCATCGCCATGATGCTGCTCAACCGAAGCCGCAGCATTCTGCTGGTCTTCCATCGCCTGCAGTTCGGCAGCCATGTTGGCCTTCTCCTGCTGCAGCAGTGCCTGGCGCTCTTCCGCCTCCCACACTTCCTTCTCCTTGCGGGCGCGGTGGAATGCCAGACCGGTACCGCCAGGGATCAGGCGGCCGACGATGACGTTTTCCTTCAGGCCGCGCAGACCGTCGCGCTTGCCCATGATCGCCGCTTCGGTGAGGACGCGGGTGGTTTCCTGGAACGATGCGGCCGAGATGAACGAGTCGGTCGACAGCGAGGCCTTGGTAATACCCAGCAGCACGTTTTCGTACTGCGCCGGCAGCTTGCCGACGGCGTTGACCTTGTCGTTCTCTTCCAGCAGTTCCGAACGCTCCACCTGCTCGCCGACGATGTAGTCGGTGTCGCCGGCATCGGTGATCTGGACACGACGCAGCATCTGGCGAACGATCACCTCGATGTGCTTGTCGTTGATCTTCACACCCTGCAGGCGGTACACGTCCTGCACCTCGTCCACGATGTAGCGGGCCAGCGCTTCGATACCCAGCAGGCGCAGGATGTCCTGCGGATCGGCCGGACCGTCGACGATCATCTCGCCCTTGTTCACCACCTGGCCGTCGTGCACCAACACTTGCTTGTCCTTGGTGATCAGGAACTCGTGCTTGTTGCCGTCCATGTCGGTGATTTCCAGACGCTGCTTGCCCTTGGTCTCCTTACCGAATGCGACGGTACCGGTGACTTCGGCCAGCATGCCCGCGTCTTTCGGCGAACGTGCTTCGAACAGTTCGGCAACGCGCGGCAGACCACCGGTAATGTCACGGGTCTTCTGCGATTCCGTCGGAATACGTGCCAGCACTTCACCCACCGAGACTTGCTGACCGTCCTTGACCATGATCAGCGCGCCGACCTGGAAGCCGATCGTCACGGCGTGTTCGGTGCCGGCGATCTTCACTTCCTGGCCTTCTTCGTTCAGCAGCTTGACCTGCGGACGCAGGACCTTGCCCGAACCGCGGCGCTTCGGATCGATCGCCACCAGGGTCGACAGGCCAGTCACTTCGTCCACCTGGCGAGCGACGGTGACGCCCTCTTCCACGTTTTCGAACTTGATGGTACCTGCGTACTCGGTAATGATCGGACGGGTCAGCGGATCCCAGGTCGACAGCGCGGTGCCGGCCTTGACGACCTGGCCGTCCTTGACGATCAGGGTCGCGCCGTACGGCACCTTGTGGCGCTCGCGCTCGCGGCCGTGGTCGTCCGTGATCAGGACTTCGCCCGAACGCGAGATGACGATCTGCGCGCCCTTGCCGTTGGTGACGTAACGCATCGTGGCGGTGAAGCGCACGGTGCCGTTCGACTTGGCTTCGACCGACGAGGCCACTGCCGCACGCGATGCCGCACCACCGATGTGGAAGGTACGCATGGTCAGCTGGGTACCCGGCTCACCGATCGACTGTGCCGCCACCACACCGACTGCTTCACCGCTGTTCACCAGCATGCCGCGGCCGAGGTCACGGCCGTAGCACTTGGCGCACAGGCCGAAGCGGGTGTCGCAATTCAGCGGGGTGCGGACCTTCACTTCGTCGATGCCGACGCGTTCGATCTCTTCCACCATGTCTTCGTCCAGCAGCGTGCCGGCTTCGAACAGGGTTTCCTGGGTCTCCGGATTCACGATGTCGGTACCGGCGACGCGGCCGAGGATACGGTCGCGCAGCGGCTCGATCACTTCACCGCCTTCGACCATCGCCTTCATGTGCGTGCCGTTGCTGGTGCCGCAATCGTCCTCGATCACCACCAGATCCTGGGTCACGTCGACCAGGCGACGGGTCAGGTAACCCGAGTTCGCGGTCTTCAGTGCCGTATCCGCCAGACCCTTACGGGCGCCGTGGGTCGAGATGAAGTACTGCAGAACGTTCAGGCCTTCGCGGAAGTTCGCGGTAATCGGCGTTTCGATAATCGAACCGTCCGGCTTGGCCATCAGGCCGCGCATACCGGCCAGCTGGCGGATCTGGGCTGCCGAACCACGGGCGCCCGAGTCGGCCATCATGTAAATCGCGTTGAACGATTCCTGGGTGCCTTCGGTGCCGTCACGCTTGGTGACCGGCTCCACTTTCAGCTGGTCCATCATCGCCTTGCCGACTTCATCGGAGGTCTTGCCCCAGATGTCGACGACCTTGTTGTAACGCTCGCCGGCGGTGACCAGACCCGAAGCGTACTGCTGCTCGATCTGCTTCACTTCCGCTTCGGCGGTCGCGATCATGCCCTTCTTGACGTCCGGGATCAGCATGTCGTCGACGGCGATCGAGATGCCGGCGCGGGTCGCCAGGCGGAAGCCCGACTGCATCAGCTTGTCCGCGAAGACGACGGTCGCACGCAGGCCGCACTTGCGGAACGACGTGTTGATCAGCTTCGAGATTTCCTTCTTCTTCAGCGCGCGGTTCAGCACCGAGAACGGCAGGCCTTTCGGCAGGATCTCGGACAGGATCGCGCGGCCGACGGTGGTCTCGTAGCGGGTCACGGTGCGGTCGAAGTCACCCTCGGCGTTCTTCGGGTGCTCGACGATACGCACGGTGATGCGGGTCGCCAGTTCGACTTCCTTGTTGTCGTACGCGCGGATGACTTCCGACACGTCCGGGAACATCATGCCTTCGCCCTTGGCGTTGATCGCCTCGCGGGTCGCGTAGTACAGACCCAGCACGATATCCTGCGACGGCACGATCGACGGTTCGCCGTTCGACGGGAACAGGATGTTGTTCGAGGCCAGCATCAGGGTGCGGGCTTCCATCTGCGCTTCGATCGACAGCGGCACGTGGACTGCCATTTGGTCACCGTCGAAGTCGGCGTTGAACGCCGCGCAGACCAGCGGGTGCAGCTGGATCGCCTTGCCTTCGATCAGGACCGGCTCGAACGCCTGGATACCGAGACGATGCAGGGTCGGCGCACGGTTCAGCATGACCGGGTGCTCTTTGATGACCTCTTCCAGGATGTCCCAGACCACCGGTTCCTGGATTTCGACCAGCTTCTTCGCAGCCTTGATGGTGGTCGCAAGACCCATCAGTTCCAGCTTGTTGAAGATGAAGGGCTTGAACAGTTCCAGGGCCATCAGCTTCGGCAGGCCGCACTGATGGAGTTTGAGCTGCGGACCGACCACGATGACCGAACGGCCCGAGTAGTCGACGCGCTTGCCCAGCAGGTTCTGACGGAAGCGGCCGCCCTTACCCTTGATCATTTCAGCCAGCGACTTCAGCGGACGCTTGTTGGCGCCGGTCATCGCCTTGCCGCGACGGCCGTTGTCCAGCAGCGAGTCCACTGCTTCCTGCAGCATGCGCTTTTCGTTACGCGTAATGATTTCCGGCGCGCGCAGTTCCATCAGGCGCTTCAGGCGGTTATTACGGTTGATGACGCGGCGATACAGGTCGTTCAGGTCGGAGGTCGCGAAACGGCCGCCGTCCAGCGGGACGAGCGGACGCAGCTCCGGCGGCAGGACCGGGAGCACTTCCATGATCATCCACTCAGGCTTGATGCCCGAGCGCTGGAACGCCTCGAGCACTTTCAGGCGCTTGGCGTATTTCTTGATCTTGGCTTCGGATTTCGATTCTTTGAGTTCCACGCGCAGGGCTTCGGCATCGCGGTGGATGTCGATCGAGCGCAGCAGTTCACGGATGCCTTCGGCGCCCATGAAAGCGGTGAAGTCGTCGCCGTACTCTTCGTACTTGGCGGCGTAGTCGTCTTCCGACATGATCTGGCACTTCTTCAGCGGGGTCATGCCAGGATCGGTCACGACGTAGGCTTCGAAGTACAGCACGCGTTCGATGTCGCGCAGGGTCATGTCCAGGACCATGCCCAGACGCGACGGCAGCGACTTCAGGAACCAGATGTGGGCGGTCGGCGAGGCCAGCTCGATGTGGCCCATGCGCTCGCGGCGCACCTTGGCCAGCGTGACTTCGACGCCGCACTTTTCGCAGATGACGCCACGGTGCTTCAGGCGCTTGTACTTGCCGCACAGGCATTCGTAGTCCTTGATCGGGCCAAAGATCTTGGCGCAGAACAGGCCGTCGCGTTCCGGCTTGAAAGTGCGGTAGTTGATGGTTTCCGGCTTCTTGACTTCGCCGAACGACCAGGAACGGATTTTTTCAGGCGAGGCGAGGCCGATCTTGATGGCGTCGAAGCTCTCGTTTTGCTGAACTTGCTTGAATAGATCGAGCAGTGCTTTCATGTATCACTCCAGGTGATTGAATTCTGTACTAACTACATCCGCCAGCTTCTCACCGATTTTCGCCGGTGCTTGCTGAGCTGCTTCCCTTGAAAGCGTCATCCCCGCGCAGGCGGGGATCCAAGTGTGCCGGCTTTTTCACCGGGCTTGCGCCCCAGCCTGCGCCGGGGCGACGTTTCAAGGACAGCAGGCCGAACCCGAAGGCTGGCGGCCATGCTGGCCCTGCTTAGTTGCGCTCGAGATCGATGTCGATACCCAGCGAACGGATTTCCTTCACCAGCACGTTGAACGATTCCGGCATGCCGGCATCGATCACGTGATCGCCCTTGACCAGGTTCTCGTACACCTTGGTACGGCCGTTCACGTCGTCCGACTTCACGGTCAGCATTTCCTGCAGCACGTAGGACGCGCCGTAGGCTTCAAGTGCCCACACCTCCATCTCACCGAAGCGCTGGCCACCGAACTGGGCTTTACCGCCCAGCGGCTGCTGCGTCACCAGCGAGTACGGACCGGTCGAACGGGCGTGCATCTTGTCGTCGACCAGGTGGTGCAGCTTCAGCATGTGCATGAAGCCGACGGTGACCTTGCGCTCGAATGCTTCGCCGGTGCGACCGTCGAACATGGTGACCTGGTTCTTCGACGGGGTCATGCCCAGGTGGGCAGCGATGTCGTCCGGGAACGCCAGGTCCAGCATGCGGCGGATGTCGTCTTCGTGGGCGCCGTCGAACACCGGGGTCGCGAACGGCACGCCGTTCTTGAGGTTGTGCGCCAGGCTCAGGATTTCTTCATCGCTGAAGCTGTCCAGGTCTTCCTTGCGGCCGGTTTCGTTGTAGATCTTTCCCAGGAAGGTGCGCAGGTCTGCCGCCTTCGCTTGCGCCGCCAGCATTTCGCCGATGCGCCAGCCCAGGCCCTTGGCTGCCCAACCGAGGTGGGTTTCCAGGATCTGACCGACGTTCATACGCGACGGAACGCCCAGCGGGTTCAGCACGACGTCAGCCGGACGGCCATCGGCCATGAACGGCATGTCTTCCACCGGCACGATACGCGAGACCACACCCTTGTTACCGTGGCGGCCCGCCATCTTGTCGCCCGACTGCAAGCGGCGTTTCACGGCCAGGTAGACCTTGACCATCTTCTGCACGCCAGGCTGCAGCTCGTCGCCCTGCGTCAGCTTCTTGCGCTTCTCTTCGAAGGCCAGGTCGAACTGGTGGCGCTTCTCGTTGATCGATTCCTTGATCGCTTCCAGTGCGTTCGCGGTGTCGTCGTCGGCCGGACGGATATCGAACCAGTGGAACTTGTCCAGGTCCGCCAGGTATTCCGACGTGATCGCCGCGCCCTTGGCCAGCTTCTTCGGACCGCCGTTGACGATCTTGCCGACCAGCATACGCTCCAGACGCTGGAAGGCGTCGCCTTCCACGATACGCATCTGGTCGTTCAGGTCCAGGCGGTAGCGCTTGAGCTCATCGTCGATGATCTGCTGGGCGCGCTTGTCGCGCTGGATGCCTTCGCGGGTGAACACCTGCACGTCGATGACGGTGCCGACCATGCCCGACGGCACGCGCAGCGAGGTGTCTTTCACGTCCGAGGCTTTTTCGCCGAAGATCGCGCGCAGCAGCTTCTCTTCCGGGGTCAGCTGGGTCTCGCCCTTCGGGGTGACCTTACCGACCAGCACGTCGCCGGCTTGCACTTCGGCGCCGATGTACACGATGCCCGACTCGTCCAGGCGCGCCAGCTGGTTCTCGGCCAGGTTCGAGATGTCGCGGGTGATTTCTTCCGCGCCCAGCTTGGTGTCACGTGCGACCACCGACAGTTCCTCGATGTGGATCGAGGTGTAGCGGTCGTCCTTGACCACGTTTTCCGAGATCAGGATCGAGTCTTCGAAGTTCAGGCCGTTCCACGGCATGAAGGCCACCAGCATGTTCTGGCCCAGTGCCAGTTCGCCCAGGTCGGTCGAGGCGCCGTCGGCGATGACGTCGCCGCGTGCCACGCGATCGCCCACTTGCACGATCGGACGCTGGTTGATGTTGGTGTTCTGGTTCGAACGGGTGTACTTGATCAGGTTGTAGATGTCCACACCGACTTCGCCAGCCTGTGCTTCGTCATCGTTCACACGAATCACGACACGGCCCGCATCGATGTAGTCCACCACGCCGCCGCGCAGGGCCTGCACGGTGGTGCCCGAGTCGACCGCCACGGTGCGCTCGATGCCGGTACCGACCACGGCCTTTTCAGGACGCAGGCAAGGCACGGCCTGGCGCTGCATGTTCGCGCCCATCAGTGCACGGTTCGCGTCATCGTGCTCGAGGAACGGAATCAGGGAAGCTGCGACCGACACGATCTGGCCCGGGGCCACGTCCATGTACTGGATGCGTTCCGGCGAGACCAGGATGGTTTCGCCAGCTTCACGCGCCGACACCAGTTCGTCGACCAGCTGGCCTTCTTCATTGATCGCGGCGTTTGCCTGCGCAATGATGTAGCGGCCTTCTTCGATCGCCGACAGGTAGTGGATCTCGTCGGTGACTTTTGAGCCTTCGACCTTGCGGTACGGGGTTTCCAGGAAGCCGTATTCGTTCAGGCGGGCATACAGTGCCAGCGAGTTGATCAGGCCGATGTTCGGGCCTTCAGGCGTTTCGATCGGGCACACGCGGCCGTAGTGGGTCGGGTGCACGTCGCGCACCTCGAAGCCGGCACGTTCGCGGGTCAGGCCGCCTGGGCCCAGGGCCGAGACGCGGCGCTTGTGGGTGACTTCCGACAGCGGGTTGGTCTGGTCCATGAACTGCGACAGCTGCGACGAACCGAAGAATTCACGGATCGCGGCCGAGATCGGCTTGCTGTTGATCAGGTCGTGCGGCATCAGGTTGTCCGCTTCGGCCTGGCCGAGGCGTTCCTTGACGGCACGTTCCACGCGCACCAGGCCGGCGCGGAACTGGTTCTCAGCCAGTTCGCCGACGCAACGCACGCGGCGGTTGCCCAGGTGGTCGATATCGTCGACTTCGCCGCGGCCATTGCGCAGCTCGACCAGGATCTTGATCACGGCCAGGATGTCTTCGTTCGACAGGGTCATGTCGCCCACGAGTTCGTCACGGCCGATACGGCGGTTGAACTTCATGCGGCCGACAGCCGACAGGTCGTAGCGTTCCGGGCTGTAGAACAGGCCGTTGAACAGGGCTTCCACCGATTCTTCGGTCGGCGGTTCGCCAGGACGCATCATGCGGTAGATCGCCACGCGGGCGGCGGTCTGGTCGGCGGTGTCGTCGGTGCGCAGGGTCTGCGAGATGTAGGCGCCCTGGTCCAGGTCGTTGGTATACAGCGTCTGGATGTCGGTCACGCTGGCGTCGCGCAGCTTGCCCAGCAGTTCTTCGGTCAGCTCGTCGTTGGCCACGGCGATGACTTCGCCGGTGTCCTGGTCGACGATGTTCTTGGCCAGCACGCGGCCCAGCAGGTAGTCTTCCGGAACCGAAATGCTCTTGATGCCGGCGGCTTCGATGTCACGGACGTGCTTCGCGTTGATACGCTTGTCCTTGGTGACAATGGTCTTGCCCGACTTCGGATCGACGATGTCGAAGCGCGCGACTTCGCCGCGCAGGCGTTCGGACACGAACTCCAGCTCGCCGCCTTCATTGCGGAGGGTGAAATTGTCGAAGACGAAGAAGTTCGCCAGGATCTGCTCCGGCGTCATGCCGATGGCCTTCAGCAGGATCGTGACCGGCATCTTGCGGCGGCGGTCGACGCGGAAGAACAGGATGTCCTTCGGGTCGAACTCGAAGTCCAGCCACGAGCCGCGGTAAGGAATGATACGGGCCGAGAACAGCAGCTTGCCCGACGAGTGGGTCTTGCCGCGGTCGTGTTCGAAGAACACGCCAGGCGAGCGGTGCAGCTGCGAGACGATGACGCGCTCGGTACCGTTGATGACGAACGAACCGTTCGTGGTCATCAGCGGCAGTTCGCCCATGTACACTTCCTGCTCTTTCATTTCCTTCACGACCGGCTTGGTCGGCGATTCCTTGTCCAGGATCACCAGACGCACCTTGGCGCGCAGCGGCGACGCGAAGGTCAGGCCGCGCTGCTGGCACTCTTTCACGTCAAACGCAGGGTCGCCCAGCACATAGGACAGGAATTCGAGACGCGCAAAACCATTGTGCGACACGATCGGGAAGATGGAGCTGAAGGCCGACTGCAGGCCTTCGTTCTTGCGCACGGAGGGAACGGCGTCCGCTTGCAGGAAATTCTCGTAGGATTCGAGCTGGGTAGCCAGAAGATAAGGAACGTTGTGAACGTTGGCGCGCTTCGCGAACGACTTGCGAATGCGCTTCTTCTCAGTAAATGAGTAGTGCATGGACACTCCGTGAGTGACAGAAAGGATGAGAATTCAGGAATTGCCAGTGGTGGTCACACCACACGCAAGGCCTGAAGCCTCTGCTTTCCCGCCAAGTGATTAAGACAGCCGTACTGCTGTGTTACGATATTTCTGAAGCCGGTGCTGCTGGGTGCTGCAGGGTAGTGCTTGTGTTTGCCGCAGGGACGACAAAAGAGCCAAAGCCGCATCCCCTCCCTTTCGGCAGGTTCCGCAAGCTTTGACTCCCGCGCTGGGCACCCTGAATGAGTGCCCAATGCATATGGTTTACTTCAGCTCGGCCTTGGCGCCAGCTTCTTCCAGCTTCTTCTTGGCGGCTTCAGCGTCAGCTTTCGGCAGGGCTTCTTTCACGGTCTTCGGTGCGCCGTCGACCAGGTCCTTGGCTTCCTTCAGGCCCAGGCCGGTGATTTCGCGGACTGCCTTGATGACGCCGACCTTGTTCGCGCCGACTTCCGACAGAACAACGTTGAACTCGGTCTGCTCTTCAGCAGCAGCTGCAGCAGCGCCGCCGCCAGCTGCCGGTGCTGCCATTGCAGCTGCCGACACGCCGAACTTCTCTTCGAAAGCCTTGACCAGGTCGTTCAGTTCCATGACCGACATTGCGCCAACTGCGTCCAGGAACTCTTCTTTGCTAATTGCCATTTGAAACTCCAAATATTGTGTGTGTGTAGTACAGGTTTGGTTCTACTTGAACAGAAAGACGCGAAGCGATTACGCTTCGGCGGCTTCCGCTGCCGGAGCAGCGGCGCCTTCGCCTTTTTGTGCTGCGACTGCAGCCAGAACTCGTGCGAAGCCCGACACCGGTGCCTGCATGACGCCCAGCAGCTGGGCGATGAGGACTTCACGGCTCGGGATGCTTGCCAGCGCGGTCACGCCAGCGACATCCAGTGCCTTACCAGCGTAGTTACCAGCTTTCACGACCAGCTTGTCGTTGGTTTTAGCGAAGTCGTTGATGACTTTCGCTGCTGCAACGGCGTCGTCCGAGATCGAGTAGATCAGCGGACCGGTCATGGAATCAGCCAGCGCGGCAAACTGCGTACCCTCAACCGAGCGACGAGCCAGCGTGTTCTTCAGAACACGCAGGTAGACGCCCTGGGCACGTGCGGTTGCACGGAGTTTGGTCAAGTGAGCAACCTGGATGCCACGGTACTCAGCCACGACGATGGTCTGCGCGGTTGCAACTTTCGCGCTTACCTCTTCGACGACGGCCTTTTTGTCATTCAGATTAAGACCCACGGTCAATCTCCTTAAATGATGCGAACAACATGTTCACATCGGTTCGAACACGGCGTCCGAAGTTAAGAAGTCAATCTAACGCGGATGAACTCACGCAGCGTGGACTACAAAACTTGTTCGGGTACACCATCTGCGTTGGGTGGTCTATTAACCTCCGGCTTACAGCCAGAGGGGACAGAGCGCTGCGCGGTCTTTCCCCTGGTTGACGCTTTCGGCCCAACGGTCTTTGATTGCCTGCCGGAGCGGTACGTTGCCCCGACAGCCCAAAGATGCGCCCCGCGATGTTCAGCGGGGACTTAATTCAGTGCTATTAAGCAGCAGCGATCGAAGCGTGATCGACACGGACGCCAGCGCCCATGGTCGACGACAGCGCGACGCGGCGCAGGTACACGCCCTTCGAGGTTGCCGGCTTGGCCTTGTTCAGGGCGTCGATCAGCGCGACCAGGTTGGTCTTCAGATCTTCGTCCGAGAACGACTTGCGGCCGATGGTGGCGTGGACGATACCAGCCTTGTCGGTACGGTACTGGACCTGACCTGCCTTGGCGTTCTTGACGGCGGTAGCGACGTCCGGGGTCACGGTTCCGACTTTCGGGTTCGGCATCAGGCCGCGCGGGCCCAGGATCTGGCCCAGGGTACCGACGATACGCATGGTGTCAGGCGAAGCGATCACGATGTCGAACGGCATGTCGCCGGCCTTGACGCGCTCTGCCAGGTCTTCCATGCCGACGATGTCGGCGCCAGCTGCCTTGGCAGCTTCAGCCTTGTCGCCCGATGCGAAGACAGCGACGCGCACGGTCTTGCCGGTGCCAGCTGGCAGCACGACGGAGCCGCGGACGACCTGGTCCGACTTCTTCGGGTCCACGCCCAGTTGAACGGCGACATCGATCGACTCGTTGAACTTGGCGGTGGCGAATTCCTTGACGATCGACACAGCGTTGTCGAACGCGTAGACCTTGTTACGGTCCACTTTTTCTTTCATTGCTTTAACGCGCTTGGACAGCTTAGCCATTACACACCCTCCACCGTGATGCCCATCGAACGTGCCGAGCCGGCGATGATACGCACTGCGGCGTCCATGTCGGCGGCGGTCAGGTCCGGCTGCTTGGTTTTTGCGATTTCTTCAGCCTGGGCACGGGTCAGCGTACCGACTTTGTCGGTATGTGGCTTCGGCGAACCCTTGGTGATGCCAGCGGCTTTCTTGATCAGGTAGGTTGCCGGCGGGGTCTTCATCACGAAGGTGAAGGACTTGTCGGCGAACGCGGTGATCACGACAGGAATCGGCATGCCCGGCTCGAAACCCTGGGTCTGGGCGTTGAACGCCTTGCAGAATTCCATGATGTTCAGGCCGCGCTGACCCAGTGCTGGGCCGATCGGTGGGGATGGGTTTGCTTTACCAGCTGCGACTTGCAGCTTGATAAAACCAATAATCTTCTTGGCCATGATGGCTCCTTGATTTGGTTTGAGTAGTAGCGCCCCACCACTACTACTCTGGCGGGGCTCCTCTTACCGGATTCCGCCTTGCTGCTGCGACGCTCCGATGTAAGCGCTTTACACCTTTTCTACCTGCCCGAACTCCAGCTCCACCGGAGTTGCGCGGCCGAAGATGGTGACAGAGACACGCACCTTCGATTTTTCGTAGTTGACTTCTTCGACGTTGCCGTTGAAGTCGGTGAACGGGCCTTCCTTGATCCGGACCTGCTCGCCCACTTCATACAGGACTTTCGGACGCGGCTTTTCGACGCCTTCCTGGACCTGCTGCATGATCTTGTCGATCTCGCGCGCCGGGATCGGCGTCGGCTTGTTCGACTTGCCACCGATGAAGCCGGTGACCTTGCTGGTGTTCTTGACCAGGTGCCAGGTCTCGTCGGTCATTTCCATCTCAACCAGGACATAGCCCGGGAAGAAACGACGCTCGGAAACGGCCTTGGTGCCGTTACGCATCTCGACTACTTCTTCGGTCGGCACCAGGATGCGGCCGAACTGCTCCTGCATGCCGGCGCGCTCGATGCGCTCGGTAAGTGCGCGCATGACGCTCTTTTCCATGCCGGAGTAGACGTGGACGACGTACCAGCGCTTGTTGCTGACCGGGACACTCACGGGAGCCGCACCAGCGTCTTGCGCCGGGTCGTTGCCCGGCGCGTTGTCTTGCACGTTATCGCTCATCAGTTTTTCCATCCCAGGACCAGGTCGTACAACAGGAACTCCAACACCTTATCCGTGCCCCACAGGAAGATCGCGGTGACGACCACGAAGGCGAACACGATGCCGGTGATCTGGGTGGCTTCCCGACGGGTAGGCCAGACGACTTTCTTGGTCTCGCGCACCGACTCCTTGGCGAAGCTCAGGAAATCACGACCGGTGGTCGAAGTCCACAAAAGCAGGACAGCAAAAACTAAACCAGCCACGAGGGCGCCGGCGGCGACCAAGGCTGGTTTGTTCTGGCCTTTCAGGTAAAAGAACCCGACAACGCCTGCAATCGTGGCAACTACCGCCAGTGCGACCTTGAACTTGTCATTCGAGGTGCTGACAGTTTGCACGGATTGATTGGACATTCTTCTTTACTTTCGGTGCTGCGCACCAGAATTCGGTGGCAGGGGCGGAGGGAATCGAACCCGCGACCTTCGGTTTTGGAGACCGACGCTCTGCCAATTGAGCTACACCCCTACGAAAACTTCTCGCTGAATCCAGCATTATACATGGTACGCGCGCACCAGGCAATGCTGTTCGAGGGAAGCGTTGTTCCGCCTCCCTCGGTCATCACGTATTAGGCGATGATCTTGGCAACCACGCCGGCGCCGACGGTACGGCCACCTTCGCGGATTGCGAAACGCAGGCCTTCTTCCATCGCGATCGGAGCGATCAGCTTGACGGTGATCGACACGTTGTCGCCTGGCATGACCATTTCTTTGTCGGCCGGCAGCACGATCGAACCGGTCACGTCAGTCGTACGGAAGTAGAACTGCGGACGGTAGTTGTTGAAGAACGGGGTGTGACGGCCGCCTTCGTCTTTCGACAGGACGTACACTTCGCCGGTGAAGTCGGTGTGCGGCTTGATCGAGCCCGGCTTGGCCAGGACCTGGCCACGCTGGACGTCTTCACGCTTGGTACCGCGCAGCAGCAGGCCGACGTTGTCGCCAGCTTGACCCTGGTCCAGCAGCTTGCGGAACATTTCCACGCCGGTGCAGGTGGTCTTGACGGTGTCGACGATACCGACGATTTCGATCTCTTCGCCGACCTTGATCACGCCGCGCTCGACACGACCGGTCACCACGGTACCGCGGCCCGAGATCGAGAACACGTCTTCCACCGGCATCAGGAAGGCGCCGTCAACGGCACGTTCCGGGGTCGGGATGTAGGTGTCGAGGGCTTCAGCCAGTTGCATGATGCACTCTTCGCCCAGCGGACCCGGCTGACCTTCCAGGGCCATACGTGCCGAACCCTTGATGATTGGCAGGTCGTCGCCCGGGAACTCGTACTTCGACAGGAGCTCGCGCACTTCCATTTCGACCAGTTCCAGCAGTTCTGCGTCGTCGACCAGGTCGCACTTGTTCAGGAACACGATGATGTACGGAACGCCAACCTGACGCGCCAGGAGGATGTGCTCGCGGGTCTGCGGCATCGGGCCGTCGGCGGCCGAGCACACCAGGATCGCGCCGTCCATCTGCGCGGCACCGGTAATCATGTTCTTGATGTAGTCGGCGTGGCCTGGGCAGTCAACGTGCGCGTAGTGACGGTTTTCGGTTTCGTACTCGACGTGCGCGGTGTTGATGGTGATGCCGCGTGCCTTCTCTTCCGGAGCCGCGTCGATCTGGTCGTAGGCCTTGGCTTCGCCGCCGAACTTCTTCGACAGAACGGTTGCGATTGCAGCCGTCAGGGTGGTTTTACCATGGTCAACGTGACCGATGGTGCCGACGTTGACGTGCGGCTTGGTCCGTTCGAATTTACCTTTTGCCATTTGAGACTCCTAAGATCTAACGATTTTTTTGAGAATTACCAGGCACACCTGACGGACAAGCGCTGCGGACTGCCGTACAAAATTCTGGTGCCCTTGACGTGGATTGAACACGTGGCCTCTCCCTTACCAAGGGAGTGCTCTACCACTGAGCTACAAGGGCTTGTTTTTTTGCGGTTAGAAACACCGCACACACTGGAGCGGGTGAAGGGAATCGAACCCTCGTCGTAAGCTTGGAAGGCTTCCGCTCTACCATTGAGCTACACCCGCGAGGCACAACTTTCAATTCCTTCGACTCTTCTTTTTGGTGGTGGGGGCTGGATTCGAACCAGCGTACTCAGAGAGGGCAGATTTACAGTCTGCTGCCTTTAACCACTCGGCCACCCCACCGCGAAGAACCGCAGAGTATGAAGCAAGCTCAACGTGTTGTCAACTATGTTTCACCGGACTTTGTCCGCTTCGCATAGCAGCGTTGCTTCGGGGCGTGATTGTAACGGGCGGGATGCAAAACCACAAGGGTGATTTCGCGGGAATTGCGGGGAACGCGAAAATGTCGCGTGCGCGGGGCGACGCGATGCGTCGCGAAAGTGCCGGCGAACCCCGAACGCGTGGGGTCTTTCAGTTCCGGACATTGTCCGAGATTACCCCGCCTTACGGCGCCAGCGCGGCCAGTACTTGCCCCTTGAGCGCCTTGATCAGGGCCGTCTCGTCCGGCGGCACGCCCTCCGGCGCGTCGGTGGTGCGGTCGCCATAAAACAGGCCCAGTTGCACCTTGCCCACCACCAGCGGCAGCACGATGAAACTGCGCGCATCGGGCAGCAGGTCGCGGTGCCATTCCGGCAGCAGGTCGCGGATCTTGGGGCTGGTGGCGTCCGAGATCATCAGGTCGGCATTGTTCTCCATCGCCAGGTGGAACAGGTCGCGCGTCGGCAGTACCGGGAAGGCGAAGCCGGCCTGGAGCCGGGCGCTGTCCGCGCCCAGTGCCAGCCGGGCCCGGTACTTGCCGCTACGCGCATCCTTCAGGCAAACGGTCGCGAAACGGAAACCGAGTGCGCCGTGCAGGGTCTCGAGCACCGCCAGCACCACGTCGTTGACCTTGCTGCCCGAGGCGCGCAGCTGCGTCACGTCCTGTACCCCGGCCAGCAGCAGGTCACGCGCATTCTTCGGCTTGCCGCTCGGGTAGCTGCCTTCCTGCTCGTCTTCGCCCGCATCCAGCGTCGCCAGCAGCAGCACGTTGGGCAGCCCGCGGCCCGGGTCCTGGGGCGCGCTCTTGGGCGCCGGCTGCATCTCCATGCTCTCCAGCAGCCCGCGCATGCTGTCCTGTACCGCCGCCATCAGGGCGTCCATCCGGATGCGGTCGAGCTCGAGCGCCTCGCCGTAGCGGGCCTGCAGCGCCAGCGCCTCCGGCGAACCCGACGGCTCGTGGGTGCGCGCCAGCAGGCGCGCCAGATCCAGGCTGAAGGCCGCGACCTGGCGCATCCACTCGCCGCGGCTGGCGGCCACCCGCACCGGGCCCGGACCGAGCGAGGCCTGGGCGCGCACGATCTGATCCGGCAGCTTCCATTCGGTCAGCACGGCCTGGGCCAGCGTCTCGTAGCTGCAGCCCAGGATCATCTGCGAGGCCTGCCCCACCGTGTGCTTGCCGGCCGCCACCAGGGCGCCGATCTCGCGGTAGCGCTCGTGCTCGTGGCTGGCCACCAGCAGCGGCCCCAGGTTCTTGAACAATGCGCAGATCGCCGCTTCCTCGGCGCCCTGGAAGGCGCTGTTGCGCGCCAGCTCGCGACCGACCAGGCTGGCGCACAGGGCCGCTTCCAGTTCGAGGCGCACGCTGCCGGCATGTTCCGAGCTGTCGAGGGCATCCACCAGCAGCATCGCCAGCGCGGTGGTGCGCACGTTGTCGAAGCCGAGCAGCGAGATCGCGCGCGAGATCGTGGTCACCGGGGTGCCGCCCACGGTGCGGTACTGGATCGTGTTCGACAGGCGCAGGATGCGCTGGGTAAGGGCCGGGTCGGACACCACGTAATAAGCCAGGTCGTGCGTGCCATGGTCTTCGCTGGATGCCATCTCGACCACGCGCGCGATCGAGGCGCCAAGGGCGAACATTTCCTGGTCGCCACAGACCTTGTGCATCAGCGCCGCGCGCACGCGGCGGGTCGCGCTCTCCGGCACCTGGGATTGATCAGTCATGTGCCGCTTTGTTCACCCTGCCGGTCGCGCGCATCATGCCGCCCTGCCCGCTTGCGCCGGCGCCGGCCGGACCGGGCGGCCCTGGGCGGTGCGCGCGTATTTTTTCAGTACCTGGTGGTGCAGCGCCGACAGCGCACCCAGCTTCGCATTGCCGGGGTCGAGCCTGCGCACGTTGCCGATCAGGACCACCGCCTGCTGGCCGAGCTTGTCGTCCCAGCCTTCGTGCTCGAGGCAGCGCAGGGTCGCCAGCGCGGCATTGAAGGCCACCGAGGGATTGTGCGGCAGCTTGGTGGCAGCTTCCTGCATCAGGCCGACCGCGCCCTTGTAGTCGCCGTTCCTGGCGCGCGCGGCGCCGTCGGCGACCAGGTCGACGACGTGCTGGCGGCTTTCCTGGGCCAGGGTGCGCGCCAGGTCGGGAAAGCCGGCCCCTTCCATCACGCTGACCGCGCGCGCCATGCCGGCCTCGTTGGCGGCGTTGCGCATCACGTCGCGCACCAGCTCGGCGCCGCCCTCTTCCATCTTGTTCTCGAGGCAGGTGCGGGCCAGTTCCAGCTTGATGTCGGCCGACAGCGACGGCGCTTCCTGGCAGGCGGCCAGGGCGCTGGCAAGCGCTTCGTTCAGGCGGCCTTCGTTGCCGGTGTACTCGTGCAGCAGGGCGGAGGAGATCGCGCTGCACAGCGGGGTGTTGGGGCGCCCGCCCATCGAGCGGTCGAGGTCGCGGATGACCGCGGCCGCGGCCACCGGATCGCCCTTCTTGACCAGCGTGCGCACCAGCTTGACATGATCTTCCGGATCGCGGAATTCGGAATACTTGGCCTTCGTGATCACCTGCTTGAAGGCTTTCTCCGCGGCGGCCGTGTCGCCCGCCTCGAAGGCTGTCTCGCCCAGCGTGCGCAGGCGGCGCACGGCATGCGGCGACACCGCCACCGCGTCGTTCAGCACGGCCTGCGACTTGTCCAGCTCGCCCACCGCGGCATGGGTGCGCGCCAGCCAGTCGTAGGCATCGACGAAGTTACGGTTGGTATCGACCAGTTCTTCGAGCATCCCCTTGGCTTCGTCGTACTGCTTGCGCAGGAACAGGGTCCTGGCCAGGCCCAGGCGCGCCCAGGCGATCGCCTTGAGGTCGATGAGCTTGCGGTAGATTGGCTCGGCGTGCTCCGGTTCGCCCAGGAACACGTGCAGTTCGGCGCGCAGGCGCAGGAAGTCGACCGCATAGCGCGGGTGGACCTGGGCACCCTCGATGCAGGCCTCGATCGCCTCGCGCTGGTCGCCCGCTTCCATCAGGGTATACACCGGCATGAAGGCGCTGCGCCGGTCGAGCGCGCGCGCAATGCGGTCCAGCAGGCGGTCGGCGGTAAAGGGCTTGAGGATGTAGTCGGTGGGAGCCAGCTCGGCGGCGCTGACCACCTTGCTGTGGTTGCCCTCGGCAGTCACCATGAAGAACATGGTCGAGAGCGGCATCAGCTTGTGGTGGCGCACGTCCTCGAGCAGCTGCTGGCCGTCCTGGCCGCCTTCGAGGTCGTATTCGCACAGGACCATGTCGAAGCTGCGCAGGCTCAGGTGCTTGATCGCCAGGTTCGATGAACTGGCATGCTCGATGCGCGTCAGGCCGCACATGTTGAGCATGGTGTGGATATTGGCGCGCATGCCCGAATGGGGCTCGATGATCAGCGCGGTGAGACCTTCCAGTTCGTTCATGGTTCCGTAAGCCTGCGTTGGGCATGGGCGAAGCCGCTGCATGGGCGGGCTGCATCGGCCCAGTATAGTACGGCTGGAAAATAAATAGTGAATCTGGGTAAAGACGCAGCGCAAAAGCGCTGGCCGCCAAGGGGGAGTGCGTTGAAAAAACCACAGCCGGCGACACCGGCGGGAAGCGGCCTGCGGCCCGCGTGGCCCGTCAGCCGCCCGGCGCCAAGGCGGCCGCCTGGCGCAGCGGGGGCTGCCCCGTGGCCGCCTCCGGGCAGGTGCCCTTGCCATCGGCGCCAAGGATGTTCTGGTAACGGACTTCGTAGCGGCCGGCGCTGAGCTTGTCGATCGTGAAACTGCCATGCGGCTGGACATAGGCGTGACGCACGTGGATGCGGCGGTCGAGGTCGTAGAGCTTGACGAAGATCGGCGAAGCGTTCGCACCATTGTCGATCTGCACCTGCATCTCCGCACCGTTGTTGCCGGCCGGGTAGCCCGGCAGGTAGCCCGATTCCGCCGGCCACGGGGCGCCGCCCGGCGCATGCAGGGTTTGCAGGCCAGTAGGGCAACCAGGGACGCGCGCCGGCACCGCCAGCTGGGCCACGGCCAGTGCCTTGACCTCGGGTGGTGGCGCCATGCCTTCGCCGCCGGCAGGGCGTGCCCAGCCTTCGGCATCGGCGCCGGGCTCGTCGGCACGCTCGGCGCGCTCGGATGCGGCGGCCTGGGCGGATGCGGATGCGAGGGTGGCAGCGGGAGTAGGCGCCGATACCGGCACCGGTGCCGGAACCGATACCGCGGCCGCCGGCTTGCCGGCCCAGGCCAGTGCCGCCGGCCAGCCCTCGCGTGGTGCCTCCAGCAGCAGCGCGGTGGCCCCGGCGCCGGCCACGAAGCAGCCCGCCAGGCCCAGCCACCAGCGCGGATCGCGCATCAGGCGCGGCCGCCGGCGCGCCGGCGCATCGGCGGAGTGCGGCTCCCAGTGGTCGGGACGGGACCGGCCGGCCTGGCCGCCGCCCTCTTCCGCGCCGCTGCTTTCCAGCCACTCGACTTCCCATTCTTCCGACGCGATCCATTCGTCGTGTTCCTTGCGGCGCACCGGGTCGGACAGGGTGTTGTAGGCAGTGTTGACGATCGCCATGATGCGGGCGGCCTTTTCGTCGCCCGGATTCTTGTCGGGATGGTATTTCTGGCTGAGGGCCTTGTATGCCGCACGAATGACTTCCGCAGGCGCGCCGCGCGCGACCTTCAGGTTGTCGTAGTGGGTATGGATCTTGGCCATGTTTTCAAGGGTGCGCCTGTTCCGCCGTACGGACAGGCCGGTGGTACAGCTTAGCCGGATTTGTATCCGGAGCGCAAGATGTCCGGCATCCTAGAGCCGGTGGCTACGGTCGGCCCGCGCCAGCGCCTCCGGCAGCGCCACTCCCTGCCCCACCACCAGCACCTTGAACAGCTCGCCCATCTCGGCCGGCGAGACCAGCTTCTGCACCGCCCGCGACTGTGGCAGGAAGCGCAGCGCGTCCTCGGGGCTGGTGGCCAGCAGCAGTTCGCCGATGCCGCAGCCGAGCAGGAAGGAGGCCTGGTTCATGTAGGCCAGCACCGGCAGGCCGGCGTCCTGGGACGCCAGCGCCATCGCAGTGAAGTCCACGTGCGCCGTGATGTCCTGCAGGCCCGGCAGGTAGAACGGGTCCGGGTGGGCGTGGTGGCGGTAATGGCACATCAGGGTGCCGCCGACGCGCTGGTCGAGGTAGTACTCGTGCGCCGGGAAGCCGTAGTCGAACAGGAAGGCGGCGCCGCGGCCGTCCCGCATCATGGCGGCCAGCGAGGCCATGAAGCCTTCGGCCACCGGGTGGATCTCGGTAAGGTAGCCGTCCGGCAGCGCCTCGGCATCCGGGACCTGGCGCGCCAGCTGGGCCGCCAGCGCTTCCGGCAGCGCCGCCTGCACGAAGGCGAAGGCGCCGTCCGTGACGGTGACCATCTGGCGCTGCCAGCGGCCGTCCTGGCGGATCACGAGTTCGACCGGCATCGCGTCGAGCACTTCGTTGGCCAGCACCACGCCGCTGAATGCATCCGGCATGGCGTCCAGCCAGCGCACCTGCGGCAGGTCTTGCAAGGCTTCCTGCTGGCGCGCGCGCAGCTCGCCGGAAAGCTCGATGATGGTGTACGACTGCACGGCCACGCCCAGTTCGTCCAGGGCGGCAAGCACGTCGCGCGCCAGCTTGCCGGTGCCGGCGCCGAATTCGATGATCTCGGGCGCGCTTTGGGCGATAATAGCGGCTGCCGCGCGCGCCAGGGCCGCGCCGAACAGGGGCGAGATCTCGGGCGCGGTGGTGAAGTCGCCGCTCGCGCCCAGCTTGGAGGCGCCGCCGCTGTAGTACCCGAGCCTGGGCGCATACAGCGCCAGTTCCATGAACCGCGAAAACGCGATCGCCCCGCCGTGTGCTTCGATGTCGGCGGCGATCAGCTGTTGCAGGGACTGGGACGCGGCGAGCGCGTCGGGGGTGGGTGCGGGCAGGGACATGCCGGCATTGTAGCGAAACGGCCTGCCGGCAGCCAAACACACGCAAACATCGACATCAGCACAGCCACTTCGCACAGGTCCAGCATGACGCCATTCCTTTCCGCCAGCATTCCCAAGGTCGCCCTGGTGACGGGCGCCGGCCGCCGCCTGGGGCGCGCGATCGCGCTCGGGCTGGCCGCGGCCGGCTGGGACGTGGCCGTGCACTACCGCCTGTCGGAGCGTGAAGCGCAGGATACGGCCGGGGCCATCCGCGCCCTCGGCCGGCGCGCTGCCCTGTTCCAGTGCGATCTGCTGGACCAGGACGCGGTGCGCGCCCTGCCGGCCCGCGTGGCCGCCGAACTGGGGCGCCTGGATTGCATCGTCAACAATGCCTCGTTGTTCGAATACGACAGTGCCACCGGGTTTTCGCCCGCCCTGCTGGCCAGCCACATGGGCGCGAATCTCACTGCGCCGCTGCTGCTGGCCCAGGCCCTGCACGCCATGACCGCGGCGGACAGCCAGGCCGTGGTCGTGAACTTGCTGGACCAGAAACTGTACAATCTCAACCCGGATTTTCTGTCGTACACGCTGTCGAAAGCGGCCCTGCACACGGCCACCACGATGCTGGCCCAGGCACTGGCGCCGCGCCTGCGGGTGGTGGGCGTGGCGCCCGGCCTTACCCTGGTCTCGGGCGAGCAGAGCGAGGAAGGCTTCGCCCAGGCGCACCGGATGACGCCGCTGCAGCGTTCCTCGACCCCGCAGGACATCGCCGAGGCCGTGGTCTATGCGGCCGGTGCGCGCGCGCTGACCGGCACCACGCTGCTGGTCGATGGCGGCCAGCACCTGGCGCCATTATCACGCGACGTAATGTTCCTCACTGAAAACAATCAATATTCCTAATAAGGCTTTAGCATGTTATCCGCCCTGATTCACCCGAGCTTGCGCGACTGTCGCCGGCTATTCCTGCGCAACTACGAAGTGATGATCAATATCGGCGTGCACGATTTCGAGAAGAAGGCGGAGCAGCGGGTCCTGATCAACGTCGACCTCTACATTCCGCTGGAACAGTCCACCCCGAAGGCCGACCAGCTGGCGGAAGTGGTCGACTATGACTTCATGCGCGAAACCATCGCGCAGCGTATCGCCAGGGGCCACATCCACCTGCAGGAAACCCTGTGCGACGACATGGTCAAGGCGATGCTGACCCACCCGCGCGTGCGCGCGGCGCGGGTGTCGACCATGAAGCCCGACGTCTACCCGGATTGCGAAGGCGTGGGCGTGGAAGTGTTCCAGATGAAGGAAGCAGCATGAGCGAAGCGGATTTCGACCAGGTGAATGCCGACGCGAAGAAGGCGGACAAGATCGCCTACGAGAACAACAAGCTGCACAAGCGCCTGTGCCGCCTGGTCGGCCAGGCCATCGGCGACTTCAACATGATCGAGGATGGCGACAAGGTGATGGTCTGCCTGTCGGGCGGCAAGGACAGCTATGCCCTGCTGGACATCCTGATGACCCTCCGCGAGCGCGCGCCGATCCACTTCGACATCGTCGCGGTCAACCTCGACCAGAAGCAGCCGAACTTCCCGGCCGAGATCCTGCCGGCCTACCTCGAGAAGCTGGGCATCCCGTACCACATCGAAAACCAGGACACCTACAGCATCGTCAAGCGCCTGGTCCCGGAGGGTAAAACCACCTGCTCGCTGTGCTCGCGCCTGCGGCGCGGCATCCTGTACCGCGTGGCGGACGAGCTGGGCTGCAACAAGATCGCCCTCGGCCACCACCGCGACGACATCCTGGAAACCTTCTTCCTGAACATGTTCTTCGGCGGGAAGCTGAAGGGCATGCCGGCCAAGCTGGTCTCGGACGATGGCAAGCACATGGTGATCCGCCCGCTGGCCTACGTGAAGGAAGCCGATACCGAGCGCTATGCGGAAGTGAAAGGCTTCCCGATCATTCCGTGCGACCTGTGCGGTTCGCAGGAAAACCTGCAGCGCAAGCAGATCAAGGCCATGCTGCGCGACTGGGAAAAGAAGCATCCGGGCCGGGTGGAAAACGTGTTCTCGTCGCTCTCCACCGTGGTGCCTTCGCACCTGCAGGACCGCAGCCTGTTCGGCTTCGTCGACCTGAAGACCGACGGCGTGCCGAATCCGCTGGGCGACATCGCCTTCGACGAGGAGCCGTGCTCGACGCCGGCGCCGAACACGATCTCGCTGACCCAGCTCTGATCGAACGGGCCGCGCAGCCGGCCCGGCGCGTGGACCAACGCGGCGTGGGCGCGCCGGCCGGCATCGGCTGTCGCATCCCGGCCGCGGCGTGCTACGCTCCTCTTTTCGCTTGGCTTCAATACGAGGACTCCATGAAACTGCCCGCCCGCCTGTTCCGCTGCCTGTCGCTCAGCCTGGCCATGCTCGCGCCCTGCGCGGCCTTCGCCGAACCAAGCGCCATCTACCTGGTGCGCCACGGGGAAAAGGCGACCGCGGACCAGGACCCGGCGCTGACCACGCAAGGCCAGAAACGGGCACAGGTCATCGCCGCCATCCTGGGGCGCACCGGCATCACCAGCATCCACAGCACACCGACCCAGCGCACGCGCCAGACCGCGCAGCCGCTGGCCCAGCGCCTGGGCATCGAGGTGCAGCTGTACGACCCGGGCGCGCCGAAGGCGCTGGTGGAGAAAGTGAAGACGCTGTCGGGCCCGGTACTGGTGGTGGGCCATTCGAATACCTTGCCCGAGCTGGTGCGCCTGTTTGGCGGCGCGCCCGGCGGCGACATCGGCGACGACGAATACGACCGCCTGTACCAGCTCACCCCTGGCGCCGATGGTGCGGTCCGCACCGTCCTGCTCAGCTCTCCGATGCTGCCCTGAACCGCGCACGCGCCAGGGACGCACAGCGATCCGGCTAGATTGAAGCATTGTCGCAACGAATGGAAAACCGGAAAACCGGTAATTCCAATGCTTCGCGCCATCGGTTACGATGCGTACAGAATTTAGAACGGAGCTGATTGTGGACTTGTCGCAGGCGCGTTTCGAGCGCGCCATCAACCTGATTTACGACACGCTGGACGACCGTGCCTCCTGGCGAAGCGTGCTCGAGTGCCTGCACGAGGCGGTGGGCGGACGTGCCGTCCACCTGCTCGCCTTCGACGCCAGGCACGGCACCCTGTCGTTCAGCGACGGGGCCGACATGGCGCCGCAGATCGACCTGGAATACATCCAGAAATACCAGTTCATCGACCCGCGCGTGGCACTGCTGCGCAGTGCCTGGCCGGACACATGGCTGCATTGTCACGAGCATTTCGACGACGCCTTCGTCGCCGGCGATCCTTTCTACCAGGGCTTCCTGATTCCGCACGGCGCGCGCTACCTGAGCATCTGCAAGCTGGTCGAGAACAGCGAAGCGACGGTGATGCTGGCCTTCCTGCGCCGTCCCGGCGAAGGCCCGCTGCCGCCCGATGCCCTGGCCTTCCTGGACCGCCTGCGCCCCCACATGGAGCGCGCCGCGCGCATGGGTCTGGCCCGCTTCGTGTATTCGGCCCAGGCCCTGGTCGGCCACGCCCTGGTCGACCGGCTGCGCCAGCCCGTGATGCTCCTGACCACCGAGGGCGACGTAGTGCTGGCCAACGAGGCCGCGCGCCGCCTGCTTGGTGCCACCAGCCTGGCGCAGCTGGACGGCCGGCGTCTGGTGCTGCCGCAAGCCTACCACCGTCTTTTCCTGGAGCAGTGCGCGGCGCTGGAACACCAGATGCGCAGCGGCGAGGCCGATGGCCGGGACTTCCGTACGCTGCCCATGCGCAGCGGACCGGGCGAGGCGCCCGACGTGCTGTATGGCTTCTTTTCGCTGCTGGTGCCGGAACGGACCATGGGCAGTTTTGGACTGCGGCCGCTGGTGATGCTGTTCTTCTATCACCCGGGGTCGGCCCAGGAGATCGACTCGGCCCTGCTCACGGCCGCCTTCGGCCTGTCGCATGCGGAGTCGCGGGTGGCGGCGCTGCTGGCCGACGGCGTGCCGCTCAAGGGCATCGCCGACGCGCTTGGCGTGCAGTATGACACGGTGCGCAAGCAGCTCGTGTCGATCTACCAGAAGACCGCCACCAACCGCCAGCCGGAACTGGTGCGGCTCCTGATGAACCTGCCGGCGTCGGCGGTGCGGCGTGCGCTCAGGGAGCCGTCGCCGTGCGCAGGACCGGGTACAGGTTGAAGCGCTCGTCCCAGGATGCATGGCGGCGCGCGAAGAATTCCAGGCGCGCGTGCGGATTCTTCGCGAACGCCGGATCGGTCTCGATGCGGCGCTTGAATTCCGCAGCCAGCGCCGGGTCGGCCGCCATCTGCTCGCGCGCCACTTCCTCGGCCACGTATTCCTCCATGTACTCCTTGCGCTCGTAGGCGTTGTTGAAGAAGCCCCAGGCCAGCAGCGAGTCCGGCGCCTGCGGCTCCAGCATCGCCACCACCAGGCGCGCCTTGGGCTGGTTCACCGGCACGAACAGCGCGCCCTTGGCCACCGCACGCGCCTCGGCCTTCCACGCGCCCTCCAGGCTCAGGCGCTGGTGCGATTCGAAGGAAGTGGCGCTGAAGCTCGCCTTGTCGGCGCGGAAGGTCTCGGCATCGAGCTGCGCGATTGCGCGGTCCAGGCGGCGGAAGGCGATGCCGTGCAGCGCCAGCTTGCCCGCCACCAGGTCGGCATGGGCGGCCGGTACGATGTAGCCGGCGCGCGGCGCCGCGATCACGCGGTCCGGCACCACATCCTCGCGCAGCGGCACGCGCCAGACCTGCGGCTTGCTTTCGTCATAGCGCGTCATCAGGATGCCCGACACATCGGACTCGGTGCGGGTGTACGCATAGCCCTGGAAATCGACCATGCGGCTGTTCTCGGTGGTGCGGTAGGTGAGCGCCACCGGAGCCCCCGCCAGCCGCGATGCGCGCGCATCGGCCGCGGCAGCCGCAAGCAGCCAGTCCTTGCCGTTCCTGGCCACCTGCTCGAGGATCGAGACCACCGTGTTGTGGGTGACCCGTACCCGGGTCGGGTAGTCCTTCCACGAATGGGTCTCGACCAGCAGGGCCATGCGGTTACGCAGCGGGAAGTAGCCGGTCGAGAAGCGCGGGTCCGAGACGCTGTCCACGAAGCCCGACTGCGGGTCGTCGGTCCTGGCGAAGGACATGTAGTAGGACTGCGGGGTCGATCCCTGCTTGGCGATGTCGGCGATCACGCCCGAGCGCAGGGCCAGGCCGGCCTTGCGCAATTCCGGGTCGCCCGCATACACCGGCTCGACCTGGATCGAGACGTCGTGCTGGAACTTGGCGCCGTCGGTCACGTGCAGGTCGACGTAGGTCAGCGGGTCCCAGGCGTTCACCAGTTTCAGCATCGCCCCCATCTCGGGCGAGTCGGCCTTCACGTAGTCGCGGTTCAGGTTGAAGTTCTGGGCCGTCGTGCGCCAGCCCATCTCGACCGGGCCGCGCTGGTTCGGGCGGTTCCACTTGCCGAAGCGCTCGTGGCCGTCGACGTTGAACACCGGGATGAACAGCAGCACCTGCTTGTCCAGGGCGCCCCTGGCCAGCTTGCCGTCGAGGGTCTCGCGCAGGGCCAGGAAGCCGGCATCCTTGCCATCGATCTCGCCGGCATGGATGCCGCCCTGGATCAGGGTGACGGGCAAGCCCTGCTTCTTCGCCGCCTGCGGCGTGAACGCTCCGGTGTTCGATACCACCAGGGCCAGCATCGGCCGGCCTTCCGGCGTGCGGCCGAACTCGGTGCATTTCACCCGTTTCGGATAGGCCTTCTGGAAATCCGCGCACAGCTTGACGACTTCCTCGTAGCGGCCGGTGGCCTGGAAGCCCGAGCGCTCGGACACGGTCGTGAGGTCGGGGGCGGCATGGGCCAGGGGCAGCGCGGCCAGCAGGGACAGCAGCAGGGCGGAACGGATCATCGGAAGACTCCAGCAATCGACGGGTGGCAAAGCCGAAGATTATAGTCCTGTTTCCACAATGAAAACGGCCCGCACTGGCGGGCCATATCACGCGGGTGTGCGTCTCCCTAGCGTGGTTTCGTCAGGATCGAGATTTCCCTGGCCGGATGGCGCACCAGCTCCATCGGCACCTGGCGCGCGCGGCTGGCCGGCGGGCAGGTGCCGGTTTCGCGGTAGCTCAGGGCGGCAGCCAGCAGGCCTTCGCTGCGGTCGCCCAGCGGTTTGGACAGGTCGTCGGCCACCTGGCAGGTCGCGGCCAGGCCGTCCGCGTAGTCGCCGAATCCCTTGTTGTTCACGCTCTTGAACTCGATCGCGAAATAGGTCGTTCCGCAGTTCGGCACCGGCGTGAAGCCGTAGGGCTTGCCGCAGGTCTGGCTGCCGATCACATCGACCTGGATGTCGGCGCCGCGCAGGCCGTTGATCACCGACTCGCTGGCCGAGCAGGTGCCGGGCGTGGTAAGGACGGTGACACGGTTCAGGCCCAGGTAGGGCAGCGGCGTACCGGCGCGCACCGGATTCGGGGAACTGAAGCCATAGGCGCTGCCCAGGAAGGGAATCGCCCCCTGCGGCGGGGTCTTGTCGTTGTATTGCTGGCGCGCGAAGATCTTGCCGGCGGTCTGGGACGGGCCGGCGATCATGTAGGACAGCTCGCTGGCGATGTACAGCAGGCCGCCGCCGTTGTAGCGCATGTCGAGCACGAGGTCGCTCACGCCGGCCACCTTGAAGGTGTTGAAGGCGTCCACCAGCTCTTTTTCCGACACCGCGTTATGGGTCTCGAAGCTGAGGTAGCCCACCTTGCCGGTCGGGGTGTCCAGCACCTGCACGTGCTTGACCGGATCGATGCGCACTTCGGCGCCCGTCATCGTCGCCTCGTAGCTGACGCTGCCGCGCTGCAGGGTGAAGCGGTGGGCGACGCCCGGCGTTTCCGGGAACAGGCCGGCGTTGATGGTGGTCACCGAGGCGGCGTCGGACGCGTTGACGAAGTCCACGCCATCGACCTTGACCAGCATGTCGCCGCGCTGCAGGCCGGCCGCGGCCGCGGGCGAACCCGGCTCCACCAGCGTCACCAGCCAGGTGCGCGGCGCGGTCGAGCTGTTGCGCTTCCAGGTCACGCCGTAGCCGAGGTCGATGCCGGCCTCGTTCAGCTTGTCCCACTCCTCGGTGGTATAGGTGAAGTGATACTTGTCCTTCGGCTGGCCCGATGGGGTCAGCGCCGAAGTCTTGAGCACGTTGAAATAGTCGACGGGATTGGTGAAGTCCGCCATCTTGAAGGTGTTCGGGACTTCGTTGTACCAGAGGTAGGATTCATTGATCCAGGCGCGCAGGAACTTCAGCTCGTCGAGCAGGGTGCCCTGCTTGTCCGGGAAGGGCTTGCCCTGGAAGTCCACGCCGGTGCGCGGCACCGCGCAGCGGTTCCAGTAGGTGCCGAAAGCGTCGCCCAGCAGGTTCGGGTTCAGGTCTTCCGGGGTCGGGCCGCCGGTTGGCGTGGTGGGCGTGGTGGGGATGGTTGGCGTGCCCGGCTGCTGGCCGGTCTGGCCGGAACCCGTGGTGGCGCCGGGCGAACCGCCACCGCCGCCGCAACCGGCAAGGACCAGGGCTGCTGCCAGCAGCGAAACGAGCAGGCGGGGAGCGGTCGGCACACGACCATGTGCATATGGCGAGTTCATGCGTCCGATTATAGACGCCGGCCTTGGCGCGGAGTGCAACCAACTGTAACAGTTATTCTGATCGACAACAAAAAATGCCAGGAAGACAGACCGCGCTGGACGGCTTGCCTTCCTGGCATGGGCGCGAGAATTAACGCAAGATCAGGCCGCGCGTGCCGTGGCGGCGGGCAGGCCATGGAAGGCCGCGACCAGTGCCGCTTCCTTCTGCTTGGCCGCCTTCAGGTGGCGCTCCTTCACATGGCCATAGCCGCGGATGTCTTCCGGGATGCTGGCGATGGCGACCGCCTGCTGCAGGTTGCCGGCGTCCAGCTTCGGCAGCAGCGCTTCCACGGTGCGGCGGTAGTCGCCGATCAGGGCGCGCTCGGTGCGGCGCTCGGCGCTGTAGCCGAACACGTCGAACGGCGTGCCGCGCAGGCGCTTCAGCTTCGCCAGCACGCCGAAGGCCCCCATCATCCAGGAACCATACTCCTGCTTCAGCGCGCGGCCTTCCTTGTCGTGTTTCGCCAGCAGCGGCGGCGCCAGGTGGAACTTCAGCTTGATGTCGCCTTCGAACATGTTCGCGATCTTGGCCTTGAACGCCGGATCGGTATGCAGGCGCGCGACTTCGTACTCGTCCTTGTAGGCCATCAGCTTGTAGAAGTAGCGCGCGACCGATTCGGTCAGGCGGCTGCCCTTGCCCAGCTTCGCTTCCGCGGCGCGTACCTGGTCCACAAAAGCCTTGTACTGCGCGGCATAGGCGGCGTCCTGGTAGGCGGTGAGCAGCGCGACGCGGCGGGCGATGATGTCGTCCAGGCTCTCGGCGCGCTTGAACTCGATCACCTGGCTCGGCGTGGCCAGCTTGTTCACCGCGGCCAGGTCGTGGGCGGCGCTGCGGCCCCAGTGGAAGGCGGCCTTGTTGAAGGGCACCGAGACGCCGTTCAGCTCGATCGCCTTGAGCAGCGAGGCTTCCGTCAGGGGCACGCGGCCCTTCTGGAAGGCATAGCCCAGCATGAACATATTGGTGGCGATCGCATCGCCCATCAGGGCGGTGGCGATCCTGCCGGCATCGACGAAGTCCACATTGCCCTCGCCGCAGGCCTGCACGATGGCGCCCTTCGAGCCCTCGGCCGGGAACTGCCAGTCCGGGTTCTTCACGAAGGCCGCGGTGGTGGCGCCGGTGGAATTCACGGCGGCCCAGGTGCGGTCCTCGCCCATGCGGCTCAGGGCGTCGCGCGAGGCGGCGACGATCTGGTCGCAGCCGATCACGAGGTCGGCGCTGCCGGTGCCGACGCGGGTCGAGTGCAGGTCGGCCTGGTGTTCGGCCAGGCGCACGTGCGACATCACCGGGCCGCCTTTCTGGGCCAGGCCGGACTGGTCGAGCACGACGGCGCCCTTGCCTTCCACGTGGGCCGCCATCGCCAGGATCTGGCCGACGGTGACGACACCGGTGCCGCCGACACCGGCGACCAGGATGCCGAAGGGTTCGGCGACCTGCGGGATGGCCGGCATCGGCAGTGCCGGCGGCGTGGCCTCGGCAGTCGCCGCTTTCTTGGGCTTCTTCAGGCCGCCGCCTTCGACGGTGACGAAGCTCGGGCAGAAGCCCGAGACGCAGGAGAAATCCTTGTTGCAGGAGGACTGGTTGATCTGGCGCTTGCGGCCCAGTTCCGTTTCCAGCGGCTCGACCGACAGGCAGTTCGACTGCACCGAGCAGTCGCCGCAGCCTTCGCAGACGGCTTCGTTGATGACGGCGCGCTTGGCCGGGTCGGGGAACTCGCCTTTTTTCCGGCGACGGCGCTTTTCAGACGCGCAGGTCTGGTCGTAGATCACGGCCGAGACGCCCGGCATCTCGCGCAGTTCCTTCTGCACGTCCATCAGCTCGGCGCGGTGGCGCACGGTGACGCCTTCGGCCCAGGCATAGTCGGCCGGGTATTTGCCGGGTTCGTCGGTGACGACGATGATCGGGCGCACGCCTTCGGCGGCGATCTGGCGCGTGATCATGCCCGGGTCGAGCGGACCATCCACGTTCTGGCCGCCGGTCATGGCCACGGCATCGTTGTACAGGATCTTGTAGGTGATGTTGACCTTGGCCGCCACCGCCGCGCGGATCGCCAGGATGCCCGAGTGGAAGTAGGTGCCGTCACCCAGGTTCACGAACACGTGCTTCTCGTCGGTGAACGGGGACTGCCCGATCCAGGTCGTTCCTTCCGCGCCCATGTGGGTGAAGGTGGAGGTCTCGCGGTCCATCCACAGCACCATGTAGTGGCAGCCGATGCCGGCCATGGCGCGCGAGCCTTCAGGCACTTTGGTGGAACTGTTGTGCGGGCAGCCCGAGCAGAAATAGGGAATGCGGTCGGTCTGCGGGTTGGCCTTGGCCGGAATGGACTTGAGCACCAGCTCCTTGTTTTCCAGGTAGGCGATGCGCTGCTTCACGCGTTGCTCCACCGGGTGGCCGGCGCAGTAGTGCGAAATGCGCGAGGCGATGGCGCGCGCGATCTGCGCCGGGCTCAGCTCGTAGGTGGCGGGCAGCAGCCAGTCGCCGTGGCCCTTGCGGTCGCGGTTGCTCCATTCGCCGGTGTCGTCGAACTTGCCGACCACGCGTGGACGTTCGCCGTCCGGCAAGTTGTACAGCGCTTCCTTGAGCGCGTATTCCAGCACTTGCCGCTTCTCTTCGACCACCAGGATCTCGTCCAGGCCGCGCGCGAACGCATGCACGCCTTCCGATTCGAGCGGCCAGGTCATGCCGATTTTATAGAGGCGGATGCCAATATCGCGTGCCGCCTCCTCGTCGATGCCGAGGTCGGCCAAGGCCTGGCGCGTGTCCACATAGCTCTTGCCGGCCGTGATGATGCCGATCTTCGGCTGCGGGCTGTCCCAGATGATCCTGTTCAGCTTGTTCGCACGGGCATAGGCCAGGGCCGCATACCATTTATGGTTGTTCATGCGGACTTCCTGGTCCAGCACGGCGTCCGGCCAGCGGATGTTCAGGCCGCCCTCGGGCAGTGCGAAGTCGGTGGGCAGCTTGATCTGCACGCGGTCCGGGTCGAGGTCGACCACGGCGCCCGATTCGATGACGTCGGTCACGCACTTCATCGACACCCACAGGCCGGTGTAGCGGCTCATCGCCCAGGCGTGCAGGCCGTAGTCGAGGTATTCCTGGACCGACGACGGGTACAGCACCGGGATGCCGCAGGCGGTCAGGATGTGGTCGGACTGGTGCGCGGTGGACGAGGACTTGGCCGCGTGGTCGTCGCCGGCCAGTACCAGCACGCCGCCATGCTGCGAGGAGCCGGCGTTGTTGCCATGTTTAAAAACGTCGCCGCAGCGGTCCACGCCCGGGCCCTTGCCGTACCACATGGCAAACACGCCGTCGTACTTGGCGTCCTTGTACAGGTTGGTCTGCTGGGTACCCCAGACGGCGGTGGCCGCCAGGTCTTCGTTCATGCCCGGGTGGAACTTCACGTGGTGGGCGTCGAGGTGCTTCTTCGCCTTCATCGCGGTCTGGTCGACGGCGGTGACCGGCGAGCCGCGGTAGCCGGTGATGTAGCCGGCGGTGTTCAGGCCGGCCTTGAGGTCGCGCTCGCGCTGGAGCATGGGCAGGCGGATCAGGGCCTGGGTGCCGGTCATGAACGCGCGGCCGCGGGCCAAAGTCCACTTGTCGTCAAGGCTGATGTCGTGCTGGGGCAGCGCCAGCTCGGCGCGCTCGAGGGGTGCGTTCATGGGGTGTCTCCGTCAACTGTCGCGAGGGCTGCGGCAGGCACAGGGCTCTTGTTGGCCATGGGGCGCTGCCGCAAGCCGCACAGTATAGTCCGGCCCCTCCGGCATTAAATTCCAAACAATTCCCCCCACCAAATGATTTGCGCAATAAAATTGCCGTGTTCGCGAATCCACCGAGGAAAACATGTCAAGAATCGAGCTCGACAAGACCGACCGCAAGATCCTGGCGGTGCTGCAGACCGATGGCCGGCTGTCGAACCAGGACGTGGCCGAGCGGGTCAACCTCTCGCCCTCGCCTTGCCTGCGGCGCATCAAGCGCCTGGAAGAAGCCGGCGTGATCCGCCAGTACGTGGCGCTGGTGGACCCGGACAAGATCGGGCTGGGGCTGCTGGCCTACGTGAACGTGCGCCTGGAAAAGCACAGCGAAGTGGCGGGTGGCGCGCGCGGTGCGCCCAGCCTGCCGGCGACCTCGCCGCGCAACGATTTCGCGGTGTCGGTGGGTACCTGGCCGGAAGTGGTGGCCTGCTATGCGATGACGGGCGAGATGGATTTCCTGCTGCGCGTGCACGTGGAAGACATGGACCACTTCTCGCGCTTCATGATGGGCACGCTGCTCAAGCACCCCGCGGTGCTGGACGTGAAGTCGAGTTTTGCGCTACAGCGGATCAAGGAAACCACGGCGCTGCCGGTCGCCGGCTGAGCGCCTCTGTGGGGTGGGCGGCTCCACCCGTGAGCGCGAGCCGCCGCGACCTCGACGCCGCCCACGCGTCCAGCAAGCAGGCGAGGAGCCGGTCCCCGGCAGCAACAGCGCCAGCAGCAGCCCCGCCTGAACGCGTGGGCGGCTTCAAGCAGCGCGGCGGCCCGTCGTGCCGGGTACAGCCGCCCACCCTACTTCTTGGGCGACAACCACTTCACGGCAGCGCGCGCATTCGCCTTGACGTTGTAGTCGATCATCGCCCACTGCTCTTCCAGCGCCTCGGCCATCACGCTCGCCGGGCTGGGCGGCGGCAGCTGCAGGTAGGCGTCCGCCTCGCCATGTTCGCGCTTGATTTCCATGCCTGCCTTGCGCGCGATGTGCATCATGGTCTGGTTCGAGGTCAGGCATTGCATGTACAGGGTGTCCACGTCCGCGTTGCGGCAATGGATGGCCGCCCGCTGGAACAGGCGCGAGCCGACGCCCTGCCCGCGCGCCGACTTCGACACCGACACCCCGAATTCCGCCACCCGCGTCTTCTGGGTCGGCTTGCCGCCATCGGCCTTGGCGAAGGCCAGGTGCCCCACGCCCACCAGCTGGAACACGCGGTTCACCACGCCGAACACGATGTCGTGGCTGAAGTCGATCTTGCCGACATACTTCGTGATCGCCTCGTCGGAAATGATGCTGCCGAAGCGCAGCAGGCGGTCGCTGTCGTCCAGCGCCAGGAAATGACGCAGGATGCGGCGGCGATCGCGTTCGCCCAGTTCCTTCACGAGTACGGTCGGCCGGCCGGGCTTGCCCTTGCCGCCGAGGCCCTTCAGCCAACGGGCCAGGCGATTGTCCAGCATGCGGATTCCTTTTGTGCGGTGCAACATAGGCGCTATTCTAGCCGATTCCGTTCGTGGCCGCCGCCCTCCGGGACTGCGGGCAGCGCGGGCCACTGGGCCTGCGGGCTGATGACGAAGACGCCCTTGCCCGACTGCTTGGCCTCGTACATGGCCTTGTCCGCTTCGGCCAGCAGGGCCGCCGAGCCGCGCGCCGCGGCCTCATGCCCGCGTGCGCTCGAAATGCCGATACTGGCGGAAATCGCCACCGGATTGCCATCCGCCTCGGTTACCGACCTGATCTGGTCCAGGGCCAGCTGGGCCACCCGCAGCGCGCCTTCGCGCGAGGCGACTTCTTCCAGCATGATGACGAACTCGTCGCCGCCGAGGCGCGCCAGCGCATCCTCGGCGCGCAGCTTTTCCTGCACCCGGCGCGCGACCATCTGCAGCACCAGGTCGCCGGTGGCGTGGCCATAGGTGTCGTTCACCGCCTTGAAGCCGTCCAGGTCGATGAACATGATGACCACCACCGAGTCGCGCCGGTTGGCGCGCGCCAGCGCCCGTTCCAGCAGGCGGGTCAGCTGGCGGTAGTTGATCAGGCCGGTCAGGCTGTCGTGCTGGGCCAGGCGCTCGAGCTGCTTCGACTGCGTCTCCAGCTCGGCGGTGCGTTCGGCCACACGCTGCTCGAGGGTTTCGTTGGCCGCCTGCAGGCGCTGGTTGACCTCGCCGATGATGCGGTAGCTGCGCCGCAGCCGCATGCCGGCATAGGCCAGCAGCATCAACAGCACGGCCGAGTAGGCGAACAGGTAGCCGCGATAGCGTTCGCGCACGGCCAGCGCGGCGTCGAACGAGCGCGTGAACTCGCGCCCCAGTCGGTCCAGGGCCGTGTCGAGGGCGGCGCTGGCGATCTGCGCCTCGAGCCGGTTGCCCAGCGGCCGCTTTTCCAGGATCACGCGCGCGGCCTTGATGATCGCATCCATCTTCTCGACCACGGCTGGCGAGAACGCGATCTCCTGCGCCGCGATGTCGCCCAGGGTCTCGTCGATGCGCGCCGCCAGTGCCGGGCTCGGCGCCACGTTATAGCGCAGGATTTCGCTCAACAGGGCATTCAGCGAGGCATCCAGCCGCACCACCAGGCGCGCCGGCGCCAGCGCACCTTCGATGCCACCCAGTTCGGTCTTGAGGTCGGCCACGGCCGGCGGCAGGTAAGTCAGGGCGTCGCGCAGCGGCGGATTGTGGCGCGCGAACTGTGTCGCCAGCACTTCCTTGCGCTGCAGGGCTTCGCGCAGCTGCGTGTAGGCGGCGCCTACCGGGACGCTGCCTGTTTCGGGGACCGTCTCGCCCAGCCGCGCCACCAGCTCGCGCATGCGCGGCAGCTGGGTGGTGAGCTGGGGGGTGGCGGGCGCCCGACCGATGTGGGCGCGCAGGATGTTGGCATCCCACTCGGCGTCGAGCTTTTCGAGTTCGCGCAGGCTCAGCATGACGTCGTTGCGGACTTCGGGATCGGCCGCTTCCGAGCGGATATACAGGAAAGCGAGCAGCAGGGCGAGGACCAGCACGGCCAGGCCGGCAAGCTGCAGGCGGCGCCGCGGGGTCGAGCTCGCTACGCGCTGCGCCAGCACGGCAACCATCTTCTCCTCCGTTTACATCGGTTTCACATTCTTGACCTGGAGAAGGATAGCAAAACCCGGCTTTTTCAGTCGCGCACGTCCTGTAGCGCTGCCTCGACCGCCGCCACGCGGGCCGCGTGCACCGCTGCGGGGATGCGCTCGCGCCGGTCCGCGCAGCGTGCGGCGATCTCGCCGGCGTTGACGGCGCGCGCCGCGTCCAGCGCCCGCAGTAGCCTGGGCTGCTGCTCAAGGTTCTGCAGCCCGGGCTGCTGCCCGAGGTCCGGCACCCGCGCCGCCTCTCCTGCGTGGCTGTCCCCGGCGCAGGCGCAGGCGCAGGCCTGCAGCATCCGGACGAAGCGTTCCGGCTTGCGGAAGGCATCGCAGCGCTCGAACAGGCCGACGATGCCGTCCGGCGGCAGCGCCAGGGCATTCCTCACCCCGTCGCGCTCGCGGGCGCTCATCTGGGCCAGGTCGCGGCATTCGTTGGGCACCTTCAGGCGCTGGCAGACGGCCATCACCAGCTGGACGCCGGCCGCGGGGTCCCGGTCGAGGTCCTGCAGCAGGGCGGCAAACCGCACCTCGAGCGGCAGCCCCAGTGCCGCCCCATGGTCGAGCACGCGCATGGCGGGCGGGGCGCTGGCCGTGTCCTGTTGCGGCGGCTGCCGCTCCCACAGCGCATCGAGTTCGGGCAGGATGCGCGCCAGCGCGCCGCAGTCGCGCAGCACCGCGAACATGCGCGAGGGCCGCTCCTCCATCAGCCCGCGCGCCAGTTCCTGCCAGACCCGCTCCGGCACCAGGGCGTCGGCCTCCCCCGCCGCGACCATCGCGCGCATCAGGGCCAGGGTCGATGCGTGCACCCGGAACTCCGGGAAACGCGCGGCAAAGCGCGCCAGGCGCAGGATGCGCACCGGGTCTTCGGCAAAGGCCCCCGAGACGTGGCGGAAGACGCGCCCGCGCAGGTCGGCCTGGCCGCCGTAGGGGTCGACGATGCTGCCATCCTCGGCGCGCGCCATGGCGTTGATGGTGAGGTCGCGCCGCACCAGGTCTTCTTCCAGCGTGACCTCGGGCGAGGTATGGAACACGAAGCCATGGTAGCCCGGCGCGGTCTTGCGCTCGGTGCGCGCCAGCGCGTATTCCTCATGCGTGTCGGGATGCAGGAAGACCGGGAAATCCTTGCCCACCGGGCGGTAGCCCAGCGCCAGCATGTCCTGCGGGGTGGCGCCGACCACCACGTGGTCGCGGTCGGTCACGGGACGCCCGAGCAGGCCATCGCGTACGGCGCCACCGACCACGTAGCTGCGCATGCGGCCGGCCACCATCACTCCCGCGGCAGGTCGATGTCGTGCTGCGGGGTCGGATCGATCTCGCGCATCGCCTCGTCGACCCAGCGCGCCACCGCCGGGTGGGCCAGCACACGATCGCAATAGGCCTGCAGCGCCGGCGCCAGCGCCACCCCGTAGGTCTTGAAGCGGCACACCACCGGCGCATAGAAGGCGTCGGCGATGGAAAAATCGCCGAACAGGAAGCCGTGGTGGCCGAAGCGTGCCAGGCAGTCTTCCCAGATCTCGCAGATCCGGCCGATGTCGGCCTGGGCGCCCGGCGTGCGTCCACGGCCCGGCAGGCGCGCCTGGATGTTCATCGACATCGCGCTGCGCAGCTCGGCGAAGCCCGAGTGCATCTCGGCCACGATCGAGCGCGCCAGCGCGCGCGCGGCCACGTCCTGCGGCCACATGTGCTTGTCCGGGAACTGCTCGGCCAGGTACTCGACGATCGCCAGGCTGTCCCAGATCGTCATCTCGCCCGCCAGCAGCACCGGCACCCGGCCGGCATGCGAATAGCGCGCGATGTTGGCGGCGGTCTCCGGCTGGTCGAGCAGCACGCGCACCTCGGTGAACGGGATCCCGAACGCCACCGCCGCCACCCATGGGCGCATCGACCAGGACGACACGTTCTTGTTGCCGATGACGAGGGTCAGTCCAGGCTGGCGCGCCTGCTCGAGGGTGGAAGACAGGGTCGGGTCGAGTTCGATGGTCTGCATGGTGTCCTGGTTGTGCGTCATGGTAGGGGGGCGCGGCATCGTCCGGCACGCCCGATGTGAGCTTGATTCCCCCCGCCGCCGCTGTCAAGGCTTGCGTTCGCGCGCGCGGGGCCCTCAAGGCAGGAAGGCGGCGCGGGCGCGCGGCTGCACCGGACGCAGGCGGGTCCGGATCGACTGCGGCTTGTTCTCGAACACGGCGGCGTAGTTGGTGGCATTGGCCAGCACGTTACGCACGTAATTGCGGGTCTCGGAGAACGGAATGCTCTCGACAAAGACCGCACCCTCCATCGGCGCGTCGAGCCTGGCGCGCCAGGCGCGCGCACGCGAAGGCCCGGCATTGTAGGCCGCCGTGGCCAGGATCTCGTCGCCGTCAAAGTTTTCCAGCACCATGTTCATGTAGTTGGCGCCGAGCGTGATGTTGGTCCGCAGGTCGTTCAGCATGCCGTGCACGAAGTTGTCCATGCCGATCTTGGCCGCCACCCACTTGCCGGTGGCAGGCATCACCTGCATCAGGCCGGACGCACCGACGCCGGAACGTGCATCGGTGATGAAGCGCGACTCCTGGCGGATCAGGCCGTATACCCAGGCCTTGTCCAGGCCCAGGCTTTGCGCGGCTGGCTGCAGCACCTCCAGGTGCGGCGCCGGAAAGCGCTGTGCATAGTCGAACTCGGTGCGTGTGCGCAGCGAGGTCTCGACGGTACGGTCGAGCAGTTCGTTACGGCGCGCGAGTTCTCCGGCAGCCAGCAGCTGGCGGTCGGTCATGCCGTGCAGGCCCCAGCTCCATTCGCGGTTGCCTTCGGCGCGCAGGCGCAAGGCGTAGAACCTCAGCGCCCGTTGCAGGCTCGGGTTGGCGCCAACCGCCGCCACCTCCGCCGCTGTGACGGGCGGCACCGGGGCCGGCGCCACCACCTGCCGGCCGAGCTCATCGAGCGCGAGCTGGCCGTAGAAGTGGTGCGGGCTGGCGATCCGCTCGAACACGGCATTCGCTTCCTGCGTGCGGCCCTCATGCCTGTCGGCGCGCGCCAGCCAGTAGGTCCAGGCGCTCTCCGCGCGCAAGGCCGGCGGCATCGCCTCGATACTGGCGCGCACCAGTTTCCAGTTGCCATGGCGCAGGGCGATCCGGGTTTGCCACTGCAGCTGTTCATTGGTCAGCGGCACGCCATGCGCGCGCTGCCAATAGGTGGCGGCCTCCGGCGCCAGCGCGATCGAGGCGGCGTGCGCGATGCTGGCCCAGCCGATGGCGCGCTCCTCGGGGCTCAGCTTCGGACTGTTCTTCTGCAGGCCCACGGTCGCCAGCTTCAGGCTGGTGCGCGCCATGCGTCCGACCGCCACCAGGTAGATGGCGCGCTCGGCGCGGGTGTTGCCGATGCCGCGCGCCATCGCGACCGCCGGCACGTCGACGGCCTGGGCGGCCCGGGTGTCGGAGGCACCGAGCAGCAGCGCGATGCGGCGCGCCGGACCGGTGGCATCGGCTTCGCCGGCCAGGCGCAGCTGCCACAGCAGGTCGGCTTCGCTGAACTGGCCGGACTGCGACAGCTGCGCGACCAGCGCCGCGCAGGCTTCGCCGTAGGCGGGCGGATTGCCGAGCAGGGCCCGGGCTTCCTGCCCCACCTGTTCGCCGCGGCTGGCGCGCGCCAGCAGGGCATAGCAGCGTATCTGCAGGTTGTCGCCGCGCGCCAGCTGCCCCGCTTCGCGCTCGAAACCGGCCCAGTCGCGGCGCCGGCCCAGCTCGAGCAGCCATTCGCTGCGCAGCTGTTCGGCCACGACGGTGCCTTCGTGGCGGCGCAGGACCTCGCGCACCTCATCGGGCGCGGCGTCGCGCAGCCGGGGTTTCAGACGATAATAGTCGACATAGGACGCCAGCGGATAGTTCCCCGGCAGGCGTGAGGCGAGCGCATTGACGCGCGCCGCATCGTTCTGGCGCGCCGCTTCGCGCAGCAGCAGGAAGTTGTCATCGTCGGCGCGCGCATCCGTCGTGGGGGCGCCCGGCATGATCGGTACGGACGGCGCGCCGGCGGGGACGGGTGCTACGCCCTGGGCGGCTGGGAGGGGTTCTGCATGGACTGCGCCAAGCGGCAGCGTCCAACTGGCGATAACGAAGGCAAGGGCGGCCGGCATGACGCCGGTTGTCAATTTCGATTGAAACATCCACAACTCTCACTGTACGCTGCATTCATACCATGACCGGCGAATCAAGAATACCATGTGCCCCCGGGCTCCCGCCAGGCACGGGCGCAAGCCTCCTGACCGATAAACCACAGTTGCGCCGGACCCTGAAAGACCGGCGCCGCGCCATCGATCCCGCCACCAGGCGCGTCTGGGACGACCGGATTGGCGCCAGGGTGCTGGCCTGGTGGCATGCCGATCCCGGCGCGGTGCTGGGGGTGTACTGGCCGCTTGCGGGCGAGCCGGACTTGCGTCCAGCCTACGCGGAATTGGCCGAGGCGGGCGTACGGCTGGCCTTGCCGGTGGTACTGGCACGCGACGCGGCGCTCGGTTTTGCCGAATGGGTGCCGGGTGAGCCGACCGTGGCCGACAGCCTGGGGGTGGCAGTGCCGGCCGAGCGACGGCTGGTGGCGCGCCCGGATGCGCTCTTGGTACCCTGCCTGGGCTTCGATGCGCGCGGCTACCGCCTGGGCTATGGCGGGGGGTTTTATGACAGGACCCTGGCCGCGCCACCGCGGCCGCGCACGCTGGGCGTCGCGTATACGTGCCAGCAGGCGCAGTTCGCCATCGGGGAGCATGACATTCCGCTCGATCGGATCGTCACGGAGCTGTAGGGTGGGCGGCTCCATCGTGGTGAGTGGATAGCCGCGCCCTGGGCGCCGCCCACGCGTCCACATCACGGTGATGCTGCCTGTGCGGCTCTCCGGGCAGTGCCTGGACGCGTGGGCGGCCTTGCTTGTGCGACCGACCATCCGGCACAGGTAGAGCCGCCCACCCTACGGGACGCGGCGGATCGGACACCGGCGCCAGATCGCCGCCGCGCCGTCGCTTATTTCACCAGCCGCTGCCAGATCGCCGTGGTCGCCACGGCCTGGTTCATGCTGTAGAAATGCAGCCCCGGCGCACCGCCGGCCAGCAGGCGCTCGCACAGGCTGGTGACCACGTCCAGGCCGAAGGCCTTGATCGAGGCCGAATCGTCGCCGAAGCTGGCCAGCCGGTTGCGCACCCAGCGCGGGATCTCGGCGCCGCACATGTCCGAGAAGCGCATCAGCTGGGTGTAGTTGGTAATCGGCATGATGCCCGGCACGATCGGCACGTCCACCCCCAGCCTGCGGGCACTGTCGACGAAGTCGAAGTAGGCGTCGGCATTGTAGAAATACTGGGTGATCGCGGCGTTCGCGCCGGCCTGGACCTTGCGCGCGAAGGCTTGCAGGTCGTCCTGGGGCGAGCGGGCCTGCGGGTGCATTTCCGGATAGGCCGCCACTTCGATGTGGAACCAGTCGCCGGTTTCCTGGCGGATGAATTCGACCAGCTCGCTGGCGTAGCGGAATTCGCCGCCGCCGCCATAGCCGCTCGGCAGGTCGCCGCGCAGCGCCACCAGGCGCCGGATGCCATGGTCCTGGAACTGCTGCAGGATGGCGCGCAGCGACGCGCGGTTGCCGCCCACGCAGGACAGGTGGGGTGCGGCCTGGTGGCCTTCGGCCTTGATCTCGAGCACGGTCTGCAGCGTGCCCTGCTGGGTGGTGCCGCCGGCGCCGAAGGTCACCGAAAAATAGGTCGGGCGAAGTTCAGCCAGTTTCTGGCGTACGGCGCGCAGCTTCTGCGCACCCTCTTCCGTTTTGGGCGGAAAGAACTCGATACTGAAATTAGGAGTTTCCATCTTTGTCTTTGAGAAGCAAGGCAGAGAGCGCCCACGAAATGATGCTGTACAGGATGGCGGCGATGAAGGCCGAACCGAATCCGCCGACGTTGAAGCCATCGACCCAGCGCGACACCATCCAGAACAGGAAGGCGTTGATGACCAGGATGAACAGGCCCAGCGACAGCACGGTGACCGGCAGGGTCAGGATCACCAGCACCGGGCGGATCAGGGTATTGACCAGCCCGAGCACGAGCGCGGCGATCAGCGCGCTCGTGAAATTGGACACGGAAACGGACGACATCAGAAATGGCAGGGCCATCAGGGCGGCGGCATTGATCAGCCAGGTAATGAGGAGGCGCATCGCATCGGCTTTCGTGGTACGCGGGCGTTCCGGCATGCGGCCGAAATGCCCGGCTGTTGAAAAAACGGGCGCCGGTTTGAACGCAGCGCCCGCATGGTCAGGAATCGATCAGTAGCGGTAGTGGTCCGGCTTGTACGGACCTTCCTTGCTCACCGAGATGTAGGCGGCCTGCTCGTCGGTCAGCGTGGTCAGCTGGGCGTTGAGCTTTTTCAGTTGCAGGCGGGCGACCTTCTCGTCCAGGTGCTTCGGCAGCGTGTACACGCCGACCGGGTACTTGTCGGTGTTGGCGAACAGCTCGATCTGGGCAATGGTCTGGTTCGCGAACGAGGAGCTCATCACGTAGGACGGGTGACCGGTGCCGCAGCCCAGGTTCACCAGGCGGCCTTCGGCCAGCAGGATGATGCGCTTGCCATCCGGGAAGATCACGTGGTCGACCTGCGGCTTGATGTTTTCCCACTCATATTTTTTCAGCGCGGCGACTTCGATCTCGTTGTCGAAGTGGCCGATGTTGCAGACGATGGCCTGGTCTTTCATCTTCTGCATGTGCGCTTCGGTGATGACGTGGTAGTTGCCGGTGCAGGTGACAAAGATGTCGCCGAACTCGGCAGCGTAGTCCATGGTCACGACGCGGTAGCCTTCCATCGCGGCCTGCAGGGCGCAGATCGGGTCGATCTCGGTGACCCACACTTGCGCCGACAGCGCGCGCATGGCCTGGGCGGAACCTTTACCCACGTCGCCATAGCCGGCGATCACGGCGATCTTGCCGGCGATCATGACGTCGGTGGCGCGCTTGATGCCATCCACCAGCGATTCGCGGCAGCCGTACAGGTTGTCGAACTTCGACTTGGTGACGGAATCGTTGACGTTGATCGCCGGGAAGGCCAGCTTGCCTTCCTGGTGCATCTGGTACAGGCGGTGCACGCCGGTGGTGGTCTCTTCGGTCACGCCCAGGATGCACGGCAGGCGCTTCGAGTACCACTGCGGGTCACGCGCCAGGCGGCCCTTGATGGCGTTGAACAGGCAGATTTCTTCTTCCGAACCCGGCTTGTCCAGCACCGAGATGTCCTGTTCCGCGCGCACGCCCAGGTGCAGCAGCAGGGTCGCGTCGCCGCCGTCGTCCAGGATCATGTTGGCGTGGTTGTCCGCCGGCCACTCGAAGATGCGGTGGGTGTATTCCCAGTACTCGTCCAGGGTTTCGCCCTTGATGGCGAACACCGGGGTGCCGACCGCGGCGATGGCGGCGGCGGCATGGTCCTGGGTCGAGTAGATGTTGCACGACGCCCAGCGCACTTGCGCGCCGAGGGCTTCCAGGGTGCGGATCAGGACCGCGGTCTGGATCGTCATGTGCAGCGAACCGGCGATGCGCGCGCCCTTCAGGGGCTGGGCGCTGGCGTATTCCTCGCGGATCGCCATCAGGCCCGGCATTTCGGTTTCCGCGATGCGGATTTCCTTCTCGCCCCACGAGGCCAGGCCGATGTCGGCAACGAGGTAATCCTGGGTGGTGTCTTTCAGTACGGCGTTCATCACGCCCTCCTTTCAATGGTTGAAAAAAGTAACGTGAGCGCGGTGTTGATATCCGAGCCTGGCGAAGATGGGCATCTTCGTCGCAACGCTCCTCGGAATAGGCGAGTTTACCATGAGTGGCGGCGCAGCGGCCGCCACTGTGGTGATCCCGCCGCGCCCGGTAATCGACCGGCCGAAGCCGGCCCGGACCGGGACCGGGTTCGGGCTCAGGCCAGGCCGGCCTCGGCGCGCAGCAGGGCCGCCTTGTCGGTGCGCTCCCAGGTGAACTCGGGCTCTTCGCGGCCGAAATGGCCATAGGCGGCGGTCTTGCAGTAGATCGGGCGCAGCAGGTCGAGCATCTGGACGATGCCTTTCGGGCGCAGGTCGAAGTGCTCCATCACCAGCTGGGCGATCTTTTCATCCGGGATGACGCCGGTGCCTTCGGTGTAGACGGTGATGTTGATCGGCTTGGCCACGCCGATCGCGTAGCTGACCTGCACCTGGCACTGGCGCGCCAGGCCGGCGGCCACGATGTTCTTGGCCACGTAGCGCGCGGCATAGGCGGCCGAGCGGTCGACCTTGGACGGGTCCTTGCCGGAGAAGGCGCCGCCGCCGTGCGGGGCCGCGCCACCGTAGGTGTCGACGATGATCTTGCGGCCGGTCAGGCCGCAGTCGCCCTGCGGACCGCCGATGACGAAGCGGCCGGTCGGGTTGACCAGGTAGCGGGTGCCTTCCAGCCACTCGCGCGGCAGGGTCGGCTTGATGATCTCTTCGATCACCGCTTCCTCGATCTGCGAGTGGCTCACGTCCGGGTGGTGCTGGGTGGAGAGCACCACGGTGTCCACGGCGACCGGGCGGCCGTCGACGTAGCGCAGGGTGACCTGCGACTTGGCGTCCGGACGCAGCCACGGCAGGCGGCCATCCTTGCGCAGCTGCGACTGGCGCTCGACCAGGCGGTGCGAATAATAGATAGCGGCCGGCATCAGTTCCGGGGTCTCGTCGCAGGCATAGCCGAACATCAGGCCCTGGTCCCCCGCGCCCTGGTCGAGGTCGAGTCCGGCGCCTTCGTCCACGCCCTGGGCGATGTCGGGCGACTGCTTGTCGTAGGCGACCAGCACGGCGCAGCCCTTGTAGTCGATACCGTAGTCGGTGTTGTCGTAGCCGATGCGCTTGATGGTGTTGCGCGCCACCGTGATGTAGTCGACGTTGGCGTGGGTGGTGATTTCACCCGCCAGCACCACCAGGCCGGTGTTGCACAGGGTTTCGGCGGCGACGCGCGCGCGCGGATCCTGTTCCAGGATGGCGTCGAGGATGGCGTCGGAAATCTGGTCGGCGACCTTGTCGGGATGGCCTTCCGAGACGGATTCGGAGGTGAAGAGGTAGTCGTTGGACATGTGGGCTCCAGTTACTGCTGCGGTTGTACGGTGTTGGATGAGATGCCGCAGCAACGGGTGCCTGCGACGCTTTAGCGACATTTATATTCCGCTTCGCAAGTTGTCTATTAACTCGGCGGATCCTGCATAAAGTGGTATTTTACGCTTCCTTCGGGAATTTTGCTCTACCTTGCCCACCTCGTTCAAGCCTGATCAATCGCATGTTAGTTCTTTTATTCCGTGCACTATCGGTATTTCCATTGCCGTTTTTGCATGCTCTCGGCGCGGGCCTCGGCTGGCTCGTCTATTTATCGTCCGGTTCCTACCGCCGCCGCCTGCGCGCCAACCTGGCCCAGGCCGGCTATGAAAGCCAGCTGAACGCGGCCGTCGCCGAAGCCGGCAAGGCCATCATCGAACTCGCCTTCGTCTGGTGCGCGGACCCGCAGCGGGTGGCGCGCCACGCCAGCGTCGAGAACTGGGAGCTGGTGCAGCAGCGCCTCGACGCCGGCCGCGGCATCGTGTTCCTGACCCCGCACCTGGGCTGCTTCGAAATGACGGCCCAGCAGATCGCGCTGCACACGGCGCTCACCGTGATGTACCGTCCGCCGCGCAAGAGCGCCCTGAAACCCCTGGTCGAAGGCGCGCGCGCGCGCCATAACCTGCACCTGGCCCCGGCCACCCTGGCCGGCGTGCGCATCCTGGCCAAGACCCTCAAGGCGGGCCAGCCGATCGGCCTGCTGCCCGACCAGGTGCCGCAGGAAGGCGAAGGCGTGTGGGCGCCCTGGTTCGGCCGCAGCGCCTATACCATGACCCTGCCTGCCAAGCTGGCCCAGCTGGGCAAGGCCGACATCCTGCTGGTGTACGCCGAGCGCCTGCCGCGCGGCCGCGGCTACACCGTGCGCTTCGTGCCCTTCGAGGGCAGCCTGGACGGCAGCGCCGCCGAGCAGGCGGCATCGATCAACCGCGCCATGGAGCAGCTGATCGCGCGCTGCCCGGCCCAGTACTTCTGGAGCTACAACCGCTACAAGCAGCCGGAAGGCGTGGCCGGCCCGGAAAGCGGAGCCGCGGCATGAGGCTCCTGCTCGGTTTACTGTGGCTGCTGCACTTCCTGCCGCTGCCCATCCTGGGGCGCCTCGGCGAAGCGGTCGGCAGCCTGATGTTCCTGATCATGGGCAAGCGCCGCCGCATCACGCTGACCAATTTGCGCCTGTGCATGCCCGAAAAGTCGGACAGCGAGCGCCATGCGATCGCGAAGCAGCACTTCCGCGCCTATGCGCGCAGCATCTTCGAGCGCGCGATCCTGTGGTGGGCGCCGGAAGAGCGCGTGCGCAGCTACATCCATGTCGAGCCAGGCGTGCCGCAGGCCGAGATGGAAAGCGGCCCCACCATCCTGCTGTGCCCGCACTTCGTGTGCCTGGACGTGGCCGGCGTGGCGGCGCGCGTGATCCCCGTGTGCAGCATGTACGTGCCGCAAAAGAACGAAGCCTTCGACAAATTGCTGCGCCACGGCCGCGAACGCTATGGCCCGGTGCGCCTGGTGACGCGCAAGGAAGGCATCAAGCCGATCCTGCGCGCACTGCGCGACGGCCTGCCCTACTTCATGCTGCCAGACATGGACTTTGGCGAAAAGGATGCCGAGTTCGTGCCCTTCTTCGGCATCCCGGCCGCGACCCTCACCGCGCTGGGCCGCATCGCCGCCACCACCGGCGCCAAGGTGATCCCGGTGGTCGCCACCTACCTGCCGGACTACCGGGGCTGGCGTGTGCGTTTCTACCCGGCGTGGGAGAATTACCCGGGCGACGACATGGTCGAGGCGACGCGCCGCATGAACGCCTTCATCGAGGAGCGCGTGCGCGAGGCGCCGGCCGAATACTTCTGGACCCATAAACGCTTCAAGACCCGGCCGCCGGGCGAGCCCTCGTTCTACGATTGATGAAGCAGGACCGAAACATGAAACTGAAATTCACCAAGATGCACGGTGCGGGCAACGACTTCATCGTCATCGACGCCATCCACCAGGAAGTGGACCTGAGCGCGGAGCAGTGGCGCCGCCTGGCCGACCGCCGCTTCGGCATCGGCGCCGACCAGATCCTGGTGGTGGAGCGCCCGCGATCGGCCGGCGTCGACTTCCGCTACCGCATCTTCAACAGCGACGGCGGTGAAGTCGAACAGTGCGGCAATGGCGCGCGCGCCTTCGCCCGCTTCGTCAGCGACAAGGGTTTGTCGGGCGAGCGCAGCATCCGCGTCGAGACCATGAAAGGCGTCATCGCCCCGCGTCTCGAGGACGATGGCAGCGTCACCGTGGACATGGGCGCGCCGCGCCTCGACCCGGCCGAGGTGCCCTTCGACAGTGCCGGCCTGGCCGCCCGGGCCGAGGGTGCGGACACCACCTGGCCGCTGCCGCTGGGTGGCAAGACCGTGTTCCTGTCGGTGGTCTCGATGGGCAATCCGCACGCGGTGCAGGTGGTCGAGGATGTGGACAGCGCCCCGGTGGCAACGCTGGGTCCCGCGATCGAGACCCACCCGCGCTTCCCGAACAAGGTCAACGCCGGCTTCATGCAGGTGGTCGACCGCCATCACATCAGGCTGCGCGTCTTCGAGCGCGGCGCCGGCGAAACCCTGGCCTGCGGCACCGGCGCCTGCGCGGCCGTTGTGGCCGGCATCCGGCGCGGCTTGCTCGACTCGCCGGTACGGGTCGCGGCCCGGGGAGGCGAACTCAGCATTGCTTGGGACGGCCCCGGCCAGCCGGTCTACCTGAGCGGTCCGGCCGTGACCGTGTTCGAAGGCGCCATCGAGATTTGACGCGGCGCGCTAGGCTGGCGCCGCCAGGCGGCGCGCGGCCTGGACCGGCGGCGTGTCGCCCAGCGGCAGCAGCCCGGCGCTGCGCGCCAGCGCGCCGACCAGCCATCCCTCCCCGGGCCGCAGGCCTTGACCGCGTAGCTCCGGCAGCGAGCGCACCGGCTCCGGCACGATCTCCACCGCGGCGCGCAGCAGCAGCGACTGCAGCCGCCGCAGCGGCGCGGGTGCGATCGGCGCCGCGCCCATGGTGTGCAGGAAGGCGGCCAGCGTCTCCGAGCCGCGCAGGCCGGGCGCGGTCGCGGCCAGCAGCGCTTCCCATTCGCGCCAGCTGGCGGGCGAACCGCTGGCGCCATACAGCAGGGCGGCCGGCCGGCCTTCGGCAAAGGCGGCATCCTTCTCGGCCGCCGACAGCGCCCGCACATAGCGGTGATAGGCCTCGGTGAAACCGAAGGTGGCGGTCGCATGCACCCAGTCGAGCAGGCGCGGATCGCTTGCATGGTAGCGCCCGCCGTCCGGGGTGCTGCCCTCGACCCGGCCGTGCATGCGCACCACGCGCGCGATCAGCGCCTCGGCTGCCGTGCGCGGGCCGTACACCGTCATCATGGCGGCGAAGCCGGTGCGGCGCAGGCGCATCACCGGGTCGCGCCGGAAGCTGCTGTGGTCCCACACCCCGGCCCGTACCGAGGGCTCGGCCAGCTCGAGCAGCACCGCGGCCACCCCGCCGATGAACAGCGCCACCGGATTGGCGAACACCTGCCAGGCCACGCCATCGCGCGGCGCCAGCGCCGGCTCGCCCGCCGGCTGGCTGAAGTCGAAGGCCATGCCCGGCGGCGGCGCCATCAGTTCCCGTATCCTGTCCAGCATCGGCATGCTCCTTCTCTCGGCGGGTTCGCGCTTGCGCCAGCCAGCAGACAATAAGCAGGATGCGCCTGCCGCGGCGCCACCGAGGCACGCTACCAGGGCAAGGGAATCGCGTCCCCATGTTCGTCGACCACCGGGACCGGCGACAGCGCCAGGATGCCGTACAGGGTCAGCGGCGCGCTGCCGGTGTTGAGGATCTGGTGCAGCTCGTTCGGCTGGCACAGCAGCACCGTGCCGGCGCCGCACGGCGTGTCCTGGCCGTCGTGGCGCATGATGCCTGTACCGCCCGTAAATATGATAACTTCCTCGCAATCATGGCGATGCAGGGGCGTGACCGCGCCCGGCGACAGCGACTGCTGCCATACCTCGAAGGAGCCGATCTGGCCGGCGCGCGAGGCGAGGGTCTGGTGCGTGATGCCCGGCAGTTCGACGGCCGGGATGGTGTGCAGGTGGCGTACTTGCATGGCGGACTCCGTATTGACAGGGAATGGAGCGGATTATCGCCGTCCGCACGGATCGGGAACACTACACGGCATGTCCAAACCGGATGGACACAAAGTCAAAGGTGGCGACGGGGCGCCGGAACTGGTCAAGCAGCGCTGCTTCGTCCAGGTGGTGCGCACCGGCGGCATCAGCAGCGCCGCGCGCCTGCTCGGGCTGACGCCTTCGGCGGTGAGCAAGAACATCGCGCGCCTGGAAGCGGAACTCGGCACCAGCCTGCTGGCGCGCGACAACCGCCACCTGGCGCCGACGGTGCGCGGCCAGCAGGCTTTCGAGGCCTGGAGCGAACTGATCGCGCGGCTCGACCAGGTCCAGCAGGAACTGGCGGCGCCGGACGGCCTGGCCGGGCAGCTTGCGCTGTCGATTCCCAGCGGCTGCCTGGCCTGGCTCGCGCCCCTGCTCGCCCGCTACCGCGCCGCCTGGCCGCGCGTCCAGCTGTGCCTGAACGTGACCGACGGCCGCAGCGACCTGGTGCGCGACCGCAACGACCTTGCCCTGCGCTTCGGCCAGCTCAAGGACAGCAGGCTGCGCGCGCTCAGGCTCACCGAGTCGCCGCTGGTCGTGTGCGCTGCGCCCGCCTACCTGGCGCAGGCTGGCACGCCGGCCACGCCGGCCGAGCTGGCGCGGCACCAGGGCGTGTTGTTCCGCCGGCCCGACGTCGGCCGCGCGCGCCCGGTGGAACTGCTGCCGGAATCCGCTTCGTGGCAGGCCCAGGCGATCGTCAACGACGGCCAGGCCCTGGTGCAGGCGGCGCTCGCCGGCTTCGGCCTGATCCAGGTGCCGCTGCTGCTGGCGCAGGCCGAGATCGATGCCGGGCGGCTGGTCGAGGTCCTGCCCGGCTACCGGCCGGCGCCGCTTGAAGTGAACCTGGTATTTTCCGGCGCACCCTGGCTGCCGGCACAGACGCGCGCCTTCGTGGACATGGCGCGCGACATGTTCCGCACCTAACCGGGGCCGACCCCGCCTGCGACCGGCGCGGCGTGAGCGCGGCGATCAGGCCATCCGGCCACCAGTCCGGTCTCTCGCGGCGCCACCTGCGCTTCGCCTGCCCTGGCCGCTTTGCCCACCATGCCGCGCAGCCGCTACAGCCGCTGGCGGTAGTTTCCTTCTGGCCCGGATGGGCTGCAGTCGCCCGGTCTTCGTTGATGTAGCGCAAACCCGCATTCGCGGCGGATTCTTATGCAGGAGAAATGTGACATGGCCATCATCCGCGTTTCAAAAATACAACAGCACGATTGGATTTATTGGCTTTGGACCAATCTCGACAGTCATAATTGACAAAACCGACAATCTTGACGAGTCAAGTATTGAAGGTTGGTGACCTGGATGCGCTGTCTATGCCCACGATGCCTGCCGGGCCACCGAGATTCACTTAAGAAAAGGAACACGAACAATGAAACAATCCCTCATGGTCGTCGCACTGCTTGGCGCAATCGCTGCCGGCAGCGTCCATGCACAAACCGCGGTGCAGATCTATGGCACCGTCGACGCCGGCCTCATCAAGCGCAGCGGCCAGAGCCTGAACATCGGCAAGCGCGCCTCGAATACCCTCGGCTTCAAGGGAACCGAAGAACTGGGCAATGGCCTCAAGGCACTGTTCCAACTCGAAATGCGTTACGAGCCGGATACCGGCACCAATGAAATCGGCGCCAATGGCACCCAGCGTCCGCTGTTCCAGGGCCAGAGCCGGGTCGGCCTGCAGGGCGACTTCGGCATGGTGCGCATCGGCCGCGGCCTGACCCCGTACCACGAAACCGTGGGTGCGTTCGAGCCCTTCCACGCTTCGCCGAGCCCAGCCGGTTTCTGGACCGACCTCGCGGTCGCCGGCTACACCTCCCAGCCGCTCGACGTGGCAGGCTATTCGAATAACCGCTTCGCGAACGCCGCCTGGTACAACTCGCCGCTGACCAACGGCTTCCAGGTGAATGCCGCCTTCGCCACCAAGGAAAACGGCGGCGGCCCGGCCGTGATCGGCCGCGGCACCGCGACCGCGCCGCAGTATCCGGTGGGCGCCGAGGCATCGGTCAATCCGTTCTCGATCACCGGCACCTACAACAATGGTCCGGCCGCGTTCATGGCCGGCTACGAGCGCAACGCCATCGAATCGAAGGTCTGGTCGATCGGCGCATCCTTTGCCGCCACCCCGGAACTGAAGCTGATGGGCCTGTACTCGAAGCAGGACCAGGAACACAACCGCTTCGCGAACGCCAACACCAATGCATGGGTGCTGGGCGCGAACTACACCATGGGCCCAGGCAAGTTCCTCGCCGGCTACGGCCAGAAAGACACGGACGGCCTGCAGAAGGTCAAGCAATTCTCGCTCGGCTACGAGTACAGTCTGTCGAAGCGTACCTACCTGTACGTCGACGCTTCGCGCAAGAAAGGCCTGAGCACGCTCCCGTCGAGCGTCAACCACTACGACGTGGGCGTCAACCACTCGTTCTGACCGGTATTCCGGCCAAGCGTGGGACAACGGGCCCACGCTCCTGACAGGGGCGGACATGGTCACCATGCCCGCCCCTGTTGTTTCCAGCACGTTTTTGTAGTTTTTAAGCAACGTTAGCACTGCCTTCCGCCCGCCGTGCATCGGGAATCTGTACAGTGCACAGCCGCAATGGCATATTGGCAAGGCTAGTAAGAAAACGCTCGTTCGTAAATAAATGGAGATGCAATGAAGAAAAGTATCCTGGCCGCGCTGCTCGGCACCTGTTTCGCAACCTCGGCCTTCGCGCAGACCAGCGTGCAAATCTACGGCATCGCCGACGCCGGCGTGATGTGGCAGAAAGGTGGCCCGACCAAGATCTTCAGCGGCGGCGCCGACGGTTCGCGCATCGGTTTCAAGGGCACTGAAGACCTCGGCAACGGCTACAAGGCCATCTTCAATCTCGAGGCACGCGTCGAGCTCGACACCGGTACCCAGCAGCCGACCCTGATGAACGACAATCCGGGTGTTTACCTGCTCAAGGGCATGGATGCGATTCCGGCCACGATCCGCTCGCGCCTGCAATCCCTGATCCAGCCGCCGGGCGGCCCGGCCGTCAACCAGGAACGCGCCCTGTTCGACCGTACCGCCATGGTCGGCGTGATCACCCCGGTCGGCGCCATCCTGCTGGGCCGCATGTACACCCCTGGCTATGAAGTCTTCAACAAGGCCGACACCTTCGAATCCGGCACTGCCGGTACCTGGGGCCACGTGACCGGCGGCACCGCCGGTTTCACCGCACTGGGCGCGGACATCCGCTCGCAGGAAGCCATCCAGTACCGCATCGCCCTGCCGAACGGCGTCGGCGGTTCGCTGATGTACGGTCCGAAGGGTTCGGGCTACCTGGGCCGCTACAACAAGTTCCGCGCCGGCGCCCTGACCTATAGCGCGAACGGCTTCGACGTCGGCATCGGCTACAACCACGGCTACGACCAGCAGAACCGTCCGAGCCTGCGCACCACCACCGTGGGCGGTTCCTACGCCATCAACGACAGCTGGAAACTGTTCGCCGGCTTCCACAGCCAGCGCAACCAGAACTCGGCGCTGCTGGCAGACTATATCAACGGCTGGGATGCCGGCGTGACCCCGGCGCTGGTGCAGCAAGGCCTGCCTGCCGCCACCCAGGCTTTCCTGCGTAACGTGTTCGTGACCAATATCACCAACAACACCAAGCAGGACGCCAACAGCTGGCAGGTGGGCGGCCACTACAAGGTGGGCAACGGCCGCATCATGGCGTCCTACGCACACCAGAACGACCGCCTGGTCTCGAACAGCGACGCCGACCTGTACGCCATCGGCTACAACCACTTCCTGTCCAAGCGTACCGACCTGTACACCGTGGCAGCCATCATCAGGAACTCGAACGACGCCCAGTACTCGCCGGGCACCTCGGGCAATCCGGGCGGCTTCACCAAGCGTCCGGGCGAAGACGGCCGCGCCCTGCAGATCGGCGTGCGTCACCGCTTCTAAGCGTTCGCCCTCCAGAGAAGACGCCCTGCGGGGCGTCTTTTTTTATGTCCTTCGCGCTTGGCCCGTCGGTTAAAATGACGGACGGATATCTTCACTTTCTTACTTCATGACCAACGAGACCCTCGACGCCCAGGCCGTCGCCCAATACCTGATCGACCACCCGCAGTTCTTCGAGGAACACGCCAGGCTGCTGGGCGAAGTAAAGCTGTCGAGCCCACTGACCGGGCGCGCGGTATCGCTGCAGGAACGGCAGATGGAAGTCATGCGCGAAAAATACCGGGTACTCGAACTGCGCCTGGCCGAACTGACCCGCCGCGCCGAGGAAAACCACGCGATCGCGAACCGCTTCCACGCCTGGAACCAGGCCCTGCTCGCCTCCGGCGGCGGCGCCGCGATGGCGCGCGACCTGGTCGACGCGCTGCGCACCGAATTCATGGTGCCACAGGTCACGCTGCGCCTGTGGAACGTGGCGCCGGAACACCGCGACGCCTGGTTCGCGAGCGGCGTGTCGGAAGACGCCCGGCTGTTCGCCACCGGCCTGCGCGCCCCTTACTGCGGCCTGAACAACGACTTCGAGGCGGTGCGCTGGCTCGACGAGCCGGCCGCGGTGCGTTCGACCGTGCTGATGCCGCTCACCCTGGAAGGCAAGACCTTCGGCCTGCTGGTACTGGGCGCGCCGGATGCCGAGCGCTTCACCTCGACCATGGCGACCGACTTCCTGGTCCACATCGCCGCCACCGCCAGCACTGCGCTGGCGCCGCTGCGCGCTTGACGCCATGACGGCGGCGCAGGACGGACTGGCCGCGCGCTACCTGGGCGAGCTGGCCACCCAGCGCCAGCTGTCGCCGCACACGGTTGCGGCCTACCGCCGCGACCTGCAGGAACTGGCCGCCCTGGCCGGCCATGCCGACTGGGCGCGCCTGACCCACCACGATATCCGCCGCTTCGCGGCGAAATTGCACGCCGGCGGCCAGTCGGCGCGCTCGATCGCGCGCAAGCTGTCCGGCTGGCGCGGCTTCTACGACTGGCTCTCCGGCCAGCAGGCGCTGCCGGCCAATCCGGTCGACGGCGTACGCGCGCCGCGCCGCCCCAAGACCCTGCCCAAGGCACTGTCGGTGGACGATGCGGTGCAGCTGATGGAAGCGAATACCCGCGGCCATCCGGAACCGGCCGAGCTGTGCGACCGCGCTATGTTCGAATTGCTGTATTCGAGCGGCCTGCGGGTGGCGGAACTGGTCGGCCTCGACATGGTCTATACCGAAGGCGGCAATGGCGTCCCGGCCTCGCTCGGCTGGCTCGACCTGCCGGCGGGCGAGGTGGTCGTCACCGGCAAGGGCCGGCGCATGCGCCGCGTGCCGGTCGGCGCGCCGGCGCGCAGCGCCCTGGTGGCCTGGCTGGCCGTGCGGCCCGCTGCCCGCGACGGCAGCGCCGCCCTGTTCCTGTCCGCGCGTGGCGTGCGCATCACGCCGCGCGTCGTGCAGGCCCGCCTGAAAGCCCATGCGCTGCGGGCGGGCACGCCGGTGCACGTCCACCCGCACGTGCTGCGCCATTCCTTCGCCTCGCACCTGCTGCAATCCTCGGGGGACCTGCGCGCCGTCCAGGAACTGCTCGGCCACGCCAGCATCACCTCGACCCAGATCTATACGGCGCTCGACTTCCAGCACCTGGCTGCCGTGTACGACCGGGCCCATCCGCGCGCGAAGTCCAAGTGAGCGCGCGCTGAACTCGGTCCGGCTCGCGACGCAGGCATGAGCAGCGTCAAGACGCTACACGGTTGATGGTGGTGTAACACGAAATCCGGCATAATCGCCCGATTCTCCCGCCTGGTGCGGACCTCACTGACAGCAAAGCGAACATGGAACCCATCCCCAGCACCATCCTCACCGGCTTCCTCGGCGCAGGCAAGACCACCCTGCTCAACCGCATCCTGCACGAGGAACACGGCCTGCGCATCGCCGTCATCGAAAACGAGTTCGGCCAGGAAAACATCGACAACGAGATCCTGGTGCGCGACAGCGGCGAGCAGATCGTCGAAATGAACAATGGCTGCATCTGCTGCACCGTGCGCGGCGACCTGATCGTGGCCCTGGGCAACCTGGCGCAAAAGCGCGCCGCCGGCGAGATCGCTTTTGATCGCGTGGTCATCGAGACCACGGGCCTGGCCAACCCGGGGCCGGTGGCGCAGACCTTCTTCGTGGACGAGGAAGTCGGCGCCAACTACCTGCTCGACGCGGTCGTGACCGTGGTCGATGCGCGCCATGCGATGGACCAGCTGGACCGCCACGAGGAAGCCCAGCGCCAGGTCGGTTTCGCCGACAAGATCCTGCTGTCGAAGACCGACCTGGTCGATGCCGCGGCCGTCGAAGCCCTGAAGGCGCGCCTGCACCGCATCAACCCGCGCGCCCCGATCGCCACCAGCGACTTCGGCCGCGCGCCGATCGCCGAGGTGCTGGACCTGCGCGGCTTCAACCTGAACGACAAGCTGGAGCTGGATCCGGACTTCCTGCGCGCCGAGGAGCACGATCATGATCACGCGCATGGCGAAGACTGCGGCCACGATCACGCCCATGGCGAAGCCTGCGCCCACCACGACCATGCGCACGACCACCACCACAGCCACCACAGCGACGACATCGCCGCCTTCGTGTTCAGGAGCGAGCGCGCCTTCGATCCCGAGCGCCTCGACCAGTTCCTGGGCAGCATGGTGCAGGTCTTCGGTCCGCAGATGCTGCGCTACAAGGGCGTGCTGTCGATGCAGGGCGCCGATCGCAAGGTCGTGTTCCAGGGCGTGCACCAGATCATGGGTAGCGACCTCGGCGCAAAATGGGCCGAGGGCGAGACCCGCGCCAGTAAAATGGTCTTTATTGGTAAAAATTTGCCAAAAGACGTATTTATCAGCGGACTTGAACAGTGTTTGGTATAAACTACATCAGTTTTGCGGGTCGGTCCGAACCCGCTGACGGCCAGCCGCGACAGTTGGCGGCCGGGCGCCCCCAAGGCGCCAAGCGTTATTCCGGACAGCGTCCGGCGCGCCGCGGGCGAGCCGGCACAGGCAGTGCAGGACGGCAAATGCCGTCCGGGGCAGCGGCTCTCCGCACGCACCTGTTGCAAGGGTGTTAATGCTGAGTTTGCTGCTAAAATGAAAACCTCTGTCGTATCGAAGGCATCATGACTAAAACAACGAAACCGAATACCGCCGCGCAGCCTGAAGAACGCCTTCTGACGGAAGAAGAAATTCGGGCGATGGGCGACGACGACTACATGAATCCGGCGCAGCTGGCCTTCTTCCGCCACCGCTTGCAGGAACTCGAGAAGGAATTGCTGAAGAATGCCGGCGAAACCACCGAGCACCTGCGCGAAACCGTGCTGGTGCCGGACCCGGCCGACCGCGCGACCATCGAGGAAGAACACGCGCTGGAGCTGCGTACCCGCGACCGTGAGCGCAAGCTGCTCAAGAAGGTCCAGCAATCGCTGCAGGCCATCGAGAACGGCGAATACGGCTGGTGCGATGAAACCGGCGAACCGATCGGGGTCGCGCGCCTGATCGCCCGTCCGACCGCGACCCTGTCGCTGGAAGCCCAGCAGCGCCGCGAGCTCAAGCAGAAACTGTACGGCGACTGATCGCGCTGTCCCTGGTGCTCCAATGAAGAAAGCATGTGCCGTGAGGTGCATGCTTTTTTCTTTTGCGCACGGTTTTCAAGTGTGCATATCTTTCTATTTCCTATGGGATACTAGCGTGACACGACTGGCGCCGTGGGCGTGTGCGCGCAGCGCCGGCTGCGCACAGCCGTGTTACCGTCATGCCCGTACGACGGACTTGTCCATTCATCCATTGGGGTCATGGGGCTGTTTTCCTTCCTGAAGAAAAAGAGCGACGCGCCGGCCGGAGAGCTCCGGGACGGCATCGACACGCGCCTGCGCGCGGGCACCCCCTCGCGCCTTGGCGGCGCCCAGGCGCAGGAAGAACGCGAACGCCAGCGTGCCATCGCGCGCGCCACCGCGGCCAAGATCGATGAGATCGAGCTGGAGATGGCCTCGGTGATCTTCGACGACGAGCCGGCCTGGGGCAGCGGCGCGCGTCATCCCGCCGCCGCTGCGGCCAGCGCGCCGCTGGCGGCGCCGGAAACCGGCATGGACGAGCTGCCCGACGCCGCGGCCCAACCGGCCACCGCGCCGGCCGTCGAGGAAAGCGCCATCCTGTACGCCAACGGCCAGGCCGCCGCCGCCGAGCGCCTGCTGCGCGACAGCCTGGCCGGCTTCGGCCACAGCGAGCGCCTGCCATGGTGGATGCTGTTCGACCTGTACCAGGCCACCGGACAGGAAGCTGAATTCGAGAGCATCGCGATCGATTACGCCAGCCATTTCGAGACCTCGCCGCCGGCCTGGCAGCCACTGGTGCCGGACCAGGACGCGCCCCCGCTGGCCGGCGTGGCCGCCGCCGAGCGCTTCGGCCCGGTGCTGGACGCCGGCATCGCCCCCGGCCTGGCGCGCCTGCTGGCGGCCAGCTCCCCGCTGGTGCGCATCGACCTGGGCGCGGTGCGCAGCGCCGATGCCGACGGCTGCGCGCGCCTGCTGGCGGCCCTGCAGGCGCTGCGGGAGGACGGCCGCGAACTGGTGCTGGCCGGCGCCGACACCCTGATGGCGACCTTGCGTCCCATGCTCGCCGTCGGCGAGCGCGCGGGCGGCCAGGCGCCCTGGCTGCTGCTGCTGGAACTGCTGCTGCTGTCGAACCGCGAGAAGGATTTCGAAGAGTCGGCGATGGATTACTGCGTCACCTTCGAGGTGTCGCCGCCTTCGTTCGAGGCGCCCAAACGGGTCTCGACCGCGCCCCCGGCGCCGCGGGCGGGCGACCGCTTCCTGCTGCCCGCGCTGGCGCTGGGCGACGGTGGCGCCCTGCTGGACGCCATCGACGCCTACGCCGACGGACGCACGGTGCTGGTGCTGGACTGCGCGCGCCTGGCGCGCATGGACTACGGCTTCGCCACCGCGCTGCAGGCCCGGCTGCGCGTCCATACTGGCCAGGAACGGCGCGTCGAGCTGCGCGAGCTGAACCACCTGGTGGCGGCCCTGCTGCGCCTGCTCGGCTATGGACAGGGTGGCGATACGATCCGTCTGTATCCGCACCGCTACTGAGACCAGTCACGCGGGCGGTTTTGCCTGCTCGACAGTTTTTAGCCGCGTTTGTCTTGCAATTTTATGCCCCCACCCCATCTGCGGGGTGCTAGACAACCACGAGGCATAAAATGGAACAATTTCACGGCACCACCATCGTCAGTGTGCGGCGCGGCAACCAGGTTGCGCTGGGCGGCGATGGCCAGGTCACGCTGGGCAACGTCGTCATGAAGGGCTCGGCGCGCAAGGTGCGCACCCTCTACCAGGGCAAGGTCCTGTGCGGCTTTGCCGGCGCTACCGCCGACGCCTTCACCCTGCTCGACCGCTTCGAAGCCAAGCTGGAAAAACACCAGGGCAACCTGATGCGCGCCTCGGTCGAACTGGCCAAGGACTGGCGTACCGACCGCATGCTGCGCAAGCTGGAAGCGATGCTGCTGGTCGCCGACCGCGAATCGACCCTGATCATCACCGGCAACGGCGACGTGCTCGAGCCGACCGACGGCATCGGCGCGATCGGTTCGGGCGGCGTGTACGCCCAGTCGGCAGCCAAGGCCCTGTACGAGAACACCGACATGCCACCAGCCGAAGTGGTCAAGAAGGCGCTGACCATCGCCGGCGAGCTGTGCATCTACACCAACCTGAACCACATCATCGAGACCCTGGAATGAACCAGTCCCCCATCATGAACATGACCCCGCCCGAGATCGTCTCGGAACTGGACAAGCACGTGGTCGGCCAGGGCAAGGCCAAGCGCGCGGTCGCGATCGCGCTGCGCAACCGCTGGCGCCGCCAGATGGTAGCGGAGCCGCTGCGCCACGAGATCACCCCGAAGAACATCCTGATGATCGGCCCGACCGGCGTCGGCAAGACCGAGATCGCGCGCCGCCTGGCCAGGCTGGCCGACGCGCCCTTCATCAAGATCGAAGCGACCAAGTTCACCGAGGTCGGCTATGTCGGCCGCGACGTCGACACCATCATCCGCGACCTGATCGACATCGGCGTCAAGCAGACCCGCCTGAGCGAGCAGAAGAAGGTGCGCCAGCGCGCCGAGGATGCGGCCGAAGACCGCGTCATCGACATCCTGGTACCGCCGGCGCGCGACTTCGGCTTCAACGTCGCTAGCAACGCGGGCGGCGACGGCAAGGACGGCGATGCCACCCGCCAGACCTTCCGCAAGCGCCTGCGCGAAGGCTCGCTCGACGAGCGCGAGATCGAGATCGACGTGGCCGACGCCGCGCCGCAGATGGAGATCATGGCCCCGCCCGGCATGGAAGAGATGACCGAGCAGATCAAGTCGATGTTCGCCGGCGTCGGCAACGCGCGCAAGAAGCCGCGCAAGATGAAGATCAAGGACGCGATGAAGCTGCTGGTCGACGAGGAAGCCGCCAAGCTCGTCAACGAGGACGAGCTGAAGCAGAAAGCGATCGCCAACGTCGAGCAGAACGGCATCGTGTTCCTGGACGAGATCGACAAGATCGCGACCCGTTCCGAACACGGCGGCGCCGACGTCTCGCGCGCCGGCGTGCAGCGCGACCTGCTGCCGCTGGTCGAGGGCACGACGGTGAACACCAAGTACGGCATGATCAAGACGGATCACATCCTGTTCATCGCCTCGGGTGCCTTCCACCTGTCCAAGCCGTCGGACCTCATTCCTGAATTGCAGGGCCGCTTCCCGATCCGCGTGGAACTAGAATCGCTGTCGATCGACGACTTCAAGAGCATCCTGACCTCGACCGACGCGAGTCTCACCAAGCAATACGAAGCGCTGCTCGCAACCGAGGGCGTGAAGGTCGATTTCACGAGCGAAGGCATCCACCGCCTGGCGGAAATCGCCTTCTCCGTCAACGAACGTACCGAGAACATCGGCGCGCGCCGCCTGTACACGGTGATGGAAAAGCTGCTCGAGGAAGTCTCGTTCTCGGCCGGCCTGGAGAAGGAGCAGTTGGTCACCATCGACGCCGCCTACGTCAATGCGCGCCTGGATGCGCTGGCGGTCAACGAGGACATGTCGCGCTACGTCCTGTAAGCAACGCGGGAGAGAGGAAATGGCAAACAAGGCTCTGGCAACCCGGCAAAAGATGCGGCTGCGGGTGGAACCATCCCAGGCGTTCGGCAAGCCGCGCAACCCGATTGCGGCCCTGGCCAAGGCCAGGTCGGCCGGGCCGCATGCCAAGCCGCTCTCCAGCGAACGGCAGGAGGCCAAGCGCCTGCTGAAGAAAGCAAAACTGGTCGCGGACGAGGACGAATAAGCCGTCCGGCACGATTTCCCCTTGGCGGGCCGCGCAAGCGTGCCCGCCTTTTTTACGCCCGCACGGTGAACGGGACTGCTGCGCTCGTGGGCGCAGCAGCATGGCGCGGCGCGCCGGCATATTGCCCGGCACCGCATTCGCAGGTACATTCAGCCGTCGCCATCCAATACAGGAACACCATGAGCTCTCCCGAACAGGTCCTCGACGTCCTGCGCGCCGAACTGCGCGCCACCGGCATTACCTACAAGGGCCTGGCCGAGCGTATCGGCGTGAGCGAGTCGAGCGTGAAGCGCATGTTCGGCCAGAAGGACATGACGCTCTCGCGCCTGGCCCAGATCTGCCAGGTGACCGGCATCGCGCTGGAAGACGTGCTGCGCCGCGCCGCGGACGCGCGCCCGCAGGCCGACACCCTCACGCTGCCGCAGGAAACCTCGCTGGTTGCCAACCCGCGCCTGCTCTTGATGGCGATCTGCTGCCTGGGGCACTGGTCGGTGGAACAGGTGATCGAAACCTATCGCCTGAGCGAACCGGATTGCATTACCCTGCTCGCCGAACTCGACCGGCTAGGACTGATCAAGCTGAAACCTTTGAACCGCTACAGCCTGCGGGTATCGAACGCCTTCCGCTGGCTGCCGGATGGCCCGGTGCAGCGTTTCTTCCGCGAACACGTGGTACAGGATTATTTTGCGGGCGGCTTCGACCGGCCGGGCGAGGCCCTGATGTGCCTGCCGGCGCGGCTGTCCGGCGCCAGTGCCCAGGAACTGGGCCAGAAGATCGCGCAGCTGGCGGGCGAGCTGGCGCGCCTGCACCGCAACGACCGGCGCCTGCCGGCGCAGGAGCGCGAGGGCTATACCCTGCTGCTGGGTTTCCGGTCGTGGGAGTTCGCGGCGTTCACGGCCTTGCGCCGCGGATGAGGTGGAGACTCCGCCGATGTAGAGCGTGCCGAAATCCAGGGTCAGCTCGTTCTGGTCGGCATCGAGGCTGAACGACTGTGCGGCGTGCAGCAGGTTGCTGTATTCAGCGTTCAGGAAACCGGTCCAGTCGATGTCCGAACTGGCCGTGGCGGTGCCGTTGAACGTGTTCCTGGTCAGATTGGCCGGGTTCGACACGGCCACGTGGTCGCCTGGAAGGACCATCTTGACGGCGCCGCCGCTACCTGCAGCCTCGTAGTTGCCGTTTTAATCGCTGCCAGGCGCTGGAGGCTCGGCCAGCGGCTACTTTCCGTCGTTATACTGTGCCGAATGCCCTATTCTCCCTACCCGTATCCGCCATCTGCTCCACGCCCGGTTCGCGCTCGTCGCCTCGGTGTCGCCTTGCTTGCCTTGCTCGTCCACGCGGTCCTGTTCATCGGCTGGCAGCAGACACGCATGCCCGTGAAGACGGATGCGGAAGGAAGGGAAGACGGCATGCAGTGGCTTCAACTGCCGGCCCGGGCGCCGCGCGAGGATGCGCTACCTGTGCCTGCACCGGAGAAGCTTCCGGGTTCGCAGCCCCCATTGAAGCGCCCTGCGCAGCCAGGGCCGGCGCGCGCTGCCCGTACGGACGCCCTGCCGGTCGCGCCTGCTGGCTCGCCAGCAGGGCCGTCCGATCCCGGACTGGTACCGGAAGCGCCGACAGCGCCGGCGCCCCCCGCTGCTCCTGCCCAGAATGCCCGCGCGATCCTGGAAACCGCCGTGCGCAGTGCCGGCGCCATCGACCGCGCGCTGCGCAAGGAAAGCAAGCCCCTCATCATCGCGCCACCCGACAGTCCGACGCTGCGCATGCGCGAGGGCATGGAGCAGGCGCGCGCACTGGCCCCGACGCGCCTGTGGGAAGCGCCCAAGGTCGAGGAGCTGGTGAACAACACGGGCGACGGCGCGCGGCGCACGCGCGTGGTGACCGGCCGCGGCACTTACTGCGTCACGGAACGCTCGCCCGTCACCAATGTCGAGATGATCGAAATGCACGGCAAGATCAGGCTGACCAGCTGCCCGCGCGATGAAACGCCGGCCAAGGCGCAGGTGTGGCGTACGGCGCGCGATTGACAGGCGCCCTTTCTCGCACGGCAGGGCACGGCCGGGCATGGCAGGCGGACGCAGGCTGCTTGTCGAGCCTTATCTTGCACCCGGTTCCAGTTCGTGGCCACCACGGCGTTCACGGCCTGGCGCCGGGCTGGGCGCCATAGGAAACGAGTTTCCTGGCCGTGTTGCTCATGAAGTCAGGCGGACAGTGCAGGCCGGACCAGGGCTCGCGGGTGGTCTCTTCGAGGGCCAGTGCGAGCCCTTGCCGCACCTGCGCATCGAGCCTGGCAGGGGGCCTGGCCAGCATCAGGTCGACCATGCCGCGCCTGCAGCGCTGGATCACCGAGGCCAGCGCACTGTCATCCTGGTCCGGATACAGCAGATAAGGGTCGGCGCCGAGCTTGAGCAGGAGCGCGAGCAGCGCGTCGTCCTCGGGCGCCTCGCACAGGCTGCCGTTCGACGACCATGCCGGACAGCGGCCGACCCTGGCATTGAAGTCATAGCGCTTCGCCTTCAGCTTTTCAAGAAAGACCTGGCGCCAGCGGTCGCGGTCGGCAAGCGCGTCCAGGTCGGGGTCGCGCGCATGCTCCTTGTCGCAGCGGTCGACCACGGTCGACAGCAGTGTCCCCGGTGCGTGCGACCTGGACGCGTCCGGCACGGCGCCCGTGTCCAGCAGCCAGCTGGCGTATTCGAAGTTGCAGACATAGGCGGCCTGGTCGAGGGCTTCGCTGCCGGCTTCACCACGGACCGCGCGCAGCAGCGCCGGATACGTACGGACTAGTTCCGACACCTTGTCGATGTAGCGCTGCCGCAGCACCGGGGTCGCGGCACGCACGCTTGCCTGCGCAAATTCGGACAGCAGATCTTCCGCATGCTCCGGCGCGATACCGTAGGCGAGCAGGCGCGCCATGACCTTCGGGTAGGCGACCGCATCTTCCAGGTACTCGGCAGCCAGCTCGGAACGCGGATCGAGCTTGCCGGTCCGCAGGAAGAAGTCGAGCACTTCCGTGTTCTCGCCCGACTCGTAGGCATCGAATGCATCGCGAAACGGGGTAGCGCCGATGAAGTCGTTGACCTCGGTCGTCTTGAACGGCTCGGCACCGGCGCGCACCAGCATTGCGATGACATCGAGATCGACCGGACGCGCTTTCACCGCCCGGTTCAGCAGTTCGTCATCGTCGTGCGGGCCGGCGCGCTTGTCGACCGCTCCATTGCCGGCCACGTCGGCGCCATGCGCGATCAACGCCCCGATGATCGCCGCATCCGGTGTGGTGCCGAGAAAGGCCAGGTCCAGCGCGGTCTGGCCGCGCCCGGTCTTGCCATTGACGTCGGTGCTGCCCATGGCCAGCAAGCGCTCGACCAATGCGCGGTCACGGTCGCGCACGGCACGGTGCAGCGGCTGGAAACTCGCTTCGTGCGCGTGCTCGCGCCGGCGCGCACGCGCCTGTTCCGCTTCGCCGGTGAACACGCGCGCAAAGGCGGGAAGCGAGGCCAGCGCGCAGTCCTGCATGCGCTTGCCGATGCGTGCGTGTTGCGGGTCATCGCTGTTGCGGAGATGGGCGCCGACCTTGAACTGGGCCGGATAGCTGCCATGCAGGGCGGCGAACAGTTCCGGACCGGTCGCCTCGTTGCGCGCATGGCCCTGGTAAAAGCCGGACGCGGCGATGGCGTCGCCCATGTAGGCATAGAGTGAACCGAGCCGGCGTTCATACATCCACTCCATCAGCTGGACGCTGCGGTATTGGGTCGCCAGGTCCGCATCGCGGCGCTCGCTCAGCAGGAGAAACAGTTGCGCGCGCGCGACCCAGTTGCCATTGCGCGCGGCTTCGTTGAGGCCATGCAGCAGCTTGTCGTCATCGCGGCTTTCCGGCAGTCCATCGATATACGCCTCTACCGCATTCATCAAGGCCACGTTGCCGATCTCGGCCGGCGTCTTGCACCGGAAGCGCGCAAGCGCCGGCTCATCAGACATATCCTTGACGATCTTGTTCGCCACCGCTTCCAGCCGTGCATCCAGGGACGCCTGCGTCAGCCCGCGAGGCAGTGGTCCCAGCCAGGCAAGGAATGCCGGATTGTCGAGTCCTCCTTCGAGGAGCGGGGCTGGCGGCAGCAGCGCCTGCGCGGCTGGCTCACGTGCCTGATGGGCCGCGTGGGCCGCATGGGCCAGCCATCCGATCGCAGCGAGTACCAGAACAAGGAACAGGGCAAGCGCCCAGTGACTGGGTTTCGTCCATCCGCGCGGCATGCTGGCGCCTCCTCACTGGTATCCGTCGTCAGCCCAGCTTAGCGAAGGAGTCCAGTGAGGTATTGATTTTAGGCAACTATGCCGTCAAGGGTCGTGGCTCAGGGAGCACTGCCCTTCACGACCGTCCCGCCCTGGATCACCACCGCCGGCGCCTCCAGCAGCTGCACGTTCGCCAGCGGATCGCCCCGCACCGCCACCATGTCCGCGTAGCGGCCGGCTTCGACGATGCCAACATCCTTGCTGCCCAAGGCTTCGGCCGCATTCACGGTGGCGGCCTGGATCGCCTGGAGCGGGCTCATGCCATACTTCACCATGATCGCGAACTGCTTGCCGTTGCCGCCATGCGGATGCACGCCGGCGTCGGTGCCGAACACCATCTTCACCCCGGCCGCGTGCGCCTTCCTGAAATTCTGGCGCTGGATTTCCGTCACCTCGCGGTCCTTGCGCAGGTTGTCTTCGAGCACGCCGTTCTTCTTGCCCTCCGCCGCCGTATAGTCGCCGTTGTAGATGTCCATCGATAGCCAGGCGCCGTGCTTCTTGGCCAGGGCGATGCCTTCGTCGTCGATCAGGCTGGCGTGCTCGATGGTGGTGACGCCGGCGCGGATCGCGTCCTTGATGCCGGCCGCGCCATGCGCATGGGCCGCCACCCGCAGGCCCCACTGATTTGCTTCCTCCACCGCGGCGCGCAGCTCCGCATAGTTCATCTGCTGTTGCCCCGGTTCTGTGTTGCGCGAGAACACGCCGCCGGTGGCGCACACCTTGATTACCTGCGCGCCGTACTTGCGCAGCGCACGCACCGACTTGCGCACCTCGTCCGGACCATCGGCCGTATACGGATTCTTTTCTTCCATCGAGGGCGGGAAATACGTGCTGTCGCAGTGGCTCCCGGTCGGTCCGAAGGACCAGGCCCCCGGGATGATGCGCGGGCCGCGCACCTTGCCGGCCGCGATCGCCTGGCCCAGCCCGACGTCGTTCCAGTCCGACGCGCCGACATTGCGCACCGTCGTGAAGCCTGCATCCAGGGTCTTGCCGGCGTGGGCGACGGCGAGCGCCGACCAGAAGCGGTCGTTGTACTCGAGGTTGCTGTAGCCGCCATAGGTCGGGTCGGAATCGAGATGGACGTGCATGTCGATCAGGCCCGGCACCAGGGTCATGCCTGGCAGGGCGATGCGGGTGGCGCCCTCGGGGGCCGGGGCGGTGCCGGCCTGGCGGACGCTGAGCACGCGGCCGTCGCGCACCAGGATTTCGGGGTTCTGCACCATGCGTCCGCTGCGCACGTCGAGCAGGCGGTCGGCGGTGATGGCGACATCGGCCGCCTTCACCATGGAACAGCCCAGCACAGCCAGGCAGGAAAGGGCAATACGCGACAGCAGGACATGGGGTGGTTTCAAGGCTGATCTCCGGTGTGCAATGTTATTAACAACTTGCAACTTTATACCGGGATATGTACCGCGCGTCCAGCGCCTCCCCGTTCAACAAACACGCCGCAGGGCGGCGTTCATTGCACCTGGCTGGGCTGCGCCACCGGGCTGCCCGGCGCAGCGCCTTGCGGCGGCGGTGCCTGCGGCACGCCGGGATCCACCGGCGGTTCGGCCACCGGCTGCGCATTCTCCGGCGTGGTCGGCGTGCCCTGCGGTCCACCGCCCGGTGGCGGCACCGACTGCATCGTGGGCGGCACCGTGACGGCGCCGGGTCCGGCCTGGGTGTCGGCGTCCGGCATGACGACCGGCTGCGGCGGCGGCGGCATGCCACCGGACGAAGATCCGGTATCGGGCGCCAGGTCGACCCGCTTCAGAACGCCGCCTTCGGACAGCATCACGTAGCGCGGATGTACTTCGGCCACCGTCACGCCCGGCACGATCTCGCGCCCGATCCGCACCGCCATCGGCGGCGAACCTTCGGCTACCAGGATCACCGCGCTGTTGGGGCCGGCCGCGATGATGCCGGTGAGCTGGTAGTTGGAAATCGCCACTGCCGTCGGCTGTCCACCGAACAGGTAAGCCGCCGCTTCCGGGCTCGGCTCGGCCTGGGCCATGGCCGGTGGCGGCGCCAGCGGGCGCTGGGCCGGCTTGTACAGCTGCAGGAACCAGTAGGCGACCGAGGCCGCCAGCAGCACCAGCGCCAGCAGGGTAAACAGGAGAGGCAAACGCTTGTTCATGGTTTCCTTGTTATTGTTCGCGTTAGCGCACCAGCTGGTTGATCTCGATGATCGGCATCAGCACCGCCAGCACGATCAGGAGCACCACCAGGCCCATGGCCAGGATCAGCACCGGCTCCAGCAGGCCGGCGATGGTGAGCGTGCGGCGCTCGAGGTCGGCCTGCTGCGAGTTGGCGGCGCGCTCCAGCATGGCGGGCAGCTCGCCGGTGATCTCGCCGGCGCGGATCATGTGCACCAGCATCGGCGGGAAATGCTTCTGCGCCGACAGCGCGCGCGCCAGGCTGACGCCTTCGCGCACGCTGGCGGTGGCCGACTCGACCAGCTCGCGCATCGCCACGTTCGACAGGGTGTCGCGGCTGGTCTCCAGCGCGCGCAGGATGGGCACGCCGGAACCGGTGGTGATCGCCAGCGTGCTGGCGAAGCGCGCCGTGTTCAGGCTGCGCTCGAATTTTCCGTAGACCGGGGCACTCAGCAGCCAGGTGTGCCAGCGGCGTTTCAGGTCCGGGTTGCGCAGCGCGCGCCGCCATAGCCAGAAGGCCCCCACCAGCAGGATGCCGACATAAATGCCGTAGGCCAGCAAGAAGTCGGAGATCGCCAGCATCATCACGGTGAGGAAAGGCAGCTTCTGCTTGGTATTCGCGAACACCGAGACGATCTGCGGCACCACGTAGGTAAGCAGGAAGATCACGATGGCAAACGCCACCACGGTGACGATGGCCGGGTAGGTGAAGGCCAGGCGCACCTTCTGCACCAGCGCGTTGCGGCGCTCGATGTAGTCCGCCAGGCGCGACAGCACGCGCGACAGCTGGCCGATCTGCTCGCCCGAGGACACCAGGGCGCGGTAGATCTCGGCGAAGTCGCGCGGGTGGCGCGCCAGCGCGCTGGAAAAGGCCGAGCCGCCGATGACTTCCGAGCGGATCGAGGCGATCAGGTCGCGCACGTAGGGCCGCTCGGCCTGTTCCAGCAGCGCGGTAAACGCCTGTTCCAGCGGCAGCCCGGCCTCGAGCAGGCTGGCCAGCTGGCGCGTGAACAGCGCCAGCTCGACCTGCGACAGGCGCTCGCCCAGGCCGCGCGAGCGGGTCGCGCCGCTGGCGTCGACCTGGGCCGCGATCTGCTCGACCGAGAGCGGCGTCAGGCCCTGGGTCCGCAGATCGGCGCGTGCCGAGCGCGGGCTGTCGGCGTTGACCACGCCCTTCCTGGTAGCGCCGCCGGCGTCGACGGCCTCGTAGCGAAATGCTGGCATCGGGTCGGTCCTGGGCTCAGTCCTTGGTCACGCGCACCAGCTCGGCGCGGGTGGTGGTGCCATCGCGCAGCCAGCGCTCGCCGTCCTCGCGCATCATCTTCATGCCGGTCTTCTGGGCGGCGGCGCGGATCTCGGCTTCCGAGGCCTGGTTGTGGATCTGGGCGCGGATTTCCTCGGTGGTCTCGAGCAGCTCGTAGACGCCGACCCGGCCGTGGTAGCCGGTGTGGCCGCAGCGCTCGCAGCCGACCGCGTGCCAGCCACTGGCGTCGCTGACCCGGCAGTGCACGCAGAGCTTGCGCACCAGGCGCTGCGCCATCACGCCCAGCAGCGAGGACGACAGCAGGAACGGCTCGATGCCCATGTCCAGCAGGCGCGTCACGGCCGAGGCCGCGTCATTGGTGTGCAGGGTGGCCAGCACCAGGTGGCCGGTGAGCGAGGCCTGCACCGCGATCTGCGCCGTTTCCAGGTCGCGGATCTCGCCGATCATGATCACGTCCGGGTCCTGGCGCAAAATCGCGCGCAGGGCCTTGGCGAAGCTCATGTCGATCCTGGCGTTGACCTGGGTCTGGCCGACGCCGTTGAGGTCGTATTCGATCGGGTCTTCCACCGTCATGATGTTGGTGGTCGACGCGTTCAGGCGCGACAGCGCCGCGTACAGCGTGGTGGTCTTGCCGGAACCGGTGGGGCCGGTGACCAGCACGATGCCGTGCGGCTGGTTGATCAGGCGGTCGAACTGGGGCAGCATGTCCGGGCTCATGCCCAGGTGGCCCAGGTCGAGGCGGCCCGCTTCCTTGTCCAGCAGGCGCAGCACCGCGCGCTCGCCGTGCCCGGTGGGCAGGGTCGAGACGCGCACGTCGACCGGTTTACCGCCGATGCGCAGGGTGATACGGCCGTCCTGCGGCAGGCGCTTCTCGGCAATGTCGAGCTGCGACATGATCTTGATACGCGAAATCAGGGACGCGTGGATCGCCTTCTTCGGGCGCACGATGTCGCGCAGCGCGCCGTCGACGCGAAAGCGCACGACCGACGTTTGCTCGAAGGGCTCGATATGAATGTCGGACGCGCCTTCGCGCAGCGACTGCGTCAGCAGCGCATTGATCATGCGGATCACCGGCGCGTCGTCCGAGGATTCCAGCAGGTCTTCGATGGCGGGCACGTCCTGCAGCAGGCGGGTCAGGTCGAGGTCGGCGTCGAATTCGTCCACCACCTGCGAGGCGTCGCCGCCGGCGCCGGCATAGGCCTTGGCGATGGCGTCGTCGAGCTCGCCGCGTTCGAGGCGGCGCAGGGTGATGCGGCCGAAGCGGCGCGAGACTTCCGCGATCGCGCTCGGCGCCGTGGCGCCGGACACCAGCACTTCGACTGCCTGGCCGGGTTCATCTCCGCCGCGCGCCAGCACGCCGTGGTCACGGGCGAAGGCGAAAGGCAACAAATTGTTCATGGTCAGCTTATTTCTGGTTCGATGGCGTCGCCGGGCGGAACTGCGGGGCTGGTTGTACCGGTGGTACCGGCTGTCCGCGCCGCATCTGCTCCTGGGTCGCCTGGCCGGTGGCGGCGCCCGGGGCGCTGCCGGCGGCCGGCGCCGCCTGCACCGGCGCGGTGGCCATGGTGCCGCCCACCGGCGGCTGGCCGCCCGTCAGCGGCGGCAGCTGCGGCGAACCCAGGTTGCGCAGCAGGACCGAATCCTCCTGCGAGATCTGGCCGGAAGCGCCGGCGGCGCGCATGTATTCGTAACGGTCCATGGCCAGCGCATGCGAGGCTTCCTTGCTGCGCACCACCACCGGGCGCAGGAACACCATCAGGTTGGTCTTGACCCGGGTGCGGTTGCGGTACTTGAACAGGTTGCCCAGCACCGGGATGTCGCCCAGGCCGCGTACTTTCTCTTCGCCATCGCCCTCGGTATCCTCGATCAGGCCGCCGAGCACGATGATCTGGCCGTCGTCGGCCAGCACATTGCTTTCGATCGCGCGCACGTTGGTAGTCAGTCCCGACGGTGCATTCCGGGTGGACGGGTCGACGCTCGAGTTCTCGTGGTAGATCGACATCTTGATCGTGCCCCCTTCCGAGATCTGCGGACGCACCTTGAGCAGCAGGCCGACGTCGCGCCGGTCGACCGTGGTGAACGGATTGCCGCCGCCGGTGGTCGCCGTGGTGGTGTAAGAGCCGGTGATGATCGGAACGTTCTGCCCCACCTTGATCGTCGCCAGCTCGTTGTCCAGCGTGATCATGTTCGGTGTCGACAAGATGTTGGCGTTGCCATCGTTTTCAAGGGCGCGCGCCACCGCGCCCAGGCCGAGTTCGCCGCCCACCTGGCGGAACAGGCCGAAGGTCAGGCCGCCCGGGACGGTCGGCAGGCTGGTGCCGGACAGGCCGCTGCGCGCCGCCGCCGCCAGGTTCAGGATGCTGCTGCCCTGGGCGCCGCCAGTGAAGGATTGCACGCCACCAACGCGGTACTTGCTGTCGTTGTCGCCCGAGGCGCCGATCCACTGCACACCGAATTCGGACGCCTTGTTGGACGTGACCTCGACCACCAGCGCCTCGATGTAGACCTGGGCGCGGCGCACGTCGAGCTGGTCGATGACGCTGCGCAGGTTGCGGTACACGGCGTCCGGCGCCGTGATGATCAGGCTGTTGGTCGAGGCGTCGGCCTGGATGAAGCCGGAACCCTGGCCGCCGGCGGCCCCGCCCGCGGTGAGCTGGCTCTGCTGGCCGTAGGTATTGCCGGTGCCGCCCATGCCGATGCTGCTCTGCTGGCCCTGCTGGCCGCCGAGGCCGCCCGTGCCGCCGGTGCCGGTGGTGGCGCCCGCCTGGATCGAACCGCCCGAGGTGCCCTGCTGCTGCACCGGCACCGCGGATGCGTCCTGCGACACCACGGCGCGCAGGGTCTGGGCCACGCGCGAGGCGTCGGCATTCTTCAGGTAGACGACGTGGATATTGCCCTGCGTCGAAGTCTGCTGGTCGAGGCGCGCAATCAGCGACTTGGCCAGGTTGGCGCGCGCCTGCGAGGGCGCACGCACCACCACCGAGTTGGTGCGCGGATCGGCCAGCACGGTGACGCGGCCGGAGTCGCCGGCCCCGCTCGGTTCCATCAGGCGCGTGACCAGGGTCGCGATGTCGCTGGCGATCGCGTTGCGGATCGGGATCACGTCGAGGTCGGCCGCCACCGGCGTGTCGAGCGCGGCGATGATCTTGGCCAGGCGCCGCAGGTTGTCGGCGTAGTCGGTGATGACCAGGGTGTTGTTGCCCGGGTTCGCCATGATCGAATTGTTCGGCGAGATCAGGGGCCGCAGCACGGCGGTAAGGTTGGCCGCCGATTCGTAGGACAAATAAAACACCTGGGTGGCGATCTGGTCGCCGGTGGCGCGGCTGGCGCGCACGCCGCCCACCTGGGTCGGCGAGGATTGCGCCTTGGCTTCCGCTTCCGGCACCACCTTGGCATAGCCGTCGCCGCTGGTGACCACGGCATAGCCCTGCAGGCGCAGGGTCGAGGTCAGCAGGGCGAAGGCCTGGGTCTTGGTCAGCGACCGTTCCGACACCAGCGTGATCGTGCCCTTGACGCGCGGGTCGATGATGAAGGTCATGCCGGTGTAGTGGCCGATCGCCTTGATCACCGACTCGATGTCGGCGTTGACGAAGCTCAGCGCCGCGGCGTTCGCACTGTCCTGGGCCCGGGCCGGCAGGGCGACCAGGCTGCCCACGGTGGTGGTGGCGAAGCAGCACAGCATGGCGCCGGCGGCGAGGCGGCGCAGCGCCGGCAGGCGGCGGGTCGGGCGTGCGGTGGTACGGAATGTGTTATTCATTATCTGAACTCGAGTGCGATTATGTTTTTGCCGTTCACCATGCGGCGCTGGCCCAGCAGGTTGAGCATATTGCCCAGCGTCTGTTCATATCCTTCGGCGGCCGATGCCTGGCCGGAAAAGCGCAGCCGGCCATTGCGCAGCATACCCGAGCCCGACAGCAGCAAGGCCCCGCGTACCGTGCGCAGGCTCAGGTCGGCCTGGCTGCCGCGCCAGTCGAAGGCCATTTCGTAGCTGCCCAGCGGCCGGATCGGCGACATGCGCGAACCCATGTCGCTCATGCTCAATACCGTCCTGCCCTGCACCGCCACCGCATTCGGCTGGCGCAGCAGGTCCAGGGTGTTCCACACCAGGCGGATGGTGCCGGTCGGCGCCAGCGTGTTGAGCGGCGCGCCGAGTCCGGCCAGCCCGGCGGCCGGCAGCAGCAGTTCGCCGCTGCTCACCTGCCACTGCGACCAGCTGCCGTCGATGCGCACCGGATGGGCCAGCGCCTGCGGGTTGGCGATTTCCATGTCGACCTGGCCGAACAGCACCAGCGGCGACAGGCGCCAGGAAAAACGTCCCGGCAGCAGCGGCGTGACGGCCCCGCCCTCGCCCGGCGCGCCGCCGACGAAGGCCGAGCCGTTCCACAGCGTACCCTGCGCATCCCCGAGCGTCAAACGGCCGCCGGTCTGGCGCTCGACCAGCGGTCCGAGCCAGGACGCGGGCAGGAAGGCCAGCACCGTGAGCAGCACGGCCAGCAGCACCAGCACCAGCCACAGCAGTGCGCGCCTCATGGGGCCGAGGCGCTGGCCTGGCGCAGCGTGAGGGTGGCGTCGACCTGGCCGGCGGCGCCCAGGGCGGTAAAGGCGGCGTCCTGCACCTGCACCCGGTTCTCGCGGCGCTGGGCATCGAGCCAGGTCACCAGGTTGGCGAAGGACACGCCGTTGAACTGGAGCTTGGCGTATTCGCCGGTCATGGTCAGCGAGCCCGCCTTCAGGCTGTACTGGGCCATGCTGGCGTTCAGGGCCTCGGCCGTCATCGGCGGTACCTGGGGCGCCGGGTTCGCGGCCAGGGCCGAGGCTTCGGCGGCCAGGGTCTGCAGCTGGGCGGCCTGCTGGCGCAGCTCCGGCAGCGAGCGGCGCAGGCGGTCGCGGCCTTCGATGGCGGGCGCCAGCAGCAGCGCGTAGACCAGCGCGACCAGCGCGATGGCCCCGCCCACGGCCAGGAACTTGCGCTCCTGGTCGGTGCGTGCCAGCCACCAGGCGAGTGCGCGCTCGCGCAGGGCGGCGGCCTGGGTGCGGAGATTGGTGGCGGCCTTCATGGCGTCGCTCCTGTCGTGGCGGCTGCGGGCGCGGCCGCGGGGCCGGTGCTGCGGATGACCCAGGTGGCCGGCGGCGTCTCTTCCAGGCCCAGGTTGCGCGCGCCGAGGGCGGCGCGCAATTGGCCGGTCGAGGCCGGGTCGATGCTGTCGGGTTTGACCCGCACGGTCAGGGTCCGTTCCCGGAACTCCATTGAGGCAATCCCGGGCGGACGCCCGAGGCCGCGCACCGCCTCGCCGAAGGCGCCGGCGATCCAGCCGAATTCTTCCTGGCTGACCTGGCCGCTGGCGGCCTTGGCGCGCGCGATGTTCTGGCGCATCTGCGCCACCGGATCGATCACCGGCTGGCCCGGGTAGGCGCTGCGGAAGGTCTGCGCCATCTCCTGCCGCACCGCATCCGCTTCGCGCTCCAGGCGCATCCATTCGATGTTGAGGCCGACGATGTTGACCACGATCGCGGCCAGCGCCAGGCGCAGCGGCCAGCGCCAGCGGCTCCAGTCGCGCTGGGCGACGCCGGCCGTGCCCAGGCCGGGCACCAGGTCGATGCCGCTGCTGCGGGCGCCGGCGATCCAGTGTTCCCAGGCCTCGCTGTCCAGGGTGATGCCGGGACCGGCCTCCGCCAGCAGGGCCTGGTATTCGCCGCGCTGGTCAGGGGGCACGTACAGGTGCAGGGGCGCGTCGCCGGCCAGCGCGCGCGCCGTCTGCAGGGTCAGTGTCGGGTTGCCGTCCAGGGCCAGGCCGAAGCCTTCGTACTGGCCCTGGCGCAGCAGCAGTTCATTGTGGCCGATCGCGGCACTGACGCTGCCCGGCTGCAGGGGCAGGCACAGCTGGGCCGGCACGGCGGCCACGGCGCGCGCGCCCATGCCCAGCAGGGTACGGACGATCGGTTCCAGCCAGTCGCGCTGCACCACGGCCACCGGACGGCGTCCGTCCGGCAGGGCCGGGCCGGCCACCAGCACGCAGTCGAGCGGGTCGCCCAGGATGTGTTCCTCGACCAGGGCCGGCAGCGCCGCGCGCAGGCGCGCGCCGGCCAGCGGCGGGGCCTGCACCGGCACCAGGCTGACGTCGGCGCCGGCCAGCACCACCACCACGCGGCGGCTGGCGGCGACCAGGTCGCCCAGCTTGTCGAGGGCGCCCTCGCCCTGCTGCGCGATGCTGCCGCCATCGTGCACCACCGCAAAGCGGCACAGCGCGCCCTCGCCTTCCGCGCGGGCCGGGTGCCGAATATAAAGAGTCGTCAAACTGTCTCGCTTTCTTCTAGTTCTGGCGGGTCCAGATGACCCTGGTGCCTCCGCCGACGCTGATGACGGGAGTACGCTCGATGAGCGCTTCCGCATTCAGGGCCGCGCGGTCGAGCCGGATACGGCTCTGTACGATAAACCAGCTGCTCTTGACATCCCAGGTCTCGGTGGGCAGCTGGCCGCTGCCGCCCGCCTGGCTGGAGAAATCCAGCGGCGTGCGCCACGCCGCCGTCCTGCGCCGCGCCACCAGGGTGTTGGCCTGGGACAGCGACATGCCCGGCACGATCGCCGCCAGCAGCTCGGCCGGTACGGTATTCACGTTCAGCTTCGTCACCTCGGCCCGCTGCGGCAGCACCACCAGGAAGGGGCGCAGCTGCGCCAGCACCTGGGGTGTGACGCCCTCCACCGCCAGCAGGTCGTCCACTCCCAGCAAGGGCATCGGCACGCCCGCCGTGGCCGGCACCGGCGGCAGGGCGGTCGCCGGGTTGGCCCCGTCCTGATCCGTTGCCTCCTGCCCGTCCTGGGTCTCCGGCGTCACCACCGGATTCGGATTGTCCAGGTCCACCTGCGCCACCACCTGCTGCCCCTGGGCGACGAAATCCGCCACCCGGTTGGCCAGGCGCCGGTCGAGGCGCAGGTTGTCCAGCAGGCGGCCGAAGATCCGGACCTGCTCGCCATCCTTCTTGCGGTTCCTTGCCAGGTTGGCGAGATTGTAGCGCGAGGTGGCGTCGAGAATGTTGCCGGACAGCGTAGCATCGAAGTTTTCGCCCGCCACCCGCTCGCGCTCGATGTACTGGTCGAGCCGGGTCTCGGCCAGCGGGGTGGCCCACACCTGGTCGAGCGAGGTGTATTGCGAGGTGTAGGCGTCCTGGCGTAGCACCAGGCTGGCCCAGTCGAGCGCGCCGCGCAGGATCCACTTGGTCTGCAGGTGCAGGCGCTGGTTTTCCATCGAGCGCACCTGCACCTGCTGCTGCCAGAACAGGCTGGCGACGATCGAGATCGCCAGCGTGGTCAGCAGCAGCGCGGTGACCACCGCCACGCCGCGCTGGCGCCGGACGTGCTGCGCCCGCCGCATCAGGTACCTCCCAGCAGGAAGGACTTGACCATGGGCTGGGCCAGCCCGGCCGCCGTCAGGCCGACCTGGATGCCTTCCGGGTCCGGGGCCTGGGCGCCGTCGGGCGCGCCCTGCACCTCGGCACGCCAGGCGTTGGCCTGCCAGACCTGGACCTGCATCGCCGCCACGCCGGTCTGCAGCGCCACCGGCGGCGCCGATTCGGACGGCGCATCGCTGGCGGCGGCCTGCCACAGCGCCTCGAGCTGGGCCAGGTCGCGCGTGCCGGGGGTTTCGCGCCGCACCAGGATGCCGTCCACCACGCGGTAGCTCACGACCACCAGCTGTGCGGGCTGGTTCTCGTTGTAGACCTTGCGCACCAGGGTCAGGCGGCCGTCGTCCCACGCCAGGTTGGACCGGCGGCCGACGATCTCGCGTCCGGCCAGGTGCTCGCAGTCGCTTTGCATTTGGGCAAAGGCGAGCTGCATGCCGCGCGTGACTTCCATCTGCTCGGTCAGGGCGATGCGGGCGCGCACGATGCCGTCCAGGCCGCGCCAGCCGAGTACGGCGAGGATGGCCAGGATGCTGATCGCCACCAGCAGTTCGACCAGGGTAAAGCCGCGGCGCGCGCGGCCATGGCGGGTGCGGGCGGGCGTCATGTACGGGCAGGCCTCAGTACGAGCTGGACCAGTTTGACGATGCGGCGCTCGGGACGTTCGGCGTCGAACACCGAGACCTCGATCCGGCGCAATTGCGGGTTCGGGCTGGTCAGCACTTCTTCTTCGCAGACCAGGTTCAGGTCGCCCTGCGCGCAAGGGAAGTTGCGCTTGCCGACTTCCGGGAATTCCCGGCCGAGGCGGATCTGCACCAGCCGGTTCTCGGCCGACCAGGTCGCCATCATGGAGGCGCGCAAGCCGTCGCTGTTGGCGGTCAGGCTGCCCACCGCGCGCAGGCCGGCGCCGAGCGCGGTGCCGACGATGACCAGGGCCACCAGCACTTCGAGCAGGGTGAAGCCGGACGTGGTGCGTGCGTGCATGCCCGCTCCTTACTCGACGGTGAAATGGCCGATGCCGTCGGCCCGGATCGCCACCGCGTTGCCGCCGGTGGCCAGGGTCAGCACGAAAGGCTTGTCGACCGGCTCGCGGCCGAAGGTGACGCGCACGGTTCCAGGCTCGACAGTGGTAGAAGGTTCCAGCGCCAGCTGCAGCGGGGCGCCGCGGAAAGTGCGTTCACGCAGCAGGTCGTCGCGCGTGACCGGCTCCCAGCCGGTGTCGTTGCGCACCACGAAGCGGTAGCGCTCGGGATTGGCCTCGAAGGCGACCTGGCGGTTGCGCACGATGGCCTCGTCACGCGCCAGCTGCAGCAGCAGGGCCAGGCGCTGGGCTTCCTGCTGCAGGTCCTGGCGCGGCGACGGGATGGCGTTCAGCGAAGCGAGCCCGAGCGTGATGCCGATGATGACCATCACGACCAGCAGCTCCACCAGGGTGAAGCCGCCGCTGCGTCCCTGGGCGCGCCCGGCCCGCATCGGCTCCCTTATTCCCAGGAACCGACGTCGGCATCCTCACCGGTACCGCTCGGCTGGCCATCGGCGCCCAGCGAGAAGATGTCCACTTCGCCATGGATGCCGGGCGACAGGTACTGGTAAGGATTGCCCCACGGGTCTTTCGGCAGCTTTTCCATGTAGCCGCCGGCCTTCCAGCCGTTGGCGGCCGGTCCCGAGGTGGGCTTGGTGATCAGGGCCTGCAGGCCTTGCTCGGTGGTCGGGTAGCGCTGGTTGTCGAGCTTGTAGAGCTTGAGCGCCTGCATCATGGTAGCGATGTCGGTGCGGGCGGCGGTCACGCGCGCCTCGCCGGTGCGGCCGAGCAGCTTGGGCACCACCAGGGCACCGAGAATGCCGATGATCACCACGACCACCATGATCTCGACCAGGGTGAAGCCGCGGGAGCGGCGCTGCTTGCGTTGCAAATCAATGTACATGAGTAATCTTTGTAAGGACGTCGCTGAAGCCTAACAGTATAAGGCCACACGCGGAAGGAGGGCTATCCGGTATGCGCCAGAAATTGTACGCGGGACGCGGATTTCATTCTGTCTTCAAACGGTCTTGTTTTTGTACGCATTTCCCGGCGCGGCTGGCGCAGGCCGGGCAGGACGGGTTGCGCCCGATGCGCATCGCACTCCACGCCATCGCGCGGCCGTCGAGCAGCAACAGGCGCCCGGCCAGGCTGTCTCCGATGCCGGCCACCAGCTTCATCGCCTCGGCCGCCTGCATGGTGCCGATCACCCCGACCAGGGGCGCGAACACGCCCATGCTGCTGCAAGCGACGTCCTCGACCGGGCTGTCCTCGGGAAACAGACAGGCGTAGCACGGCGCCTCGGGCCGGCGCGTGTCGAACACCGCGAGCTGGCCGTCGAAGCGGATCACGGCGCCGGAAACCAGCGGCTTGCCCTCTTCCACGCAGGCACGGTTGACGGCATGGCGGGTGGCGAAGTTGTCGCTGCAATCGAGTACGACCGTGGCTTCGCGTACCAGTTCCCGCAGGCGTTCCCCGGCAACGCGTTCGCGCAGGGCCCGCACGTCGATGTCGGGGTTGATGGCAAGCAGGGCTTCGCGTCCCGATGCGACCTTGGGCTGGCCGATGCGGGCGGTGGTGTGCATCACCTGGCGCTGCAGGTTGGTCAGGTCGACCTCGTCATCGTCGACCAGGGTGATGCGGCCGATGCCGCCGGAGGCCAGGTACATGGCGGCGGGCGAGCCGAGGCCGCCGGCGCCGATCAGCAGGGCGTGGGCGTCGAGCAGGCGCTGCTGGCCGTCGATGCCGATCTCGTCGAGCAGGATGTGGCGCGAATAGCGCAGGAGTTGGGAGTCGTTCATGCGGCTGGATGGGCTTGCATCAAGGATCAGGGCGAGATCGACTGCGCGACCTCGGACCCTGTAGCGATCACCGCGTGGGCGGAGGAGCCGCCCACCCTACTTTTTGGGTGCCTTGAGTTCTGGCGGTTTCTGCTCCGTTCCGGGCAGGGTCTTGGGGGCGGCGGGCTTGGCGGCCTGCGGCGCGGACTTGGCCAGCTGCACCGGCTGCCCCTTGAAATGATTGATCGCCTGCATCAGCTGGAAATCGTCCTTGCTGCCGTAGTCGAGCGGCTTGCGGTCCTTCAGCTGGGCCAGGGCGCGCTGCTGGGCGTCGAAGGCGGCCTTCTTGTCCTTGGCGGCCGGGGTTTTCTCGGCCTCGCCGGCCAGGTGGCGCTCGAGGTCGGCCTCGCGCACGCGCAGCGCGGCCAGCGCGTCGCCCTCGGCCGTTTCATCGACCCGCAGGTCGGGCACGATGCCCACCGCCTGGATCGGGCGACCCTTCGGCGTGTAGTAGCGCGCCGTGGTCAGCTTCACGGCCGTGTCGGGCGACAGCTGGCGCAGGGTCTGCACCGAACCCTTGCCGAAGGTCTGGCTGCCCATCACGATCGCGCGCTTGTAGTCCTGCAGCGCGCCGGCCACGATTTCGGAAGCCGAGGCCGAGCCGCCATTGACCAGCACCACCATCGGCACGGTTTTCAGGCCAGCCGGCAGCCCGGCCAGCGGGTCGGCGCCGCGCTGCGCATAGTATTCGCGGCGGCCGAAGAACTGCTGGTTCGAATCCGGCAACTGCCCCTTGGTCGAGACGATCAATTGGTCCGGCTGGGGCAGGAAGGCGGCCGAGACGCCGATCGCGCCCGGCAGCAGGCCGCCCGGGTCGTTGCGCAGGTCGAGCACCAGGCCCTTGATGTCCGGATTCTCGGCATACAGGCCCTTGGCCTTCTTCGCCAGTTCTTCGACAGTGTTTTCCTGGAACTGGCTCACGCGCAGCCAGGCATAGCCCGGTTCGACCATCTTCGCCTTGACGCTGGCCACCGCGATTTCCTGGCGCTCTACCTGCACCACCCAGGGACGGTCCTCGCCGCGGCGGGCGATGGTGAGCGTGACCTTGCTGCCGGCCTTGCCGCGCATGCGCTTGACCGCTTCGTCGAGCGACATATTGCGCACCGGGACGTTGTCGATGCGGGTGATCAGGTCGCCGGACTTGATGCCGGCCTTGTGCGCCGGCGAATCCTCGATCGGGGCGACGATCTTCACGTAGCCGTCCTCGCTGGCGACCTCGATGCCGACGCCGACGAACTTGCCCTGCACCGATTCCTTCATCTCGCGGAAGGACTTCTGGTCGAGGTAGACGGAATGCGGGTCGAGCGAGGCGACCATGCCGCCGATGGCTTCGGTGAGGAGCTTCTTGTCCTCGACCGGCTCGACGTAGTCGGACTTGATCAGGCCGTACACATCGGCCAGCTGGCGCAGCTCGTCAAGCGGCAGTGGCGCGGCGGTTTCCTTCTGCGCATGGGCCGAGAACTGGAAGGAGGCGGCCACGCCGGCCACCATGCCCAGTCCGATCAGCCCAATGTTCTTTGCCTTACCCATAATCGTGTCCCTAGAATTTGATCCAGCCGGCCGGATCCAGGGGCTGGCCGCGATGCCTGAGCTCGAAGTATAGCCCCGATTCCTCGTTGCCGCCGGTGTTGCCCGCGCTCGCGATCACCTCCCCGGCCTTGACCATGTCGCCAGCCCGTTTCAGCAGGGCCGAGTTGTTGCCGTAGGTGGTCAGGTATTCGCCGCCATGGTCGATGATGATCACATTGCCCCAGCCGCGCAGCCAGTCGGCATGCACGACGCGGCCCGGGCCGGCGGCGCGCACCTCGGCCCCTTCCGGCGCCTTGATGAACATGCCTTTCCAGCTCGGGCCCTGGCCGCGCCGGCTGCCGAAGCGGGCCGCGACGCTGCCGTGCACCGGCACCGCCAGCCGGCCCTTCATGCCGGCAAAGGCGCCGGCCGGCACTGGCGGCAGCGCGACCTCGGGCGGCGGCGGCGCGCTCGGTTTCGTTTCCGGCACCGGCTGCTCGGCCACCCGCGGCCGTTCCGGTTCCGGCACCGGCTTGCTACCGGGCTTGGCATTCTGGCGCGCGATGCGCTCGCGCTCGGCCCTCTCGGCGGCGGCCTTGGCGCGGGCCAGGGCACGCGCCCTTTCTTCCGCCTCGGCCTTGGCCTTGGCCGCGGCCAGCGCGGCCTGGCGCCGGCGCTCGGCCTCTTCCTGCTCGCGGATCAGGCGCGTCAGGCGGTCCACCAGGCCGGACATGCGCTGCTCGTCGCGCTGCAGGCGGTCGGCCTGCTTGCGCTGGTCGGCCAGGCGAGTGGACAGGTTCTGCAGCAGCGCGGCGCGTTTCGCCTTTTGCTTTTCCAGCACGTCCTTCTGCTGGCGCTGCTCGTCGGCGATTTCCTGCAACTCCTGCTGGGCGTTCTCGACCTTGTCGCGGTTGGTCTCGACCTCGGCCAGGTTGGCCCGCAAGGAGGTCAGCAGTTTCGCCTGGGCCTGCGATACATAGGCCATCATCTGCAGGTCGCGGTGGATGCGGTTCGGGTTGTCGCCCGACAGCAGCAGCTTGATCCGGTCTTCGTTGCCGGCCACGTAGTGCTCGCGCAGCAGCTGCGACAATTGTTTCTTTTGATTAACAATTGTTTGCTGCAGGCGCTCGCCTTCCGTCGACAGCGCGTGCAGGCGGGTGCTGGTCGCGTCCTGTTCCTCGGCCAGGTCGCGCAGGGCGCGGTTGGCGTCGGAAATCGCGGCTTCCGAGGCCGCCAGTTCGTCGGCGGCATCGTCGCGCGCGTCTTCGGTGCGGGCGATGTCGCGCTTGATCGCTTCCAGCTTTTGCTGGATGCCGACGCGCTGCTTTTCCGCCGTCGCCTTCTGGCGGCTGCGGTCGGTCTGGCGCTGGGCGAGGGCGGAATCGGAAAAGGCAAGCGCCAGCAGCGCGCACAGCAGCGCGCCGGCCGGCTTCGTGGATGGCAAACGCAAGACTTACTTCGCCTTCCCTTGGTTGGCCACGGCCGCCATGGCGGCGGCGATCGCTTCCTGGTCGCCCAGGTAGTAGTGCCGGATCGGCTTCAGGTTGTCGTCCAGTTCGTACACCAGCGGCTGGCCGTTCGGGATGTTGAGGCCGACGATGTCGCTGTCGCTGATGTTGTCCAGCATCTTGATGATGGCGCGCAAGCTATTGCCGTGGGCCGAGATCAGGATCTTCTTGCCGGCGCGGATGGCCGGGGCGATTTCTTCATTCCAGGCCGGCATCACGCGCGCCACCGTGTCCTTCAGGCATTCGGTGAGCGGGATCTGCGCCTTGTCCAGGCCGGCGTAGCGCGGGTCCTTGAACGAGGTGCGCTCGTCGCTTTCTTCCAGTGCAGGAGGCGGGGTGTCGTAGCTGCGGCGCCAGACCAGCACCTGCTCGTCGCCGTACTTGGCGGCGGTCTCGCCCTTGTCCAGGCCCTGCAGGGCGCCATAGTGGCGTTCGTTCAGGCGCCAGTCGTTCTTGATCGGCAGGTACATCGCGTCCATTTCGTCCAGCGCCAGCCACAGGGTGCGGATCGCACGCTTGAGCACCGAGGTATACGCCAGGTCGAAGGTGAAACCGGCTTCCTTGAGCACGCGGCCGGCCGTCTTCGCCTCCCTGATGCCTTTCTCGGTCAGGTCGACATCGGTCCAGCCGGTGAAGCGGTTTTCCAGGTTCCAGGTGGACTCGCCATGGCGCATGAATACGATTTTGTACATAAGCTCTTCTTTAAGTTGAACAAGTGCGAAACTGCGATTGAAATCCGGTCCAGCATCTTATTTTATAATGCCCCGATTCAGTTCAACCAACGGAACCCTTGTGAATTTCATTCTCGATAATATTTTCGTGGTGGCGATCGCCGTGATCTCGGGCGGCGCCCTGCTCTGGCCGGCACTGGCCCCGCGCGGCAAGCGCGCTACCGCGCTGCAGGCCACGCAGATGATCAACCGCGGCAAGACCCTCGTGCTCGACGTGCGTTCCGCCGAGGAATTCGGCAGCGCCCACCTGCGCGACGCGAAAAACATCCCACTGGCAGACTTGGGCAACCGGATCGGCGAGCTGGAGAAGTCGAAGAACCGCACCGTGATCGTTGTCTGCCAGAGCGGCGCGCGCGCCGACAAGGCCGTGCGCCTGCTGACGGCGGCCGGCTTCGCGGACGCGCACGCGCTCGAAGGCGGCCAGGCGGCCTGGGTCGCGGCTGGCTTGCCGGTGACCAAGTAATAAACATTCAGGAGGAAGCATCCATGTCCGCACACGTCGTTCTCTACCACACTGCCAACTGCCCGTATTGCGTGCGCGCCGAGCGCCTGCTCGAAGCCAAGGGCGTGACCGACATCGAACGCATCCGCGTCGACCTCGACCCGGAGCAGCGCCAGATCATGATGCAGCGCACCGGCCGCCGCACCGTGCCCCAGATCTACGTGGACGACACCCACGTCGGCGGCTTCGACGACCTGTACGCACTCGACCAGGCGGGCCGTCTCGACCCGATGCTGAAAGGCGCCTGAACGACAGGAGAGCCCGATTTGACGGGCTCCGGCCAACGGCGGCAGGGGTATTGCATCCAAATTGATTTTGATACAATTGCCGTCGCGTTTGACCAAAGTACCGGGACGGCGCGCCCGTCCACCCTTAATTTAGAAAGCGTTCCATGTCTGACGAAAACCTGCAACCCGTATTCCAAATCCAACGCGTCTACCTGAAAGACATGTCGCTGGAACAACCGAATTCGCCAGCCATCTTCCTCGAGCAAGAAGCTCCGAGCATCGAAGTGTCGCTGGACGTCGGCGCCGAAAGCATCGCCGATGGCATCTACGAAAGCACCGTGACCATCACCGTCACCGCCAAGCTGAAGGACAAGGTCGCCTTCCTGGTCGAAGGCAAGCAGGCAGGCATCTTCGAAGCACGCAACATCCCGGCCGAGCAGATGGATCCGCTGCTGGGCATCGGCTGCCCGAACATCGTGTACCCGTACCTGCGCGCCAACATCGCCGACATCATCAACCGCGCAGGCTTCCCGCCGGTGCACCTGGCCGAGATCAACTTCGAAGCCTTCTACCAGCAGCGCCAGCAGGCAATGGCCCAGGCTGCCGCCGCTCCGGCACAATAAGCACTACCTCTCGCGGACGCCGCAGCGCGGCGTCCGTTCCTCCGGCGCCCCGGTTCATTTACGGTCTTCCGTTCGTCTTCGGCCCGCCATGATTCCAGCCCGTCTCCTCGCCAGCCTGCTCCTGCTCCTGCTCCTGCCGGCGACGCCGTCCGCATCCGCCCTCGACTTCAAGAGCGTCGGCGCGGCCCCGGTGATCCTGTACGACACTCCCTCGGCCAAAGGCACCCGGATGTACCTGGCGCCGCGCGGCATGCCGCTGCAGGTGGTATCGAGCTATGGCGACTGGGTCAAGGTGCGCGACGCCGACGGCGACCTGGCCTGGACCCAGGCCAGGGGCCTGAGCGCGGTGCGCAGGCTGGTGGTGCGCACGCCCGGCGCCCGGGTATACGCCGGCCCGGATGAATCGAGCCAGGTCTTGATGACCGCCGACAAGGGTGTCGTCCTCGAGCTGCTCGATCCGAACGCCGCCGCCTGGGCCCGGGTGCGCCACCGCGACGGCATCGACGGCTATGTCCGCGCCAACGACGTCTGGGGCCGGTGAGGCCCAGCTCAAGCATGCAAGAACAAAAAACTCCCTCCAAGATCACCGTCCTCGGCGCCGGCGCCTGGGGCACGGCCATGGCGATCGCCCTGGCCCGCCGCCACGACGTCCTGCTGTGGGGCCGCAACCCGGCCCAGATGGCCGAGACCGAAGCGGCGCGCGAAAACCTGCACTACCTGCCCGGCTACCCGCTGCCCGCGAACCTGAAGCTGGGCGCCGACCTCGATGCCGCCCTGGCGCACGTGGTCGAGGCGGATCCGGAGCAGGCCCCGTTACTGGTCCTGGCCTGCCCGGTGGCCGGCCTGCGTCCGCTGCTGGAACAGCTGAAGGGGCGCGCGGTGCCGAATGTGGTCTGGCTGTGCAAGGGCTTCGAAGCCGGCACCGGCCTGCTGCCGCACCAGGTCAAGGACGAGGTGCTGGGCCAGGCGGTGCCGGGCGCGGCCCTGTCCGGCCCTTCGTTCGCCCAGGAAGTGGCGCGCGGCCTGCCCTGCGCGCTGACGGTCGCCTCCACCTCGGAAGCGCTGCGCGACCGCGTAGTGGCCGCGGCGCACGGCGACAATCTGCGTGTCTATTCCTGCGACGACATGGTCGGCGTGGAAGTAGGCGGCGCCGTGAAGAACGTGATGGCGATCGCCACCGGCGCCGCCGACGGCCTGGGCCTGGGCCTGAACGCGCGTGCGGCATTGATCACGCGTGGCCTGGCCGAGATCACCCGGCTTGGCGTGCACCTCGGCGCCCAGCCCGCCACCTTCATGGGCCTGGCCGGCATGGGCGACCTGATCCTCACCTGCACGGGCGACCTGTCGCGCAACCGCCGCGTCGGCCTGGCGCTGGCCCAGGGCAAGCAGCTGGATACCATCGTGGCCGAACTGGGCCACGTGGCCGAAGGCGTGCCGTGTGCGAAATCGGTGCGCACGCTGGCGCACCGGCTGGGAGTGGACATGCCGATCACGAATGCGGTGGCGGCGGTGCTGTTCGACGGCGAATCGGCCGCCGAGATGACGCAGCAGCTGCTGGCGCGCGATCCGCGCGACGAGCTGGCCTAGTGCATGGATCAGTTGCCCGAGCCGCGCGGATCGCGGGTCGGCCCGCCCGTGCGCACCGGTCCCAGCAGGATGGTGAGCAGGGCCACCGCATCCTTGTTGGCGCGCACCGCATGCGGCTCGCCGCCGGCCAGGTAGACCATCTCGTTGGGCCGCAGGATCGTGGTGCGCCCGTGCGCATCGAAGGCGATCTCGCCTTCCAGGCAGACCAGGGTCATCTCACCCTCGACCCGGTGCTCCGGCATCGGTTTTTCCTTCGGCAGCACGAGCCGGATCAGTTCCATGTGCTCGGTCTTGACCAGCGCGATCGACGTGAAATGGGCGATGTCGTCGTCGCCGCGCTGCAATGCGATGCGCTCGCCCGATACTGCGTGTTGCAAGGCCATGTCGCCCCTCCTTTGTACGGTTAATCCCCGGCGCTTTCCCCGGCCGGCTCGGGCAGCTCGGGCACGCCGCGCAGCCAGCTGACCAGCGCGAACGCATCCTGCATGCCGCTTGCCAGCTGCGGCACCAGCAACTCCGGCGCGTTCAGCAGCAGCGGCACCTCGACCCACACGAAAAAGCTCTTCAGCTTCAGGTATTCCACCAGCGGGTGGGCGGGATCGACACCCTTCGGCGGGCGCTGCAGTTTATCCTCGTCCTGCAGGTCGCCATAGGTCGCGCGGAGATGCTTATTCTTCAACATCTTGCTGAAGCCTGTCGCATCGTTGACCACGTGCTGGCGGATCGCCTTCAGCCGGTGCGCCGGCGGCAGGTACTCGCCCGCGCCGAACAGCAGGGTGCCGTTGGCTTCGATATGGAAGTAATAGGTCGGCCCGCCGGCCGCGCTCGGACGGCGCTTGTTCAACGGCGCGATCCCGGCCGAGAAATGGGTCTTGTACGGACGCTTGTCTTTGGCGAAGCGCACGTCGCGGTGGATGCGGAACAGGGCTTTCCTGGGATCGCAGCCAGCCACGGCCTTGTCGAAGCTGCCCAGTTCCTGGATCAGTTCGGTGACTACCTGCAGGAATTCGGCGCGCAGGATGTCGTAGCGGGGTTTGTTCCACAGGAACCAGGGGCGGTTGTTGTTTTCGCTGAGTTCGGTCAGGAATTGCGTCAGGTCACGCAGGTGCATGCGGGCTTCCAAAAAATCACTGGGGCGGGCGCGGCCGCTTGCCGACGGTGACGTCGAGCGTGGACTCGCGGTTCTTGCGCAGGACGCGCATCGGGGTCTTTTCTCCCGGCTCGAGCTGGGCGATCAGGTTCAGCATCTCGCCCGTGTTCGCCACCGTCTTGCCGCCGACGGCCACCAGGATGTCGCCCGGGCGCATGCCGGCACGGTCGGCCGGCCCGCCGCGCACCACGCCGGCGATGATCGCCCCGCTCGAACGGCCCAGGCCGAAGCTCTCGGCCAGTTCGGGCGTGATGTCCTGCGACTCGATGCCGATCCAGCCGCGCACCACCTGGCCGTGCTTGACGATGGCGTCCAGCACCGATTTCGCCGTGGTGACGGGAATCGCGAAGCCGATCCCGACCGAGCCGCCGGTCTGCGAATAAATCGCCGAGTTAATCCCGAGCAGCTGGCCATGGGTATCGACCAGCGCCCCGCCCGAGTTCCCGAAATTGATCGCGGCGTCGGTCTGGATGAAATTCTCGAAATGGTTGATGTGCAGGTTGTTGCGTCCCAGCGCCGAGATGATGCCCAGGGTGACGGTCTGACCCACCCCGAACGGGTTGCCGATGGCCAGCACCACGTCGCCCACGCGCGCCGCGTCCGGGTCGCCCAGCACCATCACCGGCAGCTGGCGCGCCGCGATGCGGATCACGGCCAGGTCGGTTTCCGGATCGGTGCCGACGATGCGCGCCGGCGCCTTGCGCCCGTCGGCCAGGCCGACCTCGATGACGTCGGCGCCTTCGACCACGTGGTTGTTGGTCAGGATGTAGCCATCGGCACTCACGATCACGCCCGAGCCGAGGCTGGCCATCCGCTCGTCGGGCGGCAGCCGGTCGCCGAAGAAGCGGCGGAAGAACGGATCCTTCAATAGCGGATGCGTCTCGCGCGACGTCTTGCTGGTGAGGATGTTGACGACGGCCGGCATGGCGCGCCCGGCCGCCTCACGGTAGCTGCCGCTGGCCGGCACGCTGGCGCCCTGCAGCACCGGCACCGCCTGGCCCGCCGGTCCGAGCGCGAGCCGGGTCGGCGCGCGCTGCAGCCAGTCCGGCCGTAGTGCGGCCACCACGAAATACAGCGCCAGCGCCACCGTGACGGCCTGCGCGAACAGCAGCCAGAAACGCCTGAACGTTCCCGGCTGGCGCCGCGGGCGCGTGCCCTGCGGCCTGAGTTCATGGACGCCGTCTTTCACCCGTTTATTTCCTCAAGGAGTCGCGGATTTCGCGCAACAGGACGATGTCTTCCGGGGTGGCCAGCGTTTCCGGCGCCGGGGCCGGGCCGCGCAGGCGGTTCACCACGCGCACCATCTGGAAGATGACAAAGGCCAGCAGGATGAAGTTGATCAGAATGGTCAGGAAATTCCCGTAGGCGAGCACGGCGCCGGCCTTTTGCGCTTCCGCCAGCGGCAGGCTGGAGTCCTGGCCATTCAGCGGCAGGTAGTAATTGGCGAAATCGAGGCCGCCAAACAACATACTGATCGGCGGCATGATCACATCCTTTACCAGCGAATCGACGATGCGCCCGAACGCGCCGCCGATGATCACGCCGACCGCGAGATCGACGACGTTGCCGCGCATTACAAAGGTTTTGAACTCTCCCATCATGGACATGGCCATCCCTTTCATTGTTATTGATACAAACTTGATACAAACGAAATCATCATACCGCAAGCCGAAAACGACGTCCGCACTGCCTCCAGACTGTGGGTTCCGCGCACAGCTATTCGTGTTGAATGTATCCGCTTGATAATTTTTTTCCAATCGGTATTGCCCTTCACATATAATTTTGTGTTGCTGAAAGCTCTTTATTGATTCTTAAGATTCGTTTTTCACGGAGTGGGGTTGGTATGAGTAATGAAAAGCAGGTCGATTCAGGCCGACGCGGACTGCTCGTCGCGACATGCGCTGCAGGTGGCGTCGTCGGGGTGTCCACGGCGGGAGTTCTTGTCAGTACCTTCCAGCCGTCGGAGCGCGCGAAAGCCGCCGGCGCCCCGGTCGAGGTCGACATCTCCGACGTCAAGCCGGGCGAAATGAAAGTGGTCGAATGGCGCGGCAAGCCGGTCTGGATCCTGCGCCGCACGCCGGAGATGCTGGCCACCCTGGAAAAGGACAGCGCCGAGCTGGCCGACCCGAACTCCGAAAAAGTGTACCAGCTGCCGATGCCGACATACGCCCAGAATCCCTACCGTGCCCGCAAGGAGCACAAGGAAGTGCTGGTCACGGTCGGCATCTGCTCGCACCTCGGCTGCTCGCCGTCCTCGCGCCTGTCATCCGGACCGCAGCCCAACCTGCCGGACAACTGGCCGGGCGGCTTCCTGTGCCCCTGCCACGGGTCGACCTTCGACCTGTCGGCGCGCGTGTTCAAGAACAAGCCGGCGCCGACCAACATGGACATTCCCCCTTACATGTACCTGTCCGACAACAAGCTGGTGATCGGCAAAGACGAGAAAGGCGAGGCATAACATGGGCGGCCCATTCAAGGAAACGCAGGTCGCTGCGGACGCACCGGTCGGCCAGAAGGCGCTGGCCTGGGTCGACGACCGCTTCCCGCTGTCGAAGCTGTGGAATGACCAGTGGGGCAAGTACTACGCTCCCAAGAATTTCAATGTCTGGTACCTGTTCGGCTCGCTGGCCATGCTGGTGCTGGTGCTGCAGATCGTCACCGGCATCTTCCTGACCATGCACTACAAGCCGGACGCCAACCTGGCCTTCGGTTCGGTCGAATACATCATGCGCGAAGTGCCGTGGGGCTGGCTGGTGCGCTACATGCACTCGACCGGCGCCTCGATGTTCTTCATCGTGGTCTACCTGCACATGGCGCGCGGCCTGATGTACGGCTCCTACCGCAAGCCGCGCGAGCTGATCTGGCTGTTCGGCTTCGCGATCTTCCTGTGCCTGATGGCCGAAGCCTTCTTCGGCTACCTGCTGCCGTGGGGCCAGATGTCCTATTGGGGCGCCCAGGTGATCGTCAACCTGTTCGGCGCGATCCCCGTGATCGGCCCGGACCTGTCGCTGTGGATCCGCGGCGACTACGTGGTCTCCGACGCGACCCTGAACCGCTTCTTCGCCTTCCACGTCATCGCCCTGCCGCTGGTGATCCTGGGCCTGGTGGCGGCGCACCTGATCGCGCTGCACGAAGTCGGCTCGAACAACCCGGACGGCATCGAGATCAAGGACAACCTGGACGCCAACGGCCACCCGGTGGACGGCATCATGTCGCACCCCTACTACTCGACCAAGGATTTCTTCGGCGTGTCGGTGTTCCTGCTGATCTTCTCGGCGATCGTGTTCTTCGCACCTGAGATGGGCGGCTACTTCCTGGAATACAACAACTTCCTGCCGGCCGATTCGATGAAGACCCCGCCGCACATCGCGCCGACCTGGTACTTCACGCCGTTCTACTCGGTGCTGCGCGCCACCACGGCCGACTTCATGTACGTCCTGATGATCGCGGTCGCCGCCTATGTCGTCTTCATCTGGATGAAATCGCGCCTGTCGCACAAGGCCAAGATGATCGTGTCCGTGATCGGCCTGGTCCTGATCGTCGGCATGCTGCCGCAGGTGCTGGATGCGAAGTTCTGGGGCGTGGTGCTGTTCGGTTCGTCGGTGGTGATCATTGCCCTGCTGCCGTGGCTGGACCACTCGCCGGCGCGCTCGATCCGCTACCGTCCGGACTGGCACAAGTGGGTGTACATCGTGTTCGGCCTGTGCTTCGTGGCCCTGGGCTACCTCGGTACCCAGCTGCCGACCCCGGCCTACACGATCATCTCGCAAGTGGCGACCCTGCTGTACTTTGCGTTCTTCCTGTTGATGCCGTGGTGGAGCACGATGGGCCGGTTCAAGCCGGTCCCGACGCGCCTGACCTTCACGCCACACTAATCGCGGACCAGAGCACAAGGACAAGAACATGAAACTTGCGAAGAAACTGATCGCCGTCCTGGCCCTGCTGCCGGGACTGGCATTCGCTGCCGAAGGCGGCTTCCCACTCGAGCCGGCGCCGCAACGCAGCGACCTGTCGTCGCTGCAGAACGGCGCCAAGCTGTTCATCAACCATTGCCTGAACTGCCACTCGGCATCGAGCATGCGCTACAACCGCCTGCGCGACCTGGGTCTCTCCGAAGAGCAGATCAAGAACAACCTGTTGTTTTCGCAAGACAAGGTTGGCGGCATGATGACGACGGCCATGCGCCCGGACGACGCCAAAGCCTGGTTCGGCGCGGTGCCACCGGACCTGTCGGTGATCGCGCGCGCGAAATCCTCGCCTGCGGGCTCGGGTGCGGACTACCTGTACACCTACCTGCGCACCTTCTACAAGGATGACAACCGCCCGACCGGCTGGAACAACATGGTGCTGCCGAACGTGGCCATGCCGCACGTGATGTGGCAGCAGCAAGGCGTGCGCCAGGCCAAGTTCCAGGAAGTGGCCGACCCGCATGAGCAGGGCAAGACCGTCCACAAGTTCGTCGGCTTCGAAACGGTCACCCCCGGTACGATGAGCCCGCAGGAATTCGACACCGCTACCGCCGACCTGGTTGCCTACCTGAGCTGGATGGCTGAGCCAGCGCAAGACCAACGTAAGAAGTTGGGGGTTATTGTGTTGCTCTTCCTGTCGATTTTCGCCTTCCTGGCCTGGCGCCTGAACGAGTCGTACTGGAAAGAAGTGAAGTAAATTCGCTTTCATTGCCCGGTTGGCTATAATACGGGCAATCATTTTTCGGGGTGAATCGCTAGGCGCTTCACCCCATTGTTTCTTGAGGAACTACAAACCATGATGGTTCTCTACTCCGGCACCACGTGCCCGTTCTCCCAACGCTGCCGCCTGGTCCTGTTCGAAAAGGGCATGGACTTCGAGGTGCGCGACGTCGACCTGTTCAACAAGCCGGAAGACATTTCGACCATGAATCCCTATGGCCAGGTGCCGATCCTGGTCGAGCGCGAGCTGATCCTGTACGAGTCGAACATCATCAACGAGTACATCGACGAGCGCTTCCCGCACCCGCAACTGATGCCGGCCGACCCGCTGATGCGCGCCCGTGCCCGCCTGATGCTGTTCAACTTCGAGAAGGAACTGTTCGTCCACGTGCACGTGCTGGAAAGCGAGCGCAACAAGGCGAACGACAAGAGCCACGACAAGGCGCGCAATGAAATCCGCGACCGCCTGACCACGCTGGCCCCGCTGTTCCTGAAGAACAAGTACATGCTGGGCGACGAGTTCTCGATGCTGGACGTGGCGATCGCCCCGCTGCTCTGGCGCCTGGACCACTACGGCATCGAACTGTCGAAGACCGCGGCGCCACTGATGAAGTACGCCGAGCGCATCTTCTCGCGCCCGGCCTACATCGAAGCGCTGACCCCGTCCGAGAAGGTGATGCGCCGCTGATGCCCGCTGCGGGCGAGCCGCCTCGCCCGCATGCCGCATTCGACGATACTTCATGCGCCGGTTGCGGACGCCCTCGCGGCGAATCCGCTACACTGGCGTACAGCTTTGCTTTGTTAATCACGTCCATGTCAGAGATCTCCACCAAGCCCTACCTCCTGCGCGCCATCTACGAGTGGTGCACGGACAGCGGCTACACGCCCTACCTTGCCGTCAAGGTCGATGCCGCCACCACGGTGCCGATGGAATATGTGCGCAAGGGCGAGATCATCCTGAACATCAGCTATGGCGCCACCTCGGGCCTGAAGATGGACAACGATGCGATCCACTTCCGGGCGCGCTTCAGTGGCGTCTCGCGCGAGCTGTACATTCCGGTGCAGAACGTGCTGGCGATCTATGCCAACGAGAATGGCCAGGGCATGGCCTTCGAGGTGAACGCGACGGCGGCGGAGATGGCGCCGCTCGACTCGGGCGACGGGGCCCCGGCACCATCCCTGTCGGCGGTACCGGGCACCGGGGCGGATTCGCCGACCGAACCGGGCGCTACAACGCCGGATGGCGATGACGAGCCGCCGAAGAAGGGCGGACGGCCGACCTTGACGCGTATTAAATAGCGTATAATTCTTGTTCTTCAGAGCACAGCCGACTTAGCTCATCAGGTAGAGCAGTTGATTTGTAATCATCAGGTGGCGGGTTCGAGTCCTGCAGTCGGCACCAGTATCATCAAGCACTAGCCCAGCCTTCATGGTTGGGCTTTTTGCTTTCTGGCCAATATGCGCGCGTCAATCCGGATTTGCTCGGCAGTGAGACATCCAAACACGGGCCTTGCCTGGACGGCGTACACATCCACCCGAATGAGTCCTGTCGAAAAATTTTACACAATGCATTGTGTATTTTTCCATATTTCAGTAAATCATTGATTTTGAAAAATATTTTTCCTAGGCATGGTTATTGCTTTTAGAAAAAAGCAATTTCAAAACTACACCCTAGGGATTCCAAATGAAGAAAATGATCAGCGCAATGATTGTCGCTACCGCTCTCAGTTCGGCTGCGGCGCATGCCACCACCTATAATGAAGACGGCGATGCGGGTCATACCGCGCTGACCGCGCAATCGGTCAAGAACGGTACGACGCAGATCAAGGGTGCCCTGAGCACCGCGGATTCGGTCGATCTCTTCAAGTTCAAGTGGAATGGCGGCAGCTTCGCCGCATCGACGACGAACATCACCTTTGATACGATGCTGTTCCTCTTCGATCAAAACGGCGACACGCTTGCCTTCAATGACGATTATTCAGGCCTGGCTTCGTATATCAACCGGACCCTGAGCGCAGGCGAGTACATGCTCGCGATTAATGCGTATTCCTATAACTACGGCGGAAACCTCGCAGGCTTTGCCAATGCACCAGGCATCCGTGGTCCGAACGGCGCGTATACGATCAACCTCAGCCAGGTCGACAGCACCGACGTGCCTGAACCGGCAAGCCTGGGTTTGCTGGGCCTGGCTGCTATCGGTCTCGGTCTGGCACGCCGCCGCAAGCAAGCCTGATTCAGCCTGGCCTTGACACCCTCACTGGCTGCCACCCTGACTGCAGCCAGTGATTCTTGAGATGCTTCATTGCTCGGCAGAACGGCCTGTGCGTCGGTGCAGGCCGTTGACGCTCGCTGAGTCTTCCAACAATTTCCAGGACAGGACAGTGAGGGTCAGGTGAGCGGTTACGCATGGCATTAACTGGCTATAATCGCCGTGTTAATGTTTTTTCATTATCCTCCGATGAGCTCCCGTATCCAGCAACGCAACAACGTTCGTGTGACTGGGGATGGCCCGGCCACCATGGTGTTCGCCCATGGCTTCGGCTGCGACCAGACCATGTGGCGCTTCCTGGCGCCGGTCTACCAGGACCGCTACCGCACGGTGTCCTTCGACCTGGTTGGCAGTGGCGGCTCCGACCTGGGCGCCTACGACCGCACCAAATACGGCAGCCTGCACGGCTACGCCGACGACCTGCTCGAGATCATCGACGCCTTCGCGACCGGCCCGGTGGTGTTCATCGGCCATTCGGTCAGTACCATGATCGGCCTGCTGGCCACGATCAAGGCGCCGGAAGCGCTTTCGGCCCAGGTCATGGTCGGCCCCTCGCCCTGCTACATCAACGACGGCGACTACGTCGGGGGCTTCAGCCACGAGGACATCGAGGAACTGCTGGAGACGATGGATGCGAACTACCTCGGCTGGTCGAGCAATATGGCGCCCGCCATCATGGGCGCGCCCAGCCGGCCCGACCTGCGCGAGGAACTGACCAGTAGCTTCTGCCGCAACGATCCTGACATCGCCAAGCACTTCGCCCGCGTCACCTTTACCTCCGACCACCGCGCGGACGTGCCGAAGTCGGGCGTGCCGGCCCTGATCCTGCAATGCAGCGACGACCTGGTGGCGCCGCTTGCCGTGGGCGAGTTCCTGCACCGCCACCTGCCGGCCAGCCGCCTGCACATCATCGAGAACGTCGGCCACTGCCCGCACATGAGCGCACCCACCAAGAGTTCACGCGCGATCGACGACTTCCTGGCGCAGACCCTGCGCTGAATGCCGTGTCCCCTGCCCTCCCCGGCAGCGAGCTGCTGTTCGACGATGCCGCCTGCGCATTGCTGATCACGGCCGCCGATGCGCCTGGGAAGTGGCCTGCTCTACCAGCCCCCGGTTCTGCGTCCGATTCAGCTTCGGATGCACAACCGGAACTGTCAGCATGGTGCTGAACACCGCCATCAACAGCAGCGCTGTGAACATCTCGCTGGTGATGATCTGCTTGTCCAGCAGGATGTTCGCAAAGATGATCTCGATCAGGCCCTTGGTCTGCAGCAGCCAGCCGATAATCGTGGCCTCGCCTTTCTTCCAGCCCAGCGCCTTGCCCGCAATGTGGGCGCCGGCCAGCTTGCCGCCGACCGAAGCGAGCAGCAGCAGCCCGGCCACGAAGAACACCGGATAGCTGCCCATATCCCACTTGGTGCGCAGTCCAGTACTCAGGAAGAACACCGGCATCAGCACCAGCAGCACGTTTTTGAACAGTCCATCGAGCTGTTCGCGATCGAACCAGTCCGCATCCATGACAACGCCAGCCAGGTAGGCGCCGACCATGTAGTGCAGACCGGCCCAGTCGGCGCCGAAACTGCAGGCGATCAGCCAGATCAGGGCGACATACCAGCGGTCATTCTGCGGCAGGCGCAGCATCAGGCGACGGAACAGGATGGTCAACACGCCGAATGCCACGAGAAAACCAAGCTGGCGGCCAACGCGCTCCCAGTCGAGCATGATCAGCGCCAGCACGCCCCAGATCGCGACGTCGTCCAGGCTGGCGTAGCGCAGGATGCGCTGGCCCATGGGCTGGCGCAAGATGTCGAGTTTTTCCATCAAGAGCACCAGCACCGGCAGCGCCGTCACCGCGCAAGCCATGCCGATGCCGAGCATGAACTGCCACTCGGCGGCCTGGGCGCCCATCCAGCCCTGGTAGCCCGCCAGCACCAGGGCCGCACCGCAGCCGAAGAGTAATGGCATGCCGAGCGACAGGCCGGCGGCGGTCGCGCTCTCGCGGCGGTACTGCCATACCTTCTTCAGGTCGAGTTCGATCCCGGCCAGCATCACGAACAGCATCACGCCCCACCAGGCGATGCCATTCAGCGTCTTGACGACGTCGGGGTTGAATACGAACTTGTGATAGTCGGGATAGACGGCCCCCAGAATGCCCGGCCCGAGCAGGACGCCCATGATGATCTGGACCACTGCCAACGGCGCAACATAGTCGGTTTTTCCGAGTCGCCACACCAGATAAGGGGCGACAAAAATCAGCAGCATCGCTATGAGGAAAACCTCGGTCGTATTCATCTCGTCTCCTGAACTCGCTGTTGCTCTCGTGGCTGTTCTGTATGCAACATTTGGAAACGATACCACAGCCTATCCCACCAAGTACACGAGAGCCTGCAGCCTCCTTTGTCAGCGTAGGATGCACGCGAAAACACGGTTGACAGGCATCGGAGTGTGTCAGAATCTGGATTGCAATATTTGTTTGACCCTGATTTCACCCAATGCTATAGTCCGGCAAAGCCGTTGGTAACGTTTCCAAATCATGGGAGACGTAGCGAAAGAGAGCGGCGCACACGGAGACACGATGTTCACATCAGCACGCCCCCCGGCGGCGGCCCTCACAGGGCTCGCCCTTGCCCTGGCGGCCGCCGTCCTGACGGCAGCCGTTCCCGCGCGTGCTTCCACGTATGCATCCGTCCGCGCGGCGCCCAAGGCGGAAGTCATCCACTGGTGGACTTCAGGCGGCGAGTCGGCCGCCGTCAAGCAGGTGGCCCAGGCCTACCGCAATGCGGGCGGCGTGTGGATCGACACCGCAATCGCCGGCGGCGACCAGTCGCGCGCCGTCACCATCAACCGCATCGTCGGCGGCAACCCGCCCACTGCGGCCCAGTTCAACACTTCCAAGCAGTTTCTCGACGTGATCGAAGCGGGAATGCTCAACAACGTCGACAACATCGCGCGGGCCCAGAACTGGGACCAGACGCTGCCCCCGCCGATCATCGACGTGATCAAGGTGCAGGGCCACTACTACGCGGTGCCCCTGAACATCCACATGCAGACCTGGTTCTGGTATTCAAAGTCGGCCTTCCGGAAGGCCGGCATCACCAAGGAACCGGCCAGCATGGAGGAATTCTTCGCCGCCCTCGACAAGCTCAAGGCGGCTGGCATCATCCCGCTCGCCCACGGCGGCCAGTCGTGGCAGGAGACCGTGCTGTTCTCGGCGATTTTGGCCAACATGGGGGGCAAGGAGCTGTACCTGAAGGCGATCCGCGACCGCGACCAGGCTACCCTCCTCGGTCCCGAATTCCGCAAGGTGCTGCAGGCATTCAAGCGCCTGAAATCCTATGTGGACGCTGGCTCGCCGGGCCGCAACTGGAACGACGCCACTGCCCTCGTCATCGCTGGCCGCGCCGGCTTCCAGGTGATGGGCGACTGGGCCAAGGGCGAATTTACCAACGCGGGACAAAGCGCCGGCCAGCACTACGGCTGCATGGCGGGCTTCAGCGCCAGCACGCCCTACCTGATCCAGGGCGACGTGTTCGTGTTCCCGCGTACCGAGAACGGCCACGTCGTGCGCGCCCAGCAGCTGCTGGCCAAGGTGGTTTCGCAGCCCGACCTGCAGGTGAGATTCAGCAAGCTGAAAGGCTCGATCCCGGCACGCCCTGATGTCGATGCCTCGGCGCTCGACCTGTGCGCCCGGAGGGGCATCGAGATCATGAAGGACCGCGCGCGCCAGGCCGGCGTGACCGAGATCTACCTGACACCGGACCAGAACGGCGCCATGCAGGACGTGCTGACCGCCTACTGGAACACGGCCATGCCGGCCGAACGGGCCCAGAAGAGCATCGCCAACGCACTCAAATACTGAACGCCATGCTGGCCAAGCTCCGCACCCACAAGATCAGTTCTCACATCGCTTTGATCCCGATGGCGCTGACCGTGCTGGTCGCCTACCTCGGCGCGGCGCTGTGGACCTTCCGCACTTCGTTCACCGCTTCCCGCACCTTCGCATCAAGCAACTATATCGGCGCGGCCCAGTACATCCGCCTGTTCGACAACGAGCGCTGGCTGATCTCACTGAACAACCTGGCCGTCTACGGCGCCCTGTTCATCCTCGCCTGCATGGTGCTGGGCTTCCTGCTGGCCGCATTCATCGACCAGAACGTCAGCGGCGAAGGTTTCCTGCGCACGGTCTTCCTGTATCCGTACGCGATGTCCTTCATCGCCACCGGCCTGGTCTGGCAGTGGATGCTGGCGCCGGGCAGCGGCATCGAAGGCGCGGTGCGCCAGTTCGGCTTCCCGCACTTCAGCTTCGACTGGATCATCGACCAGGACATGGTCATCTACACCATCGTGATCGCCGCCGTCTGGCAGGCCTCGGGCCTGGTGATGGCGATGATGCTGGCCGGCCTGCGCGGCGTCGACCCGGAGATCTACAAAGCCGCCCGCCTGGACGGCATTCCGGCGTGGCGGGTCTACCTGCAGATCGTGCTGCCGATGCTCGGTCCGACGATCGCCACGGTGTTCCTGCTGCTGTGCACCGCCGTCGTGAAACTGTACGACGCCGTGGTCGCGATGACCGGCGGCGGGCCGGGAATCGCCAGCGAGGTGCCGGCCAAGTTCATCATGGACCACCTGTTCCTGCGTTCGAACATCGGGCTGGCCTCGGCCGGCGCGGTCACCCTGCTCATTCCGGTACTGGCCCTGCTGGCGCCCTATGCCTACGCACGCAGCCGGAGGAAACGCGCATGAGCCCACCCACGCTGCAGGTCACGCCAAGCATGTCCTTCGACACCCGTCCTGTCATTCCCGCGGCACCCGCGGCGCCGGCCATGCGCAGAAAGCGCCTGTCGGTGGCCCGCATCGGCGTCTACGCTTTCCTGTTCAGCGCCGCGCTGTACTTCCTGCTGCCGCTGTATGTCATGATCATCACCTCCTTCAAGCCGATGGACGAGATCAGGAACGGCAACGTGTTCGCCCTGCCGCTGGCGGCCACGGTCGAGCCCTGGCGGAATGCCTGGAGCCAGGTCAGCGGCGGCTTCTGGAATTCGGTGGCGATCACGGTGCCGAGCACCCTTATCCCGATACTGCTGGGCGCCATCAACGGCTATGCGCTGTCGTTCTGGAAGCCGCGCGGCGCGAATCTGCTGTTCGGGGTGCTGCTGGCCGGCGCCTTCATCCCGGTACAGGTCATGATCTATCCGCTGGTGTGGATGATGGCGCGTGCCGGCGTGTTCGGCTCGCTGCCGGCGATCGTGCTGGTGCACGTCATCTTCGGGATGCCGATCATGACGCTGCTGTTCCGGAACTACTATGCCTCGGTGCCGCACGAGCTGTTCCAGGCCGCGCGCATCGATGGCGGCGGCTTCTGGCGCATCTTCCTGCAGGTGATGCTGCCAATGTCGCTGCCCATCGTGGTGGTGGCCGCCATCATGCAGGTCACCGGCGTATGGAACGACTACATCCTCGGCCTGGTGTTCGCGGGCCGTGACAACGCGCCGATGACGGTGCAGCTGAATAACGTGATCAACACCACCACCGGCATCCGTCTGTACAACGTCAACATGGCCGCGACCATTCTGACGGCAAGCGTGCCCCTGGCGGTCTATTTCATCTCCGGACGCTGGTTCGTGCGCGGCATCGCCGCCGGCGCGGTGAAAGGTTAAGCCATGTCCAACGTCGTCCTGCGCAAGCTCTGCATCACCCGCGGCAGCAACCAGGTCATCCGCGACCTCGACCTGCACATCGAACCGGGCGAGTTCCTGGTCCTGCTCGGTCCTTCGGGCTGCGGCAAGTCGACCCTGCTGCACAGCATCGCCGGCCTGATCGACCTGGCCGGCGGCGCCATCGAGATAGGCGGGCGCGACATGAGCCATGCCGACCCGAGCGAGCGCGGGATCGGCATGGTGTTCCAGTCGTATGCGTTGTACCCGACCATGACGGTCGAGAAGAACATGTCCTTCGGCCTGCGCATTTCGGGCGCACCCAAGGCCGAGATCGGGCGGCGCGTGCGGAAGGCGGCGGAAATGCTGCAGCTGGAAGCCCTGCTGGACCGTAAGCCAGCCCAGCTCTCCGGCGGCCAGCGCCAGCGCGTGGCGATCGGCCGCGCGCTGGTGCGCGAAGCGGGCGTCTACCTGTTCGACGAGCCGCTGTCGAACCTCGACGCCAAGCTGCGCGCCGAACTGCGGCGCGAACTGAAACTGCTGCACCAGACGCTGGGCTCGACCATGATCTACGTGACCCACGACCAGGCCGAGGCGATGACCCTGGCCACCCGCATCGTCGTGATGCAGGGCGGCCGCATCCAGCAGATTGGCACCCCGGGCGAGGTCTACGAGAAACCGGCCAACCGCTTTGTCGCCGGCTTCCTCGGCTCACCCTCGATGAATTTCGTCGACGGACGCCTGGAAGGAGAGCTGCACACGGCCAACAGTACCAAGCGCCGTTTTAGCGCCGGCGCGCTGATGCTCGACCTGGCGCCGGACTGCATCGCGCCGCCGGGCCCGGTAACCATTGCCGTGCGGCCGGAAGACATCCACCTGACGGCGGATGGCATGCTGCACGCCGACGTGACCCTGGTCGAACCGATGGGGAACCACCAGGTCGTGTGGCTGGATTGCGGCGGTCACCAACTGGCCAGCATCGTGCACGATCCGAGGCCATTGCGCGTCGGGCAGGCGGTGCGCTTCGGTATCGATGTCGGTCGGGTCTCGCTGTTCGACCCGACCGACGGCAAACGGCTCTGAAGACAGGTGCCAGTACTTCGTCAATGCAGTATGCTTCAGTGTTCATCGCTAACTAAACAACAGGACAAGGATCGTCAGTGGCAACCATCAAGGACGTAGCGCGTTTGGCTGGCGTGGGTCTCGGTACTGCTTCGCGCGTGGTCAGCGGCAAGGGCTCGGTGTCGCCGGCGACCCTGGCCCGCGTGCGCAAGGCAATCGACGAGCTGGGCTTCCGCCCCTCGCACGCGGCGCGCGCGCTGCTGTCCGGTACCAGCCGCATGGTCGGCGTCTACATCCCGGTCCTCTCCGGCACCTTTTACACGCCGATCCTGCAGATCATCGACACCGAGCTGCGCGCCGCCGGGCTGCACATGGTGGTGGCCTTCGGCGTTGGCCTCGGCGACGCACGGCGCCAGGCCATCGAGGGCATCGAATTCCTGATCGAACGCGGCTGCGACGGCATCGTCATGATGACCAGTGCCCTGACCGACGACGACCTTTCCACCCTTGGCGGCAAGCAGAACCAGATCGTGGCGCTGAACCACGAGTTCAGCCAGATTCCCGAGCAGTGCTTCACGGTCGACCACGCGCTCGGCGGACGCCTGGCCGCACGCACCCTGCTCGACTACAAGCACCGCGACATCGCCGTGATCTCCGGACCGGCGGCGCTGGCCGATAACGTGGCGCGGGTGGACGGCTTCATGCGCGAACTGGAAGCCGATGGCATCGACACCAGCAAGGTCTGGACGCTCGAGAGCGACTTCTCGCCCCAGGGCGGCTGGTCGGCGGCGAAGGCGTTGATCGACTCCAGCACCAGGTGCACTGCCCTGTTCTGCGCCAACGACGAGATGGCGGTCGGCGCGCTGGCCTATTTCCAGGAAGCCGGCATCAGCGTGCCGCGCGATCTGTCGGTGATCGGCTACGACGATACACCCAGCGCCGCCTTCTCGGCGCCGCGCCTGACCTCGGTGCACATGCCATGGCGCGAGATGACACTCAACGGCCTGAATGCCCTGCTCAACCGCTGCTACGACCTGCAGCGCCCGGTCACCCGCACATTCCCGGTCAGCGTCACGCTGCGCGCTTCGCTGGGAAAGGCGCCGAGCGACAGCTCCGGCAAAGCCACGCGGAGCAGGAAAAAATAGGCTGGGCCGCTTGCCGGCCTCTTTTTTTTAGATTGCAATTGGAAAGCTTTCCAAATATCCTAGCGTAACGATTCAACCAGACCCATCATGACGATAACCAACCGACCCGAGCCCAAGACTCCGACGCGCGGCGATTTCGCCCCCGACTTCCTGTGGGGCTGCGCGACTTCTTCCTACCAGATCGAAGGTGCAGGCCGGGAAGACGGCCGGGTCGAGTCGATCTGGGACCGTTTCGCCGCCACCCCCGGCAAGATCAAGGATGGCTCGAGCGGCCTGGTCGCGTGCGACCACTACCACCGCTGGCCGGAAGATTTCGACATCGGGCGCGACATGGGCCTGAACGCCTACCGTTTCTCGATCGCCTGGCCGCGCATCTTCTCCGAAGTGGGCGGCAAGCCGAATCCAAAGGGCCTGGATTTTTACTCCCGCCTGGTGGACGGCATGCTGGAGCGCGGCCTGCAGCCCTGGGCCACGCTGTACCACTGGGACCTGCCGCAGTTTCTGCAGGACCGCGGCGGCTGGAACGAACGCGCCACCGTGGACGCCTACCTCGCTTTCGTGGATGCGATGACGCGCCGCCTTGGCGACCGCATACAGCACTGGATCACCCACAACGAACCATGGTGCACATCGATCATCGGCAACTTCGAAGGCTGGCATGCACCCGGCAACACCGATTTCAAGACCGCGCTGCAGGTGGCACACCACGTGCTGCTCTCGCACGGCAAGGCGGTGCCGCTGATCCGCGCCAACGTGCCCAATGCCAGGGCCGGCATCGCCCTCAGCCTGCATCCGGTGCGCCCTGCATCCAGCAAACCGGAGGACATCGCCGCCACCGAGCGCCACGACGGCCTGCGCTACCGCTGGTTCCTCGACCCGCTCTACGGCCGCGGCTACCCGCAGGCGACCCTGGATGCCATCGGCGACGCCGCGCCGGTCGTCCTGCCGGGCGACCTGGAAGCGATCGCGGTGCCGACCGACTTCCTGGGCGTGAACTATTACTTCCCCGAGACCATCCAGGATGCCCCCGGCCATGCGCCCCTGGGCGCGCGCGTGCTGCCGCCGCCACCCGGCGCCGAGACCACCTACATGGGCTGGGAGGTGGCGCCGCAGGGCCTGGCCGAACTGCTGCTGCGCATCGAGAAGGACTACCACCCGGGCCCGATGTACATCACCGAAAACGGTTCCTGCTACGCGGACGAAGTCGACGGCGCAGGCGAGATCGACGACGTCGAGCGCCGCCGCTACCTGATGCGCCATCTCGCCACCCTGAAATCGGCAATCGGGGACGGCGTGCCGGTGAAAGGCTACTTCGCCTGGAGCCTGCTCGACAACTTTGAATGGGCCGAGGGCTACCTCAAGCGCTTCGGCCTGACCCACATCGACTATGCCACCCAGCAGCGCCGCCTGAAGGGCAGCGGCAAGTGGTACCGCTCCTTCCTGCGCGGCGAATAAGACCTGCACAACATAACAAGATAGCGAGACGACCCATGACACCCAAGCTTCGCAACCCGCTTCTGGCGCTGGCCATCGCGCTCGCCCTGCCCCTGACCGCCAATGCGGCAACGCCCCTGGCCGACTGGCCTCAGGTCCGCAGCGCCATCGGCAAGGATGCCGCCATCGAGCAACGTGTGCGCGAGATCGTCGGCAAGATGACGCTGGCGCAAAAGGTCGGCCAGATCACCCAGGGCGAGATCAAGACCGTCACCCCGGAAGACGTGAGGCGTTACTACCTCGGCTCGGTCCTGAACGGCGGCGGCAGCTGGCCGAACAACAACAAGCATGCCAGGGCCGCCGAGTGGCTGGCGCTGGCCCAGCGCTACTACGAGGCCTCGATGGCCACCGACATGGCGATCAAGGTGCCGGTGGTGTGGGGCACGGATGCGGTCCATGGCCACAACAACGTATTCGGCGCCACCCTCTTCCCGCACAACATCGGCCTGGGCGCGGCGCGCAATCCGAAGCTGCTCGAAGAGATCGGCGCGGCCACGGCGAAAGCCACGCGCGCGAGCGGCATCGCCTGGGTGTTCGGCCCGACCCTGGCCGTGGTGCGCGACGACCGCTGGGGGCGCACCTACGAAAGCTATGCCGAGCATCCGGAAGTTGTCGCCAGCTATGCCGGCGCCTACGTGCGGGGGATGCAGGGCGCGCTGAAGAACGACGCCAACACCATCGCCACCGCCAAGCACTTCATCGGCGACGGCGGCACCGAGCACGGCAAGGACCGCGGCGTCAACAAGTCGACCAAGGCCGAGATGGTCAACATCCACGGCGCCGGCTACTACCCTGCCCTGCAGGCGGGCGCCCAGACCGTGATGTCCTCGTTCAACTCCTGGAACGACGTGGCGGGCGGCACCGACTACGGCAAGATGCACGGCAGCCGCGCCATGCTGACCGACGTGCTGAAAACGAAAATGGGCTTCGACGGTTTCGTCGTCACCGACTGGAACGGGCACGGCGAAGTGCCAGGCTGCAGCAACGACAGCTGCGCGGCCGCGATCAATGCCGGCAACGACATGGTCATGGTGCCCGACGACTGGAAGGCCTTTATTGCCAACACCATCAGGCAGGTCGAGAGCGGCGAGATACCGATGTCACGCCTGGATGATGCGGTCAGCCGCATCATCCGCGTGAAACTGCGCGCCGGCCTGTTCGACAAGAGTCCGTCGCAGAATGCCTATGCGGGCAAGGACGATGCGATGCAGGCGCGCGCGCTGGCCCGCCGCGCGGTGCGCGAATCGCTGGTCCTGATCAAGAACGACCGCTTGGCGCTGCCGATCGCGCGCGGCAAGAAGATCCTGGTGGTCGGCAAGAGCGCGGACGACCTGTCGAACCAGTCCGGCGGCTGGTCGATCACCTGGCAGGGCACGGCCACGACCAATGCCGACTTCCCGAACGCCGACACGATCCTGGCCGGCATCCGCGAAGCGGCAGGCAAGGACAAGGTCAGCTTCAGCATCGACGCCAAGGGCGTGGACGTGTCGCAGTTCGATGCAGTGGTGGCGGTGATCGGCGAGCGCCCGTATGCCGAAGGCGACGGCGACATCGGCCCCAACGGCACCCTGCGCCATTCGAGCCGCTATCCGGAAGACCTGGCCGTGCTGCAGGCGGTAGCCGGCAAGGGGAAGCCGGTGGTTACCGTGTTCATCTCCGGCCGTCCGCTCTACGTGAACGACCTGCTCAACCTCTCGGACGTGTTCGTGGCGGCCTGGCTGCCGGGCACCGAGGGCAAGGGTGTGTCCGACCTCCTGGTGGCCGGTCCCAAGCGCCATGAATTCACCGGCAAGCTGCCGTTCTCGTGGCCGAAGTCGGCCTGCCAGAGCGATCTGAATGTCGGCGACAAGAACTACGCGCCGCTGTTCGCCTATGGCTACGGCTTGAAGGCGGCCACGCGATCCAGGGTAGGCAAGCTGGATGCGACCTACCCGGCCGGCGGCTGCGGCGTCAGCAACAGCTTCCCGGTGTTCAGCCAGTCCGACCGCGCCAGCTTCCCGCTGACCATCCGAAGCGGTTCCCAGCAGCTGGTCCTGGGCGCCGACCTGAATACGACCTTCACCCTGCCGGGTGTGACGGTGCAGACCTCGCAGGTCAATACCCAGCAGGACGCCAAGCTGGTGACCTGGTCCGGGCCGGCCACCGTCGAGGCGCGCGGTGCCCGCGCCATGGTGCTGCCCCCAAGCGCCAGCGCCAACGCGGCGCTGCGCTTCGATACCATCGTGTACAGGGCGCCGGCCGGCAAGGTCAGCATGGCGATGGGCAGCGGGGTCCTGGATACCACGGCCCTGTTCAAGCGCCTGGCCGGCAAGGGCAAGCAGACCGTCAGGATTCCGCTGAGCTGCTTCAGGGCCAAGGGCACGGATCTTTCCAAGGTCGATGCGCCGTTCAGCATGGCGAGCGATGCCGCCTTCGCCGCCGCCTTCACCAACATCGAGATCGCCGGCGGCGCCGCAAGCGAACCGGATGCTGTGCGCTGCGAGGAACTCAAATGAGCGGCAGCCTGAAATTGCTGGCCGATGTCGGCGGCACCAACGCCCGCTTCGCCCTGCAGTCGGGCGCGGGCTTCGACGACATCGAGGTGCTGGCCTGCGCCGATTACCCGACGCTGGGCGCGGCGATGCAGGCCTACCTCGGCAAGGCCGCCGCGCGCGGCTTTGCTGTCGAGGGCGTGCACCATGCCGCAATCGCGATCGCCAATCCGGTCGAGGAAGACCGGGTCAGCATGACCAACCACCACTGGAGCTTCTCGATCGAGGGCCTGCGCCAGGAGCAGGGCCTGGAAACGTTGCTGGTGGTAAACGACTTCGCCGCGCTGGCGATGTCGCTGCCGCACCTGGCGGCCGACGGGCGCGAGCGCATCGGCGGCGGCATCGAATTGCAGGATGGGCGACCTGGGCGGCCCATTGGCCTGATCGGCCCCGGTACCGGCCTGGGCGTCTCCGGCGTGATCCCGGCCGGGAACCGCTGGATCGCGCTGGCCGGAGAAGGCGGCCACGTCAGCTTCGCGCCATCCAGCAAGGAAGAAGTGGCGATCCTAGACGCGCTGTGGGAAGAATACGGCCACGTGTCGGCCGAGCGCCTGCTGTCGGGCATGGGGCTGGAGCTGATCCACTGGGCGCTGACCGGCAAGCGTATCGACGCGCCCAGCATCACTGGCGCCGCGCTGGACGGTTCCTGCGCCGACTGCATCAAGACCGTGCAGACCTTCTGCGCGGTGCTGGGCAGCGTGGCCGGCAACGTCGCCCTGACCCTGGGCGCGACCGGCGGCATGTACATCGGCGGCGGCATCGTGCCGCGTCTCGGTAAACTGTTTACCGAATCCGCGTTTCGCGCGCGCTTCGAGGACAAGGGGCGTCTCAGCCCCTACCTGGCGCGCATCCCGACCTACCTCATCACCGAGCAGTACCCGGCGCTGCGCGGCGTATCCGCCATGCTCTCGGACCACATCGCAGCAATGCAATAACAATACGGAGACACCATGCAAAACGCGGCACCCAATCCGGTACTGGCACCAGCCACGGAAGCCGAGCACAACCCGCACACCGGCGCGCTCGTCATCGTCACCATCCTGTTCTTCATGTGGGGCCTGCTCACGTCGCTCAACGACGTCCTGATCCCGCACCTGAAGTCGATCTATACCCTTACCTACCTGCAGGCGATGCTGGTGCAGTTCTGCTTCTTCGGCGCGTACTTCATCGTCTCGCTGCCGGCCGGCGCCCTGATCCGCCGCATCGGCTACCAGAAAGGCGCGGTCACCGGCTTGATGATCGCGGCGGCCGGCTGCGCCCTGTTCTATCCGGCGTCCAAAGGCGGCTACGGTCTGTTCCTGTTCGCCTTCTTCGTGCTGGCCTCGGGCATCACTATCCTGCAGGTGGCGGCCAATCCTTATGTCACCGTACTCGGGCCGGCGCGCACCGCATCGAGTCGTCTTACGCTCACCCAGGCTTTCAACTCGCTCGGCACCACCGTCGCACCTTCGCTGGGCGGCATCCTGATCCTGTCCACGGTTGTCCTCAGCGCCGACCAGCTGGCCGCCATGACGGCCGCCGAGCAGGCCGCCCATAAGGCCGCCGAAGCCGCCGCCGTGCAGGGTCCCTACCTGGGCCTGGCTGCGGCGCTGGCAATCCTGGCGGTGCTGTTCGCGCTGGCCAGGCTGCCCAGGATCGACCACTCCGCCGACGGCAAGCCGGCCGTGGACGGCAAGGGCGGCGCCATGGCCTACCGCCACCTGGTGCTGGGTGCGGTCGCGATCTTCCTGTACGTGGGTGCGGAAGTCAGCATCGGCAGCTTCCTGATCAACTTCCTCGGCGAGGGCAACATCGCGGGCCTGAGCCATGCGGATGCGGCGCAGTACGTCAGCCTGTACTGGGGCGGTGCCCTGGTCGGCCGCTTCGTCGGCTTCGCCGTGATGCGCTACGTCAGCCCGGGCAAGTCGCTGGCCGTCACCGCGCTCGGCTCGATCCTGCTGGTGCTCACCGCCACCTTCAGCGAAGGCAAGCTGGCGATGTGGGCGATCATCGCGGTCGGCCTGTGCAATTCCATCATGTTCCCGACCATTTTCAGCCTGGCGCTGCACGGTCTGGGCAAGTTCACCGGCCAGGGTTCGGGCATCCTGTGCATGGCGATCGTCGGTGGCGCCATCGTGCCCTTCATCCAGGGCATGTTCGCCGATACCATCGGCCTGCAGCCATCCTTCCTGGTGCCGGCCGTGTGCTACCTGTTCATCCTCTACTTCGGCATCAAGTACGCGAACCTGCACAGGCAACCGGTGACGGCAAGCTGAATCCTGGCCATTTGGTAAAAAAAAACCCGCTTCACCGAAGCGGGTTTTTTGTTTGCGCGGCTGGCCTATTTCGGGGCCGCGCAGTAGCGCTCCATGTAGGCCTGGTGCGAAGGCAGGCCAGCCACGGTACGGTCGATCTGCGCCTTGATCCCGCCGAGGAAGTGCGACAGCTCCTGGTCGCCCATCAGGTCGGCCGTCTGGTGGTGACGGTAGGGCAGGATGCCTTGCCCCAGCATCACCTGGATCCACGAATTTTCGGCGAACAGCTCGTTCGGGACCCGGAACACGCGGCCGGTCTCGCGGAACAGGTCGATGCGGTGCTGGAGCGAGGCCGGCACAGCCATGTTGCGGGCGTCACGCCAGTAAGGCGCGTCGATCCGGTTGTTGACCTTGTAGTGCAGGATGATGAAGTCGCGAATGTGCTCGATCTCGCTCCAGGCCTGACGGTTGAATTCGTCGACGTCGCTTTGCACGATGCCGCTGGTCGGGAAGATCTGCATCAAGCGCAGGATGCTGCGCTGGATCAGATGGATGCTGGTCGATTCGATCGGTTCCAGGAAGCCGCTCGACAGGCCCACCGCGACCACGTTGCCCTTCCAGACCTGCTTGCGCTGGCCCGGCGTAAACTTGATCACACGCGGCTTCATCAAGGCTTCGCCTTCGATGTTCCCCAGCAGGGCTTCGATCGCGGCGCCCTCTTCCACATAGCGGCTCGAGAACACGATGCCGTTGCCGACCCGGTGCTGCAGCGGAATGCGCCACTGCCAGCCGAAGGGATGGGCGATCGAACGGGTGAGCGGGACTGCATCGCCCATGGAAGTGGTCTGCAGCGCCGCGGCGCTGTCGTTGAACAGCCACTCGGACCAGTTCTCGTACTCGACGCCCATCGCCTGGCCAATCAACAGGGCGCGGAAACCGGTGCAGTCGATGAACAGGTCGCCCTCGATGTCCACGCCCGAATCGAGCGTGATGGAACGCACCTGGCCGCTCATTGCGCTGATGCTGACGTCGACGATCTTACCTTCGATGCGCTGCACGCCGAAGCGCTCGCTGAACTTGCGCAGGTAGCGCGCATAGGCGCTGGCGTCCAGGTGGTAGGCGTAGTTCATGCCGTTGCCCGGCAGGTGAGCGAACTTGTTTTCCTGGGAAGCGCGCAGTTCCAGGCAATAATCGCCATAGTCACCGGCCAGGCCGCGCTCGCGGCCCTTGTGCCAGAAGTGCTGGAAGCCGGCGGTCCAGTGGTCGGTACCGGTCAGGCCGAACGAGTGGATGTAGTGCTCGTTCACGTTGCGCCAGTTCTCGAAGCTGATGCCAAGCTTGAAGGTGGCCTTGGTCTCGGCCATGAATTCCTGCTCATTGATCTCGAGGATGTTGTGGAAGTTGAGCAGGGTCGGGATGGTGGCCTCGCCCACGCCGACGGTGCCGATCTCGTCGGACTCGACCAGCTTGATGTCGAGGCGCTTGCCCAGCACCTTTGAGATGCAGGCGGCCGCCATCCAGCCGGCGGTGCCACCGCCGGCGATCACGACGCGGCGTATGGGCTTGCCGATTCCGTTCGTTCCCTTGTCCATGCTGGTCTCCTCAGCGATTCATTCGTTTTAATAGTTGGGCGCGGATGGTGCGCACGGTGTCGGCGTCCATCGGCGCCAGCGAGCGGCGTGCGGCGGCCGGAATGTGGCTTGCCGTTTCCACGTCCGCCTCGAACACGTAGTGGCGGAACAATTCGGCCCAGGCGGCGCGCTGCGCCGGCGGCAGGTCGCGCACGCTCATCAATGCGTGCATCAGCGCGTTCATCGGTGTGTCCATCCAGGGCGGCGACTGGCGCCACCAGTAATTCACCAGCACGTTGAAGTCTTCCAGCGCCTGGATGTGGTGCCACCACATGCTGGGAATGAAGAGGGCGTCGCCCGCTTCCATTTCCACGCTCAGCGCATGTTCCATCGCGATGGCGAAGCGCGGGAAGCGCGTCAAATCAGGCGCCAGGAAATCGACCAGGCTGATGCTCTGCCCGGCCGGGGTCAGGTCAAGCGGGCCAATGTACAGGTTCCCGACCTGATCGGGCGGGAACAGGGTGAAGCGGCGCCGGCCCGCCACCACGCAGGCCAGGTTGTCCGGCAGGTCGTAGTGGGCGGCGATGCGGGTGCGGTTGCCGATCCAGATCGAGCCCAGCGCGTCGCGTCCGCCCAGGTCAATGACGTTCTCGTCGTGGAAGCCTGGCAGGCAGGTGTCGATAGTGGTCGAGCCAACGTAGATGGCCGGCTGCTGGTCGACGCCCCGGTAACGTGCCAGCTCGTCCAGCACCTTGTCCAGGCGCACCCGCAGCGGCGCGAAGTTGAAGCCGTCCATTGCCTCGTTGTAGAAGAAGCGGCCCGCGATCTCGGGCGGGCCGAGCATCGCGTTGACGGTGGCGTCCCGGTAGAAGCGGCGCAGGTAGGCGTCGGCCGCGCTGTTTGATGCGCGCGCGGCCTGCACCATCGGCCACCCCGCGACCAGGCCGCGCAGGACCACCGGCTCGGTGGATTCCAGAACCTGCGGGCCGAGGTCGCGCGGCGTCAGGCCGCTTAGTTCGCGAATGGGCTTAGCTGCGGGCAGCACGGCGGGCATTCTTGCGGTCGATCAGCGCGCGGAAATTCGACAGCGACGCGAGCTGGTAGTAGATCGGCGCCAGGTACCCAGCCTTGTGCAGCTCGGCGACCACGGCGCCGTCCAGGGCTTCCAGTTTCTCCTCGTTGATGGTATAGAAGCCGGCCAGGCGGTTCTGCGATCCGTCGTCCAGAGTCACGTCGAGCGAGAAGCTTTCGATCAGCTCGTTCTGCACCAGGGCGGCGACGAATGCGGCGTTCGACCCCATGCCATGGTGCACCGTGACCAGCATCTGGTTCACGCTCTCGAGGTAGGGGCTCATGCCGCCATGCGGCAGGAAGATCGGCTCGCCGTCAAGCTTGCTGATGCGGGGGCTGTCGAGGTCGATGTGGATCATCAGCTCGTCGCCGTCGCGGCCGATCAGGAACGGCAGGCGGTCGACCAGCAGCGGGACGGTGGCCGCGTCCCAGCCCTTCTCGTCCAGGAACAGGTTTTCGTCGGCCTCGAAGCCGAACAGGGCGATCGGCTCGAACGGCGCATCCTCGGTCTCCTTGCGGAAGATGATCGGATAGTGGGCCTGCAGCAGGCGGAATTCGGCCGGGAAGGTCGGCACGAAGGGGTGGCTCTCGTCCATGTCGCTGCCGTGGCGGGTAATCACGCGCAGGTCCTTGTGCTCGACATTGTTCAGCAGTACGGGGTTGGCCATCTGGTTGTCTCTTTCAGTTATCGTTGGTGTGGTGTCGCATGACGCGGCCGCGTGCCGGTCCTAGCGCGGCAGCCCGTGGCGCACGATGTGCGCGATGAGCGTGCGGTTGTCCGGCAGCGCGGGCAGCATCCTGCGCGTCAGGTCGGCGGCCTGGCGGAAGAATCCGTCCGCCGCCGCGGCACCGGGTTCGCCAATGCGTTCGCGCCGGGCCAGGCCGGGTTCAGGGCAAAAGCCCATCCCGTACAAAATATACTGGTAGCTCGCCGCCGGGAACAGCTCCTGGATGCGGTCGAAGTCGGCGCGCGAGGGCGGGCGGTGGCGCCACAGCACCAACATGTCGCTCAAGCGCTGCGGGATCGTCTCGGCGCGGCGGTTGTCGCACCAGTACTCACCTTCGCGGCGGCTCAGGACATAGTGCAGCTTGAGGAAGTCGATCACCCGCTCCCAGCGATACGAGAAGGTGGCGTTGAAGCGGTGCGCGCTGATGTCCATTGCGGCGCGCGTGGCAGGCATTTCCTCGGCCAGCATCGCGGCGGACAGTTCGACCATGGCGAGGGCCGAAGCTTCCAGCGGCTCGATGAAGCCGCTCGAGAGGCCGATGGCGACGCAGTTGCGGTGCCAGAAACGCTCGCGGTAGCCCGGCTCGAAGGACAGCTTGCGCGGCGCCGGGATGTCGGCCGGGCCGCCGCTGGCGGCGATGTAGGCGCGCAGCGCGGCCTCCGCCTGTTCGTCGCTGGTGTGCGCGCTGGAATACACGTGGCCGATGCCGCGCCGGGTCGGCAGGCCGATGTCCCAGATCCAGCCGGCCTGCTGCGCGGTGGAGGTGGTCTGCGAGGCGATCGGATCGGTCTCGCGCGCGTAGGGCACTTGCACAGCCAGCGCGCGGTCGTTGAACAGGATTCCGCGCTGGGGCAGGAATGGCACGCCGTAGTGCTTCCCGAGCAGCAGCGACTGCATGCCGGTGCAGTCGACGAACAGGTCGCCCGCCAACTCGCCGTGCACCCGGGTCTGCAGGGCGGCGATGTCGCCATTGTCGTGCGAACGGATGCCGGTGACGTGGTCAGGCACGTAATGCACGCCCAGCTGCTCCAGGCAATGCTGTTTCAGGAACAGCCCGAACTTGCCGGCGTCGAGGTGATAGCCGTAATTGGCAACCGCCGCGAATTCAGGCGTGGCCGCCTGCTTGGGCGCGCGGCCGTTCACGCACAGGTGGGCTTGATAGGTCGCCAGGTCGGCGAATGGAACGTCCCGGTGGCACTCCAGCCAAGCTCCTGCAAGGTCGGCATCGCCCCAGCCCTGGGGCAGTGCGAAGGGATGGAAGTAATGGTCGCCGGCCGCGCCGGTAACCCAGCGCTCGAAGCGCGAGCCCTGCTTGAAGGCGGCGTCGCATTCGCGGAAGAACGCGGCTTCGGACAGTCCGGCCGCGCGCAGGGTGTCGCGCATGGTAGGCCAGGTACCCTCGCCGACGCCGATGATCGGCACGTCCGGCGACTCGATCAGGGTGATGCGCAGGCCACCATGTTCCTGTTGCCGGAAGGTGGAGGCCAGCACGGCGGCAGTCAGCCAGCCGGCCGAGCCGCCGCCGACGATCACGACGTGCCTGATGGCGGTGCTCACCATGGTTGTTTCCAAAAAGACAGATGCGGGACGAGTCTAACTGAAAAAGGCCGCGGCAGGGCCGCGGCCTCGGTCGAGCCGGTCAGAACTTGTAGCGCGCCGCCATCATGTAGCGCGGGCCCGACTGTTCGACGAACAGCAGGTTGCGCTCGGTACGGCCGTGGATGCGTTTGATCTCGTCCGTCAGGTTGATGGCCTCGAATTGCAGGCTCAGGTTCTTGCTGATGTTGTAGCCGACGCTCAGGTCCAGCTGGCCATAGGCTTCGACATAGTTCGGGTTCGGGCCCGAGCCGTCGAAGGTACCGGCCAGGAACTTGTCGCGCCAGTTGTAGGCCGCGCGCACGTTCCACTTGTCGTTCTCGAAGATGCCGACCAGGTTGGCCGAGTCACTCAGGCCGACCAGCGCGAACTGCTCGCCCATGCTCCGGTTGTCGAACTTCAGGCCAGAGTTGACGTACGTGTAGTTGGCCGACACACCGAAGCCGCTGGCGCCGAACATGTGCTGCACGTTGAACTCCAGGCCACGCAGGCGCGCCGCCTTCTGGTTCGAGAAAGTGGTGATCTCGAACTGGGCGAGCGGATCGTTCGGCTGGCCGGTGATCACGCCGGTGGCGTTGCCGTTGACGTCGTCCGGGCCGCGTGCCACGCCAGGGCGGCCGGCAAAGTTGCGGAAGATGTAGTTGCGGATGCAGGTGGTGTCGGCATTCGCGCAGCCATTGGCCAGCGCCGCGTTCCAGTAGGCGCCGCCGACCGGCGTGCGCAGGTTGAACGGGGTGGCGATGATCTTCGACTGGCCGGCGTAGTTCTCGAGGCTCTTGCGGAAGTGGCCGAGCGAGAGGAAGCTCGACTTGCCGTAGTACCACTCGTAGGCCAGGTCGATGTTCTTCGACTTGACCGGCAGCAGGCCCGGGTTGCCCTGGAAGCCAGTTCCGCCGTTGACACGCGCCAGGGTGTTCAGCACCTGGCCGCCGGTCAGCTGGTCATAGCGGGCGCGGCCGATGGTCTCGCCGTAGCTGAAACGGGCCTTCATGTCCGAGCGCAGGTCGAGGTCGGCGTCGAAGCTCGGCAGCAGGTGGTGGTACTTGCCGGTCAGCGTAGTGAAGTTGGGCTGGCCAAAGGTGACCGGGAATTCGTTCTGCGACACCCAGGTGATGGCGGTCGCGGTCGGCACCAGCGCGGTCGAGGTGATGTCGGTCTTCTCGTAGCGCACGCCCACCGAGGTATGCAGCGGCAGCGCGGTATCCCAGTCGGTGTTGAACTGCAGGTACAGGCTCTTCGATTTTTCGCGAGTGCGCTGGTCGGTATCGTAGGTGCTCTTCGGCAGGTACAGGTCGGGACGGCCCGAAGCCTTGGCCGCCAACTGGCGCACCGCGTCGAAGTTGAAGGTATAGAAGGTATTGAACAGGTTCGGGTTGTCGCTGCCGTCGATATTATCGAAATACTGGCGCAGGCTCTCGCGATGGAAATAGCTGGCCGGGTAGTCCGACGGCACGGTGGCGCCACCCCAGGTGTCGCGCTGCTGCACCGAGAATGCCGAGCGGTTGTGCACGTCGGTATGGGCCACGCCAAACTTCAGCTCGGACGCTTCCAGCATTTTCAGGCTGGCATGGGTCTGCAGCTGCTTGACCTCGCTCTTCACGTAGCCGTTCATGAACACCGAGCCGGTGACCTGCTGCGGCGCGCGCGCGAAATCGGCGCCCTTGATGCTCAGCACCGGGAAGTCCTTGGAAAAGTCGACGCTGGTGTCGCCACGGCTGAAGCTGGCCGTCCCGAGCACGTTGCTCGAGCCGAACGGGCTGTCCGGCTTCGACTCGGCGGTCGAGCGGTGGGCGTCGACCTCGAGGCGCAGGTCGCTGTTGACACGCCAGGCGGCATTGAAGCCGAGCGACTTGTTCTCGCTCTTGGTGGCGTAGTCGGCGGCGCCCATCGCGATGTCGCTGGTACCATTCGGAATCAGCTCGGTGTAGACCAGCGGGCCGGCGATCGGACCGTCGGTCCAGCTGCTCGACGACGGGCCGAAGTTGAACCAGGCCGAGACGTCGTTGCGGCGGGTCTGAACCTTGTTCTCGGAATAGGTGTAGTCGAGGGTGGTGGTGAACGCCTTGGTCGGGGCGAACTGGAACACCAGCTGGCCGTTGGTGCGCTGGCGCTGGATGCCGTTCATGGCGTAGTTCAGGTTCTGCGGCACCTGGTAGATGTCGCTCGGATCCGGACGGTTGGTGATGCGTTCCGAACCATCAGTGCCCGGCTGGGGGATGGTGCCCCAGTTGTTTTCATCACCGCGGAACGGGCCGCGCCAGCCGTTCGACACCGAGGCCACGTTGTAGCCCAGGTTGCGCTCCTGGTAGCTGGCCGACAGGCCGATGCCGAAGCGGCCATCGGCCGAGGTATTGCTGTACAGGCCAGACAGTTCGGGAGTGATCTTGCCGCCGCGCTGGAGGTCGCCCGGAATGTTTTCGGCCGAGGTGTCGTGCACGCCCTTGATGCCGATGGTGGCCTGCAGGCCGGGACGAGACAGCGGACGCGCGGTCAGGACATTGATGGTGGCGCCGATGCCGCCGGTCGGGGTTTCAGCACGCGCCGATTTGTACACCTGCAGCTGCGAGATCCCTTCGGAAGCGATGTTGGCGAAGTCGAACGCGCGGCCCGGACGGTTTTCCAGGTCCGAAGTCGGCATCTGGCGGCCGTTGAGCAGCACCAGGTTGAAGTCGGGGCCAACGCCGCGCACGGTGATCTTCGAGCCCTCGCCGATGGTGCGGTCGATCGAGACGCCGCTGATGCGCTGCAGCGATTCGGCCAGGTTGGTATCCGGGAACTTGCCGATGTCTTCGGCAACAATACCGTCGACGAAGCCGGTCGCATTGCGCTTCAATGCCATCGACGATTCGAGGCTGGCGCGCAGGCCGGTGACGACGACGGTCTGGACGCCGGCCGGCGTGGATGGGGTACTGCCTTCCTGCGGGGTGACGGCGGCCTGGTCGGTGGTCGTGGCGGCGCCCGACGCATCCTGGGCGTGGGCCGGCATGAATGCCGCGCACGCGCTGGCTACTGCCAGGCTCATCAATGTCTGTTTAGCCTTGGGGTAATACATGGTGCTCTCCTGTTTTTTTAAATATGACCGTCACCCATCCGACGGTGTCTCCACCACCTACGCCGGCGGGTCTAGACCGCATGCTGCCGGCGTCATGCTGTCGTCCTGCATCATCCCTGTTTCTGGACACGTACTAGCCAGGCAGCGACCGGCTTCCGGCACGCCGCACTGCCCCCTTTCCATGCGCCAGCGCGAGGACATGTGGCCACGCCAATGTCCTCGCTGACGAGGTGCGGGTAAAGCCTGCGCATTTCGCTGGTTCATCTGCAATCGCTCAGTACCGCATCCGCAGATGCGTTCTTGTTCAAGCAAACTGCCCAGCGGATGGAAACGTTTCCATACAAGTTGTTGGAATATTAGAGTTAGCAAAAAAAATTGTCAACGGAATATTCCATGAGGGTATGAGTTGAAATGAGGCTGATTTGCAACACCTTGAAGCGCTTGTTGAAAACCCCGGGCTTCTTCCTGCATGTGCGGAGAACACGCTTTGATTGACACCCCAAAATCGCGAGTGCTATAGTCAGCTTGACGTTATGGTAACGTTTCCAACGCCGATCGAAAAGGGGTGGATGACGCGATGCGAAAACCCGCATCAAGGTCGGCGGCGGCGACGACCCCAGCGTCTCTGGCCAGTCCCCCGAGAAACGGCTACGCTGCCTGGCCCCAGAAGCCGGCAGGCCAGTACCGATTCCTTCTTCGACATCATGAAACACCTCAGGCAACGGCAGGCCCGCCCGCCTGTCACCCGTTGAACCACAAGGAGATCCATGAAACCGAGCCGCCTCGTCCTTGCCAGTGTGATCGCGCTGGTTGCCAGCGCCTGCGCCACGCCTTCCGCCTCGACCTCCCCTACTACGTCCGCATCTGCGCCGGCATCCGCCGTGCCAGCGCCCCCCTCCCCAGCCGGCTGGACGCTCCTCTGGAGCGACGAGTTCGACGGCGGCGCGCTCGATCGGACCAAGTGGGTCGTGGAGACTGGCGGCCATGGCTGGGGCAACAAGGAGCTGCAGCATTACACCGGCCGGCCAGAAAACGTGCGCGTGGTCGAGGGCAAGCTCGTCATCGAGGCGCGCCGCGAACGCTATGGCGACAACGACTACACGTCGGCGCGTCTGAAGACTGCGGGCCTGATGGAGCAGATGCACGGCCGCTTCGAAGCCCGCATCAAGGTTCCGCGCGGCCAGGGAATCTGGCCGGCATTCTGGATGCTGGGCGCCGACATTGGCACCGTGGGCTGGCCGCATAGCGGCGAGATCGACATCATGGAGATCATTGGCAAGGAGCCGGCGACCGTGTACGGTTCCCTGCACGGACCGGGGTATTCGGGCGACAAGGCCTTCAGCCAAGCCTCGCCACTGGAGCACGGCATCTTCGCCGACGATTACCATGTGTTCGCGGTGGAATGGGAGCGCGGCGAGATCCGCTGGTACCGCGACGGCATCCACTATCACACGGCGCGTCCCGACCTGGTCAAAGGTGAATGGGTGTTCGAACATCCTTTTTTCGTGCTGCTGAACCTGGCTGTCGGCGGACTGTGGCCGGGCAATCCGGACGCTAGCACGGTGTTGCCGCAACAGATGCTGGTGGATTACGTGCGCGTCTACAAACGAACGGCACCGGCCCGCTGACGCAGCACGACGACATGCCATGGCCTGTCCGCCGCGCGGGCAGCCCGAGGACTTGCCGTCACAGTCGACACCAAGCGGTCTTGTGTATCCGTACCTTTTTCTCCCCTCTCGCCATTCCGGCTTCTTACATTCCAGACCGCGGATTGCGCAGTTCATCGCAATCGGCTCGGAGGGTGTCGAGCGGCATCCTATAGTGGCTCCATCACCACCCATACCGGAGAACAAGCATGAAGAAACTGTTGAGTACCGCCGCCGTCGCCGCCACCTTCGCACTGGTTGCCAGCCCATCCCTTGCCAACGATATCGTGCGTGAAAACCGCAGCGTCGATGCCAGGGTGACGAAGGTGAAACTGGACGGCATCGTCGATCTCGTTGTGCGCCAGGGCAGCACGCCCTCGCTGGTGGTATCGGGCGACCGCCGCTACGTACAACGCATCACCACCTCGCAGCGCGTTGACACGCTCGAGATCGGCACCCAATCCTTCAACAGCCGCCATGGCGACACGCAGGAGAAGCTGCGCGCCGAACTGACCGTGCCGAACCTGGCCGAACTGACTTCGCAGGGCGTCGGTACCTCGACCATCAGCGGATTCTCGGGCGATGCGATCCAGGTCGCGCTCGATGGTGCCGGCTCGGTCACGCTGAACAGCAACTACCGCAACATCGATGCGCGCCTTGGTGGGGTCGGCGGCCTGGCCCTGAATGGCGTGCGCGCCGAGCGCGTCGACCTGAACCTGCGCGGCGCCGGCCGCATCAGCGTCAATGGCGAAAGCAAGCTGCTGCGCGCCAAGCTGGGCGGCGTCGGCAGCCTCGAAGCGCAGGGCTTGCGCGCCGAGTCGGTCAACCTTGATATGAGCGGCCTGGGCGGTGCCACGGTACACGCCGTGCGCGCGGCCGCCGTCGATTTGAGCGGCATGGGTTCGGCCACCGTGTATGGCAATCCGGCCACCCGCAACGTCAATACCAGCGGCATGGGAAAGCTAGCCTGGAAGTAAATTTTCATCCGCACCCGCCAGGCATCCGTTCCTTCCAATACCTCAGCGCTATTTTCTGAACACCATGCTGTTGCGCACGTCCTTGACGCTGGGGGCTGCGTGCGCGGTGAGGGAGGCGGGATCGGTGCTTGCCCTGGTACTGCGGTATGCATCCGAAGGGGCGCAGGCGCTGAGGATGGCCAGGAGCACCCCGAGCAGGATCAGGTGGGTACGGTAGGAAAGCTTCATGGGAGGCTCCCGGGAGCAGGCGGACTTGCCCATTCTCGCGAGGCCGCATCTACCTCGTTTGATTTTCGACAAACGTGCAAACGGAGCTTTTTCGCTGAATCCGGCTCTGATCCGGCTTTAGCGTGAGATGGGCAAGGTGTCCAGGGTACGTATCACCTGGATCATCGCCGGGCCCAGCAGGACTGTCAGCAGCATCGGAAAGATGCAGAAAATCAGGGGAAACATCAGTTTCAGGCCGATCCTGGCGGCGCGTTCCTCGGCCAGCATGCGGCGCTTGTGGCGCAGGGTGTCGGAATGCACGCGCAGCGCATCGCCGACGCTGGTACCGAAGCGTTCCGACTGGATCAGCATCGCCACCAGACTGTCGACGTCTTCGACGCCGGAGCGCAAGGCAAGGTTGCGCAGCGCCTTTTCGCGGCTGAAGCCGGCGCGGATCTCGATCAGCACCAGTTGCAGCTCCTGCGCCAGGACCACGCTCTTGAGGTGGATTTCGGCAGCCACCTTCACCATGGCCCGCTCTACGCTCAGGCCGGCTTCGACGCAGACCGTCAGCAGGTCGAGCGCATCGGGGATGGTCTCGAAGATCTCGCGCCGGCGCCGCTGCGCGACATGGGCCAGGACCAGGTTCGGCAGGTAGTAGCCGAGCGCCGCCACGACCAGCAGCAGCGCCATGAACTGCTCGCCCTTCAGCCCCGCCCCGGACAGCATGGAAATGGGCGCGGCCATAGCGGGCAGCAACAGCGCGAGCGCCGTCTTCGATGCAAAGTACAGTGCCGGCGCGGAGGCGCTGCGCCAGCCGGCATGCATGAAGCGGGTGCGCAGGCCGGATTTTTCCCAGCCTTCCTCGGGCACCGACAGTTTGGTCAGCGGCTGGGCGGCGCTGGCGACGCGCTCCACCCACCCGCTGGACGGTTCCGGCGGCACCGGCTCGGCGGCACCAGGGAAACGGCCGAGGCGGGCACGCAGGGCCAGCGGGGCGAACAGCACCAGTGCCAGCCAGGCAAGGCCGGATACGACGCACAGGACGATGAGCAGGAAGATCAGCTGCGGCGAAGTCATGCTTGGCTCCGGGCTCTAGATGCGAATGCGGATGATGCGACGCAGCCAGACGATGCCGACCACGATCATGGCCAGGCCGAAGCCGAGCATGCGCTGGCCCTGCGGATCGGTCCACAGCAGGCTGACATACTGCGGATTGGTCGCCAGCATCAGGGCCAGCACCACGAAGGGCAGGATGGTCAGGATCAGCGCCGACAGCCGTCCTTCGGCCGACAGGACGCGCACGTGCGCCACCAGCTTCAGGCGGGCGCGGATGATGGCACCGATGCTCGCCAGGATCTCGGCCAGGTTGCCGCCGGATTCGCGCTGGATCAGCACTGCGATGACCAGGTAGCGCAGGTCGGTCAGCGGAATGCGCGCCGCCATCGCATGCAGCGCTTCGTTCACCGGCACCCCATAGTTGATCTGCTCGCGCGCGATGCGGAACTCGCCGCCCAGCGGCTCGGCCAGCTCGTTGCCGACGATCTGCAGGACATTGCCGAAAGAGTGGCCGGCGCGCAGCGAGCGCGCGATGAAGTCGGCGGCATCGGGCAGCTGCTGCTCGATGCGGATCAAACGCCGCTGGCGCATCCGGCGCAGCAGGAGCCATGGCAGCACCAGGCCAAGCGCCGCAGCCGCTGCCTGTACGGGCGCCGGCAGCAGCCACGCCAGCGACAGCAGGGCGGCGCCGAGCATGCAGGCGGCGGACCAGGCCAGGAACTGCGCGACCGTCCGTGTAGCGCCGGCCTGTACCAGCAAGGCATCGATGCGCTGCGCCAGCGTGAAGCGGTGCAGGAAGCGGTCGATGCCGGCGTTGCCGCTGTAGGGCCGTTGCTTGAGGATCGAGATCCGCTCGCCGCCGCGCGCCGGCGCACCGGACATCAGCTGCAGGCGGCGCGCCACCCGGCGCGCGGCCGCGCCATGGCTTCCCACCCACCACAGGTACATGCCCTCGATCGCCAGCACCGCCGCCGCGAACAGGAACACCACGAAAGCATAGAATAGTGCGTCCATGCGCCTCCCTACTCGAAGCTGCGGTCGGGGTCGAAACTGTCTTCCGGCACCGGCACGCCATACATCCTGAAGCGGTCGGCGAAGCGCGGACGGACCCCGGTGGCGCTGAAGCGGCCCGTGACCCGTCCATCGGGCGCCACGCCGGTCTGCTCGAAACGGAAGATCTCCTGCATCGAGATGACCTCCCCTTCCATGCCGGTGATTTCCTGCAGGCTGACCAGCTTGCGCGCGCCATCGGTCAGGCGTGTCATCTGCAGCACCACTGTCACCGCCGACACGATCTGCTGGCGCACCGCGCGCACCGACAGGTTCATGCCGGCCATGCTGACCATGTTTTCCAGGCGCGCCAGCGCGTCGCGCGGGGAGTTCGCGTGGATCGTCGCCAGCGAGCCTTCGTGGCCGGTGTTCATCGCCTGCAGCATGTCGAAGGCCTCGGCGCCGCGCACCTCGCCCACGATGATGCGGTCGGGCCGCATGCGCAGCGCATTGCGCACCAGGGCGCGCTGGTTCACTTCGCCCTTGCCTTCGATGTTCGGCGGCCGCGTTTCCAGGCGCACCACGTGCGGCTGGCGCAGCTGCAGCTCGGCCGCGTCCTCGATCGTCACGATCCGCTCGCTGGCCGGGATGAAACCGGAAATCAGGTTCAGCAGCGTGGTCTTACCGCTGCCGGTACCGCCCGAGATCAGGATGTTGACCTTCGCCACGCCCAGGCATTCCAGCACCTTGAGCATGGGCGGCGTCAGGCTCTTGTAGTCGAGCAGGTCCTGCACCGCCAACGGGGTGGCGCCGAAGCGGCGGATCGACAGCAGCGGCCCGTCCACCGCCAGCGGCGGGATGATGGCATTCACGCGCGAACCGTCCGGCAGGCGCGCATCGACCATCGGGCTCGATTCATCCACCCGCCGCCCCACGCGCGACACGATCTTCTCGATGATCTTCATCAGGTGGGCATTGTCATGGAAACTGACGGCGGTGAGCTCCAGCCTGCCGCGGCGCTCGACATAGACCTGGCTGGCGGTGTTGACCAGGATGTCGGAGACCGCCGGATCGTTCAGCAGCGGCTCGAGCGGACCGAAGCCCAGCATCTCGTTCTGGATGTCGCGCACCAGCTGGTGGCGTTCGTGCTGGTTCAGCACGATCCGCTCTTCCTCGATGATGCGCTGGATGAGCAGGGCCAGTTCGTGCTTGAGCTGCTCGGCGGTGAGGCGCTGGAGGCGTTCGAGGTCGATGCGTTCCAGGATCATCTGGTGCATCAGCCTCCTGAGGTCCTGGTAGGCCTGGGTGCCGGTTTCCATTGCCAGGGAGCCGGACTGGCTCTCCTGGACGGCGCCCGCGAGGCGCTCACGTATTGACATGGCTTGCTCCGGAAGATGGCATGGCGTTCAGTCGTTCGGCTCGCCGCGCCCGAACAGGCGCTCGAGCAGGCCGCGGCTCTCCTGGACGCGGCTGCCGGTCACCAGTTCCACCAGTTCGACCAGGCTGCGCGCCGCCGCGCTGGCACGCGACAGCTGCAGTACAGGCACGCCCTGGTTCACCGAATCGGTGACGGCGACGTAATCGTTGGGGAAGGTATGCACGACTTCGCAGCCGAGCGCCGTGTGCAGGTCCTGCAGGCGCAGCTTGCCGCCCTTCTCGTAGCGGTTGACGATCAGGCGGATGTCGTCCAGCGCGTAGCCGAGCGAGCGGAAGATGTCGAGCAGGCGGCGCGCGTCGCGGATATCGGGCAGGGCCAGCTGCAACACCGGATAGATGGTGTCGGTGACGTCCAGTGCGCGCAGCGAAACCGCGTCGATCTGGCGGCCGATGTCGAGCAGCACGTAATCGTAGTGCTGGCGCGCCACGCGCAGGATGCTGTCGATGTGTTCCGGCCTGGCCTCTTTCGCGTGGGCCGCGTCGTCGGCCGCCGCCAGCACGCCGAAGCCGGGAGTCACGTGCACCACGCACGATTCGAGGAAAGGCCCATCCACGCGCGCGATCTGGGCGCAGACGTCGGACAGGGTCATCGCCGGCTTCTGGTCGGACACGTACAGCGCGGCATCGCCGAATTGCCGGTTCAGGTCGATCAGCAGCACCCGCTTGGCCGACAGGGTGGCGAGCGCGTATCCGAAATTGGTGGAGATGAAGGTGGCGCCGCTGCCGCCCTTGCAGGCGATGAAGGCCAGTACCTTCCCCTCGCGCAGGGTCGAGATGCCGGCGGCGGCGGCGGCCCGGTCCAGTGCCTCATGGAAGGCGCGCTGTACCAGCGGCAGCTGCAGGACGTCGCGCACGCCCGCGCGCATGGCGCGGATCAGCAGTTCCGGGTGATGCTGGTCGGCCAGCAGCATCAGCTGCGTGCCCGGATACTGGCGTCCGAGGCGTTCGAGCAATGCCGCTTCCGAGGGTTCGATCTCGCTGGCGTCGACGATGAGCAACTGGAGGCTGGCGCTTTCCGGCCGGTCGAGCGCCTCGCGCAGGCTGGCGCGTACGGCGCAGACCTCCAGCAGCGGCGCGCGCGCAGCGCCCAGGGAGGCGATCTCCGCATGGAGCTGGCTGGCGCGGCTGATGAGCAAGGCTTTCATGGCGGGCAGGCTGGTGGACGGCAGGTTTCAGCGCGCGCCGCCAGCGCTGATGAAGATCGCCGGTGGCATGCGCTCGGGCTCGGCGAAGCTGTGCTGGTAGCGGTCGTGCGCGCCCTTGGCCGCGCGGCCATCGATGCCGGTGGCGGGCTGCCGGTTGGCCGCCGCCCCGGGGTCGAGTACCTGGGCCGCCAGGTTGGCGCGCGTGGCTGCGCCGAATTGCCGGTCCCATTCGGGCGTCGTGTGCGCGCAGCCATGCAGGCAGGCGCCGAAGGATGCCAGCACGAGCGCCAGCGGTATCTTGCGGATGGTACTCACGGGAGCTCCTGGTTAGGGTTCGACGCCGGCGGCCGCGCTGGCACGGGTGGCCGCCGGCGCCGATGCGGACGATGCGGACGACGCGGACGACACGGATGATGCGGCTGCCGTGGTGCTGGCCGGTGGGGCGCCCTCCAGCCGTCCTCCGAGCAGCACCTCGCCGCGGGTCGGAATGCCGACCTTGTCGGTCGGCAGTGAATAAGCGGCGCCAGGCAGCGGCTTGACCAGGCGCGCCGTGATCACGAACACCAGCTCGGTACGGTCCTGCTGGTAATCGGTGCTGCGAAACAGCGCGCCCAGGATCGGCACTTCGCCCAGCATCGGCAGTCCTTTCAGATTGGCCACCAGGTTGTTGCGGACCAGGCCTCCGATGGCGAAGCTCTGGCCGTCGTACAACTGGACCGTGGTGCTGGCGCGCCGCGTGGTCAGCACCGGCAGGATCGCGGCGCCGTTGAAGCCGAGGGCCGATACGCCGATCCCTTCGCGCGACAGTTCGGACACTTCCGGCGCCACCCGCAGGTTGATGCGTCCGCCCGCCAGCACCGTCGGGGTGAAGCGCAGGCCGACGCCGAATTCCTTTTCCTCGAGCGTGATGCGATTGTCGTCCTGGGCCACCGGGATGTAGAACTTGCCGCCGGCCAGGAAGCTGCCCTCCTGACCGCTGATGGCCAGTACGTTGGGCTCGGCCAGCACGCGCACCAGGCTGTCCTTCTTGTCGGTGTCGCCCACCAGCCGGCCGCCCCTGGTGCGCAGCGTCTCTTCGCCGGGCAGCGCGCGCCCGCTCAGGAAATTCGACACCAGGGTCGTCATCCAGTTGCCGGAGCCGAAACTGAAGCGGGCGCGCGTCTCGAGACGTTCGAGCAGGCTTTTCGAGACCTCGGCCACCTTGACCTCGAGCTGTACCTGCTGCGGCGCGCTGACGCTCAGCAGGTTGACCACGCGCGTTTCCGCGCCCTGGACGGCACCACCGCCAGCACCGCTGCCGAGGGCGACGACGCCACCGGCCTCGCCGTCGGTGCCGACCGATGGCAGCTGGCGCAGCGGCCGCCGCACATAGGCACCGGCCAGCTCCAGCGCGCGCGCCATCGCGCCGGCGTCGCTGACGGTGCCGGCCAGGACCAGGGAATCGGCGGCCGTCATCACCCGGATGTCCTTCTCCTCCGGCAGCGCGGCAGCCAGGGTCGCCTGCAGCGCGGCCGGATCCATCGCCACCACGATGTCCATCACGCTGCACAAGCCGCTCCTGCCCTGCACGATCATGTTGGTGGTGCCGACATCGATGCCGGCCACGTACAGGGTGTCCGGCGCCACCAGCATCGCCTGCACGATGGCGGGATTGCCGACGCTGCGGTGCGCCACTTTTTCCGGCAACCGCAGCATGGTCGACTTGCCCATCGCGAGCGAGAGCGTGGTGGGGCGCGCGGATGCGCTGCTGCAGCCGGCTGCGGGCTGGCTGCGCGTGACCGGCGCAGCGGAAGGTTTTTTTGCGGCTGCAGCCGCGGTGGCATGCACCGGCACGAGGGTGGCGAGCATCAGGCCGGCGGCGATCCCGCCGAATGTGGGGCGTCTGTTCATGGCATCCATTTCCGCATCGGTGGGGTCAGAAGCATTCGCTGGAAGCGTGCAGGCCGTTGATGACCTTCACGCAATCGCGTCGCGGCGCCGGCCCGGGCGCCTGGGGCCGCGGGCTGCGCACCGCCAGCGCGACCGGCTTGACCGGTGCGGCCGGGGGCGGCAGCAGGTCCTGCTTGGTGGCGCCCAGGGTGCGCGCCGCAGCCGGATCGACCTGGTTGCGCAGCGCCAGCGAGAGCGTGCCGACGCTACGGGCAAGGTCGAGCTGCTCGGCCTGCTCCGGCGTGACTTCGAGCGTGACGGCGTTCACCACCTTCGGCCTGGTTTCGTCGCGGTTCACTTCCTGCGCCACCGCCAGCACCAGGATCCGCTCCAGCACGATCTTCGAGATGCTGCGCTCGCGTGCGCTGGCGTCCTGCGGCTGCGCTTCGGTCTCGGTGCTGACGATGATGTCGACGTAGTTGCCCGGCAGGGCGAATCCGGCCACCCCGACCACGTCGTTCACCCGTACCGTGATGGCGCGCTTGCCTTCGGTGATCAGGGCCGACAGGCCGCCCAGGGTGCCGGCCGGCGCCAGCTTGGCTTCGCTCACCGGGTCGCCGGCGACGATGCTGGTCCGGAGCACCCGGCCGCCAAGCTTGCGCGGGTCGTCGAAGGCCCCTTTCGGCACGCTGTTGGCCGGCCAGTCGGCCAGCTTCAGCATCTCGGGCGTCAGGCGCTGTCCGATGCTGATGTCGCTGGCCGCCACCACGATGCGCCCAGCCTTGGCCGGCGGCTGCCGCAGCAGCCAGAGTCCGGCCAGCACCACCGCGGCCAGGCCGGACAGGATCGCGAGCGCCATGACAATCACGGCACGCTTGTCTTTCATCGGGTCTCTCCCAGGTTACGAACTGCATTGCCGGCACGGCAGCTGACAGGCGGCCCCAGGCCTCGATACCCATTGCCTTACCGTGATTAAATTGATTCTAGCCACCGCCCTTTCCCATCCGTTTGACTCCCGCCAAGGAAGCGGTGCCGGGAATTCAGCTGTAGCGGCCGATCAGGAAAACCATCGTGCCGGCGGCGATCGCCAGGCCATAGGGCATCGAGCCGGCGCTGTTGCGGGACGGTGGCAGCGTGGCGGGCAGTCGCAGCAGGGTAAGGCGCAGCAGGTGCCACAGGTTCAGCAGGGCCAGCCACAAACGGCCGCGGCAGGCGAGGATGGCAAGCGCCATCGCCCCGCCGGCACACCAGGCCAGCACGGCGATGTCCAGCACGGTCGCAGGCCCGGTGAATGCACCCACCGTCGCCATCATCTTGACGTCGCCAGCGGCCATGCCGCGCAGCAGGTAAAAGGGAAGGAAGATGGCCAGCCCGGTGAGCGCCCCGCCCGCCGCGGACAGCAGGGACTGGCCAGGAGTCGGCGACAAGGCGTGCAAGAGCAGCGCGCCGGACAATGCGCCCAGCAGCAGGCGGTTGGGAATCTTGCGGCTGTTCAGGTCATTGATCGCGGCCGCCGTCACCATCAGCAGCAGCAGGGTATCGAGATAGGGTGCGACAGGCATGGTGCGCTCCTCGTCACAAGGAAAAGCCCCCCGGACATGCAGCTCCAGGGGGCGCCCGCACTTACTTGCCCGGGTTGGCCGGCAGCGAATCGCGGATGAACTCGAAGGTCTTCTTGATGCGCGTGCCGATGTCGCCGGCGCTGGCTACGATGACGACACCGATCAGCGCTGCGATCAGTCCGTACTCGATGGCAGTCACACCGTCTTCATCGGCGATGAAGGCTTTTACTTTGGAAACGATCATACCCATTGAAACTCCTTTTGATGGTTGAGGATGGCTACGGTACCCACAGGCCGACGGTGTCCCGTCTTCGACTTCTGCAAACCACGCCTGCAAGCCAATTCACTGTAGCGACTGCTTCGGGAGGCCAATTGACCTCCTACAATTTCCACCAAAAATTGCATCACGATTCGATGCGTTCGCCCAATGCCGGTCGCTTCATTCATCCGGCATAAAGATAAATTCTGTTAAGAATAGTTGCCTTTAATGCAAAAACAATTTATCCTATACCACTTATGCGCTTGAAAATCCGGCACCACCTGGCGTAAGCACGCCGTGCTTTTTGCTTGACTCGTTTCTGTGAAAGACATGGATTCCCTGCTGAGACACATGGTGGACATGACTGGCCACCGCGATCACACGATGCTGGACGTTTCCGTGATTTCGGCGGTGCAGGAACTGTCGGGTGCGTTGCAGACCCGTGTTCTGAGCATCGCCACCGTATGCGGACAGCGTTTCGTGCGCTCGCGCGCCTGCATCCGCGCCGGCGGCGTGGCCTGTCCTGAAGAAGCGCAGGACGGCAGCACCCCTGGGGAACCGATTGGCGCCCATCCCGAACTGGCACATTGCCTGGATGCGCACGATGCGCGCGCCGAAGGCGTCGCGCCGAACGGACTGCGGCGCCTGTGGTTGCCGATCTGGGTAGGCGACAAGGCGCATACCTGCCTCGAGATCACGCACGAACATGGTTTCACGACCGAATCGATCCACACCATCAGCGGGATCGTCAGCGTGTATCGCAACTTCCAGAACCTGCTCGACTACAGCGAGCGTGATTCGCTCACCGGCCTGCTGAACCGCAAGACCTTCGACGACCAGCTGGCGCGCATGCTGCAGGCGGGCGACGCCGAGCTGCGCGTGCCGGGCCAGCCCGAGCGGCGCCAGCACGTGGGCGAGGAAAAACAGTGGCTGGCCGTGATCGACGTCGACCATTTCAAGGGTGTGAACGACCGCTTCGGCCACTTGTACGGCGACGAGGTGCTGATCCTGGTCGCCAACCTGCTGCAGTCCTCGTTCCGCTCGCAGGACCGGGTGTTCCGCTTCGGCGGCGAGGAATTCGTCGTGCTGCTGCGCTCGACCACGCTGGAAAACGCGCGCAAGATCATCGACCGCTTCCGCACCAACGTCGAAGCGCATCCCTTCCCCCAGGTGGGACGGGTCACGGTGAGCGTCGGCTTCACCTGCATCAGCGCCGCCGATTCGCCGGTGGTGACGCTGGGCCATGCCGACCAGGCCCTGTACTTCGCCAAGGCGAATGGCCGCAACCGCGCCTGCCACTACGAGGAACTGGTGGCCATGGGCCTGCTGCAGACCATCGCTACCAACGACACCGCCGAATTCTTCTGAACCGGCTCCTCAGCCAAGGCTGCGCGCGTGGTCGAGCGCGTCTTCCAGCCGGTCGTCGCCCCAGAACATCTCGCCCGCCACCATGAAGGTCGGGGCGCCGAAGATGCCCAGCCGGCGCGCCTCGGCCGTCTGGGCGCGCAGCGCGTCCCGGGCCTGTTCCTGCCGGGCCTGGAACAGGATGGCCGACGGATCGGCGACCAGTCCGGCGAGCGCCGCCAGCACGCAGTCGTCGTTGTCGATGGCGGCGTCCTGCGCCCAGTTGCGCAGCATGACGCGGCGACAGAACTCGCCCATCCACGGCTGAGCGCTGCCCAGCAGCGCCACCCGCATCGGCAGCACTGCCCGGCGCGGAAAGTCCGATGGCCGCCTGAACGGCAGCCGGTACCTGGCCGCGCGCCGCGCCATGTCGCGCCAGACGTACTCGCCCTTTTCCTTCTGGTCGACGAAGGGCGAGCTTTGCCAGCCGAGTTCGCGCAGGATGGGGCCGAGCAGGAAGGGCTTCCAGTGCAGCGGCACCTGGGCGCGGCGCGCCTCTTCTTCGATGCGCATCAGCGCCAGGTAGCTGTAGTTGCTGCCGAACTCGAACCAGAATTCGATGGGCGCCGGCATGCCGGACCTCAGGCGATGTGCATGAAGCGCAGCGGGTTGACGTTCCACTTCTCGGGCGACTCGTGGCGCACGATCTTGTCGCCGCCGCCGAAGCCGAGCGGCTTGGACAGGTCGAGGCTCTGCGGCTTGATGTAGGACTGGTTGCGGGTGCTGAAGAACACATTGACCTTCGGCGTGAGCAGGCTGGTCTCGTGCGGTTCGGTCACCACCCCCAGGCGTCCCGATTCGAGCAGCACCAGGGTGCCGACCGGGTAGATGCCGACACAGCGCATGAATTCCTGGGCCAGCGTGGGGCTGAAGTGGAACTTGCTCCACTCGTAGATCTTGCGCAGCGCTTCCGCCGCCGACATGCCCTTGTGATAGCAGCGGTCGGACGTGATGGCATCGTAGACGTCGACGATCGCCGCCATCTGCGCCAGCTCGCTGATGCCGCCCTCGGCCAGGCGGTCCGGATAGCCGCTGCCATCGCGCCGCTCGTGGTGGTGCAGCGTGATGTCGAGCGGAATGCTGCCGATTTCCGGGGTCTTCGACAGGATGTCGTAGCCATCGCGCGGATGGCGCTTGATGATCTCGAACTCCTCGTCGGTCAGGCGGCCCTGCTTGTTCAGTACCGCATCGGGCACCAGGGCCTTGCCGGTATCGTGCAGCAGGCCGCCCAGGCCGGCCTGGTAGATCGTCTCCGCATCCATGTTGCGTGAACGGCAGAAGGCCACCAGCAGCGCGCACACGCTAACCGAATGCAGGAAGGTGTAGTCGTCCTTGTTCTTGATGCGCAACAGCCCCAGCAGCGCGCCGGAAGTGCGCAGGATGGATTCGGTGATGCTCTCGACCACCGGACCGACCCGTTCGATCTCGACTGCCTTGCCAAGGCGGGCGTCGGCCATCACGGTGCGCACCAGGCCGGCGGCCTGCTTGCGGATGTTGGCGGCGCGTGCCAGTTCCTCGCCCAGCGAGACGCGCGTCACCACCAGCGGCCGGGCAGCGATCGCCGTGACTTCCGCCTCGGTTGCGGCTTCGGCCTGGGCCAGGGTCGGCGCATCGTCCACGTCCAGTCCCTTGCCGCAGTCGATGACGACGCCGTGGATGCGGGCATTGCGGATTTTGAGGATTTCCTCGTCAGAGCTCAACAGGAAGCGGTTGCGTACGAAGGGGTGTTCCATCCAGCCGCAATCGAGGTCATGGATGAACATCCCAACCTTCAGTTGTGAGGCATCCACCTTTTTTAACATGTCGTTCTCTGCTCTGTAATAATGTCGGGGCGCCGGGTCGCATTGCAGTATAACAACTTCAATACGCCGAACGGCTAATTTGTTGCCCACAGGATACACCCAAAAAGATGGAGCTTCGTCAATTCCGCTATTTCGTCGCCATTGTCGACCACGGTTCGCTGTCACGCGCCGCTGTGGTCCTGCATGTGGCGCAGCCGGCATTGACGCAGCAGCTGCGCCAGCTGGAGGAAGAGCTGGGCGCGCAGCTGCTGCACCGTTCAGCGCACGGCGTGGTCAGCACTGACGCCGGCAAGATCTTCTATGAGCACGCCCAGGCCATCCTCAAGCAGGTGGCCGATGCGCGCTCGGCGGTGGTCCAGTCCACCACCCGGCCATCGGGCAGCGTCTCGCTGGGCCTGCCGCATAGTATCTCGGGCGCGCTGGCGCTGCCGCTGCTGGAGGCCACCCGCGCCAGGTATCCGGAGATCACCCTGCAACTGACCGAGGAAATCTCGGGCAGCCTCACCGAACAGCTCAAGTCGGGCCGCCTGAACCTGGCGGTGCTGTTCGACCCGGTCCCGGCCGGGCACTTCACGGCCACGCCGCTGGTCGAGGAAGACCTGATGTTCATCTGCCGCGCAGGCTCCAGCCTGGCCCCGGCGAGTCCCCGCCTCGGCTTGCAGGACGCGCTGGCCAGCACCTTGATCCTGCCGGCGCGCCAGCATGGCGTGCGGCCGCTGGTGGAGCAGGCCGCGCAGGGCGCCGGACTGGCGCTCGGCGCCATCCTCGAGATCAACTCGCTGGCGATCCTGCGTTCGGCCCTGCTGGCCGACCTCGGCGCCACGCTGCTGCCGGTGGCCCCCCTGCTGGCCGACATCGAACGCGGTGCCATGGCCGCCTGGCCGGTGGTCGAGCCGGCGCTGACGCGAAGGGTGACCCTGTGCGCGTCGCGTAACATCCCCTTGACGAATGCGGCGGCGGCGATCGGCAGGCTGGTACGCGAAGTGACGGAAGACCTGTGCGCTCACGGCGCCTGGCCGGGAGCACGCTTGATCGCTTGAGCGCATGACGGCCATCAGTTTTTCTTATACCCCCATCCGCATTCCCTATTGGCCCCCGCTGGCCTAAATCCCTACACTCCACGCGGTCAAAAAGCGCCCTCGCCTACCCGGCTGGCGGCGCCATAGCACGAACCACATAATGGAGACCCCCATGCCAGATACCGTCACGCCACAAGCGGCGACGCCGGACGTTTCGTCCCGCCCCGTTTCTTCAGCCTTGAATTCGGTCACCCTCGACGACAAGTACACCGCCAGGACCGGCAACATTTTCCTGTCCGGCATCCAGGCCCTGGTGCGCCTGCCGATGATCCAGCGCGAGCGCGACGCCGCCGCCGGCCTGAACACCGCCGGCTTCGTGTCCGGCTACCGCGGTTCGCCGCTCGGCGGCCTCGACGAGACCCTGTGGAAGGCCAAGGGCCACCTTGAAGCGAACAAGGTGCAGTTCGTCCCGGGCGTGAACGAAGACCTGGCCGCGACCGCCGTCTGGGGCACCCAGACCGTCGACCTGATCGGCCCGGCCAAGTATGACGGCGTATTCGCCATGTGGTACGGCAAGGGCCCGGGCGTGGACCGCTGCGGCGACGTCTTCAAGCACATGAACCATGCCGGAACCAGCAAGCACGGTGGCGTGCTGCTGGTGGCCGGCGACGACCACGGCGCCTATTCGTCGACCCTGCCGCACCAGTCCGACCATATCTTTTCAAGCTGCATGATCCCGGTGCTCTACCCCTGCAACGTGCAGGAATACCTGGACCTGGGCGTGCACGGCTGGGCCATGTCGCGCTACTCCGGCTGCGCGGTGGCCTTCAAGGCCCTGGCCGACACGGTCGAATCGAGTGCCTCGGTCGATGCCAACCCTTTCCGCGTCGAAGTCAGGTATCCGAAGGACTTCGTGATGCCGGAAGGCGGGCTGAATACGAAACTGTCGTCCGTTCCGCTGGGCCAGCAGGCGCGCGCCCAGGAAGCGCTGATGCAGGACTACAAGATCTACGCGGCGCTGGCCTACGCGCGTGAGAACAAGCTCAATCGGACCACCATCGACAGCCCGAACGCAAAACTCGGCATCATCGCCTCCGGCAAATCCTACCTGGACGTGCTGGAAGCGCTGGAAGAACTGGGCATCGACGAAGCCATGGCCGGGCAGGTCGGCCTGCGCCTGTACAAGGTGGCGATGATCTGGCCGCTCGAACCGGAAGGCGTGCGCGAATTCGCGCAGGGGCTGGAAGAGATCCTGGTGGTCGAAGAAAAGCGCCAGGTCGTCGAGTACCAGTTGAAGGAACAGCTGTACAACTGGCGCGACGACGTGCGCCCGCACATCGTCGGCAAGTTCGACGACAAGGGCGAATGGGTGGCGCCGCGCGGCGACTGGCTGCTGCCGCCGAAAGCCGACTTCTCGGTGGCGCAGGTGGCGCGCGTGATCGCCGGCCGCATCGCGCGCCTGGTCCAGGACGAAGCGACGCGTGACCTGATCAAGGCGCGTTTGAGCTTCCTCGAAGCCAAGGACGCCGTGCTTGCCAAGGCGGTCACCACGCCGTTCCGCCCAGCGTTTTACTGCTCCGGCTGCCCGCACAACACCTCGACCAAGGTGCCGGACGGCTCCTTCGCGCTGGCCGGCATCGGCTGCCACGTGATGGCGACCTCGATCTACCCCGAGATGAACAAGCTGACCACCCACATGGGCGGCGAAGGCACGCCCTGGATCGGCCAGGCCGCGTTCTCCAAGGTGCCACACGTGTTCCAGAACCTCGGCGACGGCACCTACTTCCACTCGGGCTACCTGGCGATCCGCGCGGCGGTGGCGGCCAAGGTGAACATCACCTACAAGATTCTTTACAACGACGCGGTGGCGATGACCGGCGGCCAGCCGGTGGACGGCCAGACCTCGGTGCCGATGATCGCCCAGCAGATGGCGGCCGAGGGCGTGAAACGCATCGCGCTCGTCACCGAAGACCTGTCGCGCTACGCCGACCGCTCCAACCTGCCGGCCATGGTCACCCTGCACGACCGCAAGCAGATGGACGACGTCCAGCGCGAACTGCGCGAACTGCCGGGCGTCACGGTCATCATCTACGACCAGACCTGCGCCGCCGAGAAGCGCCGCCGCAGGAAAAAAGGCGAGTTCCCCGACCCGAACCAGCGCATGGTGATCAACGAAGCCGTGTGCGAAGGCTGCGGCGACTGCGGTATCCAGTCGAACTGCGTTTCGATCCTGCCGAAGGAAACGGAATTCGGCCGCAAGCGCCAGATCGACCAGTCCTCGTGCAACAAGGATTACTCGTGCGCGAAAGGCTTCTGCCCGAGTTTCGTGACCGTCGAAGGCGGTACGCTCAAGAAGAGCAAGGCCGGCGTGTCGAAACAAGGCGCCGATGACGGCTGGGGCCTGCTTCCCGAGCCGACGCTGCCGAGCGTCGAGCATCCGTACAACATCCTGATCAACGGCATCGGCGGCACCGGCGTGATCACGGTCGGCGCGTTGATGGGCATGGCCGCCCACCTGGAAGGCAAGGGCGCCTCGGTGCTGGACATGACCGGCATGAGCCAGAAGAACGGTTCCGTCACCTCGCACGTGAAGATCGCCGCCACCCCGGACCGCCTGCGCGCGCAGCGCATCGCCACCGGCGAAGCGGACCTGATCCTGGGCTGCGACATTCTCACCACCGGCGCCGCCGATGCGGTCTCCAAGATGCGTCCGGGCCGCACCCTGGCCATCGTCAACCTGCACGAGCAGCCGACCGGCACCTTTGCGCAGCAGCGCGACTGGGAATTCCCGCTTGGGGACGTGCGCGCGCTGATCCTGGAAGCCGTGGGCGGCGAGTCGGGTGCCGATTTCGTCGACGCCACCAGGCTGGCCACCGCGCTGATGGGCGACTCGATCGCTACAAATCTGTTCCTGATGGGGTACGCCTGGCAGAAGGGCCGCATCCCGCTGTCGGAAGCCGCCCTGCTGCGCGCGATCGAGCTGAACGGCGTGGCCGTCGCCTCCAACAAGATGAGCTTCCTGTGGGGCCGCCGCGCCGCCGTCGACGTCAAGCGCGTCGAGAAGCAGGCCACGCCAGGCCAGACCGTCGTGATCCAGATGCCGCAAAGCCTGGACAGCGTGATCAAGAAGCGTATCGAGCACCTGACCGGCTACCAGGACGCCGCCTATGCGGCCGTCTATGAAGACCTGGTGAAACGCGTGCGCGAGCGTGAGACCGCGAAGGGCCTGGGCAACAAGCTGTCGATGGCGGTGGCGAAGAACTATGCCAAGCTGATGGCCTACAAGGACGAGTACGAAGTGGCGCGCCTGTACACCGACGGCCGCTTCGTCGAGCAGCTCAAGACCCAGTTCGAAGGCGACTTCTCCCTGAAATTCAACCTGGCGCCGCCGATGTTCGCGAAAAAGGACGCCAAGGGCCACATGGTCAAGGCGCAGTATGGCTCGTGGATGTTCGGCGCCTTCAGGCTGCTGGCGAAGATGAAGGGCCTGCGTGGCGGTGCCTTCGACATCTTCGGCAAGACCGCCGAGCGCAAGATGGAGCGCGCCCTGATCGTGGAATACCGCGAGATGGTCGAAGCCCTGGTCGCGCAGCTGGATGCGGCCAACCATGCGCAGGCGGTCGAACTGGCCGCGCTGCCGGAACAGATCCGGGGCTTCGGCCACGTGAAGGAAAAGGCCGTGGCCGAGTTCCGTGCACGCAAGGCTGAACTGCTGTCCGGCAACATCAAGCGCCGCGCCGCGTGAGTCGCAGGGTGGGCAGGTTTCCTGCCCACGCGTCCAGTCAGTGCATGTGTTGATTGAACGCGTGGGCGGTCAAGCCGCCTACCCTACAAACCCCACCGTGCCTGGCTTGACGTTAACGTTAACGTCATATACCGTACCGAGATACCTCCTGTCCTCCCGATTCCCAAGGACCCACATCCATGAACGACATCACCCTCGCCACGAAACTCGACCTGCCGGAGCAGCCGAAGCTGGCCAACAAGGTGCGCTTCGTCACCGCCGCCTCGCTGTTCGACGGCCATGACGCCTCGATCAACATCATGCGCCGCATCCTGCAGTCGAACGGCGCCGAAGTGATCCACCTCGGCCACAACCGCTCGGTCGACGAAGTCGTCACCGCGGCCCTTTCCGAAGACGTGCAGGGCATCGCCATCTCGAGCTACCAGGGCGGCCACGTCGAATACTTCAAGTACATGATCGACCTGCTGCGCCAGCGCGGCGGCGCCCACATCAAGGTATTCGGCGGCGGCGGCGGCGTGATCGTCCCGAGCGAGATCGAGGAACTGCACGCCTACGGCGTCACCCGCATCTTCAGCCCGGAAGACGGCCAGCGCATGGGCCTGGTCGGCATGATCCGCTCGATGCTGGAAAGCTGCGACGTCGATTTGTCTTCCTACGCCCCCACCTCGATTGAGGCATTGCAACAGGGCGACATCGTTGCGCGCCACCGTCCGCTGGCCCAGCTGATCACGGCGCTGGAAAACGGCAAGGCCGACGACGCCCTGCGCAGGCAGATCATGGAAGCGGCCGACGGCGTCAAGGCGCCGGTCCTCGGCATCACCGGCACCGGCGGCGCGGGCAAGTCCTCGCTGACCGATGAACTGATCCGCCGCATCCGCCTCGACCAGGGCGACCGCCTCAACATCGCCGTCATCTCGATCGACCCGTCGCGCCGCAAGTCGGGCGGCGCCCTGCTGGGCGACCGTATCCGCATGAACGCGATCAACCCGTGGAACCACCAGGGAGAAATGCGGGCGCGCGTGTTCATGCGCTCGCTCGCCACCCGCGAAGCCGGTTCGGAGATTTCGCAAGCCCTTCCCAGCGTGATCGCCGCCTGCAAGGTGGCCGGTTTCGACCTCGTGATCGTGGAAACGTCGGGCATCGGCCAGGGCGACGCCGCCATCGTGCCGCACGTCGACACCTCGATGTATGTGATGACCCCGGAATTCGGCGCCGCCTCGCAGCTCGAGAAGATCGACATGCTCGACTTCGCCGACTTCATCGCCATCAATAAATTCGACCGCAAGGGCGCCCAGGACGCGCTGCGCGACGTCTCCAAACAGTACCAGCGCAACCGCGAACTGTGGAGCCGCCAGCCCGACGAGATGCCGGTGTACGGCACCCAGGCTTCGCGCTTCAATGACGACGGCGTCACCGCCCTGTACCACGGCCTGCTGCCGAAGCTGGCCGAGCTGGGCCTGCAGGTCGCGCCAAGCAGGCTCGCTGCCCCGTCGCAGAAGTACTCGAGCGGCAAGAACGTGATCGTTCCGCCGGCACGCGCCCGCTACCTGGCCGAGATCGCCGACACCGTGCGCGGCTACCACCGCAACGTGAAGAAGCAGGTGCAGCTCGCCCGCGAGCGCCAGCAGCTGAGCGAGACCAAACGCATGCTGGCCGCCGCCAACCGCGACGTGGTCTTGGACGACCTGATCACCGAGCGTGACAACGCCATGGAAGGCGGCGCGAAAAAACTGCTGGCCATGTGGCCGGACATGCAGGCCGCCTATGCGGGCGACGACTACGTCGTGAAAATCCGCGACAAGGAAATCCGCACCCGGCTGGTCTCGAGGACCCTGTCGGGCAACCCGATCCGCAAGGTGGCGCTGCCCAAGTTCGAGGACCACGGCGAAGTCCTGCGCTTCCTGATGCTGGAAAACGTGCCGGGCTCCTTCCCCTACACCGCCGGCGTGTTCGCTTTCAAACGCGAAGGCGAAGACCCGACCCGCATGTTCGCCGGCGAAGGCGACGCCTTCCGCACCAACAAGCGCTTCAAGCTCGTGTCGACCGGCATGGACGCCAAGCGCCTGTCGACCGCCTTCGACTCGGTGACCCTGTACGGCGCCGATCCGGCGCTGCGCCCGGACATCTACGGCAAGGTGGGTAATTCCGGCGTGTCGATCGCGACCCTGGACGACATGAAGGTGCTGTACGACGGTTTCGATTTGTGCAGCCCGTCGACCTCGGTCTCGATGACGATCAACGGCCCGGCCCCGACCATCCTGGCGATGTTCATGAACACCGCCATCGACCAGCAGATCGACAAGTTCGTGCTTGATAACGGTCGCCAGCCGACCGACGACGAAGCGCAGAAGATCAAGGACTGGGTCCTGATGAACGTGCGTGGCACCGTGCAGGCCGACATCCTGAAGGAAGACCAGGGCCAGAACACCTGCATCTTCAGCACCGAGTTCTCGCTGAAGGTGATGGGCGACATCCAGGAATATTTCGTCCACCACCAGGTGCGCAATTTCTATTCCGTGTCGATCTCGGGCTACCACATCGCCGAAGCGGGCGCGAACCCGATCTCGCAGCTGGCGTTTACCCTGTCGAACGGTTTCACCTTTGTCGAAGCCTACCTGGCGCGCGGCATGCACATCGACGACTTCGCCCCGAACCTGTCCTTCTTCTTCTCGAACGGCATGGACCCGGAATACACGGTGCTGGGCCGCGTGGCGCGCCGTATCTGGGCCGTCGCCATGCGCGACAAGTACGGCGCCAACGAGCGCAGCCAGAAGCTGAAGTACCACATCCAGACCTCGGGCCGCTCGCTGCACGCGCAGGAGATCGACTTCAACGACATCCGCACCACGCTGCAGGCGCTGATCGCGATCTACGACAACTGCAACTCGCTGCACACCAACGCCTACGACGAAGCGATCACCACGCCGACCGACGAATCGGTGCGCCGCGCGCTGGCGATCCAGCTGATCATCAACCGCGAATGGGGCCTGGCGAAGAACGAAAACCCGAACCAGGGCGCGTTCATCATCGACGAACTGACCGACCTGGTCGAAGAGCAGGTGATGCAGGAGTTCGAGCGCATCGCCGAGCGCGGCGGCGTGCTGGGCGCGATGGAAACCGGCTACCAGCGCGGCAAGATCCAGGAAGAGTCGATGCTGTACGAGCACAAGAAGCACGACGGCACCCTGCCGATCATCGGCGTGAACACCTTCCGCAACCCGAACGGCGCTGGTGCCCCGGCGACGATCGAACTGGCCCGCTCGACCGACGACGAAAAGCAGTCGCAGCTGACCCGCCTGGAAGACTTCCACACGCGTCATGCCGACCGGGCCCCGGCCGCGCTGGCTGCCTTGCAGCAGGCGGCGATCGACAACGAGAACGTGTTCGCCAGGCTGATGGACGCCGTGCGTGTCTGCTCGCTGGGCCAGATCACGACCGCGCTGTTCGAGGTCGGCGGGCAGTATCGCCGCAATATGTAAGTCCAGCGCCGCCCGCGTCCATTCATTGCGCGGGCGGCGTGGTTTTTCCCGGGACCGGGTTCCTGCGCTTGCCCTGTCCAATCCCGTGGCCATCCTGTGCATCGCTGCCCTAGAATAAGGGCGCCGATGCCCATGGAGTCCATGCATGCCCATCCAGCCCCACCAACTTACCGCCCTGATGCGGGAAGTCGAGCAGGAAGACCCGATCGACTTCGCCGACCTGCCCTTCCCTGAAGATGCGCTGCGCGAGCTGGTCGCTACCCACCTGTGCGAAATGGCGGGCGCCATGGAAAACTTCAGTACCGAAGACCGGTTGATGACCCTGCTGGCCGTCTCGGCCAAACTGGTCCTCGAGAATCTGGTGCTGCATGTGCAGCTGCTGCGGCGCCACGGCTTGCCGGTCGGCGACAACGTCGAAGCCCTGCTCAGCCGCCTGCGCAAATCCTGATCCCGCTGCCTGGTGGCTGCAAATCGCCGCCAACAGCTGTTATCTTTCCCCAAATCAACACTTTGCATGCTTCCGCTCGCACAATAGCAACAGAGAAAAGCAATTTGCGCGTACGGTTCAGCAGAGGGGGTTTCCAGCGTATCCCTTAGAGTATTATTAACAGTGGGGCAACTTCGCTTGCACCCAAAATTAATCTATACGCAAGCGCCTTCATCAAAGGGAAAGACAATGCCGGTTACTCTAACCAAGAAACAACTTGCTGTTGCCATCGTTTCCAGTGCCATCCTGCTCAGTGCAGGCATGGCCGGCTGCAGCCGCTCGCAGAGTGCGGAAGAACTGATTGCGGAAGCACAGCAATATGAAAAAAAAGGCGACCGCAAAGCAGCACTGATCCAGCTCAAGAACGCCGTCGCCCAGAACCCGGATAACGCCGAGGCGCGCCTGCGACTGGGCACCCTGCATCTGGCGCTCGGTGACGCACTTTCCGCGGACAAGGAGCTCCGCAAGGCGCTCAGTCTCGGTGCCGCTGCCGACAAGACCCTGCCAAAGCTGGCCCAGTCGATGATGATGCAAGCGAAATTCCAGGAACTCATCGACGAAATCACGCCCGAGAAAGCCAAGGGCTCGGCCGAACTGCTGTCCCGCCGCGGCGATGCCTTCCTCGGCCTGGGCGAACGCGACAAGGCCAAGGAAGCCTATGAAGCCGCGCTGGCGATCAACCAGAATTCCGGCGACGCCCTGGTCGGCATGGCGCGCCATGCGATTCTCAGCAATGACCTGGCTGGCGCCGAACGCCTGATGGACGAAGCGTCCACCCGCGATCCGAACAATGCGGAAGTGTGGATGATGAAGGGCAATATGTTGCGCAGCGTCGGCAAGCCGAAGGAAGCCCTGGCCGCCTATGACAAGACACTGGCGATCAATCCCGGCCATCGCAGCGCCCATGTTGAAAAAGCCTATATCCACATCGGCGACAAGAATCTTGCCGCCGCCAAGACCGAACTCGACGCTGCCAAGAAAAACTGGGGTGGCGACCTGAACGTCACCTATGCCCAGGCCTTGCTCAACTACACGGAAGGCAAGCATGGCGATGCGCGGGACCTGTTGCAGAAGATCCTGAAGGTCGCTCCCGGACACCTGCCGAGTCTGCTGTTGGCAGGCGCGGTCGAAATGAACCTGGGCGGCAACAAGCAGGCCGAACAGCACCTGCGCAAGTACCTGGAAGCGGCGCCGAACAATATCTATGCCCGCAAGCTGCTGGCCCAGGTGCTGCTGAAGTCGAACCAGCCGGACGATGCAGCCGCCGTGCTGGCGCCCGCGATGAAGGATACCAAGGACCCGCAACTGCTGGCGCTGACGGGCCAGTCCTACCTGCAGTCGCGCGACTTCGCCAAGGCCTCGGCCTACCTGGAGCAGGCCAGTGCGCTGGCCCCGGGCGCGGCCAGCATCCGCACCTCGCTCGGCCTGTCGCAAATGGCCCAGGGCAACATGGACAAGGCGATCGGCGAGCTGGAACAGGCCGCCACGCTCGATCCGAAATCCGCCGATGCCGGCTTTGCCCTGGTCCAGGCGGAAATGCGTCGCGGCCAGTTCGACAAGGCGCTGGCCGCCGTCCAGTCGCTCGAGAAAGCCCAGCCGAACAACCCGGCCGTGCAGAACGTGAAGGGTGGCGTCTACCTCGGCAAGAAGGACATCAAGAACGCACGCGCCAGCTTCGAAAAGGCCGTGGCGCTGAACCCGACCTTCTTCCCCGCCGTGGCGAACCTCGCGCGACTCGACCTGGCAGAGAAGAATCCTGCCGCGGCAAAGAAGCGCTTCGAGGCCATGCTGGCGAAGGACAAGAAGAACATCGATGCGATGAGCGCGCTGGCGGCGCTGGAACTGCAGGCTGGCCGTCCGCAAGGCGCGACCACCTGGCTGGAAAAAGCGCAGTCGGAGAATCCGGAAGCCGTCGGCCCGGCCGCCAACCTCGGCGTGCACTACCTGCGTAACAAGCAGGCCGACAAGGCCCTCGCCCTGGCGCGCAAGATGATCGCCGTGAATCCATCCAGCCCGGAATTGCTGGACCTGATGGGCCAGGCGCAGATTGCCACCAAGGACTATACCGGCGCCCGTGAATCCTACGGCAAACTGGCTGCCGTGTTGCCGAAGTCGCCCATGGTGCAGATGCGCCTGGCCGCGGCCAACATGCTGACCAAAAATGATGCAGCCGCGAGTGAAAACCTGAAACGCGCGCTGGCGCTCGATCCGAAGTTCGTGCAGGCGCGCCTGGCCCAGGTCGAACTGGCGATGCGTGCCGGTAAACCGGACGAAGCCATGGCGCTTGCCCGTCAGCTGCAGAAGGATGAGCCGAAATCGCATCTCGGCTTCCAGATGGAGGCGGAAATACTGCTGGCCCAGAAGAAGACGGAGCCGGCCCTGGCGGCCTATGAAAAAGCCTATGCCCTGAGCAAGGCACCGGTGCACCTGATCAAGATCAGCGAAATCCTGAAGCAGAGCGGCAAGGAAGCAGAAGCCCAGGCGCGCCTGGCGAAGTACCATGCGGCCAACCCGAACGACCAGATGGTCGGCATGCTCGTCGCGGACAGCTACCTCGCCAAGCGCCAGTTCAAGCAGGCCATCGGCAGCCTGGAAGGCATGCTCAAGGCCAGCCCCGACAATGCCGCCGCGCTCAACAACCTGGCCTGGGCCTACCAGCAGGAAAAGGATGCGCGCGCCCTGCCGACCGCCGAGCGGGCTTACAAGCTGGCGAGCGACAATCCGGCCGTCATGGATACGCTGGGCTGGATCCTGGTGGAGAAGGGAGAAACCGCGCGCGGCGTGGAGTTGCTGCGCAAGGCGATCGCCAGCGCGCCGGATGCACAGGACATCCGCTTCCACCTGGCGGCCGGGCTGGCCAAGGCTGGCGACAAGGCGAATGCGCGCAAGGAGCTTGAAAAGAGCCTCGCTTCGGGCAAGCCTTTCGCCTCCATGGAAGAAGCCAAGGCCTTGATGGGCCAGCTGTAAGTCTTGTGGCGGCGGCCTTGGCCGCCGCCTTCCCGCCACGGCTGCCCTGGTAGCTGACCATGACCACTGTTACCCAACAAGACTACGACCCCATGCCAGCTGGTTTCTTCACACGGCTTGCCGCGCAATTGCAGGGCAAGCGGGATGTGCTGATTCCCTATTTCTACTTTCAGAAGGTATTGAAGGGAAATATGGAATCCGAGGTACTCAGGCAGATCTACAAATTACGGTATGACGTGTATTGCCTAGAGCGACATTATCTCGATGCAACTGAATTCGTGGATGGACAGGAAACGGACGCCTATGACGACTGCGCCACCCATTTTGCCGCCTACACCCTCGACAAGGACATGATCGGCACGGTGCGCCTGGTCCAGCCGCACCCTGGTCAGCCCTATCCCTTCGAGACGCACTGCGCGCCTTTCCCGGGGTTTGACTATCCTCCCCGGGACCATGCCGCCGAAATCTCGCGCCTGGTGGTCAAGAAGACCTACCGGCGGCGTCGTGGTGACTCGATGGAGGGTATTTCGAAGGACTTCGTGGAAAAAGGCAGCACGAAGACGATCAAGCCGCGTTCAACCGTGCGGCGCGACAAGCGCGGCAATAGTCCGCTATTATTGCTCGGCATGTACCGTGAGATGTACCGCCACAGCCGCCAGAACGGTATCCGCTACTGGTATGCCGCGATGGAAAGGTCCTTGGCACGCTCGCTCGACAAGATGGGGTTCAGGTTTGTACCGATCGGACCGCAGGTCGATTACTACGGTCCAGTCACTCCCCACATGGCGGACCTCGATGAATTGCTCGAGCGTTTACGATTAGAAAACAAGTTCCTTGCAGCCTGGTTCAACGACGAACCGATTCCATTCTGGATCATGGCCAAGACCATGGTCGCCAGCTATGTGGAGGGCCGCTTCAGGAAAAAATAACGGGGTCCAACACTGGACGAAATTACTGATGGACAATGGAAAAGCACGCGTCGATCCAGACGCCTTCCTGTCCCGCGTAGAGTTCGGGGCACACCAGGAAACAGTCGACCACGTCAACCGCAAGATCTTCCGGGCCTACCGCGGCGGCAACAGCAGTGCCGTGCCGGGTGATATCTTCAGGCTGAGGCACCAGGTATATTGCCTGGAGTGCGCCTTTCTTCAGCCCGAACAGTCCGTGGACGGCATGGAGTTCGACGACTACGACGACGTCTCCACCCACTTCGCCGCCTTTACCATGGATGAAAAGCTGGTCGGTGCCGTGCGCCTGGTCCAGCCGCAGGCACCCAAGCCCTACCCTTTCGAACTGCACTGCGAAGTCTTCAGCGATTTCGACATGCCCGACCGTGGGCAGTCGGCCGAGATTTCGCGCCTGGTGGTCAAGAAGACCCACCGGCGCCGGCGTGCCGACAGCGTGCTGGGCATTCCCGGCCTCATGGGCCACAGCGAAGCGCCGCCCCCCTTCGACCCGGCGGTCGACCGGCGCGACCGCAGCTCACCGATGCTGCTGCTGGGGATGTACCGTGAAATGTTCCGGCACAGCCAGTCGCACGGCATCCGCTTCTGGTACGCCGCAATGGAACGCTCGCTCGCGCACGCCCTGAAGAAAATGGGTTTCCGCTTCATGGCGATCGGCCCGGAAGCGAATTACTATGGTGCGGTCACGCCCTACGTGCTCGACCTGCATGACCTGAGCCGCAAGCTCAATCAGAGCAACCCGACCCTGGCAGCCTGGTTCAACGAGAAGCCGCCCGTGGTCGAACACAGCCACCCGTCCCGCCTGCATGTAGTGCGCAAGCGGGAACTGGGCAAGGTACCGGTCGATCTCAACTAGCGATATTGACCATCTTCGTCACGTGATTGCGGAAGCTGTGGATCACCATCTGCGGCGCCGCCGGCACCTCCATTCCCGCCAGCATGTCGTGCATCATCGCCATTGCCAGTGCCGCCACCGAGAAGCTGCCGACGGCGATCTGTGAGGCCGGGCAGGCGGTGCCGTCTTCCATGATCGTCAGGGCCTTGGCCACCTCTTCCATGACCTGGCGGTCCAGGTGGGCGCCGATACGCCCCATCACACGCTGGAACACTGCCGTATAGCTGAGATTGCCTTCAGCGGCGGCCGCTTCCACGTCGCGTTGCAGGATGGCCGGCAAGGAATTGCCGCCACCCGGCGGGAAATACATCACGCCTGCGCCAAAACCGATGTTCATGGCCGTGAAAATGGGCTTGCCCTGGGCAGCCGCATTGCCATGCAGGGCCAGCACCGCCTCCAGGTCCACGAAATCGATGGTGTCGAAGATCAGGTCGACGCTGCCGACCAGGCTGGCGGCATTGTCCTTGTCGAGCATGGCGACATGGGTCTCCACCATCGCCTCCGGGTTGATGCGCAGGATCTGCTTCTTGAGCGCCTCCACCTTCGGCTTGCCGATGTCGTCGAAATCGAAGAACTGCCGGTTCAGATTGTGGGCATCGACAGTATCGCCATCGATGAGCACGAAATGCTGGAAGCCGGTACGGGCAGCGCAGATCGCCGTGCTACTGCCCAGCCCGCAACCGGCCAACAGGAGACGTGCGTTGCTTACTTTGTTTTGGGTGTCGGCGGCAATATAGCCCTTGTTTCGCGTAACAAACGTGTCGTAATTGAAAGTGGTCATTGGCAAGTCTCGGTCGGTGAACGTGCAGGTATCGTAGTGCAATTTCCCTTGAAACGCGATGCTTGTGTGCGCTATCTCACTGTCGGTAAGCCTTACATGTTGAAGATATGAAAGACACAATTTCAATATTGCTAATGAGAATGTGAAATAAGATCAATAACTTAGCGCTCTTCCTCTAGAGCTGGCACGACTCCTGCTATAGACCTAGGTGTCGGAGTCCTGTCAACAACTTGTGAGGAATGATCAAATGAACATGAAGAAAATCTCGGGAATCGTCGCTGGTGTCGCCCTGGCCGCAGGCCTGTCCGCTCCAGCCAGCGCAGTGACCCTGGTTGCCGGTGACCTGAAAATCACCATCAACGCCTTTGACGCCGGCACCATTCGCTACGGCGACACCAGTGGCGTGAAGTGCACCAGCGTCGCTGCCTGCAACGCCGTGCCCGGCATCGAGCAGGCGCCGAACAGCCAGCCTGGCGAAGATACCTGGGGTATTTTCTCGGTCCAAAGTATCAGCCGCGTGTCCGATGGCAGCCTGATCTTTACCGCCGGCCAGAACGGTGAGTACATGACCGGCATGTTCGGCGGCATCCGCGATACCTATGTCGAAGTCACCGGCTCCCTCACGCCGCAGACCCTGGCGCTGGGCACCGGCGGCTGGCTGAACATGTACCTGACCGGCCAGAACTACAACAGCTCCTTCGGTCCGGGCGGCCGCATCGGCGATCAAGGCTACCAGGGCATTACCAATGTTGGCGGCACCCTGGCCCTGTCGGCCGTGTTTGGCCAGGGCGTGCTGGGTGGCTTCCCTGAGTACACCTATACCACTTCCTACGCCAACAACACCATTTCCGGCGGCAGCCAGGCTTACCTGGACGTGACCGGTGGCTCGTGGGCCCGCATGTTCGACACCAACATGCAGTTTGACCCGAACAACATGGCACACGACATGTTCCTGAAGGTCACCTACGGCCAGACCGGCCAATCGGCAGCCGCCGGCTGGACCGTTGACGCCAGCGGCGACGTGATGGCCAAGGTGCCGGAACCTGGTTCGCTGGCCCTGCTGGGCCTGGGCTTCGCCGGCCTGGCTGGCCTGCGCCGCCGCCGCGCTGCCAAGTAAGCGACCGCAGCCTTCCGCCCGGTGCGGAAGGCAGGTCACCGGCAAATGGCCGGTACCCGCAAGGGTACCGGCCATTTGTCTTTATGCGCGCTTGCCGCAGGCTGCCGTTTCGGACCACTCGGACCAAACAGAAAACGGCTGGCCAGGCATCCACGAAGATGCCCGGTCCAGCCGCTTGCTATGCTCAGTAAAAAAGCTTAGCGCTTAGAAAAAACTCTCTGGAATCACCAAGACGTCGCCAGGACGCATGGACAGGTTGGCGGAGATGTCGCCATCCTTGATCAGGTCGTCGAGGCGCACCTGCATCTTCTGCTGCTTGCCGTCCACCGTCCGGATGATGCTGGCGCGATTGCCGGCTGCGAATTCGGTCACGCCGCCCACGGCAATCAGCACATCCATCAAGGACATGTCTTTACGGTAGGGCAGCGCCTGCGGACGTGCCGCCTGTCCGATGACCCGGATCTGCTCGCTGTAGTTGCCGACAAAATTCGACACCACGACAGTCACCACTGGCTGCTGGATGAATTTGGCGAGCGCGGCTTCGATATCGCGCGCCAGCTGGGTCGAGGTCTTGCCCGCAGCCGGCAGGTCTTCGACCAGCGGCGTGGTGATCTTGCCATCGGGGCGCACCGGTACCGCCATCGACACTTCCGGATTACGCCATACGATGATGTTGATGCTGTCGCCCGGTCCGATCAGGTATTCCGGATTGACGGCCGCCGTGTCGACGACCGGCGAAGGTGGGGTAGCGCAGCCGCCTAGTGCGAACAGGCAACCGACGGCGACAGCCTGGGCTGTCCGCTTGATCTTGTGCATGGTTTTCGAGCTCACTTCAAAGTCCCCTGGTTTTAGCTGGCGGCGGCCCGTTTTCCGGCCACTGCTGGCTACTACATTATCGAGCCTATCTTTATATCATAGCACTTCGGCAACCTCGTGCACCGTTGAAATACTATGGGCTTCTTTGCAACAGACTACGCACATAACGCACCGGAATCGCATAGGTGATCCCGCTCGGATTGCTGACGGCGCTCTCCTTCAATCCCTTGAGGAAGACCATATTGATGACGCCAACCACCGCCCCATCCTCCGGCCGATACAGGGGGCTGCCGCTGTTACCCGGGTAGGCGGTGCCGTCCAGCTGGAAGATGCCGAAGGCATCGCGCTGGAGTTGGTTGATGGCGCGCGGATCGAGCTGGCGCGAACTGGCCGATGGGCGCACGGCCGGGGCGATCGCCGCGAGTGTGGCGCGGTGGGTCGCGGCGTGCAGGCCCAGGCGCATGCCAAGCGGGTAGCCGGTGAAGGCAAGCAGCTGGCCCTCGGCTACCGTATCGTCCTCGTCGAGTGCGAGGGCCGGCAATGGCGGTCCGGCCAGGCGCAGATGCGCCAGGTCGTGTTCGCGGTCCAGCCCAGCCAGGCGTGCGGGACGGAAGGTGAAGCTCTCGGGTCCGGTGCTGACGACGATCCCGATCTGCTCCATGCGCGCGGCGTCGAGCCGTTCCGGGATGACATGGGCATTCGTGATCACGCTCAAGCCATCCCCAACGACAAAACCAGTACCAACGAACACCGTCGCAGGTTGCCGCGTCTTGAGGTGCGTCCCAACTCCGACGACCGAAGGCTTGATACGGCTCACACTTCCTGGCAGGGGGTCGGATGTCGCCGCGGTTGCGCTGCCCGCACATGCTAATGTGATGAAAGTGATGCATGTCAGGCGGACCACACAGGCCCATGAGGGCCGCTTCAAGCTGATTTGATGAACATCCAATTGTGTGGCCTCTTTTGCATCTTCAACATTAAAATAGGAATTTG
>NZ_JAIWIA010000049.1 GCF_020176695.1 Massilia sp. MS-15 | reverse complement strand
AGATTTGAATCATCCCTGCGACAAACAGATAACGCAAACACCAACGTAAATAAATTAGACATCTTGCGCGTTTAATTATGGATGGTAATCTTTTCCTACGACAATGAGTATTGCCTATAGACACGATTTTAAAGGGAGGCCTTGGTTTCAGTTGCACGCCGCTTCATGTCATTCAATCGCTCAATCTCTGGAAGGAAGACAAAATGAAACACGTAACGCAAAAACAGACGGGCTTTACCCTGGTCGAAATCGCGATTGTGCTGGTCATTATTGGCCTGCTGATCGGCGGCGTACTCAAAGGCCAGGCCCTGATCGAAAACGGCACGGTCAAATCGCTGGCAAACGAGATGCGCAGTATTTCCACGATGGTCAATGGATACCGTGACCTGTACCGCGCCATCCCGGGCGACGATCCGAAAGCCGACACCAACCAGAAAGGCGCCGTGAAATCCACCACCAATGGCGGTAACGGCTCGATCGACAGCGGCACCTGGGTCGGCGCGGATGCCGTCGCCGCCACCAATGAAACCACCCTCTTCTGGCAGCATGTCCGCCTGGCAGGGCTGGCAAGCGGCAGCGCTGCTTCGGGCACGGCGACGAATGCCGTCGGCGGCAAACTCGGCGTCACCTCCAATGCCGACCGCCCGAAAACCCCGGACGGAATCAGCGCCAGCTACTACGTGTGTTCCAGCGCAATTCCCGGCAAGACCGCACGTGCGCTGGACATCATGCTGGACGATGGCGTCTCCGACAAGGGCCAGTTCTTCGGCGCTCTCGAAGGCACCAGCCCCGTGACGACGACCAATGCCGCGAATGCGGCCGAATACGTCGACGCCAACAAGTATACGGTGTGCCTGGCTCAATAACTGGCTTGCACATCTGGTGGGAATGGCTGCGATGCCATTCCCCTATGTTTTCGAGGGCGGCAACGCCGGAAGCATACCGACTGAGCGGATGAAAGGTGGACATGCAATGAACAGACAAACAGGACATACGATTCTGGAAATCGTCATCGTGTTGTTCGTCGCCTCAATCCTGATTTTGGGGGCAATTTCCGGGAACTATATGATTTCCATGTCCACCGCAAAAAAGCTCGTTGCGGAAATGAGAGAAGTTCAAGAAATGCTCTATGTCTACCGGACCCGGTATCGCGCCATCCCCGGAGACGACGAATTCGCATCAGTCCACATTGCCGGCGCAACCGATACCTGGAGCCCGCGCAACAAAGGTTCCTCGATCTATGAAGGAGGCAATGCCCTGATTGATGGAAACGGCAATTGGACCAGCCAGAACGATCCGGCAGATTATGAGTCAGCGATGTTCTGGCATCACGTACGCTTGGCAGGTCTGGCGGAAGGTGATCCCAATTTCCATGGATCGTTCAACGCCATCGGGGGACACCTGGGGGTGACATCCGGCACCCGTATTCCGACAAGACCAGCCGGTGTACGGGGCTTGTTCAATGTGTGTTCCTCCAGGATCAGCGGAGACGTGGCGAGGCTCATGGACGCCGAGGCGGATGACGGCAATGCGACCACGGGCATGATGTGGGGTGCGCCGGAGCCGGATCACAAGACAGTTGTCATAACCGCAACCGCACCCCAACGCTATTTGGACGAGCGTCGGTATACCGTATGTATGG
>NZ_JAIWIA010000048.1 GCF_020176695.1 Massilia sp. MS-15 | reverse complement strand
TCCGCTTCCTGCTGGTATTCACCATCCCACGCCGGATCAAGTGCAATATTGTACTTGCCATCGTTTCCAGTCATTAGCGCTTTGACATTGTTGACGGATACTACTCGAAGCGCGTCGCTTCGAGTGGCCTGCAACAGCGGTACAAACGTGTCGCGCTCGTATATATAATGCACTAGCCGTTCACCTGCCACGAGTCCCCGGTGCTCGATACTTTCGAATGCCAAAGTGTCGCCGTCCCAGCCGTACATGGTTCGGTCCGTCTCCCGAACGACAGTGCCATCTATCGTCCCGCTATGCTTGGCAATGCGCCGCCCTAGCGGATCGTAGGCAAAGGTGGTGCCGCTATGCCAGGTTGTGGCACGGGTCATTCGATTGAACGCATCCCATTCATATTCAGACCGAAGGCCGTCCTGGGTACGTTCCACGAGGTTGCCGCGTTCGTCGTAGCGGTAGCGGACGCCGGCATATTCCTTGAGTAGGTTGTCTAGCAATTTCGGTAACGGGACACGATGGGCAATGCGATCGTGCTCCGCGATATCGGCTGCCTCGATGTTGCTGGCTGGATCGAAGGCAAAGGTTTCACGACCCAACGCGGTGTTTGCGGCCAGCAGCCGTCCCACTGGGTCATAGCGATATTCGAGGCGTCCGCGCCGGCTGTCTTCGAGACTGGTGAGCTGGCCTGACGGGTCGTACCGGTAGCGCCGCAGGATCGCGGCTTGCATGCCGACTTGAACGTCTGGACGGTACATGTTGGGGGGCGAATCCCAATCTTTCTGGCCTTCCTGTGCAGGGGCACCGAGCTGCTGCTCGATCAAGCGACCGGCCCGGTCATACTTCATCGTCTGGCGTATGCCGTTCGCCTGGGTACGCCCAATTTCCTGATACAACGCATCGTGCTCGAAGGACACGAGCTCTTGTCCGTCGAGCAGCAAGCCGTGTACGTGGCCAGCTCCGTAGGTCAGCCATTCGATGCGATGGCCATCCGGACGAATGGTGCCGGTGCGTTGGTTGAGCTCATCGTAGCGGTGGTGCCAAACCGCGGTGCGCTTGTCGGGAAAGAACGGCCCCTGGTAGTGCTGATGTTCGCGCACCAGGTTCCCGGCTGCGTCGTAGAACCATTGCAGACTGGCGTGTTCGTTTTTTGCTTCTGCCAGCTGACCGTTGGCGTTGTAGGCGAAGGTTTCGACTTGTTCCTGTCCGCCAGGGACTGCGGCCCGGCGTTGCACGAGTCGGTCCATCGCGTCGAAGTCAAGCCGGGTGATCACGCCGGCTTCGACGATTTCAGCAAGCACACCGCTGGATTCGTCATAATGGTACTCGGTGGTCTTGCCGTCGAAGCCCTGTTCCTGGAGCAGCCGTCCGATCGGGTCGTACTGAAAGCGATACACGCTGCCGTTTTCATTTTCCAGCGCGTTCAAGCGGCCCAGCGCGTCCCACTGGTATTGTAGGCTGTGCCCCAGCGCGTCGATGCGTTTCGCGATCATTCCGGCCGTGGTATAGCGGTAGGCTGTAGTACGTTGCAAGGCATCGGTGTGCGCAAGCAGCCGGCCCTCCGCATCATGGCGTAGTTGTTCCTCGCTACCGTCGGGGTAGACGACGGCTTCCAGTTGGCCAGGATGATTGCCGCTTCCGGTCCCCTCGCCATGCGCCTGGATCAGCGTTTCGGCACTGAGCGGGGTATAGCGGTAGCGGGTCACGTTGCCGGCGGCGTCGATGTTCTTGACGAGGCGCTTGCGGTCGTCGTACTCCCACCGGCTGCTGTGTCCGGAACAGTCGGTGTAGCTGGCAAGCTGGCCGTCCGGGGTATAGACGAGTTTCTTGACGCCGCCCTTGGCATCAGTGATTTCGACCGGCCGGCCAGCCTTGTCGTACGCGTACTGGGTCTTGTTGCCGCGCGGGTCAGTTTCCTCGACCAGGCGGCCCTGTGCATCGTAGTCGCGCTTCCACACGCCGCCTTCTCCATCGCGGATGCCGGTGACGCGGTGCTGGCTGTCGTATTCGAAGTGGAGTTCGCTGTCGTCAGCGCGCGTGTGGGTCAGCAGGTTGCCATGGGCGTCGTAACGGAAATGCTCGCTGCTGCCGTCGAGGTGAATGTGGCGGACGACGTTCTTGGCCGCGTCGCGGAACAGCCATTCCTCGCTCCCGTCTGGGTAGACGACCCGGTAGGTATAGCCGGCGATGTCGTAGTAGTATCGGGTCTCGTGGCCGAGCGCATCAAGTACATAGGTCAGGCGGATGTTCCTGTCCCATTCAAGCCGGGTGTCGCCGCTGCCGTCGTCCGCCCATTCACGGATCGCCTTGGCGTGAGGTCCGCTGTCGATACTGGTGTCATACGCGAGATTCATGCCGCGCCCGGTACGGTCGGAGTAGCGGGTGATCAGGTGGCGGTCGTACTGGTACTGCCAGGCGGCGCCGTTTTCATCCTGGGCACGGACCAGGTCGCCGTGCCCGTCGTAATCGTAGGCAGCTAGCTGGCGCCGCAGCTGGCCGTCCTTGATCTCCCATAGCGCGAGGATGCGGCCACTGTCGGGGTCGACTTGCGTACCGGCGTGGGCCACGATGGTCTCCCCCTGCTTGCTGACGATGTCGCTGAGCACCGCTTCGCCCGCGTAGGGACCAGTGACAACGGTGTGGTCGTAGCGCAGCCCGAGGGCGGCGCCATCGCGGGCATGCAGTGCGATCAACCGGAAATGCTCCTTACCCAACTCGGCTACCTTGGCACGCACGGTATCGACCAGCTCGTAGGTTTCACGCCAGGAACTGGATTCGCCTTCCGGCAGCGGCTTGCCGAAGTCGAGTGTGAGCAGGGTGGGGCTCATGCGGGTCAGCGTGATTTGTTCGACCGGATCGTGATGCCGCTCGCCGATGCCAAGGTAGGGGTAGCGGTGGCTGCGGCCGTCGGCGGCGTGGTAGAGCAGGGCGGCAGGCTTGCCTTGGCCGAGCACGTCGATGCGGGTGGTATACGGGGTGAGCCAGCGTGCGCCGAGCATGCCATGGTCATAGGCGCTCAGCTGGCTGCGGTACGTCCTGCCCCATTCGATGGGAAGGGGCGCATCTAGGACGAAATCGATATGGGTGAACGTCTCGGCGCCTGTGGCAAAGCTGATCGAGTGCGCTGTGCCGCCTTTGGCTGGGCACAGTTTGCAGGCGTTGGCGTCGCCCATGGCTGGCTGCTGCCGACTGGTAGCGCCCAGTTCGTGGCCTGGCTTGTTCTTCTTGTGCTCCGCGCCCTTGGCCGAGGGGACCAAGGTTGCATGCCGCCGCTTGTGTTTGACGACCGCATCCCGCAAGCGCATCAGTATCCACTGGATGCTCATCGGCTTCTGAGCGTCAGCCAAGGCAGCGAGCTTGTTACGCAAGGCTGGTTTGAAGGCGGTAAGGTGCTTGATGATGCCTGTTACCCCCGCAATGGCGCTTTCCGGCAGATGGCTCGCCGCCACTGCGACAGCGTAGTTCGCAGCTCTTTTGTACTGCTGGCCAAGAGCGCCAAGCATGCGGCGCCAGCTGCTGGTCACCTTGGGATCGTGCAGCCTGTCTTCGACTTCCGCCATGGCTGCCACCTCGAACAGAGGCTCCCGTCCGATGCAGCGATTGAGGATCTTGATCAGATCGTCGGCAATGCCGTCGGCAGTATTGGCGCACTCGTCGAGGATGCCAGCCAGCTTGCCCATCGCGCTGTCGACGAACGTTTCGATTTCTCCAGCCAGCGTGGCATTCAGGTGTACGATCAGCACCTCGACAAGGGCGCTGCCGAGATCCTTGACACCCAGTGCCAGCTTTTGCCTTACCAGATGCAGCGCCGGCCGCAGGCTCATGCGCGCCGCGCCCATCGCTGGCGGCACCGGAATCACGCCGATCAGGTTGATGCCCAGGCTAACCCACTGCAAGAAATCGATTTCCTTGGCACTCTTGTTAAGGCTTTTCTGGATGATCTCCACGATATCCATGATGGCGTCGATCAGGGCCATGATGTTGCCGATCACTGGCAGGCTGCCGGCTACCGTACTTAGGCGCTCCAGCGTCACGTAGTCATTGCTGATCTTGCGCAGCCATTTGTCGAAGGCGGCGGCACCAGCATTGATGTCCTGCTGATCGATCGTGTTAAGTGGCGCGACCGCAACTTCAGGTGCGCGTTCAGCAGGCTTGGATGGGGCTTGGGTGGGCTCGGTCATGGCGGCTTGCTAGATAATGGATTTTTTCAGGAACGAGGGCGGGACTTGCGCGTCGATGCGCGGCAGCGCGCCGGGCAAACCGAGGGTGGACGCAGCAGCAGGACTGGCGACACGGGACGCGCCATCGCCGACTATCGCCGCCGCACCTGGGAGCTTGCCTGCGACCTGGGCGAGGGCCGCTCGCCCAAGCGGAGCCAGCAGGGCTTGCGCGCCGCCTTTCCCCAGCGCCTGGGCTGCACTTGCCGCTTGTCCCGCGGCTTGTGCACTGGCGTCCAGCTTGCCGGCAGCACCTTGCAGGCTGCCGGCGACGCCTTTGAGCCCGCCAACTGTCCCCTGGAGACCCGGCGGCAGCTGCACTTTCGGCGGCACGAACGCCGCTGCCCGATTGAGAGGCGCTGTCGTGCTCGCGGCCGGCCCTCCCAGTACCTGGCTCGGCCATGCGGTGGCCTGCCCGAAGTAGCTAGCTTCGTCCCAGGGATCGCGCGGGTCCTTGCCATAGCTGACGGTGGCCATCCCCATCGGCAGGCCGCGCACACTGGCAAAACCGGTGGCGTCGAGGACGCCCCGATGGACCCCGCCCTCGGCATCAACGACGGTGTAGTCGCCTTGCCGGATGCCTTCCCTCCGGCCGCCGTCCTGATTGACGTATTGGTGGTACAGGTCAAGCTGCCCCGGCGGCAACTGCGTTGTCTGCGGCAGGGGCGGCGTGCCTTCGCTGCTGCCCGGTACCAGACTGTGGCGCGCCGCATGCTCGCGCCAGATGCCTTTGGTTCCGTGGAAAATCCCTGAGGCATTCCAGCGGCTGAAGCTCGTGCCGCCGTTGATCACGACTTCTTCTTTCGCCGTGATCGTGATCCGGTTGGCGGTATGGGTGATGTTCAGCTTGGCCAGGATGTTGACGCTGTCCTTCAGCGCGGTGATGTCGATGTCGGCGCTGGCTGCCACCAGCTTCATGCCGGCCTTGTAGGCGAACATGCGCACGGCTTCCCGTACGCTGACGAGCAGACTTTTGCCTGCGCTCAGGCTGGCATGGCCGCCGCTGGTCAAGGCGGTGTGTTCCACGCTCATCAGGTGGGTGGAGCCCTGGGTGGTCGTTTCGATGCCGGCGGGGCTGGCCAGGAGCAGGTGCGGAGCCTGGAATTCCGGGAATTCTCCTTGCGTGGGATCGCCACCCTGGCCCTTGACGGCCTCGACCTGTTCCTGCAGCGCGGCGGCGACCAGGTCCTGGTCGCCCGCCTGGTGCGCCCGCGCCTGCTGCGCAGCCTGCGACAGGCTGTCGTGCAACTCCTGGCCATGGACCATGCGGGCTACCGTCTCGGCCATGTCGGTGATGTGGGCGCGGGCGTTCGGCCGTTCTTCCGTGCTGAGCAGGAGACCACCCTGGGCTCGCACGACGCCGTGGCCGTCGGTACGCAGTTCGAAACCCTGGCCGCGTGCATCCTTGCGTCCGGCATTGTCTTCGATGCGGCTGATGTGGCCGAGGCTGAGCTGGCTGGCCAGGTGGTCGCTCTTGAGCTGAGCCTGGATCTGTCCCTGTGTGTCATCGAGCACCAGATGGTTGCTGCGCCCAGCCGGGGTGTTGCCGCCGCTGGCTGTCAGCTCCCGGCTTCGGAAGCCCGTCAACGCCCGCTGATCGGGCAGCTTCCACGGCGGCATATAGCTCTGGTTGTAGACCGAGCCAGTGACGATCGGGTGGTCGGGGTTACCGTCGAGCCATTGCACGATCACTTCGGAGCCCACCCGCGGATGGCTGGCCAAGCCCTTTTCTGCACCGGCCCAGTTGCTGCCTACCCGTATCCAACAGCTGCCGCTTTCGTCCCGGTCCCAGTGGAACTTGACCCGGATGCGCCCGTACTGGTCCACGTGCAAGCTACCCTGGCCTTCCGGGCCAACCACGGTGGCTGTCTGCAGGGCCAGCAGCCTGGTATCCGTGCTGTTGAAGCCTCTTCCCGGCCGCCAGGGCAGGGCCTTGCTCTGGCAGAGCAGCCGGTTACTGTACTCGGCAACTGTGTTCCGGCCTTGGAGGTAATTGTTGCTGGCGTCGTGATGCACTTCCAGGATGAGGAATGCATCATCCTCGCGCTCGCTGAAATGGTCGAGCAGCCTGAACCACCTGCCGGCAGCGGCGCGCCGGTTGTTGCCCTGCGCTTGATACAGCTTGCCGCGGGCCTCGATTTCTTCCATGTGCAGGCGCGCAAGCTGGTCGGCGCCTGCCTGGTGCCGGAAACCGTAATGCCCCGCGTACCGGTGCACTTCCAGCTGTGGGATATCGCCTTGCTGGTTGATGGTGAGGATGTCGGCATGTACCGGTCGCGGATGCTTGAAATCGAAGCCGCTTACTGCGGCCTGCGCGGAGGCCCACTGGCGCAGTACGCTCCAGTGGTGGATTGCGTTCTCCTCGGCCGCGCCACCGTCGCCGTGGAAGCGGATATCCGGCGAGGGACCGTCGATCGGCGCTGCAGTGCGGGTGTCGTCGCATACCTTGAGCGTATGGCCTTCTTCGCTATGCTCGTACCAATAGCTGTAGCCGGCTGCCTCCCAGCGCCGGCACAGGTAGTTGTGATCCGTCTCGTCCCATTGCGTGGCCATCGTGAACTGCGGCTGCTCGCCGGTGACTTTCCAGTCCCACGCAGGCAGAGCGCCATAGCCGGCGAAGATGCTCTGTACCTGCTCGCGCAAGCTCTGCGCATGGAACAGACGGTTGTTGCGGCGCAGGCGCGTGTATGCCAGCCATGGCATGAGGACGGCTTCGTAGAGGGCCAGGCCGCCGTCCGTCCTCACCAACTTGAACGACGCGACGTAGCCCGTGAACGGACGCAGGCTGCCATCCGCCTGAACGAGGGAAACGCACAGCAATTTGCCGTGCATCGCTTCAAGTGCAATCGCGGCGTCGTCGCTCAGCAGTTCGACCTTGAATTCGAAATCGCGCGACAGGTATTCGGTGCCGTGAAAGCGGTTCACCATCAGCCGGGCCGGCGGACCGTCCTGCCTCGGGAAGGACAGGCGCAGCAGTCGGGTGCCCTGATGGTCGTCCAGCAGTGCTTGCAACTCATTCATGGTGAGAGCTCACTCGTTGATGCGGGCGTTGTTGAATTCGAGTTGTTCGAAATGGCTGCCGGTAAACTCCACTTCCTCGCCTCGCACGCGCTCGCCGGTGATCCTGGTGCAAGAGCAATCCAGCAGGGCCACGTCGCGCCAGTGAGCGGCGTCGAAATTCAGGCCGTCCCAACTGCACTGCCAGAACCGGCAGCCGCTGAAACGGGAGTCGCTAAATGACGATTGGGAAAAGCTGCAGCCTGTGAAAACGCAGTTGGCGACAGCGAGCTTGTCGAAGTCGCAAGCGCTGAAACGGCAGGACTGGAAGGTGCAGCCAGTCCAGCTGGCTTGCCTGAACGTGACTGCCGAAAAGCTGCTACCGCTGAATACGGTGGCGGTAATCTGGATCAGGTCCAAGTCCAGACCTGCGTAGGAACCGCTATCGCATCCACCGGACAGGCAGGCTGGTGTGCCGCCCTGACCCAGCCGCCATGCGTGATGTCCTGCGAGCGTGAGTGTGGAATCCATGGGCATGGAATAGGCAAATAGTGGAGTTGTGCGGCCAGCAGCGGCTTGCGTCCCGCCTTCACCGCATGCGTGATACATTCAGCAAGCCGTCAGGCTTGCTGAATGTAGTTGAGGAAGTGCAATTGAGCAGTGACAAATCGCAAATTCTTGCGAAGTCGTCGTAAGGCAGTTTCCGGTCTCTCGGGACTGGATGCCTGGGGAAATGGAAAAGCGATGTTGCCAGCACGCCGGCGGTAGCAGTGGACGGGCTTGGTGCCCAGCGACGAGCTGGTAGTACAGCCGCGAAATATTCAGTCAGCCAGCCTGCAACCCGCTGCAGCCACGGCTGACCAGGGCATCAAGCTACCTGCTTGCAGCCATGCTGCTTCAACACCCGCAGCGTGGACGCCGGATTGTTCCGCAGCCTGTCCGCCGACCGTGTGGGACGGACAACCAGGTCGCCCCCGCAGTTCGGACAGGTATTGCGCAGCACGCCGGTGACGCAGTCCCGGCAGAAGGTGCATTCGAACGAGCAGATCATGGCCTCCGTCGAATCCGGTGGCAGGTCCTTGTCGCAGCATTCGCAGTTCGGCCGCATTTGAAGCATGTGTTTCTCCTTATTGATAGCAAACGATGCGCGCGGCGCGCCTTTGAGCGCCGCGCCGCCAGGTCAACGCATCTGCGTATAGTTCACCGGCACGAAGCGATACCCTTTGCCCTCCGTGCGCAGGTAACCCACGCCCGGGAACTGCAGGTGGGCTCCGCCGACCAGGTAGCCGCCCTTGGCCGCCGCATCGAATTCCTTCCTGCGGGTGGCTGCCGCCGCCTTCTGGTCGCTGTCGAAGGAGATCGTCACTGCAGGGTCTTCCATCTGCACCGCCGCTACGTGGATGAGGTCGCCTATCACGAGCAGCTTCTGGCCGCCGCTTTCGACCAGGTAGCTGGTGTGTCCGGGCGTGTGGCCGCCGCTCGGGTTGGCGCGGATGCCCGGCACCAGTTCGGCGCTGCCTTCGAAGGGCTTGAAGCGGCCGGCTTTCACATACGGGCCGAGCGCAGCCTGGGCCGCCTTGAAGCCGTCCTTGTCCTTGGCCTTGGCCATCGCGTCCTGGCTCAGCCAGTGGTCCGATTCCAGCTTGTTGGCGCGCACGATGGCCTTGCTGAACACGGCAGAGGCATCCTTCACCAGGCCGCCCGCGTGGTCGCCGTGGAAGTGGGTCAGGTAGATCTCGTCGACCTGCTCCGGGCTGTAGCCGGCGGCCTGCATGTTCGCCACCAGCTTGCCCAGGGTCGGGCCGAAGAAGGAACCGGCGCCGGCGTCAATCAGGACCAGCTTGCTGCCGGTATTGACCAGGTAGGCGTTGTCGGAGGTTTCCAGCATCGGCTTCAGGTGGGCGCGGGCCAGGGTGGCGCGGGTCTTGCCGGCTTCCTGGGCCAGCAGCTGGTCCACCGGCAGGTCGACCGTGCCGTCCGACAGCGGCGTCACTTCGAACTGGCCCAGCATCATGCGCGACCAGCCCGGCGCCGGAGTCTTGGCCATCGGCGCGGCGGCCAGGGCGGGAGCGGCCACGCACAGGGCCAGGGCGGCGGCGGCCAGGGTGGACAGGGTTCGTTGTTGGATGGTCTTCATCGCGGTCCTCGTGGTTGGTTGGCTGCCGCAGGGGAGGGCGGCAGGAGCGTTGCATATCCTACATGATTGCCCTGATGAATGCTTACCGCCGGGATGGGGGAATACGCGCCTTTCCAGGCTGTGGTGTAATGGCGGGTTCCATTTGTTGCATTGCATATCCATGTTCCCGTCGCTGTTCGAGCGGCTGAGGCGCCTGCGCCCGGCCGGACCTGCCTCCCTCACCCGGCAGCTGCCGGCCGCGCTCGGCGCGCTGCTGGTGCTGCTATTGACCGCCTTCATCAGCCGCAGCGTGCTGGGCGCTGCCGCCGTGCGCACGCTGCCCTTCCTGATCGCCCCGATGGCCGCCTCGGCCGTGCTGCTGTTCTGCCTGCCGGCGGCGCCGCTGGCCCAGCCCTGGCCCGTCATCGGCGGCAATGTCGTGTCGGCGCTGGTTGGCGTGGCCTGTGCCCAGGCGGCCGATCCGCTGCTGGCGGCGCCGCTGGCGGGCGGGCTGGCGATCGCCGCGATGGCCTCGCTGCGCTGTTTGCATCCGCCTGGCGGCGCGGTGGCCGTCACCGCCGTGCTGGGAGGCGCCGCGGTGCACGATGCCGGCTTCTGGTTCGCGCTGGCGCCGGTGGGCCTGAACTCGGTGCTGATGGTGCTGGGCGCGCTGGCCTGGAACCGGCTGTCGGGGCACCGCTACCCGCACGCCCAGCCCGCTGTCCGCCCGCCCGAGGCAAAGGCGGGCTTTGCCAGCGAAGACCTGGACGCGGCGCTGGACAGCTACGGCGAAACGCTCGACGTCAGCCGCGACGACCTGGCCTCGATCTTCGCCGAGACCGAGCAGCGCGCGGCCGCGCGCCGGGCGCGCAGGCATTGCTGTGGCGAGCTGGCCCATCCGGTACCGGCCAGCCTGGCGCCAGGCATGCCGCTGGCGGCGGCGCGCGCCCTCCTGGTGCGCCACCGGCTGCCGGCGTTGCCGGTACTGGACGACGCCGGACGCCTGAGCGGGGTGCTGAGCATGGCGCGCCTGGTCGCGGCCGGCGGCAGCGCCAGCCGGCCGCTGCCGGCGCGAGCGCGGCGCGCGACGGCGCTGCTGTTCGGACGCGATATGGCGCCCAGCGTGGGCGAGCTGGCCGAGACGGCGTTCGAGGCGGTCGGCGCGCAGGCGCCGGTCACGGAACTGCTGGCGCGCTTCCACGCGGGCGCGAAACTGGTGTTCGTGACCGACGGGGAGGGGAAGCTGGTAGGAATGGTGCAGCCCGGCGACCTGCTGGCCGGGCTGGAACTGGGAGTGATGGACGCGGCGGCCTGAGCCGCCGCGCCTGCCAGGTGCGACGCCGGCTCAGCCAGCGTCGGCGCCGCAGCACTTCTTGTACTTCTTGCCGCTGCCGCAGGGGCAGTCGTCATTGCGGCCGACCTTCGGCTCTTCGTGCTTGACGGTCTCGACGGCGCCCTTGCGCAGCGGCAGCCAGTAGCGGTAGATGGCCGGGATGTTCGCCTCGATGTCCAGCGCCAGCTTGTGCGCCTTGTGCGGGTCTTCCACTTCCGGCAGTTCCGATTCGTCGATCTCGTCGGCGCCGAGCAGGTAGATCGGGCGCATCAGCTCGGCCACTTCGGAGTCCCAGACCGGGTCCCAGGAGCCGGGGCGCAGTTCCATGCCTTCCCAGAAACCCCAGCACCAGGCCTCGGCGTCGATCAGGGTCTCCTGGCCAATCTCGTGCTCGCAGAACAGCGGCTCGAATTCCTTGGGCGCGGCCTCGAAGGTGATCAAGACTTCGTTCATGAAGCGCATGATCAGGTTGATGATGCGCTGCTCTTCCTTCGGGTTCTTCCAGTTCGGCGCCTGCTTGCCGTCCTCACCCCAGATGCGCGGCAGCCATTCGGCCGGCATGATGGTTTCCGGACCGATCGCGATCGCGGTCAGGTAGCCGTGCAGGGTGTCCATCGTCATCGCATCCTCGGGGGAGCGGTCGGACAGCAGGAACTGGTCAAGTTCGTCGAATTCTTTATCGGTGAGGGGCTCGTCGAGATGCATGGATGATCTTGTTGCGTAGAGGGGAAAGGCGCCAGTGTAACGCCTGCGCCGCCCACGGGCACGGATTTCTGGGGCAAGGGCGGCGCGGCGCTTACAATGTGGGGATGGACAACCACGCTACCCCGGCCCCTGCGCCAGCCCATCCGTTCGCGCGCCTCGATCCGCACACCGTACTGGAGGCGCTCGAGAGCGTCGGCCTGTACGGCGACGGGCGCCTGCTGGCACTGAACAGCTATGAGAACCGGGTGTACCAGGCCGGGCTCGAAGACGGCCTGCCGGTGGTGCTCAAATTCTATCGTCCGGAGCGCTGGAGCGATGCGGCCATCCTCGAGGAGCACGCCTTCGTGGACGAGCTGGCCGGACACGAGATCCCGGTGGTGCCGGCCACGCCCATCGGCGGGCGCACCCTGCACGCGCATGCAGGCTACCGCTTCGCCGTGTTTCCGCGCCGCGGCGGCCGCGCGCCGGAACTGGGCGACCCCCGCACCCTCGAATGGATCGGCCGCTTCATCGGGCGCATCCACGCGGTCGGCGCGGCCCGGCCCTATGCGTCCCGTCCCACGCTCGATGCGCACAGCTTCGGGCGCGAACCCTACGATTACCTGCGCAGCCACGGCTTCGTGCCGCCCGAGCTGGCCGCCACCTGGGCCAGCGTGGTCGAGCAGGCGCTGGACGGCGTGGCGCGCTGCTACGCGCGCGCCGGCGAGCTGCCGCTGCTGCGCCTGCACGGCGACTGCCATGCCGGCAACGTGCTGTGGACGCCCGACGGCCCGCATTTCGTCGACTTCGACGACAGCCGCATGGGCCCGGCCGTGCAGGACCTGTGGATGCTGCTCTCCGGCGAGCGCCAGGAGATGGTGGGCCAGATGGCCGACGTCCTGGCCGGCTACGAGGATTTCTGCGATTTCCACCCGCGCCAGCTGTACCTGGTCGAGGCCCTGCGCACCCTGCGCCTGATCCACTATTCGGCCTGGCTGGCGATGCGCTGGGACGATCCGGCCTTCCCGGCGGCCTTCCCCTGGTTCAATACCCAGCGCTACTGGCAGGACCGCATCCTCGAGCTGCGCGAGCAGGTGGCGCTCATGGACGAGCCGCCGCTGTGGCCCGTCTAGCCGGGAGCGGTCAGGAATTGGCAGTGTTTTGCTGCCCAGTTCGGCGTGCCACGTGCGCGCGAATTCCCGGATAATCGGCAGGACGCGAGCTGCGTGCGCCAACGAGAACGATCATGGAACCCATCAAGCCCGAATCCGACCCCCGCGACCAGAACGCGTCGACCGACTTCACGATCGACCTGAGCCAGGTGGAGGCTGGGCCCGCGCGCGCGCGCGGCCCGATGGACATGCGCGATATCCAGGCGGCGATCGCACGGGTGGAAGCCGAGGCCAAGGCCAACGTGGCGGCCGAGAGCCGCGCCCACGCCGAGTCGCGCGCCCGCTCGCTGGCCGAGGAGCGCGCCGCCATGGATGCGGCCGCCACCGCCGCCGCGCTGGCCAATGCGCAGGCCTCGGAAGAAGCCATCGCCGCCGAGCGCGACCGGCTGGCCACCCTGCGCGCCGCGGCCCAGGCGTCCAGCGAGCGGCTGGAGGCGATCCGCCAGGAGACGGCCGATCTGCGCGCCCGGGTGCAGCAGGAAACCGAGACCCGGGTGGCGCTCGAGGCGCGCGCCCGCGCCGAGGAAGACGCGCGGCGCCGCGCCAGCGCCCAGGTCGAGGCGCAGGCCGAGATCGCCGCGCAGGCCGCGCGTGCGGCCGAGGAACTGACGCAGCAGACCGAACAGGCGCGCCTGCAGGCTGCCGAGCGCATGGCGGCGGTGGAGGCGGCGCGCGAAGAGGTGCTGCACAACGCCAGCGCCGACGCGCGCGTGGCGATCCTGGCGCGCGAGCGCGAGCGGGCCGAACGGGCCGCCCGCCACACTGCCGAAAAACTGGAACAGGCGGAAGCCGAGGCGCTCGAACTGAGCCAGCAGCGCGAGCGCGCCGACCAGGTGGCGCTGGCGGCCGCCTTTGCCCGCGCCGCGGCCGAAGCGCGGGCGCTGGAAGAGGCGCGCGCCCTGGCCCACATCGAGCAGGAGCGCGAGGCGATCGCGCTGGCCCAGGCCGAGTCGGAACGGGTTGCTGCGCAGTCGCTGCGCATGCGCCTGGACACCGAGAAGGAATTGCGCGACGCCGCCACCCACCGCGAACGCCTGGAACAGATGGCGGCGTCCGCGCTCGAAGCGCGGCGCCAGGCGGAGGCGCGCATCCTGGCCGCCACCGAGGCCCGCATCGAGGCCGACCGCCGCCTGCGTCAGGTCGCTGCCGAGCGCGCCCGCAGCGAGGAAGAAGCTAGCCAGGCGGTGGAGGAGCGGCTGGAAGCCGAAGCGCTGGCCGCCAGCCACGCCCGGGAACGCGCCGCCGCCGATGCGGCCGCGGCCGCCGCGGCGCTGCGCCAGGCCGAGGAAGAAGGACGCGCGCGCGCGCTGGCCGAGGACCGGGCGGCCCTGGCCCAGGCGGCGGCCGAGGCCGGGGCCACGCAGAATGCGCTGGAAGATGCCGCCATGGCGGCCCTGCGCGAACACGACGCCGCGCGCCAGCGGGCCGAGGACGCGGCGCGCCAGCGCGCCAGCGAAGCTGAACGCCTGACCCAGGCCGAAAGCGCGCGGGCGCAGGCCGAGGAAGCGGCACTGGCGCAGGCGCGCGAACGCCAGCAGGCCGAGGAAGAACTGGCCGAGGCGGCCGCCGCGCGCGCCGCGGCCGACCGGGCCGAGGCGGCCCGGCTGCGCGAGCAGGCCGAGGCCGAACGCCGGGCCGAGGCCGCGCGCCAGGCCGAACGGGAGGCCGCACAAGCCGCGGCCGAGGCCGCGCGCGAGGAAGCGCGGCTGGCAGAAGCTGCCGCCACGGCCCAGCAGGCCCGCGCACGGCGGGCCGCCGAACTGACCGAGGCCCAGGCCGAGCGCGCCGCCATGGAGCAGCGCCAGCAGGACCTGCAGGAGGCCGCCATTGCCGAGGAAAGGGCCGCCAGCGAGGCGGCGCGCGAATCGCTGGCACTGCTGGAGCGCAAGCTGGAAGCGCAGCGCCAGCAGGCGGCGGCCGATGCGCGCGCCAACGAGGCGGCCACCGCGCGCCTGGCTTCCGAACAGGCCGCGGCCCAGGCGGCCCTGGCGCGCGCCGCGGCCGAGGAAGAGCAGGCGCGGCTGGCGCGCGAGCGCGAAGCAGCGGAACAGGCGGCGCTGGCGGCAGCCCTCGAAAAGCGCGATGCGCAGCGCGCCCTGCTGGAACATGCCCAGCGCCATGCCGAGACCCAGCGCAAGTCGGCCGAGGCGACCAGGCGCATGGCCGAAGCGCGCAAGGAACTGGCGGAGCTGGAAACCCGGCGGCTCGACGAACAGTCCGCCGAGCTGGCCGCCACCGAAGGGGCAATCGGTGAGCGCAAGGCCGAGGCCGCACACCGGGCGGTGTCGGTGAATATCACGCGCGAGGTACTGGGCCGCTTCAAGGGAGGCCAGCCGGCATCGGCGGCGCAGGCGGCGACCCGGCTGGCCGACGTGATCGCCACCCAGCGCAAGAGCGAGGAATGAGATCGAAACGCAGATATGCGCCGCGTATCACAGGCGCATGACTAATATCTAAGACGTATTACTGGGCCGGGCCGGCGTCGCTCGGCGCCACCGGGTTGACCGGACCGGTCACCGCCCTGGTGGCGAAGTAGCTGGTTTCGCCGAAGCAGGAGGTCGGCACGCCCACGTGCTGTTCGTAGGAGACCTGCACCCGCTGGCCCATGGCGTTCTGCAGCTGCTTGACCACCGCCTCGTCGCGCACGGTGAAGGCGAAGCGTTCCGGAATCGCTCCCGGCATGCTCGACAGCAGGAGTTCGCCTTCCCAGGTCTTGCACAGCCAGCCCTTCTTCGAGAACTTTTGCAGGTAGCCCGCCCGTTCCCCTTCCGAATACGACCAGCTGAGCGTAAACCAGGTGTACAGCGCAAACAGCGCGACAAGGACGGCGAGCAGGGACAGTAGCAGGGTGATGGCGCGTTTCGGCATGGTGGCTAGGCGTGGTCAGGTGGTTGGGTTGCCAGGATGGCAGCATCGCGGCCGCGCCATTCTGCCATGCCCGGGCCAAATCGCAAAGCCGGGCCTGCGCTAGGCGGCGCCCCCGGCCGCCATGCGCCGCCGGTAGCGCACCGAGGACCACAGCGAGACCAGGATGAAGGCCAGTCCCGACAGCCCCGTAAACCATTCCGGAATGTGGTAGTGGACGCTGGCGAACATGATCAGCGCCAGGATCCCGATCGCATAGTGCGCCCCGTGTTCCAGGTAGACGAACTCGTCGAGCGTGCCCTTGTATACCAGGAACACCGTCATCGAACGCACGAACATGGCGCCGATCGCCAGGCCCAGCATGATGATGACGACGTCGTTGGTGATGGCGAAGGCCCCGATCACGCCGTCGAAACTGAACGAGGCGTCCAGCACTTCCAGGTAGAGGAAGCCGCCGATGCTGCCCTGGGCGATGACCTTGCCCACCGCCGGGTCTTCTTCTTTACTCTCGAGCAGGCCGCTGAGCCATTGCACGCCGATGTAGATCAGCACCCCGGTGACGCCGGCGACCAGCACCGGCAGCTTGCGCGCCGGTTCCATCAGGTACATCGCCCCGCACACGGCCGACAGGGTGAGCAGGACGGCCAGGCCCTCGGTGCCGTACTTGCCGACCTTTTCCTCGATCCAGCCGAGCCAGTGCAATTCCTTTTCCTCGTCGAACAGGAAGTTCAGGAACACCAGCATCAGGAAGGCGCCGCCGAAGGCCGCCACCTCGGCGTGCTTTTCGGTGAGGTGACGCGAATATTCCTTCGGGTTGTCGATCGCCATGTGCCAGACCTCCACCAGGCCGAGGCCGGTGGCGGCCGAGACGATCACGAGCGGAAACAGCAGGCGCATGCCGAACACGGCCACCAGGATCCCGACCGTGAGGAAGAGCTTGCGCCAGAACTCGTTCCAGCCGCGCAGGACGGAGGCGTTGACCACCGCATTGTCGAAAGAAAGCGACACTTCGAGCACGCCGAGGATGGCGGTGATCCAAAGTGCTTGCAGCATGCCCGGAATGCCGCGATGCTCGTAGCCCCACCAGCCCGCGAGCGCCATCAGGATCACCGTGACACCGATCGACAACCGGAAATGCCGCATATCGTCTCCTCATCCATGCCTGTTGTTCAGAATACTACCGTCCCCGGCAGGGCAGTGGCGCTACGGAGTTCGCCGCCTGCGCGTGTTTTTTATCGCAAGTCCCGACTTGCTTCTGAGATAATGCCGCCTTGCATTATTCTGCATTGTTTACTTGGACTTCGACATGGATCTCGCCTATCTCGCAACACCCGTGCTGACCTGGATGCTGGTCGGCCCGATCAAGTTTCTGATTACCAGTGTGCGCCAGCGCCGCTGGGCCTTCAACCTGGTCGGCAACGGCGGCTTCCCCAGCAACCACAGCTCGGTGGTGACCAGCATGGCCACCCTGATCGCGCTGCGCGAGGGGATCGGCCATCCCGCCTTCGGGGTGGCGGTGACGCTGGCCTTCATCGTGATGATCGATGCCAACAGCCTGCGCCAGCACGTCGGGCGCCAGGCGGCGGCGATCAACCGCCTGGCCTGCGACACCGTGGGCCACAAGGTGCTGCGCGAGCGCATGGGCCACACCCTGGTCGAGATCGGCGGCGGCATCCTGACCGGCATCGGCATGGGCTTCCTGGTATTCGCCCTGTTCGGCGCCGCCTGAGGAAGCGTCCGGAAGCTGCATTCCAGTGGTGCGGAATGCAGCTCATCGCCAAATACCGCATTTCATCCCTCGATTTCCGCAGTACGCAGCGTCCTGCCTTGAAGTTGGCAGGGCACTACCTGATACTGCGCGCTGGCTGTCCATATTCGCATTTATACAAGAACAACCACTGAGTCCATTCTCTGGAGAACACAATGCTGCGCAAATCATTACTCGTCCTTGCCATCGCTTCGGCGCTCGTCGCCTGCAGCAAGGAGTCCAAGGAACCTGCCAAGCCGGGCGAACAGACCGCCCAGGCCAGCGCCAAGGGCGGTCCCAAGGACAAGCGCCCGTCGCAGCTGAAGGTTGCACCGGAAGACGTGCTGACCGTCCGGAGCGACACCCTGTCGAGCGGCCCGGTGGTCACCGGCTCGATCCAGCCGGAACGCAAGGCCGACCTGCGCGCCGAAGTCTCGGCCGTCGTGCTGCAGGTCCTGAAGGAGAATGGCGAGCCGGTCAGGCGCGGCGACGTGCTGGTGCGTCTGGATGAAACCGCGATTCGCGACACCGTCGCATCGGCCGACGAAGCCGTGCGCGCTTCCAGCCAGGCCCTCGACCAGGCCAACCGCCAGCTCGAGCGCATGAAGACCCTGCGCGCCTCCGGCATGACCTCGGCCGTTGGCCTGGACGAAGCCGAAGTGCGCCGCAACAGCGCCCAGAGCGAACTGTCGGCGGCCCGCTCGCGCGCCGCCACCGCGCGCCAGCAGCTGTCGCGCACCGTGGTGCGCGCGCCGTTCGACGGCATCGTCTCCGAGCGCAAGGTCTCGGCCGGCGACACCGCCACCATCGGCAAGGAACTGGTGAAGGTGATCGACCCGAACAGCATGCGCTTCCAGGCCCGCGTCTCGGCCGACGAGATCGCCAACGTGAAGCTCGGCCAGAAAGTCAACTTCCGCGTGAATGGCTATGGCGATCAGCAATTTGCCGGCCTTGTCAAGCGCATCGACCCGGCCGCCAACGCCATCACCCGCCAGGTCGAGGTGGTGGTGGAGTTCGCCGACAAGGCCCAGCCGAAGGTGGCCGGCCTGTACGCCGAAGGCCGCATCGACGCCCAGAGCACGAGCGCCCTGATGCTGCCGGAAGGCGCGATGGTCAAGGCGGGCGACACCGCCTATACCTGGCGCATCAGGGACAAGGTCTTGAACAAGGTCCCGCTGGTGGTCGGCGCGCGCGATGCACGTACCGGCAACGTCGAAGTCAAGCAGGGCCTGGTCGCCGGCGACCTTGTGCTGCGCTCCCCGAGCTCGAACCTGAAGGATGGCCAGAAGGTCGAGATGCCGCCGGCGCTGGTGGCCAGCGCAGCGAGCGCGGCCAACCAGGTCGCGGTGCAGGGCAAGTAACAAGGGAAATAAGGATAACTACAAATGTTCCTCTCCAATTTTAGTGTCAAGAGACCGGTCGCGACCGTCGTCATGATCGTGGCGATGATGCTGGTCGGCCTGCTTGCCCTGTCCAAACTGAAGGTCAACCAGAACCCGGACGTCGAGCAGCCAGGACTCTCGGTCAACATCCCGTATCCGGGCGCGTCGCCCGAGACCGTCGAACGCGAGATCACCAACCGCCTGGAAAAGCAGTTGCTGGCGGTCCAGGGCGTCACCGAGATCAATTCCAACTCGTACGAAGGCGGCGTGTCGATCTGGATGGAGTTCAACTTCGGCCGCAACGTCATCGAAGCCTCCGACGACGTGCGCAACGCGATCGCCGCGGTGCGCTACAAGCTGCCGGTCGAGATGCGCGAGCCGGTGCTGCGCCGCTTCGACATGAGCGCCCAGCCGGTGATGCAGCTGGCGCTGTCGTCGAGCACACAGTCGCATGCCGACATCTCGCGCTATGCCGAAGACGTGCTGGCCGACAAGTTCCGCGCCATCGAGGGCGTCTCGACCGTGAACGTGAACGGCGCCCTGCGCCGCGAGCTGTCGGTCCTGCTGCGCGCCGAGAAGCTGCGCGAGTACAACGTGTCGGTGTCGGAAGTCACCAACGCCCTGCGTACCCAGAACACCAATGCCCCGGTCGGCAAGCTGCGCAGCGAGCTGGACGAGAAAGGCATCCGCCTGGTCGGCCGCATCGAGCGTCCGGAAGACTTCTCCCAGATCGTGGTCAAGCGTAACGGCGACCAGATCGTGCGCCTGAACCAGGTGGCCGAGATCAAGGACGGCTTCGCCGACATCAACAGCCTGTCGATCCGCAGCGGCAAGCCGAACGTCGGCCTGCACATCGCCCGTTCGCCCGACGCCTCGACCGTGGCGCTGGCCAAGAAGGTGCACAAGGTGGTCGAAGAGGCCAACAAGGAAATGCCGCAGGGAACCAAACTCGACGTCGTCCAGGACGGCGGCGAACAGGCCCAGAGCAGCCTGAACAATGTGATCGAATCGCTGGTGCTGGGCGCGATCCTGACCATCTTCGTGGTGTACGTCTTCCTGAATTCCTGGCGCTCGACCCTGATCACCGCGCTGTCGCTGCCGACCTCGGTGCTGGCAGCCTTCATCGCCGTGTGGCTGTGCGGCTTCACGCTGAACTTCATGACCCTGCTGGGCCTGTCGCTGGCGATCGGCGTGCTGATCGACGATGCGATCGTGGTGCGGGAAAATATCGTGCGCCACATGGAAATGGGCTCGGACCGCCGTACCGCCGCGCTCGAAGGCACGGCCGAGATCGGCCTGGCCGTGGCCGCGACCACCTTCTCGATCATGGCCGTGTTCGTGCCGGTGGCCTTCATGCCGGGCGTGTCCGGCGAATGGTTCCGCCCCTTCGCCCTGACCGTGACCTGCTCGGTGATCGTCTCGCTGTTCATCTCCTTCACACTCGACCCGATGCTGTCGGCCTACTGGGGCGACCCTCCCGGCCACGAGCACGCACCGAAGAAGGGCCTGAGCCTGGCCTTGCAGCGCTTTAACCACTGGTTCGACCACCAGGCCGACCGCTACGGCCGCGTGATCGAATGGGCACTGCACCACCGCAAGTGGATGGGCGCCATCGCCGTCCTCAGCTTCGTCGGCGCCATCGGTCTGCACATGGCCTTCGGCGGCTCGAGCTTCCTGCCGAAAAGCGACCACGGCACCATCATGGTCGAGATCCGCACGCCGGCTTCGTCGAGCCTGGAATACGCACGCCGCAAGGTGGAGGCGGCTGCCGAGGCGGCCCGTACGATCAAGGAAACCGAGGACACCAACAGCTACGTCGACCTGAACGGCGGCCGCGTCTACGTCGACATCGGCAAGCGCAGCAAGCGCGAGCGCACCGGCGCCGAGATCGGCGCAGAACTGCGCGCCAAGATCGCTCCGCTGGTCGGCGCCGAGTACACCGTCATCGACGACCTGGGCGGCAACGGCAAGCCGGTCCAGATCGAGTTCACCGGTCCGGACTCGCGCAAGCTGATGGAACTGACGTCGGCCTACATGGAGAAGTTGCGCGCGGTGCCGGGCGCCGTCGACGTGACCCTGTCGGAACAGGATCCGAAGAACGAGCTCCAGATCGTGCTCGACCGCGGCCTGGCCAACGCCATGGGCATCTCGGTGAACGACGCCGCCCAGGCGCTGCGCGTGGCTTTTGCCGGCATCGAAGTGGGCGACTGGGTCGATCCGACCAGCGAGACCCGCGACGTCGCCGTGCGCCTGCATCCGGACGACCGCGTCAACACCGACAGCATCGAACGCCTGCCGATCGCGGTTGCCGGCACCGGCATGATGGTGCCGCTCGAGCAGATCGCCACCATCACCATGGGCAAGGGTCCGTCGGGCATCCGCCACAAGGACGGCGAGCGCCTGATCACCGTGTCGGCCAACGCCCAGGGCCGTTCGGCCGGCGAAGTGACCGCCGACGCCATGAAACTGGCCAAGACCTTCGACTTCCCGCCGGGCTACGGCCTGGCGCTGGGCGGCCAGGGTGAAGACCAGCAGGAACTGTTCACCGAGATGATCATCGCGCTGTTCTCGGGCATCCTGCTGATGTACCTGATCCTGGTGATGCAGTTCGGCTCCTTCACCGCACCGGTGGGCGTGATGCTGTCGCTGCCGCTGTCGCTGATCGGCGTGGTGCTGGCCCTGATCCTGACCAAGAACACGCTCAACCTGATGAGCATGATCGGGATCCTGATGCTGATGGGCCTGGTGGCGAAGAATGCGATCCTGCTGCTGGACGCCGCCCGCGCGCTGGAAAAAGAAGGAATGGACCGCGAAGAGGCGCTGATGCAGGCCGGCCGCAAGCGTCTGCGTCCGATCCTGATGACGACCTTCGCGCTGATCGCGGGCATGCTGCCGGTGGCGCTGGCGCTCGGCGACGCCGGCCAGTTCTACCAGCCGCTGGCGATCGCCATCATCGGCGGCACCATCACCTCGACGCTGCTGACCCTGCTGGTCGTTCCGACCTTCTACGACAGCATCGAGATCGCCCGCGACCGCATGGCTGCCAAGTTCGGCCGCCGTGCCAAGCGCTACAACGCGGCGCTGGCCTTCCTGATGACCTTTGCCGAAGCCATCCTGACCCTGGTGATGGTGCGCCTGGTGTTCCGCGGCATCCTGCGCCTCGGCCGCTTCGTGGCGCGCCGCGGACGCGGCACCCCACAGCCGGCCTGATCCGGGCAGGCGCGAGCCTGGACGATGGGAGCCAGCCTGCGGGCTGGCTCTTTTTTTGTCCTGCCGAAAGCAGGAAAGCCCGCAGCGCGGGCTTTCTTGCTTGCACGGCGATGGCGAATCAGCCGCCGGTGGTCGGCGGGGTGGTGCCAGTGCCCGTGGTGCCCGTGCCGGTGGTGCCGGTGCCGGTCGTGCCCGTGCCGGTGCCGGTGGTGCCGGTACCCATGTCGCCAGTGGTGCCGGTGGTGCCGGTGCCGGTGGTGCCGGTTGCGCCAGTGCCCATGTCGCCGGTGGTGCCGGTGGTGCCGGTGCCGGTGGCGCCGGTACCCATGTCGCCAGTGGTGCCGGTGGTGCCGGTGCCGGTCGCGCCGGTACCGGTGTCACCCGTGGTGCCGGTGGTGCCCGAGGTGCTGGTCGGCGCGGTGGCCGAGGTGTCCGGCGTCGTGGTCGTGGTGTCGGTGGCCGGCTCGTTCTTGCGGCAGGCGCCCAGCAGGGAGGCCAACACGGCAGCCGTCAGCAGGATTTTTGGTGCTTGGGTCAGTGCTTTCATTGTTTAAACTCCTCGTTCACGTCTATCTTGTGCCGCAGGGACCAGGTGAGGCCTTGGTCCTCGCGGCGCCAGGTTAGGTCCTCTGAGGGTTCGGGAACCCAGCAGTGGAACCATCAGGGAACCGACGCAACACGCGGCCCCGGTCAGTGCACGAATCCGACGAATGGCGCTCGCAGTCGGAATTGCCGGTTCACCGGATCTGTGCACTGTCGTACTGTGCCCGCAATCGCTTGCGGATTGCCGGGGCGTGCCCGCCTAGGCTGGCGCTCCCCGGCCCACCGGCGCTTGCCGGATGGTTCCGTGTCCGCCAGCATCTTCGCTGGCGATGTCTTCCAAGAGCGCGGGGATCTCTTGCGATATTTCCCGCGCCAGGTATCCAAGTGTGCCCATGCGTGCCGCCAGGCGTTCCCCGGCGCGCGCATGCAGGGCCACGCCCCAGCAGGCCGCCTGGTCGAGCGGGGCGCCGCGCGCCGCCAGCCCGGCAATGATGCCGGCCAGCACGTCTCCGGAACCGGAAATGGCCAGCCCCACATTGCCGCCCTCATGCTGGTACAACGTTCCATCCGGCGTTGCGATGACAGTGCGCGCACCTTTTAATGCAAGCACCGCGTTCCAGTCGCGCGCCGCGGCGATGGCGCGCGGATCGGGCGCCTCGACGATGCTGGCCTTGTCGATGCCGGTCAGGTGCGCCATCTCGCCCGCGTGCGGGGTCAGCGCGACCGGATGTTCGAAACGCCAGGGCCGTCCGGCCGGCCAGCCGGCCGGCGGGTGCAGCAAGGCGCCCATGGCGCAGGCGTCCAGCACCACGGCCGAGCCGGCCGCATCCAGGCGCGGCAGCAGGGCATGCACCAGGGCGGCCGTTGCCGCTTCGTCGCGCATGCCGGGCCCGACCAATACCGCATCGACCCGGTCGGCCAGCGGGTCGAGCGCGGCGACGGCGTCCAGGCTGAAGCCGGCGCTGTCGTGCTCGGCCAGTCCGATCACGCGCGCCTCGGGCATGGCCAGGGCCACCAGCTGGGCCACGCTGTGGCCGGTGGCGATGGTGAGCTTGCCGGCCCCCGCGCGCAGGGCGGCGGTGGCGGCCAGGATCACGGCGCCCGGCATCTCGCAGGAGCCGCCCAGCACCAGCACGTGGCCGCGGATCTCCTTGTCGCCCTCGAGCGCCGGCATCGGCACCGGCCAGCTGCGCAGCAGGGCGGTGTCGACATCGTGCACGGCGTTCGCGCGGCTGGCGGTGTCCAGGAGTGGTTCCATAAGGGTCGGGGTTCAGGCCTTCGGTGCCGCAGGCAGGTCCTTGCTGACGGTGACGGGGGTGCCGGTGGCTTCCAGCGGCGCCACGAAGTTCACCAGGCGCAGCGCCAGGGTGCCGCCCTTGCCCTGCGCCGGATCGTAGGCGTAGGAGGTGACCGAGCAGTTCGGCACGTCCCCGGCGCGGTCGAATGCGAGGATGGTTTTTTCGTCGAGGCGCTCGAACAGGTAGCGGAAGCAGTTGACCGTGACCTGATGCGCGACAATCAGCACACGTTCGCGGCAATATTCGCGCTTGAGGGTGTCGGCCACGCTGCGCAGGCGCAGGATGACGTCGCACCAGCTCTCGCCGCCGGGCGGGCGGAAGTAGAACTTGCCGACGTGCTGGCGCTGCTCATACAGGGCCGGATGATGGTGCGCGATGCCATGGGTGGTGAGGCGGTCGAGGATGCCGAATTCCTTCTCGCGCAGGCGCTCATCGGACTCGACCACCAACCGCGCGCGGTCGAGGCGCTGCATCAGGATGTTGGCGGTCTCGGCGGCGCGCACATAAGGCGAATGCAGCACCACGGTGGGCTGCTGCTCGGGCGGCAGGGCCGCGAACCAGGAACCGAGGGCCTGGGACTGGCGTTCGCCCAGTTCGGACAGGGGCACATCGACATCGCGGTCGGCGATGTCGATGTGGTGTCCGGCGGCGGCCTCGGCGATCTCGCGCGCGACGTTGCCGGCGCTCTGCCCATGCCTGACCAGCCAGACTTCCTGTGGCCACGTTTGTTCCATCACCTGCCCGTCTTCGATATTGACATGACGGCATCATAGACGGATTCTTCGGGCGCCAAGCGCACGATTGCAGCCCTTCCGCGCAGGCTCGCGGAGGCGTCGGAACCCTCTTACAAAGAGGGCGAAATCACTTAGGCGACCTGTTCTTCGCTGTCCAGGTTGGCTTCGATATCGCTGTGGAATACCCGCAGGTCGGTCTGCCCCAGGATCCGGCTGGTGAGCGTGCCGGCCGTGATGGAGCCGCTCACGTTGAGGGCGGTGCGGCCCATGTCGATCAGCGGTTCCACCGAGATCAGCAGGCCGGCCAGGGCCACCGGCAAGTCCATCGCCGACAGCACGATCAGGGCGGCGAAGGTGGCGCCGCCGCCGACCCCGGCCACGCCGATCGAACCGAAAGCGACGATCGCCAGCAGTGGCAGCAGGAAGGACGCGGTGAACGGATCGATGCCGACGGTGGGCGCGATCATCACGGCCAGCATGGCCGGATAGATGCCGGCGCAGCCGTTCTGGCCGATGGTGGAGCCGAACGAGGCGGCGAAGTTGGCGATGCCTTCCGGCGTGCCCAGGCGCGCAGTCTGGGTGGCCACGCTCATCGGGATGCTGCCGGCGCTGGTGCGCGAGGTGAAGGCGAACACCAGCACCGGGAAGATCCGGGTCGCCCAGCGCAGCGGATTCAAACCGCTGGCGCTCACCAGCAGCAGGTGCACGCCGAACATCAGCGCCAGCGCGCAGTAGGACGCGGCCACGAAGCTGGCCAGGCCCAGAATGTCCTGCAGGCTCGAGCTGGCGACCATCTTCGCCATCAGGGCGAACACGCCGAAGGGCGTCAGGCGCAGCACCAGGGTCACCATCCGCATCACGATCACGTGCGCCATGTGCACGAAGTCGCTGAAGGACTGGAAGGCTTCCGGCTTCTTGCCGGCGATGCCGGTGGCCGAGATGCCGATGAAGATCGCGAACACCACCACCGCGATGGTCGAGGTCTTGCGGGCGCCGGTCATGTCGAGGAAAGGATTGGCCGGGATGAACGAGAGCAGCATCGAAGGCAGCGAAATCTCCTTGGCCGCGGCCAGGTTGCCCTGTAAATATTCTCCGCGCGCCACCTCGGCAGTGGAGGCGGTCAGGCCGGCGGCGCTCAGGCCGAACAGCTTGGCCATCAGGATGCCGATCGCGGCGGCCACGATGGTGGTCGCGATCAGGATCCCGATCGTCAGGCTGCTGATGGTGCCGAGCGAGGCGGCATTGCGCAGCTTGAGGATGGCCTGCACGATCGAGACCATGATCAGGGGAATGATGATCATCTGGAGCAGCTTGACGTAGCCGCTGCCGACCACGTCCAGCCAGGCGCCGGTGGCGGCGATCTCGGGTGCGCTTGCCCCATGGACCGCCTGCAGCGCCGCACCCAGCACCACGCCGAGGCCGAGCCCGGTGAAGACGCGCTTGGTGAACGACACATGCTTGACTTGCAGCCAGTAGAGCAGGGCGCAGATGGCCAGCGCCACGCCCAGGTTGATCAGGACAAGAAAGTTCATTGGAGCCTTTTGAGACAACAAATGCGCAACAAGTGCGCTACGGAAATCATCGCAGCATTCTATCGCCAAACCGGTATCGCCGCCTGCCGGACCCGAGCGCAACCAGGCGCCGTCCTGGCCGAATAGCCTTGCCAGTCCGGGCAACAAAAATGTCATGCTGTCACGACTTTGTGGTGGTGCGGCGACGCTGGACGCGAATTAACGCAAACAGGGGCATCAAACCCGACGAAGTAAGGCAACTTGTTTCTATAATTCAATTTGTCTTGCATCCTTGCCCGCAACCAACTCGAGTTCTCATGCTTAAACATCTCACCATCACATCGCGCCTGATATTTGTCATCGCCTTCCTGGCTGCTGAACTCGTAGCAGGCGCCGTCATCGGCCTGTACAACCTGAGCGTCGCCAATGGTGAGCTGAAAAGCCTGCACGACGACCGCATCGTCGCGCTCAGCCAGCTCAGCCGTGTGATGCAGCTGAGCACCACCAACCAGCTGCTGGTGGCCCGCGCCGCCGACCTGGCCGACAGCGCCGGGCGCAACGCCCTCGTGGCCGAGATCGAGGCCAACGTGGCCAGTGTCTCGAGCAACTGGAAATCCTACGAACAGACCGAAATGACCGGTGAGGAAGCGGCGCTGGTGGCAAAATTCAGCGAAGCGCGCAAGGCCTTCCTGGCGCAGGGCCTGCTGCCCGCCATCGCGGCCCTGCGCGCCGGCGACGGCGAAGGCGCGAACCTGATCGCCGGGGGCGTCATGCAGCGCCTGTTCCAGCCCATGAGTGCGCTCGGCGGCCAGCTGATCGACCTGCAGCAGCGCGTGGCCCGCGCCGAGTACGAGCGTTCGCAGCAGACCTATGAAACCGTGCGCCTGGTGTGCCTGGCCGGCCTGTTGTTCGGCCTCGTGATGGCGGCCGTGGTGGGCTGGATGCTGGTGCGCGCCATCGTGCGCCCGATCGAGGAGGCGGTGCGGATCGCCCGCGCGGTGGCCGCGGGTGACCTGACCCAGCAGATCGACGTCGTTTCGCGCGACGAAACCGGGCGCCTGCTGCAGGCCCTGAAGGACATGAATACATCGCTGGTGCAGATCGTCAGCCGCGTACGCGCCGGCACCGATACCATCGCCACCGCCTCGGGCGAGATCGCGGCCGGCAACCTCGACCTGTCGAGCCGCACCGAGCAGCAGGCCGGTTCGCTGGAAGAAACCGCCTCGTCGATGGAGGAACTGACCTCGACCGTGCGCCAGAACGCGGACAATGCGCGCCAGGCCAACGCGCTGGCGGCCTCGGCCCAGCAGGTGGCGGGCAAGGGCGGCGCCGTGGTGGAGCAGGTGGTGCAGACCATGGGCGCGATCAACCATTCCGCGACCCGCATCGTGGACATCATTTCGGTCATCGACGGCATCGCCTTCCAGACCAATATCCTGGCCCTGAACGCCGCCGTGGAAGCGGCGCGTGCCGGCGAGCAGGGCCGCGGTTTCGCCGTGGTGGCGGGCGAGGTGCGCAGCCTGGCCCAGCGCAGCGCCGCGGCGGCCAAGGAAATCAAGGGCCTGATCGACGATTCGGTCGAGAAGGTGCAGCACGGTTCGGTCCTGGTCGACCAGGCCGGGGCGACGATGGCCGAGATCGTGCAGAGCGTGGGCCGGGTGACCGACATCATGGCCGAGATCACGGCCGCCAGCCAGGAACAGACCGCCGGCATCGAGCAGATCAACAGTGCCGTGGTGCAGATGGACCAGGTGACCCAGCAAAACGCGGCGCTGGTCGAGCAGGCTTCGGCCGCGGCCCAGTCGATGCAGGAAGAAGCGGCTGCGCTGGCGCAGGTGGTGGGCACGTTCCGGATCAAGGCGCAGGCTGGCGCGGCAATTGCGGCCCGCGTGCCCGCGCTGGATGCCAGCCCGGTCATGAAGGCCGCGGCGTTGACGGCTGGGAATGCGGCCGCAAAAGCAGCAGGAAGAGCAGCCGTGAAAGAAGCGGCGTCGGCGGCCAGGCCGGCCCGGCGCGCGCAGGCGGACAAGGCGCTGAAGACCCCGAAGGCACAGGCAGCCGAGACCACCGAGGGCTGGGAAGAGTTCTGACGCCAGGCGGCGTGAATGCAAAAGGCAGCGCCTGCGGCGCTGCCTTTTTTCATCCGGCGATGCCGGCCTTATTCGAGGACGATGACCAGCGCCGCCAGGCCGAGGGACAGGCCGATGCCGACGCCGATGCGGGCGCGCAGGCGGCGGCTGCTGGAGACGACGCGCTTGGCGAAGCTGCGCTTGGGCGTGGCCGGGATGCTGCGGTCGGTCGCTGCGGAACGGATGCTTGGGTGCGGATGTTCGAGGTTCATGCTGGTTTCCTTGTTGCCATCTCCACCGGAGAAAGGCGTTCGACGTTGGTGAAACGGTGTTGGATGGATCGGCAGCGTGGCAAGTTCCGGACGCGGGACGGTGGCGTACTGCCTTGGCCTTAGTAAATGTTATTCATTTTACATTTTTCCTTGCCGGATACAAGGGCGCACACGATTGCTTTGGGTTTCAAGGGCTTTCTGCGATACAACAATATCCGGCCAGCCCGCCACAAAGTCAAGCAATTACGGTAAGCCGTCGACGCAAACCAACACTCACTGAATAACGCTTCAGCAAGCTTCGACCAGGCGCCGATCCTGCCTATGCGAAGTGATACAAAAACGAAAGGATGATTTCAATTTTTGCATCATGTCGTTTCGGTCTGACTGGCCCCGGACCGAGACGGTTTCGTGATGTTGCCTGCATCGTCCTTGCGCGAGACAGGCGCTGCCCTAGACTGGAATCGGGCGCCCTGCACGACGACAGGGCGCATTTTCCGTCCTGAAAGGAAACGATCATGCGTACCCACAGTCTGGCACTTGCTTCCTCGCTGTTACTACTGGCGGTCGATGCTGCCGCCCAGTCGCGACAGTATCCCGTCATCGACGAATCGCAGATCTCGAGCGTGCAGGTGACGGCACCGGCGCGGCCCGTGCGTGTCTTCCAGGAAGACCTGGACGCCGTCAGCGGCATGTATGGCATGTCGAACGGCTGGCGCCTGAAGGTCGACCCGCGCGGCAATGGCCTCATCGCCCGGATCGACCGCCAGCCGGCGATGCGCCTGCTGCCCCTGTCGCGCGACCGCTTCGCATCGCGCGACGGCAACGTGGTCATGCGCTTCAACCTGGGCGACAGTGGCCAGGACATGGAGATGAGCTACGTTCCCGATCCGCGCCTGGCGCAGGTGGTGGTGGTGCGGGCGACCCTGGCCCAGCGCTGACGGCCGCTGCCGCCTGGTGCCCGATTGTGCGCAGCGCGGCAAAAGCAAAAAGCCCACGAACCTGTCGTGGGCTTCCTGTGTATTCGTGGTAGGCCGTGCTGGGCTCGAACCAGCGACCAACGGATTAAAAGTCCGCTGCTCTACCAACTGAGCTAACGACCCGAAAGAAGCGAGATTATAGGATGTGCCGGGCGCCCTGTCAAATGCTGTGTTGCGGCCGACGGCGGCCCGGACGCATCCCGTGGATCACTTGAGCGTGGCCAGGCGGTCCTTGGCGGTCTTGGCCGCGCTCGAAGCCGGGTACTTGGCCACCAGCTGCTGCAGGGCCTTCTTCGCGTTCTTGCTGTCCTTCAGCAGGGCATAGCTGCTGCCGATGTTGAGCATCGCATCCGGCACCTTGGCGCTGCTGGCGTAGGTCGTGGTGACCACTTCCTGGGCCGCGATGGCCTTCTTGTAGTCGCCCAGCGCGTAGTAGGCGTTGCCCAGCCAGTACTGGGCGTTGGCGGCATAGGCCGAATCCGGGTAGCGCCGCACGAAGTCCTGCAGCGCGGTCGCGGCGCCCTTGTAGTCGCCCGCCTGGATCAGGGCATAGGCGCTTTCGTAGGCGGTCTTCTCGGCCGGCAGCACCTCGGCGGTCTGGCCATCCACGGTTTCCTGCTGCGGCTCGAGCTTGCGGATACGCGCGTCGAGGTCGGCGTACAGCTGTTTCTGGCTCTCCTGGGCGCGGCTGATCTGGTTGGCCAGCACCTCGATCTGGCCGCGCAGGCGTGCGATCTCCTGCATGGTCTGCTCGTGCTGGTTCAGCATGTCGAGCTGGACGGTCTTGTCCGACTTGGACTCGAGGCGGCTGGTGAGGTCGCGCGTGATGGCATCGACCTTGGCGCGCAGTTCGAGGATAGCCTTGCGCGCTTCGCTGTCCTCGAGCAGGCCGGCTTGCGCCTGCAGCGGCAGCCAGGCCGCCAGGACCAGGGTGGCAAGACGGGACGGGGACAATTTCATCATGGCAGAGTTCTTTCCGGTTGCAGAGTAAAAACGGGGCGGATGCAGTCTGCACTGCCGTCCGCCCCGCTGTCAATCGGTCGTGGTGCCGACCGGCTGCCGACGCTTACTGGTAGACGATGTCGGCGCGGCGGTTTTCAGCCCAGGCCGCTTCGTTGCTACCGGTGGCTTTCGGCTTTTCCTCGCCCAGCGACACGGCTTCCATCTGGCTGTCCGACACGCCCAGTGCGGCCATCGCGCGACGCACGGCCTCGGCACGCTTCTGGCCCAGGGCCAGGTTGTACTCGGTGCCGCCGCGTTCGTCGGTGTTGCCCTGGATCAGCACCTTGCGGTTGCTGTTCTTGGTCAGGTAGGACGAGTGGTTGGCGACCACCGGCTTGCCGTCTTCGCGCACGACGAAGCTGTCGTAGTCGAAGTAGACGCTGCGGTTGGCCAGCACGCCGCGCGGATCGTTGAGCGGATCGACGCTACCGGTCTCGACCGGCTGTACGGCACGGGTGTCCGGGGCCGGTGCCGGCGCCGGGGTCGGGGTCTTTTCGACCACCGGGGTTTCCTGCAGCTTGGTCGACGAGCAAGCGGTCAGCAGGATGGCCGAAGCGATGAGGGCTGCTTTCTGGAAAGTGCGCATGGTTTTTCTCCTTGTCTAATAAAGTTTTACTTCATGAAGGGGCCCCAGCTGGGCTCCCGAATGTTTCCCGCATTGGTACTCAAGCGCTGCTTGACCCGTCCATCCACCGAGACCACGGCCAGCGAGGCACGCCCGCCGCCCTTGATCGCATACATGATGTACTTGCCGTTAGGCGAAAAACTCGGTTCCGTGGCCCCATCGGCCAGGCGAAGTTCCTGGCCCGTGGCCAGGTCCATCGCATACAAGGAGAAATTGCCGTTGCGCTGGGAAATCCAGGCCAGGGTCTTGCCGTCGGCAGACACGCGCGGGCTGATATTGTAGTTGCCGTTGAAGGTGACGCGGGTCGCGTTGCCGCCGCTCACGCTCATCTTGTAGATTTGCGGGCCGCCGCTGCGGTCGCTCATGAAGTAGATCGTCTGGCCGTCGGCCGAGAACTGCGGTTCGCTGTCGATCGCCGGGTTGTTGGTCAGGCGGCGGTGGCCGGTGCCGTCCGGGCGTACCGTGTAGATCTCGGTATTGCCGTCGCGCGACAGCGCCACGGCCAGCATGCCGCCGTCGGGCGACCAGGCCGGGGCCGAGTTGTTGCCCTTGACGTTCGAGATCACGTTGCGCCGGCCCGTCATCAGGTCCTGCAGGTAGACCACGGGTTTGCGGTCTTCCAGCGAGACATAGGCGACCTTGGTGCCGTCCGGCGACCAGGCCGGCGAGATGATCGATTCGCGGCCGTGGGCGGCCACGATCTCGTTCTCGCCGTCGGCGTCGGCCACCACCAGCGCATGCGCGCGCCCGGTGTCCTTGACGTAGGCGATACGGGTCGAGAAGATGCCGCGCACGCCGGTCAGCTTTTCATAGACGTCGTCGGCGATGCGGTGCGCCTGCAGGCGGATGTACTTCGGCTGGACTTCGCCGCCCAGCTGCGAGATCGGGGCGCCCTTGACGGTGTCGTGCAGCTTGTAGCGCACGGCGAAGCGGCCGTCCGGCTGGCGGACCACGCTGCCGACCACCAGTGCGTCGGCGCCGCGCGCGCGGAAGGCCGCCAGGTCGACGTTGGCACTGTCGCTGATGGCCTGGCCGGCGTCGATCACCTTGAATACGCCGCTGCGCTCGAGGTCGGCGCGAATGATGTCGGAAACGTCGGCCGGGGCGATGCCTTCGTCGGCGAAGGCCGCGACCGCCACCGGGATCTGGTTGCTGCCGACACCGGCAATCTCGACCTTGATCTGGGCCTGGGCGAACTGGAGTCCGCTCGTGCCCATCAGGAGGGTGGCGCTGAACAGCAGGTAATGGAGTTTTTTCATAGTCTGTCTTTGAACCGGATCAGTCGTAGTCTTTCATCGAGAAATTGACGTCGAGCGTGCGTTCCACCGTGCCGTCCTTTTTCTTCGGCAAGGGGGATGCCTTTTTGATACCATTTTCCACTGCTCTGTCAAACTCTGGCACACCGCTGCTTTTCACCAGGCGCACCGACATGATTTCGCCGGTCGGCAGCTGCTCGACCTTGAACACGGCCTTCGGATTGCCGGGCATGGTCGTGCTGCCGCCGTAGGCGGTGGCGCTCTTGATGGCGGCGGTGATCGCGGCCACGTAGCCGGCGTCGGCCTTCGGGGCGGTGGACTTCACGGCGCTGCCGCCGCTGCCGAGTGCGCCGGCCATGCGCTTGAGGTCATCCTGGCGTATCTTGTCCAGCCTTGCCTGTTCGGCCTTTTCTGCGGCAGCCTTCGCCTTGGCATCGGCCAACGCTTTTTGTTTGCGCTCGGCATCGTCTTTCTTGCGCTTGTCGTCGGCTTCCTTCTTGGCAGCCAGTTCCTTTTCCTTGCGATCGTTTTCTTTGCGATCCGCTTCCTCTTTTTCTTTTTGTTTCTGCTCGGCGATTTTCCGCTTGCGCAGATCTTCCTGACGTGCTTCCTCTTCCTTGCGCTGCTTTTCCTTCTCGACCAGGTCGCGCTTGCGCTCTGCTTCCTTGCGCTGTTTCTCGCGTTCCAGGTTGATGTCCGGTGGTGGCGCCGGGCGCTCCACTGGCGTCTCGGTCACGCGCGGCGGCGGTGGCGGCGGTGGCGGAGCAGGCACGGGTTCCGGCTGCGGCGTCGGTTCCGGCTCGGGCGGGGGCGGCAGCGGCGGCGCGGCCGCGGTCTGCACCGACATGTCCCACACCTCGGCCTCGACCGCCACCGGCTCGTTGTTCTGCCAGCTGATGCCGAACCACAGGAAGCCCAGCAGCACGGCGTGCACGGCCACCGCCAGCGCAAAAGCGGGCAGGCGGCTCGGTTCTGGCGGCACGCGGTAGGGCGTGCCGGCGGGGGCTGGCGTCATCGCGGACATATCACTTGGTGGCAAGTCCCACCCGGCTGATGCCCATCTTCCTGGCATCGGAGATCAGCTGGATCACATCGTTGTATTTGCTGTCGCGGTCGCCCGCTATCAAGACCGGATAGTCGGGATGTTCTTCGTGCAGGGCGCGCAGGCGCTCGAGCAGGGCGGTGCGGTCGGCCACGTCTTCCATCGGCACCCGGTCCTTGCCGCCGACGCCGATCGACAGCCGGTTCTCGGGCTGGACCGAGACCTGGATATAGGTATCCGGCGGCAGCGCCGACTTCTCCGCGCTCGGCAGGTTGACCACGCTCGGCACTTCGTTGGCCGGCACGGCCATGAAGATGATGAGCAGCACCAGCATCACGTCGATGTAGGGCACGACGTTGATCTCGGACTTGAACTTGCGCTTGCGTCCGCCGCGCAGGCTGCTGCTGGAAAATGCCATCGCCAGTCTCCTCGTTCAGCGCGCCTGGCGCTGCAGGATGTTCGAGAACTCCTCGACGAAGCTCTCGAAGCGGATCGCCAGGCGGTCGATGTCGTGGGTGAAGCGGTTGTAGGCCACCACCGCCGGAATCGCCGCGAACAGGCCGATCGCGGTCGCGATCAGCGCTTCGGCAATGCCGGGCGCGACCACGGCCAGCGTGGCCTGCTGCACGCTGGCCAGGCCGCGGAAGGCGTTCATGATGCCCCACACGGTGCCGAGCAGGCCGATGTAGGGCGAGACCGAGCCGACCGAGGCCAGGAAGTTCAGGTGGATGTCGAGGGCGTCCAGTTCGCGCTGGAAGGCGGCGCGCATGGCGCGGCGCGAGCCGTCCAGCACCGGCGTCATGTCGCCGGCGTCGCGCGCGGCCTGCTTGCCCTTGATGAATTCGCCCATGCCGGCTTCGAAGATGCGGGCCAGCGGTCCGCTCTGGTCGCGCTGGGCGCTGGCGCTCTGGTGCAGGGTGTGCAGGTTGCCGCCGGCCCAGAAGCTGCGTTCGAACTGCTCGGTCGCGGCCCGTGCCGCGCGCAGCGCGAACACCTTGCGGAAGATATAGGTCCAGCTGACCACGGAAAGCAGCAGCAACAGGGCCATGATCAGCTGGACCAGCAGGTGGGCGTTGGCGATCAGGGTAACGAACGAAAGGTCTTGGGTTGCGGTCATCGTGTGTTCTGTTGTCGTGGGTCGTTTCAGCTGGACAGGGGCCTATGCGGCGCGCATTTTATCAGCAGCACCTTCGGGGAGCGAGCGCGGCCGCATGGTGGCGGTATCGACGCAGCCGACCTTCACGCTGGCAGTCGTCAGGAGCTGCTCGCCCTTCCAGGCCTGCTGGGAGAACTGGACCGAGGCGCGGCCGAGCTTCTCGACCGTGGTGCGGATGCTCAGGACGTCGTCCAGCCGGGCCGGGGCATGGTAGTCGAGGGAGGCGCTCTTGACCACGAACGCCGCACCCTCGTCTTCGAGCAGCTGCTGCTGGCCAATCCCGGCGGCGCGCAGCCATTCGGTACGCGCGCGTTCGAAGAATTTCAGGTAATTCGCGTAGAACACGATGCCGCCAGCGTCGGTGTCTTCGTAGTAGACCCTCACTGTCCAGTCAAAAGCTACGGACATTTTTCCTGCCATTAAATGAATATAGGAAATATTTTACGCGATTTTA
>NZ_JAIWIA010000047.1 GCF_020176695.1 Massilia sp. MS-15 | reverse complement strand
TAGGAAATATTTTACGCGATTTTAGGCTTCTTTATGTACGCATGCGCACATATAGGACGAAGCAAAGCATGCCTTTCGGAAAAGGCAGCATTGCTGAGCGGTAGTAGACGTGAAACATGGTCGAAACGCCAATGACTGTAACACTTTCTCACAACTACCGCTGGCCCGATACTTCCCGGCAAGCCACGTTTGCCGGAATACGTCAGCCCTGGCGCTTGATGGCAAAGGGCGAGAAGCCCTGGCAGGTCGGCATCAGCTCGATGCTGTTCACGTTCACATGCGGCGGCAGGGTGGCGATCCAGTAGGCGGTATTCGCGATATCGTCGGCAGTGAGGGGAACCGTGCCTTCGTACACCTTGGCCGCGGCCGCGTCGTCGCCCTTGAAGCGCACGTTCGAGAACTCGGTGCCGCCGCACAGGCCCGGTGCCAGGTTGGTGGCGCGCACGCCGCTGCCGGCCAGGTCGGCACGCAGGTTCAGGGTAAATTGCTCCACAAAGGCCTTGGTCGCGCCGTACACGTTGCCGCCCGGGTAGGGATAGTGGCCGGCCACCGAACCCAGGTTGATGACCAGGCCGCTGCCACGGGCTACCATCGCCGGCAGCACGGCGCGGGTCATGCTGACCAGGCCCTGGCAGTTGGTGGCGATCATGGTTTCCCAGTCTTCCAGCGGCACTTCATGGGCCGGCAGGGTGTTCAGGGCCAGGCCGGCATTGTTGATCAGAACGTCGATCTCGCGCCAGCCTTCCGGCAACGCCGCCAGGGCCGCCTCGATCGAGGCGCGGCTGGTCACGTCGAGCGTGAGCGGCAGGGCGGCATCGCCCAGTTCGCGCGCCAGCGCCACGATGCGCTCGCTGCGGCGCGCGGCCAGGATGGCGCGGTGGCCGTGACGGACGAAGGTGCGCGCCATCGCGGCGCCGAAGCCGGCCGAAGCGCCGGTGATGAAGACGATCATGGTGGATCCCGGGAGCGGAAGAACGGAAAATTGTAGCCGAAATGGCCATGCGCGCGCTGGGCCGCCCCGGCTTGCCAGGACGACAGCGCTTTCCTTGCCCGAAACGGCCCGGATCACATACAATCTGCCCACCTACGTCTCACGTAACTGGCGAAACGCCGCGCGCAGCAGCCTTGCCTGCCTGCGCGGCAAAGGTGGACATCCACCGGGGAACGTGAGATGCCATTCGCCGTTCGCCTGGGCAGCCACCGACTGGTACGTGACGTATCGCGGGCTGCCCGTGCGCCTGCCGGTCCCGCCGCTGCCCGTTGCCTGGTATTTCTCTCGATTGGAGTTTTACATGTTTGCAAAAGATCATACGCTTTCCAATATCGACCCGGAACTGTGGGATGCGATCCAGAACGAAAACCTTCGCCAGCAAGACCACATCGAACTGATCGCGTCGGAGAACTACACCTCGCCGGCGGTGATGGAAGCGCAGGGCTCGCAGCTGACCAACAAGTATGCCGAAGGCTATCCGGGCAAGCGCTACTATGGTGGCTGCGAATACGTCGACGTCGCCGAGCAGCTGGCGATCGACCGCCTCAAGCAGCTGTTCGGCGCCGAAGCCGCCAACGTGCAGCCGAACTCGGGTTCGCAGGCCAACCAGGGCGTGTTCTTCGCCATGCTCAAGCCCGGCGACACCATCATGGGCATGTCGCTGGCCGAAGGCGGCCACCTGACCCACGGCATGGCCCTGAACATGTCGGGCAAATGGTTCAACGTCGTCTCCTACGGCCTGACCGAGCAGGAAGACATCGACTACGAGGCCATGGAAGCCCTGGCGCGCGAGCACAAGCCGAAGATGATCATCGCCGGCGCCTCGGCCTTTGCCCTGCGCATCGACTTCGAGCGCTTCGCCCGCATCGCCAAGGAAGTCGGCGCCTACTTCATGGTCGACATGGCCCACTACGCCGGCCTGATCGCCGCCGGCGAATACCCGAACCCGGTGCCGCACGCCGACTTCGTCACCTCGACCACCCACAAGTCGCTGCGCGGCCCGCGCGGCGGCATCATCCTGATGAAGGCCGAGTACGAGAAGCAGATCAACTCGGCCATCTTCCCGGGTATCCAGGGCGGTCCGCTGATGCACGTGATCGCCGCCAAGGCCGTGGCCTTCAAGGAAGCGCTGATGCCGGAGTTCAAGGAGTACCAGAAGCAGGTGGTCAAGAACGCTGCCGCGCTGGCCAACACCCTGACCGAGCGCGGCCTGCGCATTGTTTCGGGCCGCACCGAGTCGCACGTGATGCTGGTCGACCTGCGCGCGAAAGGCCTGACCGGCAAGGAAGCGGAAGCGATCCTGGGACAGGCGCACATGACCTGCAACAAGAACGGCATCCCGAACGACCCGCAGAAGCCCTTCGTCACCTCCGGCATCCGCCTCGGCAGCCCGGCCTTCACCACCCGCGGCTTCAAGGAAGAAGACGCGGTCAAGGTGGGCCACCTGATCGCCGACGTGCTGGACAACCCGCATGACGCCGCCACCATCGCGCGCGTGAAGGCGGAAGTCAAGCAGCTGACCGACAAGTATCCGGTCTACGCCAAGTAAGGCAAACCGGGGCCGCCGCTACCCGCGCGGCCCCTACGGGATCCGGCGCCATGAAATGTCCGTTCTGCCAGCATGAAGATACCCAGGTCCTCGACACCCGCGTGTCGGAGGAGGCGGATGCCATTCGCCGGCGCCGGCGCTGCACCAGGTGCGACAAGCGCTTCACCACCTACGAGCGCATCGAGCTGTCGATGCCGATCATCGTCAAGAAGAACGGCAGCCGCACCGAGTTCTCGTCGAACAAGCTGCGCGGCAGCCTGATGCTGGCGCTGAGGAAGCGCCCGGTGGCCGCCGAGGCCATCGACACCGCGGTCGCCACGATCGAGGAAAAGCTCCTGACCAGCGGCCGGCGCGAGGTCGATACCGGCTACGTGGGCGAACTGGTGATGCAGGAACTCAGGCGGCTCGACAAGATCGCCTACATCCGCTTCGCGTCGGTCTACAAGAATTTCGAGGACCTGGCCGAGTTCCAGGAAGCGCTGGCCGAAGTCGGCCATCCGCGCAAATAAGCACGCCAACCCGCACGCCAACCCGCCCGCCAACCCGCCCGCCAACCGCCACCCCCGCGCCGCTTATTCCACTGCGGCGCGCGCTCGGGCAAGGCCGGCTACGCCTGCCCCGCAGTTCCCCAGACACGCTTGCAGCAGCTCATGGCTGGCTCCCGCCTGCCTGATAACTTCGCAGCTCGCAGTCGGCGCGCGCTGCAAGGCGCCGCCGCATTCCCGGTACAGACCCAAGGGAGGCCGCCGTGCGGGTGCAAGGACAAGGATTCACGCTGGTCGAGGTGCTGGTAGCGCTGCTGGTGCTGGCGGTGGGCGTGGTCGGTGCGGGCGCCACCCAGCTCGGGGCGGAACGCACGCGCCAGCAGTCGGCGCTGAGGTCCGAAGCGGCCCAGCTGGCGGCGGCGCTGGCGGCGCGCATGCAGGTCAATCCGGCGGTGGCGGGCCTGCCGGATGGCGCCAATCCCTATCTCGGTTTTTCCTATGACGCGGCGGACGGCGCGCCGCTGGCCGCCGCCGGCTGCTTCGCCGCTGCCTGCACCCCGGCCGAGCTGGCGCAGTTCGACCTGCACGAGATGCGCCAGGCCGTGCATGCGCACTTTCCGCGCGGCCGCATCCTGGTCTGCCGCGACGGCGCGCCCTGGGACAGCGTGGCCGGGCGCTACCGCTGGAACTGCGACGGCGACGCGGGTGCGCTGCCGGTGGTCAAGCTGGGCTGGCACGGCACCGACGAGGCGCCCGGCTTCGTGGGTGTGCTGCCATGAAGGCGACTCCGCCGCGCCAGGCCGGCCTCGGCATCGCCGAGCTGCTGGTGGCGCTCGGGGTCGGACTCGGCGTCTTGCTCGGCGCCGGCAGCCTGTTCGTCTGGGCCAGCCGCGCCTTTGCCGCCCAGGCCGAGACGGCGGCGATGGACGACGCCGGCCGCTACGCGCTGGAAGCGATCGCGCGCGCCGTGCGCCAGTCGGCGGCGTCCGACTGGGAGGGCAGCGGCGCCGGTCCCGACCCGGCCGCCCCGGCGCCCCTGGCCGGCCTGGATGCGCATCGCGTGCCGCACAGTGGTTTCGGCCTCGACAATGCAACGTCCGCCGCGGTGAACGGCAGCGACGTGCTGGCGGTGCGCTTCCCGGGCGCGGGCGCGCCGCCCAACGGCGACGGCAGCGCACTCGACTGCGCTGGCTTCAGCGTGCACCGCATGGAGGAAGGCTGGAGCATCTTCTACGTGGCGCGCAATGCCCAGGGCGAGGCCGAACTGCGCTGCAAGTACCGCGGCGCCAGCGCCTGGTCCTCCGATGCCGTGGTGGGCGCGGTCGACGGCTTCCAGGTGCTGTATGGCCTCGACGCCGGTGCCGATGGTGCCCCGGAACGCTACCTGAACGCCAGCGCCCTGGACGAGCTCGATGCGGGCCTGGTGCTGGCCGGGGCCACTGTGGCCGAGCGCGAGCAGGACCTGCGCCGGCGCACCCACTGGAAGCAGGTGGCGAGCGTGCGCGTGGCCCTGCTGCTCCACGGCCCGGCCAGCCCGCTGGCGTCGGCGGGTGCGTTCGTGCACGAGCTGTTCGGGCCGGACTACGGCGCGCTGGCGGACGAGGGCGATCCCGGCGTGCGCCTGCGGGAAGCCGAGCTGGCTGGTGGCGCGGCGCCGCGCTACCGCAAGGTGTTCGGCACCACCATCGCGCTGCCGGCGCGCGCCAGGTGAGGACGGCATGGCGGCTTCCCACGGGCCATCCACGCGCCGCCGGCAAGGCGGGATCGCGCTGTTGACGGCCCTGCTGCTGATGCTGGCCATCCTGATGACCTGCGTCGCCGCCGCCCGCACGGCCCTCAGCGGCGCGCGCGCGGCCGGGCACGAGCGCGACCGCATGCTGGCCCTACAGGCCGCCATGGCGGCACTGGCCGATGCCGAGCGCGACATCGAAGGCGGGCTCGATCCGTCTTCGGCACGCGCCGCGGCGCTGGCCGGCGCCGGTGCGGCCAGCGCAGCCGCCTTCGCCCCGGGCTGCGTGGGCGGCGCCCCCTACGAGGGCCTGTGTGCGCAGGCCGCGCACAGCGGCGAGATCCTGGCCGCACTGGCGGACGAGTCCGGTCCGGCGCTGGCGCTCGGCAGCTTCACCGGCGCCGCGATGCCCGCGCTCGCGGCCCAGGCGCCACGCTATCTGATCGAGCGCATGCCGTCGGCGCCGGACACGCTGCTCTACCGCATCAGCGCGCTCGGCTTCGGCGAGGCCGACACCACGCAAGTGGCGCTGCAGGCCTATTACCGCAAGCTGCTGGCCGCAGCCCCAGCGCCCGCGGGCGGGGCGGGCGGGGCGGACGAGGGGCAGGAGGAGCCGGCCGGAGCGGCGGCGGCGCCGGCACCAGCACCAGCACCAGCACCAGCACCAGCACCAACTGCCGTGCGCGGCAGTCCGGGCGGACCGGGCCTGCGCGTCGGCTGGCGCGAAATCGCGAACTGGCAGGATCTCGCCGCGGCGGGCGGCTAGGAGGAGGGAACATGTGGCACTTGCAGCGCAACAGGCAGCGCCAGTCCGGCTTCAGCATGATCGAGTTGCTGGTGGTACTGGCCATCGTCGCCATCCTGGGCGCGATGGCGTATCCGGACTACGCGCGCTACCTGGTCCGCACGCGCCGGGTCGAGGCGCAGCTGGCCCTGGTCGAGGCGATGCAGCGGCAAGAACAGTACCGCGCCCTGCACCATACCTATGTCGCCTTTTCCAGGGATTCGGAAGAGCCCGACAGCCTGGATTTCCACTGGTGGATCGGCGCCCGCCCCGAGGACAGCGCCTACGAGCTGGATGGCCAGGCCTGCGCCGGGCGCGAGATCAGCCAGTGCATCGCGCTGCGCGCCCGTCCCGGCACCGAGAACGTCGATACGGACTTCAGCGATCCCGAATGCGGGGTACTGAGTCTCGATAGCACCGGCGCGCAGGGTGCCAGCGGCGCCGGCGCGCCTGCTTCGCGGTGCTGGCCATGAAGCGCCCCCGCCACGGCGGCGCCACGCTGGCCGAACTGACGGTCGTGCTGTGCATTGCGGCGGGCCTGTTCGCCATGGCCGCGCCCGACCTGCAGGCCCTGGTGCGCGCCCAGCAGCTGCGCGCCGCGTCCGGCGAACTGCTGGACGCGGTCGCCCATACCCGGGCACAGGCGATTGCCCGCAACCAGCGCGTCAAGCTGATGCCGCAGGACCCGCAGGGCGCCGACTGGAGCCGGGGCTGGACCGTATTCATCGATCGCGACGGCGACCGTGCGCCAGGACCGCTCGATGAGGTGCTGGCGGTGCATGGTCCGCTGCCGCAGGGAATGCGGATCGGCTTTTCCTTCACCCAGTCAGCGCCGCCGCAGTACATCGCCTACAATGGCGCCGGGCGCAGCTGCAGCGACACGAACAGCGGCGCATCCCGGCCCGGCACCCTGTCGCTGTTCCACGGCGGGCAGATCCGGCGAATCAAGATCAACATGCTCGGGCGCGTGCGGATATGCAATCCGGCACGCGACGATGGCTGCGACGGCATGCGCGCGCCGCCCTAGCAGGGCAGGCAGGGCGAGCGCCAGCGCGGCAATGGCTGAATGGCTGAATGGCTGGACGAGGCAATGGCAGAACCGAACACGGCAGCGAACGACAAGACAAGGATCGCCAGCGACAGCGAAGGCATGGCACTGGCGCTGGCCTGGGCCGGGAAGGGCATGTACCTCACGGCGCCCAACCCGCGGGTCGGCTGCGTGATCGTGCGCGACGGCGTGGTGATCGGCGCCGGCCATACCCAGCCGGCCGGACTGGCCCATGCCGAGGTCCAGGCGCTGCGCGATGCCGCGGCGCGCGGTGCCGACGTGCGCGGCGCCACCGCCTACGTCACGCTGGAACCATGCAGCCACCACGGACGCACGCCGCCCTGCGCCGATGCGCTGGTGCAGGCCGGGCTGGGACGGGTGGTGGCCGCCATGACCGATCCGAATCCGCTGGTGGCCGGCCGCGGCCTGGCCCGCCTGGAAGCGGCCGGCATCGCGGTCAGCGCCGGCCTGCTGGCCGAACGGGCCCGGGAACTGAATATCGGCTTCTTCTCGCGCATGCAGCGCGGCCTGCCCTGGGTGCGCCTGAAGGTGGCCGCCAGCCTGGATGGCGCCACCGCGCTGGCCGATGGCGAAAGCCAGTGGATCACCGGCCCCGAGGCGCGCGCCGACGGCCATGCCTGGCGCGCGCGCGCCCAGGCCATCCTGACTGGCATTGGCACCGTCAAGGCCGACGATCCCCAGCTCACCGTGCGCGGCATCGATACCCCGCTGCCGCCGCGCCGCGTGATCGTCGACAGCCGCCTGGAAATTGAGCCCGGCGCCCGCATCCTGCAGGGCGCCCCATGCTGGATCGTGGCCGCCAGCGCGGACCCTGGCAAGGAGGCGGCGCTGCGCGCCGCCGGCCACGAACTGATCCTGCTGCCGAACCCGCACGGCAAGGTCGACCTGCCGGCCCTGATGCGCGAGCTGGGCCGGCGCGACATCAACGAAGTGCACGTCGAAGCCGGCGCCAGGTTGAACGCCTCGCTGCTGCGCGAAGGCTGCGTCGACGAACTGCTGGTCTACCTGGCCCCGAGCCTGATCGGGCCGGGCATGGGCATGTTCGCGCTGCCGCCGCTGGCGCGCCTGGCCGAGCAGCGCAGGCTGCGCTTCCACGACCTGGCGCGGGTCGGCGAGGACATCCGCATCCTGGCCAGGTTCGCCCCGGCCGCCACCGCTATCAACCCTGAGGAATAAGTGCATGTTTACTGGAATCGTCGCCGCAGTCGGCAAGATCACATCGGTCACCCCCCTGGTGGGCGGCTCGTTCGCCGGCGTGCGGCTGGCAGTCGACGCCGGCCCGCTGCCGCTGGCCGACGTCGCGCTGGGCGACTCGATCGCCATCAATGGCGCCTGCATGACCGTGGTCGAGAAAGACGGGCGCAGCTTCAGCGTGGACGTTTCGCGCGAAAGCCTGAACAAGACCGCCGGCCTGGATGCCGTGGGTGAAGTGAACCTGGAAAAGGCGCTGACCCTGGCTGAGCGCCTGGGCGGGCACCTGGTGTCCGGCCACGTGGATGGCCTGGGCACGGTGCACAGCTTCGAACCGGTAGGTGAATCGCGCGAACTGGTCATCGACGCGCCCTGGGAACTGGCCAGGTTCCTGGCCTACAAGGGTTCGGTGGTGGTGAACGGCGTGTCGCTGACCGTGAACCGGGTTGAGGATGTGGAGGATGTCGAGGGTGGCACGGCCGGCGGCAAGGTCTGCCGCTTCTCGATCAACCTGATTCCGCACACGATCGAGGTGACTACCCTGAAGCACCTGCATGCCGGATCGCGTGTGAACCTGGAGATCGACCTGATCGCGCGCTACGTGGAGCGCATGCTGTCGGTGCAGGCGCAGGGATAGGAACGGGGCGGGGCGGCTGCCCGCCCGCACCCTCAGCCTCCCGGGAGCGGGGCCGGCGCCGCGGCCTGGACGCCCGAGGCCGCCATCGTCGTCGCCGCCTGCGTTTCGGGGTTGAGCACCACCTGCACGTAGTTCTGCTGGTTGAAGTAGCGCCGCGCCGCGCCGCGGATGTCGGCGCCTGACAGCGCCTGCACCTGTTTTTCCACCTGCAGGATCGCGGCCGGATCGGTGCCTTCGCTGAGCGCCGTCTGCAGGTGGCCCAGCCAGTAGCCGTTCTCGCGCAGCGAGCGGCGGTGGTTCTGGATCCAGTTGCTTTTCACCTTGTCGAGATCGGCCGCGTCCGGCCCGTCCTGCTGCAGCTTCTCGATCTCGGCAAAGGTCGCCGCAATCACCTTGTCCACGTGTTCCGGGCCGGTCGGCAGGGTCACGCCGATCGAATAGTTCCCGTAGGGGATCTTGCTCAACACGCCAGATGCGCCGCCGCCGTAGATCAGAGCCATCTTTTCGCGCAGCACGTCGATGATGCGCAGGTTCACCACTTCGAGCAGGGCCGACAGGCGCAGCTGCTCGGCTTCGCTGAACTCGGCCATGCCGGTGAAGGTGAGCGAGATCGTGCTCTTCGGTTCCGAACCGCTGCGCACTTCACGCTTGACCACGCCCTGCGCCGGGCGCAGGCCGACGTCGCGGTAGGCCACGGTCAGTTCCGGTGTCGGCAGGCTGCCCAGGTAGGTCGCCAGCAGCGGCTTGATGGCGGCCAGGTCGAAGCTGCCGACCAGGATGAAGCCAAGATCGCGCGCCGACGAGAAACGCTCGCGGAAGATGTCGATGCTGCGGTCGAGGTCGATCTGCTCGTACTCCTCGGCGCGCAAGGTGCGCGGGGCGCGCGGGTGCTTGTTGTACAGCGCCTCCATGACAGCGTCGCCGAAGCGCGCGCCGGGCTGGGCGGTCTGGTTCCTGGCCTGCTCGACCTGCTTGCCGACGTAGGACTTGAACAGGTCCTCGTCGCGCCGCACGCCCTGGAATTTCAGCCAGGTCAGCTGCAGCATGGTCTCGATGTCGGTCGCGCCCGAGGCGCCGACCACCACGTCGGTGTAGTTGGCCAGGCCCACGTTCACCTGGGCCGCCTTGCCGGCCAGGATCTTGCGCATGTCGAGCGGACTGAACTCGCGCACGCCCATGCTGGCCACGATCGCGTTGGCGAAGCGCGCATTCAGGATGTCCTGGTCGCCGAACAGGCTCTGGCCGCCGAAGCGGGCGGCGCTCATCAAGACCTGGTCGTTGCGGAAGTCGGTGGATTTCAGGATTACCTTGACGCCGTTCGACAGTTCGAGCCGGGTCAGGCCGAGCGCCTTGTCATGGGTCTCGGACACGATCGTGCCGGCCCTGGGCGGGCGCTCCATCAGGCGCGTGGCCACCGCCTTGTCGTCGTGCGGATGCAGCCGGGCACGCTCGGCGCTGGCCACCGTACCCAGCAGCTGGGCACCCTGGGGCGTGTCGGGCCGGGTAACGCCCGTGTACAGCACCAGCTTGCCGGAATCGGCCGGGATGGTGCGGCGCGCATAGGCATTCAGTTCTTCCAGCGTGATGCCGGGCACCAGTTCGCGCACGTAGCGGTATTCGGTGTCGATGCCGGGAATCGCCTCCTGCTGCAGGAAATTGCGGATGTATTCGGCCGCGTAGGTGGCGGAGTCGCTCTTGGCGCGCTCGTTCCAGGCCTGCTCGTAATTGCGCATCAGGCTCTTCTTGACCCGCTCCAGCTCGGCCGCGCTGAAGCCGAAGCGGCGCGCCCGCTCGTTCTCCTCGACCAGGGCGGTGAGGGCCGCTTCGGCGCCGCGCGGACCGAGCGCGGCCGAGGCGTTATAGGAACGGTAGCGCGGGGTCAGCTTGCCGAGCGAGCTGCTGGCGCCCATGTAGGGCGGTTCCGGCAGCTGGGACAGCTCCTGCAGGCGCTGGTTCAGCATGCTGGAGAACAAGGCCTGCACCAGGTCGTCGCGGTAGGCGCGGATGGTGCCGGCTTCGACCACCGGCTGCACCGGATAGCGGATCAGCACGGCGTTGCCGGTGGCTTCCTGGTCGGTCACGACCAGGGCTTCGGTGGCCTGGCGCGCCGGGATCTCGGCATAGGGGCGCGGGCGCGCCGGCACCGGATTCTTCAGGCGCGCGAAATGCGACTTGACCAGTTGCTCGGCGCGGGCCGGCTCGATGTCGCCGACCACCACCACCGCCATCAGGTCGGGACGGTACCAGTCGCGGTAGAAGCGCGTCAATGCCTCGGGCCGAAAGCTGCGCAGCACCTCCTCGGTGCCGATCGGCAGGCGCTCGGCGTATTTCGAGCCGTTGAAGATCGCCGGCATGATCTGCTTGCCCATGCGGTCCGAGGCGCCCTTGCCAAGGCGTAGCTCTTCGAGCACGATGCCGCGTTCCTTCTCGATCGCATCGGGGTCGAAGCGCAGGCCATGGGCCCAGTCTTCCAGCACCTGGAAGGCCTTGGCCACGTGTTCCGGCTTGTCGGTCGGGATCGGCAGGATGTAGACCGTCTCGTCGAAGGAGGTGTAGGCGTTCAGGTCGGCGCCGAAGCCGACCCCGATGCTCTGCAGGTAGGAGACCAGCTCATGCTTGTGGAAATGGGTCGAGCCATTGAAGGCCATGTGCTCCACGAAGTGGGCCAGGCCGCGCTGGTCCTCGTCCTCGAGGATGGAACCGGCCTTGACCACCAGGCGCAGCTCGAGCTTGCGTTCCGGGCGCGCATTGCGCTGGATGTAATAGGTCAGCCCGTTGGCGAGCTTGCCCACCTTGACCTGCGGTCCGACCGGAATCGGGGCGTCCAGGCGCAGTGGCGCAATAGCGGAGGCGGCCGCGGTGGCGCGCGCCGCCGCGGCCGGCGGCTTGGCGTTCAGCGCCGGGTGCGCGACCAGCATGGCGACCATGCACAGGCCGCGCACGAAATACTTGCTCATCGAAGATCCAATTCTGTGGGCGAGCACGCATTTTACCGTGCGTGCCCGAGGAAACTGTTGCGTAGGTACACAGGCTCAGGGACATGGATAGCCATTCACACGGCGACGCGTCCCTTGGCCAGCAGCTGGGCCATCTCGTGCGCCGGCACCGGCCGGCTGTACAGGTAGCCCTGCATCACGTCGCAGCCGATCAGCCCCAGGAAATCGCGCTGGCCCACCGTCTCCACGCCCTCGGCCACCACCGACAGCGACAGGCCCTGGGCCAGCGCGATGGTGGCCTGGGCGATGGCCGCGCTGCGCCCCTCGGTGGTGATGTTGCGCACGAAGGTCTGGTCGATCTTGAGCTTGTCGAGCGGGAAGCGGGACAGGTAGCCGAGCGAGGAGTAGCCGGTGCCGAAGTCGTCCAGCGAGAGCGAGACGCCCATTGCGCGCAGCTCGGCCATTTGCGCCTCGGCGGCGGCGCTGTCGCCCAGCATCACGCTTTCGGTCAGCTCCACTTCCAGGTAGCGCGGCGCCAGGCCGCTGTCGGCCAGGGCCTTGCGCACGATCGCGCACACCGCGCCGGACTTGAACTGGTTGGCCGAGACATTCACCGCCACCCGCACCGGCGTCAGGCCGGCATTTTGCCAGGCCTTGTTCTGGAAGCAGGCGCGGCGGATGACCCATTCGCCGATCGGATGGATCAGGCCGGTATCCTCGGCGAGCGGGATGAAGTCGCCCGGCGGCACCGCGCCGATTTCCTCGCTGCGCCAGCGCAGCAGGGCTTCCATGCCAACCACGCTGCCGTCGATGCGCGAGATCTGCGGCTGGTAGTGCAGCGCCAGCTCCTCGCGCTCGATGGCGCGCCGCAGCCGGGTTTCCAGGGCCAGCCAGCGCAGCGCCTGGGCATTCATCTCGCCCTTGAAGAAGCGGAAGCCATTGCGTCCCGACCGCTTCATGTCGCCCAGGGCGGCGTCGGCGGCCTTCAGCAGGTCGCCCGGCGCGCCGCCATCGCGCGGGAAGATGCTGATGCCGACGCTGCCCGTGACCACGATGTCGTGCCCGCCCACCACGTGCGGCTGGGCGATGGCGTCGATCAGGCGGCGCGCGGCGAGGATGATGTCCTCATTGTCCTGGCAACTGGTGAGCAGCAGCACGAACTCGTCGCCGGACAGCCGCGCCAGGGTGTCGGTGGGACCGGCGATCTCGCCGACCCGGCGCGCCACCTCGCGCAGCACGGCGTCCCCGGCCGCATGGCCGAGGCTGTCGTTGATACGCGACAGGCGGTCGACGTTGAACAGCAACAGCGCCAGCTGGCCCTCGCCCAGGCGCGCCGCCGCCATCGCCTGCTGCAGCCGGTCGTTGAACAGCGAGCGGTTCGGCAGCAGGGTGAGCGCGTCGTGGTTTGACAGGAAGTCGAGCTGGTGGTGGGCCGCCTTCAGCGCCGACAGGTCGCTCGACACCGAGACGTAGGCGGTGCGCCGGCCGGATTCGTCGCGCACGGCGCTGATGCTGAGCCGCTCGGGATAGACCTCGCCGTTCTTGCGGCGGTTCCAGATTTCGCCGCGCCATTGTCCGTCCTTTTCCAGGCAGTGCCACATGTCGCGGTAGAAGGTGGCGTCGTGGCGCCCCGAACGCAGCACGCGCGGGTTGTGGCCCAGCACGTCCGCCTCGCGGTAGCCGGTAATGTCCTCGAAGGCGGGATTGACCGCGACGATGTTGGCGTCGGCATCGGTCATCATGATGCCTTCCTGGGTGCTGTCGAACACCTGGCGCGCCAGTTCCAGCCGGTGCTCGCTCTCGCGCAGGGCGGCGTCGGCGTCGGCGCGCGCCAGCGCCTCCAGCTGCAGCTGGGCGGCGTGGCGCTGCACCACGTCGTACAGGTTCAGGTTCTCGTAGGCCACCGCCAGCTGGGCGGCGAGGGCGCTGGCCCAGCGCTCTTCCTCGTCGCTGAAGGCGGGCCCGCCTGGGCTGCGCGCGCAGTACAGCCAGCCGTGCGGATGCTGCAGGTCATGCACCTGCAAGCCGAGGAAGCTGCCGAGCGGCGGGTGGCAGCCCGGCAGGCTGTCGAGCGCCGGGTCGCCGCTGGCCAGGCGCAGCGGGGCGCGGGCGCGCAGCAGCATGCCGGGCAGGTGGGTCTCGTCGAGCGCGTGCGCGGCCAGCAAACCCCTGTCGAGCGACCAGGTGTCGAGGTGGCGCACGCTGCGTTCGTCGCGCTCGAGCAGGCACAGGGCGGCACAGTCGGCGTGCAGCACGCGCCGGGCGGCGTCGAGGAAGGAGGCGGCCAGGGTCTCGACCCTCCGCTCACCGATCAGCGCCAGGCACATGCGCTCCAGCTCGCTCAGGCGCGCGCTCAGGTCGAAGGGCAGGGCGCGGTCATTTTCTGGCGCCGCGGGCAATGGCGTGGTGCCGGCGGTCACGCCCAGTTCGGCCTGCACGGCATCGAGGATGTCCTGCGGATCGGCCGGCTTGGGCAGGACGGTGGCGACGCCGCAGCGCGCCGCCATCGCCTGGGTTTCGCGTTCGGCGTAGACGGCGGAAAAGAAGATCACGCGGATGTCGCGCAGGCGCGCATCTTCACGGATCTTCTGCGCCAGTTCATAGCCATCCATGACCGGCATCAGGAGGTCGGTGATGACCAGGTCGGGCAGTTCGGCGCGCACCAGGGCCAGCGCTCCCGCGCCGTCTTCCGCTTCCAGCAGGCGATGGCCGGTATAGCCCAGCAGCGCATGCAGGAAGGCGCGGTTGCTTGGCCTGTCGTCGACGATCAGGATCGTGGCCATCGGTGCCACCTTTCTATCGGGGCCGCGCAGCGACTATCTACAGGGCGAAGTAACATCATGGCAACTCCGGTCGGGACGGCAGTGCCGTCAGCAAATAGCCGCAACGACATTTTTAGTCGTAGTATTTTTATCATAATCGAGTTAACGACACAGAGGTTGATTCGTTGCGTGCAGGAAATTAGAGCTTAACAAATATATTTCCTGACATGCATCGCTATCTTGCATTGTTGCCTGATGGCAACAATGATTGACGAATCGGCGGTCTCGTGCTGTGACAAACATCCGCCATCGCTTGAAAGGCGGTAAATCCTTTAAAATAGCGGATTAAGCAAAAATCCCCCCGTTTCAAGGAAATCCCGTATGTCTATCTCCAGCACCGAGGAAATTGTTGCCGAGTTGCGCGCAGGGCGCATGGTCATTCTCGTCGACGAAGAGGACCGTGAAAACGAAGGCGACCTGGTGCTTGCCGCCGACTTCGTCACACCGGAAGCGATCAATTTCATGATCCGTCATGCGCGCGGCCTGGTCTGCCTGACGCTGACCGAGGAGCGCTGCGACGCGTTGGCCCTGCCGATGATGACGTCGAAGAATGGCACGTCGTTCGGCACCAATTTCACGGTGTCGATCGAAGCGGCCGAGGGCGTGACGACCGGCATTTCCGCGGCCGACCGCGCGCGCACCATCCAGGTGGCCGTGAACAAGGGCACGACGCCGGACGACCTGGTGCAGCCGGGCCACATCTTCCCGCTGCGCGCCCAGAAGGGCGGCGTCCTGATGCGCGCCGGCCATACCGAGGCCGGCTGCGACCTGACCGAGATGGCCGGCCTGACCCCAGCCTCGGTGATCTGCGAGATCATCAAGGAAGACGGCACCATGGCGCGCCTGCCGGACCTGCTGGAATTCGCCAGGGAACACAATCTGAAGATCGGCACCATCGCCGACCTGATCCACTACCGCAGCCAGAACGAAAGCCTGGTCGAGCGCGTGGCCGAGCGCCAGCTGCACACGCCCTACGGCGAGTTCAAGCTGCTCGCCTTCCGCGACAAGCCGAGCGGCGCGGCTCACCTGGCCCTGGTGCACGGCGAGATCGCGCGCGACAAGGAAACCCTGGTGCGCGTGCACCAGCCGGTGTCCATCCTCGACGTGCTCGGCAACTGCGCCTCGACCCACTCCTGGGACCTGGCCTCGGCCATGAAGACGGTGCAGGCCGGCGACAGCGGCGCCATCGTGCTGCTGAACTGCGGCGAGACCGCCGACGAGCTGTTCGCCCAGTTCGCACCGCGCGAGACCAGCGCCAGGACCGCCCGCGCGGCCTCGATGGACCTGCGCACCTATGGCATTGGCGCCCAGATCCTGCGTCACCTGGGCGTGGGCAAGATGCAGCTGCTGGCCAACCCGCGCAAGATGCCGTCGATGACGGGCTTCGACCTGGAAGTCACGGGCTACCTGCCGCAGCCGAGCGCGTGATGCGGCGCGCCCGCACGCGAAATCACACTAATATAGCTACATACCAATCGAGAAGAAGAGGTCAGCCATGACGGTAGGAACTTTTGAAAGCAATCTGGCGGGTGAAGGCCTGCGCATCGGCATCGTGCAGGCACGGTTCAACGCCGACATCGGCCACGGCCTGCTGTCGTCCTGCCTGGCCGAATTGAAGCGCCTGGGCGTGGCCGACGAGGACATCCTCCACATCACCGTGCCGGGTGCGCTGGAAGTGCCACTGGCGCTGCAGAAAATGGCCGAGACCCAGCAGTTCGACGCGCTGGTCGCGCTGGGCGCGGTGATCCGCGGCGAGACCTACCACTTCGAGCTGGTCTCGAACGAATCGGGCGCGGGCATCACCCGCATCGGCCTCGACTACGGCATGCCGATCGCCAACGCGATCCTTACCACCGAGAACGACGAGCAGGCCGAGGCCCGCATGGCCGAGAAGGGCCTGGAGGCGGCGCGCGTCGCGGTCGAGATGTCGAACCTGCTGTTCGCGCTGGAAGAGCTGCAGGCTGAGGAAGAGTAACAGCGAGAATAAGGAAGTAAACACATGACCGACAAGACCACGCATGCCAACCCGAGCAAGAACCGCACCCCGCGCCACCGCGCGCGCGAGTTCGCGCTGCAGGGCCTGTATCAATGGCTGCTCAACAATGAACCGGCCCGCACGGTCGTGACCAACATCCGCGGCGCGCACGGCTTCGACAAGGCCGATGGCGAATTCTTCAGCGAACTGCTGAACGGCGCCATCGCCACCTCGGTCGAGCTGCGCGAAGCCATCGCTCCGCTGATCGACCGCGGCATCGCCGAGCTGTCGCCGATCGAGCATGGCGTCCTGCTGCTGGGCGCCTACGAGCTGAAGAACCATCCGGAGATCCCCTACCGGGTGGTCATCAACGAGGCGGTCGAGCTGACCAAGTCCTTCGGCGGCATCGATGGCCACAAGTACGTCAACGGCGTGCTGGACAAGCTGGCTTCAAACCTGCGTCCGGACGAGGTGGGGGCGGACGCGCGCCGCTGAGCGCAAGCTTTCCTCTATCTATATAGAAGCCACTGGCCATGCCAGTGGTTTTTTTTGTCTATTGGTCGTTGCACGGCTGCCGTGCGCGCGTCCATCGTCCCTGTGATCAGGGCCGCCTCTCCAACGCAAAAAAACCACCGCACAAGGCGGTGGCTGTCGGTGAGGAGTGTGTCCGTCCGGCTTACAGGGTCGCCAGCGCTTCCGACTGGATCTCGGCCTTGGCCGGGGCGGCTGCCGGCGCTTCGGTGGCCGGGCTGGCGGCGGGCGACTGCTTCGCGACGACGGTCGGGGCCGGTGCAGCCGGTGCCGGCGGATTCCTGGTCGGCACCTTGTGGCCGCGCGCCACCATCTTCAGGCGCTTGTACTCGGCCAGCACCTTGGCGCCATAGCCGGAATCGCTTTCCAGGTCGGCGGCGCCGACATAGGTCTTCAGGCCACCTTCGACGGAACCGGTGCGCTTGACGTAGTCTTTCAGGATCAGGGCGCCGACCTTGATGTTGGCAGCCGGATTCAGCGCCGCCTGCTGGCCACCCACTTTTTCGAACTTGTCATGGTGAACCTTGGCCATGACCTGCATCAGGCCCTTGGCGCCCATCGCGCTCTCGGCGAAGGGGTTCAGGCCGGATTCGATCGCCATCACCGCCAGGATCAGGAGCGGATCCAGCTTGACCTCATGCGCCGTCATGTAGGCGGTCGAGACCAGCATGTTGGCGGCGTCGCTGGCGACGCGGTAGCGCTTGCTCAGCCAGTTGGTGACCCATTGCTGCTGCTTGCTGTTGCCGATGTACTGGCTATCGATCGGCTTCGACGCGGCCGGGGCCGACGCCTGCGCGGTGACCGGCGCCACCACGACCGGGGCCGTATCCGCCGCGGCGACCACGGCAGGCTGTGGATCCAGCACATCGGAGACACGCTTGGCGAGGTCTTCGTTGGTAAAGAGCAGGGCCAGCATGGCAACTGCGGAAAGACCGAAAATGCTCAGGGTGTTGCGTGCGGTGTTCAAGACACCACGTGCCGTTTTGCTCACGGAAGACCACGTGATTGGCTGGCTGGCCATGGATTGCACGAACCTTGCGTTCGTGATGAAACGATGGATCATCGAATTCCCCTTGTCGCGGCAAAAAGGACTCCTGTCACGGCGTGTAAACAAATACGCGCTGTGTCGGGTAACTGATTGCCGTGCATCAGAAATATCGTAGGTCGCCGCGTCGCGGCCGACTAACGCCGTCATTGCCTTGCTACAGCTGGCTGCTTTGAAACCCAGGCGGGTGGAACCAGTGGCTCAACAACTGTCTCGGGGGATTGGGCAGACGCCCAGTGAAAACACTCCTCAAAAATGTCATGTGGGGCCCCGACCCCGTGAATGCATGAGAACAGCTAAAATCGTGTCGGAAAGATTTGCCTGCCTCATCAAGTAGGACGGATTCTAGTGGCTCGCTTATACCAAGTCAACCCTAGCACGATCCGCTCTTATTACTTTTAGGTCTGATTGCCAAGCCGAAATTTTTAAAAGTCTTGCAAAATCAGCTACTTGGCATGCTGCCTTGAACCAGCTTCTACTGACGAGATAACGATCAAAACTTGATGAAATATTCAGATTTACGGGATTTTATGGCGCAACTCGAGCGCATGGGCGAGCTCAAGCGGGTCGGTGTACCGGTCTCGCCCCACCTCGAGATGACGGAAATCTGCGACCGTACCCTGCGCGCCGAAGGCCCCGCCCTGCTGTTTGCGCAGCCGGCGGGACACACGATTCCCGTCCTGGGCAACCTGTTCGGCACCCCGCGCCGGGTGGCGCTCGGCATGGGCGCCGAGGACGTGGGTGAACTGCGCAAGATCGGCCACGTGCTGGCGCGCCTGAAGGAGCCGGAGCCGCCCAAGGGCTTCAAGGACATCATGGGCCTGGGTTCGCTCGTCAAGGCGGTGTGGGACATGGCGCCGAAAGAAGTGCGCGGCGCCCCCTGCCAGGAGATCGTCTGGGAAGGGCAGGACGTGGACCTGGCGCGCCTGCCGATCCAGCACTGCTGGCCGGGCGACGTCGCGCCGCTGATCACCTGGGGCCTGGTCATTACCAAGGGACCGCACAAGAAGCGCCAGAACCTGGGCATCTACCGCCAGCAAGTGCTGGGCCGCAACAAGGTGATCATGCGCTGGCTGGCGCACCGCGGCGGCGCCCTCGATTTCCGCGAGCATGCGCTGGCCAATCCGGGCAAGCCCTATCCGGTGGCGGTGGCGCTGGGCGCCGACCCGGCCACCATCCTGGGCGCCGTCACGCCGGTACCGGACAGCCTGTCCGAATACCAGTTCGCCGGCCTGCTGCGCGGCCAGCGCACCGCGCTCACCAAGGCCATTGGCAGCGAACTGCGGGTACCGGCGTCAAGCGAGATCGTGCTGGAAGGGCATATCTACCCGGACGCGAACCACCCGTCCGGCTTCGAGCACGCACTCGAAGGTCCGTACGGCGACCACACCGGCTATTACAACGAGCAGGACAGCTTCCCGGTGTTCACCATCGACCGCATCACGATGCGGCGCGATCCGATCTACCACTCGACCTATACCGGCAAGCCGCCCGACGAGCCGGCGGTGCTGGGCGTGGCGCTGAACGAAGTCTTCATTCCGCTGCTGCAGAAGCAGTTCAGCGAGATCACCGACTTCTACCTGCCGCCGGAAGGCTGCAGCTACCGGATGGCGGTGGTGCAGATGAAGAAGCAGTACGCGGGTCACGCCAAGCGCGTGATGTTCGGGGTGTGGAGCTTCCTGCGCCAGTTCATGTATACGAAGTTCATCGTGGTGGTGGACGAGGATGTCGACGTGCGCGACTGGAAGGAAGTGATCTGGGCCATTACCACCCGGGTCGACCCGACCCGCGACACGGTCCTGGTCGACAACACGCCGATCGACTACCTCGACTTCGCTTCGCCGATCAGTGGCCTGGGCAGCAAGATGGGGATCGACGCCACCAACAAGTGGCCGGGAGAAACCAACCGTGAATGGGGCGTGCCGATCGCGATGACGCCGGAAGTCAAGGCGCGCGTGGACGACATCTGGGGCACGCTGGGCCTGTAGTCCGGCTCCCGTGCGTCGTGCGGGGCAGGGGGCGGCTAGACTGCCCTTTTCCCAACGAACCTGCATTGGAGGCTGGATGAACATCCTGATGGTGCTGACTTCGCACGACCGCCTCGGCGACACCGGCAAGAAAACCGGATTCTGGCTGGAAGAGTTCGCCGCGCCCTATTATGTGTTCAAGGATGCCGGCGCGCGCTTGACGCTGGCCTCGCCCAAGGGCGGCCAGCCGCCGCTCGACCCGAAGAGCGACGAACCGGACGCCCAGACCGAGGCGACCCGGCGTTTTCGCGCCGACCCGCAGGCCCAGCAGGCGCTGGCGCAGACGGTGACCCTGTCGGGCGTGCGCGCGGAAGCGTTCGACGCCGTGTTCTATCCTGGCGGCCACGGCCCCCTGTGGGACCTGGCCACGGATGCCGAGTCGATTCGCCTGATCGAGGCCATGATCGCGGCCGGCAAGCCGGTGGCGGCCGTGTGCCACGCCCCCGGCGTACTGGCGCGCGTCAGGGGCGTGGATGGCGATTTGCTGGTCAAGGGCAAGCGCGTGACCGGCTTTACCAATACCGAAGAGGAGGCGGTGGGCCTGACCGGGGTCGTGCCTTTCCTGGTCGAGGACATGCTGGTGAAAAACGGCGGCGAGTACAGCAAGACGGATGACTGGCAGCCCCATGTCCTGACCGACGGCCTCCTGGTCACGGGGCAGAATCCTGCATCGTCCGAAGAGGCCGCGCGTGCCTTGCTGGCGCTGCTGAAGGATCGCGCCTAGTCCTTGCAAGATCCGGCCCCAAAAACCATGGGGTCGGGTATAATGGCCGCTGGCGGGCCCCTGCGCATTGCGGCATGGTTTACCTGGTCAGGTCGGGAACGAAGCAGCCAAAGCCGTTCACCGCAAGTGCCGCAGATCAGGCTCGCCTCTTTCGTTTCTCCGGTCTTCTTCTTTTCTCTTCTCCCTTCGCCAGCGTCCTTGCTCTAGCATCGCCAGCCATCCAGGCGGCTGCCATCCGTTCGATCGCCTGTCGTTCAATCGGTCCAGGTGTTGTTATTCGTCACGCATGAACCCCTCTTGTCTCGCGCACGGTTTACAATTTCCTCTAAGAAATTTCTATTCTGATTGAATAGTGGTTTTGTCTTTGCCAGGAGAAAGTGTGGTGCCGTACAGCGTTGACGATGTATTGAAGGCGGCTCAGTGGAAGGCCGACCGGTTGATGTGCGCCATCCTGTGGATTCTGTTTGTCCTGGGACTGGCCTTGTCCAGCCTGCACGACACCCTGTCCTGGGCCGTGCTGGTCGGCTTGCCGGCAGCCCTGCTGCCCACCCTGGCAATGCTCGTGCGCGGCGGCAGCCGGCCGACGCGCCTGATGGTCGGGGTGGCGATGATGGTGTTCTGCGCCCTGCACATCCACCAGGCGGCTGGTCGCAGCGAGCTGCACTTCGGGATCTTCGTGCTGCTGGCCTTCCTGCTGGTCTACCGCGACTGGGCCGTGATCGTCACCGCCGCCGCCACCGCGGCCGTGCACCACCTGTCGTTCAACTATTTGCAGGAACTCGGCTTCGGCGTGCGTTGCCTGGCCGAGCCTGGCCTTGCCAATGTGCTGGTGCATGCCGCCTATGTAGTGGCGGAGACGGCGGTGCTGTGCGTGCTGGCCGGGATGCTGCGGCGCGAGGCACTGCAGTCGGCCGAATTGCGCGCCAGCGTGGCCGCGATGGCGAACGAAGGCGGCCGGATCGACCTGCGCGCCGACAGCCTGCCTGCCGGCAGCGACAGCGGGCGTGCGCTGCGCCAGGTGGTGAGCATGCTCGAGCAGGCGCTCTCCAGCGTCCAGCGCAGCGTGCAGGCGACCAGCGTCACCGCGGTCCGGATGGCCGCCGGCAATGCCGAACTGGCCGCCCGCACCCGGGCCCAGGCCGAGTCGATCCATGCCACCGTGGCCTCGATGGACGCGCTGACCGGCACCGTGCGCCAGAACGCCGACCGCGCCAGCGCCGCGAGCGAACTGGCCGGCAATGCCGCCGAGGTCGCGGCGCGGGGCGGCGCCGTGGTCGGCCGCGCGGTGGAGCGCATGACGGCGGTCGATGCCTCGGCGCGCAAGATCGCGAACATCATCACGGTCATCGACGGCATCGCCTTCCAGACCAATATCCTGGCGCTGAACGCAGCCGTCGAAGCGGCCCGCGCCGGCGAGCAGGGGCGCGGCTTCGCCGTCGTCGCCGGCGAAGTGCGCAACCTGGCCCAGCGCTCGGCAGTGGCGGCACGCGAGATCAAGGCGCTGATCGGCGAATCGGTGGCCGAGGTCGCGGCGGGCAACGAGCTGGTGCGCCAGGCCGGCACCACCATGGAACAGGTGGTGGACAGCGTGCGCCAGGTCTCGGCCCTGATCTCCGGCATCAGCAGCGCCAGTCGGGCGCAGGCGGGCGGCATTGCCGCCATCGGCGAGGCGATCGGCGCCATGGACGCCGCCACGCGCGACAATGCGCGCCTGGTGGAGGGCGCCGCCAGCTCGGCCGATGCGCTGGAAGAAGAAGCGCGCCAGCTGGCCGAGGTGGTCAGCGTGTTCCGACTGGGGGAGCCGGCGCCGGGGCTGCAGCTGGCCGCCGCCGCCCGTCCGGCCCTCGCGGCCCGCTGATATTGTCTGTAGGCACGCCGGGGAAAATTCGCCCCGGGCCTCAACTGCGGTAAAATCGCGGCATGTCCTATCAAGTCCTCGCCCGCAAATACCGTCCCAGGAACTTCGACACGCTGGTCGGCCAGGAGCACGTCGTCCGTGCCCTGACCCATGCGCTGAAAACGGGCCGCCTGCACCACGCCTACCTGTTCACGGGCACGCGCGGGGTTGGCAAGACGACGCTGTCGCGCATCCTGGCCAAGTCGCTCAACTGCGTGGGCCCGGACGGGCAGGGCGGGATCACGCCCGAGCCCTGCGGCCAGTGCGAAGCCTGCCGCGCGATCGACGCCGGGCGTTTCGTGGACTACATCGAGATGGACGCGGCCTCCAACCGCGGGGTCGACGAGATGGCCCAGCTGCTGGAACAGGCGGTGTACGCGCCGAGCAATGCGCGCTTCAAGGTCTACATGATCGACGAGGTGCACATGCTCACCAACCACGCCTTCAATGCGATGCTGAAGACGCTGGAAGAACCGCCGCCGCACGTGAAATTCATCCTCGCGACCACCGACCCGCAGAAGATCCCGGTCACGGTGCTGTCGCGCTGCCTGCAGTTCAACCTCAAGCAGATGCCGCCCGGCCACATCGTCGGCCACCTGGAAAACATCCTCGGTCAGGAAGGCGTCACCTATGAGCAGCCGGCCCTGCGCCTGCTGGCGCAAGGCGCCCACGGTTCGATGCGCGATGCGCTGTCGCTGACCGACCAGGCGATCGCCTATGCCGCCGGGCAGGTCACGCTGGAAGCCGTGCAGGGCATGCTGGGCGCGCTCGACCAGTCCTACCTGGTGCGCCTGCTGGACGCACTGCTGGCGCAGGACGGTGCCGACCTGATGGCGGTGGCCGACGAGATGGCCAGCCGCAGCCTGTCCTACAACGGCGCGCTGCAGGACCTCGGCACCCTGCTGCACCGGATCGCGCTGGCGCAGTCGGTGCCCTCGGCGGTGCCCCAGGACCTGCCGGAACTGAACGACATCCTGCGCCTGGCGCAGGCCTTCGACGCCCAGGAAGTGCAGCTGTATTACCAGATCGCGGTGCATGGCCGCAACGAGATCGGCCTGGCGCCGGACGAATACGCGGGTTTCACCATGACCCTGCTGCGCATGCTCGCTTTCCGTCCGGGGCAGGGTGGTGCCGAGCAGGCGGTGGCTCCCGCTGCGGCTGCCGGCGCCAGTCCGGCCCCAGCCCCGGCGGCGCGCGCGGCGGCGGTGGCCGCGGCCAGCCATGCGGTGGCGTCGGCGCCGGTGCCGGCTCCGACGCGTCAAGCGCCGCCAGCCGCACCGCAGGCGCGGGCCCAGGCAGCGCCGGAGCCTGCGCCAGTTGCCTCCAGCCCGGCTCCTGCCATGAGCTCGGCGCGCGCCGCGATCAATGCGGCGCTGGAAGCGGCGCGTGCCGCGTCCGGCCGCAACGGCGGCGGCAGCGCCAGGCCGCGCGCCGAGGCGCCGCCCGCCAGCGCACCGGCTGCCATCCCCGCCACCGCTCCAGCAGCCCCGGCGCCGTCCGCGCCGCCGTCCGCGCCAGGCCCGTCCGCCGCGCAGCAGGATGCTGCGGCCGCCCGGCCCGGACCTGGCGCCAGTCCTCCATGGGACGCGGCGCCACCGCAGGCGGCCCAGCCGCAGCGGCAGGCGCCCCAGGCCCGCATGCGGCCGGCGCCGGCCGAGGACGAGCCGCCGTCCTGGGTCACCGAGTTTTCCGACGATACCGCCGTGGCCGCCGATGCGCCCGCCGTGACCGGTGCGCCGCAGGCGGCGAACGCGCCGGTGCAGGCGCGCGCGCCGGCCGCGCCGCCGCACGCCTACGTCGTCACGCCGGTACCCGCCATCGGCTGGGACGGCAACTGGCCGGCGCTGGCCGCCAACCTGCCGCTGCGCGGCGTGGCCCAGCAGCTGGCCTTGCAGACCGAGCTGATCGACTGCGTGGCGCACGAGGGCGCCGCGACCTTCCGCCTGCGGGTGCCGGTCGATACCCTGCGCGCCAGCGGCAACAGTGAAAAGCTCGGCGCCGCCCTGCAGGAACATTTTCCGCAGGTGCGGATCAACCTCGATACCGAGATCGGCCCGGTCTGGTACACCGCCGCGGCCGAGGCCAAGGCCGCGCGCGAGGAGCGCCAGCGCCAGGCCGAAGCCCTGGTGGCCGCCGATCCCTTCGTGCAGGCGATGGAACGCACGTTCGACGCCTTCGTCGTGCCCGGCTCGGTGAAGCCGGCAGCCGCCTGAGAAATACTTAACCCATCCGGAACTTATTGGAGAAACCGACCATGATGAAAAACCAGCTCGCAGGCCTGATGAAACAGGCGCAAGCCATGCAGGACAACATGAAGAAGGCGCAGGAGCAGCTGGCCCAGATCGAAGTCGAAGGCCAGTCGGGCGCCGGCCTGGTCAAGGTCGTGATGACCTGCAAGAACGACGTCAAGCGCGTCACCATCGACCCCTCGCTGCTGGGCGACGACCGCGACATGCTGGAAGACCTGGTCGCGGCCGCCTTCAACGACGCCGTGCGCAAGGCCGAAGCCACCGCGAGCGAGAAGATGAGCGGCCTGACCGCCGGCATGCCGCTGCCGCCCGGCTTCAAGATGCCTTTCTAAGCGGGAATTCGCCATGTCCAGGTCGCTCGACTTCCTGACCGAGGCGCTGCGGCGCCTGCCCGGCATCGGTCCCAAGTCGGCGCAGCGCATGGCCTTCCATTTGCTGCAGCATGACCGCGAAGGGGCGGCCATGCTGTCGCGCGCGCTCTACCAGGCGGTGGACACCGTGCACCACTGCGCCATGTGCAACACCTTCTCCGACACCGAGGTATGCGAACTGTGCGCCGACGAGAGCCGCGAGCGGGCCCTGCTATGCGTCGTCGAAACCCCTGCCGACCAGATGATGATCGAGCAGACCTTGACCTACAAGGGCCTGTACTTCGTGCTGATGGGGCGGCTCTCGCCGCTGGACGGCATCGGCCCGCGCGACCTGCACCTCGACAAGCTGGTCGGCCGCGCCGGCGATGGCGTGGTCGAGGAAGTGGTGCTCGCCACAAATTTCACCAACGAGGGCGAAGCGACCGCCCACTACATCAGCGAGATGCTGAAGGCGCGCGGCCTGAAGGTCAGCCGGCTGGCGCGCGGCGTCCCCGTTGGGGGCGAGCTCGAGTATGTCGACGCCGGTACGATAGCGCGCGCCATGCTCGATCGCCGCAGCGCATAATCCCCTGCAAGACGACCCGGTAGCAGAACCCGCCAGGCTGCGTGCGCGCAAGCCCGGGTGGTGGGCCGCTGCTATCGTGGCACTTTCAGCGGATCCACCATGCATCTTGTCGACATCACGATGTTCTATGCCGCCGAAGGTGGCGGTGTCAGCACCTACCTGAATGCCAAGGCGCGCTGGCTCGCACGCTTCGGCTGGGCGCGGCACACGATCCTCAGCCCCAACGTGGGCGAGGACGACGGTCCCGGCCTGGTGCGGGTCCCCGCCGTGTCATTGCCGGGCATCAATGGTTACCGTATGCCACTGTCGGTGGCCGCCGCCGCGCGCCGCCTGCGCGCAGCCCGCCCCGACCTGATCGAAGCGGGTGACGCCGGGCACTGCGCCTGGGCCGCGCTGCGGCTGCGCCAGCAGCTCGGTATCCCCGCCATCGCCTTCTACCACTCCGACCTGCCGCGCCTGGTGCGCAACCGCTTCGGCGACACCCTGTTCCATGGCACTCGCCGCTACCTGGCCCACCTGTACCGCGAATTCGACACCGTGCTGGCACCCAGCCGGCTGATGGTGCGGCAGCTGGCCGAGATGGGCGTGACCCAGGTCCTGCACCAGCCCCTCGGCATCGACAGCCAGGTGTTCCATCCGGACCGGCGCCGCGCCAGCCTGCGCCGCGAACTGGGCCTGCCGGAGGACACCCGCCTGCTGGTCTATGCCGGCCGCTTCACGGCCGACAAGAAACTGGGCTCCCTGATCGAGGCGGTGCGCCGCCTGGGCCCGCCCTACCACCTGCTGCTGGTGGGTGGAGGGAATGCGCTGCCGCGCCACCCGCAGCTGAGCTTCATGCCGTTCCGGCGCGACCAGCGCGCGCTGGCCGGCGTGCTGGCCAGCTGCGACCTGCTGGTGCATCCGGGCGATTGCGAGACCTTCGGCCTGATCGTGCTGGAAGCCATGGCCTGCGGCCTGCCGGTGGTGGGCGCGGACGGCGGCGGGGTTGCCGAACTGGTGGATGAAACAACCGGCCTGCTGGCCCGTCCGGATGACGCCGCCAGCCTGGCCGGCGCGATCGAGGCCATGTATGGCCGCGACCTGGCGCGTCTGGGCGCGCAGGCGCGGCGCAAGGCGCAAGGCTACGACTGGAACCAGGTCTTTCCGCAGCTGATGCACCGCTACGGCAGCCTGCTGGCGACGCGGGCGGATGTGCGTCCCGCGCCGGAGCGTATCTGTGTTCCCGACTGAATCCGCAGGGGCGGAACGCGACACCGCACACGCCGCCGTGGATACGCGCGCGGCCGCGCTATGCGTGTCGATCCACGACGTGGCCCCCGCCACCTGGGACGCCTGCGCCCGCCTGGCCGAGGCCGTGCGCGAGGTGGCCGACATTCCGCTCACCTGGCTGGTGGTGCCGCACTACCACCGCCCCGGCGGCGACGCGGTCCGGATGGAGGCAGGCCTGGCGCAGGCGCTGGCGCGCGGCGACGAACTGGCCCTGCATGGCTTCACCCATCTCGATACCGCCCCGCGCGCAACTCGCCTGGCTGAGCGTTTCCTGCGCGGCAGCTACAGCCGCGAAGGCGAATTCGCGGCATTGAGCGCGGCCGAAGCGGCGCGCCGCATCCAGTGCGGACTCGACTGGTTCGCCGCGCGCGGCTGGCCGGTGCGCGGCTTCGTGCCGCCGGCCTGGCTGATGGGGGAGGGCGCCTGGCAGGCGCTGCGCGGCTTCGATTTCGACTACACCACCAGCTTCCGGCATTTCCACCCGCTGCGCCGCGCGGCCCACGCAGGCGCGCAGGATCCGGCAACGCTGTTCTCGCCCTCGCTCGTGTATGCGGCGCGCAACCGCAGCGGACGGCTGGCTTCGCCCGTGCTGGCCGACCTGCTGGCCCTGGTGCTGGCGCGGCGGCCCCTGGTTCGCCTCAGCCTGCATCCGCCCGACCTGCGTTATCCGCGCCTGCTGCGCCATGCGCAGGCCACGGTCGAGCGTATGCTGGCGCAGCGCACGGCGCTGACCAAGGCCGCTTTCGCGCAGCGCCTGCTTACCAGTACGGACCCCAGTAGCCCCCGCCCCGCCAGTAGCGTCCACCCCAGCCGCCGTAGTAGGTCGGACCAGTCTGGCGCAGTTCCTCGCGCGTACTGAGCTGCAGCACGCAATGGCGCCACTGGTCGCTGTTCTCGGCGTAGCCGAGGCGTGAGCAGGCCGGACCGTAAATGGTCATCAGCTCCGCCATTTCGGCCTGCATGCGCTCGGCGCGCTGCTGCGGCGTACTGCAGGCCGCCAGCGCCATCGTCATGGCCAGCACCGCTGTCTTCGAAAAATTCATGATTGACTCCTCTGTCCGCCGTCCTGGCGGCCCGCTTCCAGTATAGGACGGCGCCGCAATGTCCGTTGACTGCGTGCCAATCGTGCTTGACCCCGGTCCGCGCCGACTGTTTTTCTGGCAAGATACTCTTCCAAAAAAGGAGGGGATACGATGCAAGCGCGCCGCTGGAAAAGCTGGACCCTGCGTGCCCTGGCCGGGCTGCTGGTGCTGGTCGTGCTGGCGCTGGCCGCCGCCTGGCTGACCCTGCGCGCCAGCCTGGCCCAGCTCGAAGGCGAGCGCCGGGCGCCCGGCCTGGACGGCCCCGTGACGATAGCGCGCGACGCGGCCGGCGTGCCCCTGATCAGCGGCAGCAGCCGCGCCGACGTCGCCTACGCCACCGGTTTCGTCCATGCCCAGGAACGTTTTTTCCAGATGGACCTGCTGCGCCGTACCGCCGCCGGCGAGCTGGCCGAGCTATTCGGTCCGCGCGCGCTGCCGCTCGACCGCGCGCGCCGCCTGCACCGCTTCCGCGCCCGCGCCGACGCGGCGCTGGCGCGCCTGGACGCGAAAGAGCGGGCCCTGCTGGAGCGCTATGTCGCCGGCGTCAACGATGGCCTGGGCGCGCTACGCGCCCGGCCCTTCGAATACCTGCTGACCGGGACCGAGGCGCGCCCCTGGCGCGCGGCCGATTCGCTGCTGGTGGTGTGGGCCATGTACATCGACCTGCAGGACAGCCAGGCCGAGCGCGAGCTGGCGCGCGGCTGGCTGCGCGCGCACAGCACCCCGCAGCAGCTGGCCTTCCTGCTGCCGGAGACGAGCCGGTGGGACCATACACTGGACGATATGCCGGGCGCCGCCGCGCCTGGGCCCGTGCCCATCCCCGCCACCGCGCCGGCCTGGTGGGGCGCGGCTGCCGGCATGGCTGCCGGCCAGGCACAGCGTCTGGCCGGCGCCGACTTCGTCGATGCGGTCGGCAGCAACAACTACGCCGTGGCGGGCAGCCGCAGCGCCAGCGGCGCCGCGATCGTCTCCGACGACATGCACCTCGGCCTGCAGCTGCCCAACATCTGGTACCGGCTGGCGCTGCGCTTTCCCGATCCGCAGGGCGGCCAGCGGCGCCTGGCCGGGGTCAGCCTGCCGGGCGCGCCGCCGTCGATCATCGTCGGCAGCAATGGTCAGGTGGCCTGGGCGTTTACCAACAGCTATGCCGACCTGCTCGACCTGGTGGTGCTCGGGCGCGATCCATCCCGTCCTGGACAGCTGCGCCTGCCGGGCGGCTGGGAGACGCCGACGACCCACGTGGAGCTGATCGCGGTGAAAGGCGCGGCGCCGGAACGCTTCCCCGTGCGCGAGACCTCGCTCGGCCCGGTGCGCGAAGCGGGCGGACGCGCCTACGCCGTGCACTGGATCGCGCACGATCCGGCCGCGGTCAACCTGCGCCACCTGGCGCTGGAACGCGCCGCCAGCGTGGAGGAAGCGCTGGCGCTCGCCAACGTGGATGGCATCCCGGCCCAGAACTTCGTGGCCGGCGACGCGGCCGGCAATATCGGCTGGACCATCGCCGGCCCGCTGCCGCAGCGCAGCACGCCGGCGCCGGCCGCCAGCTTCCCGCTGGAAGCGGGCGTGCCCACCTGGAGCGCGCTGCTGCCGCCGCAGCGCTACCCGCGCGTGCTGAACCCGGGCGACGGCCAGCTCAGCACCGCCAACAGCCGCCAGCTGATGGGTGCGGGTGCCGGTCTGATCGGCGACGGCGGCTTCGACATCGGCGCGCGCAACCGCCAGCTGGCCGACGGCCTGCGCGCGCTCGGTACCGGGGTCGGCGTGGCGCGCGCTTTCGACGTGGCGCTCGACGACCGCGCGTTGTTCATCGCTCCCTGGCGCGGGCGGGCGCTGGCCGCGCTCGACCAGGCCGCGCTGGCCGGCCACCCGCAGCGCGCCGAGTTCCGGCGCCTGCTGGAGCGCAGCTGGGATGGACGCGCCAGCGTCGACTCGGTCGGCTACCGCCTGGCGCGCGGCTATATGTGGGCGCTGCACGATCTGTTGTATGGCGGCGCGCGCGCCGCGCAGCAGGCGGAGGATCCCAAGTCGGGTCCGGTGGCCGGTACCAGCCGCTGGCCCGAGGTGGTGGCGCGCCTGCTCGATGCCCGGCCCGCCGCCTGGCTGCCGCCCGCCTACGCCGACTGGCGCGCGCTCGAGCTGGCGGCGGTGGACCGGGTGATCGCCGAGCTGACGCAGGATGGCCAGGCGCTGGCCGGGGCCAGCTGGGGGCGGCGCAACACGGCCGCGATCGCGCATCCGGTCAGCATCGCGGTGCCGGCCCTGAAGCGCTTCCTGGGCGCGCCCGCCGACCAGCTGCCGGGCGACGCCCACATGCCGCGCGTGGCCGGGCCGTCCTTCGGCCAGTCGCAGCGCCTGACGGTGTCGCCCGGGCGCGAAGAGGAGGGCCTGTACAACATGCCCGGCGGGCAGAGCGGCCATCCGCTCTCGCCCTTCTTCCTGGCCGGGCATGCCGAATGGGCGGCCGGCCGGCCGGTACCCCTGCTGCCCGGGCATGCGCGCCATACCTTGCGCCTGCTGCCGGCGCGCTGAAGCGCGGCGCGGCTCATTTCGCCGCCAGCGGCAGCCGGGCGGACAGCATGCCGGCGATCGCATCGGCCGGTGCGGGGTGGCCCAGGTAGTAGCCCTGCACCATGTCGCAGCCATACTCCTCGAGCAGGCGCAGCTGCTCGCCGGTTTCGACGCCTTCCGCCACCACCGCCATCCTGAGCCCGTGCGCCATCGCGATGATGGCGCGCGTGATGGCCGCGTTCTGCGCATCCTGCGGCAGGCCGTGGATGAAGCTGCGGTCGATCTTCAGCGTGCGCAGGTCGAAGCGCTTCAGGTAGCTCATCGACGAGTAGCCGGTGCCGAAGTCGTCGATCGACAGCTGGACGCCGATCGCGCGCAGCTGCTCCAGCGTGGCCAGGGTGGCCAGCGCATCGTCCATCAGGGTGCCTTCGGTCAGCTCGAGCTCCAGCAGGCGCGGATCGAGGCTGGCGTCGAGCAGGGCCGAGTGCACGATCTGCGCCAGGTTCTCGTCCTTGAACTGGCGCGCCGACAGGTTGACCGCGATGCGCGGCGTCCGCCCGCCCAGCTTTTGCCAGCTGCGCGCCTGGCGGCAGGCGGTGCGCAGCACCCATTCGCCGATCGGCACGATCAGGCCGGTGTCCTCGGCCAGCGGGATGAACTCGGCGGGCGACACCAGGCCGCGCTCCGGATGGCGCCAGCGCACCAGCGCCTCGACCCCGACGATGTCGGCGCTGCGCACGTCGCGCTGCGGCTGGTAGAGCAGGTACAGCTCGCCGTTCTGCAGGGCCTTGCGCAGCCCCACCTCGAGCTTCACCTGGCGCATGATCTGCATGGTCAGCGCGGCGCTGTACAGCTTGGCGTTGTTCTTGCCGCAGTTCTTGGCGTGGTACATCGCGGTGTCGGCGAACTTGAGCAGCGAGCCGCTATCCTCGGCATCTTCGGGGAACAGCGAGATGCCGATGCTGGCCGTGACGAAGATCTCGTGGCAGTCGAGGGCGAAGGGCCGGCGCATCGCTTCGCGCACGCGGCTGGCCACGTTCAGCGCATCCTCGGCCCGTTCGAGGTCCGGGAGCAGGATGGTGAACTCGTCGCCGCCCAGGCGCGCCAGCTCGGCCGCTCCCTGCGCTTCGCCATCGGCGCGCGCCACCAGGTCGCGCGGACGGATGGTGTCGCGCAGGCGTTCCGAGACCAGCTTGAGCAGCATATCGCCGGCATCGTGGCCAAGCGTGTCGTTGATGCGCTTGAAGGCGTCCAGGTCCATGAACAGCACCGCGAACTTGCGCTTGGCGCGCCTGGAGCGCTGCAGCTCGCGCTCCAGCGTTTCGAGGAAGGCCTGGCGGTTCGGGATGCCGGTCAGGCCGTCGCAGTAGGCCAGGCGCCGGATCTGTTCTTCCGCGCGCTTGCGCTCGCTGATATCGCGCACCAGGCCGAGCACCTGCGACGCGCCGGTGGCGACCAGGCGCGCCTCGACATGCTGGAGCGCGCCGTCCCGTTCCAGCGCGTACTCGACCGAGCGCAGTTCCCCCGTGGCCAGCACGGCGCGCATCTGCCCGAGCATGCGCGCGGCGACCGGGGCCGGCAGGACCTCGGTGATGTGCCGGCCCGCGCACGGCACGCACGAAGTGCCGGGGGAGCAGGCGGCGGACAGGGCGGCTTCCTGTTCCAGGCCGGGCGCATAGTCGAGGTAGTAGCCGTCGCGGTCGAGCCGGAAGAAGCTGTCGGGGATCGCGGCCAGCACCGCGCGGTTGTGCGCGTCGGCCAGGCGCAGGCGCGCGATGGCGTCGCTGGCGCGCAGCACGTACAGCACGCGGTGGCCGAGGATCGGCCAGTTGATCGGCTTGGACACGAAGTCGGTGGCGCCGGCCTCGTAGGCGCGCGTCACCGCCTCCAGGTCGTCGCTGCCGGTGACCATCACGATCGGCACGCCGCCGCCTTCGCCCCGGCCATCCGCGCCGGCTGCGCTGGCGCTGCGCCGGATCGCCGCGCAGGCCGCGAAGCCGTCCATGCGCGGCATCTCCACGTCCAGCAGGATCAGGTCGGGCGGGTGGCGGCGCGCCAGTTCCACCGCGGCGGCGCCATCGGCCGCCTCGACCGCCTCCAGCCCGACCTGGGCCAGCATTTCGCGCATCAGCATGCGCATCACCGGATCGTCGTCGGCGACCAGCACCGTGCCACGCCGCATGGTTGGAGCAGGCATATCAGGTTTCCTTTTCAAGCATGGCATGCAGCGCGGTACGCACTGCCTGGAATTCGCGTTCCATGTCGGCCAGGACGGCCAGGATGGCTGCCTGGCCCGCCTCCGTGCCGGCGCGTCCGAGCAGTTCGAACTCGCGGCACAGGGCGGCCAGGCGCAGGGCGCCGACGTTGGCGCTGGCCGACTTCAGGCTGTGGGCCAGGCGCCGCAGCAGCGCCGCATCGGGCCCGCCGAGCGCCTGGCGCAGCGCGGCCAGCTGGCGCGGCGCTTCGGCCAGGTAGGCCTGGACCACTTTCTGCACCAGGTCCGCGCCGGCGTCGCAGCTGAGCGCGCGGATATTGTCCAGCGCGGCGCGGCTGACGGCGGCGCAGCGCGGCGCTGGTCCCGCTCCGGCATCGCGCGCCGGGTGCGGCGCCAGCTCCGCCGGAGGGCTGGCAAGCGGTAGCGCGACCCAGCGTCCGAGCACGGCCGCCAGCTGCTGCCGGGTGAAGGGCTTGGACAGGTAGTCGTCCATGCCGGCGGCCAGGCAGGCGCCGCGGTCGCCCTGCAGGGCGTTGGCGGTGAGCGCGATCACCGGCAGCGGCGCGGCGTGGCCCGCTTCGCGCTCCTGGCGGCGGATGGCGGCGGTGGCGGCAAAGCCGTCCATCACCGGCATCTGGCAATCCATCAGCACCGCATCGAAGCCGCCGGCGCGCAGCGCATCCAGGGCTTCCTGCCCATTGCCGGCGCAGTGCGCCTCGAGCCCGAAATTCTCCAGCATCGCCTTCGCGACTTCCACGTTGACCGGGTTGTCCTCGGCCAGCAGGACGCGCGGCGCCCGGCCCGGTCCTGCCGGACGGGGATCGGCGGCTGCGGCGATGCCGGCCGGCGCCGCGGGTGGCAGGGGGGAGCGGGTAGCGCCGGCGGTCAGGCAGGCGACCAGGTCGGCCGCGCGCGCCGGCTTCACCAGCTGGTACGCGACGCCGGCCATGCGGCGCTGCACCGGGTCCGCCGCCAGCCGTCCGGGGCTGAGCAGCACCAGGCGGGTGGGTGGGTGCAGGCCGGCCGGAAGGTCGGACCTGAGCGAAGCCGCCAGCGCCAGGCCGCTGGTGTCGCGCAGCTCCATGTCGATCACGGCGGCGTCGTAGGGCTGGCCGGCGCGCGCCGCGCCGAGCAGGCTGTCGTGGCCCAGCACCGCGCTGGCGGCGCCGTGCGCGCTGGCGCCCCAGCCCTGCAGCTGGCCCAGCAGCTCGGTGCGGCTGTGTTCGTGTTCATCCACGACCAGCACGCGCAGGCCGGCCAGCGGCCGCGGGCGCTGGCCGGGCGCATGCGCCGCATCCGGATGTACGCGGCGCTTGTCGAAGCCGAGCGTGAACCAGAATACCGCACCCTGTTCAGGGGCGCTGTCGGCGCCGATCGCGCCGCCCATCAGTTCCACCAGTTGCCTGGAAATCGCCAGCCCCAGGCCGGTGCCGCCATAACGGCGGGTGGTCGACGCGTCGGCCTGCGCGAAGGCCTCGAACAGGTGCGCGCGCGCCGCACGCGCGATCCCGATGCCGGTGTCGTGCACCTCGAAGCGCAGCGTGACCTGCTGCGCATCCTCGCGCGTCACCCGTACGCGCACCTGGATCCGGCCCTGCCCGGTGAACTTGACCGCATTGCCCAGCAGGTTGGCCAGGACCTGGCGCAACCGGTTCGGATCGCCGCAGATCGCCACCGGGATGTCGCTGGCGATGTCGAAGTCGAAGCCGATGTCCTTGGCGGCGGCCTGCGGCGCATAGACCTTGTGCAGCTCGTCGAGCAGGTCCCACAGGTTGAAGTTGAGGTACTCGATGGCCAGCTTGCCCGCCTCGATCTTGGAGAAGTCGAGGATGTCGTTGATGATCACCAGCAGGTGTTCGCCCGAGCGCTTGACCAGGCTGGCATAGTTGCGCTGCACCTCGGTGAGCCCGGTCGCGAGCAGCATGTCGGTCATGCCCAGCACTCCGTTCATGGGGGTGCGGATCTCGTGGCTCATGGTGGCCAGGAAGGCGCTCTTGGCGCGGCTGGCCGCTTCGGCGGCGTTCTTCGCCTTTTCCAGCTGTGCGGTGCGCACGCCGACCTGGCGCTCCAGTTCGTCGCGGTGCTGCAGCAGGGCCGCGCCGCGGTCCTCGATCTGGGCCAGCATGGTATTGAAACTGTCGATCAGCTGGCCCAGTTCGTCGCTGCGCGTGTGCGCGATGCGCAGGCTGTAGTCCTGGCTGGCCGAGACCTGGCGCGCCGTCCCGATCAGCCGGGACACCGGTTCGGCGATGCTGCGCGTAAAACGTCCCGCCATGGCCACCGCCACCACCAGCGCGACACCCATGGCCAGGGCCATCAGCGCCAGACCGGCCACGATCTCGGTCCAGGCTCCCGCCAGGTCGGTCTCGATCATCACCACGCCTACCTGCAGGCCGGGGCTCGCTACCAGCTGGTACACGCGCAGGTGGCGCGCCAGCAGGTGCTGGCCGGCGGCGTTCGCGGCGGCCAGGGCGGCGCCGTCGATACCGTCCAGCACCGGGGAGATGGGCCGGTTGCTGGCGCCGGCACGGTACTGGGCGAAGACCTGGCCGTGGCGGTCGTACAGGGCAGCGGCGGAGATGTCGCGCTTGCCGGCCAGCGCGGCCAGCGCGGCCTGGGCGCGCGGACGGTCACGCAGCAGCAGGTGGTCGGCACTGCCGGCCGCAATCACCTCGGCCAGGGCCGACAGCTGGGCCGCGGCGTCGCGGCGCTGGCTGGCCACCGAGGCCGCCGCCAGCACCGTGAAAACGAACACCAGCGCGGTCGCGGTGGAGAACAGCGAGATGGTGGTCAGCTTCTGGTTCAGGCTGGAACGCGCGAAAGTCGGCATGCTGATCCCGCAGGACGGCAGGAACGGCCCGGCGCCGGACGACGCAGGGCTTCCTTTGCGGAGTGCAAGTTCCCGCAAGAAAAAAATATACGTTCAGGGGGGAGGGGGGAGATTGAGAGATATCAAAGCGCCGCCTTGCCGCGCATGGCGGAAGGGGCGCCGCAGCGCCCCTTCATCGTGGATGCGGGCCGCCTTGCTTCAGCAGCAAGTGGCCCGCTTGCCGCCATACCTGGCTTCCTGGCGCTCGCGGAAGAATTCCTCGTAGCTCATCGGCGTCTGGTCGGGATGGGTGCGTTCCATGTGCGCCAGGTAGGTGTCGTATTCAGGCAGGCCGACCATCAGCCGCATGCTCTGGCCCAGGTATTTGCCGGCCTGCTTGCCGGCGTCGAGCAGGGCGCCGAACATCATGACACCTGTGGCGTGGGCATGGCCACGTACGGGGTTTCCTTCACGGTCGGGCCGCTGCTGGCGCGCGCCGCCAGCACGGTGCGGATGCCGTACACCAGCACCGCCAGCACCACGACCATGAAGAAGCCGGCCAGCGCGGCGTCGACGTAGTCGTTGAAGATGATGCGCTCCATCTGCTCCACCGTCTTGGCCGGGGCCAGCACGGTGCCGGCATCGTGCGCTTCCTGGAACTTCCTGGCGTGGGCCATGAAGCCGACCTTCGGGTTGGCGTCGAAGATCTTCTGCCAGCCGGCGGTGAGGGTGCAGGCCAGCAGCCAGAGGGTGGGCACGATGGTCACCCAGGCGTACTGGGCGCGCTTCATCTTGAACAGCACGCAGGTGCCGAGGATCAGCGCGATCGCGGCCAGCATCTGGTTGGCGATGCCGAACAGCGGCCACAGGGTGTTGATGCCGCCCAGCGGATCGACCACGCCCTGATACAGGAAGTAGCCCCAGGCCGCCACGCACAGGCCGGTGGCCAGCAGGTTGGCCGGCAGCGACTCGGTGCGCTTCAGGGAAGGCGAGAAGGCGCCCAGCAGGTCTTGCAGCATGAAGCGGCCGGCGCGCGTGCCGGCGTCCACCGCGGTCAGGATGAACAGCGCTTCGAACAGGATCGCGAAGTGGTACCAGAAGGCCATCATGGCCTGGCCGCCGATCACGTTCGACAGGATGTGCGCCATGCCCACCGCCAGCGTGGGGGCGCCACCGGCGCGCGAGATGATGGTGTGTTCGCCGACGTCGCGCGCCATCTGGTCCAGTGTTTCCGGCGTGATCACGAAACCCATCTGCGATACGGCGGCCGCGGCCGATTGCGCGGTGGTGCCCAGCAGCGCGGCCGGGCTGTTCATGGCGAAGTAGACGCCCGGGTCGATGGTGGCCGCCGCCACCAGCGCCATGATGGCGACGAAGGATTCCATCAGCATGCCGCCGTAGCCGATGAAGCGGGCGTGGGTTTCGTTCTCGATCATCTTGGGCGTGGTGCCCGAGGAAATCAGGGCGTGGAAGCCGGACACGGCGCCGCAGGCGATGGTGATGAACAGGAAGGGGAACAGGTTGCCCGACCAGACCGGGCCGCTGCCGTCGATGAACCTGGTGACGGCTGGCATGCGCAGGTCGGGGGCGACGATCACGATGCCGATCGCCAGCGCCACGATGGTGCCGATCTTGAGGAAGGTCGACAGGTAGTCGCGCGGCGCCAGCAGCAGCCATACGGGAATCACCGAGGCCACGAAGCCGTAGCCGATCAGCATCCAGGTCAGCTGGGTGCCGGTGAAATTGAAGGCCGCGCCCCAGGTCGGCGAATCGTGCACCCACTGCCCGCCGACGATGGCCAGCATCAGCAGCACGAAGCCGATCAGCGAGACTTCGCCGATGCGGCCGACGCGCACGAAGCGCGAATACAGGCCCATGAACAGTGCGATCGGGATGGTCGCCATGACCGTGAAGGTGCCCCATGGCGAGCCGGTGAGCGCCTTCACGACGATCAGGGCCAGCACCGCCAGGATGATCACCATGATCATGAAGCAGCCGAGTAGCGCGATCAGGCCCGGGATCTCGCCCATCTCCGACTTGATCAGGTCGCCCAGCGAGCGGCCGTCGCGGCGGGTGGACATGAACAGCACGATGAAGTCCTGGACGGCGCCGGCGAAGACGACGCCTGCCAGGATCCACATCATGCCCGGCAGGTAGCCCATCTGGGCGGCCAGCACCGGGCCGACCAGCGGGCCGGCGCCGGCGATCGCCGCGAAATGGTGCCCGTAGAGTACGTACTTATTGGTCGGTACGTAGTCGAGGCCGTCGTTGTACTTGTGGGCCGGGGTCTGGCGGCTGGGGTCCAGGCCCAGCGCCCGGTAGGCGATGAACCGGCTGTAGAAGCGGTAGGCGATCAGATAGACGCAGACGGCCGCGGCGACGATCCAGATCGCGTTGATGGTCTCGCCGCGCTTGACCGCGACGAAGCCGAGCGAAAAGGCGCCGAGGACCGCCAGCGCAATCCAGCCGAGCGTACTCGACAGTTGTTTCATGGTGCTCCTCCGAAGATGGCAGCGACAGGCTGGGACGGCCTGCCGGCCGCCGCAGATTGGACAGCCTGGCTTGCAGTATGTTGCACGATTATCAGCACCGCAAGCGCATGATTACGCGCCCAGGATGCGGCGCCTGCGCCGTCCGCGTCATGGTTATTTTCCTGCATTGACAGGAAGTATCCGTGGAGAAACAAAATAGTTGCGTTCTCATAATCGGTCGCATAAGATTGCCCAAATACTATTGAGAGCCCATCCAATGGCCGCGCTGGACCCCGCCCCATTTCCACTGGTAGCAATCGACCCGGTCGCCAATGGGCAGAACGAGTGGGTGGCCCTGTGCCTGCGCCTGGAAGCGGGGGAGGGCTTGCCGCGGCGCCTGCAGGCGATGTTCGGCGCGCCGGACCTGCTGGCCGCGATCGCGCCGCTCGACGCCCTGCTGTTGCTGGACGACCCCGCCGCGCTGACGCCGCCGGTGCTGGCCCTGCTGCCGGCCAACCGCGTCGGCTTCGTGGTGGCGGCCAGCGTCCTCGCCCTCGACGGCGTCGCGCGCCGGCTCACTGAACTGCACGAACTCGGCTACCGCCTGTGGCTGGACGGCCCGCTGCCGCCCGGCGTGGCGGCACCGTCCGCGCTGCGTACCGTCGCGCACGACTGCGCCCGCGCGCCGCTGCCGGCGGGACGTCTGGCGGCCCTGTTCGGCCCGCACCTGGCACGTGGCGTCGATACCGCGCGCCATTTCGCCGACAGCGAGATGGCCGGTTTCGACTGGTTCTGCGGCACCTATCCGCAGGACCCGGCCCTGGCCGCCGGGGAAAACCAGGACGGCAGCTCGCGCCGCCGCATCCTGACCCTGCTCGGCCTGCTGTCGCGCGACGCCGACTCGCGCGAGATCGAACTGCAGCTGAAGCAGGATCCGACCCTGTCCTACCACCTGCTGAAGCTGGTGAACTCGGCCGCCTTCGCGGTCAGCACCCGCATCACCAGCTTCCACCAGGCCATCAGCCTGCTCGGCCGGCGCCAGCTGCAGCGCTGGCTGCAGCTGCTGCTGTACGCGCGCCAGCAGCCCGATGGCCTGCCCAACCTGCTGCTGCCGCTGGCGGCGCGCCGCGGCGCCCAGCTCGAATCGCTGTGCAGGCAGGACGGCGGCGAGCGCGACGAGTGCGACCTGGCCTACATGACCGGCGTGTTCTCGCTGCTCGACCGCCTGCTGCACATGCCGATGCGCGAGATCGTCGCCGACCTGCACCTGCCGCCGCACGTCACCGATGCCTTGCTGGCGCGCGGCGGCGTCCTCGGGCGCTGGCTGCGGCTGGCCGAAGCCCATCCGGCCCGAGCGGCGCTCGACGAGGCAGAGATCGACGCGGCGGACTGGTGGTACAGCCAGTTGCAGGCCTATCACTGGGCGATCCAGGTAGGGCGGAACGTCTGACATGCACGAGGTCGCACCAGTTGACGCAGCAGTGAATTTCGTCGGCGGTTCGACCGCCGTGTGCGACGCCGTCCTGCGCCTGCGCGGCGAGGCCCTGCATGCGGAACTGGGCCGGATCGCGGCCGCGCTGCTGGCCAGTCCGGTCGGGCGCTTCCTGCCGGGCGCCGGCATTGGCGCGCCGGCCGGCAGCGGGCCGCTACTGCGCCAGGCGGTGGCCGGCAGCGCGGAGCAGTTCGGGATCTACGAGGTGGCCGGACGCGCCGCCTATTCGGCCGAGGACGCGCGCCAGCTGGCCGGCCTGGCCCACCTGACCGCTTCGCTGCTGCAGGTGCATTCGCTGGCGGTGCGCTCGACCCACGCCTACGCGCAGATGGAAGCGCAGCTGGCGCACCAGTCGCAGATCCTGGACCAGATCCACGAGTCGGTGCTGACCATGGACCAGATGGGCTACATCACCAGCTGGAACCGCGGCGCCGAGGAACTGTTCGGCTATACCGCGCTGGAAGCGATCGGCCGCAATATCCTGTTCCTGTACGCCGACGAGGACGAAGGTTTCGAGGACAGCTTCGTGGAGCAGGGCGGGCGCATGATGGAGGTGCGGCGCCGGAAAAAATCGGGCGAGGTGTTCTGGGCCAGCCTGTCGCTCTCGCCGCTGCGCGACCTGGCCGAGCGACCGATCGGCCTGATCGCCTACCTCACCGATATCACCGAACGCAAGCAGGCCGAGGAGAGGCTGCACCACCTGGCCTACTACGACGAGCTGACCGGCCTGCCCAATCGCACGCTGTTCGCGCGCCTGGTCGACCAGGCCCTGATCGTCGCCCAGCGCAACGAGACCGCGGGTTGCCTGCTGTTCGTGGACCTGAACCGCTTCAAGCGCATCAACGACACCCTCGGCCGGCGCATCGGCGACGAGCTGCTGCGCCAAGTGGCACAGCGCTTCCGCGCTACCCTGCGCGACGAGGACGTGGTGGCGCGGCTGTCCGGCGACGAATTCGCGGTGGGCCTGTTCGACATGCGCCAGCATTTCGAGGCCACCACCGTGGCGCAGAAACTGCAGGCCGCGCTCGACGCCCCCTTCCTGATCGGCGGCCACGACCTGCGCGTGGGCGCCAGCATCGGCATCAGCGTCTACCCGCAAGACGGCAACGAAGCCGAGACCCTGCTCGGCCTGGCCGACATCGCGATGGAGCGCGCCAAGCAGCTCGACGCCGACCCGGACCGCAGCGTGGCCTTCTACAGCCAGGACATGAACCAGGGCATGCAGGACCGCATGCGCATCGAATCCGGGCTGCGCCAGGCGCTCGGCAACGGCGAACTGATCCTGTATTACCAGCCCAAGTTCGAGATCGGCACCGATCGCCTGGTGGGCGCCGAGGCGCTGGTGCGCTGGCTGGACCCGGCGCGCGGCATCGTGCCGCCGGGCGAATTCATCCCGCTGGCCGAGAGCACCGGCCTGATCGTGCAGGTGGGCGAATGGGTGCTGGAACAGGCCTGCGCCCAGGCCGCGCTCTGGCAGCGCGTCGGGCTGCCGCCGTTCCGGCTGGCGGTGAACGTGTCGGCGCGCGAGTTCACCGCTTCGCTGCCGGCGCGCGTGGCGGCCACGCTGGCGCGCTACCGGCTCGACGCCTCCTGGCTGGAGCTGGAAATCACCGAGAGCACCCTGATGCACGACTTCGAGCGCGTGACGGCGATCATGGACGATATCCACCAGCTGGGCGTGGCGCTGTCGCTCGACGATTTCGGCACCGGCTATTCGAGCCTGTCCTACCTGAAGCGCTTTCCGATCGACACCCTCAAGATCGACCGCTCGTTCACCACCGGGATCCCGGGCGACCCGAGCGACTGCGCGATCGCCGGCACCATCGTCAGCATGGCGCAGCAGCTCGGGCTGCGCGTGATCGCGGAAGGGGTGGAGACGGTGGAGCAGCTGTCCTTCCTGCGCGAATCGGGCTGCGACGAAGTGCAGGGCTACCTGTACAGCAAGCCGCTGCCGGCCGACGACTTCGAACGCAGCCTGCGCGAGAACTGGCTGCTGGTGGCCTGAATCTGCTATCCGGCGCGGATGGTTTATGTATAATGCCGGTTCCTCAAGGGAAGCGTGGCCGAGTGGTTGAAGGCAGCAGTCTTGAAAACTGCCGACGGGGGAACCCGTTCGTGAGTTCGAATCTCACCGCTTCCGCCAAGCATACTGAACAAGAGCCCCACAAGTTGGGGCTTTTTTTCGTCTCCTCATAGGAGAAATGTCAAAATCGGTGTCCACCGACGTCCACTAGAATCTACCTGCATCCCGCTCGTCTGAGTGGGTAGGGCGGTGGGTAGGTTTGAGAGTGAAGAATGTGGTCGAAAGGTGGGTACACCGATGAGCTACACGATCAACAAGCTTTCTGCGATCAAGGTGCGTTCCGTGACGCGCCCAGGGCTTTACGGCGACGGCGGCGGATTATGGCTGCAGGTGTCCCGGAGCGGTTCCAAAAGCTGGATCTTCCGCTACGATCTCGCCGGCCGACGTCGCGAGATGGGCCTTGGATCATGCATCACCGTCGACCTGGCGCTCGCGCGTGAGAAGGCGCGTGCATGCCGGCTGCTTTTGCTGGATAAGCGCGACCCGCTGGAAGAACGGGATAAAACCCGCGCCGAGCATGCGCAGCGCCAGGCCAAGGGCGTGAGCTTCGACGAATGCGCTGCATCGTACATCGACGCGCACCGTGGCAGCTGGAAGAGTGCCAAACACGCGGCGCAGTGGGAGACCACGCTCGCCATGTATGCCAGCCCTGTCATCGGCTCGTTGCCGGTGGCCGACGTGGACACGGACCTGATCGTGAAAGTGCTCAGCCCTATCTGGAAAACAAAGACTGAAACCGCGACACGCTTGCGCGGACGCATCGAGAGCATCCTGGACTGGGCGGCCACGCGCAAACTACGTCATGACGTAAATCCGGCGCGCTGGCGCGGGCACCTGGAAAACCTGCTCGCCAATCCGAACAAGATCGCACCGGTGAAGAACCATCCCGCGCTGCCATGGCGTGAAGTGGGCAGCTTCATGACGGAGCTGCGGCAACGCGATGGCGTCTCGGCTCGTGCGATCGAGTTCGCGATCCTGACGGCGTGCCGGTCGGGTGAGGTGCGCGGCGCGACGTGGGATGAGATCGACCTTGAAGCGAAGCTGTGGACCATCCCCGCCGGGCGCATGAAAGCAGGGAAGGAGCACCGCGTTCCGCTGTCCACCGGTGCGATAGCTCTCCTGCGTGCGCTGAAGCGCCGTGGGGGCTTTGTTTTTCCAGGGCGAGACGCGAAAACGACGTTGTCGGACATGAGCCTGACGGCCGTTCTGCGGCGAATGGAGCGCAGTGACATTACTGTTCATGGTTTCCGTTCGACGTTCCGCGACTGGTGCGCGGAGTGGGAGGGCAACTCGTTCCCGCGTGAGGTATGCGAACACGCACTGGCGCACAACCTGCCGGACAGGGTGGAGGCGGCATACAGGCGCGGAGACCTGCTCGACAAGCGTATGATCCTGATGCAGGCATGGGCCGACTATTGCGCAAGCGACCAAACCGCGGCGTTAATCGCGCAAGAACGCGGGTGAGTGGCTTTCGACACTCTGGAGAATTACGTCATGACGTAGTCAGCTGCGCCGCAGTGCCAGTCAAGTGTAGTCAGGGCTAAGTACAAGCTGCTCTTTGATTGCGCCTGACTCCCATGGGCGCAAACCCTGATCCTTTGCCAAGCGAATGCGCTGTACCTTCATCGCATCGATCAGGTCTGCCGGAGAAGCGGCAGTCTCCAGCATCGGCAGGGTTTGCTCGGCTTCGAGGAAGAAGCGGTGACGCGCCTCGCTTCCCGCCGACAGGAAGGCCTCTTCCCACCATTCGGTGATGCGATCGCTGGCGCGTTCCAGTCCGGTCTGGGTGACCAGGCGGTTCGACTTCTCGTTGTTGATCCGCTTCGATGCGGGCATCAGGTTCCAGGCATCTCCACAGGGCCACGCGGCAAAGGGAAAGCAATGGTCGATGTCGTACTCATCCCGCAGGCGCTGGCCCGACCAGACGCAGTAGATGGACTTGCCTCGCGTGCGAAGCCGTTCGACGGCGGCACGCGCGAAGCTGGTGTCGCGCTCGGGATCTGCCCAGGCAAGCAGCGAATACGCAGTTTGGCCGAGTGCCGGGCCAAGTTGCCCCGCGTAGGACTCCATCAGGCGCACCCATTCCGCAACGAGGACCGGCTCGACCCACACGTTGTAGTGGCTGAGCGCATCCCAGATCTGGAGCGGAACATGAAATTCGCCGAAGCTCCACAGGAAAGGGTCATCGATGCGCAGGCTCGATGGGGTCGATGTACGGCGTTGGTGCCTGATGTGGAAGATGTTCTCGTCGCTCGCCGGCCAGCGCAGGTACTTGACCGGCATTTCGCGTATCAGCCTGGAGATCTCCCACAGGCTGCCGTGAAGGTGCCGCGCTGTGTCGTCGTAGAACGCCATCCCCGCACGGAGCTCCACCGGGCGAATCGGACGCAAGGCCGTAAAGTTGTTGGTGACGAATCCCGGTGCGTTCCCGGCCCGGTTGGGCGGCATTTGAGGAAGCCCACCCTCGATGAGCGGCTTGTACATGCGTAGCCAAAAGAGCGCCACCAGGCCCATTGGCAGGACAACGAAGTCCGGTTCGTGGCGGGCAGCTCCGGCCGCGGTATCGGCGATCCTGGCGAGGATGCGCAGCAGTGCAATCTTGTAGGTCGATGACTTCCCGTCGGTGAGGATCAAGTGGCGCAGCAGCGGGAGTGCGCCCAAGCCATCATCCGGTAGCCCAAGGACCGCAGTCGTCCACGAAATGCCCGGCCGGCCCAGCCTGTCGGGGCTGTCGTCGGTGTGTACCAGCCTGAGGCCGAACTGCTGGGCCATCGCCGTCAGCTCCGGCAGCGTCACCTCGTACATAGCGCGATCGGTATCGGGTGGACCGATGCGAAGGCTGATGGCGATGCGTCCATTTGGCGACAGCAGCGTCGCCAGCTTTCGCAGGGCACGCTGGCGTGCAGCCGGTGGAACGTGCATCCAGACCGCAGAGAGCAGGATCAGATCGAAGGTAAGTCCCAGCCGGCGTACCTGGGCTAAGTCCGGCAGGCTGTCAGCCACCCAGTGAATGCGTGGCGAAGGATGACGCTGGCGCGCCAGCGTACGCATCGCTTCCGAGGGCTCGGCTGCAACGACATCGTATCCTTTGGCCGCAAACCAGGCGGCGTCCCTTCCGGAACCGGCGCCGACGTCAAGAATCGTCGCGCCGGGCGGTGGCAGCAGATCCAGCAGGGCAGGGTGCACATGCTCGAAGCTCAGCGATTCGTACTGGGAGACAAGCTGCTCGGCGTTCTGATCGTAGTGAGGAATGGTCTGCATGACCTTCAGTATATTTTGTCGACTCATCAATTGTATGCCGAAGCATGCTGCCGTAGAGCAATCGATATGTTTGCAATCGTATGCAAATCCAATGGATGCGATGCCTTCAGTCTGCATCCGGTTCAGGCACTCCGTAATAGGAGATATTGAACAAAATGTCGGCATATATGGATAAGTGCCGATGTTTTGTGTACACTGGCTTCATGAGTCAACAAGCTGAACGAATTCTTGAGCTTGCCCGGTCCAAAGGCATACTGCGTACACGGGATGTGGACAGTGCCGGTGCATCGCGTGCACTGCTGGCCTCGCTGACCGACGAAGGCCGGCTGCTTAAACTCGGCCGAGGCCTGTACACATTGCCCGACCGCTCTGCGTCCGAGTACGAGAGCTTTGCCGAGGTAACGACACGCAGCGCAAGCGGCGTGCTATGCCTGCTTTCCGCGCTGCGTTTTCATGATCTGACCACGCAGCAGTCATCCGACGTCTGGCTCGCCATACCGCACAAGGCTCGTGCTCCGCGTTTCGATTATCCGCCGCTACGGGTAGTCCGCATGTCGGGACCGGCGATGACCGAGGGCGTCGACATTGCAGACATCGCTGGCGCCCAGGTGCGCGTGTTCAGCGTGGCGAAGACGGTTGCTGACTGTTTCAAGTTCCGCAACAAGATTGGCCTCGATGTTGCGCTCGAAGCCCTGCGCGAAGCCTGGAACGATAAGCGGGCGACAATGGACGAACTGTGGCGCTATGCGGAGATCTGCAGGGTAGCAAACGTCATGCGTCCGTATCTGGAAGCTGTGGGGGCGGCATGAAAGCAGCGAATCGTGCCGCATCGGTTCGCGCACGGCTTCTGAACCGCGCACGGGCCGACAGGACGGACTTCAACCTGATCCTGACGCGGTATTCGCTCGAGCGGCTGCTGTACCGTTTGAGCGTGTCGCCCTGGGCCGATCAGTTCATGCTGAAGGGGGCGCTTCTCTTCGACCTGTGGTTCGACCAGCCGCACCGGCCAACCCGGGATATCGACTTGCTTGGCTTCGGGTCTTCCGAGCTTGACGACCTGATCGAGGTCTTTCAGCAGGTCTGTGTTCAGCCATCCGATGACGGGATGGTCTTCGACCGGGGCAGCGTGCACGCGGCGCGGATTCGCAAGGAAGCCAACTATGAAGGCGTGCGAGTTACACTGCTCGGCACACTGGATGGTGCGCGCTGCTCGGTGCAGATCGACGTTGGATACGGCGATGCCGTGACGCCTGCAGCGGAACTCGTGCAGTTTCCAGCGCTTTTGGAGGATGTCGCGCCACCATCGTTGCGTGCCTATCCAATGTACACCGTCATCGCCGAAAAGTATGAAGCGATCGTCAGCTTGGGTATGGCGAACACGCGCCTGAAGGATTACTTCGACCTGTGGTTCCTTGCGATCTATGCCGAGATCGATGAGGCTATTCTCCGTCAGGCGGTCCAGGCCACGTTCGCCCGCCGGAGAACTGAGGTGCCCCAGGCCGCGCCGCTCGGACTGTCTGACGCTTTTGCGGCGAGTCCATCCAAACAGCAGCAGTGGCGAGCATTTCTCTCGAAGAGCAAACTCATGGCGCCGGACTTAGCAGAAGTGACAGCGGAACTACGGCGACTCTTGGGCTTACTCGACAGTGGGGCGGCAGGCTAGGAGTTGCAGTCTCGGCGGCTAGCACGAATGCACTGCACGGCCCACTGCTCGACTTCGCTCTTGATCCATGCCGCCGATCGACCCTGGAGCTTTACCGGCCTTGGGAAAGCGCCCCTCTTTATCGCGTCGTACACACTGCTGCGCGATTTCCCGCAGATCGCTATCACCTCCTTCAACCTGATGAACCGAATGTCGGCACGGTTGCTTGACGCGCGACGCTCGATAGCGGTGTCAATCGCTTGCTGATCCATGTATGCCTCCAAGTGTGAACTGAGAAGTTGCCTATGGTCGCGCCGGCCAAATTGATTCAGTATTGCGTCGCTTCGCAGATGCGTAAGAGCGCCTGGCAGGGTCATCTGGTGCAGGCGCTGAGCGGCAGTTTGCCTCCCGGTGAATGCTGAGGTATTGCGCAAATCCCGGTCTCGGCGCCGTTCGCATGCGAATCGAATGCATTGAGGACTGCCTTTGAGGGTTTGGTTCTTCGGGCAGGATAGACTGATGTCTTAGATTGTTAACCTGTTGCGAGCTTAAACCCACTTCGCACCTCTACTGCACAACGACCAACTTGGGTAATGCATCCCC
>NZ_JAIWIA010000046.1 GCF_020176695.1 Massilia sp. MS-15 | reverse complement strand
TCAGTCGATAATGGCTTTTTTCATTCTTTACAGCGTCGAAAGCCTGCGCCGCCTGCATGATCCTCTTGGATTTCATGGACACTTCGGGTTCGAGAAATCGGTCGGTATATGGCCCGTCTAAGGCTCCCCACAATCCGTGCTTCTGGCAAAAGCAGTTGGGGTTTGATCGTTGAGAGCCATGTGAGGCCGAATCTCATTGTAGTCCATGCGCCACGCCTCCACGACGCTCTGTACTTCATTCAAAGAGGTGAACCAATGGACGTTGAGGCATTCATCACGCAGCAATCCATTGAAAGTTTCCATGAAGCAATTATCGGTCGTCTGCCTGGCCGGCTGAAGTCGATCCTGGTCTGGTGGTGGTAAGCCCACAGGTCTACCATTTGCCCCGAAAATTCGCTGGCAACGTCGACAAAGAGATATTCCGGTGCTGGCCGGTTTGCGATGATACGGTTGAGTGCAGTGACGACGTCTTACCCCGCAAGCGATGGCTGGCCACGATAGCCAAGGACTCCCCGGTATAAATGTCGATGATCGTCAGCAGGCGTATTTTCGTTCCGTCCGACAGCTGGTCGGCTACAAAATCCATGCTCCAGGCGTCGTTTGCCCGACGTGGCTGCATGCGTGCCTGGCGGGCAACTGCGCTCTTGCGCCGCTTCTTGCGCCAGGCGCGCAACTGCAACTGCTTCAGGCAGTACCAGCGGTAGGTTTGGTTGACACGAGCTGAAAGCCCTCGCGCTTGAGCAGCACGTGCAGACGCCGGTAGCCCCAGCGTACGCGCACCTGAGCCAGCTCGCGCAAGCGTTGGCGCAGCACCAGATTGGGTCTTTCTTGCTCGTCAAATACTGCGTACTACGTACTCACTTGATCAGTCGACAGGTCCGCGCCAGCTTCAACCCGTAGTGCTCGACGATGTAATCGACCACCTCACGCTTCAGCGCGGGCCGCCCCACTTTTTTGATGCAACGTCCTGCAGGACCGGTTTGTCCAGGCTCAGCTCAGCGACCAGTTTCTTCAGTCGTGCGTTCTCGTCCTACAGGATCTTGAGTTCCCGCACGCTTTCGGATTGCATATCGCCGTACTGCTTCTTCTAGCGGTAAAACGTCTACTCAGAAATTCCGAGCTGCCGGACAATATCGTCGACAGCCATTCCCAGCTCAGCCTGCTTCAAGATCGCTACAATTTGTTCTGCTGGAAAATGTTTGCGCTTCATTGTCAAGCCCTCCCGCGAAGGAATTATTGACCAAAAACTCGCGTCCGGAAGTGTTTAATTCCGCCAATGCAGATCAGGCTAAAATTTGGTTCTTCACGGATTAGCGGGAGGTGGGTTCTGAAAACAAGAAAGCGGTGAAGAAGAGCTAGACTTGTTGTGCGACCAACAAAATCAACTTTTCCCACCGCTTTCATGACGAATCATAATCTCGCCCTCCAGTTCTGGGAAGGGTTCGTTGCATTCAAATTAGAGCGCCGCCCTGGCGCAGTGTGGATCGATCTGCGCCGGGATCCTGCGGCGCCGATGGTATGCAGTGGTTGTGATCATCACTGCTATCAGGTCCATGAAGCGAGCGTGCGCGTTATCCGCGAGATGCCGATGCTCGGCTTACCAGTGTGGTTACGTGTTCCTTTGAGGCGCCTTCGCTGCGGCCAATGCGGCACCCGTACCGAGCGTGTGGCTTGGCTGGATCGTCATGCCCGGGTAACCCGCTCTCTGGCCGAGTTTGTGGGCTTGTGGTGCGAGAAGCTGCCAGTTGCCCACGTATGCAAACTAGCGCAGCTGCATTGGGAAACAGTACGCAATATCGAGCGTGCCAAGCTGGAACGTGAATTGGCCGCTTTGCCTGCAGCACAGCCAACTCGGCTCGTGATGGACGAGTTTGCACTGTTCAAGGGTCATCGTTATGCCACTGTCGTGCTCGATGCAGACAGCAGGCAGGTGCTTTGGGTTGGCGAAGGCCGCAGCCGCGAGGCCATCCGTCCGTTCTTCGAATGGCTCAGCCCTGAACGCTGCGCCAAAATCGAAGCCGTCGCGATGGACATGAATACCGCGTTCGACCTGGAAGTACAGCAGCAATGTCCGAAGGCGCGCGTAGTCTATGACCTGTTTCACGTCGTTGCCAAGTACGGACGTGAGGTGATCGACCGGGTGCGCGTTGACGAGGCAAACCGCCTGCGCGACGACCGTCCTCAGCGCAAAGTCATCAAGCGCTCTCGATGGCTATTGCTGCGCAACCGGGAAAACGTCCCGCAAGCGCAGCAGCTAAAGCTCGATGAGCTGCTGGCTGCCAACCAGGCCTTGATGACAGTGTATGTGATGAGACAACACTCAAGGAACTCTGGCAGACATCTGGCGGTTGGCAGTGGCTTCTCGCTTGGCGCAACTGGTTGAAGATGGCGCGTGACAGCGGAATCGAACCGCTAAAGAAGTTTGCTGTCAAGCTCAAGCCTTACTGGCGAGGCATTGCAGCACGACTGCGCTGGCCAATGCACACCGGCCAGCTCGAAGGCATTAACAACCGTATCAAGGTGATGAAGCGAATGGCCTACGGCTACCGGGATAGCGACTTCTTTTTCCTGAAGATCAAAGCCGCGTTTCCCGGAAATCCGTGATTAACCTAAAATTTGGCCAGCAAACGGTTCGGTTCAGATCCGTAGCGCATTAGCCGTGTGATCAGGGCGCCAATGTTCTTCCACCGGTCAATTGCCTGCCCGCATTTACCTTGAGTCTTAGATGTTAGCCCTTTGCCGAGCTGTGCCCTCACTACACGCTCGGGGTCAAGGTGGCTAATCATTATCAGTAACATCGCACGGCGAACAGGCAAGACCGTAGACAAAGCTGGGTTACACCGCGGTTACACAATCGAAAGAGGATCGCAAGAAAGAAAAAAGGGCCACATGCTAAAGCATGTAACCCTTTGATCTCATTACAGAACTTTGGTGCCGCTGACCGGAATCGAACTGGTGACCTTCGCATTACGAATGCGCTGCTCTACCGACTGAGCTACAGCGGCTAAACCTGTACCACGCGCGGAAAGCCTGAAGGCCGGCCGGCGAAGCACCGTATTCTAGCAAACAACTCGACAACTTAGCTAGTGTGTATCGTGCTACGCCGCCAGCTCCTTAGGTCCGGGCCTATTGCTGGTGGTAGCCAGTCACCAGTTCCACTTCGCTCTTCGACCCCAGGAACACCGGCACGCGCTGGTGCAGCCTGGTCGGCTGGATATCCATGATGCGGCTGCGGCCGTCGGTGGCCATGCCGCCGGCCTGCTCGACGATCATGGCCATCGGATTGGCTTCGTACATCAGGCGCAGCTTGCCCGGCGACGAAGGATCGCGCAGGTCGGCCGGATACATGAAGATGCCGCCGCGGTTCAGGATGCGGTGCACGTCGGCCACCATCGAGGCGATCCAGCGCATGTTGAAGTCCTTGCCGCGCGGGCCAGTACTGCCGGCCAGCATCTCGTCCACGTAGCGCTGCACCGGCGGGTGCCAGTGGCGTTTATTGGACATGTTGATCGCGAATTCCTTCGTGGTTTCCGGGATCTTCATGTCGCTCTGGGTCTGCACCCAGGAACCCATCTCGCGGTCGAGGGTGAAGCAGTGCACGCCGTTGCCGGTGGTGAGCACCAGCATGGTCTGCGGGCCGTACACGGCATAGCCGGCCGCCACCTGCTGGGCGCCCGGCTGCAGGAAGTCCTGCTCGGTGGGTTCCGCCATGCCTTCCGGCGCCTTCAGCACCGAGAAGATGGTGCCGATCGAAACGTTGACGTCGATGTTCGAGGAGCCGTCGAGCGGATCGAACAGCAGCAGGAACTCGCCTTTCGGATAGCGGCTCGGGATCTTGCGGATGGTTTCCATTTCTTCAGAAGCCATCGCCGCCAGGTGGCCGCCCCACTCGTTCGCTTCCAGCAGGATCTCGTTCGAGATCACGTCGAGCTTCTTCTGGACTTCGCCCTGGATGTTCTCGGTCTCGGCACTGCCCAGCACTTCGCCGAGCGCGCCCTTGCTGACCGAATAGCTGATGCGCTTGCAGGCACGGGCCACGACCTCGATCAGCAGGCGCAGCTCGGCGTTGATGGTCTGGTGGAGGCGCTGTTCCTCGACCAGGTATTGCGTAAGACTGACGCGTTTCATGGACTTCCTTTGGTTTGGTTTCGAATCGGTTCTTGTTCTTGCAGGGTGGGCGGGAAGAGGCAATGCGTCTTTTCGCCGGTAAGCGGGACGCGTGGGCAGGAGACCTGCCCACCCTACGACATTCAGTTGGCCAGCGCCTTGGTCACGATCTCGCGCACGTCGTTCGACAGCCGCTGCTGTCCCGCCACCTGCTGCAGCGCGGTCTTCATGTGCTGCTGCAGTGCCGGGGTGTAGCGGCGCCAGCGGTCCATGGCGCGCGCCAGGCGCGCGGCGACCTGCGGGTTGAGGGCGTCCAGCAGCACCACGTGCTCGGCCCAGAACAGGTAGCCGCTGCCGTTCGGCGCGTGGAACTCGACCGGGTTGTTCATGCAATAGGTGGCCACCAGGCTGCGCGCGCGGTTCGGGTTGCGCAGGTTGAAGGCCGGGTGGCGCATCAGTTCGCGCACCCTGGCGATGTCGGTGGTCGGCGCCGAGGCCTGCATCGCGAACCACTTGTCGACCACCAGCGCCTCGTGCTGGAACTCCTCGTAGAAGCGCTCAAGCTCGCCCTCGGCCTGCGGCGCGCGGGCGTGGATCAGGGCGCTCAGGGCGGCGGCGCGGTCGGTCATGTTGTCCGCCTCGCGGCACTGGCGCAGCGCCAGCGCCACCGTTTCTTCGTCCGGCGCCGCGTTCAGGTAGGACAGCGCCAGGTTCTTCAGGGCGCGACGGCCAGCCGACGCGGCATCCGGGCTGTAGGGGCCGGGGGTCTGGTTGGCTTGGTACTGGGCCATCAGCTCGGTGCGCAGGCGCGCGCCGATGTTGGCGCGCATGAACTGGCGCGCCATGTGCACCGCCAGGGGATCGACCACGTCGAGCTGCTCGGCGATCATGGTCTCGGTCGGCAGCAGCAGCGCCTGCTCGCGGAAGGCCGGGTCGAGCGCCTCGTCGGTCAGCATCTTGCGCATCGCCTCGATGAAGGTGTCGTCCAGGCTCAGGCGGGACGATACCGGCGCTTCGCCGGTAAGCTTCAGCAGGCGGCCCATGGCCAGGCGCTGCCCCGCTTCCCAACGGTTGACCGGGTCGGTATCGAAGCGGAACAGGTGCAGCAGCTCGCTGTCGCCATAACCATGCTGCAGGATCACCGGGGCCGAGAAATCGCGCAGTACCGACGGCACCGGCTGTTCCTTCACATTGCTGAACACGAAGGTCTGCTCGGCCTGGGTCAGTTCGAGCACGATGGTGCTGCCCAGCTCCTTGCCATCCAGGACCAGGGGCATGTCATTGCCCTCGTGGTCGAGCAGCCCGATGGCCACCGGGATGTGGAAGGGGCGCTTCTCGGGCTGGCCCGGCGTCGGCGGGCAAGACTGGTACAGGGTAATGCCATAGGTCTGCGCCCCTTCGTCGTAACGGGTCTCGAAGCGCAGCACCGGGGTGCCGGCCTGGTCGTACCAGCGCTCGAACTGCGCGAGGTCGCGGCCATTCGCGTCGGCCATCGCCCGGCGGAAGTCGTCGCAGGTGACGGCCTGGCCGTCGTGGCGCGCGAAATACAGGTCCATGCCCTTGCGGAAGCCTTCGCGGCCCAGCAGGGTCTGGTACATGCGCACGACTTCCGCGCCCTTCTCGTACACGGTCACGGTGTAGAAATTATTGATCTCCACGAAGGAGTCGGGGCGCACCGGGTGCGCCATCGGGCCGGCGTCTTCCGGGAACTGGGCCTGGCGCAGGGTGCGCACCTGGTCGATGCGGGTCACGGCGCGGCCGGTCGCGGTGCCGATCATGTCGGCCGTGAATTCCTGGTCGCGGAACACCGTCAGGCCTTCCTTCAGCGACAGCTGGAACCAGTCGCGGCAGGTGACGCGGTTGCCGGTCCAGTTGTGGAAGTATTCGTGCGCCACCACCGCCTCGATGCCCTGGAAGTCGATGTCGGTCGCCACCCGCGGATTGGCCAGCACGTACTTGGTGTTGAAGATGTTCAGGCCCTTGTTCTCCATCGCGCCCATGTTGAAGTCGCCGGTGGCGACGATCATGAAGCGGTCCAGGTCGAGTTCCAGCCCGTAGCGCTCCTCGTCCCAGCGGATGCTGTGCTTGAGCGACTGCATGGCGTAGTCGGTCTTGTCGAGGTTGCCCTCCTCGACCCAGACCTGCAGCAGGGCGTCGCGGCCATCCGCCAGGCGGAAGGTCTCCTCCTGGCATACCAGGCGTGCGGCGACCAGGGCGAACAGGTAAGAGGGCTTCCTGAACGGGTCTTCCCATTTGGCGTAGTGGCGCCCATCGCCCAGCTCGCCCTCCTCCACCAGGTTGCCGTTCGAGAGCAGGACCGGATAGCGCTCCTTGTCGGCGCGCAGCATCACCGTATATACCGCCATCACGTCCGGACGGTCGGGGAAATAGGTGATGCGGCGGAAGCCTTCGGCCTCGCACTGGGTGAAGAAATTGCCGTTCGAGGTGTACAGGCCGCTCAGGGTCGTGTTCTGTTCCGGCACGCACACGGTCTCGATCTCGAGCGTGGCTTCGTCCGGCGCGTCCGGGATGCGCAGCAGGTTGTCGCGCAGCGTGTATTCGCCATCTTGCAGCGCGCGGCCATTCAGGCGCAGCGCCACCAGCTCGATGTCTTCGCCATGCAGCGTGATCTCGTTGCGCGCGCTGCTGCCATTGCGGCGCAGCGTCATGCGGTTGGCAACCACGGTGCGGGCGGGGTCGAGGTCGAAGCCGAGCTCCACGGTATCCACCAGGTAGGTCGGCGGGGTGTAGTCACTCCGGTAAATCGTCTGGGGCGTGTCGGTGCGCATAGGAAGTCCGCAAAAAGGCAGTTGGGATGCGTGATGAGGTGCTTATTTTACCAACAAGATTTCGCGCGTCCGCCACGTTTGTGCATGTATCGGAATGTGCGGGCGGTAACCGGGTGTAAATGTGCTTCAATAGTTTCTGAACAGAAGCTAATCTACAGCCTAGGAAAAATCCGTCTCGATAAGGGAGAACAGAATGAAACGCCTGATGGTCGCCGCCGGAGCGGCATTCGCGATGCTGCTGACAGGGTGCGCCACCACGATCCGCAGCGACGTCACCACTTTTCACCAATGGCCGGCGCAGGTCGAGGACAAGAGCTATGTGTTCGAGGCGCCGCCTGCGCAGGACGACACGCTCGAGTACCGCGCCTACCAGGACCTGGTGCGCGGCCAGCTGGCGCGGCTGGGCTTTCGCGATGCCGGCGCCGGCAAGCCGGCGCTGACGGTGTCGATGCGCTTCACCACCACCGACGTGCCGGTGCGCGTATTCGAGCCGGTCTCGCCCTTCTACCAGCCGCTGTGGCATCCGATGCCGCGCTTCGGCTACCGCGGCTTCCCGCGCCGCTACTGGGGCGGCTGGTACGCGAGCCCGTTCTACGATCCGTTCTGGAGCCCGGCCTACCAGGTCTCGGTGGAACACCAGTACCGGCGCGAGCTGCAGGTCGGGATCAAGTCTGCCGCCGACGGCAAGCGCCTGTTCGACGTGACGGTGCACAACACCAGCCGCCAGCTGTCCACCCCGGCCGTGATGCCGGCCCTGGTGCAGAGCGCCTTCGAGGGCTTCCCCGGGCCCTCGGGCGTGGCGCGCCGGGTGGAGCTGAAGCAGAACCAGGGCTGAGCGCCCGCCAGCAAGCAAGCAAGCAGAATGGGGCCGCAAGGCCCCATTTTCATATCGGCGTTACGGCGTGAAATAGGCCTCCGACCCGAAGGTGATCGCCACGATCAGTACCAGCGCGAATGCCAGCACCACCAGCAGGCGCCCGAATTTCGGCGCGCCGTCGTCCTTGTCCGGCTGTTCGCTCATGGCAGCAGCACCGTCGAACCGGTGGTGCGGCGGCCTTCGAGCGCGCGGTGCGCTTCGGCGGCGTCGCGCAGGGCGAAGCGTTGCTTGACCTCGATCTTCACCTTGCCGCTTTCCACCATCTCGAACAGTTCGGCCGCCATCGCTTCCAGCGCCGGGCGCGTGGCCGCATACGAGAACAGGGTCGGCCGCGTGATGTAGAGCGAGCCGCGCGAAGCCAGCTCGCTCAGCGCGAACGGCGGCACCGCGCCGGAGGCATTGCCGAAGCTGACCATCAGCCCGCGCGGCTGCAGGCAGTCGAGCGAGCGGATGAAGGTATCCTTGCCAACCGAGTCGTAGACCACCGGCACCTTGGCGCCACCCGTGATCTCCAGCACGCGCTGCACCACGTCTTCGGTGTTGTAGTTGATGACGTGGGCTGCGCCATGCGCCCGCGCCAGTGCCGCCTTTTCTTCCGAACCGACCGTGCCGATCAGGTTCACGCCCAGCGCCCTGGCCCATTGGCAGGCGATCAGCCCGACGCCGCCCGCGGCCGCATGGAACAGGATGGTCTGGCCGGGCTGCAGGGCATAGGTCTGGCGGAACAGGTACTGCACCGTCAGGCCCTGCAGCATCATCGCGGCCCCGGTTTCGAAGGAAACCGATTCCGGCAGGCGCACCAGGTAATGGGCCGGCATCACGCGCGCCTCGCTGTAGGCGCCGGACGGGCCGCCGGCATAGGCGACGCGGTCGCCGGGCGCGACGTGGGTCACGCCCTCGCCCACCGCTTCCACCACGCCCGCGCCTTCCTGGCCCAGGCCGGAGGGCAGGTCCAGCTTGTATAGGCCGCTGCGGAAATAGGTGTCGATGTAGTTCACGCCGATCGCGTGGTGGCGCACGCGCGCCTCGCCGGGCCCGGGCGTGCCGGGCTCGGTGTCCACGTAGTCGAGTACCTCGGGGCCGCCGGTGGCGGCGATGCGGATTGCCTTGACCATGCGGTCCTCCTTCAGGCCTGGGTGCCGCTGCGCATCAGCTGCGACAGTACCAGGCGCGCGGTCGAGACGTTGGTGGCGCAGGCGATGTCGTGCACGTCGCAGGCGCGCACCAGCGCGTTGATGTCGGGTTCATGGGGCTGCGGGGTCATCGGATCGCGCAGGAACACGACGCAATCGATCCCGCCACTGACCAGGCGGGCGCCGATCTGCAGGTCACCGCCCACCGGGCCGGAATGCATGCGTTCGACCGCCAGCCCCAGTTCCTTCGCCAGGCGCCCGCCGGTGGTGCCGGTGGCGCACAGGCTGCACGCCTGCAGGAAGCCCAGGTATTCGCGGGCCAGGGCGATCATCTCGTCTTTTTTCTTGTCGTGCGCGATCAGCGCGATCCTTGGTCTGGCAGTCATGGTCATTGTTTTATCGAGAGCGTATAAATACCCAGCAGGACCAGGCCGGTGCCGGCCAGCTGCACGCCGGTGACCGGTTCGCCCAGGATCAGCGCGCCGAGGAAGAGCGTGGATACCGGCCCGATCATCCCGGCCTGCGAGGCGGTGGCGGCGCCGATGCGCTGTACCGCGGCCATGGTCATGAACACGGGGAAGATCGTACAGAATACCCCATTCACCAGCGACAGCCAGTAAACGCCGGCCGGCTGCACCAGCATGCCCGCCGGACGCAGCAGGAAGAACTGGCCGATGCAGGCCACGCTCGAGACGCACATGGCATAGGCCACCAGGCGCAGCGAGCCGATGCGGCGCACCATCTCGCCGGTGCCGATCAGGTAGACGGCATAGGCCAGGGCCGAGCCCAGCACCAGCAGCGCGCCCAGCGCCGTATTGCCGGCGCCACCCGCCAGGTCGTGCACGAACACCAGCACGATGCCGGCATAGGCCAGGCCCAGCGCCGCCCAGGCGGCCGCGCCGATACGGCGCTTGAAGACCAGCATGTTGGCCAGCAGGACGAAGGTCGGGGTCAGGAACAGGATCAGGCGCTCCAGCCCGACCGAGATGTGCTGCAGGCCGAGGAAGTCCAGGTAGCTCGACAGGTAGTAGCCGAGCAGGCCCAGCCCGACGATGCGCCAGCGGTCGCGCACTGCCAGCGGCGGCTGGGTGCGCATCTTCCACAGCGCCACGGCGGCAAACACCGGCAGCGAAAACAGCATCCGGAACGCGATCAGCGTCACCGCATCGATCTGGTAGCGGTACAGCAGCTTGGCCACGATGGCCTTGGTGGAAAACAGGACGGCGCCGGCGACGGCGATCGCCAGGCCGGACACCAGGGCGGCGCGCGGCAGGGGCGCGCTGGTATTGACGGGAGTGCTTCGCTTCATCCATGGATTGTACGGGCGATCGGCCGGCTTCGCTGGCGCCAGGCCGGCTTCGCTTCCGGCCGCCATGCTGTTGTTTCCGCGACTGCCGGCGCCGATTTGGCGGGTAGGGCCTATGCTAGAATGTCGCCCACTCTTGCATACCGTCTAAGGAATTCTCGACATGGCTGGACACAGCAAATGGGCCAACATCAAGCATAAGAAAGCCGCCACCGACGCCAAGCGCGGCAAGATCTGGACGCGCCTGATCAAGGAGATCACCGTGGCCGCGCGCATGGGCGGCAGCGACATCAACTCGAACCCGCGCCTGCGTCTGGCGGTCGAGAAGGCGGCCGACGCGAACATGCCGAAGGATAACGTCACGCGCGCGATCCAGCGCGGCGCGGGCGAACTCGAAGGCGTGAACTACGAAGAGATCCGCTACGAAGGCTACGGCATCGGCGGCGCGGCGATCATCGTCGACTGCCTGACCGACAACCGCGTGCGGACCGTGGCCGAAGTGCGCCACGCCTTCAACAAGTACGGCGGTAACATGGGCACCGAGGGTTCGGTGGCCTTCATGTTCAAGCACGTCGGCCAGTTCCAGTTCGCGCCGGGCGTCGATGAAGACAAGCTGATGGAAGCCGCGCTGGAAGCCGGCGCCGACGACGTGGTGCAGGACGAGGAAGGCGGCTTCGAAGTGCTGTGCGCCCCGTTCTCCTACGCCGGCGTGAAGGAAGCGCTGGAAAAGGCCGGCTTCAAGGCCGAGGTGTCGGAAGTGATCATGAAGCCGGACAACGAGACCGTGCTGACTGGCGACGACGCCGCCAGGATGCAGAAGATCCTCGACGCGCTGGAGAACCTGGACGACGTCCAGGATGTCTACACCAACGCGGTCATCGAAGAGTAACGAAAGACATCGTATGAAAATCCTCGTCGTCGGCTCCGGTGGCCGTGAACATGCCCTGTCCTGGAAACTGGCGCAGTCCGAGCGCGTCCAGGCTGTCTTCGTCGCCCCCGGCAACGGCGGCACCGCGCGCGACGCGCGCCTGGTGAACGTCGAGATCACCGATCCGGCGGCGCTGGCCGACTTCGTGGTGGCCGAAAACATCGCCCTGACCCTGGTGGGCCCGGAGGCGCCGCTGGCCGCCGGCATCGTCAACCTGTTCCGCGCGCGCGGCCTGAAGATCTTCGGCCCGACGAAGGAAGCGGCGCAGCTGGAGAGCTCGAAGGACTTCGCCAAGGCCTTCATGCAGCGCCATGGCATCCCGACCGCGAAGTACCAGAGCTTCTCGGATGCGGCCGCGGCCCACGCCTACGTGGACGCCAACGGCGCCCCGATCGTCATCAAGGCTGACGGCCTGGCGGCCGGCAAGGGCGTGGTGGTCGCGATGACACCGGACGAAGCGCACGCCGCGGTCGACCACATGCTGTCCGATAACGCCTTCGGCGACGCCGGCGCCCGCATCGTGGTCGAGGAATTCCTGCTAGGGGAGGAAGCCAGCTTCATCGTCATGTGCGACGGCAGGAACGTGCTGCCGCTGGCCACCAGCCAGGACCACAAGCGCCTGAAGGACAAGGACGAAGGCCCGAACACCGGCGGCATGGGCGCCTACTCCCCGGCCCCGATCGTGACCCCGTCGATGCACGCGCGCGTAATGCGCGAAATCATCAACCCGACCATCCAGGGCATGGCCAGGGACGGCATCGTGTTCACCGGCTTCCTGTACGCCGGCCTGATGATCGATAGCGAAGGCAATCCGCGCACGCTGGAATTCAACTGCCGCATGGGCGACCCGGAAACCCAGCCGATCATGGCGCGCCTGAAGAGCGATTTCCTGAACGTGCTGGAACACGCCTGCAACGGCACGCTGGACGCGGTCGAACTGGAATGGGACCGCCGTACCGCGGTCGGTGTCGTGATGGCGGCCGCCGGCTACCCGGACAGCCCGCGCAAGGGCGATGTCATCGACGGCATCCCCGCCGAGACGGCGGAATGCGTCACCTTCCACGCCGGCACCCAGCTGGTGGGCGGCAGCCTGCAGACCAGCGGCGGACGCGTGCTGTGCGTGGTCGGCCTGGGCGATAGCGTCAAGATGGCCCAGAAGCAGGCCTACGAGACGGTGGAACGCATCCACTTCAACGGCGCCCAGTACCGCCGCGACATCGGCTGGCGCGGCCTGAAGTAAGCCGCGCAAGCATACGAGTACCAGACCGCCACCTGGGCAGGTGTACAATCTGCCCACTTTCAGCCATCCCGCCCAGTACGTCCAGCCTACATGTCCAGCCCCGACCCATCCGCCATCAAGACCTGGCTGCTCGCCCTGCAGTCGCGCATCGTCGCGGCCCTGGAAGACATCGACGGCAAGCCCTTCCTGGCCGACAGCTGGGAGCGTCCGGAAGGCGGCGGCGGCTTGTCGCGCCTGATCGAGGAAGGCAATGTGTTCGAGCGCGGCGGCGTGAACTTCTCGCACGTGACAGGTTCAAGCCTGCCGCCTTCGGCCATGGCCGCGCGTCCGGAACTGGCGGGCCGCGCGTGGGAGGCGATGGGCGTGTCGCTGGTGCTGCATCCACGTAATCCCCATGTGCCGACGGTGCACATGAACGTGCGCTTCTTCGAAGCGACGGCCGAAGGAAAAGATCCGGTATGGTGGTTCGGCGGCGGCATGGACCTGACGCCCTACTACGGCAACATGATTGATGCTCGCCACTTCCACCAGGTCTGCCACGACGCGCTGGCGCCGTATGGAGACGACCTGCACCCGCGCTTCAAGAAGTGGTGCGACGACTACTTCTACCTGAAGCACCGCAAGGAAGCGCGCGGCGTGGGCGGCATCTTCTTCGACGACTTCAACGAGACCGGCTTCGACGCCGCCTTCGCCATGGTGCGCGAGGTGGGCGACGGCTTCCTCGACGCCTACCTGCCGATCGTGAAGGCGCGCATGGACACGCCCTACGGCGAGCGTGAACGCGGCTTCCAGGCCTACCGGCGCGGACGCTACGTCGAATTCAACCTGGTGTGGGACCGCGGCACCCTGTTCGGCCTGCAGTCGGGCGGACGCACCGAGGCGATCCTGATGTCGATGCCGCCGATCGTGACATGGCGCTACGACTGGCACCCGGAACCGGGTTCGCCTGAAGCGGCGCTGTACACCGATTTCCTCCCGCACCGGGACTGGCTCGCCCCGTGACGGCCTGCGTTGCCCTGCTGGGTGGCAGCTTCGACCCGGTGCACCACGGCCACGTCGCGCTGGCCGCCCTGTTTGCCGACCTGCTCCAGCCCGACCAGCTGCGTATCCTGCCGGCCCGGCCGTGGCAGAAGAGCGCCCTGCAGGCCAGCGATGCGCAGCGCATCGCGATGCTGGAACTGGCCTTCGCCGGGCAGCCCTACCCGGTGGCGATCGACCCGCGCGAAATCGAACGGGCCAGCCCGACCTATACGGTCGAGACCCTGCGCGGCCTGCGCGCCGAGCTGGGCGAGGCCGCCTCGATCGTGTTCCTGATGGGCGCCGACCAGCTGATGAAGCTCGACAGCTGGCGCGACTGGCAGGACCTGTTCGCGCTTGCCAACCTGGGCGTGGCGGCGCGCCCGGGTTACACGCTGTCCCAGGACGGACTGCCGCCGGCCGTGGCGCAGGCACTCGCGGGACGGCTGGCGACGCCCGCGCAGGTGCGTGCCACGCCGTTTGGCAAAGTATGCCTGGCGCATACACTGGCGGTGGATATTTCCGCCACTCAAATTAGAAACGCCTTGCATGCGGGCGCCGGCAGCGCCGCCAACACCGGGCTTGACCTACGCGCGCTCGTTCCGCAGCAAGTGCTAGACTATATTCAACAACACAACTTATACAAAAACTAATGGATATCAAGAAACTGCAGACCCTCGTCGTGGACGCCCTCGAAGACGTCAAGGGCCAGGAAATCGTCCTGTTCGACACGACGCACCTGACCAGCCTGTTCGACCGCATCGCCGTCGTCTCGGGCACCTCGAACCGCCAGACCAAGGCGCTGGCCGCGTCGGTGCGCGACAAGGTCAAGGCCGCCGGCGGCGACGTGGTCGGCATGGAAGGCGAGGACACCGGCGAATGGGTGCTGGTCGACCTGGGCGACATGATCGTGCACATCATGCAGCCGGCCATCCGCCAGTACTACCGCCTGGAAGAGATCTGGGGCGAGAAGCCGGTGAAGCTGGGCGCGGCCAAGCGCAAGTCGACGCCGGAAGCGGCGGAGGCGGCCGAATCGAAGGTCAAGTCGAAGCACCTGGCCGCCAACAAGGACGAGCCGGAAGCCCAGCCGGTCAAGGAACGCAAGCCGGCCGCGCGCAAGACCACCGCCAAGACCGCCACCGGCACCGCCGCCGCCAAGAAGCCGGCCGCCAAGAAGGTCCCGACCGGCAAGACCGTGAAGGTTGGCCCGAGCAAGACCGAGATCGCCGCCGTCGAAGCGACCAAGGCCAAGCCGCCGAAGCGCACGCCGAAGGCGGCAGCGGCCGATGCCGAGCCGGTGAAAAAAGTCATCCGCCGCGTGAAGAAGGCCGCCGAGTAAGCGTCGTCCCTGATTTATGCAGCTGATCATTGCCGCTGTCGGGCACAAGATGCCGGCCTGGATCGAATCCGGGTTCGGCGAGTACACGAAGCGCATGCCGCCCGAGCTGCGCATCGTGCTCAAGGAAATCAAGCCGGTCGAGCGCTCCGGCAGCAAGACCGCCGCCACCGCGATGGCGCTCGAGCGCGAGCGCATCGAAGCCGTGCTGCCGAAAGGCGTGCGCATCATCGCGCTCGACGAGCGCGGCAAGGACCTGACCAGCGTCGGATTGTCGCGCATGCTGGAACAATGGCAGCAGGACGGGCGCGACACCGCCTTCCTGATCGGCGGCGCCGACGGGCTCGACCCTGAACTCAAGGCGCGCGCCGAAGGCCTGATCCGCATCTCCAGCATGACCCTGCCGCACGGCATCGTGCGCGTGATGCTGGCGGAACAGCTGTACCGTGCCTGGTCGATCACCCAGAACCATCCGTATCACCGCGTCTGACGCCTGCCCCATGAAATACACCGACAAGAAGATCTACCTCGCCTCGAAGAGCCCGCGCAGGCGCGAACTGCTGCGCCAGGTGGGCGTGGAATTCGAGCTGCTGATGCTGCGCAGCGACCCGGCACGCGGGATCGACGTCAGCGAAGAGGTGCTGCCGGGCGAAGACCCGCAGGCCTACGTGGCGCGGGTGGCGCGCGAAAAGGGCGCGTTCGCGTGGAAGGTGCTGCAGATGCGGCGCCAGCCGCTGCGCCCGGTGCTCACCGCCGACACCACCGTCACCATCGACGGCGAGATCCTCGGCAAGCCGGCCAACCGCGAGGAGGCGCTCGCCATGCTCGGGCGCCTGTCCGGCCGCACCCACCAGGTGCTGACCTCGGTGGCGATCCACGCCGAGCGGGTGGCCGAGCAGGTTACCCAGGTGTCGGACGTGCGCTTCGCGACCTTGACCCCGGCCCAGATCCAGGCCTATTGCGCCACCACCGAGCCCTATGACAAGGCGGGCGGCTACGGCATCCAGGGACTGGCCGCGCTGTTCGTCGAGCACATCGAAGGCAGCCATTCGGGAATCATGGGCCTGCCGCTGTTCGAGACGGCCCGGCTCCTGCGCAAGGCCGGTTATCCCGTGTAGGGTGGGCGGGTATCCCGCCCACGCGGTGATCGTTTGCAGCAAGATCATCCGGCAAGAACGCGGAGCGGATAGCAATCACCGCGTGGGCGAGGAACTCGCCCGCCCTGCGTCAGCCCCGCCGTGCAAGCACCGTGTATCATGTCGCTCTGAACAATACTGCACGGCCGGCCATGAACGAAGACATCCTCATCAACATCACCCCGCAGGAAACGCGCGTGGCGCTGATCCTGCAGGGCGCTGTGCAGGAGCTGCACATCGAGCGCACCCTCACGCGCGGGTTGGCAGGGAACATCTATCTCGGCAAGGTCGTGCGCGTGCTGCCGGGCATGCAGTCGGCCTTCATCGACATCGGCCTGGAGCGCGCCGCGTTCCTGCACGTGGCCGACATCTGGGAAGCGCGCAACCACGAGGGCGCCAACGGCGCGCTGGCGGCGCCCACGCCCATCGAAAAGCTGCTGTTCGACGGCCAGGTACTGACCGTGCAGGTCATCAAGGACCCGATCGGCACCAAGGGTGCGCGCCTGTCGACCCAGATCTCGATCGCCGGCCGCATGCTGGTCTACCTGCCGCAGGACCAGCACATCGGCATTTCGCAAAAAATCGAAAAGGAGGCCGACCGCGAGCACCTGCGCGCGCGCCTGCAGAACCTGCTGCCGAAGGAAGAAAAAGGCGGCTACATCGTGCGCACCCAGGCCGAGGAAGCCCTTGATTCCGACCTCGCCGCCGACGTCGACTACCTCCGCAAGACCTGGAGCACCATCGTCCAGGGCGCGCGCACCAGGCCGCCCACCACCCTGCTCTACCAGGACCTGAACCTGGCCCAGCGCGTGCTGCGCGACTTCGTGCACGAGGAGACCGCCACCATCCAGGTCGACTCGCGCGAGAACTACAACATGCTGGTCGAGTTCGCGCAGGTCTATACCCCGAGCGTGCTGGCGCGCCTGACCCACTACACCGGCGAGCGTCCGCTGTTCGACCTGTACGGCGTCGAGGAAGAGATCCTGCGCGCGCTGGGCCGGCGCGTGGACCTGAAAAGCGGCGGCTACCTGATCGTCGACCAGACCGAGGCGATGACCACCATCGACGTCAACACCGGCGGCTATGTCGGCGGGCGCAACTTCGCCGATACCATCTTCAAGACCAACCTGGAAGCGGCGCATGCCATCGCGCGCCAGCTGCGCCTGCGCAACCTGGGCGGCATCATCATCCTCGACTTCATCGACATGGAGAACAACGAGCACCGCAACGCCGTGCTCGCGGAACTGAAAAAGACCCTGGCGCGCGACCGCACCAAGGTCTCGGTGAGCGGCTTCTCGGCGCTCGGCCTGGTCGAGATGACCCGCAAGCGCACGCGCGAATCGCTGGCCCACATCCTGTGCGAGCCCTGCCCCGCCTGCTCCGGCAAGGGTCAGGTGAAAACCTCGCGCACGATCTGCTACGAGATCCTGCGCGAACTGCTGCGTGAAGCCAAGCAGTTCAACCCGCGCGAGTTCCGCATCGTCGCCTCGCAGGAGGTGATCGACCTGTTCCTGGAGGAGGAATCGCAGCACCTGGCCATGCTGGGCGACTTCATCGGCAAGCGCATTTCGCTGCAGGTCGAAAAGGGCTATCACCAGGAACAGTACGATGTGATCCTGATGTAAGGTGCCCGGTAAGCTCGGCCAGGCCGACAAGTGCGCGGCCAATCCATATCGATAGTTATAATGGGCATGTTTGCCCTTATTCATCCTTTGTTTCGCCCCTGCCAGGCTGACTACGCAGCGCCTCTTCGACTATGGATCATTTCCTTTCCCCCAAGTTAGTTTCGCTGAGGAGCACAGTCGAGGAACTGACTGCGCGCGTGATCATGCCGAATGCCGACCGGGTCGACCGTGAATACATCTGGCCTGCGCACTCGATGCAGGCCCTGGCCAAGGCTGGCTTGATGGGTTTGCAGGTACCGGAGCATCTTGGTGGCCATGGGCAGGGCTTGCTTGCACTGAGCGTCATTGCCGAGACGATCGGCAATGCCTGTCCCTCCTCCGCGCTTTGCTTCGGCATGCATTGCGTCGGCAGCGCCGTGATTGCGGCAAAGGCCACGGTCGACCAGCAGGAAAAGTACCTGCGCGCCATTGCCCGAGGCGAACACATCACCACGCTGGCTCTGTCGGAAAGTGGGTCGGGTTCCCATTTTTACCTGCCGGAAACCACCGTGACCCTGGATGGCGACCACTACCGGATCAATGGAACCAAGCACTTCATCACGAATGGCGGCTTCGCCGATTCGTACGTGGTTTCCGCGGTAGCCGACGATGGCATGGCGCAGACAGGCGACTTCAGTTGCGTTGTGGTGGACAAGGACACGCGTGGCATGGAATGGCTCCAGCCATGGCGAGGCTTCGGCATGCACGGCAACTCGTCGCGTGGCTTGCGGCTGCAGGATGCAGCCGTACCCCGCACCCAGCTGCTCGGAGAAGAAGGCGACCAGGTATGGTATGTGTTCGAGGTCGTCGCGCCATTCTTCCTGATGGCCATGGCCGGCACCTATCTGGGGATCGCGCAGGCTGCGCTCGATGCGGCCGGCGAACACCTGCGTTCACGAAAATTCAGCCACTCCGGCGAAGCGCTACGCGACGTCGAGACCCTTCAGACACGCTATGCGGAAATGTGGACCAGTGTCGAGAAGACCCGCAGCCTGGTACGCGAGGCCGCGCGCCGCGGCGACATGGGCGACCCCGAGGCACTACCGTTCATTCTGGCTTGCAAGGCCGATGCGGGGGACACCGCCGTGAAGCTGGCAAACGATGCGATGACGATCTGTGGCGGCATGGCGTACGGCGAAAACAGCCGTGTGAGCCAGATGCTGCGCGATGCGCGCGCCAGCCACGTCATGTCGCCGACCACGGACCTCCTCAAGGTCTGGACCGGGCGTTCCCTGCTCGGCCTTCCTCTCCTGTGAACGCATTGTGAACCGCCCCATCCTGCTGGTGAGCGGCGGCGAGGCGTGCGCTACCTACCTCCTCGCGCTCGGCGATCGCCTCCGCTCGGCCGGCTTCCCCGTCGAGCCGGCGACGCCAGCCGACGCCGTCGATATCGTGCGCGGGAAGGCGCAAGCGGGCGAAGCGCCGGAGCTCGTCCTGATCGACGCCGCCACGGGCCACGTGGGCGTACTGGCGCGCATGCTGCGTGCCGCATGCGCCAGCGCCCACCTGATGTTCGTGTGCAGGGACGCGCAGATTTCTTCGCTGCGCCTCGAACTGCAGCGCACGCCCATGATCGGCGCGTACTGGTCGATCGGCGCCGTTGGCGATCCGGCGCTGGAACGGCTGATCCGCGAGGCCGTGCACGGCACGCGGCGGCGCCTGAAGCTGCGCACGACGCTGGACAAGGCGAATTCCCTGCTCCAGGCGCCCCGGCCTGCCGATGGCCTCGCATACCGGCGTCTCTTGATGTCCGAGCACTACCTCGAGAGCTTCCTGTCCCAGAGCAGCGACGCCATCGTGGCGCTCGACCACCGGTCCACCATTCTGTATTCCAACGCCAGCGCCGCAGCGCTGTTCGCCATGGAAGGGGCGGCCATGCCGGGGCTGCATGCCTCGGCGCTTCCATGCTGGACACCCGGGTTCGCACAGTACCTGGACCAGGTGGCAGGCGGCGCGCGCTTCCAGAGCGCCGAATTCGACTGCGACATCGGCGGGCGCACGCTGCCCATCGAGATCGTGTTCTCGCGCGTTGCTGACGAAACCGGCAGTTTCCTTGGAACTACACTTGTCGTCAGAGATATTACCACCCGACGCATTGCGCAGAACCGCCTCATCGCTCACCAGGCCGACCTGGAACAACTCGTCACCGAGCGTACCGAGGCACTGCGCGCAACCGAGGTGGCGTTGCGCCAGTCCCAGAAACTGGAAGCGATCGGCAAGCTGACCGGCGGCGTGGCGCACGATTTTAATAACATCTTGCAAGTAATAGCGAGTAATCTCGAAATGCTGCAAGCAGAGTCGCGCGATAATCCTCTTACCTTGTCCAGGCTGCAGAAGGCCATCGCCTCCGTTGACCGGGGAGCAAAACTGTCTTCGCAACTCCTGTCCTTCGCCCGGCGCCAGCCATTGCAGCCCGTGCCCACCAATCTGGGACGGATCGTGCGCGACATGGACGACCTGCTCAGGCGGGCGCTGGGCGAATCGATCGATGTCGAGACCATCGTGGGTGGTGGCTTGTGGATCACCATGGTCGACCGCAACCAGCTCGAGAATGTCATCCTGAACATGGCCATCAATGCGCGCGATGCCATGCAATCCGAGGGACGCCTGACGATCGAACTCGGGAACGCGATGCTCGACGATGCGTATGTCGATGCACTGGCCGATGTGCCGGCCGGGCAATATGTGCTGCTGGCGATTTCCGACACCGGTTCCGGAATGACCTCCGAAACGATGGAACGGGTATTCGAGCCCTTCTTCACGACCAAACCCGAAGGCGAAGGTACCGGGCTTGGCCTGAGCATGGTGTACGGTTTTGTCAAGCAGAGTGGCGGGCATATCCGTATCTACAGCGAAGTCGGCCATGGCACGACCTTCAAGATCTACCTGCCCCGGGTCCACGCGAATGAGGCGCTCATCGACGATGTGCGGCGCGCTCCGGTCAGCGGCGGAAGCGAAACGGTTCTGGTCGTCGAAGACGATCTGACGCTGCAGGGCACCGTGGTCGAGATGCTGAACGGGCTTGGATACAAGACGCTGAAAGCCAGCGATGGCGAAAGCGCCCTGACGATCCTGAACAGCGGACTGCACATCGACCTGCTGTTCACCGACGTGGTCATGCCCGGCAAGGTAAAAAGCACCGAGCTGGCGCGCCAGGCGAAACTGATTCAGCCTGGCATCGAGATATTATTCACGTCAGGGTATACGCAAAATGCGATTGTCCACGGCGGGCGGCTCGACCCCGGAGTCGAGCTGATCAGCAAACCCTACCGCCGCGACGACCTTGCACGCAAGATCGGGCACCTGCTGGCGAACAAGCGGCAGGCCGCCACACTCCAGCGCGTCCTGGAAGGCAAGCCTGTCCTGTCCGTGGAAGCGCATGCCGCCCCGGCGCGCCGCATCCTGGTGGTCGAGGACAATCCCGATGCGCTCGACATGCTCTGCGAATTGCTCAGGATGCTCGGACAGGATGTGCATGGCGCTTCCAGCGGAGAACAAGCCATCCGCTTGCTGGCGACCGAGACCTTCCACGTGTTGCTGACGGATGTCGGTTTGCCGGGGATGTCCGGCATCGACCTGGCAATCCAGGCCAGGCACAGCCAGCCGGCCCTGAAAGTGATTTTCGCTTCTGGATATGGCGCCATCGACGAGCTCGACTTCGAGACGGCCTCCCTGCCCAAGCCCTACGATCTGGCAGACCTCCAGCGCGTGCTGGAGATCGGCGAACGCCCGACGTAGCGAAAGGCATGCAGGAGGCGCTACCCTGCCCGCCGACGCCGTGAAGCAGGAAGCGAACGAATGATCGCCTCGAGATGCGCCAGATTGACCGGCTTGACCAGGTGATGATCGAAGCCGGCGCTGAGCGAAAGCACCTTGTCGTGTGCCTGGCCGTAGCCCGTCAGCGCAACGAACACTCCCCCCGCATTTTCAGCCCGGCTCCGCAGTCGGCGCACCAGTTCATAGCCATCGAAATCGGGCAGGCCGATATCAAGTATGTACAGATCGCTCGGAACCTCGCCAGCTACCTTCATGGCGGCCTGCGAGGTGTATTCCACCCGCACGGAATGACCTTGAACGCGTAGCACCCCGGCCAGCATGTCGGCCGCATCCGAATTGTCATCGACGATCAGGATCGACAAGCTGCTCGCATAGTCCGAAGGAAACGCCCAATTGGCCGTGGACCGATCGTTTGCCGCGTTGTCCTTGGTGACCACCAGGGGCAGGGTGACGGAAAACCTGCTTCCCTTGCCTGTCCCGGCACTGAAGGCGCGAACGCTGCCGCCATGCATGCCGACCAGGCTGTGAACGAGCGATAAACCGAGGCCGAGTCCGCCCTGGCTACGGTCCGGTGTGCGGGTTGCCTGCGTGAACAACTCGAAGACATGCGGCAGCAACGCACGGTCGATGCCGATTCCATTGTCTTCGATGACGATGTGCACATGCCCCGCATCGACTGCGATATCGAGTCCGATCTTGCCGCCTTGAGGCGTGTACTTGGCCGCATTGTTCAGGAGGTTGACCAGGATCTGGCACAGCCGCACCCGGTCGCCGAGCACGACCGCCGGCCGGGAATCGACGTGCAGCGAGAGCTGGTGCTTGCGCACTTCGATAAGCGGCCGCGCCTGCTCGATCGCATTGCTGACAACATCCTTGATGGGAACGGGCGCCATTTCCAGTTCCACCAGACCGCGGGTGACCCGGGACACATCCAGCAAATCATCGATGAGTCGGGTCATGTGGCCTACCTGGCGCGCGATGATTTCCGAGCTGCTGCGCACGCGCTGCGCGTCCGCATTGCTGATCGTCAGCAACTGGGCCGCAGTGGCAATCGGTGCCAGCGGATTGCGCAGCTCGTGCGCCAGCATGGCCAGGAATTCGTCCTTGCGGTTGTTCGCTTCTTCAAGGGAATGCTCGCGCAGAACCTGCTCGGTGATGTCAACCAGAATACCCCGGATACCAACGGCATCGCCGCTCTGGTCGGCGAATACGCTGCCTTTCATCCGGACCCATATCGTCGCGCCATTGTCCGGACGAATCCTGCGGGTGACCTGGTCGACCGTGCCGACATCCGAGACGGCGCGCTCGATTGCCGTGACATGGGCCGCACGGTCGGCGTCGACAATGGTGTCGAGCTCGCGCGCATACGTTCCGGGACCATGTCCCAATACGATGGCAACGTTGTCGGAGTAGCGTACTTCACCACGACGGCAGTCGCACTCCCACGCCACCATGCTGCCGGCGTCCAGCCCTTCCTGCAGCCACGCCTGCGTCTTCTTGAGGTCTTCCTGCACCTGCTGCAGTGCCGAGACGTCGGTGCAGGTACCAAACCATTGCTGTACATGTCCTTCGAGGTCCTTCAGGGGCTCGGCCAGCACGTAGAAAGGCCGGAAGCGCCCGTCCTTGCCCTTGATGGGAAAGGTCATTTCGAAGGCCTCGCCGGTCGCGAGCGAGCGCTTCCAGCGTTCGACGACCTGCGGAAGCACGGCGGGATCATGTACGCAAGCCCAATTCCAGCCAGTCATTTCACTTTCGTCCAGGCCGGTATAGTTGAGCCAGCGCTCGTTATACCAATGCACCAGACCTTCCTGGTCCGCCATCCAGGCCAGCTGCGGGATGGTGTTCGCCAGTTGCTGGATCCGGTGATGTCCCTCGACAACGGCCCGCTTGACCTGGACAAAATCAGTCAGGTCCATCATGGCGGTGACTGCTCCCAGCATAGCGCCTTCGTCGTTCTGGACCGGTACGGATCGATGCAGGACCGTGCGGCGCGTGCCGCGCATGTCGAACGGCTCGATCTCGATCACGGTGTCGTGGACACGCTCGCCACGCAATGCCCTCGCTGTCGGCCATTCGTGCACGGTGACAGGGCGGCCGTGGCGTTCGGACTGGTCCGCCCACCAGCCCGAGTAGGCCGCATACGCGTCCACGTTCTCGGTCGCGGGAGGATTTCCCCAGATACGCTTGCACTCGTTGTTCATCACCAGGATTTCCCCGCCGGCATTTGCATACGTAAGACCGACCGGCGTGGCTTCGAGGAGCGCCTTGATGCGGCGCTCGTTCTCGGCGGCGGCATCCTGTGCATGGCGCCGGTCCGTCACGTCGCGAAAATAGACGGACAAGCCCTCCGATGAAGGATAACAGTGACATTCGAGCCATACGTTCAGCGGCGCGGGGTAGTATTCCTCGAAATGGGTCGCGACACCCATGTCGACTGCGCGCCGATACTCCCGCCCGAACAACAGGTGTTCTGCATGTGGAAACAGATCCCATAGACAGCGGCCGATGAGGTCTTCGCTGCGCACGCCGAGCATCCTGGCACCCGTTTCGCTGAAATAGGTGTAGCGCCAGTCCTTGTCCAGAATGGCAAGACCGTCCGTGATGCTGTCGAGCACCCGCTGCAATGAATCGTGCGCAGCCTGGATCTTGTCCGCGGCGTCCTTGCGCTCGGTGATATCCCTGGATACGCCGAGCAGACCGGTAACTTTCCCGTCCTGGTCGCGGAAAGGGCGTTTCTGCGACAGCCAGATGCGCCGTGTCCCATCAGGCATGGGCACGGTTTCTTCGACTTCCTCGGCCTTTCCGGTGTCCATGATGCGCCGGTCGTTTTCCATGACCAGTCGGGCCACATCTTTGTTAACAAGGAGTTCGATGTCCGTCTTCCCTTGCACCTCATGAAAGGGCTTGCCGATCAGGGCAAGTGCTGCCGGATTGGCGTAGCGCATCCGCCCATCGCGGTCCTTGGCAAACATGACGTCCGCCGAGTTGTCGCCAATGGCCCGCAGCAGCGCGAGTTCGGTACGCAGCGACGACTCGACATGCGCGGAGGCCGTGACGTCCCGGATCCAGATGACGACTGCGGGAAGCGTCGCCGAAGTCAATGGCAAGCGCTCGATCCGCCCCTCCCACACCGTCTCGCCGAGACCCGCTACCTGCGCGTGGAAATTCTTGACCTCCCACGATTCGCCGGTCTGCAGCACCCGCAATATGCCGCTCTCCATGCCATCGCCGGCCGCTTGGGGAAACACCTCGCGCAGCCGCATTCCGACGATATCGCGGTCGCCCGTCAAACTCCGGTGCGATGCATTCGCATAGCGGTAGCGCAGCGTTTCCCCCTCCAGGACGGCAATGCAGACTTCCATCTGTTCGAGCACTGTGACACGCAGATCAGCGGCCGCGTTCGCCGCAGGCGGGGAGTAGAGCGAGCTTGCCTTCCGTTCCAGCTCCCTGCGCCAGGCTTCTACTTCGCTCGCTACAACGCAATAACGATGCGCGATGCCCTCTACATCATGCGGATGCGCACAAGCCTCTAACGCGACCTTGGCAATGAATTCGGCAGTATAGGGAAAAGGGAAAACAGTCGTCGGCATGAATTGGGCAATGACATGAAAACCCGATTTTGCCGTGTTTTTGCATCCGACGCCTGAATTCTGCAATCAAATCGCCACGTTGCTGTGCGCGGCCCCGGCTGTCTAGCGGACACTGACATCGTCTTCAGCGGCGGCGTCGCGATTCAGGGGTGGTCATCCGCGCGCCAGCGCCATGGCCTCGAATTCCTCCACCGGCATCGGTACGCCGAGCAGGTAGCCCTGGAAGGCGCGGCAGCCGAGCGCCTTCAGCTGTTCCAGCTGCGCGGCCGTCTCCACCCCTTCCGCGATGTGCCCGAGCCCCAGCCTGTCCGCCAGGCCAATGACGATCTCGACGATGCCGGCCGAGCGCGGATTGTCCACGCAGGTCGCCACGAACGACTGGTCGATCTTCAGGCTGCTCAGCGGGAAGCGCTGGATGTAGCTGAGCGAGGAAAACCCGGTACCGAAATCGTCGACCGAGAAGCGTATCCCTTCCCGCCGCAGGCTGTGCATCTTCTCGATGGTGGCCTCGATGTCGGTGGCCAGCAGGGATTCGGTCAGTTCCATCGACAGCCGGGACGGATCGGCCCCTGCGACGCGCATGATCCCCAGTGAGCGCGCGACGAAATCCTCGTCGTGCATCTGGCGCGCGCTGACGTTGACCGCGATGCCGAGCCTGGCCAGCGCCGGCACCCTGGACCAGGCCGCGAGGCGTTCGCTCGCCTGGCGCAGCACGATGTCGCCCAGCCTGACGATCAGGTCCGAGGTTTCCGCCAGCGGGATGAAACTGCCCGGCGCCAGGAGGCCGCGTAGCGGATGCTGCCAGCGCAGCAGCGCTTCGGCGCCGACGATCTTCTGTTCGGCATCGAACTGGGGCTGGTAGTACAGGACGAATTCGCCGCGCTCCACCGCGTGCGCCAGCTCGTCCTGGAGCCGGGCGCGCTCGTCGATCATGCGCTGCATGGCGGGATCGAAGAAGCGGATGGCGTTGCGCCCGGCCGACTTGGCCGCATACAGGGCGATGTCGGCCTGCTGCAGCAGCAGGTCGGCACTGCCCTCGCCGCGCTCGACCAGCACGGCGCCGATGCTGGGAGTGATCGAGAAGTGGCGCTCGCCGATCGGAAACGGACGGCCCAGCAGATGGCACAGGTCGCGGGCGCGCTGCTGCGCCAGCACGGCGCATGAGACCTCGGTGTGCGCCCCACAGTCGAGCAGCACGACGAATTCGTCGCCACCGAGCCTGCCGACGAAATCGCCCCGCTCCAGTGCTCCCAGCAGGCGCCGGCCAACTTCCTGCAACAGGCGGTCGCCGAAGGGGTGTCCCTCGGTGTCGTTGAGCAGCTTGAAGTTGTCGAGGTCGATCAGCAGGACCGCGCTGGCCTGGCCGTCCGCCACGGCGCGCATGCGCCGGCGCTCGAGTTCGCGCAGCAGGTAGCGCCGGTTCGGCAGGCCGGTGAGGTAGTCATGGTCGGCGCTCAGCTGCAGCTGGCGTTCCAGCTGCTTGCGCTCGGTGAGGTCGGTGTTGGCGCCGGAGATGCGCACCGCGCGTCCGGTGGCCTCGCGCAGCACGAAGCCGCGGCTGAGCACCGGGACCGCATGGCCATCGCGGTGCCAGAGCCGGAATTCGATCGCATAGCTCACCTCCGCTCCAGCCAGCAGCTCGGCCAGGAAGCGGTTGACGCGCTCGCGGTCTTCCGGATGCAGCAGCCGCTGCCAGGCCTCGATGTCGGTCGGGTGGGTCCCGGGCGCATAACCGAGCATGTCCCACCAGCGCTCGGAATAGAACAGCGTCTGCTGGTCCAGGTCCCAGTCCCAGTAACCCTCGTTCAGCGCGCGCAGGACCAGCTGCAGGCGCTGCTGCGAATGCTCCAGCGCCTGCTGGGTGGCCACCAGTTCGCTGCAATCGGTGAAGCAGACCACCGCCGATGCGATCTGGCCGCCGCTGTCGAAGACCGGATAGGCGTTGCAGATCAACCAGATGATGTGCGCTCCCGGACGCCGCACCCCCACCACCACGTCGGTGACCGGCAGCTTCTCGCGCAATACCCGGCTGGCCGGCAGGTCGTCGACGTCGATCGCGCTGCCGTCCGGCGCGACGAAGGACCAGCCGGGATGGTCCGCCGGGCGTCCCCGGATGTCGGGCAGGTCCTCGCCGAGCAGGCGCTGGGCCATGGCATTGGCGGCGATCACCGCCGACTGGGAGTCGTGGATGACGATGCCCGCCGGTACCTTGTCGATCAGATTTTTATCGAGATGAAATCCCATAGCAAGCTTCAGCCTATCATAGGGTCGTCAATACGTCACGGGATCACTCTAGCAAGCCAGCGGAACGCGCGGCGCAGGCATGCGCGCCGGCGCACCCTCAGCGTACTTCCAGCCGGCCCTCGCGCAGCTTCAGGCGCTGGATACCGGGCAGGCCGATCAGGTCGCGGTCGTGGCAGGCCATCACGACACTGCCGCCGCGTTCGAGCAAGGTGGGAATCAGGGCGATCACCTGTTCGCGCGCCGGGCCGTCCAGGTTGGCCGTGGGCTCGTCCAGCAGGAGCAGGCGCGGCTGCAGCACGCGGGCGCGTGCCAGCGCCACGCGCTGCTTCTCGCCGCCGGAAAGGCGCGCGGGATGGGTATCGCGCAGGTGCGCCACGCCGGCCCAGCACATTGCTTCTTCCACGGCCGGCGCCACCGTCTGCCGCCGCTCGCCGCGCGCCAGCAAGCCGTAGGCGATGTTGTGGGCCACGCTGGTGGAAAACATGATCGGGTGCTGGTGCACGAAGCCGATCGCGCGCCGCAGCGCCGCCGGATACGGATGCAGCGGCATGCTGCGTCCCTCGAATGCGATGCGGCAGGCATCGCAGCGTTCCAGCCCGGCCAGCATGCGCAGCAAGGTGGACTTGCCGGCCCCGTTCACGCCGGTCAGCACATAGGCGCTGGCGGCCGCGATGTCGAGCCGCTCGATCTCGAACAGCAGGCGCTCGCCGTGGCGCTTGCGCATGCCTTGCACGCTGAGCAGGGGCGTGGCCGGCGGTGTCACCAGCGCCCTCCCGCCGTATGGGCCTCGCCCTGCAGCAGCACCAGGGCGCCGTTCATCACGAGCGCCAGCGACACCAGCACGATGCCCAGCGCGATGCCCTGTGCGAACTCGCCCTTGCTGGTCTCCAGCGCGATGGCGGTGGTGATGGTGCGGGTCTGGCCTTCGATGTTCCCGCCCACCATCAGCGCGCAGCCTACTTCCGAGATCACCCGGCCGAAGCCGCTGATGACCGCCGCCATCACACCGTAGCGCGCTTCGTGCAGGACGGTGCGCATCACGCGCCAGCGCGAGGCGCCCAGCGAGAGCGCCGTTTCCGCGTAACGGGGATCGGCCGCCTGCACCGCTGCCAGGGTGAAGGCCAGCAGCACCGGCAGGCCGATCACCATCTGGCCGAGGATCACGCCTTCCTGGGTGAACAGCCATTCCAGCCCGCCCATCGGCCCGCGCCGCGACAGCAGCAGGTACAGCAGCAGGCCGATCAGCACGGTCGGCAGCGACAATGCCGCCTGGGCCAGCCAGATGGCCAGGCGCCGCCCCGGGAAGCGGTGCATGGCGATGGCGTAGCCGAGGAAGATGGCCGGCGGCGCCGCCAGCAGCAGTCCGAGGATGCTGGTCTTGAGCGACACCCAGACGATGCGCCACAACGCCTCGTCGCCGCTGAACAGCAGCGCGAAGGCGTGCGTCGTTGCATCCAGCAGGGACATCAGGCCGGCCGTGCAGTATGGAAGGGCGCGTTCAAGGGTTCCAGCAGATCCGGCTCGAACAGCAGGCGCTCGTGCCCGGCCAGCAGCAGGAAATGCTTGCCAGAGCAGCGCGCCAGCAGCGACATGCCGACTTTCTCCGCCACCATGTGCCCCATCTGGGTGGTGCCGGAACGCGACAGCAGGAAGGGAATGCCCATCTGCGCGCCTTTGATGACCATCTCGGACGTCAGGCGGCCGGTGGTATAGAACACCTTGTCGCTGCCCTCCAGGCCGTCGAGCCACATCAACCCGGCGATGGCGTCCACCGCGTTGTGGCGGCCGACGTCCTCGACGAAATACAACAGCTCGCCCTCGTGCGAGAACAGCGCGCAGCCATGCACCGAGCCAGCCAGCTTGTAGATCGACTGCTGGGTGCGGATGGTCTCGACGATGCGGTACACGACCGACTGCGGCAGGCGCGCGTCGGCGGGCAGGGTGATCTGGTCGACCTCGTCCATCAGCCCGCCGAACACCGAGCCCTGCCCGCAGCCGGTGGTGACCACCTTCTTCGCGGTGCGCTCCTCGACGTCGGCAATGCCGCTGCGGGTGACGACAGCCACCGCATCGACCGACCAGTCGACCTGGATCGAGACGATATCGTCGATCGCGCGCACCAGGCGCTGGTTGCGCAGGTAGCCGAGCGTCAGCGCCTCGGGCGCGCCGCCCAGCGTCATCAGGGTAACGATCTCGCGCTTGTCCACGTAGACGGTAAGCGGACGCTCGGCGGGGATCGCGATGCTCGCGCGGCGGCCGCGCTCGTCCACGGCCGTGACTTCGTGCGTCAGGCCGGCGTGCGCCTCGGACAGCAAGGGACGGTAACGGGCTAGATCAGGGCAGTTCATGTTGCCAATTGTGCCATGCCTTCCAGGATTTGGCCGCCACCGTAGCTGCCGGGCGCCGCCACCTCCCCACCCGGCGTGACGTTGACGGCGCAATACTTGAACTCCGGAATCTTCGCGAAGGGGTCGAGCGCCGCATTGGTCAGGCGGTTGATCGCCGCCTCGTAGCAGCAGAAAGGCGCGAACACCGCCCCCACCGGCGAGCTGTCGTCGGCCCGGGCGTAGAGCACGACCTCGCCGCGGCGCGAGGCGAGCGTGATGGCCTCGCCCGGTTTCACGCCCAGCCGCTGCAGGTCGAGCGGGTGCAGCAGCGCCACCGGATCGGGCTCGATCGCGTCCAGCACCGCGGTGCGCCGCGTCATGCTGCCGGTATGCCAGTGCTCGAGCTGGCGGCCGGTGATCAGGACCATCGGATAGTCGGCATCGGGCCGCTCGGCGGCCGGGATGATGTCGGCCGGGACGAAGCGCGCCCTGCCCCCTTCTCGTGGGAAGCGCTCGGTGAACACCACCGGCTGCCCGGCGTCGCCCTCGTGCAGGCACGGGTAGACGGCGGCGCCGTCGCGCTCCAGGCGTTCCCAGGTAATGCCGCCGATGCTCGCCATCAGGCGGCGCATCTCGTCGAACACTTCCGACACGTGGCCGTAGCGCCAGGGAAGGCCGAGGCGGTTCGCCATCTGCTGGATGATCCACAGGTCCTGCTTCGCCTCGCCCGGCGGATCGATCGCCTGGCGGCCCATCTGCACCAGGCGGTCGGTATTGGTGAAGGTGCCGGTCTTTTCCGGGAAGCTTGACGCCGGCAGGATCACGTCGGCCAGGTAGGCCGTCTCGGTCAGGAAGATGTCCTGCACCACCAGGTGCTCGAGCCGGGCCAGCGCGGCGCGCGCATGGTTGGCGTCCGGATCCGACATGGCCGGGTTCTCGCCCATGATGTACATGCCGCGAATCTGTCCGGCGTCGATCGCGTCCATGATCTCGACCACCGTCAGGCCCGGCTCCGGATCGAGGGTGGCGCCCCAGGCCGCCTCGAAACGGGCGCGCGCCTCCGGGTTGTCGACGCGCTGGTAGTCGGGCAGCATCATCGGGATCAGGCCGGCGTCGGAGGCGCCCTGCACGTTGTTCTGGCCGCGCAGCGGATGCAGGCCGGTGCCGGGACGGCCGATCTGGCCGGTCATCAGGGACAGGGCGATCAGGCAGCGCGCATTGTCGGTGCCGTGCACGTGCTGCGAGATGCCCATGCCCCACAGGATCATCGATGCCCTGGAAGTTGCATACAGGCGCGCCACCGCGCGGATGGTGTCGGCATCGATGCCGCAAATCGGCGCCATCGCTTCCGGGCTGTAGCCGGAGACGTTCTTTTCCAGCTCCGCGTAGCCGACCGTGCGGCTGGCGATGAAGCCTGCGTCGACCAGGCCTTCGCTGACGATCACGTGCATCATGGCGTTGAGCAGGGCGACGTCGGTGTCCGGCTTGAACTGCAGGTAGTGGTGCGCGTGGCGCGCCAGCTCGGAGCGGCGCGGGTCCATCACGACCAGCCTGGCCCCGTCCTTGACCGCGTTCTTGATCCAGGTCGCGGCGACCGGATGGTTGACGGTCGGGTTGGCGCCGATGACGACGATCACCTCGGCGCGCGTGACGTCCATGACCGGGTTCGACACCGCGCCCGACCCGATCCCTTCCAGCAGGGCCGTCACCGAGGAGGCATGGCACAGCCGGGTGCAGTGGTCGACGTTGTTGGTCCCGAAACCGGTGCGCACCAGCTTCTGGAACAGGTAGGCTTCCTCGTTGCTGCCCTTGGCCGAGCCGAAGCCGGCCAGGGCCGCCCCGCCGTGGGCGTCGCGGATCTGCGCCAGCGTGCCGCCGGCCAGCGCCAGCGCCTCGTCCCAGCTCGCTTCGCGGAAGACCTCGAGCACGCGCCCCGGGTCCATGCTGAAATCGCCGCTCTTGGGCATGCCCGCGCGGCGGATCAGGGGCCTGGTCAGGCGCTGCGGATGGTGCGCGTAGTCGAAGCCGTAGCGCCCCTTGACGCACAGGCGCCCGTGGTTGGCCGGGCCGTCGCGTCCCTCGACGAACAGGATGGTGTTGTCCTTGACGTGATACGTGAGCTGGCAGCCGACGCCGCAATAGGGACAGACCGAATCGACCTGCCTGTCGGGGATCTGCAGCGCCGCCCCGCGCGCCGGCATCAGGGCGCCGGTCGGGCAGGCCTGCACGCATTCGCCGCAGGCCACGCAGGTGGAAGCCCCCATCGGGTCGTCCTGGTCGAACACGATCTTCGTCTCCTGCCCGCGGAAGGCCAGGCCGATCACGTCGTTGACCTGCACGTCGCGGCAGGCACGTACGCAGCGCGTGCACTGGATGCAGGCGTCGAGGTTGACGGTGATCGCGGCGTGGCTGGCGTCGCGCCGCGGCTGGGCGCGGGTCGGCGCGAAACGGGGCTTGCCCAGGCCGAGCTTTCCTGCCCAGAGCCCGAGCTCGTTCACGCGGGTGTAGGCGGCTGCGGGCATGTCGGCCATCAGCAGCTCGAGCACCATCTTTTGTGCGGCGACCGCGCGCGCGCCGTCGGTCCTGACCTTCATGCCGGGCACGGGATAGCGGCAGCACGACGGCGCCAGCACGCGCTCGCCCTCGATCTCGACCATGCACGAGCGGCAGTTGCCGGCGGGCGCCATGCCCTCCTTGTAGCACAGGCGCGGGATCTCGATGCCTTCGCGCGCGGCGACCTCGATCAGGGTTTCATGCGGCAGCGCCTCGACGGCACGCCCGTTGATCTCGAATGAAACGCTTGGCGTCATGGCGTTCACGCTCCCTCCAGCTCGTGCGGAAAGTACTTGATGACGCAGTCGACCGGATTCGGCGCGGCCTGCCCGAGGCCGCAGATCGAGGCGTCGCGCATCACCTGCGACAGCTCGCCCAGCAGCCCGGTGTTCCATTGCGGCCGGCGGATCAGGTCGAGCGCCTTGGCGGTGCCGTTGCGGCAGGGCGTGCACTGACCGCAGGACTCGTCCTTGAAGAAGGCCAGCGCGTTGCGCGCGGCGGCGACGGCGCTGTCGTGGTTCGACAGCACGACGATCGCGGCCGAACCGATGAAGCAGCCGTAGGGCTGCAGCGTGTCGAAGTCGAGCGGGACGTCGCCCAGGCTCGCCGGCAGGATGCCGCCCGAGGCGCCGCCCGGCAGGTAGCCATAGAAGGCGTGCCCCTCCTGCATGCCGCCGCAGTATTCGGCGATCAGCTCGCGGACGGTGATGCCGGCCGGGGCCAGCTTCACGCCGGGTTCGCGCACCCGGCCCGAGACCGAGAACGAGCGCAGGCCGCGCCGGCCATGGCGCCCGTGGCCGGCAAACCAGCCGGCGCCGCGCTCGAGGATCTCGCGCACCCAGTGCAGCGATTCGAAGTTGTGCTCCAGCGTCGGGCGCCCGAACAGGCCGACCTGGGCCACATAAGGCGGGCGCAGGCGGGGCATGCCGCGCCTGCCTTCGATCGACTCGATCATCGCGGATTCCTCGCCGCAGACATAGGCGCCGGCGCCACGCCGGAGGTGGATCGGCGGCATGCCCGGCGCCGGCGGGTCGCGCCGCAGCGCCTCCAGCTCGGCCTCCAGCATGGCGCGGCAGCCGTGGTATTCGTCGCGCAGGTAGATGTAGATGGCGTCGATGCCGACCGCCCAGGCGGCGACCAGGGCGCCTTCCAGGAAGCGGTGCGGGTCGCGCTCGAGGTAGACGCGGTCCTTGAAGGTGCCCGGCTCGCCTTCGTCGATGTTGACCGCCATCAGGCGCGGGCCGGCCTCGGCGCGCACGATGCGCCACTTGCGGCCGAGCGGGAATCCGGCGCCGCCCAGGCCGCGCAGGCCGGCGTCTTCCAGCGTGCGGATGACCGCTTCTGCCTGGTGGCGCCCGGCAAGGCAGTCGCGCAGCAGCGCGTAGCCGCCCGCGGCGCGGTAGGCGGCGTAATCGACATGTTCAGGGACCGGCTCGCGCGTATCGCCGGCGGCGACCCGGCCCAGCACCTGTTCGGCGCTCGCCTGCGGAACCGCGCGCTGGCCGGCCACCGCCACCGGCGCCTGCTCGCAGCGGCCGACGCACGGTGCTTCGAGCACCCGTACCTCGCGTCCCAGCAGCGCCGGCAGCTTCGCCAGCAATGCTTGCGCGCCGGCCATCTCGCACGACAGGCCGGCGCAGACGCGCACGGTCAACGCGGCAGGCGGGGCCTCGCCCTCCTTCACCACGTCGAAGTGGTGGTAGAAGCTGGCCACCTCGTAGACCTCGGCCTGGGCCAGGCGCATCTCCTGGGCGAGCGCGGCCAGGTGGCCGGCCGGCAGGCAGCCGAAGCGATCCTGGATCGTGTGCAGGTGCTCGATCAGCAGGTCGCGCCGGCGCGGCGCGGCGCCCAGCAGTGCCTGGACCTCCGCGAGCGCCTGCGGGTCGATGCGGCGGCCCTTCGGGGCTTCGCGCTTGCGCTGGCGGCTAGGGCCGTCGCCGTCGCCGATACGGGCGATCGGAATGATGGGGTGGTTCATGGCAGGTCCCGTTCGAATCTTGTGCAATGTGTCGGAAAGCGCATCCAGGCCACAGCTTACGCCGGACGGCCCATTATTTGAATAGCACCGCCGCCTTCTGCAGCGTGATCCACATGCCCAGCAGGAGCGGAATGCCTACCGCCGCCCAGGCGAAGGCGGTCGCGGCCGGGCAGGTGGCGAGCGCCCCTCCCCTGCCACCCCTGGCGTGCGCGCCGGCGGCGGCCGCGCTGTCCCGCTCCTGCGCCAGGTTCCGCTCGGCGGCCAGCTCGGCATCGGTCATGAAGTACTTGTCGGCCACCGGGCCGATCAGCGCATTCAGGACGATGCCCGCCATGACCAGCCCGGCCAGCAGGTACATGGTGAGGTCGTAGGCGTGCGCCCGCGGCACGCCGCCGGCGATCTGGTATTCGCGCAGGTAGTTGATCAGGATCGGTCCGAGCACGCCGGCCGCGGACCAGGCCGTCAGCAGGCGGCCATGGATCGCGCCCACCATCTGGGTGCCGAACAGGTCGGCCAGGTAGGCGGGCACGGTCGCGAAGGCGCCGCCATACATCGACAGGATGATGCAGACGACGCCTGCGAACAGGGCCAGCCGGCCGCCGTGCGCCAGCGAGGGCACCGAGGCGTACAGGACGAAGCCGAGGCCCAGGAAAATGAAATAGGTGGCCTTGCGGCCGATATAGTCGGAGAGCGACGCCCAGGCGAAGCGCCCGATGATGTTGAACAGGGAAAGCAGCCCGGTGAAGCCGGCAGCGACGGCCGCGACCTGCCCCTTCTGCGCCGCGTCGAGCGCGTTGAAGCCGGCATCGATACCGATCAGGCGTCCGCCGAACACTTCCTGCAGCAAGGGCGAGGCCATGCCCAGGATGCCGATGCCCGCCGAGACGTTCAGGAACAGCACGCCCCAGACCAGCCAGAACTGGGGAATTCCCCAGACCCGGCCGGCATGCACGTGGCGCTGGGTCATCATCGTGCGTGCCGCACCGGACGGCGGGGTCCAGCCCGCCGGCTTCCAGCCGGCCGGCGGCACGCGGTAGGTCATGGCGCCGGCCAGCATGAAGACGGCATAGATCGCGGCCAGCGCCAGGAAGCTTTCCCAGACGCCCACCGAGGACGGGGTGGCGAAGTGCCGCATCAGCCTGTCGGCCAGCGGCGCACCGATCATGGCGCCGCCGCCGAAGCCCATGATGGCCATGCCGGTCGCCATGCCGCGCCAGTCGGGGAACCATTTGATGAGCGTCGACACCGGCGAGATGTAGCCGAGGCCGAGGCCGATGCCGCCGATGACGCCGGAGCCGAGCCACATCAGCCAGATCTGGTGGGTATGGATGCCGAGGGCCGAGATCACCAGCCCCCCGCACCAGCACAGCGCCGACACCACGCCGGCCTTGCGCGGCCCCGCATGCTCGAGCCAGGCGCCGAACAGCCAGGCGGCCAGGCCAAGGAACACGAAGAACAGCGTGTACATCCAGCCCAGCATCGAAATCTTCCAGTCGCAGGTGGTGGCGAAGACCCGGGCCGCGAAGGACATCCCGGCCGGGCAGGCCACCGGTTCGGTGATGCCGACCGCCTTCGACAGCGGCAACCAGAACACCGAGAAGCCGTAGGCCATGCCGATGCACAGGTGGATCGCGAGCGCCGCCGGCGGCACCAGCCAGCGGTTGAAGCCGGGCGCCGCGATCGTGTGCTCCTTGTCGAGAAAACCGAGGATTGCCATGCCGCCTCCCTCACGTCGTCGCCTATCGCATCAGGATACGCCCTGTGCGGCGTCCCGCATCATCGATTTTTCATTATTTCCCGGGATTGGCATGGTGCTCCCGACCGGCCCCGGGCTTGCCGCGGCACCGGCGAGCCGGTATAAAGCATGCCCCATGATCGATCCCGCCACCCTGCCCCGCCGCATCTCCGACATCGTCCGCCTTGGGGCCGCGCGTGCGCCGGGGGCGCCTGCCCTCGCCGAGGCCGGCCGGACCTGGACCTATGCCGAGCTGGAGCGGGAAACCAGGCGCCATGCCGCCCTGCTGCGCGAGCTGGGCGTGCGTCCCGGCGACCGCGTCATGCTGGTGAGCGAGAACTGCGCGGCCCAGGTGGCCCTGCTGTTCGCCGTCGCCAGCCTGGACGCCTGGAGCGTGAACGTCAACGCGCGCCTGAGCGAGGGCGAGATGGCCGCCATCCGCACCCATTGCACGCCGCGCGTGGTCCTTTACACCACGGCGGCATCGAAGGATGCGCTGGCCCACGCCCGGCGCGCGGGCGCGGTCGTTCTCGGCGAACTGATGGCCGGGCCGCTCGACCCCGACACCCTGCCGGAGCCGGTGCGGCGGGACGGCGCCCAGGTCGCCGCGCTGGTCTACACCAGCGGCACCACCGGCCAGCCCAAGGGCGTCATGCTGAGCCATGCGAACCTGCTGTTCGTGGCCGCCACCTCGAGCACGCTGCGCGGCCTGCTGCCGTCCGACCGGGCGAGCGGCGTGCTGCCCATCTCGCATGTCTACGGCCTGGCCTCGGTCATGCTCGGCACCCTGTACGCGGGCGCCTGCCTGCAGCTGATGCCGCGATTCTCGGCCGAGGCGCTGCTGGCGCAGATCCGCGCGGGTATCCTGACCATCGTGCAAGGCGTGCCGGCCATGTACGCGCGCCTGCTGGCGTTTGCGGGAAGCGAACCGGTCGCGTCGTGCCTGCGCTTCTGCTACGCCGGCGGTTCGCCGCTCGACCCGGCGCTCAAGCGCGCGGTCGAGCGCATGTTCGGACTGCCCCTGCACAACGGCTACGGCCTGACCGAGAGCGGCCCGACCGTGTCCCAGACCCGGCTGGACGCGCCGCGCGGCGACACTTCGGTGGGCCAAGCGATTCCGGGCGTCGAGGTGCGCATCGTCGAGCCGACGGGCGAGCTGTGGGTGCGCGGCCCGAACGTGATGGCGGGCTACTACCGCGACCCGGTACAGACGGCCGCCGCGCTGCGCCCCGGCGGCTGGCTGGCCACCGGCGACGTCGCGACGCTGGGCGCGGACGGCGCGCTGTTCATTGCCGGGCGCCTGAAGGAACTGATCATCCGCTCGGGCTTCAAGATCTATCCGCTGGAGGTGGAGTCGGCGCTCAACAGCCATCCCGCGGTGCTGCAGTCGGCGGTCGTCGGGCGGCCGGCGGCGGACGGTGAGGAAGAGGTGGCGGCCTTCGTGGAGATATCCGCGGAGGTCGATCCTGCGGCGCTACAGGAATGGCTGCGGACGCGGCTGGCGCCCTACAAGCGGCCCTCGCGCATCGTGTTCATGGACGCCCTGCCGGCCGCGCCGAGCGGGAAGATATTGAAGAGCCGGCTCGCGTAGCGAGAAAGCTCAGCGGCGCCGCTTCTTCCAGTTGTATTCCGGCCCCGTCACGTCGACGCCCGGATGGCCGACCAGGTCCGGATGCTCCGAGCACATGGTGATGAAGCGCACGCCCTCCCCTTCGCGCTGGCGCTTGCGCAGCGTCTCCATGTACTGCATCGCCGCCACCATTTCCGTGGTCTCGAACAGCTTCTCGTGCGGCGTGCAGCGTTCGCCCTCGACCATCGTCCAGTACACCATGTACATCATGCCCTCCCGTTTCAGCGCATTGTCGCCCGAACCCGCGCTGCCCGGCGCACCGGTCCGCGCCGGCTCGGCAATAAAGATTTCTTGTTAGAAGAAGTTAGGCATAGAAACAAGGAAAATGCTTACAAAAAGTAGGAATTGTCCGAAATGGTCCTTTTATGTGGGCCAGTTCACACAACCTGTCGCAGTGGACAATTAGGCTGGAGCCTGTTTTCACAAACAGCGGGTCAGAACATGAACACAAACATGCATTCCCAGCCGGAGCAGGTCCCGGAGCTTGAACTCTGGGGCGGACTCGAATGCACCGTCAACCGCGTGCGCGACAATTACTTCAGCCAGATGGAGCGCAACGGCCACGCCGAGCGCCTGCAGGACATCGACCGTTTTGCCTCGCTCGGCATCAAGGCGATCCGCTACCCGGTGCTGTGGGAACGCACGGCGCCGGACGGCATCGAGTCGGCCGACTGGTCATGGTCGGACGAACGCCTGCCAGTCCTGCAGCAGCTGGGCGTGACCCCGATTGTCGGCCTGCTGCACCATGGCAGCGGCCCGCGCGACACCAGCCTGGTCGATCCCGCCTTCCCCGACAAGCTGGCCGAGTATGCCGGCGCGGTGGCGCGGCGCTATCCCTGGGCCGAGTACTACACCCCGGTCAACGAACCGCTGACCACGGCGCGCTTCTCGGGCCTGGCGGGTGTCTGGTACCCGCATGGCAGCGACGAGGCGACCTTCGTACGCGCCCTGCTCAACGAGTGCCGCGCCACGGTGCTGGCCATGCGCGCCATCCGCGCCGTGAACCCGGACGCCAAGCTGGTCGCGACCGACGACCTGTCGAAGACCTACGGCACTCCCGAGATGCAGGAAGTGGTCGGCTTCTTCAACGAGCGCCGCTGGCTGGGCTGGGACCTGCTGTGCGGGAAGGTGGACCAGGAGCATGCATTGTGGTCCTACCTGCTCGACGCGCAGGCCAGCGAGCAGGAGCTGCTCTGGCTGCGCGACAATCCCTGCCCGCCCGACATCATCGGTGTCAACTACTATGCGACCAGCGAGCGCTGGCTCGACCACCGGCCGGAGCGCTATCCGCCCGACCGCCGCCACGTCTACCGCGGCATCCCCCACGCGGACATCGAGACGCCGCGCGCGCTGGCCACGCCGACGCCCGGCATCGGCCCGCTGCTCATGGAAACCTGGGAGCGCTACGGCCTGCCGATCGCGATCACAGAGGCCCATATCGACGCCAACCGCGAAGACCAGATGCGCTGGCTGCTGGAAATCTGGAACGCGGCGCGCAGCGCGCGCCAGCAGGGTGCCGATGTGCGCGCGGTGACGGTCTGGGCCCTGCTCGGTTCCTACGACTGGAACTGCCTGGTCACCGAATGCCGCGGCTACTACGAGCCAGGCCCGTTCGACGTGCGCGGCGGCGAACCGCGCCCGACCGCGGTCGCGACCCTGATGCGCGAGCTGTCCACCGGCCGCCCGCTCTCCAACCCGGTGCTGCAGGGCGAAGGCTGGTGGCGCCGGCCCGGCCGCTTCCTGTGCAAGCCGGTGGCGACCAGCACCGCGGTGGCGGACATCGCGATCCGCAGCCAGTACAAGTCGAGCGTGGTGCAGCCGATCCTGATCACTGGCGCAACCGGCACCCTGGGTTCGGCCTTCGCCCGCATCTGCAAGAGCCGCAACCTGGCCTTCCACGTGCTGACCCGCCAGGAAATGGACATCACCGACCCGGCGTCGGTGGAAGCGGCGATCGCACGTTACAAGCCCTGGGCGGTCATCAACGCCGGCGGCTACGTGCGGGTGGACGACGCCGAGGCCGACCATGAGCGCTGCATGCGCGAGAACACCCTGGGCCCGACGGTGCTGGCGCTGGCCTGCATCCGCCACCAGCTGCGCTTCATGACCTTCTCCACCGACCTGGTGTTCGACGGCACCAAGGGCACGCCCTACGTCGAGTCGGACCCGGTCAACCCGCTTGGCGTGTATGGCCGCAGCAAGGCGGAGGCCGAGCGGCGCGTGCTCGACGCCGATCCGCAGGCCGTGGTTATCCGCACCAGCGCCTTCTTCGGCCCCTGGGACCGGCACAACTTCGTGACCCAGGCCCTGAACGCGCTGGAAGCCGGGCTGCCGTTCCAGGCGGCGGACGACATGGTGGTCTCGCCCACCTACGTGCCCGACCTGGTCAACGTCTCGCTCGACCTCCTGATCGACCGCGAGAAAGGCGTCTGGCACCTGACCAATGCCGAAGCCCTGAGCTGGGCCGAGCTGGCGCGGCGCGCCTGCGCGGCGGCGGGGGTGGATGCGGCGAAGCTCGAGGTGGTCGCGGCCGAACGCTGCGATCTGGTGGCGCGCCGGCCGGAATACAGCGCGCTGTCGAGCGAACGGGCGCTGATGCTGCCGTCGCTGGACGATGCGCTGCGGCGCTATATGGAAGCGGTGCAGGACCGCGCGCATGGGCGCGATGCGCAGCTGCCGGGCGAAGCGGCACACTACGCCAGCTGATCCGGGACGCTTGCGCGTTCGCAGGGTGGGCGGGTCTCCGCCCACGCGGTCAGCTCCCGCTTGAACCGACGTTCTGGCAACTCGCAGACGGGTTGAACGCGTGGGCAGGAAACCTGTCCACCCTACGCCTGCTCGTCGGCCGCCACGAACTGCAGGCGGTACAGGTTCGCATACATCCCGTTCGCATCGAGCAGCTCGGCATGGGTGCCCTGCTCGACGATGCGGCCGTGCTCCATCACCACGATGCTGTCGGCCCGCTCGATGGTCGACAGCCGGTGCGCGATCACGATCGTGGTGCGGCCCGCCATCAGGGTTTCCAGCGCCGCCTGCACCGCGCGTTCGGACTCGTTGTCCAGCGCCGAGGTGGCTTCGTCCAGCAGCAGGATCGGCGCATCCTTGTAGATCGCGCGCGCGATCGCCACGCGCTGGCGCTGGCCGCCCGACAGGCGCATGCCGTTCTCGCCGATGCGCGTCTCCACGCCCTGCTCCAGCTTGGCCACCACATCGGTCAGGTGCGCCGCCTTCACCGCCGCCGCCAGGCGCTCGCCATCGATCTTTTCCACGCCATACGCGATGTTGGAAGCCAGCGTGTCGTCGAACAGCACCACGTTCTGGCTCACCATCGCCAGCTGGGCGCGCAGGCTGGCCAGCCTGACGTCCTGGTAGGGAATGCCGTCGATCAGGAGGCGTCCTTCCTGCGGATCGTAGAAGCGCGTCACCAGGTTGACAAACGTGGACTTGCCGCCGCCCGAGACGCCCACCAGGGCCACGGTCTGCCCCGGCAGCACGTCCAGCGTCACGCCGGTCAGCGCCGGGTTGTGCGCTTCCGGATAGCGGAAGCTGACGTTCTCGAAGCGCAGGTGGCCCTGCACGCGTCCCAGCTCGCGGGTGCCGGGGTCGGCTTCCGGCGGCGAGTCGATCATGTTGAACACCGTCTCGGCGGCCGTCATCCCGCGCTGCATCGGGCCGTTGACCTCGGCCAGCGATTTCAGGGGCGTGAGCAGCATCAGCATGTAGGTGACGAACTGCACGAACTCGCCCTGGGTCAGGTCGGCCTGGATCGCCAGCACGATCACCAGCGACAGCGCCAGCGAGGTGGCGATCTGGGTCACCGGGGTGGTGGCCGCGAAGGCCACCGTCATGCGCTGCGAGAAGCCGCGCAGCGCTTCGCTGCGGGCGTGGAAGCGCGCGCGCTCGTAGCGCTCGCCCGAGAACACGCGGATCACCTGGTGCCCGCGGGTCGCTTCCTCCACCACCTGGGTCATCTCGGCCGTGACGCGCTGGTTCTCGCGGTTCAGGCGGCGCAGGCGGCCGGTGGTGGTGCGCACGATCACGGCGGTGAGGGGCACGACCACGATCGCCACCAGGGTCAGCTTCCAGTTCATGTACAGCAGCGCGGCCAGCAGGCCGACCACGACCAGGGTATCGCGCACGCAGGCCACGAACACCGACTGCAGCATGTCCACCACCTGGCGCACTTCGGCCACCACGGTGTTGATGATCTTGCCGGTCGATTCGGCATGGAAACGCGCCACCGGCAGCTGCAGCACACGCTCGAACACCATCGCGCGCAGGTCGTTCAGCACGCGGCTGGTGACCCAGTTGTTCAGGTAGGCGGTGGAAAAGGTGCCGATCCCGCGCAGCACGAAGATCGAGACCAGCACGCCCGGAATCCACCACAGGCTGAACGGCACCTTTTCCTTGAAGCCGAGGTCGATCAAGAGCTTGAGCGCCCAGCCCAGCAGCGGCTGGGTGGCGGCGGTGAGCGCCATCGACAGCAGGGCCAGCCAGGAACGCGTCTGGTAGGGTTTGACGACCGCCAGCAGGCGTTTGACGATGATTTTATTGTCCACTCTGTGTTTCCATATTGGGGTCGGCCTGCGCGCTCAGGCAGAAGCCCATCAGCAGGGCCACCATGAGCACGTAGAACATGCTGCCTTTCAGCGACCAGAAGATCACCTCGGTCAGGCCGAAGCCGAAATAGGCCAGCACCACCAGCATGCCGGCCATGGCGGGCGCGAACTGCGGCATGCTGCGCCGCGCACTGCGTCCGATCGAGCGCGCGAAGAACAGGAAGGGCGCCAGCAGGATGCCGGCATAGGCGAGCAGGCCGAACACGCCGCCGGTGGCCTGGGCCTGCAGCACGTCGTTGTGCAGGTGCTCGAACGGCAGCACCACGTCCTGGATCACGCCCTGCTGCGCCAGCTCCTTCAGCTCGGCGCGTACGCTCAGCGGATCGAGCCCGAACAGCGGGTGTTGCGCGATGATGTAGCGCGCGCCCGTCCACAGTTCGAGCCGGATCCCGATGTTCGACAGGGCGCTGCCGCCATCGAGCCAGGTGCGCACGTCGTGCATGCCCTGCCCGACCCGTTCCTGCACCCCGAAGGCGGGGATGAAGAAGGTGGAAGCGAACAGGGTGAAGCTGCCGATCAGGAGCAGGCGCACCGGCCGACTGTGCAGCAGTCGCGCATAGGTGAGGAACAGGATCGCGGCCAGCACCAGCGCGATCCAGCCGCCCCGGGTGCCGCTCAGGAGCGTGGCGCCAAGCCCCGCCAGCGCGCCCAGCGCCGGCCAGAGCGCCTTGCGGGCGCTATGGCGGTAGTCGATGGCGGCGGCCATCGCCACCAGCGCCAGGGCCAGCGCGATGTCGCCGAAGGTAATCGGATTCAGGAAGCCGCCCGGGCGATAGATGTCGAGCACGATGCGCTGCCAGGCGATGAAGGGCAGCGCCGCCAGTGCGCCGCCGATCACGCCCCACCACAGCACGGCGCGCGGTGGGCGCGCCAGCACCACAAGCATGGCCGCGCTCAGCCCGAGGAACATGCGCGAGGGCTTGTCGAGATAGTCCCAGCGGGTCTCCGGACGCACCAGCACGCACAGCAGCGCGAACGCGAAATAAAAGCCGAAGGCCGCCACTACCCAGCGGATCTCGCGCCAGTGCGGCGCCATCGCCGCCCAGGCCTTGCGCGGCACGCACAGCAGGGCCAGCACGAACGCGATGCTGGAAAAGCCGATGCCGGAGGGAGTGATGAGGCTAAGGAAAGGGAACAGGAAAACCAGGAAGCCGATCCCACGCTGCATCGGCATCCCGATTTTCGTCTGATTATTGTTCATTCATGTTCTTGTGGGATATTCTTGCAGACCCTGACGCCTTCCCCATGAGCAGAGCCCATGCAGCAAACGATGCATCCCGGTCCGACCATCTCTGTCGTGATCACCACATACAACCGCCCGGACGCGCTGGCAGCGGTCGTGGAAGCCTGTTTCATGCAGGATGACAAGAATTTTGAAATCATTATCGCTGATGACGGCTCGACTGCCAACACGCGGGAAACCATCGACCGCCTGCGCGAACGGGCGCCGATGCCGCTCAAGCACGTGTGGCAGCCGGACCAGGGCTTCCGCGCCGCGATGGCGCGCAACCGCGGCACCCTGGCCGCAGCCGGCAACTATATCATCTTCCTCGACGGCGACTGCGTGCCGCAGCGCGACTTCATCGCCCGCCACCGCGCGCTGGCGCAGCCGGGCTGCCTGGTCTCGGGCAGCCGCATCCTGCTGAGCCAGGCGTTGACCGAGCGCGCCCTGCGCGAGCATATCGACCTGGCCGGCCTGGGCCTGCCCGAACGCCTGCGCTACCGCCTGCGCGGCGACATGAACAAGGTGCTGCAGACGGTGCTGCGCTGGCCCGACCTCGGCCGCATGCGGCGCAGCTTCAGCTGGCGCCGTATCAAGAGCTGCAACCTGGCCGTATGGCGCAGCGACCTCGAACGGGTCAATGGCTTCGACGAGAGTTTCGTGGGTTGGGGCCACGAGGATTCCGACCTGGTGCTGCGCCTGTTCCATGCCGGCGTGGCGCGCAAGGACGGCGCCCTGGCCACCGAGGTGCTGCACCTGTGGCACCGGGAAGCGCAGCGCGACGAGGAATCGAGCAACCGCAAGGTGGTGCTGGAGCGGGCGGCAAACAAGACCATCCAGGCCGTGCGCGGGCTGCGCGAGCATCGGGGCGAGGCGCCCTTCCCGGCGCCAACGTCCTGATGTTCCGGCAGGCCGTCAGGTGCGCATGGTATCGAGCTTGGCCGCCGGGGTGGCGAGCGCGCTGCGGCGCATGCGCATTTCGACGATCGTGATCGCGTACGCCATGACGACGACCGCCGCCGATGCGGTCACGGGATGTGCCGGAAATGCAAACCAGACCGCGACCAGGCCGGCCGTGCGCAGGATCGCATGGCGATAGCCGAGTGGATGGCCGATGATCCAGGAATAGACCATCCAGTGCAGCCCGAGCGCGATGCCCAGGCTGAGCGGGACGAACTCGGGCGCCCGCATCAGCAAAGGGATGTGTACGGCCCACAATAGGTTGACCATCAGCACGCAGACGCCCATCAGCTTGGCTAGCGGATTGGCATTTTCCAGCAACTGTTCACTACGCAGCTTGGCAATTGCCATCGCCAGCGGAAAGATCGCGCCGGTCGCGAACACCAACGCCAGGACGGCGGCCTTCGGTGGCAGGATGATCCCCAGGCCCCCGACGATGCACCAGACCAGAAGGCCGGCAATCGGCAAGGACAGCGAGCCCTTGGACCGCTCGTCGAAATCCGCGCGAAGTTGAGTCAGTGTTTGCATGGCGAGGGTCCCCTTCCTATTGTTGTACAGACATGAAAATGTAGCATGACATATGCTCGGGTGGAAAGCATGCCGGATGATGCGTCCTGCATGTTCGAGACATGCATAGATTGATCTTGCGGAATTGGCATGCCATGATCGTTCGATGTTCCCATTCCCGGAAAGGAAATCGACATGCGCCGAATGTATGCATTTTTCCTTGCAGCAGTATTTTCCGGCGCCGCTGGCGCGCAGGCTTACCAGCCCGATTTCGCTCCCGCCACCATGAAAGGCCCGGCCAGGGGACCTGCGAACGAAGTGATGGTGCTCGGGTCGCCCCACCTGTCCTATTTCCCGAAGACCTTCGACCCGGCCACCCTGCGCGGCCTCGAGGACCGACTGGCCGCGTGGAAGCCGCACGCGATCAGCATCGAGGCGTTGCCGGGCGCGCAGTGTGACCACCTGCGCCGCTATCCGGGCCGCTACAAGGACACGATCGCAAGCTACTGCTGGGATCCGGCGCCGGCCCGCCGCGCGACCGGCCTGGACGTACCGGGCGCGACTGCGCAGGCCGAACAGTTGCTGGCATCCTGGCCCGCCAACCCGTCAAGCAGCCAGCGCCGCCGCCTGGCAGCCCTGTTTCTCGCGGGCGGCGAGCGCGCCTCGGCGCTCGTCCAATGGCTGCGCCTGCCGGAGGCCGAGCGGCGCGCGGGCGACGGCCTCGACGACACGCTGGTGACGCTGCTCGATCAACTGAAGGCCCGGCGCGACGAAAGCTATCTGATCGCCGCCCGCCTGGCCGCGCGCCTCGGGCACGAACAGGTGTTCGCGATGGACGACCACACGGCCGACCGCATGGTCGCGGATGAGAAAGCCTGGGGCGCGGCCATCATGAAGGCCTGGGACAATCCGGCGGTGGCGCAGCGCCGCAAGACCGACGAAGCACTGCAGGCAAATCTGGCCACGCCGGACGACCTGCTGGCGCTGTACCGCGCCTATAACAGGCCGGAAGAAATGCGCCTCGCGTTCGCCGGAGACTTCGGCGCGGCGCTCGAAGAGCCGTCGGCGCAGCGTTTCGGGCGCCAATATGTCGGCTACTGGGAGACGCGCAACCTGCGCATGGCGGCGAATATCCGCGACGCGCTGACGCCGCGGCCCGGGAGCAGGATGCTGGTGGTCGTGGGGGCGTCGCACAAGGGCTACCTGGAGGCCTATCTGCACCAGATGCATGATGTGCGCGTGGTGGACGCGCGGGGCGTGTTGCGCTGAGGACGGCGGCGCCCGGGCGAAAACATTCGACGAGGCCTGGCAAGACTGGCAAACTGCTGACTATTCCCACTGTCGACCCGTCCGGTCTTTCCGTCCATGCCATCGATCGTCCAAGCAGCAAGCCTTGCAGCCCTTCTTTGCATCAGCCAGAGCGCATCCGCAGAACCGGTACGCTACATCAACGGCCACTGGTTCGACGGCAGCGCATTCACCAGCAGGCCGGAGGTGGTCGTCAGCGACGGCAGGATCGGTGGCAAGGCCGCCGGCGCCAGGACCGTCGACCTGCGCGGCGGCTACGTGCTCGCCGGCCTGGCCGAGGCGCACAACCACAATCTCCAGAATTGCTACCTGGCGCCGCAAATGGCGCAAGCGTATCTAGCGCGTGGAGTCCTGTATTCGGCGCAGCTGTTTGCGACCGACCCCGCGCTCACACAGTGCGAGGCGCTGTTCAAGGGCAGCAAGGCGCCAGCCACCGCCTTCGCGCGCGTCGGCGTCACCAGCAGCACCGGGCATCCGATCGGCATCGCGCGCACCGGCGCCAAGGAGGCCGGGATGACACTCAGCTTCGCGGAGCTCACCGCCGGCATGCTGGTGGCCGACACGGTGGCCGACCTGCAGCGCGACTGGCCCCGCTTCAAGGCTACCGCGACCGATTTCGTGAAAGTCGTCCTGATCGATGCGGTCAACAGCGCCGCCAACTTCAAGCGGGCCGAACTCGACGGCTACAACGGTGTCACGCCCGAGGTCCTCGCGGCGCTGATGCCGCTGGCGCGCCGGGACGGGCTGCGGGTGGTCGCCCACGTCGACACCGCCGAGGATTTCCGGCTGGCGGTGGAGGCAGGAGTCGACACGATTGCTCATCTCCCCGGCTACCGCATCGACAAGAACAAGACGGCTGGCGACTATCGCCTCACCGACGAGATGGCGCGCGCCGCGGCGGCGCAAGGCACCTGGGTCATCCCGACCATGGCGGCCTCCAGCTATTACGTCGCCGCCAAGCCGGCCAATGCCGCCGCGATCGGCGCGCTGTACGCGCACAACCTCGACCTGCTGCGCAAGAATAAGGTACGGCTCTTGAGTGGATCGGACCGTTTCGAAGGCAGCGTACTGGACGAAATCAATGCCCTCTCAAGCAGCGGCCGGTTCCGTCCCGCCGAACTGCTTGCCATGGCATCCATGCAGACGCCGCGCTGGATGTACCCGCAGCGTCGGGTGGGCTGCCTGGAAGCGGGCTGCGAAGCCAGTTTCAACGTGTATGCCGGCAATCCGGTCAACGACCTCAAGCACCTGGCGGCGCCGACACTGGTGGTGAAGGACGGCGCCGTCGTCGCCCGCGACGGTAAGGCGGTCCGGCAGGATTAGTACTCGACCGCCACGTCCTTCGCCCCCAGCGTCAGCTCCAGCTGCTGCTTGAGCGTATCCGACGGCGCCACGCGCCAGTCGTCGCCCAGCTGCAGCGTGGCTTCCACGCCCTGTGGCCTGATGCGCAGGCTGACCGGCAGGCCATCCTGCTGGCGGTAGGGCTGCAGCACCTCGGCCAGCTTGGCCGGATTGAGGTCGCAGGACACATCCATCTCCAGCTTGAAGCCGTACTGGATGCGCGCTTGCGCGATGTCATAGGCCTTCTCGGCCGTGATGCGCAGGCCGCCGTTGAAGCGGTCTTCCGACACCTTGCCGACCACCAGCAGGAATTCGTCTTCCTTGAAGATGTTCTTGTTCTGCTCCAGCAGCTCGCTGTAGACCGTCACCTCGACCACGCCGGTCTTGTCGTCCAGCGCCACGATCAGGATCTTGCCGCGCTGGGTCATCTGGGTGCGCACGCCGGTGATCACGCCGCACAGCATGCGCGGGTCGCGCGAGGGTTCCAGGTCCTTCAGCTTGGTCTTGGCGAAGCGCCGCACCTCTTGCGCGTACGAGTCGAACATGTGGCCCGACAGGTAGTAGCCGAGCGCGATCTTCTCTTCGGCCAGCTTCTGGCGGTCGGTCCAGGGCGTCGCCTTGACGTATTCCGGCGGGGCCACCAGGTCGGAGTCAATACCGCCGAACAGGCTGACCTGGTTGGCGGCGGCCGCCGCCTGGCCGGCCGCTTCCATGGCGAAGCCGACCGAAGCCAGCAGCACAGAACGATCAACCCCGAATGAGTCCATCGCGCCCGCTCGAATGAGCGATTCGATGGTGCGGCGGTTGATCTGCTTGCGGTCCACCCGCATGCAGAAGTCGAACAGGTCCTTGAACTTGCCGCCGTCAAGGCGCGCCGCGATGATCGCCTCGATCGCGCCCTGCCCCGCGCCCTTCACGCCGCCCAGGCCGTAGCGGATGTTCGAGACCTGCTTGCCGGTCACGGAACGCGGCTGACCTTCCGGCGTGAAGCGGAAGTGGGATTCGTTGACGTCCGGCGGCAGGATCTGGAGCTTGCACACATCCTTCGCGTCCTCGACCAGGATCTTGATCTTCTCGGTGTCTTCCATCGCCAGCGACATGTTGGCTGCCATGAACGCGGCGGTGTGGTGCACCTTGAGGTAGGCCGTGTGGTACGAGAGCAGCGCATAGGCGGCCGCGTGCGACTTGTTGAAGCCGTAGCCCGCGAACTTCTCCATCAGGTCGAAGATCTCGTCGGCCTTTTCCTGGCTCAGGCCATCCTTGGCGGCGCCGGCGCGGAAGATCGCGCGGTGCTCGGCCATCTCTTCGGCCTTCTTCTTGCCCATCGCGCGGCGCAGCATGTCCGCGCCGCCCAGCGAGTAGCCGCCGACAATCTGCGCCATCTGCATCACCTGCTCCTGGTAGACCATGATGCCGTAGGTCTCGGACAGGATCGATTCGGTGCGCGGATCGGGATAGTCGAACTTCTCGCCGTGCTTGCGCTTGCAGAAGTCGGGGATCAGGTCCATCGGGCCCGGACGGTACAGGGCGACGAGCGCGATGATGTCCTCGAAGCGGTCGGGACGCGCGTCCTTCAGCATGCCCTGCATGCCGCGCGATTCCAGCTGGAAGATCGCGACGGTCTTCGCTTCGGACAGCAGCTTGTAGGACGGCCGGTCGTTCAGCGGCAGGGTTTCGAGATTGAACCCGGCGTCCTGCGGGTCGAGCGCGCGGATGTAGTTCACCGCCCGGTCGAGGATGGTGAGCGTGGTCAGGCCCAGGAAGTCGAACTTCACCAGACCCACGGCCTCCACGTCGTCCTTGTCGTACTGCGAGACCACGCCGGCGTCGCCGCCCTGGGTGTACAGCGGGCAGAAGTCGGTGAGTTTACCCGGCGCGATCAGCACGCCCCCGGCGTGCATGCCGATGCCGCGCGTGATGCCCTCGACCTGCTGGGCCAGCTCTAACAGCTGCTTGACCTCTTCCTCGTTCTCCAGGCGCTCCTTGAGCAGCGGTTCCTCCTCGATGGCCTCGGCGATCGAGACGGGTTTGCCCGGCTTGAACGGAATCAGCTTGGAGATGCCGTCGCAGAAGTTGTAGCCGAAGTCGAGCACGCGGCCGACGTCGCGGATCGCGCCTTTCGCTGCCATGGTGCCGAAGGTGGCGATCTGCGATACTGCATCACGTCCGTACAAATCCTTGACGTGCTGGATCACCAGCTCGCGCTTTTCCTGGCAGAAGTCGATGTCGAAGTCGGGCATCGAGACGCGTTCCGGGTTCAGGAAGCGCTCGAACAGCAGGTTGTACTTCAGCGGATCGAGGTCCGTGATCTTCAGCGCATACGCCACCAGCGAGCCCGCACCGGAACCGCGGCCCGGGCCGATCGGCACGCCGTTGTTCTTGCCCCACTGGATGAACTCCGCCACGATCAGGAAGTAGCCCGGGAACTTCATCTTGATGATGGTCTGGTTCTCGAATTCCAGGCGTGCCTCGTAGCGCGGGCGTTCCTTTTCGCGCTGCTCCTCGTTCGGATACAGCTGCACCAGGCGCTCTTCCAGGCCTTTCTTCGTCTCGAGCACCAGGAAGTCGTCGATGCTCATGCCGTCGGGAGTCGGGAAGTCCGGCAGCTGTGGCTTACCCAGCGTCAGGGTGACGTTGCAGCGCTTGGCGATTTCCACCGAGTTGGCGAGCGCGCCCGGCAGGTCGGCGAAGAGGATCGCCATCTCTTCCTGGGTCTTGAAGCACATGTTCTCGTTGAAGCGGCGCACGCGCTTGGCGTTGGCCAGCATCTCGCCCTCGGCGATGCAGACGCGCGCTTCGTGGGCGATAAACTCGTCCTTGTCCAGGAACTGGACCGGATGCGTGGCCACCACCGGCAGCTTCAGGCGCGCAGCCAGCGCCACCGCATGGCGCACGCCCTGCTCCTGGTTGGGCTGGCCGGCGCGCTGGATCTCGATGTAGAAGTGGCCGGGGAAGATGCGCGCCCAGCGCTCGGCCGCGCGTTCGGCGCGCTCGATGTCGCCCTGGTCGATGGCCTGGCCGACGTCGCCAAACGCCGCGCCCGACAGCACGATCAGGGCATTCGCCTGGTCGGCCTCCGGTTCCAGCGTCGAGGTGGACGTGGCCAGCGCTTCCAGCCATTCGACGCGGATCTCGGCGCGGCCCTTGTATTGATTGGTGAGCCAGGCTTTCGACAGCAGGTCGCACAGCTGCAGGTAGCCGGTGCGGTTCTTGGCCAGGATCAGCAGGCGCGCAGGCTTGTCGCGGTTGTCGTCGTTGGTGATCCAGGCATCGACCCCGACGATCGGCTTGATCCCCTTGCCGCGCGCCGCCTTGTAGAAGCGCACCAGGCAGAACATGTTGGCCAGGTCGGTCACGGCCAGCGCCGGCTGGCGGTCCTTGGCGGCGGCCCCCACGATGTCGTCGATGCGCACGAGGCCATCGACGATCGAGTATTCGGAGTGGACGCGAAGGTGGGTGAAAGTCGGGGAAGTCATCCCCGCATTTTACCCCGGACGGAGAAATCCGATGTTGTCAAAAGGCACGCAGCACCGGCCGCGCTCAGCGCCTGGACAGTACCTTGCGGAACGGGCGGAACAGGTATTCACGCACGCTCCGCGCTTCGTCGTGCTCGTCCAGTCCGGTGTCCGGCCACTCGTTCTTCTTCGGAAAATAGGCGGTGCGGAACAGCGTATCCCAGACCGAGGAGAAGGAACCGAAGTTGCGGTTCCAGTGCGGCTGCTCGACGGAATGGTGGATGCGGTGGAAGCGGTTGTCGGCCACGATGTAGCGCAACGGCCCCAGCGACAGCTTGGTGTGCGAGTGGATGTACTGGCCCTGAGCGCCGATCAGGAGCCAGGCGATCAGGGGCACGAAGCCCGGGTCGACCCGGATCAGGAGACTCATCGGGATGATGATGAAGGGAATGCGGAAGATTTCTTCCGTCCAGTGGTGGTTGCTGTTCCAGGCGCTCATCTCGCGGATCGCGTGGTGTTCGGCATGGAAGGCCCACAGGAAGGCCCAGGTGTGCTGGGCGCGGTGGAACCAGTAGTAGAAGAAGTCGCTGGCGAGGACGGCCAGGATGGGCGTGACGATCCAGCCCAGCACGGTCACGAACTTGTTGTCGGATGCAAAATACTCGCCCAGGCTGATCACCACCAGCGGTTGCACGCCCAGCATGTTCCAGAGGGCGTTGAAGGCGGTGAGGAAGGCGACCGTGATCACGATGTACACGGACCACAGCAGCGCGCCGCGCAGCCGCGATTTCATCGAATACTTGTTCCAGCCGAAAACGAGCTCGAGCACGAGCAAGACCATGGATGCGGTAAGGATGCGCCATCCATAGTCGAGCATGCCCTTGCCGGCCAGTGTCAGATACTCCATCGCGTGCGTCGATTGTTCAATAAATGGCGGACATCATAGCCGAAAGCGGGCTTGTAGGGTGGGTCTTCCCGTCCACGCGGTCAGCCAGTATATGCCTTGTGGCGATTCATCCCTTGTTGAACGCGTGGGCAAGAAACTTGCCCACCCTACGCCACCGCGGCCGGTACGGCCAGGCGCCCCGCACCATAACTGCGGCGCATGCGCAGGAAGGGTTCCTCGACGATGTGGTAGCTCAGCGTGGCCAGCGCCCAGGTGGCGCCATAGGCCACGGCCAGCATGATCAGGCCGTCGATCCAGGGCGTGCCGGTCGGCGCGACCAGGCCAACCCGGGTGGCGAAGATGTGGAGCAGGCCCATGTGCAGCAGGTAGAACGAGAAACTGACCTTGCCGCCCTGGCTCAGCGCCCGCTCGAGCACGCCAGGCAGGCGCGGCGCAAAGGCGACCCAGGCTAGGATCAGGGCGGCCCAGCCGGCGCTTTCCAGCAGCGACCACCAGATCCAGAACGCCGACCTGGGGGTGGCGCCGAACGGCGCGACGCGATGCATCAGCGCCGTGTCCCACAGTACCAGGGCCACGCTGGCCAGCAGCAGCAGCGGCGCCAGGCGCGCCAGCTGGACGCGCCAGCGCTGGTGCAGCACGGCCGCGGCCATGCCGATCAGGAACTGGTCGAAGCGGCCGACCCAGGTACTGAAATACATCAGGGTGCTGTTGTCGTTGACGGTATAGGCGGCCAGCTTGAAGAAGGCCATCAGCACCAGCCAGCCGCCCAGGTAGGCGATGCTGCGCTCGAGCGTGAAGCGGGCCAGGAAGGGAAAGACCAGGTAGAACAGGAATTCCAGCGAGATGGTCCAGGCAGCGCCGGTCACCACCGTGCCCGAGGTCGGCGCCAGGCCGAGATTGGAGGCGAACAGGTACAGCAGGTCGGCGGGCGCGAACTTGTCGCGGCCGATCGAGGTCGCCACCAGGAACACGACCAGGTACAGGGGCACGATGCGCAGCACCCGGTTGCGCAGGAAGTCGCGGTAGACGATCTCGCGTCCGGCCGCGTGCTGGTGCAGCGCGATCTGCATGAACAGGAAGCCGGACAAGGTGAAGAACAGCCCTACCCCGGTATGGCCTTCGGTGATGAGGGCGCTCCAGGGTCCGTCCAGCCGGATGCCGCCATTGCCGGCGTATTCGAGGTGGAAATGGAACAGGAAGACCAGGGTGGCGGCCAGCCAGCGCAGCTGGTCGAGGCGGGGATTGTAGTGGATGTTCAGCGAATGCATGGCAGGTCGGCCTGTTGTTATGTGGTATGGCCTGTTGTTCTCGTTCATCCATTCTACTGCGAAACAAGGCCCTTTCCTCTCTTCCTGGGCCCAATACGCACATGCTGTCTTATAATAACCGGCTGTCCCACCCGTTTTGTCTCTTCGCCGCCATGCATGTCAATATCGCCGCCTACAAATTCGTCACCCTCGACAATCTCGAAGAAATGCGCCCGCAGTACCAGGCGCTGTGCAACGAACTCGGCCTGAAGGGCACCATCCTGCTGACGCCGGAAGGCATCAACATGTTCGTGTCCGGCCCGCGTGAAAAGATCGACCAGTACCTGGCCTGGGTGCGCAGCGACGCGCGCCTGGCCGACCTGGAATGGAAGGAAAGCCTGTCGAACGAGCAGTCGCACAAGCGCATGCTGGTGAAGATCAAGAAAGAGATCATCACCATGCGCATGCCCCTCATCAAGCCGGAACTCGGCCGCGCGCCTTCGGTCGATCCGAAGACCCTCAAGCGCTGGCTCGACCAGGGTCATGACGACGAGGGCGTGCCGGTGGTGATGATGGAGACCCGCAATGCCTTCGAAGTGGACGTCGGCACCTTCGAGAACACGCTCGACTACCGGATCGACAAGTTCACGGAATTCCCGGCAGTGGCCGCCCAGCACAAGGATGAGCTGGCCGGCAAGACCGTGGTCACCTTCTGCACCGGCGGCATCCGCTGCGAAAAAGCGGCGATTCACATGAAGAACATCGGCTACGAGCGCGTGTACCAGCTCGAGGGCGGCATCCTGAAATATTTCGAGGACGTGGGCGGCGAGCACTACCAGGGCGACTGCTTCGTGTTCGACTACCGCACCGCGCTCAATCCGAAGCTGGAACCGACCGAGACCACCCAATGCTTCGCCTGCCGCGCCGTGGTCACGCCGCGCCAGCAGCTGGCGCCCGAGTATGTGCCGGGCGTGTCCTGCCCGCACTGCGCCGGCACTCGCCAAACGGACGTGGCTGCGCAGGAAGCAGCGGCCGGCGTCGCTCCAGGCAATTAAGCTCGGTACCCGTAGGGTGGGCAGGTTTCTGCCCACGCGTTCAAACCGGGTAGCGTGGCCGGCGCCGGGGCGTTCAGGCGCGCGTTGACCGCGTGGGCGGAATCCGCCCGCCCTACAAAATCAGGCAAGTACGGGATCGAGGGCTTCCGCCATGGTCTGCGTACCGACGATCTTCAGGATCGTCTCATCGATCTTCACCGGATCGATATACAGCAATCGGCTTTCCGCATCCTTGACCCCGGCAATGTAGTCCACCGCAATCCTGACCGCATCGCCCTGGTAGGCCAGCACTTCGCCCGCGGTGTCGATATGGTCGGTGAACAGCATCGCCACGTCCACCTTGGCGTTGAACGCGACACGGTCCGCGTTCTGCGCGCCGGCCGCGATCCCCAGCACCACATTGTCGATACCCAGCGCGCCGGTGTCGAGCGCCCTGGCCCAGAAGTCGATCCCCGCCCCCTCGGCGGCACGGCCGAACAGGTTGTCGTAGATCTCGGCAATCATGGCGCGGTTGTCCAGGCCGCCATACACGCTGCGGTACTCGGCCGAGCTGGCGAAGGCACGCGCAATGTCCTGGATGGCGTCCGGGCGGTCCTGCAGGTAGCGGTTCCAGAAAGCGAGCCCGCCCGGGTCCGCCGGACGGCTGAAATAGGCGACGTACAGGCTCTGCACTTCATTGATGTAATCGACGTTCATCACGGCTCCTCGGATTCGATGTCAAAAATATACCGTAATCAACAGCCCGCGTGTATGTTTTCCGTACCAGCCTGCGCCAGATTTATCCAATAAATCAACTAGATAGGCAATAGTTATTGCTGCCTGGAACAACCGACATCCATGAAGCAAAACGGGCGGCACAAGGCCGCCCGTCATGCTCCAGCAGGGACTCTCTTTAACGGAAATAGGCGGCAATCTCCCGGATCTCCTGGGGACCAATATTCCCGGCAAGCGCCCGCAGGCGCAGCAGCGCCACCAGGTAGGAATAGCGTGCCTGGGCCAGGTCGCGCTGGCTGGTAAACAGCTGTTCCTGGGCCGTCAGCAGGTCGAGGTTGATGCGCACCCCGCCCTTGATGCTCTGCTCGGTCGCCTTCATCAGGAGCTGGGCCGCATCGACCGCCTTGACCAGCGCATCGATCTTGCGCACGCTGCTCTGGGCCAGGCTGTGCGCGCGGCGCAGCTCGATCGTCACCTTGTCGCTGCGCGCATCGAGGTCGGCGCGCGCGCGTTCGTAGGTGGCGGCCGCCTGGCGCACCTGGGCATTCACCGCTCCGCCCTGGTACAGCGGGATATTCACCTGCACGCCCAGCGCGCGGTTGGTGTTCTGCTCGCCAATCGTGTTGATGGTCTCGTTGTCGCCCTTGCTGTAGCTGGCGACGAAGTCGACACGCGGGAAGTGCCCCGCCTTCATGCGGCCAATGTCCAGGCGCGCGTTCTCGACCCCGAGGCGGGCCGCGGCCAGCTCGTTGTTGTTGGCCAGGGCCAGCTTCTGCCATTCCTCGAACGAGGCCGGCTCCAAGGCGGCCGGACGGAAGCCGTCGACCAGCTTATCCAGCTGGCCGGCCGGGCCGCCGATGATGCCTTCCAGGGTTTCGCGCATGACGCGGGCATTGTCCTGGGCCTCGATCAGCATCGCTTCCGCCACTTCCAGCCGGGCCTGGGTCTCCAGCATGTCGGTGCGGGTACCCTCGCCCTTGCTGAACAGGCGCGCGTTCATCTTCTGCTGCTCGGCATACATGTCGCGCTGCACGCGCGCCAGGGCCACCTGGTCCTCGGCGAACAGGGCGTCCATGTAGGCGCTGGTCATGCGCACCGCGACCTCGTTGGTGTCGGCCTCGAACTGCTTGGCGCCCTGCGCGGTCTGCACCTTGCCCTGTTCGTAGCGCTGGATCGCTTCGATGTTGAACAGCGGCTGGCGCAGCTGCACGACCGAGGAGTGGCTGCTGTATTTCGGATGCGTCACCGACCTGAACGGCTTGCCGGCGATGGTCTGGGTGCTTTCGCGGTCCATCACATTGCGGGTGTTGCTGTAGCTGGCCGACACCGTCGGCAGCAGCGTGGAACGGCCCAGGATGCGGTTTTCCTTGGTCGCCTCGTTCGCATAGTAGTTCATGCGATAGGTGGGGTCGTTCTTCAGGGCGGCCTCGTAGGCCTGCTGCAGGGTGACGGCGCCGGCCTGGCCGGCGCAGGCCGCCGTGGCGGCCAGGGCCGCCGCCAGCGCGCAGGCTCGCAGGCGCAGCGATGGGCGAATGAACTGTCGGCTCACGCTCAGTCTCCGGTCACTGCCGCCGGGGCGCGGTCGAAGATCGGACGCAGCAGGTAGTTCATCATGGTGCGTTCGCCGGTCTTGACGAACAGGTCCACCGGCATGCCCGGGATGATGTTCATCTTGTGCGCGGCAACCTGCTTGGCGCCTTCCGGCGTCACCTTCACCCGCACCACATAGTAGGGAGCGCCGGTGTGCTCGTCGATCGAGCGGTCGGCCGCCACCTGCACCACTTCGCCCTGGATGTGCGGGGTCGTATTGGTGTTAAAGGCCGAGAACATCAGTTCCACCGGCAGGCCCGGATGCACCTTGTCCACCAGGTTGACCGGCAGCTGGCCTTCGACCACCAGCGGGTCGCCGGTCGGTACGATGTCCATCATCTTGTGGCCCGGCGGTACCACGCCGCCATTCGTGAAGATGGTCGAGCCAACCACGATGCCGTCCGCCGGCGCCTTCACCTCGACGCTTTGCAGCTCGAACTTCTGGGCCGCCAGGCGCGCGGCCAGGGCTTCGGCTTCCTTCTGGGTCTCGGCCAGCTGGGTCCGCACTTCCTTCTGGTAGTCGGCGCTGCGCTGGGTGCGGCGCAGGCCCAGTTCCATCACCTGGCGCTGGGCGCGGCCCAGGTTACCGATGTCTTCCGAGATCTGGCCGCCCAGCTGGGCATAGGTACGCTCCAGCTCGAGCAGGCGGTTGCGCGCCACGAAGCCGTCCTTGGCCAGGTCGCGCATGCCTTCCAGCTGTTCCTTCAGGAAGTTCATCTGTTCCTTCTTGCTGTCGCGCGATTCCTGCAGGCCCTGGATCTGCATCTTGAGGCCGGCAATGCTTTCGTCCACGCTCGACACTTCGCTCTGCAGCGCCGACTGGCGCGACTGCAGCAGCTGTCCCTGCAGGCGCAGGATCTCGGCCACGCGCGGCTCGCCGGCGCGCTGCTTGAGCTCGTCCGGGAAAGCGATGCTGCTGCGGTTCGCCATCTCGGCCATCAGGCGCGCCTCGGTGGCGCGCGCGGTCAGGTACTGGGCTTCGCTCATCTCGAAGGCGGAGCGGGCCACGATCGGGTTCATGCGCACCAGCACCTGCCCCTGCTTGACCACGTCGCCGTTCTTGACGAGGATTTCCTGCACCGTGCCGCCGGCCTGGTACTGCACGGACTGGCGGTTCGATTCCTTCGACACCGTGCCCGACAGCGGCACGCCCTTGTCCAGCGGTGCGGTCGAGGCCCACAGCACGAAGCCGCAGAAGCCGAGAATCACCACGATCCAGCCGAGGCGGGCGTAGCGGCCGGCGTCGGTATTCACTTCCAGCGGCGCCACCTCGTGCGAGACGACGTCCGCTGCATCACGCTTGAGCAGTTTCATCAGTTGGTTTCTCCGGTTGCCGCCGCGGCGCTGTCCTGCGCCTGTGGTCGCTGCTGGTTGGCCTGCTGGGCCTGGGCTTGTGCCTGGGCCTGGGCCTGCTGTTGCGCCAGCATCGCCTTCTTGCCCATTTCCTGCAGGGCGGCCAGTACTTCGTTGGTGGCGCCGAACATCTGCACCGCGCCTTCGCGCATCAGGAGCAGCTTGTTGGTGACGCCGAGTACGGTGGTGCGGTGGGTGACCAGAACGATGGTCTTGCCGCGCTGGCGCAGGTCGCGCACGGCCTGCACCAAAGCCTGTTCGCCGATGTCGTCCAGGTTCGAGTTCGGTTCATCGAGCACGAGCAGGGCCGGATCGTCGTACATGGCGCGGGCCAGGCCGATGCGCTGCTTCTGGCCGCCGGACAGGCCGGCGCCGCCGTCGCCCAGCAGGGTGTCGTAGCCGGCCGGCATGTGCAGGATCATCTCGTGCACGCCGGCGCGCTTGGCCGCCAGCACCACCTTGTCCGCATCGACCTCGCCGAAGCGCGCGATGTTCTCGCTGATGGTGCCGCTGAACAGCTCGATGTCCTGCGGCAGGTAGCCGATGTGCGGACCGAGCTCGCCCTTGTTCCACTGGTAGATGTCGGCGCCGTCGAGACGCACCTTGCCCACCGCCGCCGGCCATACGCCGACCAGCAGGCGCGCCAGGGTCGACTTGCCGGAGCCGCTCGGCCCGATTACGCCCAGCACGTCGCCCGGCGCGATGCCGAAGCTGACATTGGCCACCACCGGGGTCTTGGCGCCCGGCGGACCGGCGGTCACGCTCTCGACCGTCAGGCGGCCCTGCGGCTTGGGCAGCGGCATGCCGGCTTCGCGCGCCGGGTTCAGGGTCAGCAGCGCGGTCAGGCGTTCGTAGGCACTACGGGTCGAGCCCCAGGATTTCCATACCGTGATCACCTGCTGCACCGGCGCCAGGGCGCGGCCAACCAGGATCGAGGCGGCGATCATCATGCCCGGGGTCATCTTGTTTTCCAGGACCAGCAGCGCGCCGAAGCCCAGCACCAGCGACTGCAGCGAAACCTGCACGAACTTGGTGGCGGCGGCCACCTTGGCCGCGTTCTCGCTGGCCTCGGCCTGCAGCTGCAGGAAGCGGCCATGGGTCGCGAACCAGCGCTGGATCAGGTTTGGCAACATGCCCATCGATTCGATGACTTCGGCGTTGCGCAGGCTGTTGGTGGTCATGGTGCTGGAGGCGACCGCCAGCTTGTTGGCTTCGCTCAGCGGCGTCCTGGTGACGCGCTCGTTGACGTAGGCCAGCACCACCAGCACCAGGGTGCCGCCCAGCGCGAACCAGCCCAGCGCCGGCTCGAAGAAGAAGATCACGATCAGGTAGATCGGGAACCAGGGCGCGTCGAAGAAGGCGAACAGGCCGTTCCCGGTGAGGAACTGGCGGATCGTGGTCAGGTCGGTCAGCGCCTGGCCGGCGTTGCCGCCAGCCTGCTTCAGGTTCTGTTCGAAGGCCGCCGTGTAGACCCGCTTGTTCATGGCCATGTCGAAGCGCGCGCCGACCCGCACCAGCACATAGGAGCGCACCAGTTCGAGCCCGGACATCAGGAGGTAGGCGCCCAGCATCAGCACGGTCAGCATGACCAGCGTGAGCTCGTTGCGGCTGGCCAGCACGCGGTCGTAGACCTGGAGCATGTACAGCGAAGGGACCAGCATCAGGAGGTTGATGATGGCGCTGAACGTGCCGACAGTCCAGAACGTGCTCTTGAAAGCAAGCAGGGCCTGTTCGATTTCGTTTTTCTTGTTGAGAAGTTTGGTATTCATCGGGGCGTTTGACGTGGGAAGGTGCGCATCCAGTCAAGCGAACTCGACAGGAAATACGAGCGCACATTATCGCTCAATTCCCTAAAAAAATGTGACGTACATCACATTTTTACAACCGAATGTGTAGCCGTTCCACCATACGTGGGGGAACTGGCGTCATGAAAAAGCGGGAGCCTCTCATGTAAACGAAAACACCCTGCAAGTCCGGAGACTTGCAGGGTGGAGACTGACTATCCTGCCGACCCCATCCCGTGAGGAATGGAGCCGGTGGATCTTCTGCTTACCTTGCGTCGATTAGACGGTCGGCAGCCAGAAGTTGTCGGTGCCGACTGCGCCGTTGACCACACCGAGGATCTCGATGTTGCCAGCGTCGATGACATCATCCGCGCCGACGTCGGTGTAGTAGCCGACCACGGTTTCGGTGGTGCCGTTACCGTCGGTGTCGACCTGGATCGCGAAGATCACGCGGCCATCGGCCAGCGCGGTCATGTCGAAGGCAGCGCCCAGGGCAGCAGCCACGTTGGCGGTGGTCACGCCGCCGACGAAGGTGGTTGCACCGGTCACCATCAGCAGCTCGGTGCTTGCGCCCGAGATGAGTGCGTTGGCGTTGCCAGCTGCGGTCTGCTGCAGCAGCGAGGTCGGGATCAGGTCACGGTCAGCGAAGTCGGTGAACTGGATCTGGTCGGTGGTCATCATGTCGACAGCGGTCGACAGGAAGCCGGTCACGGTGTCGACGCCGTCGCCGCTTGCGAAGCGGACGATGTCGCGTGCCGTGTCAGCACCCAGGTCGATGATGTCGTTGCCGGTACCGCCAGCGACGATGTCAGCGCCCATGCCTGCCAGGATGGTGTCGATGCCAGCGCCACCGGTGATGGTGTCGTTGCCAGCGCCGCCTTCCAGACGGTTGTCCAGGCTGTTGCCAGTCAGGACATCGTTGTAGGCCGAACCGATGATCGCTTCGAAGTTGCTGATGACGTCGCCTTGTGCGTCGCCGCCGGAAGCGGTGTTCGCAGCGATGTCGACGGTCACGCCGCCCAGGCTCAGGCTGTAGTCCAGGGTGTCGACGCCAGCGCCGCCGTCCAGGGTGTCAGCGCCGGTCAGGCCCGAGATGGTGTCGTTGCCTGCGCCGCCCATGATGGTGTCAGCTGCGCCCAGCACGGTGCGTGCCTGGGTTTCGGTGACGACCAGCGGGTTGGCCTGGTCGTTGCCTGCATCGCCAGCGACGACGGTCAGTGCGACGGAGTCGGTCACCGGATCAGCAACGCTAGCCTGGGTCACCAGCGGGAATGCAGCGCCGGTGGTCGGGCCGGTCAGGACCAGGTTGTTCGGGCTCGTCGCGGTTGCGGTACCGCCAGCAGCGACCACGGCAGCAGCCAGGGCGCCGGCACGGCCGGTCCAGGTTGCACCGCTAGGACCGTTGATGTCGGTATTCGCGAAGGTGTACGAGGTACCGGCGAACACCACGGTCAGCGAGTAGGCGCCGTCGGTGGTGACATCGATGTTCTGCACCTGTGCGACGTTGTCGCCGGCGTTGTTGACGGCAGCGGTCACAGCGTAATCGACGCCAGCGGTGGTGCCGGTCAGGCGCAGCTGACGGGTTGCACCGTCAAAGGCAGCCGTTGCCGAACCCCATGCCTGGGCAGCGAAGAACGTTGCGACAGCAGCGCCGGTGGTGCCATCAGCCAGGACGTTGTACACGTGGGTGGTGCCGTTGTGGCTCACGGTGATCACGTCGCCAGCGTCGTAGGTTGCTGCGAAGGTCACAACTTCCAGTTCGTTCTGGATCACGACTTCGTCGCCGACGATGACGTCGTTACCTGCGCCGCCGTCGATGACGTCAGCACCGCGGCCGCCGGTGATGTTGTCGGCGTTGGCCGTACCCTTGATGTTCAGGGTCGCGGTGTCGCCGATAGCAGCACGGATGGTGGCGCCGCCGGTTGCCTGGTTGGCGTCGGTGTCAGCCACACCCGACATGTCCAGCTCGAATGCCGCGCCGGTCCACGATGCGTCGATGTTCACGGTCATCGCGCCTTCAGCGGCGGTGGTCACGGTCGCATCGGCGTGCGACACGGTCGAGACACCAGCCATGTCCGAGATGACGATCTTGTCGACGTTGCCAGCAGCAACCTGCAGGCCGACGTTGCCGTCGCCGCCACCAACGACTGCGCTGGTCAGGCTGAAGCCGTCATCTTCGTGGGCAGCGGTCAGGCGCAGTTCGACGCGTGCCGACGGGTCACCGGTGTTCACCAGGTTGACGTTGGCGCCGCCGACCGAGTTGGCGCGCAGGTCGAGGTTGACCAGTGCGACGTCGGTGTCGTCATCCTTGCTTTCGATGGCGATGCTGCTCATGCCGGTGTGCATCGAAGCGTCGACCACGAATGCGCTGGCAGCGGTGGTCAGCTGGCCGTTGGCATTGTCGCCGGTGTTGTTCGCCAGGACGAAGTTGTTGCCGATGACGATACGCTGGGTCTGGTTGCCAGCACCCACCAGGGCGATGGTGTCCACGCCGGTGGTGGTGGCTTGCTCGTCCAGGGTGATTTGCTGGACGCCAGCTGCGGAGTCGGAGTCGACCAGGATCTTCTCGATGCCGCGCAGGGTGGCGAACACGTCGTCATCAACCGTGGTGGTGATGGCCGGCAGGATGTTCTGACCCAGGTTGTCGGTACCGCTGACGATCATGGTGTCGCGGCCGGTGCCGGCGTCGATGCGGTCGGCGCGGTCCAGTGCGGTGGCGTTGTCGTCCGAACGGACGTCGTCAGCACGCATGTCGATCACGTCGGTGCCCGTACCGGTGCGGATGTCGTAGTTGTTGTTCGCGTTGACGCGGACGACCACGTTGGCGGCGGTCACGGCGGTGCCAGCAGCGTTGTTCACGCGGATGACGTCGGCGTTGACGTTGTCGATAGCGATGGTCGAGCCAGCTGCGGCAGCCGAGTTCACGGTGAACGAGGTTGCAGCGGTCGAGCTCACGTCGCCAGCGACGGCTGCCGGACGGTCGGTTGCACCGCGGAAGACCACGTCGCCGAAGCCGTTGGCGTTGATCGAGTGGCTGTTCGCGTCAGCGAAGTTGACCGTGAAGTTCTCGATGCGCATGGTGTCGTCATCGGTGGTCGAGGCTGCGTTCGCCACGGTTGCCGAGTTGCCGTCGCCATCGGTGTCCAGCACGTCGGTGACGGTTGCGCCGATACGCAGGTCGAGGTCGAATGCGCCGCTGGCTGCGTCGACGTTCAGGACTGCAGCGTCGTTCAGGCCACGTGCGTTGTCGTAGTTCAGGTTCAGGCGGACGTCCGCGGCAGCTGCGTTGGTGGTCACCAGGCCGGTGGTCGAGCTGATCACCAGTTGGCTGTCGTCACGCAGGGCGCCAGCGGCAACACCGGTTGCTTCGTTTGCACGCAGCGACAGGTTGATGCCCGAACGCATGTTGTCGAGGCTGAACTCGGTACGGGTACCGGCTTCGTACACTTCGGTGGCCGAACCGGTCTGCAGCGCGGCTTCCTGCGACACCAGGGCGATGTTCTGCAGTGCGCTGTCGAAACGCATCACGTCGGCGTAGATGTGGCCGTCGGTTGCGTTGTTGTCGTTGACGACTGCGCCATCGATGGTGGTGTGGGCCACGACAGCGTCATCGACGTTGTCTTCGATCTGGTTCAGGATCGTCAGGTTCAGGTTCTGGGTGCCGATCACGTTGGCGTTGATGTCGTTCTGCACGCCGGTGGTGACACCATCCTGGTCCACGGTGGTGGTGGTGGTGGTGACGTTCACGCGATCGAGGGCGGTCACGTTCACGGTCTCGGCGCCACGCAGTTCAGCATCCTGGCCAACGATCAGGGTGGTCGAATTGGTGGTTTCGGTCGGAGCAACGAGGGCGGTGTCGATAACGACGTCAACTTCGGTGAAGTTGGCGACGTCGGCGGTGCCTGCGCCCAGGTCGACGATCGCGCCCAGACGGTTCACGGTGCCGTCACGGTTGACTTCGTCGGTACGGCCGGTGCCCACGCCGTTGGTCGCGGTGACCAGGGTCGCACGGTTGGCCTGGCTGTCGCCTGCCAGCACGGTCGCTGCGCCACCCAGGGTGACGTTGACGGCGTCGTCGCCTTCGCCGGCTTGCACCATTGCGCCTTCAGCCACGCTGCGGAAGTTGATGGTGTCGTTGCCGGCACCGGTGTCGACCATGGCGCCAACGATGAACTGCTGGTCGTTGTTGTTGCCGTCGGTGATGGTGATGTTGTCCCAGTCGGACTGGTTGCCCAGGTCACGCACGGTCACGACGTCGTTGCCCGAGCCGGTGACGATGGTCGCAGCCTGGATGTCGTCGAAGCCGCCGTTGTTGGCCAGGTCGCGGTCGCTAGCAGCGGCGCCGAGCATGTCGACGGCGGTCACGACGTTGTTGCCTTCGCCGGCGTTGATGCTTGCGGTGCCCAGCATGTTGCCGCTGACGATGACGGTGTCGTTGCCGTCTTGGGTAGCGACGTCGCCGCCCAGGTTGCCGAAGGCGCGGATTTCATCGTTGCCCGAACCCGAGGTCAGTGCGAACAGGTCGTCGGCGCTGGTGCCGCCGGTGACGCCGACGCGCAGGTTGCCGGTCATGGTGCCAGCAGCCACGGTCAGGCCCTTGGTGTCGCCGAAGGCAGCGACTTGGCCTTCCAGGCCGTCGATGCGCACGTTGGCGGCGCCGTCGATGTTCAGGCGCTCGAGGTCGGCGGTGTTCAGGCCGTCGCCAGCGGACAGGGCGGCAGCCTTGTCAGCAGCGATGTCCACGCGGTGGTTGGCGTGGATGGTCATGGTGTCGACGCCGGTAGCGTTCAGCATGTTGACTTCGAACGAGCCAGCAGCGCCAGCAGCCGCGCCAGCGGTGATGGTCAGGGTCTGCTTGGTGGTGTCTGCAGCATTGCCTGCGACCAGGTCTTCACGGCCATTCGACTGGATGTTCAGGGTGTCGATGTCGTTGGTGCCGTTGGCAGCGATGCTGATGTTTTCGAAGTAGAAGCCGGTGTCAGCAACGCCGTCGCCGCCTTCCTGGAAGTTCACGGCGTGGTTACGCACGTTGGTCAGGGTGACGTCCAGGGCTTCGCTGGTGCCGGTCAGGACTTCTTCCTTGTGGGTGAAGGTGACGTTGCCGCTGTTGGTGGCATTGGCCAGCTTGATGGTGTTGACCGAAGCGTCCAGTTCGCGGAACTCGAACACCGGAGCGTTGCCGGTGATGCGCTCGACGTTGATGGTCTTCAGGCCCGAAGCGTCGGCCAGGTTCAGGGCGGTGACGGTGCCGCCGTCGGTGGCGCCAGCCGAACCGCTGATGCGGGCGTTGATGGTCTCGATGCCGCGCAGGGTCGGAGCGATTTCGGTCTCGGCGCCGTCGTTGGCGGTGCCCAGGGTCAGGTTCAGGGTCGGATTGACGCCAGCACCGATCAGGACGTCTTCATCCTGCAGGCTGTTGATGAACTCGTCGCCGCCCGGGGTGTAGGTCGGGACCGAGGTGAACACGTTGCCGGTCAGGACGTCGATGTTGTTGGTCAGCGAGACGGTGCGGGTAGCGTCGTCCAGGTTGGCGGCCTTGACGATCTGGGCGGTCAGCGCGTCGAGGGCTGCGGTGGTGGTCGACGAAGCCAGGGTGGCTGCGTCTTTCACGCCCGAGATGTAGGACTTGGCGATGGCTTGGCCAGCGGCGGTTTCATAGGCCAGCACTTCCTTGATGTCGTCCAGGGCGGCGGTGAATGCCACGGCAGCCTGGGTCTTCGACTCGAAAGCGATCTTGTCCTCGTTCTGTGCACCGGCAGCAACTTGCGCCACGACCTGGTCGATGGTGACCACGCCACGTGCCATCTGGGTGGTCCAGAATTCCAGGCCAGCCAGATCCGGCAGGCGGCCGAACAGGTTCATGTAGACCTGCGAGACGATCTGCGTGTTGGTCATGTTGGCGTATTCCGCCTTGTACTCGTCGGCGGTTGCAAATGCGGCGCGCACGTCGGCCAGGGTGGCGCGACCGCTTGCCAGAGCTGCTTCCCAGAACGCCATGCCCGAGGTATCGCCTGGGCGGTTGAAGTAGGCGATGTACAGGGATTGCAGATCGTTGGTGTAGATACTCATTTAAGCTCCTAGATTAGGAAGGACAAAACGTTTCAAGTTAACTTGGATTGCCAGGTACTCGGGTGCATTCCAGTGACGGCATCATGTCAG
>NZ_JAIWIA010000045.1 GCF_020176695.1 Massilia sp. MS-15 | reverse complement strand
AATTGATGAAGACTTCGAATCTACATTTAACGATTAAGCCTTACCTGCCTGATGGCCGACAATGGCCGATCTTGCGCGATACATGCGGAATTTTTGAAGCAAATAAAAAAGGCCGGAATCGCCTTTGACGATTCCGCCCTTCTCGGAAAAAAAGGATTTTTTATTGCCCCGGAGCCTTGCCCCAGGATGTTGCGCCAAATACACGGCGATCTTCCGACAGACGCCCCTGGAACAGATAAGCGGCGGAATCCGCATTGCGTCCGCCAAGCACGCCGTCCACCACCATATTATTTCCTACGGCAAACTGGCTATCCACGGAAAAGCGTCCATCTCCCGCCACCGAACCTGATGCATACATATTGAATCGCTCGGCCGCATTTACCAGATCGAAACTGGTGGAAAATTTGCGCTTATCGAAATCAAAACGCAGCTGGCCGTTTTCCAGCGTAGCCTGGACCGGTTGCACGCCCTCCTTGCCGCTATAGATAAAAGCCTCGCTTTCCTGCAGCTGGAAACCCACGCTACCGCGCTGCGGCATCACGAATTCGCCATCGGTGCGCAACAGCGCGTAATCGCCCTTCTGCGTGATCAGGGTGTTGCCTTGTTCCAGCTGCTGCACCAGATCGACCTGGACCGGCCTGTCGGCAATCGCAGCGAAACGGCCCCAGGTCAGGGCGCGCGCGGGCTGGGCCGGCACCGATGGGTCAGGCTTGGCCGGGCCTGCCGGATCCGGATTGACCACGACCGGCGGCCTGGGATCGACCGGCACGGTCGGCGTGTCGGGCTGCGTGACCGGCGCTTCCGGTTCGGGCTGCTGGACAGGCGCTGAATCGCCCGGGTTCTCGCCCGGTTGCTGGGGCTGCGGATTCTGCGGCTGCGGCTGTTGCGGAACCGTCACAGGCGGCGCCTTGACCTGTTCCTGCAGCACCGCCACCTTCTGCGGCGCGATATAGGGTTCCGGCGCGCTCGAGGCGGCGGCCTTGGCCAGCGGCTCGTCCGGGCGCGGCGGCGCCACCACGTCCGGCGTGGCGCCTCCCGTCACCAGCTGGGCCGCACCCTGGCCACGCCGGATCTGCAGCATCTGTCCTTTCTGCGACGCCGACAGTTCGCGGCTGGCCGCGCCCTCGCAGGGGCCGCTGCCCTCGCGCGCGCAGGCGCCGGTAAAGCCGCTGATGGTGATGCCCCCCGACAGCACCGCCACGCTGGAGGTCTGGTCGTCGGTGAACACGGTGAAATCGGTACCGCGCACGCCGATGGCGGCGACCGGCGTATTGAAGCGGAAGTTCTGGCGCGCCAGCTTGACCGCATTGCCCGACTGGGTACGCGCGACGCCGCTCAGCAGTTCGAGCTTGACGCGGGTGTTTGCCGGGTTGACCCGGTCCACGCGGTAGGCCGCGATCCGCGCCTGGGTCTTGGGACGCAGGATGAACAGGCCGTCGTCCAGGGTCTTGATGTAGACGTAGCCATCCGTACCAGTGCTGAGCAGCTCGCCCTCGTTGACGGCCGCTCCCATGACCAGCGGGCGGGCGTCGGCGCGCGCGTCGCCAGCCACGAAAATCACCTTGCCGGCCTCCGCGGCAGATGCAAGCCCGGCTGCCAGCCACAGGCCCACGCATAGTATGGTTCTTTTGATCACGGTTGTTCCCATTTTTTTATCATTATTGTCCGGCACCGGCCCTATCAGTCTGTGACGGCCATCACATTCTCCGCAATAATGAACATGGTGTCTCTACTACCAAAGTAACAATTTCTCTATGGAAGAGATGTGACCGGCTATACTACGCGATTCCTCATTTCTTCCAGAATAATCTTGTTGTCAAAAGTTCAGTTCCCTCGCCGCCATCTGGTGCTGACGCTGGCACGCATTTTCATAGGTGCGGCGGCCTTGCTGCTGGGGGCCTGGACCCTGTCGCCGCCTCCACCTGGAGTGTCGCGTTTTGGCGACGAATGGCTGCGTGACGCCTACCTGCGCCTGAACGAAAGCACCGCCGCGGAGCCGCGCGTGCTGGTGATCGACATCGACGAACCCAGCATGGCGCAGCTGGGCCCCTGGCCCTGGCCGCGCGCGCGCATCGCCGACCTGGTCGAGAAGCTGCTGACCACCTACAAGGCGCGCGGCGTGGCGCTCGACATCATGCTGCCCGAGGCCGGCAAGGACAACGGCGACCAGCGCCTGGCCCTGCTGGCGCGCCACGCGCCGCTGGTGCTGGCCCAGGCCTTCGACTACCACTACATCGGCGCCCGCCTGCGCGACGGCGCGGTCGGCGGTGGCCATCCGGACCGGGACGGACGCGGCGTGGCGGCCAGCGGCTATATCGGCAACCACCCGCTGCTGGCGGCCCAGGCCACCCACGTGGGCAACATCGGCTTCATTCCCGACGAGGATGGGGTGCTGCGCCGGGTACCGCTGCGCACCCGCTTCGAGGGCCGGGTCCACCTGCCGCTGGCTGCCGAGCTGATCAATTGCTGCGCGGGCGGACCGCCGCTGGTGCTACCCGATGCCGATTTCATGCGCGTTTCCTACAAGCGCGACTGGAAAGCCTTCGACGTGATCCCGGCCGCGCGCCTGCTCGACGCCAGCCTGCCCGAAGCCTCCGACATCGACGGCCGCCTGGTGCTGATCGGCTCCTCCGCGCTGGGACAGGCCGACCGCGTGGCCACCCCGCTGGCGGCGCAGCGGCCCGGACTGGGTGTGCAGGCGGCGATGCTGTCCACCCTGCTCGACCACCAGGCCGGGCTCGCGCCACGCCCATGGCCGGGACGCGCCATCGCCCTGCTGTACGCGGCCGCGGTGGCGCTGCTGGCCACGCTCAGCTTCGGCCGGGTGTCGGCCCTGGCCGCGACCCTGCTGCTGGGGGGCGCCGCGGCCGGCTGGCTGCTGCTGGCAATGCCGCTCAGCCAGCACGACCCCAGCCTGGTGACCACCGGCCCGCTGGCGACCTGCCTGTTCCTGCTGCTGGTGGCGGTGCCTTTCCAGTGGCAGCTGACCCAGCAGCGCTCGCACAACCTGCTGGCCGCCCTGCGCCAGTATGTGGCGCGCTCGGTGGTGGACGAGATGCTCAAGCGCGGCCTGACCGACCCGCTGCGTCCGGCACGGCGCGACGTGACCACCCTGGTGGCCGACATGGAAGGCTATACCTCCCAGGTCGAAGCCCTGCCGGTGGAAGAAGCGGCGCGCCTGACGCGCGACTTCCTCGAATGCCTCACCGGCCCGGTGCTGGCGCGCGGCGGCACCCTCGACAAATACACCGGCGACGGCCTGATGGCCTTCTGGGGCGCACCGCTGCCGCTGGCCGACCACGCCGACCTGGCGCTCGACGCCGCCCACGAGATCCTGCGCCGCGTCGCCGCGTTCAGCGCCGCGCGAGTGGCCGCCGGCGGACGGCCGCTGCGGGTGCGCATCGGGGTCGAGAGCGGCGAAGCGATGGCCGGCGACTTCGGCACCAGCGCGCGCTCGATCTACACGGCGGTGGGCGACGGCGTGAACACCGCCGCGCGCCTGGAACAGGCGGCGCGTGACTTCCCGCACGACCTGATCATCGGCGGCGGCACCGTGGCACGCGCTACCCGCCACCGCTTCCTGCCGCTGGGCGAACGCCTGCTGCGCGGCAAGGAACGCGCCACCATGCTGTACACCCTCGACCTGGGCGGCGGTACGGGCACGCGCGCGGCCGTCACGTCCCTGGAGAACACATGAAGGGCCGCATCCTGCCATCGCTGCGCGCATGGTGCGCGGCCGCGCTGCTGGCCCTGCCCTTGCCCCAGGCGGCGGCGCAGGCGAAGGCCGCTCCCGCCCCGGGACTGGACCTGTACCAGCAGGCGCTGCAGGCGATCTCCGAAGGCCGCAACCGCGACGCCAGCGCGATGCTGATGCGCGCCATCGAGAGCGAACCCCTGCATGCCGGTGCCTGGCTCGAACTGGCGCTGCTGCAATGCGCGCTCGGCCATGGCAACGAGGCCGAGCAGCTGTTCCGTACCATCGAGCAGCGCTTCGATCCGCCGCCCGGCATCGTCGAGCTGATCACCCGTTCGCGCGCCCAGGGCTGCTCGGCCTGGCAGCCACAGAGCCAGGTCACGGTCGTGGCGGGACGCGGCATCGACCAGAACGTGAACCAGGGCGCCAGCAACCCGCGCTACACGGTGATCAACGAAGACAAGCCGGCCGAGCTGCTGCTGACCGGGGAATTCCTGCCGCAGCACGACGGCTACAACCTGCTGGCGGCCGAATACCGGCGCGACCTGACCCCGAACGGCACCGTTGGCTTCGTGCAGATGCAAAGCCGCCGCAACGACAGCATGCACAAGTACGACAACAGCGCCCTGACCATGGGTGCCGACAGCGCCTGGCGTTTCGGGCGCTGGACCGCCAGCGCCGGCGGCGCACTGGGCGTGGTGAGCTTCGGCGGCGAACTGTTCCAGCGCCAGCTGCAATTGCAGGGAAGGATGGCCACGCCACTGGCCCTGCCCCTGAAGCCGCAGCTGCAGCTGAGCGCCAACCTGGTGCGCATGCGCTATCCAACCCTGGATAACTTCGACGCCACCAGCGCCGAGTTCAGGAGCCAGCTGGCAATCCGCCATGGCAACGTCAGCGTGAACGCCGGCGCTGCCGTCCAGAGCGACCATGCGAGCGGCGCCCGTCCCGGTGGCGACCGCCGCGGCTGGCAGTTGTCGCTGCAATCGCGCCTGCCGATCGGCGGCCCGCTGAGCGCTGAGCTGGGACTGTCGCAGCAAACCTGGAACAGCGATACGCCTTACGCGCCGGGCCTGATCGACACCGTGCGCCGCCAGCGCACGCGCGTCCTGCGGGCCAGCCTGAGCTATGCGCTGGACCGCAGCAACAGCCTGGTGCTGGAAACGCGCCTGATCCGCAATGCGGAAAACATCTCGATTTTTCAATACAACAACCGCGTACTGCAGCTGGCCTGGCAATGGAACGGCTGGTAGGACCGCACCGCGACGACACGCCCATGACACCCATCCGCCCGCTCGGCACTGCGACCGCCTCCCACGACAACGGCTTCAACCTGGTGCGCCTCGTCTGCGCCCTGCTGGTCGTGGCCTACCATACCTGGATGATGAACCGGGCGGCGCCGCACGCCGATCCGCTGACCCGGCTGCTGGCGCCGAACACCGACCTGGGCGCGCTCGCGGTGGGCGTGTTCTTCGTCATCAGCGGCATGTTCGTCACGCGTAGCTGGATGGGCGACCCGCACCTGGGCCGCTTCGCCCTGCGCCGGGTGGCGCGCATCGTGCCCGGGCTGTTCGCCTGCCTGCTGCTGAGCACGGTGGTGGCGGTGCTGTTCTTTTCCAGCGCCGGCTGGCGCGGCCTGTTCGACGGCGCGCCCTGGCGCTACATCTTCGGCAACACGGTGCTGCATGGCCTGGTCTACCACATTCCGGCGGAAGAGTTGCGCATTCCCGGCGTGCTCGGCGGCCAGGACCTGAACGGTCCGCTCTGGACCCTGTACTGGGAAGGCCGGATGTACGTGATGGTGGCCCTGGTCGGCCTGGCCGCCGCCGCTCCCCTGCGCAGCTGGATGCGCGGCGCCGCCCTGTTCCTGTTGCTCGCCGCCAACCTGTTCCCGGAGGTGGCGAGCGGCTACGTCTGGGAAGTGCGGATGTGGTCGCTGTTCCTGGTCGGGATGCTGCTGCATACCCTGGCGGCGGAGTTGCGCATCGGCTGGCGCCACGTGGGCTGCGCGCTGGCGCTGCTGCTGCTCAACTGGACCCGTTCGGAAGCCCTGACGCCCAGCCCCCTGACCTGGTTCGGCATCGCCCTGCTGGCGGTGAGCCTGGCCCTGTGCGTCGGCAGCCTGCGCTTGTCCTGGGCTGCGCACGTGCAGCGCCACGACTATTCGTATGGCGTGTATATCTGGCACTGGCCGGTGATCATCATGCTGCGCGAAGTGCTGCCGCCGGTCGGCCCGATCGGCCTGAGCCTGGCCACGCTGGCCGTGGTGTTGCCACTGGCGATGCTGAGCTGGCACCTGGTCGAAGCGCCCGCGCTGCGCGCTGCGCGCCGCTGGCTGGGACGCCGTGCGGCCGCACCGGCGCCCGCCTTCGGCGCGGCCGACCGCGCGGCCTGAGCGGCATCAAGGGAGGGGGCTTGCCGCCCCCTGGGCCGCTTCCCCTACAATCGTTGCAGGCACGCGCCACCCACCCTGCATGACCGGCTGGAACCCACCAGAAGCAGGCTCGACCGTATACAATCACGGCTGTCAGAAATTCTGGAAGGGCTGTGCGATCGTGGTGGGAGACATGGTGCTGTTGGGCATGGCCGCGGCAGCCGTATGCATGGGATGCCTGGTTCCGAATCGCTGGCTGCCGCCATTGCCGAACGATAAGTTCCTTCACTTCGCCAGCTTCGCCGTGCTGGCCATGCTGGCGCTGCGCGTGGCGCAGGGCCCTCTGGAGGCGCTGTACTGGCTGCTGGGCCTGCTGGTGGCGGGCTGGCTGATCGAATGCCTGCAGGCACTGGTGCCCGACCGGCGCTTCTGCTGGCGCGACATCGGCGCGAACGCGGCCGGCATCGCGTTCACGGCCGCCGCCGCCCAACTCTACGTGAGCTTTTCCTGAGGACTGCTATCCTCCCCGCACCATGACCGCGACCGCCAAGACCGCCAGTGCCCGCCGGGCTCCCGCCCAGAACGATGCCGCCCTTCCCGAGGAGCGGCAGGTACAGATTCACCTGCGCAAGATTCCCTTGCTGGCCGGCCTGTCTGACGAGGAGATCACCCGCGTCAAGCAGGACGTACGGATCCGCCAGTATGGCAAGCGCGACATCGTCCTGCAAAAGGGCGGCCATGGCGACGGCCTGATGTTCCTGCTGTCCGGCCAGCTGCAGGTGATTGACGTGACCGAGGACGGGCGCGCGATCGGCCTGCGCATGCTGATGCCGGGTGACTTCTTCGGCGAAATCGCCCTGATTAATAATTCGACCCGTTCCGCCTCGGTGGTGGCGATGTCGGATGCGCTGGTGGCCTTCCTGCCGGCCGCCACCGCGATGCACCTGTTCGCGCACTCTCCCTCGGTGGCGACCCAGATGCTGAAGCACCTGGCCCAGAAGATCCAGCGCGACTCCGAATTCCGTTCGCTGCTGAGCATTAACAACACGGCCAAGCGCATCTACACCTACCTGACGCTGATGCAGAAGAACAAGCAGGCCGAGCCGGGCGCCCCGGCCGTCGTCGAGAACCTGCCGACCCACCAGGACATCGCCAACATGATCAATACCAGCCGCGAAACGGTGACGCGGGCGCTCACCGCGCTGGCGCAGCAGGGAATCGTGCAGAAGGATGCACACCGGCTGATCATCATGAAGCCGGACGCGTTGCAGAAGCTGGTGCAGGGATCCTGATGTCCGGCTTGCCCTGCCTTGGGCGTGCTACAGTGTTTACAAGTTCACGTAGGGTGGGCGGGGTAATTTCGGGCAATGCCCGGAATGACAAACGCCCACGCGGTCAATCACGTATTTCTGCCCGCGCGGCATCCTCGCAAACGTGCGTTGACCGCGTGGGCAGGATCTGCCCACCCTACGACACCGAACGGTGACTGTCTTCAATGACAAGGAGGAGATGACGATGAGCACACTAACGGACAAGACCAGCCCTCTTCAACCGGGCATGGGCAAGAGCCTGCGCGTGGTCGCGATGGTGACGGCCGCGATCCTGATGATTCCGCTGGTCGCCATGCAGTTCACGAACGAGGTGGTGTGGACGCCGCTCGACTTCGTTGCCGCCGGCACCCTGCTGGCGATCGCCGGCGTCGCCATGAGCCTTGCCCTGCGCAAGCTGCGCGGCATGCGGGGCCGCCTCGTCGCCCTTGGCCTGATCGGCCTGCTGTTCCTGTATTGCTGGGCAGAGCTGGCGGTCGGGATCTTTACCGATCTCGGCAGCTGAGCGGAATCCCCGGCCTGGATGCAGGATAATCCATGACAAATCAGCCTTAACTAACGACAAGATGTTACACCTGTAACAACGGATTGGCTGTTGGATGAAGTATAATTTTGGGTTCATCCGGCTCCGCCATTCCACATGTTGACAACCTTGACGCACCTTGCCGGGGCGCTGCCAGCGCGGGCCGCCCCATGATCTCGCCACTGATGCTGCGTGGGCTCTGGGCCTACCGCGGTTTCGTGCTGGGCAGCGTCAAGCGCGAATTCCAGTCGAAATACGTGAATGCGATGCTGGGCGCCGTCTGGTCGGTGCTCAGCCCGCTTGCCATGATCCTCGTGTACACCGTGATCTTTTCCGAGGTCATGCGTGCCAAGCTGCCGAACAATGATTCGACGGCCGCCTACTCGATCTACCTGTGCGCCGGCATCCTCACCTGGGGCCTGTTCGCCGAGATCGTCTCGCGCGGCCAGAACATGTTTCTCGAGCAGGCCAACCTGATCAAGAAGATCAGCTTCCCGCGCATCTGCCTGCCGATCATCGTGGTGCTCAACGCCCTGGTGAACTTCGGCATCATCTTCGGCCTGTTCCTCGTGTTCCTGCTCGTGTCCGGCAACTTTCCGGGCATGGTGTTCTTCGCCATCATCCCGGTACTGCTGCTGCAGATCCTGCTGGCCATCGGGCTGGGCATGGTGAGCGGCATCCTGAACGTGTTCTTCCGCGACGTCGGCCAGTTCGTCACCATCGCGATGCAGTTCTGGTTCTGGCTCACGCCCATCGTCTATCCGGCCAGCATCCTGCCGGAAGCGGCCCGTCCGATCCTCCTCTACAACCCGATGGCGGCGGTGGTGCAGGCCCACCAGGCTATCCTGGTCGAAGGCCGCCTGCCCGACTGGAACGCCCTGATCCCGGCCGGCCTGCTGGCCCTGCTGCTGTGCATCCTGGGCCTGCGCCTGTTCCGCAAGCGCTCCGGCGAAATGGTGGACGAACTCTGATGGGCACGATCGTCGTCTCCAAGCTGGGCAAGGCCTACAAGCAGTATCCGACGCGCTGGTCGCGCCTGGCCGAATGGCTGCTGCCGCTGCGCGGGCCGCGCCACCAGCTCAAGTGGGTGCTCACCGATGTCAGCTTCCAGGTCGCGCCGGGCGAAGCCGTGGGGCTGATCGGCATCAACGGCGCCGGAAAGAGCACGCTGCTCAAGCTCATCACCGGCACCACGCAACCCACCACCGGCACCGTGTGGATGCAGGGCCGCGTGGCAGCGCTGCTGGAACTGGGCATGGGCTTCCATCCGGATTTCACGGGGCGCCAGAACGTCTACATGGCCGGCCAGCTGCTGGGCATGACGGTGGACGAGATCAGCGGCCTGATGCCGCAGATCGAGGACTTCGCCGGCATCGGCGAGTACATGGACCAGCCGGTGCGGGTCTACTCGAGCGGCATGCAGATGCGCGTCGCGTTCTCGGTGGCCACCGCGCGCCGGCCGGACATCCTGATCGTCGACGAAGCCCTGTCGGTGGGCGACGCCTACTTCCAGCACAAGTCGTTTGACCGCATCCGCCAGTTCCGCAAGGAGGGCACCACCCTGCTGCTGGTCTCGCACGACAAGCAGGCGATCCAGTCGGTGTGCGACCGCGCCATCCTGCTCGATGGCGGACGCCTGGCGCGCGCGGGCAAGCCGGAAGAGATCATGGACTACTACAACGCCATGATCGCCGAGCGGGAAAACGAGACCGTGCGCCAGAACGCCACGGACGATGGCAAGGTCCAGACCATCTCCGGCACCGGCGAGGCGACCGTGGGCGACATCGCCCTGCTCGACGAGAGCGGCCAGCGGGTCGAGGTGGTGGACGTGGGCGCGGCCGTGACCCTGGAAGTGAAGGTGAAGGCCAAGGCCCCGATCCCGCGCATGGTGCTCGGCTACATGATCAAGGACCGCCTCGGCCAGCCGATGTACGGCACCAATACCCACCTGAAGGGGCTGCCGCTGGAGAACGTCGCGCTAGGGGAAGAGGTGGTGTACCGCTTCGCCTTCCCGATGAACCTCGGCCCCGGCACCTATTCGGTGGCCACCGCGATCGTCAGCACCGAGACCCACCTGGTGAACAACTACGAATGGCGCGACCTGGCGCTGGTGTTCACCGTGATGAACATGCGCCGCCCCCACTTCGAGGGCTCGGCCTGGCTGGACCCGGCCATCGACATCCAACGTACCTGATCGACCCATGAGCTTCATATCCTATTCCCAGAACGGCGAAGACGTGCTGCTGTGGCGTGCCCTCGGACACGTGAAGAACGGCTTCTACATCGACGTCGGCGCCAACGATCCGGAAGAGCATTCGGTCACCAAGGCCTTCTACGACGCCGGCTGGCACGGCGTCAGCATCGAGCCGCTGCCCTCCTTCCATAGCGCTTTCCTGGAACAGCGTCCGCGCGACATCAACCTGGCCATCGCGGCCGGCAGCGGCAACGGCGAGCTGACCCTGTACGACACGCCGCAGGTGCGCGGCTGGGCCTCGCCCGACAAGGCGGTGGCCGAGATGCACCGCGCCGAGGGCCACGAAGTGGCCGAGATCACGGTGCCGGTACGCACCCTGGCCTCGGTGTGCGAGCAATACGTGCAGGGCGAGATCCACTTCCTGAAGATCGACGTCGAGGGCTTCGAGGGCGAAGTGCTGCGCGGGATGGACTTCGCGCGCTGGCGCCCGTGGGTGCTGGTGATCGAGGCCACGCTGCCCAACGGCCGCGACAGCATGCACGAAGCCTGGGACGGCCTGGTCACCGGCCAGCGCTACCGCTACGCCTGGTTCGACGGCCTGAACCGCTACTACGTGGCGGAGGAACACGCCGACCTGCTGGACGCCTTCAGGCTGCCGCCCAACGTGTTCGACGACTACATCTCGCACCACCTGGACAAGGCCTGGGCCGCGGGCGAACAGCTGACCCAGGCCCTGCGCGCTTCCGAGCGCCATGCGGCCGAACTGGCGGTGGCCGTGAACACCACCGCGCGCCAGGCCGAACAGCTGCGCAAGGAAGCCGACCACGCCCTGCTGCGCGCGGACGGCGCCGAGCAGGAAAGGCGCCAGGCCGACCAGGAAAGGCGCGAAGCCGAACTGGCGCGCCGCCAGGCCGAGCACGACCGCCGCCAGGCCGAGCTCGGGCTGGCGGCCGCCGACCGCGGCCGGCTGGAAGCGGAAAAAGCGGCGCTCAATGCCGAGCACGCGACGCGCCAGGCCGAGGAGCAGGCCGAGCAGCTGCGGATACGCACCGAGGCCGAACTGGTTTCCCTGCGCAGCCAGGCGGAGGCCGAGAAAGCGGCCCTGCAGGCCGCGCTGGCCGACTCGCTGGCCAGCAGCCACCACCTGAGCGAATGGGCGCACGGCATCGAGCGCGATCTGCTGGCCACCCGCGCCAGCACGTCCTGGCGCCTGACGGCGCCGCTGCGCGCAGCCGGTCTGCTGGTGCACCACCTGCGCCGGCAGCGCCCGTCCGCCCTGGTACGGCGCGCGCTCAACCGCATTACCGGCAACGAGCGCCTGCGCCGGCTCCTGATCCCGGTCCTGCTGCGCTACCCGCGCCTGGGCCAGCGCGTCAGCGCCTCGCTGTCCGCGATCAGGCAGGCCGCGCCCGACCCGGTGGCGGCGCCGCAGATGGCCGCCGCCGTGGCTGCCGTGACAGCCGCCGTTCCCGATGAATTCAAGGGCTTGCCGGTCTCGGTGCGCACGGCCATGGCCGACCTGCGCCGCGCCCGCGCCAGCCACCCCGCCCGTCCAGCCGGTTGACCAGCATGCGTATCGTTTTCGACTTCCTCGACCTGGCGGCGCGCGACGCGTCCGCCGCCCTCCAGCTGGCCCAGGCGCTGGCCAGGGAACTTGTGCATCCGATGCGGCTGGTGATCGCCGCCCCGCTGGCCGACGCCGACTGGCTGCAGACCCTGCGCCTGGCCTGCGCCGCACTGCCGGTGCAGGTGCGCGCCTTCGACCTGCCGGCCACGGGCGCGCCGCGCGCCGCCCTGCGCGAACATGCGCTGGCCGGCCTGGCGCCGGACATCGTGCTGCTGCCTGCCGCCACCGCCCCTGCCACTGGCCTGCCGTTTCCCGTACTCGCCTGCGATCCGGCCATGGCCGACGCCAGCGGCCTGCTGGCGCAGCTGGCCGCCACCGCGGCGCAGCAGGCGGCCGCGCCCGCTGGCCGCAAGCCGCGCCTGGCCTATGTGTCGCCGCTGCCGCCGGCCCGCTCCGGCATCGCCGACTACAGCGCGGAACTGATACCGGAACTGGCGAAGTACTACGAGATCGAGCTGGTGGTCGACCAGGACCAGGGCCAGGTCGACGACCGCCGCCTCGACGGTTACCCGCTGCGCAGCCCGGACTGGCTGCGCGCGCATGCCGACAGCTGCGAGCGCGTGCTCTACCACGTCGGCAATTCGCACGCGCACCAGCACATGTTCGAACTGCTGCGCGAGGTGCCGGGCATCGTCGTGCTGCACGACTTCTACCTGTCCGGCGTGCTCGACAACCTGGAGCGCGAAGCCTATCTGCCGAACGGCTTCATGAAGGCGCTGTACGAATCGCACGGCTACACCGGCCTGCTGGCCCACCGCAAGGAAGGGCGCAACCCCGCGATCTGGGCCTTCCCGGTCAACAAGGGCGTGCTCGACAGCGCGGATGGCGTCATCGTCCACGCCGATTTCTCGAAAGAACTGGCCACGCGCTGGTATGGCGAAGGCGCGGCCAAGGGCTGGCGCACCATCCCGCTGCTGCGCGGCCGCCAGAATGCGACGGCGCTGCCGGAGGCGCGCGCCGCTGCCCGCGCGCGCCTGGGCCTGGCCGAGGACGACTTCCTGGTGACCAGCTTCGGCATGCTGGGCCGCACCAAGCTCAACGAGGAACTGCTGGATGCCTTCCTGGCCTCGCCGCTGGCGCAAGACCCGCGCTGCCGCCTGGTGTTCGTCGGCGAGAACGACCCCGGCCTGTACGGCGCCGGCCTGGTGCGCACCATCGGCGCCAGCGCGGCCGCGCAACGCATCAAGGTGAGCGGCTTCGTCGACGCCGGCACCTACGCCGACTACCTGGCCGCCAGCGACTGCGCGGTACAGCTGCGCACTTCGACCCGCGGCGAGACCTCGGCCTCGGTGCTCGACTGCCTGCTGTACGGCATTCCGACGATCGTCAACGCGCATGGTTCCACCGCCTCGATCGACGACGCGCTGCTGCTCAAGCTGCCCGATGCATTCAGCCGCGAAGAGCTGGCCGCCGCGCTGGCGCGCCTGCGCGGCGAACCTGCGCTGCGCGCGGAACTGGCGGCGCGCGCGCTGGCGCACATGGCGCGCGAACACGCGCCGGCCCACGTCGGCCGCCTGTATGCCGAGGCCATCGAGGATTGCGCGCGCCTGGGCCGCGCCAGCAGCTATCGCAAGGTGGTGCGCGCCTGCGCGCCCCACTTCGACGACCACGAATTGCCGCCGCTGGCCGCCGCGATCGCCTTCAACCGCGCGCCCCAGGCGCCGCGCCAGCTGCTGGTGGACGTCTCGGCCGTGGTGCAGTCCGACCTCAAGACCGGCATCCAGCGCGTGGTGCGCAGCATCCTGCTGTCGCTCATCGCCGATCCGCCGCCGGGCTTCCGGATCGAGCCGGTGTATTCGCACGGCGGCAACCGCAGCTACCAGTACGCCCGCCAGTTCGGCCTGCAGATGGTCGGAGAAGGCAACAACGGCGCGCTGCTGATGGAAGACGCGCCGGTCGAGCTGCGCCCGGGCGACGTGTTCTTCGGCCTCGACCTGTTCACCAACGGCACCTCGCAGAACGAACAGCTGCTGCTGTCGATGCGCGACCGCGGCGTCGGCATCTATTTCGTGGTGTTCGACATCCTGCCGATGCTGCGTCCGGACGTCTTCCCCTTCGGCACCGAACAGTACTTCGGCGACTTCCTGCGCACCGTGCACAAGGTCTCGGACGGCGTGCTGTGCATCTCGCGCGCGGTGGCCGACGAACTGGCGGCCTGGATCGCCAGCCAGGGCTTACACCGCCGCGCGCCTTTGAGGCTCGGCCACTTCCACCTGGGCGCCGACATCGACGCCAGCGCGCCCAGCTTCGGCCTGCCGCCGGACGCCGACCAGGTGCTGGCCGCCCTCACCCAGCGCCCCAGCTTCCTGATGGTCGGCACGGTGGAGCCGCGCAAGGGCCATACGCAGTCGCTGGACGCCTTCGAACTGCTGTGGCAGCGCGGCGTGGACGTCAACCTGGTGGTGGTCGGCAAGCAGGGCTGGATGATGGAAAAGCTGTGCGAGCGCATGGCTGCGCATCCGGAAGCGGGCCGCCGCCTGTTCTGGATGAACGGCATCTCGGACGAGATGCTGCTCAAGCTGTATGGCGGCGCCGCGGCCCTGCTGTCGCCGTCGGAAGGCGAAGGCTTCGGTTTGCCGCTGATCGAGGCGGCCCAGCACGGCATCCCGATCATCGCGCGCAGCCTGCCGGTGTTCCGCGAAGTGGCGGGCGAGCACGCCTATTACTTCGACGGCCTGGCGCCGCGCGACCTGGCCGACGCCGTCGCCGCCTGGCTCGACCTGCAGCGCGCCGGCCAGGCCCCGCAATCGACCGGCATGCCCTGGCTGACCTGGGACCAGAGCGCACAGCAGGTGCTTGACGGCCTGGTGCGCCAGCAGTGGTACCGCGTGCTGCCCGGCACCGATGCGCCCGATGCGTGAGCCCGGCGGCGCGCTGGCCGCGGCCCGGGCGCCTGGCATCGCGCGCCCGCTGGTCGTCGACCTCGATGGCACCCTGATCCATTCCGACCTGCTGTGGGAATCGATCGTGCTGTTCCTCAAGCAGCACCTGCTGCGCGCGTGGCTGCTGCCGTTCTGGCTGCTGGCGGGCAAGGCCGGCTTCAAGGCGAAGCTGGCGCACGCGGTCACGCTCGACCCGGCCGCCCTGCCCTATGACGCGGCGGTGCTGGCGCTGCTGCGCGCCGAGCGCGCGCGCGGACGCACGCTGGTGCTGGCCACCGGCAGCCAGCAGCGCTTCGCGCAGCAGGTCGCGGACCACCTCGGCCTGTTCGACCTGGTGCTGTCCACTGGCGACGGCATCAATCTCACCTCCCACGACAAGGCGCGCAGGCTCACCGGGCTGTATGGCGCCCAGGGCTACGACTACCTTGGCAACGCGCGCGCCGACCTGCCGGTGTGGCTGGACTGCGCCGAGGCGCTGTCGGTGACCCACCGGCCCTTCCGCCTGGCCGACGGGCGCACTACCCTCCATTGCGGCAGCGTGCGCGCCCATCCCCTGCCGGCCCTGTTCAAGGCGCTGCGTCCGCGCCAGTGGCTGAAGAACCTGCTGGTGTTCGTGCCGATGCTGGCCGGCCATGCGCTCGACCTGCCCGCGTTCACGGCCTCGCTGGTCGCTTTCCTCGCGTTCTCGCTGTGCGCCTCCAGTGCCTACCTGCTCAACGACGCGCTCGACGCCCAGGACGACCGCGTGCATCCGACCAAGCACACGCGCCCGATCGCCGCCGGCGCGCTGCCGCTGCCGCTGGCCCTGGGCGCCAGCCCGCTGCTGGCAGGCGGCGCGCTGCTGCTGTGCGCCTCGTTCGATTTGCTCCTGCTGGCCGCGGTCGGCGTGTATTTCGCCAGCACCCTGGCCTATTCGCTGGTCCTGAAGCGCCTGCTGATGGTGGACATCGTGGCGCTCGCCATCCTGTACAGCCTGCGCGTGCTGGGCGGGGCCGCCGCGACCGGCATCGCACCCTCGTTCTGGCTGCTGGCGTTTTCCTTCTTCGTGTTCCTGAGCCTGGCCCTGCTCAAGCGCCACAGCGAACTGGTCAACCTGCAGCAGCGCGGCAAGGACAAGACCCGCGGGCGCGGCTACACGGTCGAGGACCGGATACCGGTGGCCATGATGGGCGTGAACAGCGCCTTCCTGTCGGTGCTGGTGTTCATGTTGTACTTCAATTCCGGCAATGTGCTGGACCTGTACCGCAGCCCGGCCTGGCTGGCCGGGATCCTGCCGCTGCTGGTGTTCTGGCTCGGCCGCCTGTGGGTGCTGTCCTTCCGCGGCCAGGTCAACGAAGACCCGGTCCTGTACGTGAGCAAGGACCGGACCAGCCTGGCCGTCGTGGCCTGCTGCCTCGCCCTCGCCCTCCTCGCCACTTTCTGAATCCATGCAGACTCCAGCCTCCCTTTCCCCTACCCCGGCCTGGCGCTTCCCGCTCCTGGTGGCGCTGGCGCTGGCCGCGCTGCTGGCCATGTACAAGCCCTACTACGGCGGCGACGTGGTCGAGTACACGCTGGCCACGGTGGCGATCGCCGACCATGGCTCGCCCGACATCCGCCTGGAAGACATCGCGCGCGTGCGCGCCCTGCTGCCGGGCATGTTCACCGAACCCTTCGACCTGCTGGAACAGGGCATGCGCGCCGGCGAGCAGAAGCTCTACGCCGCCTTCGTGCGCGGACGCGAGGGCAGCGTGTTCCCGGTCCACTACTTCGGCTATTCGCTGCTGGCGGCCGGACCCTTCAAGCTGTTCGAGGCGCTCGGCATCCCGCCCTTCAAGGCCTTCCAGGCGGTGAACCTGCTGGCCGTGTTCGCGCTGGCGCTGGCGCTGCGCCGCTTCTTCGGTTCGGAAACCAAGGCCTGGCTGGGCCTGGGCCTGTTCATGCTGTGCGGCGGCGTGCTCTACCTGCACTGGAGCAGCCCGGAATGCGTCAGCGCCGCCTGCCTGCTGGCCGGCCTGCTGCTGTATGCCAGCGGCGCGCCGGTCGCGGGCAGCCTGCTGGCCGGACTGGCCGCGCAGCAGAACCCGACCATCGTGTTCTTCTTCGTGTTCGCCCCGCTGTTCAAGCTGTGGCTCGACTACGAGCGCGCGCTGGGCCCCGGCGCCAACCTGCGCGCCCAGCTCACGCGCCGCAACCTGGCCGGCCTGGCCGCCGGCGCCGCGCTGTTCGCCCTGCCGCCGCTGTTCAACCTGTGGCAGTTCGGCGTGCCCAACATCATCGCCCGGCTGTTCTCCGACCCGGGCCTGGTCGGCGCCACCCGCCTGGCGTCGTTCTACTTCGACCTGAACCAGGGCATGATCATCGGCGTGCCGGGCCTGGTGCTGGCGCTGCTGGTGCTGGTGCTGCCGGTGCTGCAACCGCGCGCGGACGGACGGGCGCGCGGCGCGCTGCTGCTGGCGGCGCTGCTGACGCTGGCGCTGGCGCTGCCGGCGCTGGCGGTGCTGAACTGGAACTCCGGTGCGGCCGGCGTGATGCGCTATGCCTTCTGGGCCGCGATGCCCTTGCTGTTCGCGCTGCTGGTGCTGCTGCGCCGCCTGCCGCGCTGGCCTGTGAGACTGCAGGTGGTGCTGGCCGGCCTGGCCGCGGTCCAGGCCGTGGCCATGCTGCACGCCCAGCGCTACGACTACGTGCATTTCAGCCCGGCCGCGGTGCGCATGCTGACCTGGGCGCCGCAGTACTACCATCCGGAACCGGAAATCTTCGCCGAGCGCGCCGGCAACCACGACAACTACATCCAGCCCGACAAGCACTACGTGCTGCAGCGCGAGGGCGTGGCCGTGAAGACCCTGGTGCACGCGTCCAACCTGCAGCTCGACGCGCAGCTATGCGGCCAAGGCGCGCGCCTGGCGCCGGACCTGCCGGTCACGCCGAGCGCCTACGGCTGGCGCTACATCGACGGCCCGCTGCGCTGCGTGGCCGGCAGCCAGCCGCAGCGCAGCTTCCAGTACGATGCCTTCAAGGCCGGCACGGCCGCCGCCCTGGTCTCGGGCTGGAGCACGCTGGAGGCGAACGGCCCGGGCTGGAACGGCGCCTGGTCGCTTGGCACCCGCTCGCGCGTGCGCCTGCAGCTCGAAGGCGGCCCGGCCGAGTCCCTCCTGATCGCCGGCCACTACCTGGCGCCGAACCGCCAGACCCGGGTCGTCGTGAACGGCCAGGACCTCGGCTGGCAGGCGCTCGACCAGGCCGGCCTGCTGCCGCTGCCGCCGGCCGCCCGCGCGGCCACCCTCGACATCGAACTCGAACACGCCACGCCGCAGGCGCCCGGTCCGGGCGACCCGCGCCCGCTCGCCTTCTTCCTGCGCGAGATCAGCGTGCGTCAAATCCCTGGCAAACCATGAACGCTCCCGACAACCTTACCGTGAACCATCCCCTCACCCCCGCCTCGCGCGACGCGGCCGACGCGGTCGCGGTCGTGATCCCCAGCTACAAGGTGACGCGCCACATCCTGGGCGTGATCGCAGGCATCGGCCCGGAAGTCGCCCGCATCTACGTGGTCGACGACAAGTGCCCGGACGGCAGCGGCGCCTTCGTGCGCGAGCACTGCGTTGATCCGCGCGTGGTGGTGCTGGAACACGCCGAGAACCAGGGCGTGGGCGGCGCCGTGATGACCGGCTACCGCGCGGCCATCGCCGACGGCGCCAGGGTGATGGTCAAGATCGACGGCGACGGCCAGATGGACGGCAGCCTGATCCCGGCCTTCATCGGCCCGATCCTGGCCGGCGAAGCCGACTACACCAAGGGCAACCGCTTCTTCAACCTGGAGCGCCTGGGCGCGATGCCGCCGCTGCGCCTGTTCGGCAATGCCGTGCTGTCGCTGATGACCAAGCTGTCTTCCGGCTACTGGGACCTGTTCGACCCGACCAACGGCTATACCGCGATTCACGCCGACTGCGCGCGCTACCTGCCTTTCGAGAAGATCAGCAAGCGCTACTTCTTCGAATCCGACATGCTGTTCCGCCTGAACATCCTGGGCGCGGTGGTGGCCGACGTGCCGATGGACGCCGTGTACGGCGACGAGGTCAGCAACCTCAAGATCTCGAAGATCGTCACCGAATTCTTCACCAAGCACGTGCGCAACTTCGGCAAGCGCATCTTCTACAACTACTACCTGCGCAACATGTCGGTGGCCTCGATCGAGCTGCCGCTGGGCGTGCTGCTCACGCTGTTCGGGGCCGGCTACGGCCTGGCGCACTGGATCGCCTCGGCCCGCTCGCACGTCGAGACCCCGGCCGGCACCGTGATGCTGGCGGCGCTGCCGGTGATCATGGGCGTGCAGCTGATCCTGGCCTTCCTGGCGCACGACGTGGCCTCGGTGCCGCGCCGTCCGCTGCACAAGAAGACCCTGTACCGCAGCACACCATGAGCCCGGCCAGGATCGCTTCGAAATTCGCCTCGCGCCAGTTCCTGCTGTACGTCACCGGCGGCGTGCTGAGCGCTCTGGTGGACATCGGCCTGCTGCAGCTGCTGCTGCAGGCGGGCATGCACTACACGGCGGCCGCCAGCGCCGGCTTCGCGGCCGGCCTGCTGGTCAACTTCGCCTTCCATAGCGGCGTGACCTTTTCCGCCTCGGCCAATCCGGGCAGCCTGGCGCGCTACCTGTGCCTGGTGGGCCTGAACTACCTCCTGACCCTGGGCTGCGTCGCGCTGGCCCAGGCCACACTGGACAACCCGCTGGCCGGGAAGCTGCTGTCGCTGCCGCTGGTGACGGTCAACGGCTTCCTGCTCGGCAAATACTGGATCTTCAAATGACGCAGTCCGTCATCGACAAGCAGGCGCGCAGCCGCCTCCCCGCCCTGCTCCTGGCCGCCGGCATGGCGCTGGTGGCCTGGTACCTGATGCAGCGCACGCTCGGCCTGTATCCGGGCGTGTTCGTGGACGAGTGGTACTACAGCAAGATGGCGCGCCTGGTGCCGCTGTCCGAAGCGGTGCTGCCTTCCTACCTGTACCTGCTGGTGTTCAGCGCCAGCAGCGCCTGCGGCCCTGGCTTCCTCGATTGCGCGCGCATCGGCAACGTGCTGTTCCATGTCGGCGCCGCGCCCTTCCTGTACCTGGTCGCGCGGCGCGTGGTGCCGGCGCCGCTGGCCTGCGCCGTGGCCCTGCTGGCCCTGCTCGCGCCGCTGAACCTGTACACCAGCTTCTTCATGCCGGAATCGATGTACTTCTTCGGCTTTGCCGTGCTGGCCTGGGTGGCGCTGGCCGGCATGGCCTGGCGCCCCTGGCGTCACGCGCTGGCCGCTGGCGCCGTGCTTGGCCTGATGAGCCTGGTAAAAGTGCACGCCGTGTTCCTGCTGCCGGCCCTGTGCCTGTTCCTGGTGTACGCGGCCTGGAGCCGCGCCCAGCCGACGCGCCAGCCCTGGCTGGCACACGGAGTCGGCGCGGCGCTGCTGGCGGCGCTCACCGCCGCCGCCATCAAGCTCCTGCTCGGCTGGCTGCTGGCGGGCGAGAACGGCCTGACCCTGTTCGGCGCCTTCTATGGCGCCGGCGCCAGCTCGGCCTCGCAGCACAGCCTGCTGTCGCGCCTGTTCCCGGCCTCGGTCAGCGCGCGCGGGCATGCGATGGCGCTGGCGGTGCTGCTGGCCTTCCCGCTGGCGGCGCTGCTGCACGCGCTGCTGCGCCCCGCCACCTACCGCGCCGCCGATCCGCTCGGGCCGCTCGCCGTGTTCACCGCCCTCAGCTTCGGCTCGGCCCTCGGCCTGGCCGTGCTGTACACCGCCTCGATCGCCAACGACGGGCCGCTGGAGGGCCTGCGCCTGCATTCGCGCTACTACAGCTTCGCGCTGCCGCTGCTGCTGGTGGTGGGCGCCGCCGCGACCCGCGCGCAGGACGACAAGCCGGTGCGCCGCCTGCTGCGGGCGGCCATCGTCGTGCTGCTGGGCGCCCTGCTGGCGGGGGCCTGGATCCGCCTGCCCGGCTTCGATCCGCGCATCACCGACAGTCCGGAATTCACGGCCCTGGTACAGCGCGAACCCCTGGTGATCACCCTGTTCCTGCTGCAGGCCCTGCTGCTGGTGGCGTGGCTGCGCTGGCGCCGCGCCGCGGCCTGGGGCTTCGTGCTGCTGGCCCTGCCGCTGGCGCTGCACCTGACCGACGTCGAGGTGCGCACCTACCTGGGCCACCTGGCGGCCCCCGCTCCAGCCGACCGCGCCGGCCTCGCCGCGCGCGACGCGATTCCACTGGCCGAGCGCGGCGACACCATGATCGTCGCGAATGGCGCCGACCTGTTCCGCACCCAGTTCTACATCGACACCCCGGAACTGACCCTGCTCGACCTGCCCGATGGCGCCCCGGTCGAAGCCTACCGCCTGCCCAGTGGCGCGCGCTGGCTGGTGGCGGTCGGCAGCCACGGGCTGCCGCCAGGCCTGCAGCCGACCGTGGCCGGCGACGGCTTCGCCATCGTCAAGCTGCCGCGCCCGCAGCGCAGCCGCATCGGCGAGTATGCCTTCAATGTCGCGCCCGGCCCCGGCCAACTGGTGCAGGCCGCCAGCGGGCTGGCCAATGTCGAGCCCTGGGGCCGCTGGTCGGAAGGCAAGCGGGTCGAACTCCAGTTCGCCCGGCCGCTGCCGGCACGCCTGACGGTGGTGCTGACCGCCGGCGCCTTCGGCCCCAACATCGGCGAAGCCTTCGTGCTGCGCGCGGGCGAAGCCGAGGCCAGCTTCCGCCTGCCCTGGGAAGCGCGCGAGATCGTGCTCGACCTGGACACCGACGGCCGCCAGCAGAGCCTGGTCATCGAGGTGCCGCATCCGAAGCGCCCGAGTGAACTGGGCAACTCCACCGATACGCGCGCGCTGGGCATTTCGCTGACCCGCCTGCGCATCGAGGAAAGGACCAGCGCGCCATGACGGACCAGCCCATGACGACGTCCCGTCCGGCTGCGCGCGCGCTGGCCTGGCCCCTGCTGCTGGCCCTGGTCCTGGCCGGTGTCGCCTTCTTCCTCTACCAGCGCAATACGGGGCTGCAGCCCTCCGTCTTCGCCGACGAGTGGTACTACAGCAAGATGTCGCGCCTGACGCCACTGGCCGACTCGATGCTGCCGTCCTATCTCTACCTGTGGCTGTTCGGCGCCAGCAGCGCCTGCGGCACCGGCTTCCTCGACTGCGTGCGCCTGGGCAACCTGGCTTTCTTCATCGGGGCCGCTCCCTTCGTCTACCTGATCGCCCGCCGCTATGCCAGCAAGCCGCTGGCGGCCGTGGTAGCGCTGCTGAGCACGCTGGCGCCGCTCAATTCCTTCACGGCCTACTTCATGCCCGAGACCATGTACTACTTCGGTTTCTGCGTGCTGAGCTGGGTCGCGCTGACGGGCAGCGACTGGCGCCCGGCCGTGCAGGCATTGGCCTGCGGCCTCGTGCTCGGCCTGATGAGCCTGGTAAAAGTGCACGCACTGTTCCTGCTGCCCGCCCTGTGCCCCTTCCTGCTGCTGTCCAGCCACCAGCGCGGCGGCGCCTGGCTGTTGCGCGGCCTGGCGATGGCGGCGCTGGCGGCGGCCCTCACCTTCGCGCTCAAGTTCGGCCTCGGCTATGTGTTCGCCGGCAAGAACGGCCTGAGCATCTTCGGCTATTTCTACGAGTCGACGAAGCTGGGCGTGGACCGCCTGGCCCTGCTGGCGGCGGCCTCGGTGAACGCGCGCGGCCACCTGATGACGCTGGCCCTGGTGTACGGCCTGCCGCTGGCGATCCTGGGACATGCGCTGGGCGCGCGCCTGCTGTCCTGGCGCGGCGCGCAGGCGGCTGCCGCGCACGACCCCGCCACCGCACGGCGCGAACTGCTGCACCTGTACACCCTGCTGATGCTGGGCGCGGCCGCCGGCCTGACGGTGATGTACACGGCCGGCCTGCACGTGCCCGGCAGCCGCGAGGGCTTTCGCCTGCACCTGCGCTACTACAGCTTCGTGTTCCCGCTGCTGGCCGTGGTGGCCGCGGCCGCGGTGGCGCCGGGGCAGGCCACGGCCGCGCCGCGCCACCCGTGGCTGCGCTGGGCGCTGGCGGCGCTGCTGGGCGCGACCCTGCTGTTCGCGCTGAGCCGGCTGCAGGGCTATACGATGAACGTGGTGGACGGCCCCGACATCTTCGGCATCAACCTCGCCGGCAAGTCTTTCCGCATCCTGGTCGGCCTGCAGCTCCTGCTGCTGCTGGGCTGGGCGGCAAGGGTCCAATTGCGCGGGTGGGCAGGAACGCGGCTGGCCCCGCTGCTGTTCGTGTGCCTGGCCCTGCCGGCGGCCTATGCGGCCAGCTACCAGGGCGTGGACCGCCACCTGGCGACCCTGCGCACCCCCACCCCGACCGACATGGCGGCCGTGTTCACGCGCGAGCATGTGCCGGCGGCCGAGCGCGGCGAGGTGGTGATCGCCGGCCTCGACCTGAGCCTGATGATCCGCGCCCAGTTCCACATCGACCACCCCGACACGACGCTGCTGAGCTACGAGGGCTTCGGCCCGCTGGCGGAATACCAGCTGCCGCTGAACAAGAAATGGATGGTCCTGCTGGGCGACTTCACGGTGCCGGACGAAGTCCTGACCCTGCAGCGCACGCCCTGGTACTCGGTGGTGCGGCTGCCCGATCCGGGAACCACGCTGAACCGGATCAACCTGGCGCTGCCGCCCGACCCGGCGGTGCTGACCGGCATCGAGGGCCTGTCGCGCATCGAGCCCTGGGGCCGCTGGTCGGATGCGAAGCAGGTCGTGTTCCATTTCGCCAGGCCGCTGCCGCGCCGGGTGGGCGTGCTGTTCAATGCGCGCGCCTATGACGTCAACGCCCAGCTGCCCTTCCAGGCCCGCGTCGGCGGCGTCAGCAAGGAGTTCCGGGTCGGCTGGCACATGCGCGAGTTCGCCCTGCATTTCGACACCGACGGCACGGCCCGCACGCTGGTGATCGAGGTACCGCAGCCGGTGTCCCCGGCCGAGCGCGGCCAGCCCGGCGATACGCGCCCGCTCGGCATCGGCATCGGCGAGATCGTCATCACCGACGGCAGTGCCAGGGTCGAAGCCGCGCGTTAACCGGGATCAAGCGGTGCGCCTGGCCCGGCCGCTGTGTGCGCTCACGTACGGAATGCCTGGCCGCGCGCGGATAGAGTGAACCCGGAACCGGCCGCGCTTGCGGCCATTGCTCGGGACACACGATGGCGACAGGATCGGACAAAGAGGAACAGCGCGGCAGGCCGCTCGACGTGCAGGGCGGCGGCCAGAGCGCCGGGGTGCAGGCGGTCGGCGAAGTCGAAGGCAATGCCATCTCGCCGACCGGCGGCCCGGGCGTGAACCACTGGCAGGCCGGCTACATCGGCCACGGCGGGCTGGACGAACGCGGCAACATCTTCTTCGCCGCCGTCGAGATGACGCGCATGCCGATGGTCGTCACCGACCCCAACAAGGAAGACAATCCGATCGTCTTCGCCAACGGCGCCTTCTTCGACCTCACCGGCTACCGGGAACAGGACGTCATCGGCCGCAACTGCCGCTTCCTGCAGGGCGCGGACACCGACCGCGCCACCGTGGCCGAAGTGCGGCGCGCGCTGCAGGAACAGCGCGCGGTGGCGGTCGACATCCTCAACTACAAGGCCGACGGCGAGGCCTTCTGGAACGCCCTGTTCATCGGCCCCATCTTCGACCAGGAAGGCAGGCTGCTGTATTTCTTCGCCTCGCAGATGGACATCACCGAGCGCCGCAGCATGCTGGAATCGAACCTGCAGGCCCAGAAGATGGAAGCCATCGGCCAGCTCTCGGCCGGGATGGCGCACGATTTCAACAACCTCTTGCAGGTCATCAACGGCAACCTCGACCTGGCCCTGCTGGTCGCGGGCCAGACCGCGGCGGCCGAACCGATCCGGCGCGCCCAGCGTGCCACCATGCAGGCCGGCAAGCTTACCCAGCAGCTGCTGAGCTTTGCGCGCAAGCAGCGCCTCGAGCACCGGCAGGTCAGCCTGAACACGCTGGTGCTGGACTTTTCCGACATGCTGGTGCGCACCCTGGGCGAGCAGGTCGAACTGCGGCTCGACCTGCGGCCCGGCCTGCCCGCCTGCTCGATCGACCCGACCTACCTCGAGATGGCGCTGCTCAACGTGGTGATCAATGCGCGCGACGCCATGGCGGGCGGCGGCGTGGTCACGGTGGGCACGGCGGTGGTGGACGAGACACGGCGCGCCGCCAGCCGGCTGCCGCCGGGCGAGTATGTGGCGATCTGCGTCCGCGACGAGGGCGAAGGCATGGCGCCCGACGTGCTCAAGCGCTCGACGGAACCCTTCTTCACCACCAAGGGCATGGGCACCGGCCTGGGCCTGGCGATGGTGCATGGCTTCGTGCAGCAGTCGCACGGGCGGCTCGACATCGAGAGCGAGCCCGGGCGCGGCACCCTGGTGCGCATGGTCTTCCCGGCGGACCGGCACGCCAGGCACGAGGGCGCCGGTGGCGGGCGCCCTGCGGCGGCGCCCTGTGCCCCGGACCGCAAGTGCCGCATCCTGGTGGTGGAAGACAACGAGGACGTACGCGAGCTGGCCGAGGCCATGCTGGCGGCGGCCGACTACGAGGTGCTGTCGGCGCCGAGCGGCGAACGCGCGCTCGAGCTGCTGGAGCGGGAAGCGGTGGACCTGCTGTTCACCGACGTGATCATGCCGGGCGGGATGAATGGGCTGGAACTGATCGAGCAGGTGCACGCGGCACGGCCCGGGATGCCGGTGCTGGTGACCACCGGCTACATGGACGAGCTACCGGCGCGCGGCGCGCGCGACCGCTCGCTGGATGTGCTGGCCAAGCCCTACCAGCACCAGGATTTGCTGGAGCGGGTGCAGGCGGCCCTGCACGCGCGCAGGGCGGCTTAAGGGTCAGATAGCAGCTGCCCGGGCGGCATTGCTCATCCGTAGGTGGGCAGGTTGTCCCGCCCACGCGGTCATCGTTGAGATAGGAATCGCTGCGCGGGCCGCAGTACCGTGATTTGAACGCCCTTGCAAAGCGCCTCAGGCGTTGTCGCGCGGCCCGCCGCCCAGCAGGAAAGCCAGCTTCTGCTTGCCCGGCTTGGCGGCTGACGTCGGCGTGACGGTTTCCTTGCGCGCCGCGCTGGACGGCTCGTAGGGCTTGAGGAACCAGGGATCGACCTTTTCGCGGCGTGGCGTCGGGCCATAGCCGCCGCTGCGTGGCGCACGGTCGGTGCGCGCCGGGGCATCCTCGCGGCGTCCACGGCGTTCGCCGTCGCGCGCGAAGTCGCGGCCGCTTTCGCGTCCACCTTCGCGCCCACCTTCGCGCGCCCCGTGCGGACGGCTCGACGGCGCCACGAAGCCCGGCAGCTCGCCGCGCGTGATGGTCTGCTTGATCAGTTTCTCGATGTCGGCCAGCAGGCGCTCGTCCTTGTCCGAGTACACCGACAGCGCGTCGCCCGAAGCGCCGGCGCGGCCGGTACGGCCGATGCGGTGCACGTAGTCTTCGGCGTTGTAGGGCAGGTCGTAGTTGATCACGCAAGGCAGGTCCGAGATGTCGAGGCCGCGCGCGGCCACGTCGGTGGCGACCAGCACCTCGATCGCGCCGCCCTTGAAGGCGTCGAGGGCGGCCATGCGTTCCTGCTGGGTCTTGTCGCCGTGGATCGCGGAGGCCTTGATGCCCTTCTGCTCCAGGTGGCGCGACAGGCGCGAGGCGCCGATCTTGGTGTTCGAGAACACGATCACTTGCTTCAGGTTGCGCTCGCGGATGATGTGCTCGACCACGTCGCGCTTGAGTTCCTCGTCGACCTTGTACACGACCTGCGTGACCCTGTCGGCGGTGGCGTTGCTGCGCGCCACTTCGATCAGCACCGGGCTGTTCAGGAAGCTGTTCGCCAGCTTCTTGATCTCGGGCGAGAAGGTGGCCGAGAACATCAGGTTCTGGCGCTGCTTCGGCAGCAGGTTGATGATGCGCTGCAGGTCGGGCAGGAAGCCCATGTCGAGCATGCGGTCGGCTTCGTCCATGACCAGCATCTGCACCTGCGACAGGTTGACGTTCTTCTGCTCGACGTGGTCGAGCAGGCGGCCCGGCGTGGCGATGACGATCTCGACGCCACCCTTGAGGATGGTGGTCTGGCCCTTCATGTCCATGCCGCCGAACACGACGGTGGAACGCAGCGGCGTGCGCTTGGCGTAGGCCGCGACGTTGTCGGCCACCTGCACCGCCAGTTCGCGGGTCGGGGTCAGCACCAGCGCGCGCACCGGGTGGCGCGCCGGCGACATGCTGCTGTTGGCATGCGCCATCAGGAGCTGGATGATCGGCAACGAGAAACCGGCGGTCTTGCCGGTACCGGTCTGGGCCGCGCCCATCACGTCACGGCCCTGCAGCACCAGCGGGATCGCCTTGGCCTGGATCGGGGTCGGGTGCTCGTAACCCTGGTCGGTCAGCGCGCGCAGGATTTCCGGCGCCAGGCCGAGGTCGGCGAAGCGCACGGTCGGCGCTTCGTCGGCCTTGACCTGCTCGACGGGCGTCGCCAGGGTGATGTCGGCCTCGTCGGCCGAGCCCGCGCTGGCGGGCGTATTCTGGATATCAGACATATTCTTGTTGGACAGTATTTCGTTAGCTCTACGGCACCGCCTGCGGGCACGCCTGCACGGCCCGGATCGGCTGCGCTGGAAGCTTCCAGATGGGACGGCGGACCGGCGACCGGACCGCGATGTCCGCGAAGGCGCCGCAAGCCCCGGGGGGCACGACTGGGCGGACGTAGAGGCACTTTAGCGGGCTACACGATACCTGAAATCGCCCCCCCTGTATATAAGGTCCTGTTCCGGTGCCGCTCATGCCGGGCAAAGACGGGGCGAGCGCCGGCCCGCTCAGGGCATCCATCCGCGCTGCTGGGCCGCGCGCTCGGCAGCCGGATCGAGGGCGGCGCCGGCGATGCGGGCGTCGATTGCCGCCTGCACCGCGGGCGGCAGGCTGCTGCCATCGAGCCAGGCGGCGCCGGCATGCGGCTGGACCAGCACCGGAATCGTCCAGCGTCCGCCCTTGCGGCAGGCCAGGCCGGCGGTGGTATCGACCACGAAGCTGCGGCAATAGCCGCCGTCCCGGGCCACGAAGCTGATGCCGATGCGCACCCCGGTCTCGGACGGCCCGGGGTTGGCCAGTTGCTTGCCGAGGGCGTCGAACAGGCGGCCGCGCGCCACCAGGGCGCCGTCGCCCGCTTCCAGCATGACCAGGCCGGGATCGGGCCGCAGCGCCTGCCAGCCGAGGATGCCGGCGCCAGCCCCGGACAGCAGCGCGGCGCCCAGTGCCAGCCAGTGGCGCAGCGTCCAGGCCGGCGGCGCGGCACGCGGCTGCGGCGGCCCCATGGCGCGCCCCGGGCGCACGGCGTCCAGGTGCACCACCTTGGCGCCGCCGGGCGGCGGCGCGCGCTGCTGGCGTCCGTCGTGGCCATTCGCCGACACGTTCAGGATGTGGATGCCCCGGCCGCCTTCGCGCCGCAGCTGGGCGATGCGGGCGCCCAGCACCGGGTCGGCCTGCAGGGCGCGCTCAACCGCCACGCGGGCCGGCGCGGCGAGCTCGCCGTTGATGTACGCTATCAGGAGGTCGTCCGAGAAAGTCATTCCGGCACACGCAAGGCTAGGAAGTGATCAGTCCATGTTCGTCCAGCACATCATGCAGCAGTTCCAGGCGGATCACGGGATTGTCGAGCATGAGCATCTGGTGCTTCTGCTGGTTCGGCAGCGGCAGCAATTCGCACCAGCGGTTCGCCACCCAGCCGCAATCGTCGAGGCGGAATGGCGGCTGCACCGGCCAGCGGTGGCGCGGCACGTCGTGCAGCGAGGACAGCACGCGGTCGAGCGCGTCGGCAGCGCCTTGCAGTTCGGACGGCACCTTGACCGCCTGGTCGCCCTCGACCAGTTCGGCCTCGGCCATCCACAGGCCGTTCAGGCGCTGCTCGGCGGTCAGGACCGTGAAGCGCGCACCGCCGCGACACAGCACCTGAAGCAGGCCGGGCGAGGCGGTGGTGGTTTCGGTGATGGAAGCGATGGTGCCGGCGGCGGCGAAGCGCTCCGGCTCGCCCTCCGGCTGGCGCACCTCATGCCCCTGGGTCAGCAGCACCACCCCGAAGGGCAGGTCTTCCGTCAGGCAGCGGCTGATCATGTCGAGGTAGCGGACCTCGAACACCTGCAGCGGCAGCACCCCGTCCGGAAACAATACCGTACCGAGCGGGAACAAGGGCAAGGAAATCGTCGACATGATCCCATGATGACAGAATCGCAGTCGGGATGGCAGCACGATTGGCGCCGAAGATCCCGCTATTCCGGACGCCGCACCGGCAGGGTCCGGATCGCCTCCGACAGGCTGTCCAGCCGCCAGCGCAGCCGGTCCCAGCCCGGATCGGGCATCGGCACCACGCGCAGCAGCAGGCTGCCGCCGGGCAGCGCCGGACAGGACATGCGCTGCTCGCCGGGCGCCTCCACCGGCAGGCGCATGTCGGCGCCCGGCGCCAGCTGGACCGGCCCGCATACCAGCGGCACCCGGCCGGCATTGCGCAGCAACAGCACATCCTGCACGCCCAGGGTCAGGCGCAGCGTGTGCGGGGCGTGCGCCGTGCCCAGCTCCAGCGGCAGTTCATGGCTGCCCCCGCGCAGCGGCGCCAGCATGCCCCACAGCAGGCCCAGCGCCAGAACGCCGCCCGGCAGCGCCAGCGGCCAGTGCAGCCGCAGCCACGATCCCATCGCAGGAGCCGGTCTCATGCGCGCTGCGGCGCCCGAATGCACGCAAGCAGGCGTGTTACTACATCAGGAAATTGCATTGAAATAATTATGAAAGATAATACTATTGCCAAACGCGCAAAGTGGCGTGCGCCCTGACACAGCCAGGATGCGTATCCTACCGTCTTTCCGCGCGTTTCCGATCAACCTGGCCCATCACGCCCCCGCGCGTTCAAGCGATGCCGCAATCCCAGTTTCCCGCCATGCCCAGCAGCCGCATTCCCCTGCCCGGTTCCGGGCATTTGCCGCTGCTGCTGGCGATGCTGGTATTCCTGGTCACGGCGGTGGCGACCTTCGCCGCCTGGACCAGCACCTCGCGCACCGCCGAGCGCCAGCTGCGCGAGACCTTCGACTACCGTACCCGCGACATGGTGTACAGCATTGGCCGCCGGATGGCAGTCTATGAACAGGTGCTGCGCGGCGCGCGCGGTTTCCTGCGCGGATCGGTCGAACTCGACCAGGCCGCCTGGGAGCGTTACTACCGGCTGCTGCGCCTGGACGAAGCCTTCCCCGGCATGGAGGCGCTCGGCATCGCCACCATCGTGCCGGCCGGCGGCCTCGCCGCGCACGAGGCCGCCATGCGGCGCCAGGGCTTCCCCGAGTACCGGATCCGCCCCACGGACGCGCGCGCCACCTATACCGCGATCACCCACATCGAACCCTTTGGCGGACGCAACCTGCGCGCTTTCGGCTACGACATGTTCAGCGAGCCGGTGCGCCGCACCGCGATGGAGCGCGCACGCGACAGCGGCCAGGCGGCGCTGAGCGGCAAGGTGGTGCTGGTGCAGGAAGGCGCGGCGGGCGGTCCCGGCCGCCAGCAGGCCGGCGCCCTGATGTACCTGCCGGTGTACCGCGCCGGGCAACTGGCCGGCACCGTCGAGCAGCGCCGCGCGGCGATCGTCGGCTGGGTGTATGCGCCCTTCCGCATGGACGACCTGATGCGCAGCCTCGGTGGCGCCCATTCCACCGACCTCGACATCGAGATCCACGACGGCGAGCCGGCCGGCGACAGTACCCTGCTGTACCGCTCGCCGAACGCGTCCGGCCACCGGGCCCGGCTGAGCGCCAGCTCCCAGGTGCTGCCGGGCGGACGCACCTGGACCATCAGCATGCGCTCCAGCGCGGCCCTCGAGGCCAGCCTGGACAGTACCCGTCCGCGCCTGGTGGCGATTACCGGCCTCGCCCTCGGCTTGATGCTGAGCGTGGTGGTATGGCTGCTGGCCAGCGAGCGGCGCCGCGCGCTGCAGCTGGCGCAGGCCATGACGCTCGAGCTGCGCCAGTCGCACGACCAGATCGCCGCCGAGCAGAAGCGCATCCAGGTGATCCTGCAAAACGCGCCCGACGCCTTCGTCGCCGTCGATGCCGGCGGCCGGATCACCGACTGGAATGCCGGCGCCAGCCAGCTGTTCGGCTGGAACGCGGCCCAGGCCATCGGCCGCGACGCCGCCGAACTGCTGCCGGAACCGGCCCGCGCCGCCTTCCGCGCCGCCTTCGCGGTCCACGCGCGCGGTGGCGGCTGCGCCATGCTGGGCGCGCCGACCGAACTGCAGGTGCTCGACCGCGCGGGCCGCCGCATCCCGGCCGAGGTGACGGTGGCGCGCCTGCCGGTCGGCCAGGGCTTCGGCGCCACCGCCTTCGTGCGCGACATCACCCAGCGCAAGGAAGCGGAGGCGCGCGAGCAGCAGCGCCAGCAGGGCCTGATCGAAGCGCGCCAGGCCCTGGCGCGCGCCCAGAAGCTGGAAGCGGTCGGCAAGCTCACCGGCGGTGTGGCGCACGACTTCAACAACATCCTGCACATCATCAGCGCCAACGTGCAGCTGATCCTGCGCGCCGACTCCAGCCAGCGCAAGCGCCTGCTCAGCATCCTCGACGCGGTCGAGCGCGGCGCCAAGCTGGCCAGCCAGCTGCTGGCCTTCGCGCGCCGCCAGCCCCTGCACCCGCTCGAAGTGCAGGTGGACGCCCTGCTGGAACGCATGGACAGCCTGGTGCAGCGCGCGGCGGGCGACCACATCACCCTGGAAAAGCGGGTGCCGCCCGACCTGTGGCCGACCCTGGTGGACCCGAACCAGCTCGAACACGTGCTGCTCAACCTGGTCATCAACGCGCGCGACGCGATGGACGGCAATGGGCGCATCGTACTCACGCTGGGCAACGCGCATGTGGAGGGCGACGCCGACCTGGCGCCCGGCGACTACGTGACGGTGGCGGTGGCCGACCACGGCCACGGCATGCCGCAGGAAGTGATGGAGCGCGCCTTCGAGCCCTTCTTCACCACCAAGCCGGAGGGCAAGGGCACGGGCCTGGGCCTGTCGATGGCGCACGGATTCGCACGCCAGAGCGGCGGCGACATCCGCCTGGCCAGCGCGCCTGGCCAGGGCACGACAGTGACGATCTACCTGCCGCGCCATGTGGCGCCAGCGCCAGCGCCGGTGGCGGCCCTGCACTGAGCAGCCGGGCCTACAGTGCGTCCCACGGCACGCGATGAAATAATCCTTCATTTTATTGGAATTTTTGAAATATTCTTTCGCCGTCGTGCCGGGCCTTGTCCGCATGCTTCTGCCTTCTCCTGCCTGCTCCTGCATGCTAGAGTGAACCCATGAAACCGCTCTACAACCTGGCGGGCGCGCTGGCGCTGGCCCTGGGGATCCTCGGCCTGTTCCTGCCCCTGCTGCCCACCACGCCCTTCCTGCTGCTGGCGTCGTGGTGCTTCGCGCGCGGCTCCGAGCGCCTGCACCGCTGGCTGTTGTCGCACCGCGTGCTCGGCCCCTACCTGCGCGATTTCGAGGCCGGGCTCGGCATTCCGCTGGGCGCGAAGATCCTCGCCACCGTCATGCTGTGGACCTCGCTGCTGCTGGCGATGGGGCGCGTGGACGGCACGGCGCTGCCGGCCATGCTGGCCGTGCTGGGCGCCGGCGTCAGCCTCTACCTGTGGCGCTTCGTGCCAACCCGGCGCCGCGCGCCCTGACCCGTTACCCCGCAATGGAAATCCAGTTCCTCGGCACTTCCTCCGGCACCCCGACCCGGAGCCGCAACATGACGGCAACCGCCCTGCGCAGCGAAGGCGCGAAGCACTGGGTGCTGGTCGACTGCGCCGAAGGCACCCAGCACCGCCTGCTGCGCACCCGGCTGTCGCCGGTGAGCCTGCGCGCGATCTTCATCACCCACCTGCACGGCGACCACTGCTACGGGCTGCCCGGCCTGCTGGCCAGCGCCGGCATGCTGGGCCGCAGCGAGCCGATGACGATCGTCGGCCCGCCGCCGCTGCGCGGCATGATCGAATGCATCATGCAGGCAAGCCAGCTCACGCTGCCCTATCCGATCGTCTGGGTGGCGCTGGAAGACCTGCCGCACGTGGAGGTCTTGCCCGACATGCAGGTGCGCGCCACGGCGCTCTCGCACCGGATCGCCTGCTACGGCTACAGCTTCACCGAGGCGGCCGTCGAACGCAGGCTCGACATCGGCAAGCTGCGCGCCGGCGGCATCCCGTCCGGGCCGGCCTGGGGCGAGATCCAGCAAGGCCGCGACGTGCTGCTGCCGGATGGCCGCGCGGTGACGGCCGGGGACTACCTGCTGGCGCCGCGCCGCCCGCGCAAGCTCATCATCGCCGGGGACAACGACCGGCCCGCCCTGCTGGCGCAGGAAGCCGCCAGCGCGGACCTGCTGGTGCACGAGGCCACCTATACCGAGGAGGTGCTGCGCAAGGTCGGCCCCGGCCCGCAGCACAGCTCGGCCGCGATGGTGGCGCGCATGGCGCAGGAGGCCGGGGTGCCGAACCTGATCCTGACCCATTTCAGCCCGCGCTACCAGGACCGCGCCGAGGAGCGCGATGGTGCCCTCGGCCTGAACGACATCGAGCGCGAAGCGCGTGCACACTACACCGGCACGCTGGCGCTGGCGCGCGACCTGGCCGGTTATGCCCTCGCGCGGGACGGCAGCCTGCGCGCGCTGCCCTAGGGTCGGGCTACAATCGGCGCATGCCCAAGAAGACTCCCGTATTCCCCGGACCGAACACCGCGCGCGGCGCCGTGCTGGCCGTGCTGCTGTCGAACGAAGACCAGGCAGGCAGGGAACCGCTGCGCGGCCGCATCACCCTGGCCGCCATCGTGCGCGCGCTCAAGCGCAAGTACCACTGGCCAATCGAGACCGAGAGCTTTCCATCGAATAGCGCGGACGGCCGCGCCACCTGGGCCACGGTGTACAGCCTGCCGGCGGACGTGATCACACGGACCCTGGACGCGGGCGGGCGCGACTGGCTGAACAGCCGCAAGGCGGGCGGCGGATCCTGATCCCGTCCCACTGTCGAGCCGGCTCAAAATCGGCTATTGTTGCGTGACATGAACGTACCTTGCCGCCCATGATCAAGCCGACCTTTCCCGACAACGAGCAGGAACGCCTTGCGCTGCTCCATGAACTGCTGCTACTCGACACCCCGCCCGAGGAACGGCTGGACAAGATCGTCGCCTTCGCCGCGAGCGAATTCGACGTGCCGGTCTGCCTGATCAGCCTGGTGGACAGCGAGCGGCAATGGTTCAAGGCGCGCGTTGGCCTGGCGGCCTGCGAGACGCCGCGCGACATTTCCTTTTGCGCCCATGCGCTGCACAGCGGGCAGATCCTGCTGGTGCCGGACGCCCTGCTCGACGCCCGATTCCACGACAATCCGCTGGTATTGGGCCCGCCGCACATCCGCTTCTACGCTGGCGCGCCGCTGATCTGCCGCGACGGGCTGGCGATCGGCACCCTGTGCCTGATCGACACCCGGCCGCGCACGCTCGACACGGTCGGGCAGGCCATCCTGAGCAGCCTGCGCGACCTGACTGTGCTGGCCCTGACGGCGCCGGAGGCAACGACCGATGCATAGCGTGGAAGGCTTCGACATCCTCCTGGTGGAGCCGAAGAACCTGCTGCGGCGCACCGTGGCGCTGACCTTGCGCAGCCTTGGCACGGCCGAGGTGACGGAGGCGGCCACTTACCAGACGGGACACCAGATGAGCAGCCAGCGCCGTTTTGACGCTGCGGTGATCGCGGTGGAATGGCCCTTGCCGGAGGACGGGTACCGGAGCCTGACCCTGATCCAGCAGATCCGCTCGGGCGGCTGTGCGTGTGCGGCGTCGATGCCGATCGCGGTGCTGGTGGAGTCGTGCAACACGGAGTTGTTGCAGGTGCTGGGGGCGTGCGGGATCAGCCGGATTCTCATTAAACCGTTCCGGGTGCGGGATGTGATTGATACGGTTGAGGGGATGAAGGCGCGGGCGCGAGGAGCGGCTCTGCTTTCATAGTTTGCGCGCGCGGTGGACGATAGTGTCGTAGATGAGGTCGCTTCCACCTATGATAAAGAGGCATGATGGGAGCGACTGAAATACTGGTAAGCCTCCCAGAGTCGAACCGGGCACTAACGGATTATGAGTGCGTCGCTAGCGCTTCGCGCTACCTTGTTCTCGCTGCTCTTTCCTTTTGAGATCAACAGTTTACGCTATCAGAGCAACTTATAGCAACCATG
>NZ_JAIWIA010000044.1 GCF_020176695.1 Massilia sp. MS-15 | reverse complement strand
GTATATGCGTTTTATCACTTGAATGATAAAACCATACACAACTATAGTGACCCGGTAATCCCCCCACAAAAAGAGCGCGATCAGAAGTAGAATTTTCTACTTAAGACACAGAAAGCTCTACATGAAGACGTCCCGCTTTACCGACAGCCAGATCATCGCCATCCTCAAGCAAGCAGAAGCCGGCAGCCCAGTACCGGAGCTGTGCCGCGAGCACGGCATCAGCAATGCCACGTTCTACAAGTGGCGCTCCAAGTTTGGCGGCATGGACGCCTCGTTGATGGCACGGATGAAGGAGCTGGAGGAGGAAAACCGGCGCCTCAAGAAGATGTACGTCGAGGAGCGTCTCAAGGCCGAGATCGTTGCGGAGGCACTCACAAAAAAATGGTAGCGCCATCTCAGCGGCGGGAGATGGCGCAATGGGCCGTGACGGAGCGGTCAGCCACTGTCAAGCTGGCGTGCCAGGCGTTTGGCATCAGTCAGACCTGCTACCGCTACAAGGCCAAGCTGGACGCGGAAAACGTCCTCATTGCCGACTGGCTGGTGCGACTGACGAACAACCAGCGCAACAACTGGGGCTTCGGGCTGTGCTTCCTGTACCTGCGTAATGTTAAAGGCTTCAAATGGAACCACAAGCGCGTCTACAGGATTTACCGCGAGCTCGAGCTGAACCTGCGCATCAAGCCGCGTCATCGCCTGTCGCGCGAAAAACCGCTGCCGCTGGCGGTACCGACCGCGATCAACCAGAGCTGGTCGATGGACTTCATGCACGACCAGCTCGCCGATGGGCGCAGCATCCGTCTGTTTAACGTGATCGATGACTTCAACCGCGAAGGCCTGGGCATCGAAGTCGACTTCTCGCTGCCGTCCGAACGCGTGATACGCTCGCTTGACCGGATCATCGAATGGCGCGGCAAGCCGGCAGCGATCCGGTGCGACAACGGCCCTGAATACATCAGCGCAGTGACCTTGGCATGGGCGGCCAGGCGCGGCATCCGCATTGATTTCATCCAGCCTGGACAGCCCCAGCAGAACGCTTACGTTGAACGCTACAACAGGACGGTTCGCTATGACTGGCTGGCCCATCACCTGTTTGAAACCCTCGAGGAGATCCAGGAGTTTGCCACCAACTGGCTGTGGACCTACAATCACGATCGGCCCAACATGGCGCTCGGCGGTATCACGCCAAAACAGAAACTGGCACTCGCCGCTTAACCTCTACTTTTAGCGTGCTCTAAAAATGGGGGGATTACCGGGGGATTACCACCCTTCAGCAGATGCGCGGCGATGCCTAATTACGCATTTATACAAGAGA
>NZ_JAIWIA010000043.1 GCF_020176695.1 Massilia sp. MS-15 | reverse complement strand
TGGCTACGCAGCACGTCCTTGGCCGTCATCTCGATCACTATCCCATCCTCCCCTGGAACGCATCCTAGGGGACATCTCTACTTAGCGGAGAGGGGACATTACTACTTAGCGCTAACACTTTTTTGGGCGCAAGACTTGCCTAAGCCTCGTGCGCTCCCTATAATGCGGGGATCGGGCGGTTAGTTCAGCTGGTTAGAATACTTGGTCGACATCCAAGGGGTCGCAGATTCGAATTCTGCACCGCCCACCAGAATACTCAGCAATACCCAGTAAGAGCGAGAAAGGCACCGACGGTTATGACACCGCGAACTACGACT
>NZ_JAIWIA010000042.1 GCF_020176695.1 Massilia sp. MS-15 | reverse complement strand
GATTCGAATTCTGCACCGCCCACCAGAATACTCAGCAATACCCAGTAAGAGCGAGAAAGGCACCGACGGTTATGACACCGCGAACTACGACTTGGTTGTGGGGGAATCGCTAGACGCGGTATGGTGTTCTTTTGCTCAACACACTGAAACAAACGCGCCTGGTGCGCGTTTTTTTTCGTCCAAAGAATTCGTCTTCCGGCAGTTTCAATTTTTAGCGGCGCGCGGCGCCACATTGGAGAACAGTATGCTCAACGTTCGACTTCCCGATGGCTCCAGCCGTCAGTTCGATGGTCCCGTCACCGTCGCCCAGGTTGCCCAGAACATTGCCCCGAGCCTGGCCAAGGCCGCGCTCGCCGGCAAGGTCGACGGCAAGGTGGTCGACACTTCCTTCCTGATCGAGTCCGACGCCGACCTGGCGATCGTCACCGACCGCGATCCCGATGGGCTGGAGGTCATCCGCCACTCGACCGCCCACCTGCTGGCGCACGCGGTCAAGGAGCTGTTCCCGGAAGCGCAGGTCACCATCGGCCCGGTCATCGAGAACGGCTTCTACTACGACTTCTCGTACAAGCGCCCGTTCACCCCGGACGACCTGGCGGCGATCGAAAAGAAAATGCAGGAACTGTCCAAGAAGGACCAGCCGGTCACCCGCAAGGTGCTGCCGCGCGACGAAGCTGTCAGCTACTTCAAGTCGATCGGCGAAGACTACAAGGCCGAGATCATCGCCTCGATCCCGGCGAACGAGGATGTGTCGCTGTACGAGCAGGGCGGTTTCACCGACCTGTGCCGCGGCCCGCACGTGCCCTCGACCGGCAAGCTGAAAGTGTTCAAGCTGATGAAGCTGGCCGGCGCCTACTGGCGCGGCGACTCGAAGAACGAGATGCTGCAGCGCGTGTACGGCACCGCCTGGGCGAAGAAGGAAGACCAGGAACAGTACCTGCACATGCTGGAAGAAGCCGAGAAGCGCGACCACAGGAAGCTCGGCAAGCAGCTGGACTTCTTCCACTTCCAGGACGAGGCCCCGGGCCTGATCTTTTGGCATCCGAAGGGCTGGACCATCTGGCAGCAGGTCGAGCAGTACATGCGCAAGACCTACCAGAGCACCGGCTACAGCGAAGTCAAGGCGCCGCAGATCATCGACGTCACCCTGTGGCAGAAGACCGGCCACTGGGACAACTATCGTGAAAACATGTTCACGACCGAGTCGGAGAGCCGCACCTATGCCCTCAAGCCGATGAACTGCCCGGGCCACGTGCAGATCTACAACGCCGGCCTGCGTTCCTACCGCGACCTGCCGCTGCGCTACGGTGAGTTCGGCCAGTGCCACCGCAACGAGTCCTCGGGCGCGCTGCATGGCCTGATGCGCGTGCGCGGCTTCACCCAGGATGACGGCCACGTGTTCTGCACCGAAGAGCAGATTGCGCCGGAAGTCGTGGCCTTCCACGCCCAGGCCATGAAGGTCTACGAGGACTTCGGCTTCGACAACATCGACGTCAAGATCGCCCTGCGTCCGGAAAACCGCATCGGTTCCGACGAGGTGTGGGACCAGGCCGAGGAAGCCCTGCGTTCGGCCCTGCGCGGCTGCGGCGTGGAATGGACCGAGCTGCCGGGCGAGGGTGCCTTCTACGGCCCCAAGATCGAGTACCACCTGAAGGACAGCCTGGGCCGCCCATGGCAGGTTGGCACCATGCAGGTCGACTTCTCGATGCCGGGCCGCCTGGGCGCCGAATATGTCGCGGAAGACAACACCCGCAAGGTGCCGGTCATGCTGCACCGCGCGATCGTCGGCTCGATGGAGCGCTTCATCGGCATCCTGATCGAGAACTATGCCGGCGCGCTGCCGCTGTGGCTGGCGCCGGTGCAGGTGGCCGTCCTGAATATCTCGGATGCGCAGGCGGATTATGTGAAGGAAGTCGAGTCCAGGCTGCGCGCGGCGGGCGTGCGCGTTCACGCTGATTTGCGGAACGAGAAGATTACTTATAAAATTCGTGAACATTCCGTCCAAAAACTGCCGTACATTCTGGTAGTTGGCGACAAGGAACGAGAAGCGAATACGGTGGCCGTGCGTGCCCGCGGTAATGTCGACCTCGGCGTCATGCCGATCGACGCGCTCGTGGAGCGCCTGGTAGGCGAGATCGCTGCCAAGGCGAAATAATCGACGGCCAAATATCATACTTTCAAAGGAATAGACATAGCTACTGACAAACAGCATCGCATCAACGGCGAGATCACCTATCCGGAAATGCGCCTCAATGGCGTGGACAACGAGCCGCTGGGCATCGTGAGCCTGGCGGAAGCCTTCCGCCTGGCCGAGGAAAAGAACGTTGACCTGGTGGAAATCGCACCGAATGCGAGCCCGCCGGTGTGCCGTCTGATGGACTACGGCAAGTTCAAGTATTCGGAGCAGAAGAAGGCCCACGAAGCCAAGCTGAAGCAGAAGATCATCCAGGTCAAGGAAGTCAAGTTCCGTCCCGGTACCGATGAGGGCGACTACAGCATCAAGCTGCGCAACCTCATCAAGTTCCTGGAGGACGGCGACAAGACCAAGATCACGCTGCGTTTCCGTGGCCGCGAGATGGCGCACCAGGACATCGGCATGCGCATGCTCGAACGCCTGCGCGGCGACCTCGAGGAAGTGGGCCAGGTCGAGCAGTTCCCGAAGCTCGAGGGGCGCCAGATGATCATGATCGTTGCACCGAAGAAGAAGAAATAATTCTTCGCACCGTCAGATTGCCGGGCCGGGTCCGGGTTCCAGCTTGTGCTGGACCGGGCCCGGCCCGCGTTCGTTTATGCGCCGGCAGCGACGCCGGGCCCGCCGCGCCGTAAAACCTGTCGATGCTGGCGAGCATTCGGCCCAAAGCTGTGCTATCATCTGCGGTTCCTGTTTTTAACCAGCAGGTTGTAGTCGGCAGGTAGTGTCGTCGGCTGCAAGACAAGTGAAAGCAGGCATCCAAGAGCGGCGTTGCCGCCACCTGCAATCCTGTCGTATAGAGGCTGTCCGTAACAGGGCAGAATACTATGCCAAAAATGAAAACCAAAAGCTCCGCGAAGAAGCGTTTTCGCGTGCGTCCGGGCGGTACCGTCAAGTCGGGTATGGCGTTCAAGCGTCACATCCTGACCAAGAAGACCACCAAGAACAAGCGTCAACTGCGCGGCACCCGTAACATCAATGCGTCGGACGTCACGAGCGTTCTCCGCATGATGCCTTCCGCTTAATCTCACTAATCAACTACAAAGGGAGCTACCATGCCTCGAGTAAAACGTGGGGTTACTGCACGTGCCCGTCACAAGAAGGTCCTTGAACTTGCTAAAGGCTACCGCGGCCGTCGCAGCAAGGTATTCCGTATTGCCAAGCAAGCAGTCATGCGCGCTGGCCAGTACGCCTACCGCGACCGTCGTAACAAGAAGCGCGTTTTCCGCGCACTGTGGATCACCCGTATCAACGCGGCTTCGCGTTCGCACGGCATGACCTACAGCGCCTTCATGAACGGCCTGAAGAAGTCCGGGATTGAACTGGACCGTAAAGTCCTGGCCGACATGGCAGTGCATGACAAGCCGGCATTCGCCGCGATTGTCACCGCCGCCAAGGCCAAGCTGGCTGCCTAATAGTCAGTCTGCTAGCAAGACCAGCGTTCCCGGCAACGGGAGCGCAAAAAGAGCGGGGCACGGTTGCAGAACCTGTGCCCCGTTTTTGATTGTGGCTCCTGCCACCGACAAACAGGAAAAGAACAAGATGCAATCGCTGGAAGATCTCGTCTCCGCTGCACAGGCCGATTTCACCGCCGCGCCCGATGCGGCCGCGCTCGAAAACGCCAAAGCCAAGTACCTGGGCAAGACCGGGCAAGTCACCGACCTGATGAAGGGCCTGGGCAAGCTCGACCCCGAGCAGCGCAAGGCGCAGGGCGCCCTGATCAACGCCGCCAAGGAAAAAATCGAAGGGGCCTTGACCGCCCGCCGCGACGCCCTGGCCAACGCCCAGCTGGAAGCGCGCCTGAACCTGGAAGCGATCGACGTGACCCTGCCGGGCCGTGGCCGCGCCAAGGGCGGCATCCACCCGGTGATGCGCACCTGGGAGCGCGTCGAGCAGATCTTCCGCTCGATCGGCTTCGATGTGGCCGATGGCCCCGAGATCGAAACCGACTGGACCAACTTCACCGCCCTGAACAGCCCGGAAAACCACCCGGCCCGTTCGATGCAGGACACCTTCTACATCGAAGGCAATGATAGCACCGGCAAGCCGCTGCTGCTGCGCACCCACACCAGCCCGATGCAGGTGCGCTACGCGCGCACCCACACCCCGCCGATCAAGGTGATCGCGCCGGGCCGCACCTACCGGGTCGACAGCGACGCCACCCACTCGCCGATGTTCCACCAGGTCGAAGGCCTGTGGATCGGCGAGGACATCAGCTTCGCCGACCTGAAAGGCGTGTACCTGAACTTCGTTAAGGCCTTCTTCGAGACCGACGACCTGCAGGTGCGTTTCCGTCCGTCCTACTTCCCGTTCACCGAACCCTCGGCCGAGATCGACATTGCCTTCGGCTCCGGTCCGCTCAAGGGCCGCTGGCTCGAGGTGTCGGGCGCCGGCCAGGTCCACCCGACCGTGGTGCGCAACTTCGGCCTGGACCCGGAAAAATTCATCGGTTTCGCGTTCGGCTCCGGCCTCGAGCGCCTGACCATGCTGCGTTATGGGATCAACGACCTGCGCCTCTTCTATGAAGGCGACCTGCGTTTCCTGAAGCAGTTCAATTGATACCTCGACCTTAGAAGAAGGCAAAGAATATGCAATTCTCCGAAAACTGGCTCCGTTCGATGGTCGATCCGAAGATGACTTCGGATGAGCTGTCGCACCTGCTGACGATGTCCGGCCTGGAAGTCGAGGAAGTCGAAGCCGTCGCGCCGCCGTTCACCAACGTGGTGGTGGCCGAGGTGAAGGAAGTCGCCAAGCACCCGGATGCCGACCGCCTGAACGTCTGCCAGGTGGACGTGGGCACCGGCACTCTGCTCAACATCGTCTGCGGCGCGCCGAACGTGCGCGCCGGGATGAAGGCGATCTGCGCCAAGGCAGGCGCGGTGCTGCCGCCGGGGGGCGATGGCAAGCCGTTCGCGATCAAGGTCGGCAAACTCCGCGGTGTCGAGTCGCAGGGCATGATGTGCTCGGCCAAGGAACTCAAGATCAGCGAGGAAAGCAGCGGCCTGATGGAGCTGCCGGCGGATGCGCCGGTCGGCGCCGACATTCGCGACTACCTCGGCCTGGACGACCTGAAGTTCACCATCAAGCTGACCCCAAACAAGGCGGACTGCCTGTCGGTGCTGGGCGTGGCGCGCGAAGTGTCGGCACTGACCGGCACCGCGCTGCACCTGCCGACCACCAAGCAGGTGGCCGTCACCACCGACGAAACGCTGCCGGTCAGGATTTCGGCGCCAGACCTGTGCGGCCGCTTCTCGGGACGCGTGATCCGCGGCCTGGATGCGCGCGCCGCCACCCCCGACTGGATGAAGCAGCGCCTCGAGCGCAGCGGCCAGCGCTCGGTCTCGGCCCTGGTCGACATCTCTAACTACGTGATGCTGGAACTCGGCCGTCCCACCCACGTGTTCGACCTGGCCAAGATCCACGGCGGCCTGGACGTGCGCTGGGGCAGGAAGGGTGAGAGCCTCAAGCTCCTGAACGGCAATACCGTCGACGTCGACGAGTGGGTCGGCGTGATCGCCGACGAGCGGGAGATCGAATCGCTGGCCGGCATCATGGGTGGCGACGCGACCGCCGTCAGCCTGGATACCACCGACATCTACCTGGAAGCCGCATTCTGGTGGCCGAACGCGATCCAGGGCCGTGCCCGCAAGTACAATTTCTCGACCGACGCGGCGCACCGCTTCGAACGCGGCGTGGACTATGCGACCACGGTCGAGCACATCGAGCGCATCACCGCGCTGATCGTCGAGATCTGCGGTACCGCCGCCACGCGCGTCGGCCCGGTCGACGACCAGTGCGTCAACCTGCCGCAGCCGAAGCCGGTCGCGATGCGCACCGCACGCGCCGCCAAGGTCATCGGTGTGCCACTGACCGACGAGGTGGTGGCCGACATCTTCACCCGCCTGCACCTGCCGTTCACCTTTGACGGCGGCGTGTTCCAGGTGACCTCGCCGTCCTACCGTTTCGACATCGAGATCGAGGAAGACCTGATCGAGGAAGTCGCGCGCGTCTATGGCTTCGAGAACATTCCGACCCGTCCGCCGGTGGCGCCGAGCAGCATGCTGATCGCGCCGGAAGACACCCGCTCGCTGTTCGCGATCCGCCACCAGCTGGCCGACCTGGGCTTCCAGGAAACGGTGAACATGAGTTTCGTCGAAGCCCAGTGGGAGCAGGACTTCGCCGGCAACACCGAGCCGATCCGCCTGCAGAACCCGATCGCCAGCCAGATGAGCGTGATGCGCTCGAACCTGGTGGGCAGCCTGCTGGCCAACGTGCGCTACAACGTCAACCGCAAGGCCGGCCGCGTGCGCGTGTTCGAGATCGGCGCCGTGTTCAGCCGCAATCCGCAAGCCCAGGACGGTCCGCTGTCGGTGGCCGGTGTCGACCAGCCCAAGCGCGTGGCCGCGATCGCCTACGGTCCGGTGGTCGACGAGCAGTGGGGCGAGAGAAGCCGCGCCGTCGACTTCTTCGACCTCAAGGCCGACCTGGAAGCCCTGTTCGCCCCGGCCACCCTGCGCTTCGTGAAGGGCGAGCATCCGGCCCTGCATCCGGGCCGCAGCGCCTTCGTCGAACTCGATGGCGCCCGCATCGGTTTCATCGGCGAGCTGCATCCGCGCTGGCTGCAGAAGTACGACCTGGCGCAGGCCCCGGTCCTGTTCGAAGTCGATGCCGAGGCCGCGCGCCGCCGCAAGCTGCCCGCGTATGCCGAGATTTCGAAGTTCCCGGGCGCCACGCGCGACCTGGCGCTGGTGGTGAAGCAGGGCGTTCCGGCCCAGGAAGTGCTGGATACCTTCCATGCCGAAATCGCCGTAAATCCTGCTGGCAAGATCGTGCAAGCCGTTGTTTTGTTTGATGAATACCGCGGCAAGGGGTTGGAGACGGATGAAAAAAGCCTTGCTTTCCGCTTTGGCTTGCAAGATACTCAATCGACGCTGCAGGACGAGGCGGTGGATGCCATCATGGCGGCGCTGGCTCGCGCGGCACAAGAAAAAGTCGGCGCCAGGCTGCGTGCATGATGCGGCTTTCCCGTACGCGGCGAAGCATTGCGCATCGTTCCAACACATCGTTTTCTTGAAGGGTGGGCTTCAAAATTAATAACAACGACGTTGATTCGGCCGTGTTCCAGGAAGCACTGGCGGCCGATCTGCATCGCGCGATGCAAGTGGCGCGCGTGCGGAAGGAAGCAGAGAAGGCGCTGCCGACCCTGACCAAGGCCGAGCTGGCCGAGCTGCTGTTCGAGCAGGTCGGCCTGAACAAGCGCGAAGCCAAGGACATGGTCGAGACCTTTTTCGACGAGATCCGCAACGCGCTCGAGCGTGGCGAGGCCGTCAAGCTGTCGGGCTTCGGCAACTTCCAGTTGCGCGACAAGCCGCAGCGGCCGGGCCGCAATCCCAAAACCGGGGAAGAGATTCCGATCACGGCGCGCCGCGTCGTGACTTTCCATGCCAGCCAGAAGCTCAAGGGAATGGTTGAGGAGACCAACCCTCCAGGCAATAATCCGCTGGCCCGTGCTGCCTGAGTGCTAGATGAGCGAACGAGCGATCAAACCTGAACCCGTGGTGCTGCCGCCTATCCCGGCCAAACGCTATTTCACGATCGGCGAAGTGAGCGAACTGTGCGGCGTGAAGCCGCATGTGCTGCGCTATTGGGAGCAGGAATTTACTCAACTTAAACCGGTCAAGCGGCGCGGTAACCGCCGCTACTACCAGCATCACGAAGTGCTGCTGATCCGCCGCATCCGCGAACTGCTCTACGAGCAGGGCTTCACCATCAGCGGGGCGCGCAACCGCCTCGATGGCCATGGCCACGCGCTGGCCCCCGTGCCGGAAGCCGAGCTGGCGCCACCGGTCCCGACGGTCGACATTGCCATGGTGCGGGCCGAGCTGGAGAGTATCCTGGCACTCCTGCGGCAGGGCACCAGCGTCGTCTGAACAGCGCGCGGCTGCCGGCCGGCCCGCTATTTCCAGCCGCTTCAGGGGGTGCGCGGCGCTTCGGGCCGCTCGTGCACCGACCGTGTTCAACTCAGCAAGCGTGTGCCTTGCTGCCTTGCGCCATAGTGATAGAATGTCACCTGCGGTCATGCTGAAATCAACGCATGCAAGCCGGGGCGTGTGGACGGACCTGGCACTTTCCTTCACAGGGAAAATTTAAGGGAAGACAATGATACGCGTTGCCATTTGTGACGATCACCAAATAGTTCGAGCAGGATTCAAGCAGATTTTCTCGTCGTCCGGCGAATTCGAAGTCGTCGCCGAAGGCGCAACCGGGCGTGAAGCCCTCGACATTGCCCGGCGCGAGATCTGCGACGTGCTCCTGCTCGACATCGCAATGCCGGACCAGAGCGGCATCGATATCCTGCGTACCATCCGCCAGGGCCAGCCGAACCTGCCGGTGCTGATCCTGTCCGGTTATCCGGCCCAGCAGTACGCGCTGAACCTGTTCAAGATGGGCGCCAACGGCTACCTGAACAAGGAATGCGAAGCCGACGAGCTCAAGACCGCGGTGCGCACCGTCTACCAGGGCCGCCGCTATGTGAGCTCGACCGTGGGCGAACTGCTGGCCCAGAGCTTCGACCGCGATCCGAACACGGCCCTGCATACCGAGCTGTCGGACCGCGAATTCCAGGTCTTCCTGCGCCTGGCCAAGGGCGCCACCGTGTCCGACATCGGCAATGCGCTGTCGCTGTCGATCAAGACCGTGTCCACCTACCGCACCCGCATCATGGAAAAGATGGGCCTGCAGTCGAACAGCGACCTGACCTACTACGCCATGAAGAACAACCTGCTCGACTGAGCAGTGAAACGCGCCTGGCGACTGCGCCGGGCGCCGTCCGCGCTGTCCAGTAGCGGCCCTTGTTCCTCCACCTCGCTTCGCAACACGGCAGCTTGCATCCTGCTGCGTATGCGCGCACACTGCTTCCGTCGGCAACCCATGCATGCCCGGGGCCGGGCTGCGCGGCCGCGCCAAGCCGACTATAATCGCCCGGATGGCACTAGTTGCGCGAAAGGAAGCTCATGTATTTCTCCACCGCCTTCGATGGCAAGCGTTTGCGCGGGCTGCCGTTCTCCAAGACCTTGTTGTGCGTGGCCTGTGTGGTGATTCTTGTCATTAATGGCGTGTTCCTGATGCGCAACCTGGATGACCTGCGTTCGGCCAATGCCTTGCAGGCCCAGACCGCGCGCGTGTCGGACGAATTGCAATATCTGAACCTGCTGGTGACCGATGCGGAAAGCGGCTTGCGCGGTTATTTCCTGTCCGGTGCCGAGCTCAACCTGGGTCCGCTGCATGCGGCGCCCCAGCAGCTGGACAATCAGCTGCGCGCGCTCGGCGTGCTGTTGGCCGACAATCCCTCCCAGACCAAGAACCTGGCCCAGCTGCGCACCCTGGTGCAGCGCAAGCTCGGCCTGATGCACCAGTCGCTCGAGGTGTACCGGCGTGGCGGCCTGGTCGACATCGTCGCGATTTCCGCCGCCGCCGACGAGCGCGGCGACATGGACGAGATCCGGCTCCTGGTGACCATCATGACGCGCGAGCAGAACGAACTGCTGGCTGCGCGCACCGCCAGCTTCTATGAGCAGTCGCGCCGCACGGTGCTGTCGGGGGTTGGCATCAATGCCGCGGCGATCCTGGTGATCCTGCTGTTCTACAACCTGGTGCAGCGCAGCTTCGGCCTGCGGCTGGAGGCCGAGCGCGCCTTGCAGAATACCAACGATACGCTGGAAGCCCTGGTGGCCGAGCGCACCGCCCAGCTGTCGGTGCTGTCGCGCCACCTGATCCGGGTCCAGGAAGAAGAAAAGTCGCGCCTGGCGCGCGAACTGCACGACGAGATGGGCGCCAACCTGACCGCCATCGGCATGGACCTGAGCACGGTGGGCGAGCAGCTCAAGGGCACGCACCCGGAACTGGCCGCCATGCTGGGCCGGGCGCGCAAGACCCTGGTCGATACCGTCCAGCTCAAGCGGCGCATCATCGAGAACCTGCGTCCCAGCCTGCTGGACAACATGGGCCTGTCCGCGGCCCTGCAGAGCTATTGCGCCGATTACGCGCGCGTGACCGCGCTCGATTGCGACGCCCTGATCGACGATGCGGCCGACGCTGCCGGTCCGATGCAGGCGATCGCGCTGTTCCGTATCACCCAGGAAGCCCTGAACAACATCGCGAAATACGCGCGCGCCCGCAGCGTGATCGTCAACCTGACGCGTGAACCGGATGGGTGGGAACTCGAAATCACCGACGATGGCATCGGCATCGCGCCCGATGCCATGGCCAAGCCGAAGTCGCACGGCCTGCTCGGCATGCGCGAGCGGGCCCTGCTGCTGGGCGGCAGCCTCAGGGTGGAGCCCGGCGTCAACGGGATCGGCACCTGCGTGCGCGCCTGGCTGCCGCCAGAGGCGCCTGGCGGCGATGCCGGGCCAGGGCCATCTTTCGCTTCAGGAAAGCCGGAAACGACAACGCCGTTCCTGGGGCCGGGAACGGCGTCGGGTTCAACGCGGGAGACGCCCGCCGAGGGCGCCGCGCTCAGTCTTAACGGGCCACATCCATGAGCAGGCGGTCGTATTCCGACTTGGCCACCTTGTAGCATTCGCCCGCATACTCTTCCAGGCCCGCACGGTCGAGCACGGTGATATTGCCGCGACGGTACTGGATCAGGCCTTCGTCCTGCAGCTTGCCGGCAGCCGCGGTGATGCTTTCGCGGCGCACGCCCAGCATGATCGAGATCAGTTCCTGGGTCACCTTCAGCTCGTTGCTGGCCGAACGGTCCAGGCGGTCGAGCAGCCAGCGGCACAGTTTCTGCTCGATCGAGCTGTGGCGGCCGCCAACGGCGTTCTGGGCCATCTGGGCGAACAGGGCATTGGTATAGCGCATCAGCAGCTGGGGCAGGGCGCCGCCGCGGTTGAAGGCGTCGCGCAGGAACTGGGTCTTGAGGCGGTAGCCGTAGCCTGCGCTCTGCACCACCGCGCTGCAGGTGGCACGTTCACCCATGAACAGCGACACGCCGACCGCACCTTCATGGCCGACCACCGCGATCTCGGTGGTGGCGCCGTCTTCCATCACATACAGCAGCGACACGATTGCGGTCGTCGGGAAATACACGTATTCCAGTTTGCTGCCATACTCGAACAATTCCTTGCCGAATGGCAGGGGAACCAGCTCGAGGTGTTCAAACAGGCTTTCCAGGTCTTGGCGGGGCAGGGCGCCGAGCAGTTCGTTCTGCTGGGTGCCGCTGTAGCTGACAACGGGGCGGGACGCGGCTTTCACAGTCTCACTCGTGGCTGGAATCTTGTGCTGCGCCTTGTGCGTACCACCAAGTTGAGTGTTGTTCATTTTATGGTCCTCTTTGCTCTGACGTGTCGGGTGCGATGCTGGTTGCGGTCCTGGGAGCGCTTTTTTGTTTCCTATCGCGATGTGTGAACATTAAAGCCATAGTCTGTTGCCGAACATAAGACTGGCCTCCGCCCCCATGTAGGCTTGGCCCATGGTATTTTGTCAGTCCAGTCCTACTGGGGAGATGACGATCTATCATCGTGTTCTCTTTGGATTGGGAAACAAAATCACGCATAATGGGGCTTTCCCATTTTTCCTCCTGCCGATGCCCCTGCCGTTGCTGCTGGTCGAAGACGACGCCGTCCTGGCCGATGGCCTGGTGCGTACCCTGCAGTCGCACGACATGGCTGTCGAACTGGTATGTGATGGCCTGGCCGCCGATGCCCTCCTGCAGGCCTGTGCGCCAGCCAGGTTCGTCGTGCTGGTGCTCGATCTGGGCCTTCCCCGCATCGATGGCTTCGAGGTGCTGCGCCGCCTGCGCGCCCGCGGAGCCACCACCCCGGTACTGCTGCTCACGGCGCGCGACGCGGTCGAGGACAGGGTGCGCGGACTGGAAGCGGGCGCCGACGACTACCTGGTCAAACCGTTCGCCAGCGCCGAACTGGTGGCGCGCATCCGGGCGCTTGCACGCCGCGCCGCGCCGGCGCCCGACCAGCTTGTCCTGGGGCGCCTGAGCCTGGACACCGCCGCCCGCCGCGCCCGCATCGACCACCGTGCGCTGGAGCTGTCGGTGCGCGAATGGAGCGTGCTCGAGCACCTGCTGCAGCACGCCGGGCGGGTGGTATCGAAGCAGCAGATCATCGATGCCATCGCACCCTGGGGCGAGGACCTGACCCAGAACGCGGTCGAGGTCTACGTCTCGCGGCTGCGCCTGAAGCTGGACGGCGCCGGCGTGGCGATCCGCACCATCCGCGGCTTCGGCTACCTGCTCGAAGCCCAGGCCCAGCCCCAGCCCTAGTCGAGCCCGACCGGCACGCCCGCCATGCCCAGCATCCGCCTGCGCCTCCTGACCTGGCTGGTTGGCCCCATCCTCGTGTTCAACCTGCTGGCGGCCAGCCTCAGCTACCTGCTGGCCTGGACCCCGGCCCAGCTGGCCTTCGACCAGGGCCTGCTCGATGCCGCCACCGGCCTGGCGGCGCGCCTGCGGCCTGGACCTGGCGGCGGCATTGAGCCGCCCGCGGACCCGGCCAGCCTGCTGGGCGCCGGCGCGCCGGACGCCAGCTGGTTCGCGGTGCGCGCCGCCGATGGCCGGCTGCTGGCGGGCGACGCCGCCCTGCCGCGCCGCGAGGACGCCGCCGCCGTGCGCGACGCCTGGATGCATGGCCAGCCGGTGCGGGTGGCCAGCGTACTGGTGCCCGCGGACGGCGGCGCGCTCGAGGTCGGCGTGGCACGCACCCTGAGCCAGCGCCACCAGGTGCGTTCCGCCATCGTACGCGCGCTGGTGCTGCTCGAAGTGCTGTTCGGCCTGGCGCTGCTGGGCCTGGTCTGGTTCTCGGTGGGGAATGGCCTGGCGCCGCTGGCGCGCCTGCGGGCCCGCCTCGACGCCCGCGGCAGCCACGACCTGGCGCCCCTGGACGACAGCGCCATGCCGCGCGAACTCGCGCCGCTGGTGAGTGCCTTCAATGCCCTGCTGGGGCGTATCGCGGCCGGTGCCCGGGCCCAGGACGACTTCCGCGCCAACGTGGCGCACCAGCTGCGCACGCCGCTGGCCGGACTGCGCCTGCAGCTGGAATGGCTGGCCGCGCGCCACCGCGACGATCCCGACACCGTGCGCAGCGTCGAGCTGCTGCTGCGCGCCAACGAGCGCATGATCCGCCAGGCCAACCAGCTACTCTCGCTCGAGCGCGCCGCGCCGGACCGCTTCGAGCGCGCCCAGCTGGCACCGCTCGACCTGGCGGCCCTGGTCGGCGAGGCGGTCCAGCCCTTTGTCGAACAGGCGCTGCGCAAGGAGATCGACCTCGGCTTCGAGCTGGCCCCGGTCCTGGTCTGCGGCGACCGCCACATGCTGCGCGACCTGGTCGACAACCTGGTCGACAATGCGCTGCGCTATACCCCCGGGCACGGTACCGTCACCGTGCATTGCGGCCCCAGCGGGGATGGCGCCCTGTTCGCGGTCGAGGATTCCGGCCCCGGCATCGCGCCCGAGAAGCGGAGCCGGGTATTCCAGCGCTTCGTGCGTCTCGACGAGCACAGCAGCGGCAGTGGACTCGGCCTTGCCATCGTGCGCGACATCGCCGACGCCCACGGCGCCGAGGTGACGCTCGAGGAGGGCCCGGGCGGGCAGGGCAGCCGTTTCGGCGTCCGCTTTCCACCGGCTTGAGCGCGCGCAGCCCTGTGCAGTTGTCAGGGTTTTGTCAGGTTTTCCTCAGGGAAATGCAAGCTTCGTGGGTTATGATGCCTCATGGAAACATTCCGGCAGTCCGCCGGCTTCCTCGGAGAGCAATCCATGCACAAGCGCCAGGCCGGCTTTTCCCTTATCGAAATCATCGTCGCGGTGGCCATCATCGGCATCCTGACGGCGATCGCGTTGCCGTCCTATAACGGCTACGTCATGCGGGCACGCCTGACCGAGGCCTTCACCGGGCTGGCCGGCGCCCAGCCACTCATGGAGCAGCACTGGGCCAACGAACGCAGCTACGAGATCGAGGACGATGACACCCGCGCCAGGCTGTTGCCGAAGGAATCCGACAGCTTCAGCTTTGCACTGAGCGAGGCCAGTGCCAGCGCCTATCTCCTGACCGCCACCGGCAAGGGCGCCGCGGACGGCTTCGTGTTCACCATCGACCAGAACGGCAGGCGCGCCACCACCGGCGTGCCGGAAGGCTGGACCGCGCAGGACGACTGCTGGGTCGATCGCAAGGAGGGCACATGCGCAGAATGAGTGGCTTCACCCTGGTCGAAGCCCTGATTGCCCTGGCCGTGTTCGCGATCCTGCTGGCGATCGGCGTGCCGCGCATGGCGGACTGGCTGGCTGCCTCGCGCGCCGTCTCGGCCACCCGCTTCTATGCCGAGGGCCTGGCGCTGGCGCGCGCCAAGGCGCTGGCCCACAATGGCGCCAGCCGCCTGGTGCTCACGCCGAACACGTCCAACGGCCAGTACGACTGGCAGGTCGACCTGTGCTTCCCGACGCCGGAAGACCCGTGCACGGCCGGCGGCGACTGGTCCAGCGTCGAGGACGCGGTCAAGCCCGAGGAAGATGGCGGCGAGGGCTACACGTCGGTGGCGCGCAGCGCCGCCACCTTGCCATCCAGCGAGCGCATGACGGTCAGCCCTGGTCCGGATGGCGCCACCGCCGTCTATTTCACGCCGCTCGGATGGGTCGATACCCGGATCGAGCCGCGCATGATGCGCATCGACCTCGAACCGGCGGCCGGCGCGCCGGCCCTGTTCCCGGCGTCGAGCGTGGTCCTGACCCTGGCCGGGGTCGCCGCCACCTGCGACCCCGAGGCCGCCGATGACGATTCGCGCAGGTGCCCGCAATGAGGCCGCGCCTCGCACGCCCGGCACCGCCGCGGGCCCAGCGCGGCATCGCGCTGCTGGAAGCGCTGCTGGCCGCGGTGATCCTGGCGATCGGCCTGCTCGGTACGATCGGCCTGCAGGCACGCTCGTATGCCGCCCTGTCCGACGCCGGCATGCGCGCCGAGGCGGCGATTGCGGCCAACAAGCTGCTCGGCATCATGAACACCGACATCAGCCACCTGGAAGACTACGCACTGGAGGCGGATGGCGAACCCTCCGCGCGCCTGGCGCAGTGGCACGAGGAAACCGTGCGCCTGATTCCCGGCGCGCGCATCACGATCGCGGTGACGCCAGGCGAGGATGCGACGCCGGCCGCCGTCGACATCGCCATCCGCTGGCAGCGCAAGGCGGACACGCCGGGCAACACCCACCGTATCACTTCCTATTTCGCGGGGTCGCGATGAAGGCGCGGCGCAGTGCCGGCTTCTCGCTGGTTGAACTGATGGTGAGCGTCGTGATCGGCCTGCTGGCGGTGCTGTTTGCGACCCGCCTGATGACCGACGCCGAGCGCAACAAGGCGGCCGCCCTGGGCGGCTCCGACTCGATGCAGAACGGGATGCTGGCGATGTTCTCGATCAGCGGCGACGCCGAGCAGGCCGGCTTCGGCCTGAACGACCCGCTGATCGTCGGCTGCGACACGGCGATGGCCGACAGCGAGGGCTTCGAGATGGCGCCGGCGGCGCGCGGCACGGCGGTAGTGCGGCCGCTGGCGGCGGCGGTGATCGCGCCGGGCGGCGAAGGCCCGGACCGGATCACCCTGTATTCGGGCAGTTCGTTCAGCGGCACCGGCACCCTGCGCGTGACCAGCGACTACATCGGCGGCAACCGGCTCGACGTCGACCGCGTGCCCTACGGTTTCGCGCGCGGCGACGTGATCCTGGTGGCGCCGGAACAAGCCGGCGAGCGCTGCTCGCTGGCCCAGGTCTCGTCCGACCCGGCCGCGCTGGCGCCGCCGCCCTCGCAGCAGTTCATCGCCTTCGGCGGCGCGGGCTTCCGCTTCAACAGCGGCGCGCTGGGCGCCCAGTATACGGGCGGCGCCGCGCGCGTCTTCAACCTCGGGCCGGCGGGCAGCCTGGGCTTTCGAACCTGGTCGGTCGAAGGTGGCTTCCTGCGCCTGCGCGCCACCGACCTGGGCGGGGCCGGCGCGGCCTCGCAGGCGGTGGCCGACAACATCGTCTCGCTCAAGGCGCAGTACGGCTTCGACACCCGCACTGGCGAGCTGTTCCAGCCGGAGGACGGCCTGCGCCTGGGCGCCTGGTCGAACACCATGATCGATGCCGACGGCGACGGCGTGGCGGGCAGTGCCGGCGACTACCAGCGCGTGGTCGCGCTGCGCATCGCCGTGGTCGCACGCGCGAAAAACCCCGAGCGCGCCGATCCGGCCAGCGGCCAGTGCAAGGCGACCAGCACGCGCCCGACCGTGTTCGCGACCCAGGACGCGGAATTCACCGAGGCGGAGGCGGTGCAGGTGGACGTGGAAGTGGAGGGCGACCCGGTCGACTGGCGCTGCTACCGCTACCGCGTATTCGAAACCATCGTCCCGCTGCGCAACGCGGGCTGGAGGCCGACCGCATGACGCACGCGATTCCGACCAGGCAGCGCGGCATCGCCCTGCCGGTGATGCTGATCATGCTGCTGGTGATGCTGGTATCCAGCATCTACCTGCTGCGCGCCAGCAATTCGACCACGCTGACCGCCTCCAACCTGGCCTACGACGCGGCGCTGGCGCGCGCGGCCGACTTCGGCCTGCACAGCGGCTTCGCGTGGCTGAGCGAGACGGCCAGGACCAACAAGGTGCAGCTCGACAGCCACGTGCCTGACGAGGGCTACCGCGCCACCCTCGACACCACCCAGAGCGTGCGCTCGAGTGGCTTCTGGGACGGCGCCAAGGAGGTCGACGACGGCCACGGCAACCGGGTGCGCTACGTGATCCACCGCATGTGCCGGCTCGACGTGTCGTACAGCGACCCGGACAACGCCTGCGTGCAAACCGCGGCCAACAGTTCCTCGCTCGGCAATACCGTGCGCATCGGCGACAGCCTGGCCTCGGATGCGCCGGTCTATGCCGGCGTGCCGCAGCTGCATTACGTGATCACCGCGCGCATCGACGGTCCGCGCGGCGGCAATGTGATTACCCAGATGGTGGTCCTGATCGGCGCCTGAGCCGGCAGGCCGGACACCGTCACCTGAACAACGGAAACCGCATGAACATCCTCCTTTCCCGGCCTCTGCGCGCACTGGCATCCAGCCTGGCGCCGCTCCTGTCGATCCTGGTGCTCAGCCTCGCGCCAGCGCTGCCGGCCGGCGCCGAGCCGACCGCGATCGCCCAGCTGCCCCTGCTGAACATCAGCGGCAGCGGCACGGTCAAGCCGAACCTGATGCTCCTCTACGATAACTCCGGTTCGATGAGCAGCACCTTTACCCCCGACTATGTCGACGACAGCGTCACCTGCCGGGCGCGCGCCACCATGGCGGGCGGCACCCGCGGCTGCCGGATCGGCGACCCGCCCTTCGCCAGCCCCGAATTCAACAAGCAGTACTACAACCCGGCCGTGCGCTACAGCCCGCCGGTGAGGGCGGACGGCACCAGCTTCCCGGACCAGGACCGCACTACCACCGACAGCTGGAAAAAAGTGCGGACCGACGGCTTCGGGGTCAACGAGAGCGACCTGCTGGGCAATGGCGTCGGCACTACCAACCTGGTGACCGGCTTTCCCGACCTGCGCTGGTGCGACGGCAACGGCAACTGCAGCGTCAACCGCAGCGGCTACACCTTCCCCAACAACGAGCGCTACCAGCCGCAGTACTTCACCGCCAATCCCTACTACTACACGATCAACGTCGCCGAGTACTGCACCAGCGCCACCATGAGCAACTGCAAGGCTGCGGCGGTGAATGCGCCGGCGCCGGCCGGTTATCCGGTACCGGCCAAGGTGCGCTGGTGCGACTCCACCGCGCTCACGAATTGCCAGGCCAAGTATGTCGGCAACTTCAAGTACCCCCGCTTCGGCGACATCAGCATGCCTTCGCTCTGGTACGGCACCATTACCATCGGCAATTCCGGCAGCGACAGTCCTGTCAACCTGCAGCGCGTCACCGCCACCACCGACGAGGGGACGGTGGTCATCACCAGCACGGCGGTCACGGCCGCCACCGGCACCAACAGCGCCACCGAGCAGCAGGCCGCAGCCAACGCGCTGGCCGCCTCGATCATCGCCAGGACGGGCCTGGCCCAGCTCTTCACCGCCTGCACCCGCACGCCGAGCGGCAGCGTGCCGTCCTGCGCCAGCTTCGGCATCAACCTGAGCGTCAACAACGTGGTGGCGGTGGTGCCGATTTCCTGCCCGGCCGGCACCAGTGGCAAGGCGGTCGGACCGTGCTGGCTGGAAGCGGACAACAGCCGCGCCGGCACCGTCCTGAAAGTGGAAGTGGACGACGCCGCCACCGCGCTGCTGCGCATCTCGGGCAGTACCGTCTCCAACAAGACCCAGGTGCTGCGCCAGCTGTCGTATGGCGGCGCAGCCATGTTCTCGTCGGAACTGAGCCTGCCACGCAGCGCCAGCGCCAGCACGGTGGCGGCGTCGATCCGCAATCACATCGGTACCAAGGGCGACGTGACCGCGTATGTGGGCGGCACCGCCAACACCACCGCGACCTGCCAGGCCGCCTCCACGTCCACGGTCTGCCTGGTGGACCGCAGTGGCAGCGGCGCCGGCAAGAACATCACGGTCGGCACCCTTACCAACAACGGCACGCTGACCTTCAGTACCAGCGCCGCCGTCAGCGAGGCGATGCCGACCTCCAGCACCGACACCGGCGCCTCGGTGTTCGTGCGCACCGATATCGTGGCAACGCGCAGCAGCTATCCGAAGGCCGCCAACCGCAGCGACTGCGCCGGCGCCACCTGCACCTACGACGAGGAGATGACCAACTTCGCCAACTGGCACGCCTACTACAAGACGCGCAACCAGATGATGAAGACCGCGGTCGGCCATGCCTTCCAGCCGATCAACGACAACTACAACGTCGGCCTGGTATCGCTCTCGAGCGCCGCGGCCGAAGGCGGAATGACCCGTCCCAAGCCCTTCTCGGGCACCCACCGCAGCACCTGGTACACGGCCCTGTACGACATGAACGGCAACCAGTCGACCCCGATCCGCCAGGCCCTGCACGCGATCGGCAAGCTGTACGCCAACCAGGCGCCCTACAACTACGCCAAGGGCCAGGAAGTGGTGCAGTTCCCGTGCCAGCAGAACTTCACCTTCGTCACGACCGACGGCTACTGGAACGGCAACGCGGCGGCGACCGTGGTCAACAACGACAACAAGGAAAACGCCGGCCGCTTCTGCCTGCGCTCGAAGGGCTGTGTCGATCCTTCGGCCCAGACCGCGAACTCGCTGGCCGACGTCGCGCTGTACTGGTACAACGGCGGTTCCAACACGGCCGTGTCCTCGCTGCGCACCGACCTGGAAGACTGGACCAAGCCGGGCCTGGTGCCGGCCGCGGCCGGGGAGAACACCCGCCTGCACATGAAGACCTACGCCCTTGGCCTGGGTGTGGACGGGGTCATGACCTATGAGCCGAACTACGACACCTCGGCCGCGGTGGGCGGCGACTTCTACAAGCTGATCACCGGCGTGACCAGCGGCTGCCCGTGGAACAACGGCGGCGCCTATGTCTGGCCGGACCCGAAGACCGGCGACAACAGCGGCTCGGCCGCCTACCAGTCGCGCGTGGACGACCTGTGGCATGCCGCGATCAACGGCCACGGCAAGTACTTCTCGGCCTCCGATCCGCTGCAGGTCGTGGACGGCCTGCGCAAGGCGCTGTCGAACATCGAGGTGAAGGTGGGCGCGGCGGCCGCGTCGGCCACCTCGACCCCGAACATCTCGCAGTTCGACAACGATATCTTCTCGGCCACCTTCACCACCGTGAAATGGTTCGGCCAGATCACTAAGCGCAAGATCGATACCGTCACCGGCATCGTCGGCGATACCGAAGTGTGGAACTCGTCGCTCACGGTGGGGCGCAAGGTGGACCAGGCCAGCGACAGCCGCCGCATCCTGATGCTCAACACGGCCGGCGGCAACAAGGACTTCACGTATGCCGCCATGAGCGAGCTGGAACGGGGCTGGTTCGACAACAAGTGCGGCGCGCTGGCGCAGTGCGCGAACCTGTCTAGCGCCAACCGGACCATCGTGAACACCGGCGCCAATATCGTGAACTGGCTGCGCGGCCAGCAGCAGTATGCCGACGACACCGTGCTGCGCGCCTACTCGCGCACCGAGACCATTCCCCAGGGCGCAAGCACCACCCTGCCGATCGTGCTGGGCGACATCGCCACCGCCAAGCCTGCTTTCTCGCGCGATCCGCGCAAGGACTACAAGCGTCCCGGCTACAACGACTACAAGGTCGAGCATGCGACCCGCGCCGGCACCGTATTCGCGGCGGCCAACGACGGCATGCTGCACGCCTTCGATGCCGCCAACGGCGATGAACTGTGGGCCTATGTGCCGCGCATCACGATGAAGAAGCTGCACGTGCAGGCCAGTGTCAACTACGGCACCAACCACCAGTACACGGTGGACGGCTCGCCCGAGGTGGGCGACGTGCAGATCAACGGCCAGTGGCGCACGGTGCTGGTGGCCGGCCTGAACGCCGGCGGACGCGGCTACTATGCGCTGGACGTCACCGATCCGGCCCAGCCGCGCGCACTGTGGGAGCTGTGCGCGGACGAGACGGTCTGCAGCGGCATCAACCACGAGCCGGAAATCGGCCTGTCGTTCGGCAATCCGCAGTTCGGTACCTGGAAGAACGCGGCGGGCACCGAACGCTGGGTGGTGTTCCTGACCTCCGGCTACAACAACATCCCGGACAGCGACGGTGTCGACAGCGGCAGCGGCAAGGGCTTCCTGTTCGTGGTGGACGTCGCCACTGGCGAGGTGCTGGACCGGATTACGACCAATTCCGGCACCACGTCCACCCCGTCGGGCTTCGCGCGCATTACCGCGATCACCAAGAATCCGAGCACCGATCCGCTGGTCACCTACGTGTACGGGGGCGACAACCTGGGCCAGATGTGGCGCTTCGACTTCACCAACCCGGGCACGGTGGCGGTGGTGAAGATGGGCGACGCCGGCGCCAACCAGCCGATCACCACCCGGCCCGACGTGGCGCTGTGCCGGGTCGAGGTGACCAATGCGGATGGCAGCACCGAACCGGGGACCCAGCGCGTGGTGGCCTTCGGCACCGGGCGCCTGCTCGACATCAGCGACGTCAGCAGCACCGCGCTGCAGTCGGCCTACGTGCTGAAGGACAGCGGCGTCCCGATCACGGCGGCGCAGTGGCGCGGCTCCCTGATGGCGCAGCAGTCGCTCACCAAGATCCAGGGCGCCGCGGGCGACACCTACACCATCGACGGCACCGAGGTCGATCTCGACAGCCAGGCCGGCTGGTTCGTGGACTTCGACCGCAACGACGGCGAGCGCGTCAACCTCGACCCGAAAGTGGTGCTGGGGACGCTCACGGTGGTCACCAACCTGCCGAGCTCCTCGTCGGCCTGTTCGGTGGGTGGCACCAGTAACATCTACGAACTGGACCTGTGCACGGGGCGCGCGGTGCGCGACGTGGCCGGCTCGACCCTGTCGAACAACTCGGCGGTGGTGGGCTTCATCAATATCGCGCTGCCCAACGGCGAGACCAAGACCATTGCCACCACGGCGGACGGCAAGACCCTGACCAAGGACCACAACCCGGCTGCCAGCATGCCCAGCCGGCGTACCGGATGGCGCCGCGTGCGCGAATAAGGAGGGCGGGGCGGGGGGCGCACGGCATATTCTCCACACGGCGCGGCCGGGAGTCGGTAAAATCGAGGGTTTTCTTACCAAGGAGCCGTTGTGCGAGGCTCCGCATTGCAAAGCCTCATCTATGGCCAACGATACCGATCTCCCCGCCGAATCTCCAGCCGAACTTCCCGCCGAACTTCCCGCCGCCGCCATGGAAGACGGCGCCGGGCAGGCCGGCAGCGACGCCAGCCGCCAGGGCAGCCGCGCCGGTTCGCTCGCGCGCGAAGTCGCGCGCCGCCGCACCTTCGGCATCATTTCCCACCCCGATGCGGGCAAGACCACGCTGACCGAGAAGCTGCTGCTGTTTTCGGGCGCGATCCAGCTGGCCGGTACCGTCAAGGGCCGCAAGAGCGGCCGCCACGCGACCTCGGACTGGATGGACATCGAGAAGCAGCGCGGCATCTCGGTTGCTTCCTCGGTGATGCAGTTCGAGTTCCGCGAGCACGTCATCAACCTGCTCGACACGCCGGGCCACCAGGACTTTTCGGAAGACACCTACCGCGTCCTGACCGCGGTCGACTCGGCCCTGATGGTGATCGACGCGGCCAAGGGCGTGGAAGAGCAGACCATCAAGCTGCTCGACGTCTGCCGCATGCGCGACACGCCGATCGTCACCTTCATGAACAAGATGGACCGCGAGACCCGCGATCCGCTCGAATTGCTCGACGAAGTCGAATCGGTGCTGAAGATCGAGTGCGCGCCGGTGACCTGGCCGATCGGCATGGGCAAGAACTTCCGCGGCGTGTACCACCTGCTGCGCGACGAGATCATGCTGTTCAAGGCGGGCGAGGAGCGCGCCGACGGCGCCTTCGAGATCGTCAAGGGCATCGACAACCCGAAGCTGGCCGAGATGTTCCCGCTCGAGATCGAGCAGCTCAAGATGGAAGTGGAGCTGGTGCACGGCGCTTCGCACGTGTTCGACCTGGAGCGCTTCCTGTCCGGGGTGCAGACGCCGGTGTTCTTCGGCTCGGCCATCAACAACTTCGGGGTGCGCGAGATCCTGTCGGCGCTGGTCGACTGGGCCCCGGCCCCACGCGAGCGCGATGCCACCGTGCGCGCGGTGAAGCCTGAAGAAGAGCGCTTCTCGGGCTTCGTCTTCAAGATCCAGGCCAACATGGACCCGGCGCACCGCGACCGCATCGCCTTCCTGCGCGTGTGCTCGGGACGCTTCGAGAAGGGCATGAAGGTCAAGCACCTGCGCCTCGGCCGCGACGTGAAGCTGTCCTCGGTGGTGACTTTCATGGCGTCCAGCCGCGAACAGGTGGAAGAAGCCTATGCCGGCGACATCATCGGCCTGCCGAACCATGGCAACATGCAGATCGGCGACAGCTTCTCGGAAGGCGAGCTGCTGACCTTTACCGGGATCCCGTATTTCGCCCCGGACCTGTTCCGCACCGTGCGCATCCGCAATCCGCTGAAGGTCAAGCAGCTGCACAAGGGGCTGCAGCAGCTGGGCGAGGAAGGCGCGGTGCAGGTGTTCAAGCCGGTGCTGGGCTCGGACCTGATCCTGGGCGCGGTCGGCGTGCTGCAGTTCGAGGTCGTCGCCAGCCGCCTGCTCAACGAGTACGGGGTCGACGCGGTGTTCGAGGGCAGCAGCATCTCGAGCGCGCGCTGGGTCTCGAGCGAGGACAAGAAGGCGCTGGCCGACTTCGAGAACCAGCTTGGCCACCAGGTGGCCTACGACGCGGCCGGCAACCTGGCCTTCCTGGCCACGTCCAACGTGAACCTGCGCCTGACCCAGGAACGCTGGCCCAAGCTGACCTTCCACGCCACCCGCGAGCACGCGGCCAAGCTGGCGTGATGGCGGGGCGGACGGCCAGCCCGTCCGCCCTAGCCATTCGTCGTGATTTCCCGGATGACCTGGGTGCGCATGCCGCCCCCGGGGGCCGGCGCGCGCAGCTGCACCGGCAGCCAGCCGTGCGCGGGCGCCAGCCAGATCTCCAGCGGCGCCGCGCCCGCCCTGGCTAGGTGCAGGGTCTCGATCTCGCCCAGCGCGGTGACCAGCCGTTCCCGTCCCACCACCCCGAAGCGCTCCACGGCGGCAGCGTCGGCGCGCCCGACGTAGATCTCCACCTCGCCCTGCAGCTGGTCCGGGTCGGCCAGCCCGATGCCGGCCAGCTGCATCAGGACCGTGGCGCCATCCTGGCTGCCCGGGGTGTCGCGCGCGCTGCGGCCGAAGCTCTCGAACACGATCGCGCCCCGCTCGCGCGCAAAGGCGACCGCCGCGCGGCCGGCGCCATGCCGGTAGCGGGCGCGCTGCGGCGCGATGCCGGCATCGTCGGTACCGCCTTCGCTCTCGATACTGCCAGCCACGCCGTCCAGCGCGAGCCGGTACTGCACCCCGTCGGTTTCCCAGTCGAGGCTGGCCTCGCCGTCCGGCCGCCCGGCACCATCGCGCAGCGCATAGACCAGACGCACGCTGGGCGGCATCACGACGCGGTAGCGGCTGGGCATCTGGAAGGGTTCCACGCCGGCCGGCATGGCATCGGTGGCGGGGGCTTGCGGCGCCGCCGCGGGCGTGGCCGCGGCCGGCGTGCCGGGCATGATGGGCGGCAGCGGCGCGGCCGGCTGCTCGGGTGGAATGGCGGCCGGCGCCGGCGCAGCGGCCGGCACCGTGGCGGTGACCCGCACCGCCAGCGCCGCCGCATCCGAAGGCGGCAGCGATGGTGGCGGATGCACGCCGAGTCGCGTATCCATCCAGGCGAGCAGGGCCAGGTGCAGCAGCAGCGACAGGGCGCCCAGCGCGAGCAGGCGGCGCTGGCGGCGCAGTGTGGCGCCGATGCGCGTGCGGATGCTTGTCGTCCCGGTCTCCATCCCGCTAGTGTAACCGGCACGGCCAGGACGCCGGAAGAATACCGGGCTCAGAAACCGATGCCGACGCTTCCTTTCAGCCCGCCCGCGTTCGATGCGGCGCCGAACTTGCTGGCGCTGCCGTTCACGCGGTACTCGCCGCTGAGCGTGGCGCGGTCGTTCAGCTTGTACTTCGCGCCGAGCGCGCCGTAGGCCCCGGTGGCCGATTCGCCGGCGAACACGCCGTCCTGCCTGCCGGCGGCCCGGGCCGCGGCCTGCTGCGGGGTGACGAAGCCGTCGTTCTTCACCTGGCTATGAGCGATGCCGAACTTGCCGTAGGCCGTCAGGCGATCGTTGACCGGCAGTGTCAGCCTGGCGGCGACATAGGTCGTGTTGCTGGCCACGCCGAGCGCCCCCGCCGCGATGGCCGACTCGACCGGGCTGTTGGCGACGATCTTGTGGAAGCCCTGGTCGTTCAGGTGGGCATAGCCGGCTTCTAGCGCCAGGTAGGCGTTGAAGGCGTAGCCGATGACCAGCCGCGGGTCGGTACGAAAGCCGGCGAACAGGCGGTCGTTCGGGTTGGCGGCCTCGTTGCCGCCGTAGAGCGGGGCATGGCGCTTGAACCCTTCCGCCAGCGGTCCGTAGCGGGCGCCGGTCGCGGCTTCCAGCCTGGCTGTCGCGGTGGCGGCGGGCGCCCCGTCCTGGAGCGCTGCGTTTTCCTGTGCCCGGGCCGCGCCGGCCGCCAGCAGTGCCGCGGCGGCCATGAAGTGATGCAGGTGCATGCTTGTCCTCGTGTTGTCCGGTTCGACGCGAGAATACAGGATTGCAAGTCGGCAACTGTATCAAAATGGTAAGCATCTGTTTCGACCATGCATGGTGCATTGGCCGAGTCGGTTTGATCCGACGCAAAGCTGTGACGCCAGGGGAGGCGTAGATTCCGAGGAATGCGTTTAGGAAACTAAACGGGCAGTATTCTCGATCGGGAGGCAAGCATGCAGGGTCCTGTCACCATCCGCCAGTCATATTGCGCCGTCGTCCCGCAGCGCCAGGCCTGAGCCATGCTGTCGCGCCTGAAGATCGGTCCCAAGCTGTTGCTCGCTCCGGCGGTGGTCCTGCTGCTGCTGCTCATGCTGTCGAGCGGCGCCTATTATGTCATGCTGCGCCAGCACCAGTCCCTGCAGACGATCGTCGGCCCGCGCGCGGTGCAGATGCGCAGCGCGACCGGCATGGCGGCCCAGGCCCAGCGCGTCCATGCCGATACCTACAAGCTGCTCACCTGGCTGGGCAGCAGTTTTTCGCGCGCCCGCATCGAACAGCTGATCGGCGCGGTCCACGGCCAGCACGCGGCGATCGAGCGCGGCCTCGCGGTGCTGGAACGCCAGACCGCCGCGGCCAGCCTGGAACGGCGGCACGTCGAGCACGCGGCCCTGGCCTACCGCCGCTATGTGCGTGAAGTGCGTGAAGTGGTCGAGCTGGCGCATGTCGACGAGACCATTGGCGCGAACGCCATGGTAAAGGCCGAAGCCGCCTTCGGCGTGCTGGTCCAGCGCATGGAAATGCTGGCCGCGCTCGAACGCGCGTTGTCCGAGGAGGCATCCAGCACCGCGGCCGCCGAGTTCCGGGTCAGCGCCACCCTGATGCCGGTGGTGGCGCTGCTCGCGGTGGCGGTCTCGCTGGCGATCTCGATGGCGGTACGGCGCGTGCTGCTGGACGAGATCGAAACGATCGGCACGGCGGCCCAGGGCCTGGCCGCTGGCGACCTGAGTATTGCGCCACGCGTCCATGGTGCAGATGAGATCGGCGACACCTCGCGCGCGCTGGAGGCCGGCATCCGCAGGCTGAACGGCACCCTGCGCACGGTGGCGGAATCGGCGCGTACGATCGGCAGCGCCTCGCGCGACATTACGCTGCGTAACCTGAGCATGCACAGCCGCGCGGTCTTTCGGACCCGCTCGCTGGAAGAGACGGCGGCTTCGATGCAGCAGCTGGCAAGCTCGGTTACCGTGGCGGCGACCGGTACGCTGGCGGCCCGCGGCCTGGCCGAGCAGGCGGCCGGCAGCGCGCGCGAAGGCGGCGCGATGGTGGAGCAGATGGTGGAACAGATGCGGGCCACCCTGGACAGGGTGCGGGAAGGGGCGGCGCGTGCGGCGCAAGCGGCGGCCACGGTCGACCGCCTGGCCAGCGAGGCCGGGACGCTCGCGCTGGACGCGGCCATCGACGCGGCCATTGAGCCGGACCGGGCCCGCGCACACGATGATGGCCGGACAGCGGCCACGCTGGGTGCGCTGGCGCGGCAGGCGGCGGACGCGGCGCGCGAAGTGCGTGCGCTGGCCGAGCGCACCGTCGCCGAGATCGAAGGCTGCGCCACCCGGGCCAGTGTCGCCGAAGCGTGCATCGGCGATGCCGCCGGCTCGACGCGTGCAATGGAAGCGGTGCTGGCCGAACTCGGCGGCACCAGCGCCGGCCAGGCTGGCAGCCTGGCCGAGGTCAGCCGCTCGATGGTGCGCATGGATGAAGTCACCCGGCAGAACTGCGCGCTGGTCGAAGAAGCCGCGGCGGCCGCGCGCACCCTGCAGATGCAGGCCCTGGCGCTGTCGCGCACGATGGCCGCGTTCAGGCTGGACGAACCGGAGGCGCCGGCGCCGGTTTCCTTGCCCGCGGCAAGCGTCCCGCCGCACCAAAAGGAAAGCGGCGTTCCGCGGGACCTGCCCAGGGAACGCCGCCGTCATGAGCGCGCCCACCTGCGCCTCGCCGCAAGCCGCGACTAGCATGCAGGGGGGGCAGGGCAGCCAGGCCGCCCTCCGCGCCTTACTCGTAGTCGCTGATCGGCGCGCAGCCGCAGAACAGGTTACGGTCGCCGTAGACGTTGTCCGCGCGGCCGACCGGCGGCCAGTACTTCTTCTTGCGCAGCGACGCCACCGGGAAGGCCGCCACTTCACGGGTGTAGGTGTGGGCCCAGTCGTCGGCCGTCACCACCTCCGCGGTGTGCGGGGCACCCTTGAGCGGGTTGTCCATCTTGTCGTACTCGCCGCGCTCGACCTTCACGATCTCGGCATGGATGGTGATCATCGCTTCGATGAAGCGGTCCAGTTCGGCCTTCGACTCCGACTCGGTCGGCTCGATCATGAGGGTGCCCGGCACCGGGAAGCTCATGGTCGGGGCATGGAAGCCGAAGTCCATCAGGCGCTTGGCCACGTCCTCGTTCGAGATGCCGGTCTTGTCCTGCAGCGGGCGCAGGTCGATGATGCACTCGTGCGCCACCAGGCCGTCGTGGCCGGTGTACAGCACCGGATAGTGCGGGGCCAGGCGCCGTGCGATGTAGTTGGCATTCAGGATCGCCACCTCGGTGGCCGCGGTCAGGCCCGATGCGCCCATCATCGCGATGTACATCCACGAGATCGGCAGGATCGAGGCCGAACCGTAGGCGGCCGCGCTGACCGCGCCGATGCCCGCCTCGTTGCGCACGTAACCCGTCGACAGCTGGTTCGGCAGGAACGGGGCCAGGTGGGCGCCGACGCCGATCGGGCCGACGCCCGGTCCGCCGCCGCCGTGCGGGATGCAGAAGGTCTTGTGCAGGTTCAGGTGGCTGACGTCGCCGCCGAAGGCGCCCGGCGCGGCCACGCCGACCATCGCGTTCATGTTGGCGCCGTCAACATAGACCTGGCCGCCGTGCTGGTGCACGATCTCGCACAGTTCCTTGATGCCCTCTTCGAACACGCCGTGGGTCGACGGGTAGGTGACCATCACGCAGGCGAGGTCACGGCTGTACTGCTCGGCCTTGGCCTTCAGGTCGGCCAGGTCCACGTTGCCGTTCTCGTCGCAGGCGGTGACCACCACCTTCATGCCGACCATGCTGGCCGAGGCCGGGTTGGTGCCGTGCGCCGAGGACGGGATCAGGCAAATGTTGCGGTGGCCTTCGCCGCGCGACTGGTGGTACTTCTGGATCACCAGGAGGCCCGCGTATTCGCCCTGCGAACCGGCGTTCGGCTGCAGCGAGATCGCCGCGTAGCCGGTGGCGGCGCACAGCATGGCTTCCAGCTGGCCGATCATTTCGCGGTAGCCGACGGTCTGGTCATCGGGTGCGAACGGGTGGATGTTCGAGAATTCCGGCCAGGTGACCGGGATCATCTCCGAGGTCGCGTTCAGCTTCATGGTGCACGAACCGAGCGGGATCATGGTGCGGTCCAGCGCCAGGTCCTTGTCGGCCAGCGAGCGCAGGTAGCGCAGCATCTCGTGCTCGGCGTGGTAGCGGTTGAAGGTCGGGTGGGTCAGGTAGGCCGTGGTGCGGGCCAGTTCGGACGGGTAGGCGTCCTGCACGTCCGTATCCAGCGCGTCGACGTCGACCGACTTGCCATTCCCGAAGATGGCGAGCAGCGCCGCCAGGTCGTCGCGGGTGGTGGTTTCGTCCAGCGAGATGCCCACATGGCTGTCGTCGATGCGGCGCAGGTTGATGCCGGCCGCTTCGGCGGCGGCGTGCAGTGCCGCGGCATCGCCCTTGACGGTCAGGGTGTCGAACCAGGTGGTGTTCAGAACGTCGGCGCCGAGTTGCTGAAGGCCGCGCGCCAGGATCGTGGTCTGGCGATGCACGCGGGTGGCGATGTTCTTCAGGCCTTGCGGGCCGTGGTAGACCGCGTACATGCCCGCCATCACAGCCAGCAGCACCTGGGCGGTGCAGATGTTCGAAGTCGCCTTTTCGCGGCGGATGTGCTGCTCGCGCGTCTGCAGCGCCAGGCGGTAGGCCTGGTTGCCCTGCGCGTCGACGGTGACGCCAACCAGGCGGCCGGCCATGGAGCGCTTGTACTCGTCGCGGGTGGCCAGGTAGCCGGCGTGCGGGCCGCCGAAACCGAGCGGCACGCCGAAGCGTTGGCTGTTGCCCACCACCACGTCGGCTCCCCAGCTGCCCGGCGCTTCCAGCAGGCTCAAGGCCAGCAGGTCGGCGGCCACCACGACCATCGCGCCGGCGGCATGCAGGTGTTCCACGGCGGCGCGGTAGTCGCGCACTTCGCCGTTCACGCCCGGGTACTGCAGCAGCACGCCGAAGCAGGTTTCCTCCAGCTTCTCGATCTCGCCGGCGGCGATCACGCGCACTTCGACGCCGATCGGCTCGGCGCGGGTGCGCACCACTTCCAGGGTCTGCGGCAGCACGTCGTCGGCCACGTAGAACACGCGCGATGACGATTTGCCGACGCGCTGCAGCAGGGTCATGGCTTCGGCGGCGGCGGTGCCTTCGTCCAGCATCGACGAGTTGGCGATGCCCATGCCGGTGAGGTCGGTGATCATCTGCTGGAAGTTCAGGATCGCTTCCAGGCGGCCCTGCGAGATCTCCGGCTGGTACGGGGTGTAGGCGGTGTACCAGGCCGGGTTCTCGAAGATATTGCGCAGGATGACCTTCGGAGTATGGGTGCCGTAGTAGCCCTGGCCGATCATCGACTTCAGGACCTTGTTCTTCGACGCCAGCGCTTTCAGGGTGGCCAGCGCATCCTCTTCGCTGCGCGGTTCGACGAACGGGCCGAGGTCCATCGTGTCCTGGCGGCGGATGTTCGCGGGCACGACCGCGTCGATCAGGGCGGCGCGCGTGGCGTAGCCCAGGGTCGACAGCATGGCTGCCTGTTCGGATTCGGACGGGCCGATGTGGCGCGGGATGAAAGAGTCGCGCGCTTCAAGTTGGGTGAGGCTGGAGCGGGTCATGGTCAGTTCAGGAGAAGATCGGGGAGGGGAGCATGCGCCAGATCGGGGCGCAACCGCGAAACAACCGGTGCGCCCGCAGGCGCACCGTCATTCATTGCCGGCTTAGTTGCCAGTCGTCTTGCCGTACGCGTCCGCGTCCAGCAGCTTGTCGACCGCGCCGGCGTCGCTTGGTGCCAGCTTGAACAGCCAGGCGCCGTAGGCGTCGCTGTTGATCGAGTCGGGGGCGTCGGCCACCGACTGGTTGACGGCGGTGACGGTGCCCGACACCGGGGCATAGATGTCGCTGGCGGCCTTGACCGACTCGACCACGGCGGCGTCGTCGCCGGCGGTGAATTCCTTGCCGACCTGCGGCAGTTCGACGAACACGATGTCGCCCAGCGCGTCCTGCGCGTATTCGGTGATGCCGACGGTCAGGCTGCCGTCAGCCTCGCGGCGCACCCACTCGTGGGACTCGGTGTATTTCAGGTCGGTTGGAATGTTCATGGTAAGGCTCCAGTGTGGTGAGGCGGATAGTATAAACGGTTGTTCTGGTTATTCTGCTTCAGCTCGCGAGGACTTTGCCGTTGCGCACGAACGGCAGTTTCACCACGGATGCGGCCAGCTTCTTGTCGCGGATCTCGACGTGCACGGTGTCGCCGACAGCCACGTCCAGTGGCACGCGCGCCAGCGCGATCGCCTGCTGCATGCTGGGGCTGAAGGTGCCGCTGGTGATTTCGCCGCTGTTGCCGGATGCGGCAATGACCTTCTGGTGGGCGCGCAGGATACCGCCTTTCTCGCGCAGGATCAGGCCGACGAAGTTGGCCTGCTGGCCCTTGGCCAGCAGCGCGCGCTTGCCGATGAAGTCGCGCTCCGCGACCAGGTCGACGGTCCAGCCCATGCCGGCGTCGAGCGGATTGACACTCTCGTCCATGTCCTGGCCGTACAGGTTCATGCCAGCTTCCAGGCGCAGGGTGTCGCGCGCGCCCAGGCCGGCCGGCTTGATGCCGGCGGCGGCGAAGGCGTTCCACAGGGCTTCGACCTGCGATGCCGGGACGCCGACCTCGAAACCGTCTTCGCCGGTATAGCCGGTACGGGCCACCATCACTTCGCCGAACGGGGTATCCGGCACGATCACGACGTTGAAGGGTTTCAGGGGTTCCGAAGCGGCCTGGGTGCCCGGCAGCACCTGCCAGACCTTGGTGCGGGCGTTCGGGCCCTGCACGGCGATCAGGGCGATCGGATCATTGCCGTCACGGCGCTGGGTGATGCCGACCCCGGCGCCGCTGGCTTCGTTCTGCTGCGTCATCCAGGCCACGTCCTTCTCGGCGGTGCCGGCGTTGACGACCAGGCGGAACCAGTCTTCGCTGAAGTAATAGACGATCAGGTCGTCGATCACGCCGCCGTCCGGATTCAGCATGGCCGAATACAGGGCCTTGCCCGGTACCTGCAGCTTGTCGACGTTGTTGGCCAGCAGGCCGCGCAGGAAAGCGCGCACATTGGCGCCCTTCAGGTCCACCACGCACATGTGCGAGACGTCGAACATGCCGGCGTCGTTGCGCACGGCGTTGTGCTCCTCGATCTGGGAGCCGTAGTTGACCGGCATGTCCCAGCCGCCGAAGTCGACCATCTTGGCTCCCAGGGAGCGGTGTGCGGAATTGAGCGGGGTCGCTTTGAGCGTCATGGAATCCTCGGGCAGTGAATTGGGGGCGCGCACCCGCGCGGGTGCCTGTATCCCCTCTGTCCTTGGTACCTGAGAGATAGCGGTTTGAAACGCCTGCCCCTTCGGTGGGCCCCGTGTGTGCGGGGCCGCTCTCCAGAGTGTGAGCTGGCCGCGCCTTGCGCTGCCGCCCCCTGACCAGTCCTTTTGCCTGAGAGTTTGTGGGTAGTGCCCCTTCGGCGGCAGGCATGCCTGCGCTCTCCCGGTCAAGACTGCGGAGAATATGCCAGCCTCCGCCTGGTGTCAACCAGATACGCTCGCGGCCGCATGGAAAAGCGCGCAATTTATTGCCGCGCACTATTGGGCCGGCACCGGCAAGCCTGGCTGGCAGGTTTTGCTACACTTGTCGGACACACTTTGCAGTGGGAAAAACTATGAGCGAAGACAAGGACCAAGGGGTCAAGGAGGCGTGGTTCACGCTGTCGGGCGACGTCAACAGCGATATGGTGCACCGCATGTTCGAAGCGGTCGCCATCATGACCGAAGATGGCATCGAGACCGCGCATGTACTGGTGCAGTCGAACGGCGGCTATGTCAGCGACGGACTGTGCCTGTACAACTTCCTGGCGAATTCGCCGATCAAGTTCATCATGTACAACGGCGGTGCGGTGGCCTCGATCGCGGTGACCCTGTTCCTGGCGGGCAGCGAGCGCTATTGCAGCGAGACGGCGCGCTTCATGGTGCACAAGTCACATGCCACGGCCTCGCCCGGCTCCCGTCCGGACGCCCTGAACATCATTGTCGAGGGCCTGCGCGCCGACGACGCCCGCACCGAATCGATCCTGCGCAAGAGCATCGAACTGACGCCGGAACAGTGGGCCATCCACCAATACTCCGACCTGCACCTGAACTCGCGCGACGCCAAGATTGCCGGCCTGGTCAACGAGGTTCGCGACTTCCGTCCACCCAAGGGCGCGGTGCTGCGCAATATCTGAGCCGGGGCCGCTTCGAACGGGCGCAAAGCAGGGGCAAAAGGCGCAAAAAAGCCCACCGCAAGCGGTGGGCTTCGACTAGCCGCTGAATGGCGCCGGAAGTGCCGGCCGCTCAGCGGTTCTTGTCGTTCTTGTGGCTCTGGCGACCAGCCTCGGCATGCTGCTCCGGCGTGCCGCCCCGGGTACCGCCGCCGCCACCGGAGCGCGAGCCCGAGCCGGAGCCCGACTGCTTGCTGCCGCCCTGGCGGCCCGCTTCGGCCTGCTGCTGCGAGCTGCCGCCCTGTTTCGACTTACCTTGATTCGAGGCCATGGTATTTCCTTTCAGAGTGGGATTGGTTCCTGCTTGCCGAGCTGCGTATCGTTAGCGCAGCATTTCCGGTCGACCCATCATGCTGCTCGTGTTGCTGAATCGGTATCGGACCACGGCGTGATCCAGTGTAGGATAGCCACCGACATACTCAAGGAATATGATGTCCTCGCCCGTCCCGGTCCGGCACTGGATCAAGCTGGATCGGTAACTTTGGTATTGCCATGTGGCAATAATGTGGCACAATAGAGCGATCGATCTTCCCTACCGTCCAAGGCCGTGAACGCTGCCCAGACTCCTGCCGTCCGCAAGGCCGCCGCCACCCAGCAGGCGACGCTGGATGCGCTCGTCGCGCTGGCGATGCAGCACGTGGGCGATGGCCTGATGGAGATGGTCAAGCGCATGAGCGCGGCCCTGCTGGACATGACCGACGCCACGCTCGCCCCGCAGGAGGCGGCGCACCGCATCCGCTCCGGCAACCTGTTGCGTGACAATGCTTACGCCTTCGTGCACCTGGCCTCGACCGGGATCGAGCTCGCCCTGCGTCGCGAAATCGCGCTGCTGGCGCCCGGACCCAAACCGGCGCAAGCAGCGCCGCAGGCCCTGAGCCTGGTGCCGATGGAGGAAATCGACAGCCAACTGGCCTTCGCCGCGATCAGCCGGCCCTTCGATCTCCAGCAGTCCGAGCGCCTGGCCGGTCTGGGCGTGCGCCTTGGCCTGCTGCTCGGACGCGAACTGGTGCGTGCCGGCCAGAATCCCTTCCGCCCAGAGGTGTTCCTGCGCGCCCTGCGCGAAGCCTGGCAGGAATTCGAGCCCGACCCGCACGCGCACGCGCTGGTCCTGCCGCTGCTGCGGCCCGGCATCGTGTTCGCGCTGGGGCCGATGCTCGACGCCCTCGGGGAGCGGCTCAAGCCCGCCCGTGGCCGCGACGGCGAAGCGCGGTTTGCCAAGACCGACGACAGTGCGGCCGCGCGCGCGGCCCGCGCACGGCGCGACGCCGCCGTCTCGCGCCAGCTGCGCCAGCTATTCGGCGCCGACGATGGCAGCCATGGGGGAGCGGGCGGCGAACTTGACATCCCCTTGATTCCCGACTTGCCACAGGGTAGCGGCGGCTGGCGCCCGAGCGCGGCGCCCGGCTTCGCCGGCGCGCTGCAGGCGCCCATCCAGCCGACGGCGCCTGCGCACACGCTGCGCGCCGGCGCCGCGCCCGTGCCCGGGCGAGCGGGACCCCCGCCGGGCTCGGCGTGCCCTCCGGCTTCGGCCACGGCTTGCGACGCAGCGCCCGTGGCGCATCCGGCTGCCACCTCGGCCGCCGCGCGCTCCGTCCTGCTGGCCGAGGCGCTCGACTCCCTGGCGGCAGGCCTGCCCGCCGACCAGGGCGCTGGCGCATCCACCGCCCACGAGGTGTTCTACCTGCCGCGCTTGAAGCAGAGCCTGCCCCATGGCAGCCTGTCGCGCGGGGACGAGACCACGCTCGACCTGCTGTCGCGGATCTTCGAGGCGGTGCTGCTGGACGATGGCATCCCGCAGGAGACGCGCGAGCTGATCGCCTTCCTGCAGGTGCCGGTGCTGCGCGCGGCGCTCAAGGACCGCAGTTTCTTCTTTGAAGAGACGCACCCGGCGCGGCGCATGCTCGACCTGCTGTCCCAGGCCGGCTGGGGCCAGGGCGCCAGTCCTGAGGACCCGCTCTACCGCGCCATGCGGCGCGGCGTCGACAAGGTGCGCGGCGCAGCCCGGCCAGGGGACAGCGTGCAGGCCTTCGCCGCGGCCGTGGCCGAGCTGGAAGCGGGCATCGCCGAGCGCGAGCAGGCCGAGCAGGCCGCCATTGCCGGGCCGATCGCGCGCGCCACGCGCCAGGAAAAGGCCGCGGCCGCGGCCCGCTCGGCGCACAAGGCGGTCGCGCACCGCCTGGCCCTGGCCGGCGGGCAGGTGGTGGCCCTGGTGAGCAGCTTCCTGGAACAGCGCTGGACCCCGGTGCTGACCCTGGCCTACACCATCGAGGAGGGCAAGCCGGGCGCGGTCGAGAACGCCACCCGCGCCATGGACGACCTGATCTGGAGCGTGAAGCCGAAAGCCACCCAGGAACAGCGCCAGGCGCTCATCAAGCGCCTGCCGGCGCTGCTGGCCGCCCTCAACCGGTGGCTGGATGCGGTCAAGTGGCAGGACGCCGAGCGCCTCCAGTTCTTTGCCGAACTGGCCGAGTACCACGCTTCGATCGTGCGCGCGCCGCTCGAGCTCTCGCCCGAGCGCCAGCTGGAGCTGGCGGTGGAGGCCGCCCAGCAGGACGCGCTGCACCGCATCGCGCTGGAGCAGGCCGGCGCGGCCGACGAGGACGCGGCGCGTGACCCGGCGGCGGCCCAGCTGGCGGCGCTCGAGCGCGGCATGCGCTTCGAGCTGCGGGGCGAGACTGGCGTGCGCAAGCTGCGCCTGGCCTGGGTCAGTCCGCTGCGCACGCTGTTCATTTTCGCCGGCAGCAGCAGCCAGGAAGCCTTTTCGCTGCCGGCCGAACGCCTGCTGGACGCCTTCCGCAGCGGCAGCATCCGGGTGCTGGCGCCGGAGGGCGTGGTCGGCCGCGTGCTGACCCAGGCGGTGGGCGAAGCCGCGATGAACGATTCCTTGCATGGCCTGGCGCACGCCGGCTGAGATCCGCGCGCGGCGGGTGGGCGCATTCTTGGCCGAAATGCAAGCAACAGATGGTATGATGGGGCCTTTGACGATTCCCTAGCCCAGCCGAAGCAACGTGCGCCTTTCATCCATCAAATTGTCGGGATTCAAGTCTTTCGTCGATCCCACCAATTTCCAGGTGCCCGGCCAACTGGTCGGCGTGGTCGGCCCGAACGGCTGCGGCAAGTCGAACATCATCGATGCCGTGCGCTGGGTGCTGGGCGAATCCAAGGCCTCCGAGCTGCGCGGCGAGTCGATGCAGGACGTGATCTTCAATGGCTCGACGCTGCGCAAGCCGGCCGGGCGCGCATCGGTCGAGCTGGTATTCGACAACAGCCTGGGCAAGGCGGCAGGGCAGTGGGGCCAGTTCGCCGAGATCGCCGTCAAGCGCACCCTCACGCGCGACGGCACTTCCACCTACTACATCAACGGCCAGCCGGTGCGCCGGCGCGACATCCAGGACATCTTCCTCGGTACCGGCCTCGGACCGCGCGCCTATGCCATCATCGGCCAGGGCATGATCGCGCGCATCATCGAGTCGCGCCCGGAAGAGCTGCGCGTGTTCCTCGAGGAAGCCGCCGGCGTGTCCAAGTACAAGGAGCGCCGCCGCGAGACCGAGAACCGGCTGTCGGACACGCGCGAGAACCTGCTGCGCGTGGAAGATATCCTGCGCGAGCTGAACGCCAACCTGGAAAAGCTGGAAGCGCAGGCCGCGGTGGCGACCCGCTTCCACGGACTGCAGGCGGAGCAGGAAGAAAAACAGAAGCTGCTCTGGCTGCTGCGCAAGAACGAGGCGCAGGCCGAACAGCTGCGCTACTTCCGCGAGGTCGAGGAAGCGCAGACCGCGCTCGAAGCGCAGACCGCCAAGCTGCGCAACGTCGAACTGGAACTCGAGCAGATGCGCCAGTCGCACTTCGCGATCGGCGACCGGCTGCATGCGGCCCAGGGCGCGCTGTACCAGACCAATGCCGAAATCGGCAGCCTGGAAGCGCAGATCAAGTTCGTGGTCGAGTCGCGCACGCGCCTGCAGAACCAGCTCGGCACGCTCACGGCCCAGCGCGACACCTGGCTGGCCCAGCGCGCCGACTACGAGGAGCAGCTGGGCGAGGCCGAGTTCACGCTGGAAGAACTCGGCGCGCGCGCCGAAGGCGCCCAGATCGCCGTCGAGGCCCAGGCCGAACGGGTGCCCGAACTGGAGGCCGCCTGGCGCCTGGCCCAGGAACGCACGAACGAGGCGCGGGCCCGCATCATGGGCGTGCAGCAGCGCATCGAACTGGCCAGCGCCCACCAGCGCAATGCCGCCAGCATCCTGAGCGGCCTGGCGGCGCGGCGCGAACGCCTGCAGCACGAGCGCAACAGCCTGAACCTGCCCGACAGCGCCACCCTCGACGAACTGCGCATGCAGGCCGAGGAAAAGCAGCTCGCGCTGGAAGAGCAGAGCATGCTGCTGGAAGAAGCCACGGCGCGCCAGGAAGCGGTGGAACAGGAGCGCCGCGAGGCCCACGCCCAGGTGCAGCACGAATCCGCGGCCAGCGCGCGGCTGGAAGCGCACCTGGCGGCGCTGCGCCAGGTGCAGGAACGGGTGCAAACCCAGGGCAAGGTCCAGCCCTGGCTCGACAAGCATGAACTGGCGGGCCTGCCGCGCCTGTGGCAGAAGCTCGACATCGAAGCGGGCTGGGAAACCGCGCTGGAAGCCGTGCTGCGCGAGCGCGCGGGCGCGCTCGAACTGTCGAACCTCGACTGGGCCAAGGCCTTCGTCGGCGACGCGCCGCCGGCGCGCCTGGCGATGTATGCGCCAGCCCCCGCCGCGCCCGCCCAGGCGGAGAGCGCCGGCCTGAAACCCTTCGCCAGCCTGCTGCGCCTGAACGACCCGGGCCTGCGCGGCGTGCTGAACGACTGGCTGCACGGGGTCTACGTGGCCGAGGATGCCCAGGGAGCCTTTGCCGATCGTGCGCGGCTGCCGCAGGGCGGCGCGTTCGTGACGCGCCAGGGCCACCTGGTGACCCGGTCGAGCGTACGCTTTCATGCCCCCGATGCGGAGCAGGACGGCATGCTGGCGCGCCAGCACGAGATCGACAACACGGCCAGGCAGCTGCGTGCCCAGGCCCTGCTGCTGGACGACGCGAAGACCCGCGCCACCCGCGCCGATGCCGCGCAGGGCGAACTGGCCAGGCGCGTGCAGGATGCGCGCCAGCGCGTCGCCGGCCTGCAGCGCGAAGTGCATGCGCTGCAGATCGAGGTGCTCAAGCAGAGCGAGATCGAGGCCCGCTTCAACCAGCGCAGCGGCCAGATCGCGGCCGACCTGACCGAGATCGCGGCCCAGGAAGCCGAGCAGCGCCAGGCCGCCCACGAGGCGGAACAGGAGTTCGAGCAGCTCGACATGGAACTGGCCGAACTGCAGGGCAGCCACGAGGATGGCCAGGGTGCCTTCCTGGAAAAGGAAGGGATGCTGGCCGAGGCGCGCCAGAAGCTGCGCGACCTGGAACGCGGATCGCAGGAGGCGCAGTTCGCCGAGCGCGCCCAGCGCAGCCGGATCGAGGAACTGCGCCGCAACATCGCCACCGCCGCCAGCCAGGCCGAGCAGGTTGCCGCCAGCCTTGGCGCGGGACGCCTGGAACTCGACGCGCTGGAAGCCGGCACCGCCCACGAGGGCCTGCAGGACTTGCTGGAGCGGCGCAGCACGCAGGAGCGCGCGCTGGCCGACGCCCGCCATGAACTCGACCAGATCACCCAGCAGCTGCGCCAGTTCGAGGAGCTGCGCATGGGGAACGAGCGCAGCCTGCAGCCGCAGCGCGACCGCATCACCGAACTGCAGTTGAAGGAGCAGGCCGCGCGCCTGAACCAGGAACAGTTCGCCGAGGCGCTGGCCGCCACCGGCGCGGTGGAGTCCGAACTGCGCGACAAGCTCACGCCCGACATGAAACCGCAGGCCCTGCAGGCCGAGGTGACGCGCCTGGGCAATGCCATCGCCGGGCTCGGCGCGGTCAACCTGGCGGCCGTCGATGAACTGGCGCAGGCGGCCGAACGCAAGGGCTACCTCGATGCGCAGAACAACGACCTGCAGGAAGCGATCGCCACGCTGGAAGACGCGATCCACCGCATCGACCGCGAGACGCGCGACCTGCTGCAGGATACCTTCGACCAGGTCAACACCCATTTCTCGGAGCTGTTCCCGATCCTGTTCGGCGGCGGGAACGCGAAGCTGGTGATGACCGGCGACGAAATCCTCGACGCCGGAGTGCAGGTGATGGCCCAGCCGCCGGGCAAGAAGAACGCCACCATCCACCTGCTGTCGGGCGGAGAAAAGGCACTGACGGCGACCGCGCTGGTGTTCTCGATGTTCCGCCTGAACCCGGCCCCCTTCTGCCTGCTGGACGAGGTCGACGCGCCGCTGGACGACGCGAACACCGAGCGCTTCTGCCGCATGGTCAAGCGCATGTCGGACCATACCCAATTCCTCTTCATCTCGCACAACAAGATCGCGATGGAGATGGCCAATCAACTGATCGGTGTGACGATGCAGGAGCAGGGCGTATCGCGCATCGTGGCGGTGGACATGGAGTCCGCCGCGCATTTCGCTACTGAGGCACAAGCAGCATGACTGATTTCCAGATGAGCCTGATCGTGGGCGCCGGCGTGTTCGTCGCCGGTGTCTTCTCGTACAACAAGTGGCAGGAATACAAGGCCCGCAAGAGCGTCGAGCGCGCCTTCGCCTCCGACCACGACGACGTGCTGATGCGCGGCGAGGACGCGCCGGCGGAACCCGACCTGGGCGAGGGCAGCCCGGTCCTGCGCCAGGAACCGGTGCTCGACCTCGATGCGCCGGCGCCGGACGCCACGGCGGGCGGGGCGGCCGCGGGTGCTGCGCCGCGCGAGACGGCGGCGCCGGCACCGGTGGCCGGTGCGGCGCGCGCGCCCACCGGCATCGCCGCGCTGCCGGGCGCACGTCCCGACATGCCGCCGGCCGAAGTGGCCGAGAGCCTGGTCGATCCGCTGATCGACTGCATCATCCCGCTCAACTTCGAGGGCGCGCTGCGTGGCGACCGTATCCTGCCGGCGCTGCAGAAGCTGCGCCGGGTCGGCAACAAGCCGATCCACTACATCGGCGTCGCGGTCAACGGCGACTGGGAACCGATCGTGCACGGCGGCGTGTACACCAAGCTGCAGGCCGGCGTGCAGCTCGCGACCCGTACCACGGCCCTGAACGAGATCGAATATTCGGAACTGGTGACGCGCCTGCGCAGCGTTGCCGACGAGATCGGCGCCGAAGCCGAGGTGCCGGACATGATCGACGTGATGAGCGAGGCGCGCACCCTGCACCGCTTCGTGGCCGGACATGACGCCCAGCTGGGCGTGAACCTGGCCGCCAACGGCGCCCCGTGGGCGATCTCGACCCTGATCGGCGCGCTGGAAAACCAGGGCTTCGACGTGCGCCCGGACGGCCGCTTCTCGATGCCCGACGGGGCAGGGGGCGTGCTGTTCACGCTCAGCACCAACGTCACGCTGGGCGCTGATACCACCGCGCGCCTGACCCTGCTGCTCGACGTGCCCTGCGTGGCGCCCGAGCGCGACGGCTTCGGCGCCATGGTCAAGTGCGCGCACGCGCTCACCCAGCGCCTGGACGCGACCGTGGTCGACGACTTCGACCAGCCGCTGTCGGACGCCGCGCTGGACGAGATCAAGGGCCAGGTGGCCGAGTTCTACCAGGAGATGGAAGCGGCCGACATCCCGGCCGGCTCGACCCGCGCGCTGCGCCTGTTCGTCTGAGGCCGGCAAGTGACTGTCCCGCATGACGTCCAGCAGCGCATGGCCTGGCTGGTCGAGGAGCTGAACCGCCACATCTACAACTACCACGTGCTGGACGCGCCGACGATTCCGGACGCCGAGTACGACCGCCTGTTCCGCGAACTCCAGGAGCTGGAAAGCGCCTGGCCGCAGGCGGTAAAGAACGATTCACCCACCTCGCGCGTGGGCGCCGCGCCGATTCCCGAGTTCAAGGGCGTGACGCACGCGCTGCCGATGCTCTCGCTGAACAACGGCTTCGCCGACGAGGACGTGGAACACTTCGACCGCCGCGTGCGCGAGGGCCTGGAGGCGCGCCAGGTTGCGTACTCGGCCGAGCTGAAGTTCGATGGCCTGGCGATTAGCCTGCGCTACGAGAACGGCGTGTTCGTGCAGGCGGCCACCCGCGGCGACGGCTATGCCGGCGAGGACGTGACGGCGAACATTCGCACGGTGCGCGTGATTCCGCTGCGCCTGCATGGCGCCGGCGTGCCGTCCGTGCTCGAGGTGCGCGGCGAAGTGCTGATGTTCAAGGACGACTTCGCGCGCCTGAACGCGCGCCAGCGCGAGGCCGGCCAGAAGGAATTCGCGAACCCGCGCAACGCGGCCGCCGGCAGCCTGCGCCAGCTCGACGCGCGCATCACGGCCCAGCGCAAGCTGCGCTTTTTCGCCTACGGCATCGGGGTGCTGGAAGGCGCCGCGGCGCCGGACACCCATTCCGGTGTGCTGGACTGGTTCGAACGCCTCGGCCTGCCGGTATCGAAGGAGCGCGCCGTTGTAAGTGGCTGCGAAGGCCTGCTCGGCTTCTACCGCAGCATCGGGGAAAAGCGCAGCGCGCTGCCCTATGAGATCGACGGCGTGGTGTACAAGGTGGACCGCGTGGCCGACCAGGCGCTGCTTGGCTTCGTCTCGCGCGCGCCGCGCTTCGCGCTGGCCCACAAGTTCCCGGCCGAGGAAGCGCTGACCACGGTGGCGGCGATCGACGTGCAGGTGGGCCGCACCGGCGCCATCACGCCGGTGGCGCGCCTGCAGCCGGTATCCGTGGGTGGGGTCACGGTCACCAATGCCACCCTGCACAACGAGGACGAAGTGCTGCGCAAGGACGTGCGGGTGGGCGATACGGTGATCGTGCGCCGCGCCGGCGACGTGATTCCCGAAGTGTTGTCGGTGGTGCTGGAGCGCCGCCCGGCGCCGGAGCCGCCGCGCTACCGGCTGCCGCAGACCTGTCCGGTATGCGGCTCGCATGTCGTGCGCGAGGAAGGCGAGGCGGTGGCGCGCTGCTCCGGTGGGCTGAGCTGCGCGGCCCAGCGCAAGGAAGCGATCCGGCATTTTGCGGGTCGGCGCATGATGGACATCGAAGGCCTGGGCGACCGCTACATCGACAGCCTGGTCGAGTGCGACCTGATCCACGGCGTGGCGGACCTGTACCGCCTCACGCTCGAGGACCTGCTGGCCATGAAGCGCCTGGCGGACGAGCGCGACGCCGCCACGGACGAACTGGCCAACCCTGCCAGTCCGGTGCTCAAAGCTGGTGCCAAGCCGGGAAAGGTGGCCACCAAGTGGGCCGAGAACCTGCTGGCGGCGATTGCGGCCAGCCGGCATCCGCCGCTCGAGCGCCTGCTGTTCGCGCTCGGCATCCGCCACGTGGGCGAGTCCACCGCCAAGACCCTGGCCGACTGGCTGGGCCGCTTCGAGCTGGTGCGGCGCGCCCCGAGCGCGCTGCTGCGCGTGCTGCCCGACATCGGCGGCACCGTGGCCGACGCCATCGCCGACTTCTTCGCCGAAGAACGGAACCAGCGCGCGATCGACGCCCTGCTGGCGGCCGGCGTGGCGCCGCAGGGCGAGCACGCGCCACGCGCCGGGCTGCGCGAGAAACTGGACGAAGCGAACCTGCTGGCGGCGCTCGGCATCCCGAAACTGACCGAGCCGCGTGCGCGCCAGCTGCTGGGCGCCGGCCAGAGCCTGGCGTCGCTGGCCCACCTGAACGTGTTCGGTGTGTTCGGCCTGCCGGCCGGCGTCGCTGGCGCGCTGGAGGAATGGATGCAGCAGCCCGGCAACCGGGAGGGGGTGGCGGCGCTGGCAGCACTGCGCGCCGAGCTGCTGGCCCAGCTGCCGGAGGACGCGGCACCGGTCCAGGGGCCGCTGAGCGGCAAGACCTTCGTGCTGACCGGGACCCTGCCGACCATGAGCCGCGACGCCGCGGGCGCGCTGATCGAAGCGGCCGGCGGCAAAGTGTCGGGCTCGGTCTCGAAGAAAACCTCCTACGTGGTGGCGGGCGCGGAAGCGGGCAGCAAGCTGGCCAAGGCCGAGGAGCTGGGCGTGACCGTGCTCGACGAAACGGGCCTGCTCGCCCTGTTAGGACAATGAACTGGAAAACCGTATGACACTCATTCGCAAAGCCGTCTTCCCCGTCGCCGGCCTCGGCAGCCGCTTCCTGCCCGCCACCAAGGCGCAGCCCAAGGAAATGCTGCCGATCGTGGACAAGCCCCTGATCCAGTATGCCGTCGAGGAAGCGGTGGCGGCCGGCATCACCGAGCTGGTCTTCATCACGGGCCGCAACAAGCGCGCCATCGAAGACCATTTCGACAAGGCCTACGAACTCGAAGCCGAGCTGGAAGCGCACGGCAAGCAGGCCCTGCTCGACGTGGTGCGCGGCGTGATCCCGAAGAACGTCAACTGCATCTACATCCGCCAGCCGGCCGCCCTGGGCCTCGGCCACGCGGTGCTGTGCGCGCGTCCGGTGATCGGCAACGAGCCATTCGCGGTGCTGCTGGCGGACGACTTCATGGACACCGATCCGGGCACCAAACCGGTACTGGCCCAGATGACCGAGCTGTATGCCTATGAGCGCTCGAGCATCCTGGCGGTGCAGGACGTGCCGCGCGAGCACACCCGCCAGTACGGCGTGGTCAGCGCCTCGAGCTACCGTGAGGGGCTGGAGCTGGTCTCCGGGATCGTCGAGAAACCGGCGCCCGAAGTGGCTCCATCGACGCTGGCCGTGGTCGGGCGCTACGTGCTGTCCGGCTCAATCTTCGGTCACCTGGAAAACCTCGGCACCGGCGCCGGCGGCGAGATCCAGCTGACCGACGGCATCGCCTCGCTGATGCGCGCCGAGCGCGTGCTGGCCTACCGCTATGCCGGCCGGCGCTACGACTGCGGCTCCAAGCTGGGCTACCTGCAGGCGACCCTGGCCATGGGCTTGAAGCACCCGGAGACGGCCGAGGGGCTGCGCGCCAGCCTCGACGCACTGCTGGCGGCGGCGCCATGAGCGTGCGCGCGATCCTGCGCATGGGCGACCCGCGCCTGCTGCGGGTGGCCGAGCCGGTGCGCGCCTTCGACACGCCCGCGCTGCACGCCCTGGTGCAGGACATGTTCGACACCATGCATGCGGCCAACGGTGCCGGGCTGGCGGCGCCGCAGATCGGCGTCAACCTGCAGCTCGTGATCTACGGTTTCGCCAGGAACGGCCGCTATCCGGATGCGCCGCCGGTGCCCGAGACGGTCCTGATCAACCCGGTGCTCACGCCGCTGTCGGACGACATGGAAGAGGGCTTCGAGGGCTGCCTGTCGGTGCCCGGGCTGCGCGGCAGCGTGCCGCGCTACACCAGGCTGCACTACGAAGGCGCCGACCAGTACGGCCGGCCGGTGGTGCGCGATGCCGAGGGCTTCCATGCGCGCGTGGTGCAGCACGAAGTGGACCACCTGCACGGCATCCTGTATCCGATGCGGATCCGCGACTTTTCCCGCTTCGGCTTCACCGAAGTGATGTTCCCCGATCTCGACCCGAAAGCCGACGACTGATGCGTCCTTCCTCTATTGCGCTGCTGCTGGCCTGCTGCGCGCCGCTGGTCCAGGCCCAGGAGGGCGGGCTGTTCACGAAGATCGAGGCCGCCCCGGCCAGCGAATTCTGGCTCGACACCGGCTTCGCCACCGCCCACTTCGACAGCGACAAGGACCTGAACGGCGCCAACAAGGGCCTGGGCGCGGAATACCGTTTCAGCGGCACCATGGCGGCCACCGCCGGCCGCTTCTACAACAGCGACCGGCGCTGGTCGAACTATGCAGGCCTGATCTGGCAGCCCTACGCGCTGGGGCCGGTGCGCCTGGGCCTGGCGCTGGCCGCCTTCGACGGCTACCCGAAGATGCGCGACGGCGGCTGGTTCCCGGCGGCGATCCCGACCCTCACCTACGAGTACGGGCGGGTCGGCCTGAACCTTGGCATCATTCCGAGCTACCGCGACCGCCTGTACGGCGGCATCTCGTTCCAGCTGAAGTTCAGGTTGCGCTGAGCACGTTCACGGCGCCGCCGGATACGGACTGGGTCCGCCGTCCGCGATGAAGGCGTCGATCCGCTGCTGCAGCACCGGCAGCGGCACCGAGCCCAGTTGCAGCACGGTGTCGTGGAAGTGGCGGATGTCGAATGTCGGGCCCAGGGCCTGTTCCGCCCGTGCGCGCGCTTCCTGGATCGCCATCTGCCCCAGGTAGTAGGACAGCGCCTGGCCCGGCCAGGAAATATAACGGTCCACTTCCGTTTCCACCTCGTGCCTGGCGAGCGCCGTATTCTCCATCAGGTAGGCCTGCGCCTGCTCGCGGGTCCAGCCCTTGGCGTGGATGCCGGTGTCGACCACCAGGCGCGCCGCGCGCCAGGCCTGGTAGCTGAGCATGCCGAAGTGCTCGTAAGGCGTCTCGTAGATGCCCATCTCCACACCCAGGCGCTCGGCATACAGGGCCCAGCCTTCGCCGAAGGCCGAGATGTAGGCGCGGCGGAAGGGCGGCACGCCCTTCTGTTCCTGGGCCACCGGCATCTGGAAGGCATGGCCCGGGGCCGATTCGTGCAGCGTCAATGCCGGCAGGCTGTACAGGGGACGCGCGGGCAGGTTGTAGGTGTTGACCCAATAAGCGCCGGGGCCGCCGCGGCCGGCCGTGTAGAAGGGCGCCTGGTCATCCGCTACCGGCAGGATCGCGAAGCGGCGCCGCGGCAGGTAGCCGAAGTACTGGTCGGCCTTGGCGTCGAACTTCTTCGCGGTCCAGGCCGCGTGCATGAGCAGTTCCTTCGGCGTCTTCGCGTAGAACTGCGGGTCGGTGCGCAGGAACTGCAGGAAGGCCGGCAGCTCGCCCTCGAATCCGGCCTGCGCCATGGTCGCGTGCATCTCGGCGCGGATCCTGGCCATTTCGGCCAGGCCGATGGCGTGGATCTGTTCGGCGCTCAGGCGGGTGGTCGTGTATTCGAGGATCTTCGACTGGTAATACGCTTTCCCGCCGGGCATGCTCTCGGCCGCCAGGGTGGTGCGCGCCCGCGGCAGGTATTCGTTGCGGAAGAAGCTTAGCAACTTCGCATAGGCCGGCTGCACCGCCTCGCGGATCAGGGTCGCCGCATGCGCCTTCAGGGCATCCTGTTCGGCCGCCGGCAGCGAGGACGGCATGTTCCTGAACGGCGTGAAGAACACCGTGTCCTCGGCCTTGCGCGCCTCGGCTACCGACACCAGCGCGATGTCGCGCCCGGCCAGGGTTACCCGCGGCGGTGTGAAGCCGCGCGCCAGGCCCGCGCGCATGTTCGCGGTCTGCTGGGCGAAGTGATCGGGCAGGGCTTCCAGCAAGCGCAGGTAGTTGCGGTAGTCGTCCAGGCTGCGCAGCGGGCGCCGCGCGGCGTAGCTGGCGTCGGTCCAGAATGCGCTGTCGGCGTTGACCGGCTGCTCGTATTCGCGGAAGCGCTGGGCATCGAGCAGGGCCGCGATCTGGGCGCGGTAGACGGCATGGTTGAGCCGCTCGGCGGGCGACAGCGCGTCCGGCTGGAGCGCATCGAGTTCGGCCAGGATGCCTTCCCAGTAGGCGCGCCGCGCCTCCTGTGCCGCCGCGTCGACCCGCGCCAGCGCCGGGCTGACGCCGCTATCGTTCGGCTCGCGCGCAAGGCGCTGGGCGATGCGCCACTGCCACTCCTTCGTATGGATCGCCTGGAACCGGAGGTCGGTGGTGGACGCGTCCGCGCCGGCAGCCGTGGCCGGCTCCAGCGCAATGCAAAACAGGATGCACACCGCCGGCAGGGCGGAAACCAGCTTCTTGATGTTCATGGTAACCCGACGTGGATGAGCGCAAAGGCGCGGCGATATGTATCTTAGCGGGAATACTTGTTTGACGCCGTAAAAAGACATGGGAAGAAAATTGCAAATCGGTCAGCGTGCCAAGCCTCCCAAGCTATAATGTGGCTTGTACGGTCGACCCTGTCGATGCCCCGTGTCGGGACATCGGCCACGCACACTGGCATGAATTGTTCCTCAATACAACCACGATGACTAGCAATGGCATGCCGGCACAGCTTACCGCTAGCTCCGCCTGGCTCTCGCCATGGCGGCGTATCGCGCAGCATTTGTGCCCCTTGATCGGCGAAAGCGGCTTTTGTGCTTTGTTCGGCCGTGCCTGCCACGTGGTGGGTCCCGAGCATGCATGGATGGTCCCGCCGCAGCCTTGCCGCTCGCCCGAGCAGCTCTTTACCGCGCTGCAAGAACGCCTGGCCTCGGTCGACGCCGCGCGCGCGAGCGCAGCCAATGAGGCCTTGCTGCGCACCTTCACCCAATTGCTTGCCACGCTGATCGGTGAGGGGCTGACCGAGCGCCTGCTCGCGTCGGCAACGACCACTGCGGAATGTGCCGCAGGCCAGCAGACGCATGCACAGGAGCAGAAATAGATGAGCGACAAAGTAAGCTTGGGGAAATTGAAAACTGGTGTACCCGGGCTCGATATCCTGCTGGGTGGTGGCCTGAATGAGTTTTCGTTCAACATGATCACCGGTTCTCCGGGTTGCGGCAAGACGACCATGGCGCACCAGATCATGTTTGCGCTTGCCAGTGCGCAGCGGCGCGCGCTGTTCTTCACCGTGCTGGGCGAGCCGCCGCTGAAGATGCTGCGCTACCAGCAGCAGTATTCCTTCTTCGACATGGACAAGGTCGGCAGCGTGATCCGCTATGTCAACCTCGCAGGCGACCTGCGCGCCGGCGATTTCAACGGCGTGCTCGAGCGTATCACGCGGGAAGTCGAGGACTTCGCCCCCGGCCTGGTGTTTGTCGATTCCTTCCGTTCCGTGATCCAGACCGCGCGCAACGGCAACGAGGGCATGAGCGACCTGCAGCACTTCGTGCAGGAACTCGGCACCCGCATGACCAGCTGGATGGCGACCACCTTCCTGATCGGCGAATACCAGCACGACGATACCGAGACCAATCCGATCATGACGGTGGCCGACGGCATGATCGCGCTGAGCCAGCAGACCGAACGCGATGCCAGCGTGCGCAAGATCCGCATCGTCAAGATGCGCGGCCAGGCCCACATGAGCGGTACGCACAGCTTTCGCATCACTGATGACGGCCTGCGTGTCTACCCGCGCCTGCTGCCGCCCCTGGCTGCCGACCGGTTGCCGGGCACGGCGGTCGATGCCAATCCGCGCCGCATCCCGACCGGCACCCCCGGCCTGGACGAACTGCTGCACGGCGGCCTTCCGCAAGGCCATTCGCTGCTCGTCATCGGCCCGACCGGTTCCGGCAAGACCATCCTCGGCACCCGCTTCCTGCAAGTCGGCGTCGCGTGCGGCGAGACCGGGGTACTGATGTGCTTTGAAAAAGGCACCTCGCGCCTGCGCAACGCCGAACTGGCAACCATGGTCCAGTCCGGGCGGGTCAGCGTGGTCGAGAGCCGGATGGTGGACCTGACCCTCGAGGAACTGGAAGACGAGCTGATGCAGGCTATTGCGCGCAGCAGCGCCAGCCGGGTGGTCATCGATTCGCTGTCGGAACTGTCGCTCTACCTGGCGCCCGAGTGCCGGCGCGACCTGCGCGACGGGGTGTTCCGCCTGCTTTGCAGCCTGGCCAAGCGCGGGGTATCGGCCCTGGTGACCATCGGCCTCGACGAACACGCGTACAACATGAACTACACCCGTCCCGACATGGCGTATATCACGGATGCGATGGTTGGCATGCGCTACGCCGAAGTCGATGGCCAGGTGCGCAGGTACATGGCAGTGGTCAAGGTGCGTGGCAGCAGCCATAGCCATGACGTGCGCGAGTACCGGATCACGGAGGACGGACTCGAGATCGAGCCGATTGCAGCGCCCGTCGACGGGGTACTGTTCGGGTCCGCCTACCGCGCTGGTCCGGACGAATGAGAACGGGCATGGGAACGTTTGACGACGCGCACGGCGGATCCGGCCAACGTTCCCAGGCAGACAGGGAAGCGCTGCAGGCGCGCATCGCCGCGCTCGAGGCCGAGCTGTCACATGCGCGCATCCTGGCGCGCGAACGCGAACGGCTGGAACTGCAGGTCGAGCAGCTGCGCGAGGCCAACGAGCACCTGGTGATGGCGACCGTCAGCGCGCAATCGCTGCGCGACCTGGCCGAGGCGACCAACCGCCGCCAGACCGAATTCCTCGCCATGCTGGCGCACGAGCTGCGCAATCCGCTGGCGCCGCTCAGCATGTCCGCCAGCCTGCTCGTCAGCCTGGGCGGGGGCTCGCCCCAACTTGCCCAGGTGGCGGGCGTGGTGCGGCGCCAGGTCGACCACATGGCACGCCTGCTGGACGACCTGCTCGATGCCGCCCGCATCAGCAGCGGCAAGATCACCCTGGCCCTGCGGCCGCTTGCGCTGGCCGAGGTGCTCGACCAGGCGCTCGAAACGGTCGCGCCACGCATCCGCGAGCGCGGTCAGCGGCTGGCGCTGGAACTGCCCGGCGAGCCGCTCGCCATCGACGGCGATCCGGTGCGCCTGACCCAGGTATTCGCCAACCTGCTCGGCAATGCCTCCAAGTACACGGGCGATGGCGGCCGCATCGCGCTGCGTGCGTGGCGCGAGGAGCAGCAAGCGGTCGTCCGGCTCAGCGACGACGGCGCCGGCATCGCCCTCGACATGCTGCCGCAGATCTTCGACCTGTTCATCCAGGGCCCGCGTTCGCTGGCCCGGTCCGAGGGCGGCCTCGGGATCGGGCTGAACGTGGTGCGCAACCTGGTTGGCATGCACGGCGGGACGGTGGTCGCCGAGAGCGACGGGGAGGGGCGCGGCAGCAGCTTCACGGTGCGCCTGCCGCTGCTGCGCGGCGCGCCAACGGCGCTTGAGGCCAGCGATGCGCCGGAGGCGGCGCCGCGCGCCTGCCGCATCCTCCTGATCGAGGACAACCGCGACGCCTGCGATACCTTGCGCATCCTGCTCGAACTGGCCGGGCACGAGGTGACGGTCGCCTACGATGGACATGCGGGACTGGCGGCGGCGCAGGCGCGGCCGGTCGAGGTCCTGATCTGCGATATCGGCTTGCCCGGCCTGGACGGCATGGAGGTCATCGGGCGACTGCGCGCCGGCCTTGCCTCCAGGACGCCGTTCGCGATCGCACTGTCCGGCTACGGGCAGGGCGAGGACCGGGAACGCGCGCTGGCGGCCGGTTTCGACCAGTACCTGGTCAAGCCAGCGGCGCCCGATGCCCTGCTGGCGCTGGTGGCGGGCAGTGCGGACCGCTGGCCCGCGACAGCGCGCTAGCCGAGGAAGCGCTCCAGGCGCGCCAGCGCCTCTTCGATCCGTTCCAGCCGCGTGGCGTAGGAAAAGCGCACGTGCCGCTGCGGCGCCGCCACGCCGAAGTCGTCACCCGGCACGATCGCCACGCCCGCCTCGCGCAGCAGCGACCAGGCGAAGGCGTTGCTGTCGCCGCAGTGCGGATGCGCGACCGACGCGATGTCGGCATACACGTAGAAGGCGCCGTCGGGCATCACCGGCACCGTGAAGCCGAGCGCGCGCAGGGCCGGCACCAACAGGTCGCGCCGACGCTGGAAGGCCAGCCGGCGCTCCTCGTAGATGGCAAGCGCCTCGGGCGTGAAACAGGCCAGCGCGGCTTGCTGGGCGATGGTGGGCGCGCAGATGAACAGGTTCTGCGCCAGTTTCTCGAACACCGGTACCAGCGCCTGCGGCACCACCAGCCAGCCGAGGCGCCAGCCGGTCATGCTGAAGTATTTCGAGAAGCTGTTCACGGTGATCGCGTCGGGGTCGAGCGCCAGTGCGCTCAGCGGCTTGTGGCCGTAGCTCAGGCCCTGGTAGATCTCGTCGATGATGGCAAAGCCACCACGGGCGCGCACCGCGGCCAGCATCGCGCGCAGCTGCTGCGGCGTCATCGAGGTGCCGGTCGGGTTCGAGGGAGATGCGACCAGCACGCCGCGGGTGTGCGGGCCCCAGTGCCCCTCAACGTGGGCGGCGCCGAGCTGGTAGCGGTCTTCGCTCGATGCCGGCACCAGCACCGGCGTGCCGCCGAAGCTCGCCACGAAATGCCGGTTGCAGGGGTAGCAGGGATCGGGCATCAGGACTTCGTCGCCCTCGTCCACCAGCGCCGCGCAGGCCAGCAGCAGGCCGGCCGAGGCGCCGGCGGTGACCACGATGCGGCCCGGATCGATGTCCAGCCCATGGACCGCGGCGTAGTGGCCGGAGATCGCCTCGCGCAGCTCGCGCAGGCCGAGCGAGTCGGTGTATTGGGTAGCGCCGGCCTGGATCGCCCGCATCGCGGCATGGGCGACGATCTCGGGCGCGCCGAAATCCGGCTCGCCCACGCTCATGCTGATGACGTCGGTGCCGCTGCGCTTCATGTCGCCCGCGGCCTTCACCATTTCCATGACCCGGAAGGGTTCGATGGCGTGCACGCGCTGGGCGAGCTGGAGGGCGCGCAGGGCGCGCGCAGCGGTCGGGGGAGCGGTCGGGGAAGTGGTAGGCATGCTGGCATCCGTCAAACTGGTCAGCCATGATACCGTAGGGTGGGCGGATTTTCCGCCCACGCGTTCAAGCCTGGCTGGATCAGTCAGTGCGTCTGCCCAGCCCCAAGTATCACCGCGTGGGCAGGAGACCTGCCCACCCTACGGTTCGTGGTGCTGCCAGCCTACTGATGTGCGTGGTGGGTCGCCGTCAGGCGCCGCATCAGCGGCAGCGCGGCCAGCGCGATCAGGGTACAGGCGATGGCCGCCAGGCCCAGCTTGTTGAACAGGCTGGTGTACACCGGCAGGGTCTGCAGCGGATCGCTCATCCCTTCCGGCACCGCGGCCAGGTTGGCCACCACGCCGCCCAGGTATTGCGAGATGCCGACCGCGACGAAATAGGCGCCCATCATGAAGCCGCCCATGCGCGCCGGCACGTAGCGCGCGATCATCGCCAGGCCCAGGCCGCTCACCAGCAGTTCACCCAGCGAGTACAGGCCATAGCCGGCGATCATGATCCAGGACGAGGTCAGGCCGCCCACCGCGAAGCTGCCGGCCACGCCATAGGTGAAGAAGCCGGCCGCCACCACCGCGAAGCCGAGCGCGAACTTGGCGGCGATCGAGATGTCCTTGCCGCTGCTGCCGGCGCGGGTGTAGATCCAGGCCAGCACCGGGCTCAGGACCATGATCCAGATCGCGTTCAGGGCCTGGAACTGGGCCGGCGACCAGGTCCAGAGGTGGGCGCCGAACACGGAGAATTCGAGGTCGACGTTACGCAGGGCGAACAGCGACAGCGAGGTCGACATCTGCTGGTAGAAGATGAAGAAGAACACCGTCTGCAAGGTCAATACCAGGGCCGCGATCAGGCCCGCGCGCTCGCTCGGCTGGCTGGTGCGGATCAGGTGGGCGAAGATGCCGAGTACCGCGATGCCCGCCACGTAGACGAAGGCGCGCGCCAGGCCCTGGTTTTCCAGGATGACGGCCGAGCCGGCCACCGCCAGCACGCCGCCGGCCAGCACGGCCAGCAGGCGGCCCATCTTCAGCGGCTCCGCGTCCGGCGGCGAGCCGATGTGGCCGATCGTCTTGCGCAGCAGGCCGACCGTCAGCAGCCCGACGAACAGGCCGACGCTGCACACGGCGAAGGCCACGTGCCAGCCGAGCTCGCCGCCGTAGCTGGCGTTGACGTAGTCCTTGATGGCGGGCGTGGCCAGCATCGAGAAGGTCGAGCCGACGTTGACCGCCATGTAGTAGATGGTGAAGGCGCTGTCGATCTTGGAATCGTCGCCCTCGTAGATCTTGCGCACCAGGTTGGCGGTGTTCGGCTTGAACAGGCCGTTGCCGACCACGATCACGCCCAGCGCCGAGAAGCTCATCCAGGTATTGGTGGTAGGGATCGCCATCAGGCCGTAGCCGAGGGTGAGGATCAGGGCGCCCAGGATCATGCAGCGTCGCGTGCCGAGCACCTTGTCGCCGATCCAGCCGCCGATCGCCGGCGCCACGTAGATCAGTGCGGCCGCCGCGCCCCAGACCAGGTTGGCGCGGCTGTCCGCGAAGCCGAGGCGCTGGACCATGAAATACACGATCAGGGCCTGCATGCCGTAATAGCCGAAGCGTTCCCACAGTTCGATCAGCGCCACCGTCATGAACGAGCGGGTCTGGCTCACGGGATGGGCCGCCAGTGGCGGAATATCGTTCTTCATCTGTCTCCTTGTCGATGCTGGTGTGGCGCCTGGGCCGGCGGCCTGGAACGTGCGCAGGGGGCGATGCTACGCCAGGCGCATGGAACATGCAATCTTGACAGGCGTTCGTGCCGGTGCGATAACATATCGCTTTGGCCGTTCGCGTACGGCCGGCCAGCCATTACCTGCGAGGTGTATGTATGAGGCGTCTTTCCGTTTTGCTCACGGCCACCCTGGCGCTGCTGCCGGGCGCTGCCCGCGCCGCCACGGTCGCCGGCCAGGCTGGCGCATCCGCACACGCCGTCCAGCCGCGGGCGGGCGCCGCGATGCCGCTGGCCGATCACCACCAGTACGTGTACAGCCCGGCCGCGGCGGCCTTCATGTCGACCACCGGCGCCCTGCACCCGGTCTCGGCGCGCGACCTCATCCCGCAGCTCGACGCGGCCGGTATCGGGCGCGCCGCCGTGCTGTCGGTGGCCTATGTGTACGGCCAGGCCGAGTACGCCCAGGATGCCGAGTACCGCCGCGTGCGCGCCGAGAACGACTGGGCGGCGCGCCAGGCCGCGGAATATCCGGAACGCCTGGTTGCGCTGTGCAGCGTCGATCCGCTCAAGGACTATGCGCTGGCCGAGCTGGCGCGCTGCGCCGCCAGTGCGGAGTTCGGGCGCGCGATCCGGCTGCAGCCGGCCGCCGGAGGCGTCCGGCTGGACGATCCCGAGCAGATCGAGCGCCTGCAACGGGTGTTCCGCTCGGCCAACGCGCGCGGCATCGCGATCGTGCTGCAGCTGTCCGAGACCGGCACGTCCGAGACCGGCACGTCCGAGACCGGCACGCGCGAGGCGCGCCTGCTGATCGAGCAGCTGCTGCCGCATGCGCCCAATGTGCCGGTGCAGGTGGCGTATGCGGGCGAACGCGAGGCCGGGCCGCAGCTGGCCGCGCTGGCGGTGCTGGCCGATGCCGCCGCCCGCCAGGATCCGCGCGTGCGCCACGTATGGATCGATGTCGGCGCCTTCGCCCGTCCCGGCCTGTCGCCGGCCGACGCGCGGCGCCTGGTGCGGCGCCTGCGCCAGGTCGGCATGGAGCGCGTGCTGGTGGGGTCCGACGCCGCGATCGGCAGCGCCGCCCGTCCGCGCGACGCCTGGGCCGCTTTCCGCCGCCTGCCCCTGAGCGAGGCCGAGACGGCGCGGGTCGCCAACAACGTGATGCCGTATCTGCGCTGAGTCGTGCTGGAAGTCTGACTACAGGGGCGACAGGAAGCTCGCCCGTGTCGTCTCATGCTGAGAATGCGGGTGCCGGCGTGCCCGGTCGGGTGCTGATGTAATTAAATTACATTGGCACTTTTTCATCCGGCCGAATTCTGTCATGCTCACGCATGTCCGCAACTCCATCCGAGACCCATGACGAACACCACGACCGCGCGGCTGCTTCTTGGCCTGCTCTGCAGCCCGCTTGCCTTCGCCCAGAACGCAGGACGCGAACTGCACTCCTATGCCCGCCACCAGGACACCCTGGAACTGCGCACGGGCGACGGGCGCTACCTGATCAAGCCGTATTCGGCACAGGTGGTCGAGACCACCTTCATCCCGAACGGCGAGCAATACGACCCGGCCTCGCACGCGGTGGTGCTGGCGCCGGTGGACGTGGGCGCCACGCTCACGGCCGGCGAGCGCCAGATCAGCTTTGCCACGCCCGGCCTGACGGTGGTGGTCGAGCGCAAGCCCTTCCGCATCAGCTACCTGTACAAGGGCAAGCCGCTGGTGGCCGAGAAGGGCGGCTATGCGCGCGCCGACAAGCTCGAGAGCATCGAATTCGCGCTCGACGGCGACGAAGCCCTGTACGGCGCCGGCGCGCGCGCGGCCGGCATGAACCGGCGCGGCCAGCGCTTCCAGCTATATAACCGGGCCGACTACGGCTATGGCAAGCGCTCGATGCTGCTGAATTACACGATGCCGCTCGCGCTGTCCTCGAAAAAATATGCGCTGCACTTCGATAATCCGCAGGTGGGCTGGCTCGACTTCGACAGCCGCCGCGACGGCACCCTGCGCTACGAGGCGATTGGCGGGCGCAAGACCTACCAGGTGGTGGCCGGCGACAGCTGGGCCGATGTCATGGCCAACTACACGGCCCTGACCGGGCGCCAGCCGCTGCCGCCGCGCTGGGCCTTCGGTAACTTCGCCAGCCGCTTCGGCTACAGGACGGAGCAGGAAACGCGCGCCGTGGTCGAGCGCTTCGCGCAGGAGAAGATCCCGCTGGACGCGGTCGTGCTCGACCTGTTCTGGTTCGGCAAGGAAGTCAAGGGAACCATGGGCAACCTGGCCTGGGACCGCGACAGCTTCCCCAACGCCGAGCGGATGATGGCCGATTTCCGCAAGCGGGGCGTGAAGACGGTATTGATCACCGAGCCCTTCGTGTTGACCACCTCGCAGCGCTGGGGGGAAGCGGTGCAGCGCCAGGCCCTGGCCACCGACGGCGCCGGCAAGCCGGCCACCTACGATTTCTACTTCGGGAACACTGGCCTGGTGGACCTGTACCGCCCCGAGGGCCGAGAATGGTTCTGGAACATCTACAAGGAGCTGAAGGCGGGCGGCGTGGCCGGCTGGTGGGGCGACCTGGGCGAGCCCGAAGTGCATCCGTCCTGGGTGCAGCATGGGCCCGATGGCGCCAAGCGCGGCGCCGACCAGGTGCACAACATCTACGGCCACGACTGGGCGCGCCTGGTGGCCGAGGGCTACCGCAAGGACTTTCCAAACGAGCGCCCCTTCATCCTGATGCGGGCCGGCTATTCCGGTTCGCAGCGCTTCGGCATGATCCCGTGGTCGGGCGACGTCGGCCGCAGCTGGGGCGGACTGCAGTCGCAGGTCGAGATCGCGCTCCAGATGGGCATGCAGGGCCTGGCCTACATGCATTCGGACCTGGGCGGCTTCGCCGGACCGATGCTGGACGACGAGCTGTACGTGCGCTGGCTGCAGTACGGCGTGTTCCAGCCGATCTTCCGCCCGCACGCGCAGTCCGATGTGGCGCCGGAGCCGGTGTTCCGCTCCGAGCGCGCCAAGGTGCTGGCGCGCGAGGCGGTGTGGCTGCGCTACGCGATGCTGCCGTATAACTACACGCTCGCCTTCGACAACAGCCAGACCGGCATGCCCCTGATGCGTCCCATCCTGTTCGAGGAGGACGAGGCCACCGCCATGGCCACCAGCTACCTGTGGGGACGCGATTTCCTGGTCTCGCCCGTGGTGGAGCCGGGCGCGACACGCCAGGAAGTGCACTTCCCGGTCAAGGACAGCGTCTGGTTCGATTTCCATACGGGCGCGCAGCACCGCGGCGGCATCACGGAAGTGATCAAGCCGGTGGACGCGCACATTCCGGTATACGTGCGGGCCGGCGCCTTCGTGCCGATGGCAAAGGTGGTGCAGAGCACGCGCGACTATTCGGCGCGCCAGATCGACCTGCACTACTACCACCACCCGAGCGTGGCGGCGGGAGAAGGGCGGATGTACGACGACGACGGCGAGACCGCCGACGCCTACGCGAAAGGACGCTACGAGATCGTGCGCTTCGCCAGCCGCCATGCCGCCGGCCGGCTCGAGATCTCGCTGCGCACCGAGACCGGCAAGGCCCAGTCGCCCCAGGAGCGCGGCTTCGCGCTGAAGGTGCACAACGTCGCGGCCCGGCCGCGTGCGGTGACGGTCGACGGGCGGCCCGTGCGCTTCGGCTGGAACGGCAGGCAGGGCATGCTCGAAGTGGCGCTGGCGCCGCGCAGGCAGCCCGCCGCGCAGGTGGTCATTACGCTATAGAGGAGGCGGCGCCTCAGCGCGCCACCATCAGGCGCAGGCCCAGCCCGACGAAGATCGCGCCCGCGATCCGGTCCAGCCACAGGCCGGCGCGCGGCGTGCGGTTCAGCCACTGGCCGACCGCGCCCGAGAAGTAGCCGAGCAGGCCGAACAGCAGCGCGGCCTGCAGCGTGAACACCAGTCCCAGCCAGGCGATCTGCCAGTTGGCGTCGCCGCGCGCGGGGACCACGAACTGCGGCAGGAAGGACAGGAAGAACAGCACCACCTTCGGATTGATCGCGTTCGCCAGCAGGCCCTTGAAGAACAGGCGGCGCGCCGGTTCGTCCGGCACGTCCAGCGCGGTGTGCGCGCCGCCACGGCTGCGCAGGGCCTGCACGCCCATCCAGACCAGGTACAGGCCGCCGGCGATCTTGAGTGCCGTGAAGGCGGCGGGCGAGGCCGCGACCAGGGCGCTCACGCCGATCACGGCCAGCAGCGTGTGGTTCAGGCAGCCCAGCGCGCAGCCGAGGCCGAAGGCGATGCCGCGCACCCGGCCCTTGGCGATGCCGACGCCCAGCACCATCATGTTGTCGGGGCCGGGCGAGAGGGTGATCAGGATGGCGGCGGTGAGAAAGCCGAGGAACTGTTCAGGACAGAGCATGGAGGGGGCGCTGGCAGGGTTGGCGGAAGAGACCACCATGGTAGCGCAAAGCGCACGCCCGGCACACCGCGGCTCAGCGGGGATGCTTCGGCTGGACGATGGCGCCAGGGTCGAGTTCGATCCAGGTCGGCGCATGGTCGCTCGGCTTTTCCTTGGCGCGCTGGAAGCGGTCGACGCCGGCGCCGCGCAGGGCCGGGGCGACGGCGGGGCTGAGCAGCAGGTGGTCGATGCGGATGCCGGCATCGCGCCCGAACGCGTTGCGGAAGTAATCCCAGAAGGTGTAGACCACCTGGTCCGGATACATGCTGCGCAGGGCATCGAGCCAGCCCTGCGACATCAGGCGTTCAAAAGCGGCGCGGGTCTCCGGCCGGAACAGGGCGTCATCCACCCAGCGCTCCGGCTTGTAGGCGTCGAGGCCGGTGGGGATCACATTGAAGTCGCCGCACATCACCACCGGCGCCCCGGTCTCGATCAGCGCCGCGCCGCGCGCGATCAGGCGCTCCATCCACGCGAGCTTGTAGTCGAACTTCGGTCCCGGCGCCGGATTCCCGTTGGGCAGGTAGAGGCCGCATACGAGCAGGCCCTGGTAGACCGCCTCGATGTAGCGGCTCTGTTCGTCCGCCGGGTCGCCCGGCAGGCCGCGCTGCAGTTCCTGGGCCGGACCGTCGCGGGTGAGGATGGCGACCCCGTTCCAGCTTTTCTGGCCGTGCCAGATCGCGTGGTAGCCCGCCTCGCGGATCGCGCTTTCCGGGAATTTTTCCTGCGGTGCCTTGAGCTCCTGCAGGCAGACCACGTCGGGCTTGCGCTGTTCGAGGTAGTCGAGCAGCGCGCCGAGGCGGGCGCCGATGCCATTCACGTTGTAGGTAACGACGAGCATGCTTTCTCCGGTCAAGGCGGTATCCTGGCGCGTACTCTAGCATGGGTGCGGGCATCAACCCGTCCTTATAGCCGAATCAGTATGTTCTTATGGCGAATGATTCGTTCGCGCGCGCAGGATGACAGCCTATACTCGCCCGATTACGGTTTTGTAGTCTGGAGCAAGCATGTTTACCCGTCGTCACCTCATCCTGGGCGCACTCGCCCTGTCCACCAGCCTGGCCGCGGGCGCCGCCCGGGCCGACCAGCTGGCCGACATCAAGAAGAAGGGCACGATGGTCTTCGGTGTCCTCGGCACCGACGAGCCGAACAGTTTCATCGATCCGAAGTCGCGCCAGCTGGTCGGCTACGAGATCGACATCGCCACCGCGGTGGCCAGGAAGATCGGCGTCAAGCCGGTGTTCAAGCAGATGTCGGTATCGAGCCGCATCCCCGAGCTGCAGGGGGGGCACGTCGATGCGCTGGCCGCCACGCTCACCCACAACAGGGAGCGCGAATCCCAGGTCGACTTCGCGCTGACCCACTTCGTCACCGGTTCCAAGGTCATGGTGCGCGCCGGCAGCGGCATCACCGCGCTGCCCCAGCTGGCCGGCAAGAAGGTCGTCACCGTACGCGGCGGCACCCAGGAAACGAATATCCGCGCCGCCGTCCCGGGCGTCGAGGTGGTGACCTTCGAGAACACCCAGCAGGCCTTCCAGGCCATGCGCCAGGGGAAGGGCGTCGCCTACGTCAACGACGAATCCTCGCTGCTGGCCGACTACGGCAAGCTGGGTCCGGCCGCGAAGGGCTTCACCATCCTGCCGACCTCGATCGGCAAGGAATCGATCGCGCTCGGCCTGCGCAAGGGCGAAAAGGGCCTGAAGGCGGTGGTCGACCAGACCCTGCGCGAACTCGAGGCCAGCGGCGCCGCCGCGCAGCTGTTCAACAAGTGGTATGGCCCGGGCACCCGCGCCAACATCGCCAAGCGCGACTTCACCATCAGCACCGACAAGATCTGATCACCGCCCGCATCGAGCATCGCCTTGCCCTTCTTCGATCCCGGCATCCTGCAGTCCGGCCAGTACCACGACTGGCTGGTGCAGGGCCTCGTCCTGTCGCTCCAGCTGACCGCCGCCAGCTTTGTCCTGGCGCTGCCGCTGGGCGCGCTCCTGGCCCTGATGCGCAGCGCCCAGGCCGCGCCGCTACGCGCGGCTGGCGCGAGCGTGGTCGAGGCGGTCCGCAACGTGCCGCTGCTGGCCCACCTGCTGTTCTGGTACTTCGCCTTTCCGGAATTGCTGCCGGAGGCCGCGCGCGAATTCCTGTACGCGCACAATCCCGAAGCCGTGTGCGCCGTGATCGCGCTGTCGCTGTACAGCGGGGTGCACATGGCGGAAGACATCCGTAGCGGCATCCGCGCCGTGCCGCCGTCGCAGCTGGAGGCGGCGCGTTCGCTCGGGCTGGGGCGCCTGGCCACGGTGCGCCTGGTGCTGCTGCCCCAGGCCCTGCGCGCCTCGGTACCCCCGCTGCTGTCGCAGACCGTCAACCTGTGGAAGGACACCAGCGTGGCCACCGTGATCGGCGCCGCCGAGATGATGTACCAGGCCGCACGCGTGGAAACCGCGAGCTTTCGCAGCGCCGAGGCGTTCACGTTCGCGACCCTGGCTTACCTCACGGTGTCGCTGCTGATCTCCCTTGCCGCCCATCTGTACCAGCGGCGCTATCCGGTGCGTCCGGCATGAGGACGATCCGATGAGCGCCATGATCGAACTGGTCGATACCTACTGGCTGTACTTCCTGGTCGGCCAGTATCCGGACGGGCCGCTCGGCGGCCTGGCCCTGACGGTGCTGCTCTCGCTCGGTGCGCTGCTGCTGGCCATGCCGTTCGGGCTGCTGCTGGGCGTGGCGCGCGTCAGCGCGCGCCGCACGATCCGCTGGCCGGTGGCGGCCCTGGTGCATCTGGTGCGCGCGCTGCCGCTGCTGCTGGTCGTGTTCTGGGTCTACTTCTTCCTGCCGGCCGTGACCGGTGTGAAGACAGGGCAGGCCACGACGATGCTGATGGTGCTGGTGCTGTTCGACGGCGTGTACCTGGCCGAGATCGTGGCGGCGGGCATGCGCGCGCTGCCCAAAGGCCAGCTGGAAGCGGCCCGCTCGCTCGGCCTCGGCTACGGGCAGGCGCTGCGCCTGGTGGTGCTGCCCCAGACCCTGCGCCGGAGCCTGCCGTCGATCGTCAGCCAGCTGGTCTCGACCATCAAGGCCACCTCGCTCGGCTACATCATCGGCCTGTCCGAGGTGTCCTTCATCGCCACCCAGATCAACACCCTGGTGTTTACCCAGGCGGTCGAGGTCTACCTGGTCCTGGCGCTGAGCTATTTTGTTCTCTGTTTCGGCCTGTCGCGCCTGGCCTTCCTGCTCGAGCGCCGCCTGCAGCGCGGCGCCGCGCAGGCGCATTGACACCCTTTATTCAGCGAGAAAGCGGAGCATGATCGAACTCGACAAAGTCAACAAGTGGTATGGCGCCGGCGCCAACCGCTACCACGCGCTGGTCGATGTCAGCGAGCGCATCGCGAAGAACGAGGTGGTGGTGGTCTGCGGCCCGTCCGGCTCGGGCAAGTCGACCCTGATCCGCACCCTCAACCGGCTCGAGGAAATCGACGGCGGCCGCATCGCCATCGACGGGCGCGACATCCATGGCAAGGGCGTGAACGTGGACGCGCTGCGCGCCGGGATCGGTTTCGTGTTCCAGCACTTCAACCTGTTCCCGCACCTGACCGTGCTGCAGAACTGCACGCTGGCGCCGGTGAGCCTGAAGCGCGCCACTGCCCGTGAAGCCGAAGCCACCGCCATGGCGCTGCTGGAGCAGGTCGGCCTGGCCCACAAACGCGATGCCTATCCCTCCGCGCTGTCGGGCGGCCAGCAGCAGCGGGTGGCGATCGCGCGTGCGCTGGCGATGCGCCCGCCCGTCATGCTGTTCGACGAACCCACCAGCGCGCTCGATCCGGAAATGGTGGGCGAGGTGCTGGGCGTGATGCGCGGCCTGGCACGGCAAGGCATGACCATGGTCTGCGTCACCCACGAAATGGGCTTCGCGCGCGAGGTGGCGGACCGCATCCTGTTCATGAGCGAAGGGCGCATCCTCGAGCGCGCCACGCCGGAGGAATTCTTCACCCATCCACAGCACCCCCGCGCGCGCCAGTTCCTGTCCGACCGCCGCCTCGGCTAGCTGTCAGCTTCGGCCGGCCTTGCCGCCTCCGCGCCTGCTGCCGCCTCTTGCGGCGGATACAGGATGCGCGTGCCGCTGGCGACGGCGAAGGGCGTCAGCACGTGCGGCCGGGTCTTGCCACGGCCGATGATGTGTTCCACCGGCACCCCACGCACGATGAGCGCATCCGCCACCAGCGAACGGTGGCAGCGCCAGGGTACGGCTTCGGCGCACATCAGCGCGCAGCGCGCGCCACTGTCCACCCTAGGTCGAGGAATTCATCGATCGGGCGGTGCGAGTGGCCGATCGTGTAGATGGGTTGCATGGGGGCGCAGACGTCGTTCACGAAGTGACATTCTCACCCATCGCCAGCCTTTCGGGCGCCGGATTGCCATGCTCAATGTAACCAGAAGTAGTTATCGAAACACAAGCTTGCCTAGAATGCAGCAACCCTGATCAGGATGACAAGCAGTGTCCATGCGGGTTCTTTACCTCTCGTGTCCATACGCAACACGATTGATTGAAACCGGTTGTCACGTGGAAATTCACCCGATATACTCGGGTCAGCTTCTGAACAAAGGCAAACTCCGCGAAAGCGGAGGACGCAAAGTCAACGGTCTAACGGGCTTCGTTCCCAACGACGGCAGGACTGCCAGAATCAATGCTTGCCGGCGCAGCATCCCGCGCCGCCTGTGATTGCTGTGCTCGCCTGCCGTGTCAACACAGGATACACAAGGCATGCACACTTTCTCTTTCGCCCTCCCCAAGACGGCCATCGCTCTCGCAGCAGCCACCCTTTCCTTCGCCAGTGCCGCGGCCCACGCCGCGCCTCCGGGTGACTTCGCACGCGGCCGCATCCTGGTCGAAGCCCGTGCCGGCCTGTCCGATGCCGACTTCGACAAGATCGTCAAAGCACATGGCGCCAAGGGCAAGCGCATTGGCCAGAGCCGCCTGCACGTGGTGCAGCTGCCGCCCGGCCTGTCGGAAGATGAGGCGGTCGCCAAACTGTCGCGCCGTCCGGAATTCAAGTTCGCGGAACTCGACCGCGAGGTGACGGTGGCGCTCGCGGTCAATGACCCTTATATCGGCAGCGCCTGGCACCTGAACAAGATCGGCGCGCCGGCGGCTTGGGACAGTGGCCTGGGCGCGGGCGTAACCATCGCCGTGCTCGACACTGGCGTGAACGTGTCCCACCCCGACCTGAAGGACCGCATTGTTCCCGGCTACAACGTGTACGACAACAACACCGACGTCAGCGACCTGTGTGGCCATGGCACGGCCGTGGCGGGCGCGGCTGCCGCCAGCACCAACAATGCGCTGGGCGTAGCCGGCGTGGCCGGCGCCGCCAAGATCATGCCGGTGCGCATTGCCTACAAGAACTCGACCGGTGGCTGTCCGGCATATTTCAGCACCATCGCCAGCGGCATTACCTACGCGGCCGACCATGGCGCCCGCATCGCCAACGTCAGCTTCGTCGGCATCGCCGGCAGTTCGGCCGTGAAGAGCGCGTCGCGCTACATGAAGAGCAAGGGCGGCCTGGTGTTCATCTCGGCCGGCAACAACAACGTCGACGAAAACGTGACACCGGACGACGCCTTCATCATCGTGTCGTCCACCGACAGCTACGACAAGAAGTCCAGCTTCTCGAGCTGGGGCAGCTTTGTGTCGCTGGCGGCGCCGGGCTCCGGCATCTGGAGCACCACCAAGTCCCTTGGCTATTCGGCCTGGAACGGTACGTCCTTCGCCAGCCCGGTCGGCGCCGGCGTCGCTGCCCTGATGATGGCAGCCCGTCCCGACCTGGATTCGGCGCGCATCGAATCCCTGCTGTTCTCGACCTCGGTCGACCTTGGCACCGCGGGCCGCGACAAGGTGTTCGGCTACGGTCGCGTGAATGCTGCCGCCGCCGTGAGCGCAGCGCGCGCCTATGCGGCCGTGGCCGATACCACGGCGCCGAGCGTGTCGATCGCCGCGCCGCTGGCAAGCAGTTCGGTATCGGGCCTGGTGCCGGTCAACGTCAACGCCAGCGACAACGTGGGCGTGGCGCGCGTCGACCTGAAGGTCAACGGCACCGTGGTCAGCACCGACAACGTGGCGCCGTACAGCTTCAGCTGGAATTCGGCCGGCGTGGCGAATGGCATGAACAGCCTGGTGGCGGTGGCATATGACGCTGCAGGCAATAGCCGCAGCTCCACGGCGGTGTCGGTGAATGTGGCCAATAGCACGACTTCGGTGGCCAGCGATATGACCGCCCCGACTGTCAAGATCAGCAATCCGGTGGGCGGCGGCAGCGTCAGCGGCACCGTCTCGGTCAGCGCGAGCGCCACCGACAACGCAGGTGCCGCAGGCATCAGCACCAGCCTGGCGATCGATGGCGTGACCAGGGCCAGCGGCAGCGGCGGTTCGCTCGCCTACAGCTGGAATACCAGGAAAGTCAGCAAAGGCACGCACAGCATCCGTTTCACCGCCCGCGATGCTTCCGGTAATACGGCAACCCAGACCATCAGCGTGACCGTGCGCTGATAGTAAAAGGGCAGGATCCCGTGTGAGCGGAATCCTGCCCCTGTTGCCGAAGCGGCCAGATCAGGCGCGACGGCGCCGGCGTGCCAGCATGCCGGCCAGGCCCACGCCCATCAGGGCCAGTACGCCAGGTTCCGGTACCGGGTTGCCGCCAGGATCACCGCCGCCACCGTTTCGCTCGAAGGCGCCGACGTACATGGTTTCGAAGCCAGCCTCGGTGCTGCCGGCGGCAAATTGCATACCGCCGTCGAGCACGCAGTCCGCCAGGTTGCCGCACAGCGCCGCAGCCATAGCGGCTTGCGCATCATCGAGGATGAAGCGGTGATTGCCCGAGTTGCCAACGCCGTTGTCGTTGGTGAGGAGGATGGGATCACCCTCATAGAAGAAGAACTGCCGCTGGTTGGTGCTTGTGTTCAGCAGGCTGAAGTAGATGTCGGTCAGGGTGGCATCGCCGCTCGGTCCCTCGTTGAGGTTGACGACCAGGCCAAGCTGCCCGGCGTCGACCAGCCCCTCGATGTCGCTCAGGCGCCAGGCATTGTTTTGAGCGTTGCCGGGGACGTTGTCACCGCCAGCCAGACCCGATGCCGCGGGGCAGGTTTCGCCAGGGGTGGCGGGACTGCCCGCGGTGTAATAAACGCAACCGGACTGGGCGTTGTTTGGACTGTTGTCCTGGATGGCGACCACGGTCTGTACGTTCCCCAGGCCGGTGCCGGTCTGGTTGGCTCCCGTTACACGGATGAGCTCTGCTGAAGCAGGCAGGGCCGCTCCCAGCAAGGCTGCACTTGCAGCCACTTTCAGAACAGTTGATTTCATGTTTTCTCTCCGAGCAATCACTTCGATATGGATGGCACGTATGCGCAGTGCATCAAGAGAGGGAGCAAGTTCTGGGCCAGCATAAATACTTTGAGCGAAATCAAAGGTCTATACCGAATCAAAACGGGCGCGACTGAGAATGTGTAAAGAAAACTGACAATCTTTCCCGATGTATTATTGTTGGTTTCAGAATTGCAAGCAGGCGCGACGGCGCAGCAGCTGCCGTATCTGGCTTTCTGTTCCGAGGAACACCGGCGCAAGAGCGCGCCTTAGAACTGCTCGTCGGGCTGCAAGTAGCGCCATTGCCCCGGCGGCAGGTCACCCAGCTTGACGCGCCCGATCCGTACCCGCTTCAGGCCGATGACTTTCAGTCCCACCATCTCGCACATCCGGCGAATCTGGCGCTTGCGGCCTTCGCGCAGCGTAAAGCTGAGCTGGTCGTCGTTCTGCCAGCGCACCTTGGCCGGGAGAAGCGGCTTGCCGTCCATCCACAAGCCATGGTTGAGCTTTCTCAGGTCGGCCTCGGGCAGGCTGCCCGGCCTGGTGTACTGCACCCGCACCAGGTATTCCTTGTCGATCGACGAGTTCTCGCCGATCAGCTGCTTGGCGATGCGTCCGTCCTGGGTCAGTACCAGCAGGCCTACCGAGTCGATGTCGAGGCGGCCGGCCGGCACCAGGCTGCGCAGCTGGGTCGGGTGGAACTGTTCGGGAGACGGGTCGTCCGCCCAGCGGTTTTCCGGCTTGACCAGGGTGACGGCCGGCTTGTAGCCGTCCTCGGCCTGGCCGCTGACGTAGCCGACCGGCTTGTTGACCAGCACGGTGACGCGCTTGGACTGCTCGGCCGCCGCCTGGCGCTCGACCGTGATCTTCTGGTGCGGCAGCACCTTGCTGCCCAGTTCGGAGACGACCTTGCCATCTACCCGGACCCAGCCTTTGGCGATCCAGTCATCGGCTTCGCGGCGCGAGGACAGCCCGAGTTCGGACATGCGTTTGGAGAGGCGGACAGGTTCGGTCATCGGCAATTCAGAAAGTAGGTGAGATCTTGAGCGCATCCAGCAGCTCGGTCTCGAGCTGGACCTGGGTGCGCGGGTTGTTCAGGGCGGCGCCATCGACCAGGAACACGTCCTCGACGCGCTCGCCCAGGGTCATGATCTTGGCGGTGTGCACGTTCACCCGGTAGCGCGCCAGCACGCTGGCGATCGCGTACAGCAGGCCGGGACGGTCATTGGCCGCCACCGACAGCACGTGGAACTGGCCGCGCTCGTCCGGGCGCAGGTCCACCGTGGGCGTGACCGGGAAGGTGCGCGACAGGCGCGACAGGCGGGCCCGGGTGGGCGGCGCCAGCGGCTCGCTGGATTCCAGCAGCGCACACAGCTCGTGCTCGATCAGGCTGATGATGTCGCGGTAGCTGCCGGCGAAACTGGCCTCGGTGACGAGGAAGGAGTCCAGCGCGTAGCCGTGGCGCGTGGTATGGATCTTGGCATCCAGGATGCTGAAGTTCTTGCGCTCGAAGTAGCTGCAGATGCGCGCGAACAGGTCGGGCTGGTCGCGCACGTAGACCGCCACCTGCAGGCCTTCGCCGATCGGTGCCAGGCGTGCCTTGACCACCGGGCGCGGGCTGTCGGCCTTGTCGTGCAGGGCACGCGTCTGCCAGGCGATGTCGGAGGCATCATGGCGCAGGAAGTAGGCCACGTCGAGCTGCTGCCACAGGGCTTCGTGGGCATCGGCGGCCAGGCCGTACAGGCGCAGGGTGGCCAGCGCCTCGCGCTGGCGCGCGCGCAGTTCGCGGTCGGCGCTGTGCGGTTCGCCGCCCAGCACGCGCAGCGTGATCCGGTACAGGTCTTCCAGCAGCTTGGCCTTCCAGGCGTTCCATACCTTGGGGCTGGTGCCGCGGATGTCGGCCACGGTGAGCAGGTAGAGGGCGCTCAGGTGGCGCTCGTCCTTGACCAGGGTCGCGAAGGCCTGGATCACGTCCGGATCGGACAGGTCCTGCTTCTGCGCCACCGTGGACATGCTCAGGTGCTGCTGGACCAGGAACACCACCAGTTCGGTGTCCTCCGCGGACAAGCCGTGATTGCGGCAGAAGTCGGCCGCATCGTGCTTGCCGAGTTCGGAATGGTCGCCGCCGCGGCCCTTGGCGATGTCGTGGAACAGGGCGGCCACGTAGAGCAGCCAGCGGTCGCGGAAGTTCGCGATCAGCTGGCTGCAGAACGGGTATTCGTGGGCGTGCTCGGGCATCGTGAAGCGGCGCAGGTTGCGCACCACCATCATGATGTGCTGGTCCACCGTGTACACGTGGAACAGGTCGTGCTGCATTTGGCCGATGATGCTGCGGAAAGCCGGCAGGTAGCGGCCCAGGACGCCCATGTCGTTCATGCGCCGCAGCGCGTGCACCAGGCCGCTCGGGGCCTGCAGCACGCGCAGGAACTGCGCCTTGTTGTGCGGGTCGGCACGGAAGGCGTCGTCGATGCAGTTGCGTGCGTGCCAGAGCGCGCGCATGGTACGCGCCGTCATGCCCTTCAGGTCGGGGCGCTCGGTCATCGCCACGAAGACGCCGAGCACGGCCTGCGGATGGCGCTCGAAGGTGTCGGGCTGGGCGATGTCGATGAAACCGTTGACTTCGTTGAAATGGGCATTCACCGGTACCGGCGCGGCCGGGTGCGGGAACAGCTGGGCCTCGATGTTCTGCAACATGATGGTGTTGAGCTGGGTGACGGTCTTGGCCGCCCAGTAGTAGCGCTGCATCAGCAGTTCACTGGCGCGCCGTCCTTTCACGTTTTCCAGACCGAAGGTCTTGGCAATCGGGGTCTGGACGTCGAACACCAGCCGGTCCTCGCGGCGCCGGGTCTGCAGGTGCAGGCGCACCCGGATGTCCTTGAACGCGTATTCCTTTTCCATCAGCTGGCGCGCCTCGGCGCGGGTGATCAGCTTGGCGCGCGCCATCTGGCTCCAGGACTCGGCCAGGCCGGCCGCCTTGGCCACCCACATGATCACCTGCAGGTCGCGCAGCGCGCCCGGGCTTTCCTTGACGTTGGGCTCGAGGGCGAAGGCAGTGTACTCGTACTTGGCGTGGCGCAGCCGCATCTCGGCGGTCTTGGCCTGGAAGAAGGCTTGCGGATCGAGGGCATCGCGGTGGCGCCGGCGCAATTGCTCGAACAGCCCGGCGTCGCCCGCCACCAGGCGCGCTTCCAGCAGGCTGGTCTGCACCGTGATGTCGGCGCGCGACTCGACCAGGCATTCGTCCACGGTGCGGATGCTGTGGCCGATCTCCAGGCCCAGGTCCCAGAACAGCTGCACCAGGGCTTCCAGGCGCGCCTGGGTGAGGGCATCGGCCGGCTGGCCGAGCAGGACCAGCAGGTCGACGTCGGAATAGGGGAAGAGTTCACCACGTCCGTAGCCGCCCACGCCCACCAGGGCCGTATTCGGCGGCAGCCCGGCCGCGTTCCAGGCATCGGTCAGCACGCCGTCCACGCAGGTGCGCAGGCCGCGCAGCAGCTTCTCGGGCTTGCCGTCGCGGTGGAAGGCGTCGATCAGGGCCTCGCGCTCGGCCTTCAGGCGCGGGCGCAAGGCGCTGCGCGCGCTGTCGAGGAGCGCAGGCTGGCCCATGGCGTTCAGGCGGCGACGGCGGCCTGCTGGTTCAGCAGCGGCAGCACGATCGCGGGCGGCGGCGGGCTGCCGGCCGACATGGTCAAGACCTCGACCCCGGTCTCGGTGACCAGGACCGTGTGCTCCCACTGGGCCGACAGGCTGCGGTCCTTGGTCTTGATGGTCCAGCCGTCCGGCATCTCGCGGATCTCGCGGCGGCCGGCGTTGATCATCGGCTCGATGGTGAAGATCATGCCTGGCACCAGTTCCTCGCCGGTGCCCGGGCGTCCGTAGTGCAGGACCTGCGGCTCCTCGTGGAACACGCGGCCGACGCCATGGCCGCAGAACTCGCGCACCACGCTGTAGCCGTGCTTCTCGGCATGCTGCTGGATCGCGTGGCCGATGTCGCCCAGGCGGTTGCCCGGCTTGACCTGGGCGATGCCCAGCCACATGCATTCGAAGGTGACCTCGGACAGGCGGCGCGCCAGGATCGAGGGTTCGCCGACCAGGAACATGCGGCTATTGTCGCCGTGAAAACCTTCCTTGGTGATCGGGGTGATGTCGATGTTCAGCGCATCGCCGCTCTTGAGCGCGCGCGCCCCCGGGATGCCGTGGCAGATGACGTCGTTCAGCGAGGCGCACAGCGAACCGGGGAAAGGCGGATAGCCGGGCGGGGCGTAGTTCAGCGTGGCCGGCACCGTGCCCTGCACATTGACCATGTAGTCGTGCGCCAGGCGGTCGAGTTCCCCGGTGGTGACGCCGGGCTTGATGAAGGGTGTGATGTAGTCGAGCACCTCGGAGCCGAGGCGGCAGGCGACGCGCATGCCTTCGATTTCTTCCGGGGTCTTGGGGATGGAGGCCATAGAATGGTTTTCCTGCAAATTGGATGTATCCGGCCATTATAAGGCTTCGCCAAGGCGCCGGTACAGCGGCCAATGGGATGCCGGATGCGGGAGCGGACGCGGCGGCGATGCGGCGCTCCGCTCCCTGGATAGCAAGTCCAGCTTGAAATACAGGCCGAATCCGGCTAGAATCTCGGGTTGCTCGAATTCGTATCGAGCAATGTCGTAAAAATCACTTTTAATGAAATCGCGAACGCCGCCGCCAAAGGGTGCCTGATCGGTGACTGGCTGCGTTCAAGACCCAACCCTGGAGAATTACATGTCTGTTACTATGCGCGAAATGCTGGAAGCCGGTATCCACTTCGGCCACCAGACCCGTTTCTGGAATCCGAAGATGGCACCGTTCATCTTTGGTCATCGCAACAAGATCCACATCATCAACCTGGAAAAGACCATGGCGATGTACCAGGATGCGATGAAGACCATCAAGCAGATCTCGGCCAACCGCGGCACCATCCTGATGGTCGGCACCAAGCGCCAGGCCCGCGACATCATCGCCGCCGAAGCGCAGCGCGCCGGCGTGCCCTACGTCGACCAGCGCTGGCTGGGCGGCATGCTGACCAACTTCAAGACCATCAAGACCTCGATCAAGCGCCTGAAAGACATGGAAGCCCTGGTCGAGTCGGGTGAAGTCGAGAAGCTGTCGAAGAAGGAAGCGCTGATGTTCTCGCGCGAAATGGTCAAGCTGCAGAAGTCGATCGGCGGCATCAAGGAGCTGGGCGGCGTGCCGGACGCGATCTTCGTCGTCGACGTCGGCTACCACAAGGGCGCCATCACCGAAGCCGGCAAGCTGGGCATCCCGGTCATCGGCGTGGTCGATACCAACCACTCGCCGGAAGGCGTCACCCACGTGATCCCGGGCAACGACGACTCGTCGAAGGCGATCACCCTGTACGCACGCGGCGTCGCCGATGCGATCCTGGAAGGCCGCGCCAACGCCACCAACGAAGTCGTTGAAATGGTCAAGGCCGCTGGCGACGACTTCGTCGAAGTGTCCGAGCAGGCATAATGCAGGGCAGGTGAGACCTGCCTGGGTAGCGAAGGGGCGCCGAGCCATAGCACGAGCGCCCCTTTTTTCAAGCACGACGCTTAGCAATAAATTATCGTCCGGATGTCCGTGGGACATGCGGGCCTCTACATCAAATAATTGGGAGAATTCAACATGGCAGCTATTACCGCAGCGATGGTTGGTGAACTGCGCGCGAAGACCGACGCGCCGATGATGGAATGCAAGAAGGCACTGACCGAAGCCGAAGGCGACATGGCACGTGCCGAAGAGATCCTGCGCGTCAAGCTGGGCGGCAAGGCATCGAAGGCCGCATCGCGCATCACCGCCGAAGGCGTGGTCGCCGCTTACATCGCCGGCAACGTTGGCGCGCTGGTCGAAATCAACAGCGAAACCGACTTCGTCGCCAAGAACGACGACTTCCTGGCCATGGCCAACCTGGCAGCCAAGCTGGTCGCTGAAAACAACCCGGCCGACGTCGCTGCCCTGGCAGCCCTGCCGCACGACGGCAAGACCTTCGACGACGTGCGTACGGCACTGATCGGCAAAATCGGCGAGAATATGACCGTTCGCCGTTTCCAGCGCTTCGAAACCACCGCCAAGCTGGCTTCTTACCTGCACGGCGCCCGCATCGGCGTCATGGTCGAGTTCGAGGGCGACGACCAGGTCGGCAAGGACGTGGCGATGCACATCGCTGCCATGAAGCCGGTCTCCCTGTCGGCAGAGCAAGTGCCTGCTGAACTGATCGAGAAAGAGCGTTCGGTTGCTCAGCTGAAAGCCCAGGAAGACGCCGACAAGGCCGTTGCCGAAGGCAAGCAGCCGCAGTCGGCCGAGATCGTCGCCAAGCGTATCGACGGTTCGGTGCAGAAGTACCTGAAGGAAGTGTCGCTGCTGAACCAGGCGTTCGTGAAGAACGACAAGCAGTCGATCGAGCAGATGCTGAAGGCCTCGAACGCCAGCGTGAAGGCATTCACGATGTACGTCGTCGGCGAAGGCATCGAGAAGAAGGTGGACGACTTCGCAGCAGAAGTCGCAGCCCAGATGGCTGCCAACAAGCAGTAATCAAACAAAGCGGGCCGTAAGGCCCGTTTTTGTAGGGTGCTGCCGCATGCGTCGGTAGGTGCGCGCGGCAGTCCCGGACAGCCATCTGTCGTTGCAGATGAGAGCGCCGGCAGGTCGCTAGCGCTCGGACCCGAATTCGAAACACAACATAGGAGCCGCTTCATCATGACAAAACCAGCCTACCAACGAGTCCTCCTCAAACTGTCTGGCGAAGCGCTGATGGGTGACGACCAGTTCGGCATCAACCGCGCCACCATCGATCGCATGGTCGCCGACGTGGCGGAAGTGGCGAAGCTGGGCGTGCAGGTGGCGATCGTGATCGGCGGCGGCAACATCTTCCGCGGCGTGGCCCCGGGCGCCCAGGGCATGGACCGCGCCACCGCGGACTACATGGGCATGCTCGCCACCGTCATGAACGCCCTGGCCCTGGCCGATTCGATGCGCCACGTGGGCATCACCGCGCGCGTGATGTCGGCGATCAGCATCGAGCAGGTGGTCGAGCCCTACGTGCGCCCGAAAGCCCTGCAGTACCTGGAAGAGGGCAAGGTCGTCGTGTTCGCCGCCGGCACCGGCAACCCCTTCTTCACCACCGATACCGCCGCCGCGCTGCGCGGCGCCGAGATCTCGGCCGAGATCGTGCTGAAGGCCACCAAGGTCGACGGCGTCTACACCGCCGATCCGAAGAAGGACCCGAGCGCCACCCGCTACAATTCGATCTCCTTCGACGAAGCGATCGCCAAGAACCTGCAGGTGATGGACGCCACCGCGTTCGCGCTGTGCCGCGACCAGAAGCTGCCGATCAAGGTGTTTTCCATCGTCAAACCCGGCGCCATGAAAGCCGTGATCATGGGCGAAGACGAAGGTACACTGGTACACGTTTGAATTTTGTTTTAAAAAACCAAGAATAGGAGTGCAGCATGTCCCTCGCTGACGTCAAAAAGAATGCCCAGGACCGCATGGCCAAGTCCATCGAGACCCTGCGCGCCAACCTGGCCAAGGTCCGTACCGGCCGCGCCCACGCCGGCATCCTCGATTCCGTGATGGTCGAGTACTACGGTTCGCCGGTGCCGCTGTCGCAAGTGGCCAACCTGACCCTGATCGACGCCCGCACCATCGGCGTGGCGCCGTTCGAAAAGAAGATGGCAAGCACCATCGAAAAGGCGATCCGCGACTCCGACCTGGGTCTGAACCCGTCGTCGCAGGGCGACACCATCCGCGTGCCGACCCCGCCGCTGACCGAAGAGCGCCGCAAGGAAATGGTCAAGCTGACCAAGTCGGAAGGCGAAGACGCGAAGATCGCCGTGCGCAACATCCGCCGCGACGCCAACGAGGCCGTCAAGAAGATGGTCAAGGACAAGACCGCGTCGGAAGACGACGAGCGCCGCTCGAGCGACGAGATCCAGAAGCTGACCGACAAGTTCGTCGCCGAGATCGACAAGCTGCTGGCGGAAAAAGAAAAAGACATCATGACCGTGTAAGATCCGGCGCGGGGTGCATGTGCCCCGCCCACGCGGACCGGTCCCGGCATGCTCGCCGCGGCCGGTCCGACTCCCTTTAAGACCGGCCGCCGCCGCATCCGCCGCCGATGCGACGGCAGCCCTGCTGGAAACAATGATGTTCAAAAGTTCGACCACTGCCATACCCGAAGCGCTGCGCGTGCCGCGCCATATCGCCATCATCATGGATGGCAATGGGCGCTGGGCCACCAAGCGCCTGCTGCCGCGCGTGGCCGGCCACGTCAAGGGCGTGGAAGCGGTGCGCGGCGTCGTCGAGGCTTGCGTGGAACGCGGCGTCGAATACCTGACGCTGTTCGCCTTTTCGTCGGAAAACTGGCGCCGGCCGGCCGAGGAAGTCTCGCTGCTGATGCGCCTGTTCGTCACCGCCCTCGAGCGCGAAGTGGCGAAGATGCATGCCAATAACATCCGCCTCAAGGTCGTGGGCGACTTGAGCCGCTTCGATCCCAAACTGCAGGAGATGATCGTCGCCGCCGAGCGCCGCACGGCCAACAATACCCGCCTCACGGTCAGCGTGTGCGCCAACTATGGCGGCCGTTGGGATATCATGCAGGCAACAAGCAAGATGGTGGCGGCCAATCCGGGCGTCAGCGAGTACACCGAGGAGATGCTGGCGCCGCACCTGGCGATGGCCTATGCCCCCGAGCCCGACCTGTTCATCCGTACTGGGGGCGAGGAGCGCATTTCGAACTTCCTGCTGTGGCAGCTGGCTTACTCGGAACTGTACTTCACCAGGACCTTCTGGCCCGATTTTTCCAAGGCCGCGCTGGACGAGGCGATCGCCTCCTTCCAGCAGCGCGAACGGCGCTTCGGCCAGACCGGCGACCAGGTGGCGCACCAGGCCAAGGCTTGAGCCCCGACCGACAGACCAAACCAGACGACGCATGCTGAAAACCCGGATCCTCACCGCGCTCGCATTGCTGGCAGTCCTGCTGCCGGTCCTGTACTTCAACAACTACTGGGCGTTCGCGGTGGTCGCTTCCTGCTTCTTCGGCGCCGCGATCTGGGAAACCTTCCGGCTGTTCAATCCAGGGACTGGCAAGGCGGCACTGATCGCCGCCTTCTGGACCGCGGCCTTCGTGTACGCCTTCTTCATCGCACCCGGCACCGATCCGAGCTTCTGGTTCGCCATCAGCGTGCTGCTCTGGGCGCTGCGTTTCGCCCCTGCGCTCAAGCTCGGCCTGCCGCCCTTGAACAGCACGGCCAACACTTTCCTCAGCCTGGTCTATGCGATCGCCGTGGTCGGCTGCTTTGCCGCCATCGTCACGCTGTATGCCTATTCTCCGCTGTACCTGCTGTCGGTGATGGCCATTGTCTGGGCCGCCGATATCTTCGCCTACTTCTCGGGCAAGGCCTTCGGCAAGCGCAAGCTGGCGCCCTCGATTTCCCCGGGCAAGACCTGGGAAGGCGCGATCGGTGGCGGCATCGCCGTGCTGGTGCTGGCCACCCTCAGCATCGTGCTGGGCGGCGACGCCATGGCCCAGACCTTCGCCGCGCGCGTGCAGGCCAGCCTCGGCTGGGCCACGCTGTACGCGGTGCTCATCCTCGTGGTCGCGGCCAGCGTGGTCGGCGACCTGTTCGAATCCCAGCTCAAGCGCCGCGCCGGCTTCAAGGATAGCAGCCAGCTGCTGCCCGGCCACGGCGGGGTGCTCGACCGTGTCGACGCGCTCGTCCCGGTCCTGCCACTGGCGGCCCTGATCGGCGCCTGGCTCTAGAAGGATCCTGAAGGAATCATCATGCAACGCATTACCATCCTGGGCGCCACCGGTTCGATCGGCGCCTCGACGCTCGACGTGCTCGCGCGCCATCCGGACCGCTATACGGTCCACGCCCTGAGCGCCCACGGCCGCGTCGAGGAGCTGGCCGAGGCCTGCCGCCGCGTCAGGCCGGCGCGCGCGGTGGTCGGCAGTCCGGAAGCAGCGGCGCGCCTGGCGCAACTGCTCGACGGGCTCGCGATCCAGGTCGACCATGGCGAAGCCGCCCTGTGCGAGATCGCCGCCAGTCCCGATACCGATACCGTGATGGCCGCCATCGTCGGCGCCGCCGGCCTGGCGCCCACGCTGGCCGCGGCGCGCACCGGCAAGAAGGTCCTGCTGGCGAACAAGGAAGCCCTGGTGATGTCGGGCCAGCTGTTCATGGACGCGGTGCGCGAGCACAGGGCGACCCTGCTGCCGATCGACAGCGAGCACAATGCGATCTTCCAGTCGCTGCCGGCCGGCTATGGACGCGATCCGCAGGCGGCTGGCGTGGCCAGGATCCTGCTCACCGCCTCCGGCGGTCCTTTCCTGCAGCGCGCCGTCGAGACCCTGGAAGCGGTCACGCCGGATGAAGCCTGCAAGCACCCGAACTGGGTCATGGGGCGCAAGATCTCGGTCGACTCGGCCACCATGATGAACAAGGGCCTGGAAGTGATCGAGGCCCACTGGCTGTTTGGCGCCCCGCCCGAGCTGATCGAGGTGGTGATCCATCCGCAGAGCGTGATCCACTCGATGGTGTCGTACACCGACGGTTCGGTGCTGGCCCAGCTGGGCAACCCGGACATGCGTACCCCGATCGCCCACGCGCTGGCCTATCCGGAGCGGATCGACTCGGGCGTGTCCCAGCTCGACCTCACCAGCATGGGCGCGCTGCAATTCTACAAGCCCGATTTCGCGCGCTTCCCCTGCCTGGCGCTGGCCTTCGACGCCCTGCGCGCGGGCGGCACCGCACCGAGCCTGCTGAACGCCGCCAACGAGGTGGCGGTGCAGGCCTTCCTCGAGCGCGAGATCGGTTTCCGCGACATCGACCGCGTGATCGCGCAGGTGATGGACGCGGTGCCGCACGGCCCGGCCCCCTCGATCGGGGCAGTGCTGGAGCAGGACGCGCGCGCGCGCGCCGCGGCGCGCGGCGCGATCGGCCGCCTGCGCGGATAAGCCATGGGACTGCTGTATACCGTGCTGGCCTTCGCGCTGGCCCTCGGTCCCCTGATCGTCCTGCACGAACTGGGCCACTACCTGGTGGCGCGCGCCTGCGGCGTGAAGGTGCTGCGCTTCTCGATCGGCATGGGGCGCGTGGTCTGGTCGCGCCGCTTCGGCCGCGACGGGACCGAATGGGCCGTATCGGCGCTGCCGCTGGGCGGCTACGTCAAGATGCTCGACAGCCGCGATCCGGAAACGGCGCCGAAGGACGAATCCGAGCTGCACCGCGAGTTCACGCGCCAGAGCGTGTGGCGCCGCATCGCCATCGTCGGCGCCGGTCCGCTCGCCAACTTCCTGGTCGCGATCGGCCTGCTGGCCGTGCTCTTCATGCACGGCGTCGAGGAACCGGCCGCGCGCCTGCGCGCCGCGCCCCAGGGCTCGGCGGCGCAGCTGGCCGGCGTGCGCGGCGGCGACACGGTGGTGGCGGTGAACGGCAATCCGGTCCAGTCCTGGTCCGAGCTGCGCTGGCAGATCGTGCATGCGGCGGTCGACAAGGAGGCGGCGCGGCTCGAGCTGCGTGCCCAGGGCGGCGGCAGCTATGCGGCCGTGATCCCGGCCGAGCGCATCGCCGCGCTCGACGTCGAAGGCGATGTCGCCAAGGCCCTGGGCCTGGACCTGTGGCGCGCGCGCGCCCGCATCGAGCGGGTGCTGCCGGGTGGGGCAGGGGAGCGCGCCGGCCTGCGCCCGGGCGACCTGGTGCTGCGCGCCGATGGCCGTGCGGTCGAGGATGGCCAGGCCTTCAGCGAAGCGATGCACACGTCCGCCGGACGCAGCGTGCAGCTGGAAGTCGAGCGCGCCGGCCGGGTCGTGGCGCTGGCCGTGACGCCGGAACGCGACCAGGCCAGCGGACGCGGCATGGCAAAAGTGCTGCTGGCGCAGCCGGTCGAGATGGTGACGGTGCGTTCCGGCCCGTTCGAGGCGCTGGCCAAGGGCCTGGAGCGCACCTGGGACACCAGCGCGCTGACGATCAAGATGATCGGCAAGATGATCACCGGCGAGGCGTCATGGAAGAACGTTACCGGTCCGATCACGATTGCCGACTACGCCGGACAGACGGCGCGCGTGGGCCTGGCCACCTATTTGCAGTTCATTGCATTTATTAGTATTAGCTTAGGAGTCATGAATTTGTTACCAATTCCGGTTCTGGATGGTGGGCATTTACTGTATTATTCGCTGGAAGTTTTGACCGGGCGTCCCCTGCCTGCGCGCGTTGGAGAGTTGGCGCAGCGCTTCGGGGTCGGCCTGCTGTTCATGCTGATGGCGCTCGCCGTCTTCAATGACCTGGTGCGCTTGCTCTGAGCGCTTGCACTGAGCGCCGCCAACGAACGCTTGCCCGACCGGGCGCGCAGCAAGCCGGAACGCCAGCTAAAAACAATATGCAACGATGTCCAATGACTGACCCACAGATCCAGCCAATGAATTCACACACGAACCGTTTTGCCCTGCCGTTCATCCGCCGCAGCATGATTGGCGCAGCCGTCCTGGCTCTGTGCGCCGGCAATGCGCTTGCCGTCAACCCGTTCGTGGTGAAGGACATCCGGGTCGAAGGCATCCAGCGGACGGAAGCGGGCACCGTGTTCAGCTACCTGCCGGTGCGTGTTGGCGAGACCTTCGACGACGCCAAGGCCACCACCGCGATCAAGGCCCTGTTCGCGACCGGCTTCTTCAAGGACATCCGCCTGGAAGAGGAAAACGGCGTGCTGGTGGTGCTGGTCGAGGAGCGTCCCGCGATCTCCTCCGTGGACTTCACCGGCACCAAGGAATTCGAGAAGGACATGCTGGTCAAGGCCCTGCGCGAGATCGGCGTGGGCGAGACCCGCATCTTCGACAAGGCGGCGGTGGACCGCGCGGAACAGGAACTGAAGCGCCAGTACCTGTCGCACGGCCTGTACGGCGTGAAGATCACCACCACCGTCACCCCGATCGAGCGTAACCGCGTGACGGTCATGTTCAACGTCGACGAAGGCGACATCGCCAAGATTCGCCAGATCTCGTTCGTGGGCAACAAGGCCTTCTCCGACAAGCAGCTGCTCGAACTGCTGCAGCTGTCGAAGTCGGGCTGGCTCACCTGGTATTCGAAGGCCGACCAGTATTCCAAGCAAAAGCTGACCGGCGACCTGGAGACCATCAAGTCCTGGTACCTGAACCACGGCTACCTGGAAGCCAACGTCGAATCGACCCAGGTCTCGATCACGCCGGACAAGCGCGACATCTACCTGACCATCAACATCACCGAGGGCGAGCAGTACACCGTCTCCAGCGTCAAGCTGGAAGGCGAGATGTTTGGCCGCGAGGAAGAGCTGCGCAGCCTGATCCTGCTCCAGCCGGGCAAGACCTATTCGGGCGAGGCGCAGGAAGCGACCAACAAGCTGATCGCCAACCGCCTCGGCACCTTCGGCTACGCCTTCGCCAACGTCACCGCCAACCCGGAAATCAACCGCGAGAAGCGCGAAGCCGCGTTCACCTTCTTCATCGACCCGGGCAAGCGTGCCTACGTGCGCCACATGAACATCTCGGGCAACACCGTGACGCGCGATGAAGTCATCCGCCGCGAGTTCCGCCAGTTCGAAAGCTCGTGGTACGACGCCAACCGCGTCAAGCTGTCGCGCGACCGTGTCGACCGTCTCGGCTACTTCAAGGACGTCAAGATCGACACCCCGGAGGCCCCGGGCGGCACCGACCAGGTCGACGTCAACATGGTGGTGGAAGAGAAGCCGACCGGTAACTTCATGATCGGTGGCGCCTTCTCGCAGTCGGAGAAGTTCACCTTCACCGCGTCGATCTCGCAGGCCAACTTCGCCGGCAGCGGCAACACGGTCGCGCTGGAGCTCAACACCAGCAAGTACAACCGCACGATCGCGTTCTCGCACACCAATCCGTATTTCACCGACGACGGCATCTCGCGCTCGTTCCAGCTGTTCCTGCGCACGATGCGTCCGCCGGCGGCCAACCTCGGCCTGTACACGGTGCGCCAGACCGGCGGCACCCTCAACTTCGGCGTGCCTTTCTCGGAATCCGACACCGTCTACTTCGGCGCCGGCCTCGAACGCACGCAGATCGAGACCGACTTCACGTCGCCGCAGCTGTACAAGAGCTTCGTGGCGAACAACGGCGGCCCGGCGGACGGTATCGGCAAGGCGGACACCTTCGCGATCCCGCTGACCGCGGCCTGGGGCCGCGACACCCGCGACAGCGCCGTGACCCCGACCCGCGGCCGCTACCAGCGCGCCAACCTGGAAATCGATGCGCTGGGCGATTCGAAGTACTACCGCCTGGTGTACGAACACCAGTGGTGGCGTCCGCTCACGCGCTGGATGACGCTGGCGCTGCGCGGCGAATTCGACTACGGCAAGGGCATCGGCGGCAGCGCCTACCCGGTCTTCAAGAACTTCTACGCCGGCGGCATCGGTTCGGTGCGCGGCTACGAGAGCTCGACCCTGGGCGTGGTCGACCCGACCTACTACGACGCCATCGGCGGCTCCAAGCGCGTGATCGCCAACGCCGAACTGCAGTTCCCGTTCCCTGGCAGCGGCACCGACCGCAGCCTGCGCTGGTTCACGTTCGTGGACGGCGGCCAGGTCTACCAGGAGCAGGAAAAGATCCGTCTCGACCGGATGCGCTATTCGGCGGGTATCGGCCTGTCGTGGATTTCGCCGGTCGGTCCGCTCAAGTTGAGTTATGCTAAGCCTTTGAATGCCCTGCCGGGCGACCGCCTGGAGCGCTTCCAGTTCCAGATGGGTACCGGCTTCTGACGGCGAGAACGGGGCCGCGCGCGCGGCCCACCTGATTGCGGAGAGAGATGTTGAAAACGCTGATAGCCACCTTGCCCCGCGTACTGCCACGGGCGCTGCTGCTGGCCGTTCTGTGCGCGGCGCCGCTGGCCCAGGCCCAGACGGGGTCGGGCCGGATCGGCTTCGTGGCCACCGAGCGCCTGATGACCGAATCGAAGATGGCGAAAACGGCCGACGCACGCATCCAGGCCGAGTTCTCCAAGCGCCAGAAGGTGGTCGAGGAAACCGTCACCAGGCTCAAGCAGATGTCGGAGAAGTTCGACGGCGAGGCCGCCGGCCTGAGCGACGTCGAGCGCACCCGCCGCGCGCGCGAGCTGCTGAACATGGACAAGGACGTCCAGCGCATGCAGCGCGAGTTCCAGGAAGACCTCATGCAGCGCAAGAACGAAGAGCGCGCCGCGATCGCGACGCGTGCCTACAAGATCATCGAGCAGGTTGCCGAACAGGAGAAGCTGGACGCCGTGCTGGCCGAAGCCGCATGGTCAAGCCCGCGCATCGACATCACCGACAAGATCCTGAAGCTGCTCGACAAGTAACGCGTAAAGAAGCACCACATTGACTGACACCCTACATTCCAACATGGGCATTCGACTCGGAGACCTGGTCGAGCGCTTCGGCGGACAACTGGTGGGCGACCCTGGGATCACCGTCTCGGCCATCGCGCCGCTCGACAGCGCGGGACCAGCGCACATCAGCTTCCTCAGCAACAGCAAGCTGCGCGCCCTGGCCGCGCAGAGCGGCGCCGCGGCGCTGATCCTGTCGCCGCTGGACGACCCGACCGTCAGCGCCACCTATGAAGGTGCGCGTATCCTGACCACCAATCCGTACGCCTACTTCGCCCGCGCCGCGCAATATTTCGTCTCGCTTGCCGAGACCCCGCCCGCGCCCGGGATCCACCCGAGCGCGGTGGTGTCGCCGCAGGCGGTGGTCGATCCGACCGCGCACGTGGGCCCCCTGGTAACGATCGAGGCGGGCGCCATCGTCGGCGCGCATGCCGTGATCGACGCCGGCTGCCACATCGGGCCTGAAGCGCGCATCGGCGCCGGCACCCGGCTGTTCGCCAACGTGACGTTCCACGCGCGCTGCAGCATCGGCGCACGCGGCATCATCCATTCCGGCGCCGTGATCGGCACCGACGGTTTCGGCTTCGCGGTCGAGGGCGGCAAGTACATCAAGATCCCGCAGACCGGCGCGGTGGTGATCGGCGACGACGTCGACATCGGCGCGAATACCTGCATCGACCGCGGCGCGCTGGCTGACACCGTGATCGAGGACGGGGTCAAGCTCGACAACCAGATCCAGATCGGCCACAACTGCCATATCGGCGCCCACACCGCGATGGCGGGCTGCGTCGGCGTGGCCGGCAGCGCCAAGATCGGCAAGGGCTGCACCTTCGGTGGCGCCGCCATGGTGCTGGGGCACCTGGAGATCGCGGACAACGTCCATATCTCCTCGGGCAGCATGGTGTCGCGCTCGGTGCTGGAGCCGGGCCAGTACACCGGCTTCTACCCGCTGGCCAAGAACGCCGAGTGGGAACGCAGCGCCGCCATCGTGCGCAACCTGGCCTCGATGCGCGAGAAGATCCGCACGCTTGAAAAAACAATCAAAACACTGACAGAACAAAAATGAATACCGACGTCCAGAGCAGCGCCAAGACCACCCTCGACATCAACGCGATCAAGGAATACCTGCCGCACCGCTATCCGCTGCTGCTGGTGGACCGCGTGCTCGACGTCGAAGTCGGCAAACGCATCACCGCGATCAAGAACGTTACCGTCAACGAGGAATTCTTCAACGGCCACTTCCCGCACAAGCCGGTGATGCCGGGCGTCCTGATGATCGAGGCGATGGCGCAGACCGCCGCGATCCTGTCCTTCATGACCATGAACGTCAAGCCGGACGAGAACTCGGTGGTGTACTTCGTGGGCATCGACAATGCGCGCTTCAAGCGCCCGGTGGAGCCGGGCGACCAGCTCAAGATGGACGTCGAGATCCTGCGCGTCTCGCGCGGCATCTGGAAATACAAGGCGGTGGCCAGCGTGGACGGCAAGGTCGCGGTCGAGGGTGAACTGATGTGCACCATCCGCGCCAACGACGCCGCCGCCATCCCCGCCACCCCCGCGGGACAGTAAGATGAGCAGGATTCACCCGAGCGCGATCGTCGACCCGAAGGCGGAGCTGGACAGCTCGGTCGAGGTCGGCCCGTATTCGATCATCGGGCCAAACGTGCGCATCGGCGCCGGCACCGTGGTCGGCCCGCACGTGGTCATCGAGGGCCATACGACGGTCGGCAGGGATAACAAGTTCTTCCAGTTCTGCTCGATCGGCGCGGCGCCCCAGGACAAGAAATGGCAGGGCGAGCCGACCCGCCTGGAAATCGGCGACGGCAATACGATCCGCGAATTCGTCACCATGAACCTGGGCACGGCCCAGGACGAAGGCGTGACCCGCCTGGGCGACGACAACTGGATCTCGGCCTACGTGCACCTGGCGCACGACTGCCAGGTGGGCAGCCACACGATCTTCTCGAACAACGCGCAACTGGCTGGCCATGTGCACGTGGGCGACCACGCGATCCTGTCCGGCTATGCCGGCGTGCACCAGTTCTGCAAGATCGGCGCCCATGCCTTCATCGGCATGTACACCAGCCTGACCCAGGACGTGCCGCCCTTCGTGCTGGTGTCGGGGAATCCGGCCGGCCAGCGCGGCATCAACATCGAGGGCCTCAAGCGGCGCGGCTTCACGCGCGAGCGCATCGACGGCATCCGCGCCGCCTACAAGCTGCTGTACCGTTCCGGCCTGACGCTCGAGGAAGCCAAGGCCGCGCTGCTGGAGCAGGAAAGCCAGCACGCGGGCGCGGCGCAAGACATCCGCGCCATGCGCGAGTTCCTGGGCCTGGCAAGCCGTGGCATCGTCCGCTGAGTTCACGGCCCGCGGCATGTCACTTGCGATGGTGGCAGGCGAGGTGTCCGGCGACATGCTGGCCGCGCGCCTGATGGCCGGACTGCGTCCGCACCTGCCGGACGTGCGCTTCCATGGCATCGGCGGCCCGCGCATGATCGAGCAGGGCATGCACTCCGACGTTCCGATCGAGACGCTCACCGTGCGCGGTCTGTTCGAGATCATTCCCCGCTACCGCGAGATCAAGGGCATCCAGAACCGCCTGCGCGACCGCCTGCTCGCGGAGCGGCCGGCCGCCTTCATCGGCGCCGACTACCCGGGCTTCAACCTGGGCCTGGAAGAGCAGTTGCGCGCCGGCGGCATTCCGACCGTGCATTTCGTCAGCCCGCAGATCTGGGCCTGGCGCGGCGGGCGCATCAAGAAGATCAAGCGTGCCGTGTCGCACATGCTGGTTATCTTTCCATTCGAGGAAGCGATCTACCGTGCGGCCGGGGTGCCGGTGACCTATATCGGGCACCCGCTGGCCGAGATGATTCCACTGGCGCCGGACGTGGCGGCGGCGCGCGCGGCGCTCGGCATCGCCCCTGGCGCACGCGTGGTCACCCTGATGCCGGGCAGCCGCATGGGAGAGCTGAAATACCTGGCCGAGCCGTTTGTCGCGGCCGCGCGCCTGCTGGCGCAGCGCGACCCGGGCATGACCTTCATCGCGCCGATGGCGGGCGAGCGCCAGCGCGCCTACTACACCGACATCGTGCACAAGGCCGGCCTGGGCGAGGTGCCGGTGCGCCTGGTCGACGGCGGATCGCACGCCGCGATCGCCGCCGCCGACGCGGTGCTGGTGGCCTCCGGCACCGCAACGCTCGAGGTGGCGCTGTTCAAGAAGCCGATGGTGATCGCCTACAAGGTCATGCGCGCCTCGTGGGAAATCATGCGCCACATGGGCTACCAGCCCTGGATCGGGCTGCCGAACATCCTGGCGCGCGAATTCCTCGTGCCGGAATATCTTCAGCATGCCGCCACGCCGCAGGCGCTGGCCGACGCCGTCTGGCGCCAGTTGGACGACCCGGCCGGGAAGGAGGCGCTGGCGCGCCGCTTCCTCGACATGCACCACAGCCTGCTGCGCAACAGCGCCGAGGCGAGCGCTGACGCCGTGCTGCGCGTGATTGGAAAACGCAAATGAGCAAGACTGCCCGACGACCCAGGATGAACCTCTATCCCGGCCTGCCGCCGCGGCTGCGCCCCTTCACCGACGCCGACATCGTGTGCGGCGTGGACGAAGCCGGCCGCGGCCCGCTGGCCGGGCCGGTATTCGCCGCCGCCGTGATCCTCGATCCGAAGCGCCCGATCGAGGGCCTGCGCGACTCCAAGAAGCTGAGCGAGGCGCGGCGCGAAGAACTGGCGCCGCAGATCAGGGAATGCGCGCTGGCCTGGGCCATCGCCGAGTGCTCATGCGAAGAAATCGACTCGCTGAACATCCTGCACGCGACCATGCTGGCCATGCGGCGCGCGGTGGAGGCGCTGTCCACGCTGCCGACCATCGCCCTGATCGACGGCAACCGCTGCCCGCCGATGGAGATCAAGGCCCACGCCGTGGTCGAGGGTGACGACAAAGTGCATGCGATCTCGGCGGCCTCGATCCTTGCCAAGACCGCACGCGACGCCGCGCTGGTGCGCCTGCATGCCGCGTATCCGCAGTACTGCTTCGACCAGCACAAGGGCTATGGGACGGCGCTGCACCTGGAGCGCCTGCGCCTGCATGGACCGTCGCCGGTGCACCGCCGCTCGTTCGGACCGGTGCGTGAGCTGCTGCAGGCCGACCTGTTTGCTGCATGAGGGCCGCCGCATGAAATCGATCACTTCGCGCGACAACGCGTTCTATAAAGAGCTCAAGGCGCTCGCCACCAGTTCGCAGGCGCGCAGGAAGAGCGGTCTGAGCCTGCTTGACGGCGTGCACCTGTGCCAGAGCTGGCTCGAGCTGCGCGGCGCGCCCGTCCACTGCGTGGTGTCGGAAACGGCGCTCGCCAATCCGGAAGTGGCGGCCATCGCGGCTGGCGCCGAAGCGCTGGGCGCCCCGGGCACGGTGCTGCCGGACGCGCTGTTCGGCGCGATCAGCCAGGTGGAGCATGGCGTGCACGTGCTGTTCCTGGTGGTGTGTCCGGTGCCGGACCGCTCGCCCGCCCTGGTCGAATCGAGCGTGCTGCTCGATGGCGTGCAGGACCCGGGCAACGTTGGCTCGATCCTGCGCAGCGCCGCGGCGAGCGGCATCTGTCAGGTGTACTGCGCGCCGGGCACGGCCTTCTGCTGGTCGCCCAAGGTGCTGCGTGCGGCGATGGGCGCCCACTTCGTGCTCGACATCTTCGAGAACATCGAGCTGGCGCCGCTGGTGCGCTCGGCCAGCATTCCAGTGCTGGCCACCAGCGGCTATGCCGCCGAGCGGCTGTATGCGCTCGACCTGCGGCGTCCCGTAGCCTGGGTGCTCGGACACGAAGGGCAGGGCGTGTCGCAGGAGCTGCTGGCGCTGGCCACGCACCGCGTCGCAGTGCCGCATGCGGGCAAGGTGGAGTCGCTCAACGTGGCCGCCTGCGCCGCCGTGTGCTTCTTCGAGCAGCTGCGGCAGCTGCAGGCATAGACGCGCACTCGGCCTTCGGGTTAAGCTGGCGCGAGCTCGCGTCGAGATGCTGAAATGGAGTAGAGATGGACATCGCGCATTTGCACTTCCTGGTGGCGGAAGCCGACACGGCCCAGCGCCGGTCGCTGGTGGAGCTGCTCGGCCAGCTGGGCGCGAGCCGCGTCACCGACGTGCCGGACGGGCACCTTGCGCTGCAGCGCCTCGAAGGCGGCTTCGCGCCGCGGATCGATGTCGCGATCGTCGACCTGGCCCTGCCGGGGATGGACGGCCTGGAACTGATGCGCCACCTCGGCACCCAGCGCATCGACGTGCGCCTGATCGTCACCGGCGCCCAGCCGGCCGGGCTGCTGTTCTCGGTGGAGACGCTGGCCCAGGCCTACGGCATCGACCTGCTGGGCACGATCGGCAAGCCGGTGACGGCGGCGAAGATCAAGCCGCTGCTGGAGAACTACACGCCGCTGGCGCGCAGTCCCGAGCGTCCGGCCGGGCCGCGTTCGACCTTCCAGGATATCGGCATCGGCCTGCAGAAGCGCCAGTTCGAACCCTTCTTCCAGCCCAAGATCGAACTGGCCACCGGCCAGGTGAAGGGGCTGGAAGCGTTTGCACGCTGGCGCCATCCGGAACACGGGGTGCTGGGCCCGGCTTCCTTCATCGACGCGCTGGAGCAGAACAACCGGGTCGATTTCCTCGACTGGAGCATGATCGAGATGTCGGCCGAACGCTGCCGCTGGTTCCAGGACCAGGGCATCCCGGTGCCGATCTCGATCAATCTCGCGCCCGAGACGCTGGCGCATCCGGCCTTCATCCGCCAGATCACGGCCTGCATCGGGCGCCACCGCATCCTGCCCGAATACCTGACCTTCGAGATGCCGGAATCCTCGGTGCTCAACAGCGATCCGGCCTTCATCGAGCGCCTGGTGCGCCTGCGGATGATGGGTTTCGGCCTGGCGATCGATGACTACGGCACCGGGCGCTCGAACCTGCAGCTGCTGGCGCGCATCCCGTTCAGCGAACTGAAGATCGACCGCAGCTTCGTCGATGGCGCCTCCAAGCGCCGCCCGCTTGGCACGGTGCTGCGCTCCTGCCTTGGACTGGCGCACAGCCTGGACCGCATGTCGGTGGCGGTGGGGGTGGAGACGCGCCAGGACTGGGATTTCCTGCAAAACCTCGGCTGCACCTACGCCCAGGGCTACCACATCGCCAACCCGATGGAGGCGGCCGCCTTCCCCGGCTGGCTCGAAGACTGGCGGCATTTCTTTTAGGTGGGGTCAGAGTCGAATTGTTTGACAACTTTTGGAAGTTGCCTTGAAATTGGACTCTGACCCTACGGGGTTTCCCTTCGTCGCCACATCAAAAGAAATGGGGGCGGAGTTAAATTAATCGGAAATGTTCGAAAGTTTCCCGATAATTCGACTCTGACCCCATTCAATATTCCCGACGGTCAGGCTTGATTTCCTGCAGGATGGTGGTGGCGATTTCTTCGATGGACTTGGTGGTCGAGGACAGCCAGCGGATCCCTTCGCGCCGCATCATCGCTTCCGCCTCGTTCACTTCATAGCGGCAATTTTCGATGGAGGCGTACTTGCTGCCGGCGCGGCGTTCGTTCCGGATCTGCGACAGGCGCTCGGGCGTGATGGTCAGTCCGAACAGCTTGGCCTTGAAGGGCGGCAGCGACGAGGGCAGGCGGCCGCGTTCGAAGTCGTCCGGAATCAAGGGGTAGTTGGCCGCCTTCAGCCCGTACTGCATGGCCAGGTACAGGCTGGTCGGGGTCTTGCCCGAGCGCGACACGCCGACCAGGATCACATCGGCCTCGGCCAGGTTCTTGTGCGACTGCCCGTCGTCGTGGGCCAGCGAGAAGTTGATCGCCTCGATGCGGTTCTTGTACTCCTCGGTGTCCACCGCATTGTGGATGCGCCCGATCGTGTGCGTGGACTTTACGCCCAATTCCTGCTCCAGGGGCGAGACGAAGGTCTGGAACAGGTCCATGTGCATGCCCCGGGCCGCCCGGATGATGCTGGACAGGTCGTGCTTGACCAGCGTCGAGAACACGATTGGCCGCTGGCCATCGCGCTCGAAGCTGTCGTTGATGCGCCGCGCCGCCTCGTGCGCCTTCTCGATCGAGTCGATGAAGGGCAGGCGGATCTGGCGAAAGCGCATCTCGAACTGGCTCAGCACCGCGTGCCCGAAGGTCTCCGCCGTGATGCCGGTGCCGTCCGAGACGAAGAAGACGGTGCGCAAGGGAGGGGTGGTCGGAACGGTCGTTTCTGCGGTCATGGTATCCAATGCTGGGCCTGCGTGACAAAGTTGCAGCGGTCTTGCGGGCTCACGGGGTAGAATGCTGGGCAACGGATCTGCATTGTGCGGCACGACGGCCAGAATAACAAGAAGACCCCGTCCGGTGCTGCATGGTGAGCGGTAAAGGTTTCTATCATCAAGTAAGGGTGTTTTACCATGACTAACCTGTCTGTAGCAGCATTGAAGGAGCCAGAGCAACAAGCGTCACGCGTCTACGTCGCCTCGTTCGAGAACCTGCGCATGACCGACGTCGAGTCGGTCGGCGGCAAGAACGCGTCGCTGGGCGAGATGATCTCGCAGCTGGCCGGCGCCGGCGTGCGGGTGCCGGGCGGCTTTGCCACCACGGCCGATGCCTTCCGCGACTTCCTCGAATACAGTGTCGACGGCGGCCAGGGAGGAGCACATTCGCTGGCCCAGCGCATCGCCACCCGCCTCGAAGGCCTGGACGTGGATGATGTGCGCTCGCTGGCCGCGGCCGGCGCCGAGATCCGCCAGTGGATCGTCGATACGCCGTTCCAGCCGCGCCTGGAGCAGGAAATCCGCGCCTTCTACGAGCGCCTGGTGGCCGACTCCGATACCGAAGTCTCGTTCGCCGTGCGTTCCTCGGCCACCGCCGAAGACCTGCCCGACGCCTCGTTCGCGGGCCAGCAGGAAACCTTCCTGAACGTGGTCGGCATCGACAACGTGCTGGAAGCCATGAAGCAAGTCTTCGCCTCGCTCTACAACGACCGCGCGATCTCCTACCGCGTGCACAAAGGCTTTACCCACGCCGAAGTGGCGCTGTCGGCCGGCGTGCAGCGCATGGTGCGTTCCGACACCGGCGCGGCCGGCGTGATGTTTACCATCGATACCGAATCGGGCTTCAAGGACGTGGTCTTCGTCACCTCGAGCTACGGCCTGGGCGAGACGGTGGTGCAGGGCGCCGTCAACCCGGACGAGTTCTACGTCCACAAGCCGATGCTTGCTCAGGGCAAGCTGCCGGTCATCCGCCGCAACATCGGCTCGAAACTCATCAAGATGGAGTTCAGCAACGAGGCCAAGGCCGGCCGTTCGGTGCGCACCGTCGATGTGCCGATCGAGATGCGCAACCGCTATTCGCTGAGCGACGCCGAAGTGGTCGAGCTGGCCAAGTACGCCGTCATCATCGAGAACCACTACGGCCGTCCGATGGACATCGAGTGGGGCAAGGACGGCCGCGACGGCAAGCTCTACATCCTGCAGGCGCGTCCGGAAACCGTGAAGTCGCAGCAGAAGGCCACCGACGCCCAGCAGCGCTTCAGCCTGAAGGGCACCGGCACCGTATTGACCTCGGGCCGTGCGATCGGCCAGAAGATCGGCGCCGGTCCGGTGCGCGTGATCCACGACCCGAGCGAGATGGAACGCGTGCAGCCGGGCGACGTGCTGGTGGCCGACATGACCGACCCGAACTGGGAACCGGTGATGAAGCGCGCCTCGGCCATCGTCACCAACCGGGGCGGGCGTACCTGCCACGCGGCGATCATCGCGCGCGAACTCGGCGTGCCGGCCGTGGTCGGCTGCGGCGACGCGACCGATACCCTGAAGGACGGCACCTTCGTCACGGTGTCCTGCGCCGAGGGCGACGAGGGCAAGATCTACGACGGCCTGCTGGAAACCGAGGTCACCGAAGTGGCGCGCGGCGAACTGCCGCCGATCCCGACCAAGATCATGCTCAACGTCGGCAACCCGCAGCTGGCCTTCGATTTCCAGTCGGTGCCGAACGCCGGCGTCGGACTGGCGCGCCTGGAATTCATCATCAACAACAACATCGGCGTGCACCCGAAGGCCATCCTCGAGTACCCGAACATCGACAACGACCTGAAGAAGGCGGTGGAATCGGTGGCGCGCGGCCACGCCTCGCCGCGCGCCTTCTACGTCGACAAGCTGGCCGAGGGCGTGGCGACCATCGCCGCGGCCTTCTGGCCCAAGCCGGTGATCGTGCGCCTGTCCGACTTCAAGTCGAACGAGTACAAGAAGCTGATCGGCGGCTCGCGCTACGAGCCGGACGAAGAGAACCCGATGCTGGGCTTCCGCGGCGCCGCGCGCTACCTGGCCGAGGACTTCGCCGAAAGCTTCGAGATGGAATGCATGGCCATGAAACGCGTGCGCGAAGACATGGGCCTGACCAATGTCGAGCTGATGATCCCGTTCGTGCGCACCCTGGGCCAGGCCGAGAAGGTCATCGACCTGCTGGCCAAATATGGCCTGAAGCGTGGCGAGAACGGCCTGCGCGTCATCATGATGTGCGAAGTGCCGTCCAACGCGATCCTGGCCGAGCAGTTCCTGCAGTACTTCGACGGCTTCTCGATCGGCTCGAACGACCTGACCCAGCTGACCCTGGGCCTAGACCGCGACTCCGGCATGGAGCTGCTGGCCAAGGACTTCGACGAGCGCGACCCTGCCGTGAAAGCCATGCTGAGCCTGGCCATCAAGGCCTGCCGCGCCCAGGGCAAGTACATCGGCATCTGCGGCCAGGGGCCGTCGGACCATCCCGACTTCGCGCAGTGGCTGGTGGAGCAGGGCATCGAATCGATGTCGCTCAACCCGGACTCGGTAATCGAGACCTGGCAGAAACTGGCAGCGCGCTAGCAGCGTTCCAGGACCACGCCCTGACAGGAAAGCCTGCCCTCGCGAGACGGCGGGCTTTTTTTTGTGCCGGTTTCGCACTGCCCAGAGAGAATTGATGTAAGTCAAAGATTTGCGAGCGCATGCCCGCTTACACTCGTTCACGCGCGCTAGTTTTGATCCCGCGCATCACAATAAGGTGGAACCATGCGGATACAGTTTCTTGGCGGTACAGGAACGGTGACTGGGTCGAAATACTTGCTCACCACGGAACACGCCAGGATCCTGGTCGACTGCGGACTGTTCCAGGGCTACAAGCAGCTCCGCCTGCGCAACTGGGCCGGCCTGCCCTTCGACCCGGCCGGCCTCGATGCGGTCGTGCTGACCCACGCCCACCTCGACCATAGCGGCTATCTGCCGCTGCTGGTCAAGACTGGCTTCCGAGGGAAGATCCTGTGCAGCGAGGCGACCTACGACCTGTGCAAGATCCTGTTGCCGGATAGCGGACACCTGCAGGAAGAAGACGCCGCCGCCGCCAACCGCCACGGCTACAGCCAGCACCGGCCGGCCATGCCGCTGTACACCGAGGAAGACGCGCGCGTGGCGCTGCGGCAGTTCGTGACCGTCGGCTTCGACAGGCGCATCGAGGTGGCGCCGGGCCTGGGCGCGGTATTCAGCCGCGCCGGCCATATCCTGGGCGCGGCCATCGTCGCGCTCGACGATGGCCACCGCCGCATCACCTTCTCGGGCGACCTGGGACGCGCCAACGATCCGGTCATGGTGGCGCCGGCGCCACTGGCGCCGACCGACTACCTGGTGGTCGAATCCACCTATGGCAACCGGGTGCACGATCCCGCCGATCCGCTGCTGGCGATGGCGAGCGTGATCCGCGACACGGCAGCGCGCGGGGGCGTCGTGGTCATTCCCGCGTTCGCGGTGGGGCGCGCCCAGGGGCTGATGTATGCGATGCACCAGATGAAGGCCAGCGGCGCCATCCCGGCCTACCTGCCGGTGTTCCTCGACAGCCCGATGGCGCGCGACGCCACGGCCATCTACGGCAGGCACCGCGCCGACCATCGCCTGGACCCGGCGGCATGCCAGGCCATGTGCCATGCCGCCACCATCATCAACACCGTCGAGGAATCGAAGCAGCTCGACGCCAGGAACACGCCGAAGGTGATCATCTCGGCCAGCGGCATGGCGACCGGCGGGCGGGTGCTGCACCACCTGAAAGCCTTCGCCGGAGACCCCCGCAACACTATCTTGTTCGCCGGTTTCCAGGCTGGCGGCACGCGCGGCGCGGCGCTGATCGACGGCGCCGACGAGATCCGCATCCATGGCCAGCAGGTGAGGGTGCGCGCACAGGTTGCCCATGTGGACAACCTGTCGGCACACGCGGACAGCAACGAACTGATGGGCTGGATGTCGGCGCTCGGACGTGCGCCGCGCCGCACCTTCATCACCCATGGCGAGCCGGCCGCCTCGGAAGCCCTGCGCGCAAGGATCAAGCATGAGCTGGGATGGGACTGCCTGGTGCCCGAGCACCTGCAGACGGTCGCCCTGTGAAGCCAGGCACCGTCGGCGCTGCCTGCCGTTCCAGACCGCTTCACACGAACGTTCAAGCACGGAGGTGACATGAAATATGCATTCAAGGGCAAGGCAGTGCTGGTCAGCGGGGCCGCATCCGGCATCGGCGAGGCGAGCGCCAGGCTGCTCGCGGCCAACGGGTTGCCGGTGCTGGTGTCCGACCTGCAGGCCGAACCGCTGGCACGCCTGGTGGCGGCGATCGAGGCCGAGGGCGGACGCGCGCTCGCCCATGTCGGCGACGTGGCCGATCCGGCCGCCGCTGTCGCCGCCGTGCGTGCCGCCGAGCAGGCCTTCGGCGGCCTGTCGTATGCGGTCAACAATGCCGGTATCGGCGGACGCCTGCTGCCGGCCGGCGAACTGCCGGCAGAGGACTGGCAGCGCGTCATCGACATCAACCTCGGCGGCGTGGCCCACGCGCTGCGGGCCCAGATTCCCGCCATCCTCGCCGCCGGGGGGGGAGCGATCGTCAACATGTCCTCGATCCTCGGCCTGGTGGGCAACCCGATGGCGCCGGCCTATGTGGCGGCCAAGCATGGGGTGACCGGCCTGACTCGGTCGGCGGCGCTGGCCTATGCCGCCCAGGGCATCCGGATCAACTCCCTGCACCCGGGCTACGTCGAGACGCCGATCCTGGGCGCGCTCGAGGCCGGACAGCGCGCCGCCCTGGCCGGCCTGCACCCGCTGGGACGCATCGGCCGCCCCGAGGAGATCGCGCACGCCGTCGCCTTCCTGCTGTCCGACGCGGCCAGCTTCATTACCGGGGCCGCGCTCGCCGCGGATGGCGGATATACCGCACAATGAACCCCGCTAGCACGTTTTCGATGGAGCCATCAGATGGATAACACGACCCGCATTGCCATCGTCACCGGTGGCGGCGACGCCCCCGGCCTGAACGCCGTGATCCGCGCGGTCGTCCTCGCTTCGGCGCGGCTCGGCTGGGAATGCTACGGCATCCGCGACGGCTTCAACGGCCTGCTGGCGCCGCACACCTGCATCGGCGAGCCGGTGCTGCGGCTGCTGCCGGAGGCGGTACACGGCATCGGCCATCTTGGCGGCACCATGCTCGGCAGCACCAACCGCGGCAACCCGCTGCGCTATCCGGTACCGGCCGAGGAGGGTGGCTTGCGCGAACAGGACCGCAGCGACGAACTGCTTGCCCTGTTCCGGCAGCATGGCTTCACGGCCCTGGTGATGGTGGGCGGCGACAGTTCGATGGAGATCGCGGCCTGCCTGCACCGCAAGGGACTGCCGGTGGTGGGCGTGCCCAAGACCATCGACAACGACCTGGACGGCACCATCCAGACCTTCGGCTTCGATACCGCGGTCGGCTTTGCCACCGAGTGCATCGACCGGCTGCACACCACCGCCGACAGCCAGCACCGCGTGATGGTGGTCGAGGTCATGGGACGCTACGCCGGCTGGATCGCGCTGCATGCCGGCATGGCCGGCGGCGCCCATGCGATCCTGCTGCCCGAGATTCCATTCGACATCGCTGCCGTGGCCGGCGCCATCGCGGCGCGCGACGCCGCCGGACATGGCCACACCATCGTCGTGGTGGCCGAGGGCGCGCAGCCCAGCGGTGCGGAACGCGTACTGCTGATGGACGCCGCGGCCGGCCATGCCGAGCGCCTGGGCGGCATCGGCGCACGCCTGGAGGCGGCGCTGGCCCGTGCCACCGGCAAGGACTGCCGCAGCGTCGTGCTGGGCCACCTGCTGCGCGGCGGCAGCCCGTCCGCTTTCGACCGCGTGGTGGCGGCGCGCTTCGGCGCGGCCGCGGTGCGCACGCTGGCCGGCGGGCAGTCGGGCGTGATGGTCGCGCTGGGCGCGCCGGACATCGGCACCGTGCCGCTGGAACAGGTGGCGGGCCACACCAGGCGTGTGCCGGTGGATGGCGAAACGGTGCGTGCCGCGCGCGAGCTGGGGATCTGCTTCGGCGACGCTGGCGCCGCCTGACCGGAAGCGCCTAGCGCAGGCCGAGCGCCTCCATCAGCGCAGGATCCTGGCGATAGATGTCCTGCGCGAACAGGGCCTGCCCTTGGCGGTCGACCAGCGCCGTGGCATAGAACAGCACGACCGGTACCGGCCGCGGCAGCGTCACCGTGCGCATCGGGCCGGGCTGCATCGCCTGGGCCACGGCGGCTTCGTCCCAGCGGCGCGCGTCGGCCAGCACGAACTGCGCCAGCGCGGCCGGCTGCGCGACCCGGATGCATCCGTGGCTCAGGTCGCGGCGGCTGCGCGCGAACAGTTCCTTCGACGACGTCGAGTGCAGGTAGATGTTCATCGGATTGGGCATCGCGAACTTGACTTCGCCCAGCACGTTGCGCGGGCCCGGCCGCTGCCGCACCCGGGCCGCGCCGCTGCGCAGGCGCGCGAGCGCGTCCGGCGGCGCCAGTGCCAGCACCTTGCCATCGGCGCCGACCAGCTCCATGTCGTTCTGGCGCAGGTAGGCCGGGTTCCCGGCCAGCTTCGGAACGATCTCGCCAGCCTGGATGCTGGGCGGCACGTTCCAGTAGGGGTTGAATTCGAGATAGCGCATCTGGCCGATGAACAGCGGCGTCGGGGTGCGCGCGGCGGTACCGACGATCACCGGCATTTCCAGCACCGGTGCGCCGGGCGCGGCGTCCGGATCGAAGGCCCACAGGCGATAGGTAGGCACGTTGACGGCGATCACCCTGCCACGCGGCAGCGGCGGCAGCCAGCGCAGGCGTTCCAGGGTCAGCGCCAGCTGCGCCGCGCGCCGTGCCGGCGGCACCGCCAGCGCGGCCAGCGTCGCCGGCCCCAGCACGCCATCCTGCGCCAAGCCATGGCGCGCCTGGAAGCGGCGCAGCGCGTCGGCCAGCGCGGCGCTGTAAGCGTCCGTGCATGGCGCGCCGCTTGCCCCATCCAGGTCGCCCAGCAGGCGCAGGCGGGCGCACAGCAGGCCGGCCCCCGCGTAGTCGTCACCGGGCCGGAGCGCGGCGCCGGGCGGCGGCAGGGCCGCCCAGTCTGGGGCGGCCGCCGACAGCGCGCGGTAGTGGGCCAGCATCTCCCTGGTGCGCCCGTACAGGGCGATGGAAGGGGCGGCCGCTTCGACCGCGCCTTCCAGGTTGCCCTCGGCCAGCGCCTGGCGCAGGTGCGCGACGGGATCGAAGGCGCCGGCGGCGAGGCCGCCGGGACGGTAGCGCGATGGCGCGCGTCCGTAGCGCAGCTCGCCCAGGTAGCGCAGCACGGCGGTGCTGATGTCGCGGTCGAGCGCGGCCAGGGCGGCCGGGTCCTGCGTCGTGTCGAGCCGGCGCGCCAGCCCCTCCAGGCCGTAGGGGGACGGGTCGAGGCCGTGCTCATCGGCCTTGCCCAGCAGGCGCAAGGCAAGGCGCGCCCGTTCCGGCCCGTCTGCCAGCCAGAGCAGCGCAGGACCGGCCACATACAGGCGCGCGCTGAGCTGGCGTGCATCGATGCCGGTATCCGCGCCGGCGCGCGTACCCGGCACTTGCGCCGGAGGCTGCACGGTGCCAGCCGCGCATGCGTGGATCACGGACAACAGGATGGCGCCAGCCCATAGGCGGGCGCGGAAGGTCTTGCGGACGTGCTGCCTGACGATCATGGTTGCTGGGATATCTGGTGGGGGGCCGCGGCGCGGGCCCGGTCTCGATGGCCAAACCATACGGGCCTTCCATGCAGAGCGTCATTGACCCAGATCAAAATTACCAGGATCGGAGGCGTGCGTCGATGGCCTCCGCGGTGCAAGGCTGTCCGCGCCGCGCCTGTCGTCGCAATCGACGCGGTTCCGTCCATTCGCCTTGGCCGCATACAGGGCGCCGTCGGCCCGGTCGAGCAGGGTGTTCGCGGCATCCGGGCAATGGACCGGCGCGATGCAGGCAACGCCGATACTGAGTGAAAGCATCCCGCCAGGCGCATCGCGATGGGCCACGCCGCGGCGCTGCAGGTCGGCGCGGATCGTCTCGGCGACGACCGCGGCGCCCGCCAGGTCGGTGGCGGGCAGGAGGACCACGAACTCTTCGCCGCCGAAGCGGCCGGCCACATCGCGCGGCCGGCATGCGCCGCGCCGGACGGTGCGCGCCACCTCGATCAAGGTGGCGTCACCGGCCAGGTGACCGTAACGATCGTTGTATTGCTTAAAATGGTCGACGTCGATCATCAAGGCGGCGAGCAAGCCGCCATCTCGCTGCGCCTGCGCAACCTCCCGCTCGAGCGCGGCCTCGACATAGCGCCGGTTGAACAGGCCGGTGAGCGGATCGTTTTGCGACTGCGTCAGCAAGGACGCATTCAGGCTTTCGAGCGTCGTCTTGGCCCCCATCAGCTGGTGCTCCAGCCCGTCGCGCTCATGCATCTGGCGTACCAGGTAGATGCCCATGGCGCCCAGGCAGGCCGCCAGCGCGAACAGCGCCGTGCCGGCCGCCAGCACCGACTCGCGCCATGGCGCCAGCACATGATCCTTCGACCGCGCGACGGCAAGCAGGACCGGGTAGTCGCCTGCCTGGCGCACCGCATGGATCAGGTCCTGGCGGCGCGACGAGGTCTCCACCAGCCCGCCTTCCGGCAGCCTGGCGGCCAGTTCGGAAAACAGGGGCGTGTCGCGCAGCCTGGCGCCGATGTCGGTTCGGCTGAAGGGAATCGCCAGCAGCTGGGTGCCGTCCTTCAGCGTCAGGATGAGCTTCCCGCCGGGTCGCAGCGCGATCTTTTCGTAGATCCGGCGGAAGAAATCGATCTTGATGGTTGCCAGCACGACGCCAGAAAAGCGCCCATCCGCATCCTGCAGCCGGCGCGAGACCGGAATGACCCAGGCCCCGCTGGTACGGCCGATGATGGGGGCGCCGATGTGCACGCCGCGGTCGGGGAAGTCACGGTGGTGCCTGAAGTAGGCGCGGTCGGCGTTGTTGCGTCCGTTATAGGAGCGGCCGGCCGAGTTGACGATCCAGTTGCCTGCGCGATCGTAAATGAACAAGCCCTGCAAGGCGGGCAGTTCGGCCAGGTGATCCTTCATCAGCGCGTACACGGCGTCCTTGTCCGACGCCGCCAACCCATCCTGCTCGACGCGGTTCACCAAGCCGACCAGGACGGTATCGACCATCTTGAATGCGGAACTGGCCTGGTCGGCCAGGGCATGCGTGAGATTGACCGTCGAGATTTCGGCGCCCGACAGCTGCAGGCGGCGCAACTGCCAGCTGTTCCATCCGTAGGTGAGCAGCAAGGCCAGGACCGCGACGGCCAGGATGCCGAACGCACCGGCCCGGATGTTGCGGCGCCGGGCGGCCAGCTGCGAGCCGAGCAGGCCGGTGCCGCCCGCGAGCGCGGGACGTTCGTATGCGCACGCCGAGCTGCCCGCCTCAGCGCTTCCATGCATCGAGCAACTCCTTCAAGGCAGCGGCAAAGGCCTGACTGGCTGCCTGGCAGGGCCGCATCGCCGCTACCGCGCCGCCGGGCGCGTCTCCAGGCCCGTCTCCAGGCCGGTCTCCAGGTCCGTCGCCGGCCGCGCCCGCGCATGCGCCCAGCTGCGCCAGGAAGGCATCGCGACAGGCCAGGGCACTGGCGAGCGCCTGCCGGCAGCGCTCGGGTTTGGCGCTGTTCAGGTCCAGCCATTCGTTGAAGGTCTGGATGGCGTTCGGGACCGCGGCCTGGCAGCGCCGCTGCTCACCGCTGGCAGCCGTCAGCCCGGCATGCCACGCGCGCTGCTCGACCAGTGCTTTCAGGAGCAGCGTGTCGTCGCGGTCGAGCGGGGCGCAGCTTGCCACCGAGGACGGCAGGCGCCAGTTGGCCAGCCAGGGCGCCACCGCCTGCGCGGGCATCGGGCGCGCGATGCCATACCCCTGGGCCAGCATGCACCCGAGCTGGACCAGCATGGCGGCGTGTTCTTCCGTCTCGACGCCCTCGGCCACCACTTCGCGCTTGAAGGCAGCGGCCATGCCGATCACGCCTTCGAGAATGGCCAGGTCATCGGGATCCTGCAGCATGTCGCGCACGAAGCCCTGGTCGATCTTGATGCGCCGGGCCGGCAGCTGCTTCAGGTAGCGCAGCGACGAGTAACCCGTGCCGAAGTCGTCCAGGGCAAAACCGATCCCGATCTCGGCGCACTGCCGGATCAGGTTGGACACATGCCCCATGTCTTCCAGCGCGCTGCTCTCCAGCACTTCGAGCTTGATGCGGCGCGGGTTCACGCGCGGATGGGCGGCGAGCAGCCCGCGTACGTGCTGGACCAGGTCCTTGCGGCGTAACTGGGCGCCGCTCATGTTGACGCTGATCGCGATGTCCAGGCCCTCGTCGAGCCAGTGCTCGTGCTGGCGGAACGCCTCGGCCAGAATCCAGTTCTCCAGGACCAGCATGAGCGGATGTCCCTCGAGGGTGGGCAGAAAACTGCCCGGGGCCAGGCAGCCGCGCGTCGGGTGGTTCCAGCGCACCAGCGCTTCCACGGAGTTCAGCTGGCCGGTCTTCAGATGCACGATCGGCTGGTAGTGCAGGGTGAATTCCTGGCCGGCGATGGCGCGCTCGAGCGCTTCGATTTCCTCGGCGCGTTCGATCATCTCGCGATAGCCATGGGTATCGAAGGTGAAGTAGCGGTTCTTGCCGCCCATCTTGGCATCGAACATGGCCTGGTCCGCCTGCCGGATCAACTGGTCGGCATCGACATCCTCGCTTTGCGGATAGAAGGCCAGGCCGGCGCTGGCGCTCACGCACACGGTCGCGCCGCCGAGGCTTACCGGCTCGGCAATCACGCGCAGGAGCCGCGCCACCATGGGCTGGCATGCCGCCAGCGAATCGACGCCGTCGAACACGGCCACGAACTCGTCGCCGCCGGGGCGGCAGACGGTATCGGTGTCGCGTACCACCTCCTGGATCCGGCGCGCCAGGGTGACCAGCAATTCGTCGCCGCATTCGTGGCCGTGCAGTTCGTTGATCTTCTTGAAGTCGTCCAGGTCGAGCGAAGCAACGGCGACCCCGGCGCCGACGCCGGCACCGTTGCGGCGCGCTCGCCCCATGGCCTGCTGCAGCCGGTCGGCCAGCAGCCGGCGGTTGGCCAGGCCGGTGAGCGGATCGTAATGCGCGATGTGCTCAAGATGCTCGGCCTGACGCTTCTGGCGCGTGATGTCGGCGAATACCCCCACATGGTGCGACAGCTGTCCGGCCTCGTCGCAGATGGCGGTGATGGTGAGGCGCTCCACGTAGAGCTCTCCGGACTTGCGGCGGTTCCAGACTTCGCCGCTCCAGCTGCCGGCCTGCCCGATGCGGCGCCACATGTCGGCATAGAATTCCTTGCCCTGCCGGCCCGAGCTGAGCAGGCTTGGATTCTTTCCCAGCACCTCGGCGCGTGCGTAGCCGGTGATCGCTTCGAAGGCCTGGTTGACGTCGACGATGCGGCCATCGGCCGAGGTCACCAGGATGCCTTCGCCCGCGCTGGCGAACACGCCCGCCGCGAGCCGGCTCTGCTCGCACGCGCGTTTGCGTTCGGTGACGTCGAACAGGGTTCCGACCGTGCCGGTGACGACGCCATTGACGTCACGCTGGGCGCGCGCAAACACGTCGACCCAGCGCACTTGTCCGTCGGCGCGCAGATAACGCACTTCATGCCGGCAGCAGTCGCGTTGCCCGAGCAGGAGCTGGTCCAGCCGGCCCTGCTCCCTTGCCCGGTCGTCGGGGTGGATGTAGGCGAGACAGGAAGCACCGAGCGCCGTGGCCACGCTGCAGCTGGTGAGTGCTTCCCAGGCACGGTTCAGGAAAGTCCAGCGCCCCGCGCGGTCGGTCTGGAACACGACCTGCCTGAGTTCGTCCAGAATGGATGTGGCGTTGCTTTCCTGTGTGAGCGTGTTATCAGGGGCAGGGTGTGCGGCAAGAAGAGCACAGTCGTGATGCAAAAACGTATCGAGAGGCATGCAGGGTGTTCGCACGGGCGGCCGGTTCCACTGGCGCGACACACGTCGCTGGAGTCGCCGCTGGTACGAGGAGTGAACGGATGAAAGGTGTCATCCTAGTCGGAAGTTGATTCAAAGAAATTGATACAGATCAAGAAACAAGGACATAGGGCATGATTCGCCCCCTGCGGTCGGGGCGTCGTTGTCGGCATGGGTGAGCAGGCCGTGCCCGGACGAGTTCAGGGTGGCGTTGCCGATTTCCTGCTCTTCATGCGGCTGCGATAAACGTTGGCCGGGAGCTTCCAATCCTGCCCAGGCCTGCTACACTGGAACTGACAACTTCCTGGCAGAAAGCACATAATCGGCACGCACACCGACATCGTTGAACCCTCGCCGCCTGTCGCAGGTCGCGGGGGTTTTTTACTTGTTTGAACCACTCGAGGAGAGAGCAGATGACTGACTGGATGGGCTGGCTGGTGGCCGCGGGCGTCCTCGTGATAGCCGAACTGTTCACCGGCACGTTTTACCTGTTGATGATTGCGATCGGTCTCGGCGCCGGTGCGCTGGCCGCGCTGACGGGCGCAAGCGGCCCGGTCCAGACCCTGGCCGCCGCCGCGGTCGGCCTGGCGGCGACCGCCGTCCTGCACCGCAGCCGCTTCGGCAAGCCGGCCAGGTCCGCGGCGAGCCGCGACCGCAACGTCAACCTCGACATCGGCCAGCGCGTCGCGGTGCCGGCATGGCAGGACGGCCGTGCCCGCGTGATGTACCGCGGTGCCTTGTGGGACGTCGAGCTGGGGCCGGGTGCGCAGGCCGAAGCGGGCGACTTCCGCATCGTCGAGGTGCTCGGCAACCGCCTGATCGTCGCCAATTCATAAGATCAGCTAATACTTGGAACTCATCTATAAGGGATGCTCATGGAACTCTCCTTCGGCACTGTGGCACTGGTCATTTTCATCATCGCGCTGGTATTCATCTTCAAGACCATCAACGTGGTGCCGCAGCAGCACGCCTGGGTGGTCGAGCGTCTCGGCAAGTTCCACGCCGTGCTGGCGCCCGGCCTGAACATCGTGGTGCCCTTCATCGACCGCATCGCCTACAAGCACGTCCTGAAGGAGATCCCGCTCGACGTGCCGCCCCAGGTCTGCATTACGCGCGACAACACCCAGCTGCAGGTGGACGGCATCCTGTACTACCAGGTGACCGACGCCATGCGCGCGTCCTATGGCGCGTCGAACTACGTGCAGGCCATCACCCAGCTGGCCCAGACCACGCTGCGTTCAGTGATCGGCAAGATGGAGCTCGACAAGACCTTCGAAGAGCGCGACCACATCAACACCACCATCGTCAACGCGATCGACGAGTCGGCCGCCAACTGGGGCGTGAAGGTGCTGCGCTACGAGATCAAGGACCTGACCCCGCCGGCCGAGATCCTGCATGCGATGCAGCGCCAGATCACCGCCGAGCGCGAAAAGCGCGCGCTGATCGCCGCCTCCGAAGGCCGGCGCCAGGAACAGATCAACATCGCCAGCGGCGAGCGCGAAGCCTCGATCGCCCGTTCCGAAGGCGAGCGCCAGGCCGCGATCAACCGCGCCCAGGGCGAGGCGAGCGCCATCGTCGCCCTGGCCGACGCGAGCGCCGCCGCGCTGCGCCAGGTGGGGGCCGCGATCCGCGAGCCGGGCGGCATGGATGCGGTCAACCTGCGCGTGGCCGAGCACTACGTGGACGCTTTCGGCAAGCTGGCCAAGACCAACAATTCGCTGATCGTCCCGGCCAACATGGGCGACATGTCGAGCGTGATCGCCAGCGCGATGCAGATCGTGAAGTCGCAGAAGTCCGACCTGCTGCCATGACGCCCGCCATGCGCGTGGTCGTGATCACCGGCGCCTCGGACGGCATCGGCGCCGAGATGGCGCGCCAGCTGGCGGCATCGGCGCGCGCCGGCGTGGCGCTGGTGCTGGCCGCGCGCAACGCGGCCGGGCTCGAGGCCGTGGCCGGCGCCTGCGCGGCGCTGGGCGCGCAGACGCTCACCGTACCGACCGACGTCGGCGTGCAGATCCAGTGCCGGCGCCTGGTGGTCAGCGCCGTCGAGCGCTTCGGCCGCATCGACGTGCTGGTCAACAATGCGGGCCGCTCGGCCCACGCCCTGTTCGAGGAAGTCGAGGACCTGTCCTGGTACGAGGAGCTGATGCGGGTGAACCTGTGGGGCGCGATCTGGTGCACCCAGGCCGCGCTGCCGGCATTGAAGGCCTCGCGCGGGAGCATCGTGGCCGTGTCCTCGCTCGCCGGGCTGGTCGGGGTGCCGGGACGCACCGCCTACAGCGCCACCAAGTTCGCGCTGGCCGGCTTCTTCGAGGCGCTGCGGGCCGAGCTGAAAGGCGATGGGATGAGCGTGACCATCGCCTATCCGGGCGTGGTGGCGACCCGCATCCGCCACCGCGGCTTCAATGCGCACGGTGGGGAACTGGGCGCGAGTTCGCTGAAGGAGGAGGGCGCGATGAGCGTGGAGGAATGCGCGCGCCTGGTCATCGCCGGCATGGACAAGCGCAAGCGCGAGGTCGTGATGACGGCCAGGGGCCGCATCGGGCGCTTGCTCAAGCTGGTCGCGCCCGGCCTGGTCGAGGACATGGCGCTGGCCGCCCTGGAGCACGGCGCCAGGCCGCCGAGGCGCGATTAAGCATCGCCAAAGCCTGGCGCCGTACGGGCGGCGTATAACGTCCCGGTCGATACCAATAAGAGGAGACTGTTTCGATGAAAGCGTTCGTCCGTGCAAACAAGGGCTTCCTGCTGTTCCTGATGCTGTTCGGCGTCTTTCGCACCGCGGTGGCGGACTGGAACCCGATTCCCTCCGCCTCGATGCGTCCCAACCTGCTGGAAGGGGACGTGGTGTTCGTCAACCGCCTGGCCTATAACATCAAGGTACCGCTGACCGACGTGGTACTGGCGCGCACCGGCGAGCCGCGGCGCGGCGACGTCGTCACCTTCGCCTCGCCGCTGGACGGCACGCGCCTGATCAAGCGCGTGCTGGCGCTGCCCGGCGACCGGGTCGAGATGCGCAACGAGCGCCTGGTGATCAACGGTGTCGAATCGCGGTATGCGCTGGAAGAACTGGTGCGCGAAGCCGGCCCCGAGGGTGCGACCCAGGCGCTGCGCCTGACCGAGGCCGTGGACGGACGCAGCCACCGCATCCAGGTGCTGCCACAGCGCCTGGTGGCGCGCGACTTCGGTCCGGTGACCGTGCCCCCCGACGCCTACCTGATGCTGGGCGATAACCGCGACAACAGCGCCGACTCGCGCTCCATCGGCTTCGTGCCGCGCCACCTCCTGATCGGACGCGCCGAGCGCATCCTGGTGTCGGCCGACTACCAGGGCAACTGGATGCCGCGCACCGAGCGCTTCGGGCTGTCGCTGCGCTGATTCTCATCCGGCCTCCTGCGCCGGAGGGAGTGCCGGAAAGTTTGCCGGAAAACCAGTACAATTGCGTCCCCCCCCGGACGCCTGCCCAGCAGTGCCCGATCAATTCACAAGGCACTGCCATGCACCGACTCCTCACCACCATCCTCGCCTGCCTCGGCATGATCGGGGCCCTCGCGATCGACACCTACCTGCCGTCGATGCCGGCGATCGGGACCGAATTCGCGGTAGGGCCGTTGGCGGTGCAGCAGACCCTCAGCGTGTTCCTGTTCACCTTCGCGCTGATGATGCTGTTCTACGGAACCCTGTCGGATTCCTTCGGACGGCGCCCGGTGATCCTGGCCGCGCTGTCGATGTACACGCTGTCCTCGATCGGCGCCGCGCTCGCGCCCACCTTCGGCTGGCTGCTGTTCTTCCGTGCGCTGCAGGGCCTGTCGGCCGGCGCCGGTTCGGTGATCGGCCAGGCCATCGTGCAGGACCGCTTCGCCGGCGCCCAGGCGCAGAAGATGATGTCCCATATCATGATGGTGTTCGGCCTGGCGCCCGCCATCGCGCCGGTGCTGGGCGGCTGGCTGCACGTGAGCTTCGGCTGGCGCTCGACCTTCGTGTTCCTGGCCCTGTTCGGGGCCGCCATGATCCTGCTGGTGACGCGCCTGCTGCCGGAAAGCCTGCCGCGCGAGAAGCGCCAGGCCTTCCACCCGGCGCCGATCGCGCGCAACTACCTGATGGTGCTGCGTCACCCGCAGTTCGTGATGCTGTCGCTGTCGCTCGGCCTGGTATTCGGCGGCCTGTCGCTGTACATCGGCTCGGCCGCCAACTTCGTGATGGAGATCCTGGGCCTGCCGGAGACCGCCTTCGCCTGGATGTTCATCCCCCTCATCGGCGGCATGGTGATCGGCTCGGCATGGGGCGGCAAGCGCGCCGCCAAGGCGCCGCCCGGCCGCCTGCTGTGGATCGGCTACGGCGTGATGGCCGCGGCCTCGGTGCTGAACGTCGGCTACAACGCGCTGTTCCCGGCCAGCGTGCCCTGGGCCGTGCTGCCGCTGGCCGTGTTCACCTTCGGCCTGGCGGTCGCCATGCCCGGCATCCAGCTGTCGGCGATGGGACTGTTCCCGCACAACCGCGGACTGGCCGCCTCGATGGTGGGCTTCATCCAGATGATGTCCTTCGCGCTCGTCTCCGGCCTGGTGGCGCCGCTGCTGTTCGGCAGCGCCTTCAAGCTCGCGCTGGGCGCCGGCATCGGCTGCGTGCTGAGCTTCCTGATGTGGCGCCTGAGCCTGCGCTTCGCCCGGCCGGCGCCCTGACCGGCCCGGTCAGCGGCGGTGCTGCTTCATCGCCGAGGCGACCTCGCGCCTGGCATCGCGGTCCTTCTCGGTGGCGCGCTTGTCGTGCTGCTTCTTGCCCTTGGCCAGGCCGATCTCGCATTTCACGCGCCCGCCCTTGAAGTGCAGGTTGAGCGGCACCAGCGTATAGCCGGAACGCTCGACCTTGCCGACCAGCTTGTCCAGCTCGTTACGGTGCAGCAGCAGCTTGCGCGTGCGCAGCGCCTCCGGGTGGCTGAAGCTGGACGCGGTCGTCAAGGCGCTGATGTGGGCGCCGAACAGGAACAGTTCGCCGTTGCGCACGACCACATAGGCTTCCTTGATCTGGACCTTGCCTTCGCGGATGGCCTTGACTTCCCAACCCTCGAGCACCATGCCCGCTTCGTAGCGGTCCTCGATGAAGTAGTCAAAAAAAGCTTTTTTATTGTCAACGATACTCATGAAATAGCGAAAATCCGCGTCTCGGTTAAACTACTGCTGTGGCGCTTATGCAAACACGGATGTGATGCCGCATGGCGCAAAATGCAACTCGTCCAACATCATAACAAACGGTTGACCAATGGCAGTAGTGCACAAATCAGTTTTTCTCGGCTATAGCACCGAGCAAATGTTCGACCTCGTCGCCAAGGTCGAGGACTATCCGAAGTTTCTTCCCTGGTGCGGCGGCGTGAAAGTGATCGAGCGTAGCGAGGACAAGCTGGTCGCAAGCCTGCAAATCAATCTCCATGGCGTGAAGCAGAGCTTTACTACCTCGAACCACAATAATCGCCCCACGCAGATGAAGATGCACCTGGTGGACGGTCCGTTCAAGATGCTGGAAGGTACCTGGAACTTCAAGCCCCTGCGCGCCGACGCCTGCAAGATCGACTTCGAGCTGCACTACGAGTTCTCCAGCATCATCCTGGAACAGCTGATCGGCCCGGTCTTCGGCATGATCGCCAACACCATGGTCGATTCCTTCAGCAAGCGCGCCGAGGCCGTCTATGGCTGAGACGGCGCCGGACATGCTGCACATTTCTGTCTGCTACGCCAGCGCGAACGGGGAATTCCTGCGTCCCTTGACGGTGGCGCCCGGCACCACGATCGGCCAGGCCATCGAGATGAGCGGCGTGCTGGAAGCCTATCCGGACATTAACCTGACGACCCAGCCGGTCGGCATCTACGCAAAAAAGAAGACCCTGGACACCGTGCTGCGCGAGCGCAACCGCATCGAGATCTACCGGCCGCTGGTGGCTGATCCGAAAGAGTCGCGCCGCAAGCGTGCGGCCAGGCGGGAGGGCGCACCGGGCCGGACGGGCAGCTAGGAGACGGCCTGTGGCGCAGGCAGGACGCGCCCGGAAAGAATGCAATAGGGTAGCATTTCTTGCTATCATGCACTATTCTGCGTGTGCGCGCGCTCCCGCCACCGTCTCCATCCTCCGCCCTCCGTCTGTCCATGCTGAGTACCCTGAGTCTGCTGTTGGTGACCACCGCCATGTCGGTGGTCATGCTGCTGGTCCTGAGTTCGCTCGCGGACAGCAAGCTGGCCGGCATCCGTGAATGGGGACAGGCGAACGCGGTGGCGATTCCGGCGCTGCTGCTGTTCGCCGCGCGCGGCACCCTGCCCGACCTGCTCACCATCGAGCTGGCCAACGCCGTCTTCCTCGGCACCAGCACCCTGATGTATGTCGGATTCCGGCGCCACCTGGGCCAGCCGGTGCCCTGGCGCATGCTGGCGGCCGGCGCAGGGGCGGCCTGGACCGGCGTCGTGGTGTTCCACCTCGGCCATGAATCGATGCCGCTGCGGATCACTTCGGTGTCCGCCTACCATGGCGCGGTCTGTTTCGGGATCTTCGCCAGCGTGCCTGTGGCGAGGGAAGCGCGCCTGCGCTATGCCTATCGCTTCACCCGGACCGCCGCTCTGCTGCTGGGCCTGGGCCACGCGTGCCGCGGCCTCTACTATGCGTTGGACGCCTACCGGCCGGTGCTGCTGCCCCCGGACACGGCGAACCTGATGTTCTTCGCGATCGGCACCCTGGCCCTGCCGGCCCTGACCCTGGGTGCGGTGATGATGGCGAATGCCCGCGTGATCGCCGACACCAGCTACGCCGCCGACCACGACTACCTGACCGGCGCGCCGTCGCGGCGCGCCTTCTTCACCCTGGCCGAACGCGAGCTGGCCAGGGCCCGGCGCAAGTCGAGCGGCCTGGGCCTGCTATTGCTCGACGCCGACCACTTCAAGCGCATCAACGACACCTACGGCCATGGCGTGGGCGACCAGGTGCTGTGCGACCTGGTGGCGCGCACGCAGCAGGTGATCCGCGAAGTCGACTATTGCGCCCGCCTCGGCGGCGAAGAATTCGCCGTGCTGCTGCCGGACGCCGATGCCGCATCCGCGCTGGCCGTGGCGCAGCGCCTGCGCGCCGCGCTTGACCGGCGAGCGGACGACGCCGGCAATCCGCATGGCGTGGCCTACACGGTGAGCATCGGCCTGGCCATGCTCGAAGCGGACGAAGGTATCGGCGAACTCATGCAACGGGCCGACCGCGCCCTGTACCAGGCCAAGACGGCCGGGCGCAACCGCGTGGTATGCGCCCCGCCCCAGGGTGCGCCGGGCGTGCCGCTGCCGGGCGGCTGAGGCAGGTCAGGGGCACTGCGCCAGCATCCGCCTGGCGCGCGCCAGTTCCTCGGCGCGTTCCTGGTCCGTGACGAAGCGCCGTTCTCCGTTCGCATCCACCTTCGCAATGCGAATGCCCGACTCCGCCTGGGCCCGTACCTCGCGCGCGCGCTCGCAGTTCTCGAGCAGGGCGCGCTGGCGCGCGGCGTCCTCGGCCAGCTTCTTTTCCTGCGCTTCGCGCTGCCGGGCGCGCTGTACGTAATCCGCTTCGCGCTCGGCCAGGGTGGGCGCCGGCCTGGCATCCACGGGCGTAGAGGCGGGCGCGGGCGCCGGTCCCGGCGCATGGCGCGCGGGCATTTTCAGGATGCGCTGCGGCGGCGTCGAGGGCGGTGGCGGCTGGTCGGAAAAATGGCGCGTGCCCTTGGCATCGATCCAGGAATACTGGGCCTGGGCACCGCCGGCGCCCAGCAGCAGGGCGCACAGGAGCGTCAAGTGGCGGAAAGGGAAGGGAGTTTGCATAAGCTGTCCTAAGGTAACAGGCTGATTTCGCCATGCTTCGCTCCGGCTGTCAATCATGGCGGTAACGCCGAGATGCGCGCCGATATTTGGCCAGGGCTGCGACAGGCGTTGCCAGTTTCTGTATAATTCACTTTTGCGCCTATAGGAAAATGCTATGCGTCTACTCCAAAAAGCACTCACGTTCGATGACGTGCTGCTCGTCCCGGCCTACTCCAATGTTCTTCCGGCCGAAACTTCCCTTCGCACCAAACTGACCAGGAATATCACGCTGAATATCCCGCTGCTGTCGGCCGCGATGGATACCGTGACCGAAGCACGCCTGGCGATCGCGATGGCTCAGGAGGGCGGCATCGGCATCATCCACAAGAACCTGAGGCCGGCCGACCAGGCCAGGGAAGTGGCGCGCGTCAAGCGTTTCGAGGCCGGCGTGCTGCGCGATCCGATCACGATTCCTCCCACCATGAAGATCCGTGAAGTGCTGGCGCTGTCGCAACAGCACGGCATCAGCGGCTTCCCGGTGGTCGAGGGCAAGCAGGTGGTCGGCATCATCACCAACCGCGACCTGCGCTTCGAGGAAGACCTGGAGGCGGAAGCACGCGCCAAGATGACCCCGCGTGACAAACTCGTCTACGTCAACGAAGACGCCGACACCGAGGAAGCCAAGCGCCTGATGAACAAGCACCGCCTCGAGCGCGTGCTGGTCGTCAACGAGGACTTCGAACTGCGCGGCCTGATCACCGTGAAGGACATCCAGAAGTCGCATGAGCACCCGCTGGCTTCCAAGGATTCGCAGGGCAAGCTGCTGGTCGGCGCCGCGGTCGGCGTCGGCGCGCGCGACGAGGAACGCATCGAGCTGCTGGTCGCGGCCGGCGTGGACGTGCTGGTGGTGGACACCGCCCACGGCCATTCGCAGGGCATCCTCGACCGTGTGAAATGGATCAAGGAACGCTACCCGCACGTGGACGTCATCGGCGGCAACATCGCCACCGCCGCCGCCGCGAAAGCCCTGGTCGAACACGGCGCGGACGCGGTCAAGGTCGGCATCGGCCCGGGCTCGATCTGCACCACCCGCATCGTGGCCGGCGTGGGCGTGCCCCAGATCACCGCGATCTCGAACGTGGCCAAGGCGCTGGAAGGCACGGGCGTGCCCTGCATCGCCGACGGCGGCATCCGCTTCTCGGGCGACATCTCGAAGGCGCTGGCGGCGGGCGCGCATACCGTCATGATGGGCAGCATGTTCGCCGGCACCGACGAAGCGCCGGGCGAAACCATCCTGTATCAGGGCCGCAGCTACAAGTCTTACCGCGGCATGGGCAGCCTGGGAGCGATGGCCGAGGGCTCGGCAGACCGCTACTTCCAGGAAGCCTCGAGCAAGGCCGACAAGTTCGTCCCGGAAGGCATCGAAGGCCGCGTCGCCTATAAAGGCAGCGTGCTGGCGATCATCTTCCAGCTGACCGGCGGCATCCGTCAGTCGATGGGCTACTGCGGTTGCTCGACCATCGAGGAACTGCGCGAGAAGGCGGAGTTCGTCGAGATCACGTCGGCCGGCATGCGCGAATCGCATGTGCACGACGTGCAGATCACCAAGGAAGCGCCGAACTACCGTTCGGAATAAACCGTCCATGAAACGCGGCCCGAGGGCCGCGTTTTCGCATTACCCGATTCATTTTCTATCCTTGCCCTCTCCATGCATTCGAAAATCCTCATCCTCGATTTCGGTTCCCAGGTCACCCAGCTGATCGCCCGCCGCGTGCGCGACGCCGGCGTGTTCTCCGAAGTCTTCCCCTACGATGTCAGCGACGAGTTCGTCCGCAACTACGGCGCCGCCGGCGTGATCCTGTCGGGCAGTCACAATTCCACGCTGGAGGGCGATTCCCCGCGCGCCCCGCAGGCCGTGTTCGAGCTGGGCGTGCCGGTGCTGGGCATCTGCTACGGCATGCAGACCATGGCCGCCCAGCTCGGCGGCAAGGTCGAGAACGGCAAGGTGCGCGAGTTCGGCTACGCCGAGGTGCGCGCCCGCGGCCATACGGCCTTGCTGAACGGCATCAACGATTTCGTTACCGGTGAAGGCCACGGCATGCTGCGCGTCTGGATGAGCCACGGCGACAAGGTGCTGGACATGCCGCCGGGCTTCAAGCTGATGGGTTCCACCGACAGCTGCCCGATCGCCGCCATGGCCGACGAGGAGCGCCGCTTCTACGCGCTGCAGTTCCACCCGGAAGTGACCCACACCAGCCAGGGCGAAGCCATCATCGGCCGCTTCGTGCACGAGATCTGCGGCTGCAAGTCGGACTGGAACATGCCCGACTACATCGGCGAAGCGGTGCAGAAGATCCGCGAGCAGGTCGGCACCGACGAGGTCATCCTCGGCCTGTCGGGCGGCGTCGACTCGAGCGTGGCTGCGGCCCTGATCCACCGCGCCATCGGCGACCAGCTGACCTGCGTGTTCGTCGACCACGGCCTGCTGCGCAAGGACGAGGGCAAGATGGTCATGGACATGTTCTCGAAAAACCTCGGTGTGAAGGTGCTGCGCATCGACGCCGAGGACCAGTTCATGGGCCACCTGGCCGGCGTCACCGATCCCGAGCAGAAGCGCAAGATCATCGGCCGCGAGTTCGTCGAGGTGTTCCAGCAGGAAGCCGGCAAGCTGACCAATGCGAAGTGGCTGGCGCAGGGCACGATCTACCCGGACGTGATCGAATCGGCCGGTAAAGGTAAAAAAGGCCAGACCATCAAGAGCCACCACAACGTGGGCGGCCTGCCGGAAACCCTGAACCTCCAATTGCTCGAGCCGCTGCGCGAGCTGTTCAAGGACGAAGTGCGCAAACTCGGCGTGGCGCTGGGCCTGCCGCACGACATGGTGTACCGCCATCCGTTCCCGGGCCCGGGCCTGGGCGTGCGCATCCTGGGCGAGGTGAAGAAGGAATACGCCGACCTGCTGCGCGAAGCGGATGCGATTTTCATTGAAGAGCTGCGCAACACGCCGTTCGAGCTGCCTGCGGTTGCGGGCATCGATCCGGGCAAGGCACCGGTCAACTGGTACGAGGCGACCAGCCAGGCCTTCGCCGTGTTCCTGCCGGTCAAATCCGTGGGCGTGATGGGCGACGGCCGCACCTACGAATACGTGGTGGCGCTGCGCGCGGTACAGACCCTGGACTTCATGACAGCGCAGTGGGCGCACCTGCCGCATGCGCTGCTGGGCAAGGTGTCGAACCGCATCATCAACGAGGTGCGTGGGCTGAATCGTGTTGTGTACGATATTTCGGGGAAGCCGCCGGCGACGATCGAGTGGGAATAAACGGCGTAGAGCAGGTCGCCGGTTTTTAAGAAGAATCAGGTGAGCCGTTGATCGTTCGATTCGAATGATCAACGGCTTTTTTGTGTCCTGGAGGAGTTGGGTGACAGGCGCCGATTTACCCAGTAGAGCGCCTCTCCGATCTTTCGGAAAGGCAACGAACCCGCATGGTATTCCCAAGGAAGCACCACCAAGACATCCATGAAAGCGCGGGATCAGGCTAGCCGGCGCCTTCGCGATGGGGCAACCCACACCGCGTCCTCGCGCCAAGGAGCAATCCAGTCAGTTCGTGCTGTCCATCCCGGCAGCCAGCGACTTCAGTTGCGCGAGATCGAGCAGGCGAATCTCGCGCTTGTCCACCTGGAGCAGACCAAGCGATTTGAACCTCGACAGCAGCCGGCTGATACTTTCGATCGTCAGGCCGAGATAGTTGCCGATCTCCTCGCGGCTCATGCGCAGTTGCAGGCAGGTGGACGCATATCCGCGCATCGCATACCGCGACGCCAGGTTGACCAGGAACACAGCGAATCGCTGCTCGGCGCGCATGTTCCCCAGAAGGAGCATGACGTTTTGCTCCCGCATGATTTCCTGGCTCATGGTGCGGTGAAAGTGGCGCAGGAGTGCCGGCACCTCGCTGAACAGTCCTTCGAGACGGGCGAAGGGAATCTCGCATACTTCGCTGTCTTCCAGGGCGACGGCATCGCAATGGTGGGCGCCACTGATGGCGTCCATGCCGAGCAGGTCGCCTGCCATCTGGAACCCTGTAATCTGGGCGTCACCAGCGGCATTGACGTGGTAGGTTTTCACATGGCCGAAGCGGATGGCGTAGAGGTTGCGAAATGGATCATTTCGTTTGTAGAGGAACTCATCGCGTTTGACACGGCGCCGCCTGCCGATGACCTGATCCAGTTTTTCGACTTCCGAGGGTTCGAGTCCCATGGGCAGACACAAGGCATGCATGCTGCAGTTCGCGCAGCTCGTCTTGGGCGTCGGCTGGATGTCCAGGGCTTTCAATTCAGCGAAATTAATAGCGTTCATGGCAGGGCCGTCGTCTGAGCATAGGTCAATGGGATGAACCCGGAGCACGCCATGTCAAACAACTGGATTGGCCGGGCGTCGGGAGCGACATGCCGGATCTGTCTTCGGTGCGAAGCAGTGCGGCAGATGATGGAATCGATTTTACTCGCCGTGGGCAAGCAGTCGAATGGGCATGAGGAACTAACTGGCCTAGGCAATTCGACCTAGGCACAGCAGCCATGACAACGCTGCAGCATTGGGAAGCTGCGCAGGCGCGGTCGCTGGAATCCGGTATTCTCTGCCGCTCAGGCGGCAATGCCGCGCCGGGCCGCCGCTCCCCTGACCCCGTTCGGTGCGCGTACGCGCGTGCGCTGCTGCAGGGCGGATACGGCCAGCACCAGGTCGGCGGCGTGGCGGTGCAGGTTGAGCAGGTCGCGCAGTGCGCTGACGACCTCGCGCCCGGTCTCCGGGCAGCCGCGCTCGACCGCCGGTGACACATGGTGCAAGGCGCTCAGGATGAGGGCGTTGTGTTCCCTGCGCTCGCGCAGCCCCGGAATGCCGAGCGCCTCCATGGTCAGCTCTTCGCGACGGAATCCGTCCTCGACCGCGACGACCAATGCGGGGAATTCGGCGGCGAACATCCGGTCCGGCGTCGCCGCGGCCCGGGCGACGCGCTGGCACAAGGCGTGCCGTGCATGGCGCAGGACGGTGCACAGTGCCTGGGGATCGGCGGCGACAGAGCGGCAGGATTTCATCACATTTCTCGACTAGGTATTGATGACCATCAGTTTCTACGCTTGCCAGAAAAATTTATTTGATGTAAGTCAAAAACCTCCTAGACTGGACGTGCAAGCCGCAGCGGCACTGCCATGCGAGGCGCGCCCAGCGTCCTTGCGCCGCCTGGCCGGCGCCCTATACCTCCACGTTCAGCGACAGCCACAGGCGCCGTCCCTCGAGGCTGTTCACGAAGCGGTTCGCATAGGTGAATGCGGCCGTCGGGCTTGCACGGTAGGCCTGGTAATCGACGAAGTGTTTGTTCAGCAGGTTGTAGAGCGCCGCGTTGATCGATACATTGCGGCTCAGCCTATAGCTGCTGCCCAGGTGCAGCATCGTATAGCCACGGTAGTCGCCCAGTGCCGCCTTGGCGGCGCGGGTCTCGGCCGAGCTGCCCGGGTCGCGGAAACGTTCGCTCCGGTACTCGGTGCGCAACCAGTGTTTCCAAGCGGGAGAGACCTTCCACTGCAGGCGCGCGTTGACGGCGTGGCGCGGGGTATCGGTCAGGGGCTTGCCGGCGTTGCTGCCGCTTTTCTGCTCGCTGTCCGTATAGGTGTAGTTGGCCGTCGCCGACAGGGCCCCGCCGAGCGGGAAGCGGGCGCCGAGCTCGAGGCCGCGCGTGACCGCCTCGTCGACGTTGACCGACTGTCCGAATGCGTCGACGTTCGGCCAGTTGCCGAAGCTGACGCAGCCCGGGCGCTGGGGCGCGGGCGCATAGCTGCAGTTGAGCAGGCCGGTGCCGCTCGTGATCTTGTCCCGGAAGGCATTATTGAACAGGCTTGCATTGGCAGTGATGCCCGCATGGTTGTCGAAGAAGAATCCCAGCTCGGTACTGACGCTGGTCTCGGGTTGCAGCCCCGGGCTGCCGACCAGCGGAATCGTCCCCTGGCCGCCGAAGCCGTTGATGCCCGGCGTGAGCTGTTCGACCCGTGGCGTCTTGTAACCCTTGCTGACGCCGCCCTTGACGGTCCAGTGCGGCGCCGCATTCCATACGCCGTAGATGCGCGGGCTGAGCTCGCCGCCGAACACGCTGTGGCGGTCGTAGCGGGCGCCGAGGGTGAGGGAAAAACTGTCGTGCAGGCGCCATTCGTCTTCCGCGAACACCGCCTTTTGCGTGAATGCGAACGGGTTCGGCGCCACGCCGTCGCGCATCGACGCATCCCACCACTGGGCGCCGATGGTGGCAAGATGCCCGCCCAGGGGAAGGAGCAGCTTGGCGTCGAGCACCCGGCTCTCGGCTTCGAGCGTACGCGCGCTGCCCGCCACGGCGCCCGGCGTGCCCGGCGGGATGGTGCGGCCCAGGGTTTCGGTGCGGTTGCGCATGAAGGTCGAGTCCAGCGTGCCGACGTCCAGGCGGGCGCGCCAGGACGCGCTGACCTGGTCGCGCCGGTATTCCTGCTCGGGACCGTAGCCGCCTTTCAGGCCAAGCGTGCCGAGCTGTCCGCGCGCATTGTCGTAGGTCTGGCGGCTGGCATCGGCATCGAGCACGACGGTGTGATCGGGGTGCGGCGTGAAGGCCAGGCGCGCGCCCAGGTTCCCGAGCTCGGACGCGACCGGATTGGCGCCCATCAGCGGTTTCGCCTCAAGGCCGGCCTGGGTCGTGTAGCGGATATCCGCCGCGTTGCGCCGCGACACGCTGCCGCGCACTGCCAGGCCCAGCAGGTCAGTCCGCACAGGGCCGCTCAGGTGGAATCTGGCCGAGCGCTGGTCGCCGAAGCTGGCCTGTTCCTGGGCCGTGTAATCGGCTGTCAGGGCGGCCGTCCACTTCCTGCCGACCTTGCGCGTGATGATGTTGACGACGCCTCCCATGGCGTCCGAGCCGTACAGGGTGGACATGGGACCGCGGATGATCTCGATCCGTTCGATCGCCCCCAACGGCGGCATGAAGCTGGTCTGGGTGCCGCCAAAACCGTTGGGCGCGACATTGCCTGCCGCATTCTGGCGCTTGCCGTCGATCAGGATGAGCGTGTAGTCGCTCGGCATGCCACGCACGCTGATGTTCATGCCCCCGGTCTTGTCGCTGGCCGCGCCGACGTCGATGCCTTCCACGCTTTCGAGTGCCTGGGTCAGGTTGCCGAAGCGCTCCTGCGCCAGCATCTCACGGGTGAGCACCGTGATCGAGGCGGGCGCCTGCCTGACGTTCTGTTCGAATCCTGCCGCCGTCACCACCACGCTGGAAATGAAGGCCGGCAGTGGCTCGGCTCCCGCTCCGGCGTGGAGGGCGCTCAGGCCCAGCGCAAGTGCGGTGCGGCGAAACGAGGGAAGGGGAAGGCAGGGGCTCGGCATGATGTACTCCACGAAGATAAGTCTTGATGGAAAGATCATAGCACGAAATGAGAATGATTCTCATTCCCAAAAATAATCTGGTTCAAGTTCTTGAATGATCGATACGGACAGGTGCGGTGCCCGCGTCAGGCCGGCTTGCGAGGATGCCCCGGTCCGCGCATGCGTCCGGGCTGCGGCCCAGTCGAGCGAGCAGGTCCTGCAGGGTTCAGTGCGTGTAGCCGTAGGAACGCATGATGGCCCTGGCCTTGCCCGAAGCCAGGTAGCGGGTGAGGGCCTGGGCGATATTCTCGCCCTGCACCAGTTTCGGGCCGAGCGCGCGTGCCTGGCCGAGCTTGTCCAGTACCTCGAGCGCGGCTGCGCCGTAGGGGGCGGTACGCGGATCGGCGATCGCAAGGTGGGCAAGGCCGGCTCGCCTGAGCAGCAGTCCCCCGGCGTCGACAAGGCCTGGTTTTGCCGACCACAGCGCCAGCCGGCCGACGGCGTAGGTAAAGCGGGTGCCCTTGAGCGCCAGGCCGTCCGCTTCCAGTCGCGCCGGGATCTGGTCGTCGGCTGCCAGCAGCACCTCGAAGGGCGCGCCGTTCCGCACCTGCGCATAGAACTTGCCGCTGGCGCCGAAGGAAAGAACGGCGCGCTGACCGGTGTCGCGCTCGAACCCGGCGGCGATCTCCTTCATCGGCGCGGTGAAATTGGCGGCGACCGCCACCTGCACCTGGGCCGCGCCGGCGCCCGGCGCCCATCCCGCCGCGCAGGAAACGAGCAGCGCGGAAAGCAGGGCGGGGCGGCACGCACGCAGCATGGCGGCCCCAATCGTCATTGCAGCGCCCATCTGGCGGCGGCCGTGCCGTCGCTTGCTCGGGCGTCGACCCAGCGCATGCCGCCGGGTGTGGTCTCTTTCTTCCAGAACGGCGCCCGGGTCTTGAGGATATCCATCACGAACTCGCAGGCGGCGAAGGCGTCGCCGCGATGGCGGGCAGCCACGGCCGCCAGCACGATCTGCTCGCTTGCCTGGAGCAGGCCGACGCGGTGCACGATGGCGACGTCGATGAGGGACCAGCGGCGAGCCGCCTCGGCGGCGATGTCCTGCAAAGCCGCATCGGTCATGCCCGGATAGTATTCCAGTTCGAGCGCCGAGACGCTGCCGCAGCCGCTGAGTTCGCGCACCGTGCCTACAAAGGCGACCACGGCGCCCGTGTCACGATGGCCGGCGCGCAGGCGGGCCAGTTCGGCGGAGACGTCGAAATCCCCGGTCTGGACACGTACCGCCATGTCAGCCGCCCGTCACCGGAGGAAAGAACGCCACTTCGGAGCCGTGCCGCACGGCGCTGGCGGTGGTGGCCATGCACTGGTCGACGGCCACCCGGAAACTGCGTTCCTCGGCCAGGGCCTCGATCCAGGCGCCGCCGCGGGCGCGCAGCGCCGCCAGCACGTCGGCGGCGCTGCCGCTGTCGCCAGGCAGGTGGACGGAATCGGCGGACACACCGAGGGCCTCGCGTAGGCTGGCAAAAAATTTCACTTGAATCTGCATGACGGTCCAATCGAAAGTGCGGGAAGAGGCCGGCGTGCTGCGCTGTCGCGGCCATCGCCCGGCCTGCCAATTGTAGGGACCGGCGCGGCGGGAGGCTGTCGGCACGATGGCGTAGCGCGCCTAGTCATTCGGTAGTAGGGAAGCCTGGCCCACGCGCGCGCATAATGGCCGGGTGGCGCCATGCTACTTTCGACAGGAATCGCATCATGATGGACAAACTATGGTCTTGCCTGGCCGGACGCCGGCATGTGTCGCTGCGGCGCCTGCTCGCCCCAGGACCCGACGATGCCGCGCTGGAGCGGATTTTCGCGGCCGCCGCCCAGGCCCCGGACCACGGCGTGCTGCTGCCCTGGCGTTTCATCCTGGTGTCGCAGGAGCGGCGGCCGGATCTCGGCCGCGCGTTCGCCGAGGCGCTGGCGCAGCGCGATCCCGGCGCCGACGAGGCGGCGCGCGCCGCCGCTTACGAGAAGGCCTTCCATGCCCCGTGCCTGGTCGCCGCCGTGATGGTGGACGACCCAGCCGGCGCGACCACGGTCCCGGTAACGGAGAAGCTGGTATCGCTCGGCTGCGCGGTCCAGAACATGCTGCTGGCCGCCCAGGCCCAGGGCTTCGCGAGCGGACTGGCGAGCGGCCTGGCGATGGAATCTGCCGCCATGCGGCGCCTGCTGTACCTGCTGCCGCACGAGCAGGCCATCTGCTTCATCGGTTTCGGCACCGGCGGCGCGGCCAAGGCGCCGCGTGAGCGGCCGGCGACCGGCCGCTTCGTCACCGTCCTGTAATCCCTTCCTTCATTACCGCGGTGCCGGCTTGCGGCCGGTCCGCGTGCCGCGTACTGCTTCGAGACGTGCAACCAGCATGCAGCCCGCCACCGCGGCGGCGCCGGAGGCGGCGTATGCCACTACCAGCCCGAGTGACCCCGCATGCCTGAACGGCAAGAGGGGCGCCAGGCCATGCAGGGCCAGCTGGAACAGCACCGGTGCGGCCATCGCGGCCGCCAGCAGCGCGCGGGTGCGCTGCGCCGCGGTGCAAGGGGCCGGGGGCATCGGTTTCGGCATGGCCGGCCCGCTTTTCAACTGCAGCAGCCGCCGCAGCAGCCGCCGTTGCGCGCGCCCGCCTGGATCTCGGCAAAGCCGGCGCGGGCCGCGGCTTCGGAGATGGCCTGGCGCGAGATCGCCAGTTCGTCGGCGTGCACGCTCAGTTCGCGCGCGCCCGGCACGGCGTCGATGGCATGGACACCGGGCAGGGCGCACAGCGTATCGACGATACGGGCCACGTCGGCAAAAGCGAGCGGGGTGGACAGCTGGAATTGATGTTGCATCATGATGGGTTCCTTGGGTTCGGTTGAAGAAAAAGGGTCAGCCGCAGCTGCCGACGTAATGGCAGCCGGTGCAGCGCTCGCAGCCGTCGACCTTGACGAGCGCGCGCGCGCCGCACTCGGGGCATTTGCGTCCGGCCTGGGTTGCGGGCCCGGCGGCAGGCACGGCGGCAGCGGGGGCCGCCTGCGGTACACCGGGCTGGCTCGCGCAGCGGGCCGCGAGCAGGCGGTCGAGTTCCTCGACCGGCACCTGGTTGCCCCAGGCATCCAGGAAGCCGCGCCGGATCAGCATGCGCTGCAGCGTGAAGGCGACCGCCGCCACTTCCGAGTCGTGGTAGACCGGTACCTCGACGCCGTCCTCGCGCCTCAGGACGCCGCAGCGTACCGGGCCTTTTTCCCAGACGACTTCGCGCATGTCGGCCAGCGCCTTGGCGATCGGACTGCCGGCGCGCGCCGCCATCGACAGCAGGCGCATGGTCGAGGTGATCCACTGGTGGCCTTCGCTGCGCTGGTTGGCGGGCATGAAGAATTCGAACGGCCTTTCGATCAGCACCTCGCGCCCGCCCACGCGGCCTTCGACCCGGATGAAGCTGACCGTGATGTAGGCCGCCTTCTTGCCTTCCTGGGTCGCATACTCGATCTTGGAGGTGATCGACTCCAGCTCGCCCAGCGGGCGGCGCTCGAAACGCTTGCGCAACGGGTCGACATCGTCCGGATGGACCGCGGGCGCTTCCGGAGCAACGCTCAGCACGCTGCCGGTGACGGCATTCGGACGGTAGGTCGCCAGGCCCTTGAGGCCGGCCCGCCAGGCGTCGGTGTACAGGTTCTTGAAATCCGCGTAGGGATAGTCGGCCGGGACGTTCACGGTCTTCGAGATCGCGGTGTCGATGTAGGGCTGTACCGCCTCCATCATGCGCAGGTGGTCCTGGGCCGCCATCTGCAGCGCGGTGACGAACTGCGGCGGCAGGGCGGCGCTATCGGACACGTCGTGGCCCTGGTGGCGGTAAAGGCGCCATGCGTGGTCGGCCACCTCGTAGACCCGGGTGCTGTCGTCCGGCATGCGCTTCTTGCGCTGGTAGGTCCAGGAAAAGGCCGGTTCGATGCCGTTCGAGGCGTTGTCGGCGAAGGCCAGCGAAATCGTGCCGGTGGGCGCGATCGATAGCAGGTGCGAGTTGCGGATGCCGTGCTGCGCGATGGCGTCGCGCAGCGCTTCCGGCAACCTGCCCACGAACTGCCCGGCCAGGTATAAGTTGGGGTCGAACATGGGGAAGGCCCCCTTTTCGCGCGCCAGCGCGATCGACGCGGCATAGGCGGCGTCGCGCAGCTCGCGGGCGATGCGCGCCGCCAGCGCGCGGCCTTCCTCGTGGTCGTAGCGCAGGCCGAGCATGACCAGCGCACTGCCCAGGCCGAGAAAACCCAGGCCGATGCGGCGCTTGTTGCGGCCTTCCTCGGCCTGCTGGGGCAGTGGCCACTCGGTGGCGTCGAGCGCCAGGTCGAGCATGCGCACGCCGACCCCGGCCACTTCGCGGAAGGTGTCGAAATCGAAAGACGCCGCGGCGGTGAACGGATCGCGCACGAAACAGGTCAGGTTCAGCGAGCCCAGGTCGCAGCAGCCGTAGGGCGGCAACGGCTGCTCGCCGCAGGGATTGGTGGCCGACAGGCGTTCGGCGTAGTACAGGTTGTTTTCGGCATTGATGCGGTCGATGAACAGCACGCCGGGCTCGGCATGGTCGTAGGTCGACCCCATCACCTTGTCCCACAGCGCGCGCGCGCGGACGCTGCGGTAGACCCAGGCGCCGTCCGGGCGTTGGTAGGCGCCCGCACCCTGTTCGTCCGGACCGGGTTCGGCGGCGTGCACGAGTTCGACGTTGCCATCTTCGACCACGGCGTGCATGAAGGCGTCGCTCACGCCGACCGACAGGTTGAAATTGCTGAACGCGCCGCCGTCCTTGGCGGCGATGAAGCGCTCGATGTCGGGATGGTCGATGCGCAGCACGCCCATCTGGGCGCCGCGCCGGGCGCCGGCCGATTCCACCGTGCGGCACGAGGCGTCGAAGACTTCCATGTAGGACACCGGTCCCGAGGCGCGTGACTGGGTGCCCCGCACCAGGCTGCCGGCGGGCCGGATGGCTGAAAAATCGTAGCCGACGCCGCCGCCGCGGCGCATGGTTTCCGCCGCCTCGGCCACGGCCGTATAGATGCCGGGCAGGCCGTCCTGCTGGCCGCTGATGGCGTCGCCGACCGGCTGCACGAAGCAGTTCATCAGGGTCGCCTTCATGCCCAGGCCGGCGGCCGAATTGATGCGGCCCGCGGGCACGAAGCCGTGATCCTGCGCCCACAGGAAGCGCTGCTCCATCTCCAGCCGCAGCGGCTCGGCTTCGTAGGCGGCCAGGGCGCGGGCCACGCGCTGGCGGACTTCGGCGATCGTGGATTCGTCTCCCTTCGCATACTTCTCGCGCAGGACATCCATCGACACTTCCTGGGCCGGAAGCGTCTGGTCGAACAGTTTTTCGGGTGCGTTCATCTTGTTTTTACGTGCTGATTCGGTCGCGGTGTTGGGTGCAGGTCTGCGGGTCCACTATCCCACGCTGGCCCGCCTGGCCGCCTTAAAGTGGTTCAAGGAATCGCTACCGGATGCGCATCGGATGGCGTCGCAGGCATGGATGCGGCTTGCGGCGCCAGCTCGCGAACGGCGGTGGCGAGCGCCAGCGTGATCGTCTCCGCCTGGGCCGGGTCGAACTGCGCGTGGTAGCGCTTGCGTACGCCGAGTTCGCCCAGCTGCGTGTGCAGGGTCGGCGTGACGCCGTGGCGGGCCAGGCAGCTGCGCGCGCACACCAGCGGGCAGCCGTCGATTACAACGACCGGACGCCCCGAGGTGGCCAGCCTGACCAGCGAGGGAACATCGCCGCCGACGCCGGCAACGCAGGACATCTCGGCCACTTCGCGGCGGTCGAGTTCGAGCGCGACATGGTTCGCCATCTGCGCCGCGCTCGAGCAGCCGGAGCAGGAGTACACCAGGGGAAAGGTGGAACGGTCCTTGGCCATGGCTTGCTCCATCAGGATGGGCGGCGCGCGGCGCCCGGGCGGCGCGCCTGCAGCTGGCGCAGTAGCTGGCGCGGCGCCAGCCAGGCCGGGTCGAACACCGGGCCGTCGATCGCATCGAGCGTGTTCTTGATCAGGAGGCCCAGTTCGGTGTCGCCCTCCATCACCAGGCGGCGGCTGAAGAAAAGCGTGTCCGGATCTTCCTTGCGCGCGGCCAGCAGGCCGAAGTCGTGCAGGGTGGCGCGGATCACCAGGTCGGGGAGTCCAGCCTTGCGGCAGGGGACGAAGCCCTTGCCGTCCCAGGCGAAGTCGAAGGACAGGGCGGCATCGTCGACCGCCAGCCGCAGGTGCCGGCGCGCCAGGGCGTCGCGCACGTCCTGCGGCAGGTGCCTGCTGACGGCGGTATTGAGCAGGGTGGCGAAGATCCGTGATCCGGGGTGGGCCGGCAGCAGCGACAACAGGCGCTTGACGGGCGCCGGCAGCCGGCGTGGAGCGGGTGATTGGCTTTGCATGGTATTCCTCGGTAATGAAGGGTGTCAGGCGGCGTGCAGTTCCTGGCCAGGTTTGCCGTGCCAGAAGCCGTTGCACGGCGCGGCCGGCATCAGCGCCGCCATGCGCTCGCGCGCCTGGGCCACCGTCAGGCTGCCGGACAGCACGGCGCGCAGCAGCAGGACAATGTCGCCGGTATGAGCCGATTGGGGACTGAGGCGCAGCACCCCGACGCCCATGGCGCGCATGCCCTCGAGTTCGCCGACCAGGTTGTAGACGCGTGCGGACTGGGTCTGGATGCCGTTCAGGACCAGGAAGGGCTGGGCTTCCTGGGTTTCCATCAGGAGGCCGTCCGGGTGATCGATGCAGCTGAAGCGGCAGTCGTCCTTCGGCAGGTTGCGCTGGCGCGCCGTGAAGCAGCGCGCCGAGAAGGCCAGCGGCATGCGGCCATAGCCGAACACCTCGGTCTCGATGCCGGCCGGCGCCTCGCGCAGCACGGCGGCGAGGCCGGCGCCGGACATCTCCAGCGGCATCACCCAGCGGGTGGCGCCCGCCTGCGCCAGCAAGGCAAGCGTCGGCGCGCTGTAGATGTTCAGGTGCGGACCTGCCACGAAGGGCCTGCCGTCCATGCACTGGACCGCGCCCATGTCGTTGGCTTCGACGGGGAAGCGCCCGTTGTCGGCGATGCGGCGCAGCGTGCCGAGATCGGGGCCGGACTCGATCAGGACCTGGGTCGACAGCACGACCTGCTTGCCTGCCGCGACCAGCTGGTCTCCGATCGCCAGCCAGTCGGCCAGGCGCAGTTCGTGGCGGCGCGAGCACACGGCTTCGCCCAGGTAGACGATGTCGACCGGCAGGGTTGCCATGGTGTCGTAGAAGGCGAATACGGTGGAACGCGGCCAGTAATACTGGAGCGGGCCGAGGGAGATTTTCACGGGACGGTCCTTTCCGGTTGGGGCGTCATTTCCAGGGGCGGTGGTAGGCGCCGAGGGTGTGCTGCTGGCCCTCCGCCACTTTGTCGAGCTCGGCCATCCATGCCGGCTTGACCGAAAAGCGCTGGTGGCTTGAGAGGCAGGTGTCGATCGCCTCGCGCCACACGCGGGTCACCTGGGCCACGTAGGCCGGACTGCGCTGGCGGCCCTCGATCTTGATGGCGCGTGCGCCCAGGCTGGCCAGCTTGGGCAGGATTTCGAGCGTGTTCAGGCTGGTCGGCTCTTCCACCGCGTAATAGGTTTCGCCCTCGACGGTGAAGCGTCCCTTGCACAGGGTCGGGTAGCCGGCCTGCTCGCCTTGCGCGTAGCGGTCGATCAGCACCTCGTTCAGGCGCGACTCGAGCCCCTTGGGCGTAGCCTGCCAGCGCACCGCCTTGGCCGGCGAGCAGACGCCGTGGGTGTTGGGCGACTCGCCGGTGGCATACGAGGACAGCTGGCAGCGGCCTTCGGCCATCACGCACAGGCTGCCAAAGCCGAATACCTCGATCTCGACCGGCGTCTTGCCGATCAGCTGTTCGACCTGGGTCAGCGACAGCACGCGCGGCAGTACGGCGCGCGCGATGCCGAAGCGCTGGTGGTAGAAATTGATGGCTTCAAGGTTGGTGGCCGAGGCCTGGACCGACAGGTGCAGGCGCAGCGCGGGGTGGGTGCGCACGGCGTACTCCATCAGGGCCGGATCGGCCAGGATCACGGCGTCGATGCCGCTGCTTGCCGCGCGGTCGATGGCGCGCCGCCAGGCTTCCCAGCCGTCCGGCTGGGGATAGGTGTTCAGCGCCAGGAAGACCTTGCGCCGGCGCGCCTGCGCGTAGCGGATGCCCTCCGCGATGGCGGCCTCGCTGAAATTGAGTCCGGCAAAATTGCGCGCATTGGTGGCGTCGCGAAAGCCGAGGTAGACGCAGTCGGCGCCGTTGTCGATGGCGGCCTTGAGGGCCGGCAGGCTGCCGGCGGGACAGACGAGCTCCATGCGCGGCTGCGTGCTGGTGGGGGCGGTACTGGTTGCTTGCATGGGCGGTAGGTGAGCGCAGGATGGCCTGCGAATGGATCGGGCCGGGCCGGGGCACCACCGGGCGGGCGCCTTGCCCGCCGCGAGACTATAGGCGCGCTGCGCCGGCGCGGCCATGAACTGGTTTAAGGAAAGGCGCTGTCACCGTTATCTGTTGATGGCTCCGATCGCGATACGCAGCAATTGTTCCGCAGTAGTGATGCGTTCGCCATCGAGCGCCCAGCGCCAGCCCAGGTAGTTGGGCAGGTAGCGCGAGGCCACACCGCGAAAGTGGCTGAGCCACTGCCGCAGGCGCGCGTGATAGGCGTTGACGTTCTGGACGTGGATGGCACCGGCAGCCCGGCGACGGACCCGTATGCCGGCCTGCAGGTTGACCGCCTCATGTGCAATGCGATGCTTGCGGGCGAATGCGCGGTAGGCGGCGTGGGAATCGCTCACCAGCAGCACCTGGCGGTCGAGCCTGGGCAGCAGATGGCGCTCCAGCTGCCCGGCTGTTAAGGATCCACGGCCTACGACCGCATCGATCGTCTGTCCGCTACGGTCGCGCGCCACCAGGATGCAGTCGAGCTCGCCTGAAATCCCGCGCTTGCGGGACCGGCCACCGCGCTTGCGTGCCGGTCTGTCCAGCTTGCGCGAACCCTTTTGCGATTCGAGTATGAACATCTCGTCCGCTTCGGCGATGCCGCTCAAGGTCTTGGGACGATCGTGCCTGGCCTGGTCGAGAAAGCGGTGGCGCCACCGGAAGGCCGTGTTGCGGTGTACGCCGACCTCCCCGGCTGCCTTGCGCACCGACTTCGATGCGAGCATCGTGTCCAGGTAGCCGAGCCATTTTTCCCGTAGCCGCAGGTGCGCCAGCGGTGTGCCACTCAGGTCGTTATAGGTGCGGCCGCACGCACGGCAGCGGTAGCGTTGCAGGCCGTTGGCCTGGCCATGCCGGTAGTAACGCTCGCAAGCGCACGCAGGACAGCGGCGCTTGCCTTCCTTGACCTGGGCAATGAGGGCGATGATGCGGTCGAGTCCGGCAGCCGGATGCAGGGCCGAGAGCGTTTGCAGGCGCTGCGGCACGTTCAGCGCGGGCAGCTGGGCGAACC
>NZ_JAIWIA010000041.1 GCF_020176695.1 Massilia sp. MS-15 | reverse complement strand
GAGCGTGACGCCCAAGCTGGAGCGCGAAAAATAGCTGATCTCGACCACGGTCCGGTCTGGTGCAGGTCTTGTCACGTCGGAACGGCCACACAACCTATTTGTTCAGCGCTTCCCTAGTACAGGGTGGATTTGTTCAACAAGACAACGTTCCTGGCGGGCAAATAAATGCATCCGCGAATTTTGTCAGCGGAAACGAATCCGGTGGGACGAGCTTTACCGTCATTCCCGAGCCGGAAAGCATATTCCTGGTCCTGACCGGTCTTGTTTTAACGTACGGTATTTCCAGAAAACAAAAGATAAGGAATTCGGTCGTGGCACCGACCTGACTACGGGATAGTTGGATTTGTGTGAATCAGCGCACGGAAGCGTTCGCTTGCGGGTCCTATAGTGGAACCGTCTCTTTCAGGACATCCCTAGTTTTGGACTTTGCCCGCTCCCCTCGAGCGGGCATTTTTTTACCGGACGGTAAAAAAATCAGAGCAGGGCGGCCGTCAGGCTCTTGACCTCGTCGGCCGATTCCGCCAGCACTTGGGCCAGCGTGCCTTCCCCGGTCGTGAAGTCGATGGTGGCGGCCGAATCGAGCGTGGTGGCGCCCGGACGCGTATGCAGGGGAGAAGGAAAGGGGGCCAGGTCGTTCGCCAGCAGCAAGGTGTCGCCCAGGGTTTCCGGCGGCAGCGCGCGCATGCCGTTCCACAGCGCCTCGATGGCGCCCATCACGGGCACCGGCACCCCCAGCTTGAGCAGCACGCCGCGGCCGATGGCGACTTCGCCGTGCTCGATCCAGTCATCGGCGCCGTCATCACCCTCTTCGGCAATCAGGCCGGGAAAGTCGCCAGCGCGCGACAGCAGGTAGAAGCCGCCCACCTCGTGCACGATGCCGGCGAACAGCGCCGTCTCCGGATCGACGAAGGACACGCGGCGCGCAATCACCTGGGCCAGCGCGGCCACATGGGCCGAGTGGATCCATAGCGCGTCGGCGCGGGCGCGCAGGTGTGGATGGCTGATTCTCCCCGCCAGCTGGCGCACGATGACCGAGGCGGCCAGCGCACCCAGGGTGCGGAAACCGACCCGTTGCACCGCCGCACGCACATTCGTCACGTCGTGCCCGGAGCGCTTGTAGGCCACCGAGTTGGCGATCGCCACGGTCCGCGCGGCGAGCAGGGGCTCGGCCTGCACCAGGCGGGCGGCGGTATCGGTGTGGCAGTCGGGTTCGTTCAGCGCGCGCTGCAGCTTCAGCGTCGCGTCGACATTCGTCGGAAAGCTGAGCTCGCCACGGCTGGCCTCGGCAGCGATGCTCTTGAGGGCGGAGAGTCGGTCCATCGGAAAATTATACCCCCATCACCCGGATGCATAGGGAAAAAATTGCCGTATGGCATTATTTTCCCTGCCAATGCGCTCAGGGCTCGCCGAAGATGGCGTCGCAGCCTTCCCTCTGTTCCTCGGTATCCTGCAGCTCGTCCACCAGGCCGAGGTCGAGCAGTTCCTCGCTCGCGTTCATGAAGCTGTTCAGCTTGGTGGCGCCGATGAGGCGGTAGATCTCGCCGGCTTCGTTGCGCACGCCGATCAGCATGGCTTCCTGGCGCACTTCGTCCAGCGGCGCGACATCCAGCAGGATGTTGCCGGTGATGTGTTTATCGAAGTGGGCGGGCTTCTTGCCTTCGATGAGGGAGGTTTTCAAGGCTGTTCCTTTGCTTGGGTTGGAGGGGTTGGGAGGCTGCCGGCGGCGATCTGGTCGCGCAGCCGGCGCAGCGTCGCTTCCAGGACGTCGAAATCGGCGTCGCCATAGTGCGCGAACAGGCGCCTGCCATGCGCGACCACTTGCGGAAAGACCTCGCCGAAGACCCGTTCGCCGGCGGGCGTCAGGCGGACGAAGAACGAACGCTTGTCGTCGCTGCTGCGTTCGCGCAGCACCAGGCCTTTCTGTTCCAGGCGCTCGATCACGCCGGTCAGGGTGCCCTTGGTGATCAGGGTACGTTCGCCCAGTTCCTTGTAGCTCATGCCGGCCGTATTGCCCAGCGTGGCAATGATATCGAACTGCGCGTGGGTCAGCCCGTGCTGGCGTACCGACTCGCCGGAAAAACGCTCGAAGCCCTGCATGCACTCGGCCAGCAGCCGGACGCTCTTTAGATATCGTTCTCCCATGGGGCAGGATTATAGCTGGCCGCCGCGGCTGGCCGCGATCCTTCAGGCCGCGCGCAAGTCCGGTATCATTACGGCCGATGCCTAGCGCCGGGCCGCCATGCCCGCTCTTTCGAATGACACCGCCGACCCCGTCCGATGCAGCCTGCTGACCTGTCCCTCCTGGCACAGGAACGGCCGCTGCGCGTGCTCCTGGTGAACGCGGGCGAGCCGGACATGCTGACCTGGTCGGGCCTGGTCCAGCCGCTGCGCCTGGCGGCCAAGCTGCTCGGCCCCGACCTGCTGCACGTGGACGTGCGCAGTCCCGACAAGTTTGCTGCCGATTCGCAGCGCCACTGGCACCTGGTGCTGCTGGTGGCCGACGAGGCCGAGGCGGCTTTGAAACCGGCCAACTGCCGCGCCCTGGTCGAGCGCTGCCGCGCCGCGCCCTATTGGGGCGGGGTCGGCGCCGGCGTCCTGTGGCTGGCCGATGCCGGCGCCCTGCACGGCGTGCGCACCGCGCTGCCCTGGGCCCTGTACCCGGACACCAATGCCCTGGCCGAGCAGGCCCTGTTCACTCCCAACCTCTACGAATTCGACCGCAACCGCCTCACCTGCTGCGGCGGCGCGGCCAGCATCGACTTCGCCCTGACCCTGGTCGAGCTGCTGTTCGGCGCTGCGGTCCAGGCCTCGGTGAAGGAAACCCTGTGCGTGGACCGGGTGCGCGGCAAGGACGAGCGCCAGCGAGTAGCCCTGCAGGCCCGCTTCGGCGCGCTGCAGCCGAAGCTGACCGAGGCCGTGGCCCTGATGGAAGCGAACATCGAGGAGCCGCTCTCCACCGACGAGATCGCGGGCCTGGCCGGCATCTCGCGGCGCCAGCTGGAGCGCCTGTTCAAGCAGTACCTGGGCAGCCTGCCTTCGCGCTACTACCTCGAACTGCGCCTGCAGCGCGCGCGCAAGCTGCTGCTCGAGACGAATTACTCGATCGTGCAGGTGGGACTGATGTGCGGCTTTTCGTCTGGCTCGCACTTCTCCACGGCGTTCGGCGCCCTGTTCGGGAACACCCCGCGCGAAGAGCGCCAGCGCCGGCTGGCCCAGTAGCGGTCACGCCCCGCCTTGCCATTCCCTCAATCTTTCTTCGACTAAAAACGAAAATCCCTGTCGCAGTTCTGCAAGAACTTGTGGGGATGCGTTCCTATAATGGCCCGAAGCTGCGCGGCCCCTGGTCCGCGCATGAACGGTTAACGAAGCGCTTATCGATGAGGAAGAAGCCATGAACGCAAAGCTTGATTCGGGTGTCACCACGCGGCCTGTCACTCGGCAGACCTTCGACGAAGTCCTGGTCCCGACCTACGCCCCGGCCGCCATGGTGCCGGTGCGCGCCAAGGGCCTGGAAGTGTGGGACCAGGAAGGCAAGCGCTACCTCGACTTCACCTCCGGCATCGCCGTCTCCAGCCTGGGCCACTGCAACCCGGCCCTGGTCGATGCGCTGACCCAGCAGATCAACACCCTTTGGCACCTGGGCAACGGCTATACCAACGAGCCGGTGCTGCGCCTGGCTTCCAGCCTGGTCGAGGCCACCTTCGCCGATCGCGCCTTCTTCTGCAACTCGGGCGCCGAAGCCAACGAAGCGGCGCTCAAGCTGGCCCGCAAGTACGCGCACACCAAGTTCGGCGCGCACAAGTCGCGCATCGTGTCCTGCCTGTCGTCCTTCCACGGCCGCACCCTGTTCACCGTGTCGGTGGGCGGCCAGCCGAAGTACACCGAAGGCTTCGAGCCGCTGCCGCAGGAAATCAACCACATCCCGTACAACGACATCGACGCCGCGCGCGCCGCGATTACCGACGACGTGGCCGCCGTGATCGTCGAGCCGATCCAGGGCGAGGGCGGCGTGATCCCGGGCGACCAAGCCTACCTGGCCGCACTGCGCGAACTGTGCGACCAGACCGGCGCGCTGCTGGTGTTCGACGAAGTGCAGTCGGGCGTGGGCCGCACCGGCGCCTTCTACGCCTACATGGATACCGGCGTCACCCCGGACATCCTGACCTCGGCCAAGGCCCTGGGCAACGGCTACCCGATCGGCGCCATGCTCACCACCGACGAGATCGCCCAGCACTTCGGCGTCGGCTCGCATGGCACCACCTACGGCGGCAATCCGCTGGCGGCGACCGTCGCCCTGAAGGTGGTCGAAACCATCAACCAGCCGTCCTTCCTGGCGCGCGTGAAAGAAGCGAGCGGCAAGGTCTTCGCCAACCTGGAAAAGCTCGCCAGCGACTATCCGCAGGTGTTTGGCAAGCCGCGCGGCCTGGGCCTCCTGATCGGCCTGCCGGTGACCGGCGACTTCAAGGGCCGCGCCAAGGACTTCACCAAGGCCTGCGAAAAGCTTGGCCTGATGCTGCTGATCGCGGGTCCGGACGTGGTGCGCCTGGCGCCGGCCCTGGTGGTGTCGGACGAGCAGATCCTCGAAGCCGACCGCGTCATGCGCGAGGCCGTCGAGGCCTTCATCGCCGGCTGATCCAGCGCTCGCATCCGGCCGGTCCGCCCGCTCCGGGCAGGGCCGGCCTTGCCGTTTGAGTTGAAAGGGAGTTCGCATGTATGTAGTTCGTCCGGTTGAACGCGCGGATATCGGCGCCCTCGAGGCGCTGGGCGCGGTGACGATTCCCGGCGTGCACACGCTGCCGCGCACGCGCGAAGCGATCGTCGCGGCGGTCGAGCGGTCGATCGCCTCGTTCGCCGCCCACGTCGACATCCCGAGCGAGGAGTCGTACCAGTTCGTGCTGGAAGACTTGCGCACGCGCGAAGTGGTCGGCACGTCGTCGATCCATGCCTCGGCCGGCTCGAACGGCACCTATTTCGCGTTTCGCAACGACGTGATCCAGCAGGTCTCGCGCGACCTGAACATCAGCCACAGCGTGCACGCGCTGACCCTGTGCTCCGAGCTCACCGCCTGTTCGCACCTGTCGGGCTTCTACATCCGCAACCGCGACAGCGCCGGCCCGGAAGCGGCCCTGCTGTCGCGCGCGCGCCTGCTGTACGCGGTGCTGGCGCCGCAGCGCTTCGGCGACCGCTTCTTCGTGCCGCTGGCCGGCGTCACCGACAGCGAAGGGCAATCGCCGTTCTGGAACGCGCTGGGCCGCAAGTTCTTCAAGATGGATTTCCTGGAAGCCGAGCGCGTCATCGACGGCGCCCGCAACCGCACCCTGATCGTCGAACTGATGCCGCACTATCCGGTCTACGTGCCGCTGCTGCCGGGCGACGCCCAGGCCGCGCTGGGCCAGATCCACCCGAGCGGCCAGCTGGCCTTCCAGCTGCTCACCGGGGAAGGCTTCGAGGCCGACGAATACATCGACATCTTCGATGGCGGCCCGATCCTGCAGGCGCACCGCAAGGCGCTGCGTTCGTTCTGCGCCTCGCAGCTGCGCCAGGTGGAAAACGCCGCCAGCGCGCCGTCCGCGGAAGCCCCGGTTGCCTATGCGGTCGCCACCACCGAACAGAATTTCCGCGCCGTCATCGCCAGCTGCCCGCCGGTCGAAGCGGCGCAGGCCATCCGCCTGCCGCGCGAGGCCCAGCAGGCGCTGGGCGTGAGCCCGGGCGACAGCGTCACCTGCGTGCGCATCTGAGAGAGGAACCGATGCTCGTAATCCGTGCAGTGAAAACCACCGACCTGGACGCCCTGATCGACATGGCGCGCCAGGCCGGCAGCGGCATGACCACGCTGAAGCCCGACCGCAAGATGCTGGGCGACCGCGTCGAGACCGCGGTAGCCTCGTTCAGCGAGAGCATCCCGCCCGAGAAGCGCGACTACATGTTCGTGCTCGAGCACACCGAGGATGGCAGCATCGCCGGCGTGTGCGCGATCAAGGGCGCGGTTGGACTCACCGAACCCTTCTACAACTACCGCATCGGCACCCTGGTGCACTGCAGCCGCGAACTGAACGTGTTCACGCGCATGGAGACCCTGTACCTGTCGAACGACCTCACCGGCTCGTCCGAACTGTGCTCGCTGTTCCTGCTGCCGCAGTTCCGTGCCGGCTTCAACGGCAAGTGGTTATCAAAAAGCCGCTTCCTGTTCATCGCCCAGTTCCAGCACCTGTTTACCGAGAAGATCATCGCCGAGATGCGCGGTTTCCAGGCCGAGGATGGCACCTCGCCTTTCTACGAAGGCCTGGGACGCCACTTCTTCAAGATGGACTTCGACCATGTCGACGGCCTCACCGCGCTCGGGAAGAAATCCTTCATCGCCGAGCTGATGCCGCGCCAGCCGCTGTACGTGGACTACCTGCCGGCCTCGGCGCGCGAGGTGATCGGCAAGGTCCATACCTCGACCCTCCCGGCGCGCAAGCTGCTGGAAAGGGAAGGCATGCACTACGAGGGCTACGTCGACATCTTCGACGCCGGCCCGGTGCTGCAGGGCCGCGTGTCCGAGCTGCGCGCGGTGCGCGACAGCGTGCTGGCGACGGCTGCGGAGGGCGCCGCCAGCGCTGCGCAGGAGGAAGAGACCGAACACCTGCTGGTGTCGAACACGAAGCTTGCCGATTTCCGCATGATCCTGACCCGCGGCGTGCCCGGCGCCACCCACATCGCGCTGACGGCCCAGGAACTGTCTCTGCTGCGCGTGCAGGCCGGCGACGAGGTCCGTACGCTGCCCCTCAACACAAGGAAGAACGCGAATGCCTAATCTCTCGAACTACATCGGCGGCGAGTGGCTCGCCGGCAGCGGCCCCGAACTGGCCACCATCGACCCCTCCACCGGCCGCCAGACCTGGACCAGCAATGCGTCCACGCCGGACGACGTGGCGCGCGCGGCGCATGCGGCACGCGCCGCCTTCGAAGCCTGGGCGCTGGCGCCGCTGGAAGAACGCGCCGCCGTCTGCGCGCGTTTCCGCGACCTGCTCAAGGAACATGCCGAGGAGCTGGCCGCCATCATCGCCGAGGAAGTCGGCAAGCCCCTGTGGGAAGCGCGCACCGAAGTGGCCACCATGGCCAACAAGATCGACATCTCGCTGCAGTCCTATGGCGCGCGCACCGGCGCGACCGAGGCGAAGGTGGCCGACGGCACCGCCGTGCTGCGCCACCGCCCGCACGGCGTGTTCGCCGTGTACGGCCCGTACAACTTCCCCGGCCATCTGCCGAACGGCCACATCGTGCCGGCCCTGATCGCCGGTAACACCGTGGTGTTCAAGCCAAGCGAATACGCGCCGCGCACCGCGCTGAAGACCGTGCAGCTGTGGGAGGCGGCCGGCCTGCCGAAGGGCGTGCTGAACCTGGTCAACGGCGGCCGCGACACCGGCGTCGCGCTCGGCCAGCAGCCGGATATCGACGGCATCCTGTTCACCGGCAGCAGCCAGACCGGCATGGCCCTGCACCGCCAGTTCGGCGGCCAGACCGGCAAGATGCTGGCGCTGGAAATGGGCGGCAACAATCCGCTGGTGGTGTGGGACATCCCGCACGACCCGAAGGCGATCGACGCCGCCGTGCACCACACCGTGATGTCGGCCTTCATCTCGGCCGGCCAGCGCTGCACCTGCGCGCGCCGCCTGGTCATCCAGGACACGCCGCAGGCCCAGGCTTTCCTTGACCGCCTGGTCGACATCGCCTCGACCCTGCAGCCCGGCCCTTCGACGGCGGAGCCGCAGCCCTTCATGGGCCCGGTGGTGTCGAGCGCCGTGGCCGCGCGCCTGGTGCAGGCCCAGGCCGACATGGCCGCGAAAGGCGGCAAGGTGCTGTTGCAGATGCGCCAGCTCGACCCGAACGCCGGTTTCGTCACCGCCGGCATCGTCGACACCACCGATGCCCAGGGCATCCCGGACGAAGAGTGGTTCGGCCCGCTGCTGCAGGTGATCCGCGTGCCGGACTTCGATGCGGCCCTGCGCGTGGCCAACGCCACCGAATACGGCCTGGCGGCGGCGCTGCTCTCGCCCTCCGAGGCACTGTGGAAGCGCTTCTCGGTGCGCGCGCGCGCCGGCATCGTCAACTGGAACCGCCCGACCACCGGCGCGGCCAGCTCGGCCCCGTTTGGCGGCGTCGGCAAGTCGGGCAACCATCGCCCGAGCGCCTACTACGCGGCCGACTACTGCGCCTATCCGGTGGCCTCGATCGAGACGGCCGAACTCGAACTGCCGGCCAAGCTGTCGCCGGGACTGAGCTTCTAGATCATGCGCACTGCCCGCGAATACAACTTCGACGGCCTGGTCGGCCCGTCCCACAACTACGCCGGCCTCTCGTTCGGCAACGTCGCCTCGTTCAGCAATGTGCGCAGCGCCTCGAACCCGCGCCAGGCCGCGCTGCAGGGCCTGGCCAAGATGCGTGCCCTGGCCGCGCGCGGTTTCGCCCAGGCCGTGATGCCGCCGCAGGCGCGTCCGAACCTGCGCCTGCTGCGCCGGATCGGCTTTTCCGGCACCGACGCCGACGTGCTGGCCAAGGCGATGCGCGAAGCGCCGGTGATCCTGGCCTGCGCCTATTCGGCCGCGCCGATGTGGACCGCCAACGCCGCCACCGTCAGCCCGTCGAGCGACACCCAGGACGGCCGCGTGCATTTCACCCCGGCCAACCTGAACAACAAGCTGCACCGCTCGGAAGAGTACGTGCAGGCCACGCGCACGCTGCGCGCCGTGTTCGGCGACAGCAGCCGCTTCGTGGTGCACGACGCGCTGCCGCCGGTGCCGGCCTTCGGCGACGAGGGCGCGGCCAACCACACCCGCTTCGCCGCCGCGCATGGCGCCGCCGGCGTCGAGTTCTTCGTGTACGGCCGCGCCGAGTTCGACCCGTCGGTGCCGTCCCCGCGCAAGTACCCGGCGCGCCAGACCCTGGAAGCCTCGCAGGCCGTGGCCCGCCTGCACGGCCTGGACCCGGCGCGCACCGTGTTCGCCTCGCAGAACCCGGACGTGATCGACCAGGGCGTGTTCCACAACGACGTGATCGCGGTCGGCAACGGTAACGTGCTGTTCTACCACGAGCAGGCCTTCGCCGACGAGGCGGGCACGCTCGACGCCTTGCGCGCAGCCCTGGGCAGCGTCGGCAGCGAGCTGCTGCCAGTGCGCGTGGCCGGCGGCCAGGTGCCGGTGGCCGATGCCGTGGCCAGCTACCTGTTCAACAGCCAGCTGCTCAGCAAGCCGGACGGCCGCATGGCCCTGGTGGTGCCGCACGAATGCCGCGAGAACGACGCGGTGGCGCGCTACCTGGCCGGGATGGTCGCCGCCGGCGGACCGATCGACGAGCTGCTGGAGTTCGACCTGCGCCAGAGCATGCGCAACGGCGGCGGCCCGGCCTGCCTGCGCCTGCGCGTGGTGCTGACCGAGGAAGAAGCGGCCGCCATGCACGGCAACGTGATCATGACCGAGACCCTCTATGGGCTGCTGGTCGGCTGGGTGGAAAAGCACTACCGCGACCGGATCGAGCCGAAGGACCTGGCCGATCCGCAGCTGGCGCTGGAATGCGTGGCCGCACTCGAGGAGCTCGAGCGCATCCTGGGCCTGCCCGGCCTGTACGACCTGTCGTAAGGCCGCTCGGGCATGTTTTAATAGCAGATTGGCGCGCCCGCAGTCAGGACGCGCACGGAATTCGGACGGGACACCCCCGTCCATATAAAGCCGGAGCGGCGCGAAGCCACAAGCCACAGCGCGCCCCGGCACACAAACTTTGGAGAAGCAAATGAAAGACATGTCTCAAGATTTGCGCAACCAGACGCTCGCGCTGGTCAACGCAAACCACGCCGCCGCTGGCGCCAACCCGCAGGTGGGCGCCTTGATCAGCGCCTGGCTCGGATCGCTCGACGACGAGGACCTGGCCGGCACCGCCCCCGAGAGCCTGGCGCCGGTGCTGTGGGAAGGTTTCTCGCAGCTGGCCCAGCGCAGCGGCGCGGGCTGCCAGATCGCGCAGATGAAATATTCCGACGGCCGCGGCGGCATGGCCACCGCGCTGCTGATCCTGAACGACGACATGCCTTACCTGGTCGATTCCTTCGTCATGGCCCTGCGCAAGGAGCGCCAGATCGCTTCCGGCGTGATGAACGCCGTGCTGCCGGTGCGCCGTGACGCGAACGGCCTGGCCACCAGCGTCGGCGAAGCCGGCGCGCCGCTGGAATCGATCGTGCTGGTCCTGATGAGCGACGAGCTCGAATTCTCCGAACTGGATTCCCTGACCGCGCGCATTCGCATGGTCGCCAACGATGCCGCCGTCGTGCACCGCGACGCCGTCAAGATGGCCGACCGCATGACCGCGGTGGCGGCGGCAAGCGCCCAGTCGGGCGGCGCCGAAGGCCAGGAAGTGGCTGCTTTCCTCGAGTGGGCCAAGAACGAAGGCTTCGAGCCCTTCGGCTACGCCTACTACGTGGTGAAGGAAGGCGTGCGCGAACTGGAACGCGACATCCCGAGCCGCATCGGCGTGCTCGCCGACACCGCGCACCCGGTCTACGGCACCTGCCTGGCCAACATCCCGGGCGACTTCGAAACGCTGTCGCGCCGCGCCGACACCCTGTCGATCGTCAAGGCCGACGTCGAGGGCACCCTGCACCGTGACCAGCCGCTCGACTTCATCGGCGTGCGCAATACCGATGCCCAGGGCCGCATCCTGGGCGAGCACTGCTTCGTCGGCCTGTTCACCCGCGCCGCCACCTCGACTCCGCTGGCGCGCCTGCCCTTCGCGCGCGGCCGCGTGGCCAAGGTGCTGTCGATCGCCGGCGTGCGCCAGGAAGGCTTCCGTGCCGAGAAGTTCGTCGAGATCCTCGAGTCGCTGCCGCGCACCGAAGCGCTGGAAGCCGATCCGGAATGGCTGGCCCAGGTGTGCTCCGCGGTCGTGTCGCTGTACAAGCAGCCGCGCCCGAAGGTGTTCGCGCGCCGCGACGTGTATGCGCGCCACCTGAACGTGCTGGTCTACCTGCCGCGCGAGCGCTACAGCGCCGCGGTCGCCGCCAGCCTGGCGTCCGCCCTGAAAGACAGCTCGGGTGCCCGCGACGTACGCGTGCAGACCCTGGTGGCCGACGGTCCGCTGGCCCGCGTCTACCTGATCGCGCATGCCGCCCGCTATCCGCTCGACCTGGAAACCGACATCCAGCAGCCGCTGCTGGCCGTGCTGGACGGCTGGCATGACCGCTTCGCCGCCCTCGGCAACGGCATCGAAGACCATGCCCGGCGCAGCAGCCTGCGCAAGCTGGGCGCCAACCTGCCGGTCAGCTTCGTGACCGCCACCGCGCCGGAAATCGCGTTCCGCGACCTGCAGGCGATGCTGAACAACGGCCACGACGGCCGCGTCAGCGTGCGCATCGAGCCGGGCGTGGGCGAGACCAACGCCGCGCGCGACGCCTCGATCCGCCTGTATTCGGGCGATACCGTGCCGTCGCTGTCGCGCATCCTGCCGGCCCTGCAGAACGCCGGCATCGCGGTCGACCGCGAGCAGACCTGGTCCTTCACCGGCGCCGACGGCGTGCGCCGCAATGTCACCGCGCTGGCGGTGGACGACGAGAGCGGCGCCAAGCTGGTCAAGGCCGGCATCGCACCGGTGGCCGAGGAACTGTTCACCGCGCTGTTCAACAACGAAGCCGAAGACGGCCGCATGAACGGCCTGACCATCGAAGGCGGCCTGTCGATGCGCGAAGTGCAGCTGGTGCGCGCCTATATCAGCTACTGGCGCCAGCTGGGCTCGAAGTTCTCGGTGCGCTACATGGCGGAAACCCTGCGCACCCAGCCGGCCCTGGTGAAGGAATTCGTCACCGGCTTCATCCAGCGCTTCGATCCGGCGCTGGGCGAGTCCGAGCATGCCGGCGGCACCGCCAAGCTGGCCGCCCTGAAGGCTGGCCTGTCGGCCGTGAACCATGCCGACACCGAGGAAATCATGGCGTCCCTGGTCGACCTAGCCCTGGCCACCGTGCGCACCAACTACTTCCAGAACAGCGGCGAGAAGATCATCTTCAAGGTCGACACCAGCAACCTGGCGCTGGCGCCGGAGCCGCGTCCGTACCGCGAGATCTACGTGTTCTCGCGCCGCTTCGAAGGCGTGCACCTGCGCGGCGGCCCGGTCGCGCGCGGCGGCCTGCGCTGGTCGGACCGCATGGAAGACTACCGCACCGAGGTGCTGGGCCTGGTGAAGGCGCAGATGGTCAAGAACGCGGTCATCGTGCCGGCCGGCTCGAAGGGCGGCTTCGTGTGCAAGCAGATGCCGGCCAACGCCCCGCGCGAAGTCGTGGCGGCCGAGGGCGAAGCCTGCTACCGCGAATTCATCGCCAGCCTGCTGGAAGTGACCGACAACCGCGTGCGTGGCGCGATCGTCCCGCCGGACAACACCGTGCGCCACGACCAGGACGATCCGTACCTGGTGGTGGCCGCCGACAAGGGCACCGCGACCTTCTCGGACATCGCCAACAGCATCGCCGTCAAGCGCGGCTTCTGGCTGGGCGACGCTTTTGCTTCGGGCGGCTCGAACGGCTATGACCACAAGAAGATGGGCATCACCGCCAAGGGCGCCTTCGAGGCGGTGAAGCGCCACTTCTACGAACTGGGCCACGACATGAACACCACTCCGGTGACCATGGTCGGCGTGGGCGACATGTCGGGCGACGTGTTCGGCAACGGCGTGCTGCTGTCGCGCCAGCTCAAGCTGGTGGCCGCCTTCGACCACCGCCACATCTTCCTGGACCCGAACCCGGACACCGAGGTCTCGTTCAAGGAACGCGAGCGCATGTTCGCGCTGCCGCGCTCCTCGTGGGAAGACTACGACAAGTCGCTGATCTCGCAGGGCGGCGGCGTGTACCCGAGGAGCAGCCGCTCGATCGACCTGAGTCCTGAAGTACGCGCGGCGCTCGGCATCGAAGAGACTTCGCTGTCGCCGGAAGAGCTGATGCACCGCATCCTGCTGGCGCCGGTGGATCTGTTCTACAACGGCGGCATCGGCACCTACATCAAGGCCTCGCACGAGACCCACGCCCAGGTGAAGGACCGCGCCAACGACCGCATCCGCGTCAACGGCAACGAACTGCGCTGCAAGGTGGTGGCCGAGGGCGGCAACCTGGGCGCCACCCAGGCCGGCCGTATCGAATTCGCCCTGGCGGGCGGCCGCATCTTCACCGATGCGATCGACAACTCGGCAGGCGTGGATTGCTCCGACCACGAAGTCAACATCAAGATCTGGCTGGATACCGAAGTCAACGCGGGCGAGCTGCCGGAAGCGGACCGCAACCGCATCCTGAACGAGATGACCGGCGCCGTGGAAGAGCTGGTCCTGCGCGACAACAGGCAGCAGACCCGCCTCCTGACCCGCGAAGCGCAGGCGCAGTCCACCGCTTCCGTGGTGGACGGCTACGCGGCCTTGATCACCAACCTGGAATCGGAAGGCGCGGTCAACCGCGAACTGGAACAGCTGCCGACCGACGCCGAACTGGCCCGCCGCAAGGCGCTGGGCCAGGGCTTGACGACGCCGGAACTGGCGGTGGTCATCGCCAACGTCAAGAACCGCTTCAAGCGCACCCTGCTGGCGCTGCCGCTGGTCGAGGAATCGTGGGCCGAATCGCTGCTGCGCCCCTACTTCCCGGCGCAAATGGTCGCCACCCGCAACCCGCTGAACCACCCGCTGGCCAACGCCATCCTGGCCACCGTGCTGGCCAACGAGGCGGTGAACCGCTGCGGTCCGCTGATGCTGCGCGACCTGGCTGCCGAGCACCGCGTGGACGAGACCGAGGTGGTCAAGGCCTGGGCGCGCGCCTGGTCGGCGCTGCACCTGGCGCCGGTGTTCGACGCGCTCGACGCCGATGCCCTGAGCGTGCCGCGCGACGTCTCGATGGCGGTCGACATGCGCACCCGTGCGCTGCTGCGCGCCGTGATCGAAGGCGTGCTCTCGCTGCCGTCCGGCACCGACGGCATGGCCGAGCTGTCGACGCTGTTCGGCCAGGCCGACCAGCTGCGCAGCCTGACCCCGACCCGTTCGGAAGCCGACGGCCACACCGGCCTGCCGGCCTCCTTCACCGCGGCCTGGAAGGCGGTCGAGACCATCGAGTCGCTGGCCACCTTCCTGTTCGCGGCGGTGTCGGTGCAGCGTCCAAGCGGCATGAGCCTGGCCCAGTTCCTGCAGGTCGGCATGGCCCTGCGCCAGCAGGCCGGCATCGACACGCTCGAGCGCGGCCTGAAACTGCCGGCCCAGAGCAAGGCCCAGGAACAGCTGCGCAACTATGCGATGCAGGCCCTGCGCCGCACCCAGCAGCGCCTGCTGCTGCAGGTGATCGAGCGTGCCGGCGCCGGCGGCGATCCGCTGGCGGCCGTCAAGCAGGTCACCGAGGCGCGCGCCCTGAATGGCTTCGCGCAGCCGGTCGAGCTGGAGCAGGCCATGCTGGACGTCTGGGCGTTGTCGGAAGGTTCGAGCCCGGACCGCCTGGCTGCCTAAGCCGATGAGCAGCGCCGCAAACCCTGCGCTGCCGGAAGCGGTGCGCGTGCTGGCCGAGGGCGACTTCGGTGCGGTCGCGCAGCGCTTCGCGGAGGCTGGCTTCGCGGTCGCGTTGCCGGCTCCCGGCATCCTGACCGTGAAAGGCGCTGCGCATGCGCAGCGCCCGAGCGTGCTGGTGTCGGTGGGCGTGCATGGCGACGAGACCGGACCGATCGAGATGGTGGCCTGGCTCGTCGAAGCGCTGTCGCGCACCCCGCAAGCGCTGGCGGTGGACCTGATGCTGTGCGTCGGGAACATCGATGCCATCGCCCGCGGCCAGCGCTTCATCGACGCGGACCTGAACCGCATGTTCCGTGCGGACCGCGGGCCGCTGGCCGGTACCGCGGAGTCGGCGCGGGCCGATGCGCTGGTCGCCGCCACCTGCGCCTTCTTCGAAGGTGCGGGGCCGCAGCGCTGGCACCTCGACCTGCACACGGCGATCAGGCCCTCGCACTATCCGATGTTCGCGATCGTGCCCGAGCTCATCCCCGACACGCCGCGCCAGGCGCTGCTCGGCTGGCTCGGCCAGGCCGCGATCGGTGCCGTCATCATGAACCCGAAGTCGGTCGGCACCTACAGCTACTACTCGAGCGAGCATCATGGCGCGGCCGGCACCACCGTGGAGCTGGGCCGGGTCGGGACGCTGGGACAGAACGACCTGGCGCAGTTCGCTGACGCCTCGGCGGCACTGGACCGGCTGCTGCGCGGCCTGCCCGCTATTCAAGCCAAGGCGGCGCCGCACGTGTTCGCGACGGCGCGCCAGGTGATCAAGCTGTCGGAGGCCTTCACGATGTCGGTCGGACGCGAGACCTGGAACTTCACGCCGATGAAGAAAGGCGAGGTGATCGCGACCGATGGCGACACCGTGTACCGCGTGGAGCATGACGAGGAACTGGTCGTGTTCCCGAATCCGGATGTGCGGGTCGGCCTGCGCGCGGGGCTGATGGTCACGCGTATCGGCTGAGCATACGGACAAGGGGAGGCACTGCCTCCTCTTTTTTTTGCCAGGCAAGCTCGCAGCATGGAACCCGGCGCCACGCTAGACTGAAACCTTTGCCCCAAGCGGAGGTGTCATGAGCAGCATGCTTTTCTCCCCAGTCACCCTGGGTCCCCTGCAACTGTCGAACCGCATCGCCATCGCGCCGATGTGCCAGTACTCGGCCGTCCTCGGCCTGCCGACCGACTGGCACATGATCCACCTGGGGAACCTGGCGCTGTCCGGCGCCGGCCTGCTCATCATCGAAGCGACCGCCGTCACGCCCGAGGGGCGCATCTCCCCGGAAGACCTCGGCCTGTGGACCGATGCCCACCAGGAAGCGCTGGCGCCGGTCATCCGCGCCATGCGCCGGCACTCCCCGATCAAGATCGCGGTCCAGCTGGCCCACGCCGGCCGCAAGGCCTCGACCGAGGTCCCGTGGGCGGGCGGCGCCCAGATACGGCCGGACCAGCCGCGCGGCTGGCAGACCGTGGCGCCTTCGCCGCTGGCCCATGCGGACGGCGAAGTGGCGCCGTTGGCGCTCGACGAGGACGGGCTGGCGCGCATCAAGGCCGGTTTCGTCGACGCGGCGCGGCGCGCGCATGCGCTGGGCCTGGACGGCATCGAGCTGCATGCCGCCCACGGCTACCTGATGCACCAGTTCCTGTCGCCGCTGTCGAACAGCCGCGGTGACGGTTACGGCGGCTCCCTGGACAACCGGATGCGCTTCCCGCTCGATGTAGTCGAGGCGGTGCGCGCCGCCGTGCCGCGCGCGATGGCGGTGGGCGTGCGCATCTCGGCCACCGACTGGGTCGAGGGCGGCTGGGAAATCGAACAGAGCCTGCGCTTCGCCCAGGCGCTGAAGGCGCGCGGCTGCGACTTCATCCACGTCTCGACCGGCGGCCTGTCGCCGCTGCAGGACATCCCGCTCAAGCCCGGCTACCAGGTCGATTTCGCGCAGCGCATCAAGCAGGCGACCGGCATGCCGACCATCGGCGTGGGCCTGATCACGGAGGCGCAGCAGGCGGAAAGCATCCTGCAGCAGGGCCAGGCGGATGTGATCGGCCTGGCGCGCGCCATGCTGTACGACCCGCGCTGGCCCTGGCATGCAGCGGCCGAACTGGGCGCGCAGGTGTTCGCGCCGCCCCAGTACTGGCGCTCGCAGCCGCGCGAATACAAGACCCTGTTCGCCGCCACGCGCACCGGCTGAGCGGTGCCGGCGGCGGTGTGCAGCCGCAACCCAGCCGCAACTCAGCCGGTGTTTCCTGCATCCTGTCGCATGGCAGGGGCGGCAGGAGAGGGGGCTTGCTAGAGTGGGTGAATCGACAACCACCTGAAGGAATCCCGTCATGCGCAAGCTCCTTGCCCTTGCTTCCCTTGCCGCCCTTGCCTCCACGCTGGGCGGCTGTGCCATCATCGTGACGCCCGGCGAGGGCGATGCGCGCATGTACTCGGTGTTCAGCGACGGCGCCGTCGAGGGCGACGGCATCGCGGCGCGCGACCAGCGCCAGGTGGCGGCGCATGGCGAACTGGAAGTGAGCGGCCCGCTGCAGGTCGAGGTGCGCGTCGGTCCGGCGCCTTCGCTGCTGGTCGAAGCCGACGCCAACCTGCTGCCCTATATCCGCACCGAAGGCCGGGGCAATACGCTGAAGATCGCCTACGACCGCCAGCTGCGCAGCAAGACCCCGGTACGCGTGGTGTACACGACCCCGCGCCTGAGCGCAGTGCGCGCCTCCGGCTCGGGCCAGGTCGCGGTACGCGAGCTGGCCGGCGCGCCGCTGGACGTGCGCAAGAGCGGTTCCGGGACGGTCGCCCTCTCGGGCAAGGTGGACAGCCTGCATGCGCGCGTCAGTGGCTCGGGCGTGCTCGATGCGGCTGCGCTGAGCAGCGCCAGCGCCGACCTCGGCCTGGCGGGCTCGGGCCGCATGCACATCGGCGCCATCCGCGGCGACTATGCGCGCGTGAGTGTCGCCGGTTCCGGCGTGCTGCAGGCCGGCGGCGCCGTGCGTTCGTTGAATGCGCGCGTGGCCGGTTCGGGCAGCCTCGACCTGGCTGCGCTGGCGACCCAGGATGCCGACCTGGCGGCGGACGGTTCGGGCGGGATCCGCGCCACCGTGAAGCAGTCGCTGGTGGCGCACGGCGGCGGCTCGGGCGGAATCCAGGTGTATGGGCACCCGGCGCAGCGCAGCGTTACCGGCCGTAACGTGCAGCTGCTGGATTGATGTTGGTAGCGTGGGCGGGGGACTCGATTCCCGCCCACGCGATGATACGTAAATCGTGCTCTTTCGCAGCCGTGCTGGCGATCGTCGACCGCGTGGGCAGGGGACCTGCCCACCCTACGAAAAATCAGAGCAGGTTGTCCAGCAGGTCCGGCCCGAACACTTCGCGGTGCAGGCGGCTGGCCGGTGCGCCGGCCGCCAGCAGCGCATTCCATTGCGCCTGCATGAAGGGCAGCGGACCGCACAGGTACACGTCGGTCTCGGTGCGCGGCCAGGAGGGCAGGCGCGCCAGTTCCATCCTGCCCTTCAGGGCGCCTTCCGTTTCCGTCTCTTCGTAGAACGTCACCACGTGCAGGTGCGGCATGCGCGCCTTCGCGGCGGCGATGTCACGCTGGTGCGCATGCTGGGCCGGGTTGCGGGCGGCGTGGGCGAAGATCACGCGGCGCTCCGGATTGACCATCGCGATGCGGTTCAGGGCGGAGACCATCGGCGTGATGCCGACGCCGGCCGAGAGCAGCACCACCGGCTCGTTCGACTCGGTGTCCGGCAGGAAGTCGCCGAAGGGGTGGATCACGTTCAGCACGTCGCCCACGTTCACGTTGTCGTGCAGCCAGGTCGACACGGCGCCGGCCGGATGCGCGCCGCCATCCTCGCGCTTGACGGAAATGCGCAGGCTGTCCTTGCCGGGCGCGTCCGACAGGCTGTACTGGCGCAGCTGGCGGCGGCCATCGTTGAAATCGACCGCCACGCTCAGGTACTGGCCAGCCTTGAAGGGCGGCAGGGCGCCGCCGTCCAGCGGAACGAAGCGGATCGACACCACCTTGTCACTCTCGCGCGCGACTTCGGTTACGCGCATCGCGCGCGTCTCGCCCGGCTGCACCCCGGCTTGCTCGTACATCTTCGCTTCCGCATCGATCAGGAGGCGCGCCAGGGAGGTATAGGCTTCTTCCCACGCCTTGAGCAGCGGCTCGGTGGCGGCATCGCCCAGCACGGTCTTGATCGCGCCCAGCAGGTGGTGGCCGACGATCGGATAGTGGTCGGCACGGATGCCCACTGCGGCATGCTTGTGCACGATGCGGCTCACCACCGGACCCAGGGCCGCGGCATTGCCGATGTTGGCGGCATAGGCGAACACCGCCGAGGCCAGTGACTGCTGCTGCACGCCGCTGGCCTGGTTCCCCATGTTAAACAGGTTTTTCAGCTCCGGATGGGCGTCGAACATGCTGCGGTAGAAGGTGGTGGTGATGGCCAGGCCGTGCTCGCGCAGGACGGGAACGGAAGCGTCGATGTAGGGGCGGGAAGCGCTCGAGATCATGGTGATTTCCTTTAATGATGCATTACTTATACATGTTTAAGGCCAAAAAAATGGTCCGGACTGGCAAGGGCAATGCAGTGCGGACACGCGCATTCTACCAAAAGATACTGCCACAATGCATCTTTAATCAAACAAATTTATTGGGCTGATACAAAACCCCTATAATCGCTGGTTTGATTGGTGCTTTATTAAGAGTGCCGACGTGAGACAACCAAAGGACCTGCCGTGAATCTGACCCTGGGCCAAAAGCTGATCCGTACTAAACAGGCTGAACAGGCTGAACGCCACCATGACGACGCGAGCGGCGGCGGCCTGCAGCGTTCTCTCGGCCTGTTCCCGCTGACCATGATCGGGGTCGGGGCCACCATCGGTACCGGCATCTTCTTCACGATGGTGGAAGCGGTGCCGAAGGCCGGCCCGGCCGTGATCCTGTCCTTCCTGCTGGCCGCGCTGACCGCCGGCCTGACCGCGCTGTGCTACGCCGAACTGGCGGGCCGGGTGCCGGCCGCCGGTTCCTCGTATTCCTTCGCCTACGCCACCGTGGGCGAGTTCGCCGCCTTCATCGTGGCCGCCTGCCTGCTGCTCGAATACGGCCTGGCCGGCAGCGCGGTGGCGATCGGCTGGTCCGACTACCTGAACAACTTCCTGATGAACGCCTTCGGCTGGGAGATTCCGGCCCACCTGCGCTCGCCGATGTTCGTATCAAGCCACCATAACGTCCACTTCAGTCCCGGCAACTTCAACCTGCCGCCGGTGATCCTGATCGCCATGTGCTGCATCCTGCTGATCCGCGGCACCAGGGAGTCGGCCACCACCAATGCCATCATGGTGCTGGTCAAGCTGGCGATCCTGGTGTTCTTCGCCATCATCGCCTTCACCGGCTTCGACGCCGCCAACTTCACGCCCTTCTTCAGCCCCGACCCGGACAGCGGCTACGTCGGCATGGCCGGCGTGACCGCCGCTGCCGGCACCGTGTTCTTCTCCTTCATCGGCCTGGACACCATCGCCACCGCCGGCGAAGAAGTGAACAACCCGCGCCGCAACGTGCCGATCGGGATCCTGACGGCGCTGCTGATCGTGACCGTGTTCTACCTGCTGGTGGCGGTGGCGGCAGTGGGCGCCCAGCCGGCCCGCATGTTCGCGGGCCAGGAAGCCGGCCTGTCGGTGATCCTGCAGAACGTGACCGGCAAGGCCTGGCCGGCGCTGGTGCTGTCGGCGGGCGCGGTGGTCTCGGTGTTCTCGGTGACCCTGGTGACGATCTATGGCCAGACGCGCATCCTGTACGCGATCAGCCGCGACGGCCTGATCCCGAAGACCTTCCAGAAGGTCAACAAGCGCACCCAGGCCCCGGTCAGCAACACCATCATCGTCTGCCTCGTGGTGGCCATGGTGGCCGGCCTGGTGGACGCCACCTTCCTGTGGGACATGGTGAGCATGGGCACGCTGACCGCCTTCATCGTGGTCTCGATCGCGGTGCCGGTGATCCGCGCCAAGCAGGGCCGCGGCGAACCGGGCCACTTCCGCGTGCCCTTCGGTCCCTACGTGATCCCGGGGCTGTCGGTGTGTGCCTGCCTGTACATCATGAAGGACCTGTCGCCGGCCACCTTCCGCGTGTTCTTCATCTGGATGGGCGTGGCCGTGGCCACCTACTTCCTGTACAGCGTGCGCCACAGCCGCCTGAACAAGCCCCAGTAGATGCAAGCCTTCGAGCGCCGGCGCGACCGCTTCGCGCTGTTCGATGCGATGGACAGCGCGGCGGTCAACATCTGCTTCCCGCTCGCGCTGCCGGACTTCCGGCCCTGGTGCCGGGAGCAGGGCCTGGCGCCTTTCCACGTGCTGCTGTGCGCGGTGCTGCGCGCGGTACTGAAGGTGGACAACTTCCGCTACCGCGTGCTGGACGGCGAGGTGATCCGCATCGAGCGCCTGATCCCCTCCTTCACGGTGACCAACCAGCACCATGACCTGAACTTCGCCCAGTTCGACTGGAGCGACGACCTGCGCGAATTCGTCGCGCGCGGCATTGCGGCGCGCGAGGTGGCCAGCCGGATGGAAGCCCTGAACATGGAATACGCGGCGCGCACGCCGCTGCAGGCGAAGGAGCAGGTGTTCGTGACCTGCATTCCCTGGCTCGCCTTCACGGCGATCCAGCATCCGAGCGCTTCGCTGGCGCAGCCGGACATCCCATCCTTCGCCTGGGGCAGGTACCGCGACGCCCCGCATGGCCGCCTGGAGCTGCCGTTCTCGGTGCAGGCCCACCACGGCTTCGTGGACGGCTTCCACATCCACCAGCTGGCGCAGCAGGTCGCGGCCGAGCTGGACGCGATCATCGCGCCAGGGGCGCCATCACCTCGAGCAGGCTGACCAGCAGCTTGCCCGGCGCTTCCCACGGAATCATGTGGGCCGAGCGCTCCGCTTGTGGGCGCGGCCGGCGTCGTGTAGTCGTGCCGGCCCAGGAACATCACGACCGGGATCGGGAAGCGCCTCACGTTTGAAAAATCCATGGTGCCCCAGCTGTGGCCCATCAGGATCAGCTTGCGCTTGCCGTAGCGCGCCTTCAGGTCGACACCGCCGATGCGGGTCTTGTACGCGTCCTGCACGCCGGTCGGCGCGCCGATGCGGTGCAAGTCTTCGAAGATGGCGCGCGCCTTCGCGTACGATTCGCCGCTTTCCTGCGCCAGGGCGCCAACCGATGCCAGCAGCGCGCCGATGAACAGCCATGCCTTCTTCATGTGTGCTCCTGTCGAGAGGGATGGAAGGAGCACTAGCGCCATGCCGGCAGCCTGGCACGTTTAGGAAGGATGCGTTGCCGGCCGCGAAAACCGCCCGCCCAACGAAAAACGGCGCCCGAAGGCGCCGCGGGTGAAGCGGTAGGTGCTTATTGCACGCCCATTTCCTTCAGCAGGTTGTCGGCCTTGTCCACATGCTTCATGTTCCACAGCATGTAGCGGCTGTCGACCTGGATCGAGCGGGTCATGGCCTTGTTGAAGTCCCAGTCCGAGATGATCGAATCCAGGGTGCCGTCGAAGGCCAGGCCGATCAGCTCGCCCTTCGAGTTCAGCGCGGCCGAACCCGAGTTGCCGCCGGTGATGTCCAGGGTCGCCAGGTAGTTGACCGGCACGGTCTTCAGCTTCGGATCGACGTACTTGCCGAAGTCCTTGGCCTGGATCGCCGCCAGCTGGGCTGCCGGTGCATTGAACTCGCCTTCGCCGGTGTGCTTGGCGACGATGCCTTTCGGGGTCGTGAACGCGGTCCAGCCTTCGGTGCCGTCGGCGCCGACGTCACGGCCCATCACCTTGCCGAAGGTGACGCGCAGGGTGCCGTTGGCGTCCGGATAGACGGCCTGGCCACGGCTGTTCATGTAGGCGATCTTGGCGCGCATGTAGTTGCCATAGGCTTGCTGGATCTTGCCGGCGCGTTCTTCTTCCTCGGCTTCTTCCTTCAGGCCTGCGTCATACATCGCCACCGCGGCCTTGATGAAGCTGTCGTTCGAGGCCTTGAATTCGGCCGGCGACTTGTTCAGCCATGCGCTGCGCTCTTCCTTGCTGGCCAGCTTCGAGCCGGTGTAGATGCGGTCGAGCGCGGCCTTCAGTTCGGCGTCGCTCATGCCCGGCTTGATGCCGAGGGCGGCATCAAAGGCGGCGTCATGCTCGTTGGCCGGCTGCGCGTTGTACTTGCTCAGGAAGTTCAGCACCAGCGCCTTATCGACCTTTTCGTCGTAGGTGCGGTCCTGGCCGGCGATGACCGAATTCCAGCGCGGCATGTCGCGTTCCTGGAAGCCCGACTTGCGCTCGGCGTCCGGCTTGGTGCGTTCGTTGGCCAGGCGGTACAGCGAACGGGCCGAGGACAGGAACTTCGGCTGGGCGTACGACAGGTAGAAGCCTTTCTTGGCGCTGGCGTCGCGCTCGGCGATCAGCTTCTCGGCCTGCTCGATGTCGGCGGCATACTGCGCCTTGCGGGCCGGGTTGGCGTTGACCCAGGCCTTCATGGCATTGTGTTCGGCCGTCTTACGCTGCAGGAAATCGCTGTTCGCGTACGAGGTCAGCATGCCCTTGCGGTTCTTGTAGTAGTTGTTGACGCCCGCGACCTGGCCGGCGTACTTGAGCTTGGCGGCCGGATCGTTCTTGGTCTCGCGCTCGATGATCGCCAGGGTCTCGCCCGATGCCGCAACGAAGGCCGGGTAGTTCCAGGTGAAGGTCGATTCGACTTCCGACGGCAGGCGGTGGCGGTTGGTGCGGCCCGGGTAGCCCAGCACCATCACGAAGTCGCCTTCCTTGGCGCTGGCGCCCGGATCGGCGATCTTCAGCACGTGCTTCGGCTGGTAAGGCACGTTGTCCTTCGAGAACTCGGCGGCCTTGCCGTCCTTGCTCACGTAGGCGCGGTAGAAGCCATAGTCGCCCGTGTGGCGCGGCCACATCCAGTTGTCGGTGTCGCCGCCGAACTTGCCGACGCCGGCTGGCGGTGCGTGCACCAGGCGCACGTCGCGGATTTCGAGCTGCTTCAGGCGGTAGAACTCGAGGCCGCCGTAGAAGCTGGCCACGGTGCAGCGGTAGCCGGCCGCCTGTTCGCATTCGGCCACCAGTTTCTTCTGGTTCTTCTCGATGGCGTCGATGCGTGCCTTGCCGTTCAGCTTGGCGACGTCCGGCGTGATGATCTGGTTGGTGACGTTGGCCACTTCCTCGGTCACGTAGACGCGGCTGCCCGGCGCGGCCGGCAGCTCTTCGCCCAGGGTCTTGGCCAGGAAGCCGTTGGCCAGCAGGTCGCGTTCCGGGGTCGAGTTGACCGCGATGCTATTGTACACGCAGTGGTGGTTGGTCACGACCAGGCCTTGCGGCGAGACGAAGGAGGCCGAGCAGCCGCCCAGGCTGACGATCGCGCCCATCGGGAACTCGGTCAGCTTGGTCAGGGTGGACGGATCCAGCTTGAGGCCGGCGGCTTTCAGTTGCTTGGCTACTTGTGGCAGCTGCTGCGGCATCCACATGCCTTCGTCCGCGTGTGCGGCGAAGCTGGTCAGGATGGCCAGCGAGAGGAGGGTCTTTTTCATTCGCGTCTATCTATAGGGAAGTGGGAACTCTTGGGCTCCGCGGAGCATCCAAGAGTATCCGTAACCCCATACATATCGTCAACCAGTATTTCTACGCGAAAAATCGAATGTTTACCTAGAGAAAAATTTCCCCCGTTCGATCTTTACAGCTGTTTTCCAACCAGCGAAACCACCGCCGTACTGACCCGTTGCCACCACGGACGGCGCGCGAAGCTGGCCGGCGTGACCCGGGTCGAGCGCTGCCAGTCGGCCTCGAACAATTGTTCGTGGCGCCGGGCGAAGGCTTCGTCCATGATGTTCAAATTGGCTTCGTCGTTCAGGCTGAAGGAGCGGTTGTCGAAGTTGGTCGAGCCCACCGAGACCAGCAGCGAATCGACCACCAGCGCCTTCACGTGGTACATCGTCGGGTTGTACTCGGCGATCTGGACCCCGGCCGCCAGCAGTTCCGGCCAGCGTTCGCGCGAGGCGGCCTTGACCAGGTCGGAATCGATGATCTTGCCCGGCGTGATGATGCGCACCCGCACGCCGCGCTTGGCGGCCGCGATCAGGGTGCGGATGGTCAGGTCGTCCGGCACGAAGTAGGCGGCCGACAGGTCGATCGTCTTGCTGGCCGCGGTGATCGCCATCAGGTACATCAGGTGCATGCTCTCGCTGCCGCCGGTGGGCGAACTGGAGAACATCTGGGCCGGCTTGTCGCCTTCCGGCTTCAGGGGCGGGAAATAATTGGGTCCGTCGAGTACCACGCCGGTCGCCTTGGTCCAGTTGTCGGTAAACACGGCCTGGATCTGGCCGACCACCGGACCTTCCACGCGATAGTGGTTGTCGCGCCAGTGGTCTTCGTCCTGGGCGTTGCCGCGCCACTGGTCGGCGATGCCGACCCCGCCGGTGAAGCCGACCTTGCCGTCCACCACCAGCAGCTTGCGGTGGGTGCGGTTGTTCAGGCGCGCCAGCTTCCACCAGACCGGCTTGTGGTAGCGCTGCAGGAGCACGCCGGCATCCTTCATCTCCTTGATGAGCGTGTCTTCCATCTTCATGCTGCCCAGGAAATCGAGCATCAGGTGGACCTTCACGCCGGCGCGTGCACGCTCGATCAGCGCATCCGAGAATTCGCGTCCGATCGATTCGGACCAGTAGATGTAGGTCTCGAAGGTGATCGTTTTTTCGGCCTGGCGGATCGCTTCCAGCATGGCCGGGAAGATCGCGTCGCCATTGACCAGCACCTCGATCTTGTTGCCTTCGAGGATGGGAGGACCGAGCAGGACGCCGAGCGAGCGGCGCATCTGCGGGTCGTGGGTGTCGTATTGCCTGGTAAGTTGTCGCTCGATCTGTTTTTCACTGGGCATGAAATTCAGCGCGAGAAACCCGACAATCAGGGTAACGATGCACGTGATTAATACTGT
>NZ_JAIWIA010000040.1 GCF_020176695.1 Massilia sp. MS-15 | reverse complement strand
CTTCCGATCTACTGGGCATGAAATTCAGCGCGAGAAACCCGACAATCAGGGTAACGATGCACGTGATTAATACTGTCCAGAACATGTTTGATCGCATATCGATGAACGACGTAAAAAAACCAACGCATGAAGCGTTGGTTTTTAAAAATGGCTATCCACTAGGGATTAGCGAACACGACCGCGACGCAGCAGGTTCACGATCGCGAGCAGGACGACAGCGCCCAGGAACGAGACCAGCAGCGAGGACACGCTGAAGTCGTCCGAGTTGATGGTGCCGGAGCCGAACAGCGGCGACAGGAGCCAGCCACCCAGGAAGGCGCCAACGATACCGACGACGACGTTGAGAATCATGCCCTGTTCTGCGTCGGTCTTCATGACCATGCTGGCCAGCCAGCCCAGAATGCCACCGACAACGATCCAAATGATGAATAACATGGTGTACCTCCTTCAAGTGTAAGAAAACATACCCCCAGGCCGGTTGAATTGCCGTGGCCATGGAGAAAAGTCTAGAGACCAGTCCCCATCAGGTCGGTGCGGCAACGAACGTTAGACGGCGAATCTGCAGTCTCGTTCTTGATCGCCGGTTCACCCGCCGAATGGCTCAGCAGAAAGAAGTGGAGAAGGTGCGTCAGCGAACAGAAGAGGTGCGGGCCCGGGCATAAGGTTTCAACACTTGCAACCCAATATTCCTCTTGCAGTCACCTGAACCTTTGAAAGGATTCGCCATGAGCAGCTTCGATACGAATAACAACACCAACCAGAATTCCCGCATGGTCACCGGTCTGTTCCCGGACCGTGCCAGCGCAGAGCGCGCCTATAGCTCGATTTCGACCCGCGGCTATGGCAAGGACGACGTCAACCTGATGATGTCGGACAGCACCCGCAAGACCCATTTCGACGACACCGACACTGAACTGGGCAGCAAGGCTGCCGAAGGCGCCGGCATCGGCGCCGGCATCGGCGGCACCATCGGTGCCGTCCTGGCTGGCATCGCCGCCGTCGGCACTACCCTGGTACTGCCGGGCCTGGGCGTGGTCGTGGCCGGCCCGCTGGCAGCGGCCCTGGCCGGCGCCGGCGCCGGCGGCATCACCGGTGGCCTGATCGGCGCGCTGATCGGCGCCGGCATTCCCGAAGAACGCGCCAAGCACTATGAAGAAGGCATCAAGCAGGGCGGCATCGTGATGGGCGTCCATGCCCGCTCGGACGACGACGCGCGCCACATCCAGCAGTCGTGGACCGATAGCGGCGGCACCCACATCATCGGCACCGGCGTCGGCGCCCTGGGGGGCGCCGCGGCAGGCGCGGCCATCGGTTCGGCGGCCGGCCCGATCGGCACCGTGGCCGGCGCCGCCATCGGCGCGGTCACCGGCGGCATGGCAGGCAAGGGCGTGGGCGAGGTGGTCAACCCGAAAGCGGGCGACGACCTGTCGGAACACTACCTGGCCAAGGGCGTCGGCGCCGGTAGCGGTGCGGCGGTAGGCGCGATGGCTGGCGCTGCTGCCGGCCCGATCGGCATGGCGGCCGGTGCGGTGGTCGGCGGCCTGGCCGGCGGCGCAGCCGGCAAGGGCGCGGGCGAAGTCGTGAACCCGAAAGCGGGCGACGAACTGCACGACCATAACCTGGCGCAGGGTGTCGGCGGCGCTGGCGGCGCCGCGGCCGGTGCCGTTGCAGGTTCGGTCGCGGGTCCGGTGGGCGCCGCGGCCGGCGCCGTGATCGGCGGCCTGGCAGGCGGTGCGGCGGGCAAGGGCACGGGCGAGGTGATCAATCCGAAAGCGGGCGACGAACTGCATGACCATCACCTCGGCACCGGCGTCGGCGCCGCTGGCGGCGCGGCGGTCGGCGGTGCGGTGCTGGGTGGCGCGGTCGGCGGCCCGGTGGGCGCGGTGGCCGGCGCCGGCATCGGCGCGGCGGTGGGCGGCATGGCCGGCAAGGGCGTGGCCAAGATGGTCAACCCGCAAGCCGAAGACGCCCACTGGCGCAACGCTTACCAGACCCAGCCGTACTACACCCCCGGCTACACCTACGACGATTATGCTCCGGCCTATGCGCTGGGCTACAACTCGGCAGGCCGCTACCCGGGCGGCTACGACATGCACGAGAACGAGCTGTCGACCGAATGGGAACGCACCAAGGGCAATTCGCGCCTGAGCTGGGAGCAGGCCAAGCACGCTTCGCGCGCCGCATGGCACAAGGTCGAGCGCGCGATCCCGGGCGACGCTGACCGCGACGGCCGCTAAGCGCCCGTCCAGCCTGGCATAGAAAAAGCCCCCGGCGCCTGACGGTGCCGGGGGCTTTGTCGTGGCGGGCGCGAATTACTGCTTGACCGCTTCCACCTGGATCGCCAGCTTCACTTCCGGCGAAAACTTCGGCAGCCCGAAGTTGATGCCGAAGTCGCTGCGCTGGAAGGTCGCGCTTGCATCGGCGCCGCACACTTCGCGCTTGTTCATCGGGTGGATGATGCACTTGAAGCGGTTGATGGTCAGGGTCAGCGGCTTGGTCACGCCGTGCAGGGTCAGTTCGCCCTGGGCCGAGACCGGAACGTCGCCGTTGAAGGCGATCGAATTCGCCTTGAAGGTCGCGGTCGGGAACTGGGCGACGTCGAAGATGTCGGCCTTCTTCGCATGCGCATTCATGCCTTCATGGCCGAAATCGATGCTGCTGGTATCGATGGTGATGTCGATGCTGCCGGTTTTTTTCGCGCGGTCCAGGGTCACCGTGCCTTCGGTCTTGTTGAACTTGCCGCGCCAGAGCGAGATGCCCATGTGATCGGCTTCGAAGCTCGGGTAGGTGTGGTTGGGGTCGATCTTGTAGGTGTCGGCGGCATAGGAGACGCCGGCGCCGAGGGTGCAGGAGGCCGCCAGGGCGGCGATCAGGTACTTGATGTTCATGGTTTTTTCCTTGTGGAGGCAGGGTGGGACGGGAAATTACTGGGCCGCGGTGACGCGGAACTTGATGACGACTTCATCGGCGACCATGCCGGTGTCCTTCCATTCGCCTTCGCCGATATGGAAGGCCAGGCGCCTGATCGGCAGCTGTCCCTCGAACACCTGCTTGCCGCCTTCCGCCTTCACGCTCAGGGGAAAGCGCACGTCGGCGCTGCGGCCCTTGATGGTGAGCTTGCCGGAAACGTTCAGCTTGCCAGCGCCGGCCGGCGCGATCGCCGAGGACACGAAACTGGCCTTCGGGAACTGGACGACGTTGAACCATTCTTTTTTGGCCACTTCCTTGTTGTAGTCCGGATCGCCCAGGTCGAAGCTGGCGGTCTGGATCTCGACGCTGGCCCTGGACGCCGCCGGCCTGGCGGCGTCGTAGTCGATCTGTGCGCTGAACTGCCTGAACTGCGCATCGACCGGCACGCCCATTTGCTTGAAGGTGATGGTGACGCTGCTTTTCGCCGGATCGGTCTTGAGCGGCGCGGCGCCGGCCAGGGCGCTGGCGAAGACGCCGGCCAGCAGCAGGCCGCGCAGCGGACGGGTAAATGCTTTCATGGTGACTCCTTGGGGGGTGTAGCAGGTCCCGGCAGCATGCGCGCCATGACGCCGTCGCGGTCGACCAGCAGGTGCTTGAACGCGGCCGCCACGTGCAGGCCGACCAGCAGGGCCAGCAGCATGTTGAGCCAGTAGTGGACATCCTTCAGCACGGTTTTCAGGGCCGGATCGGCCCCGATCAGCACTGGCAGTTCAAGGATGCCGAAATAGACGACCGGCACCCCGGCCGCCAGGCTGTAGAAATAGCCGGACAGCGGCACCCCGAACATCAGGAGGTAGAGCAGCCAGTGCAGGCCATGGGCCGCGCCGCGCTGCCAGGCTGGCATTTCGTCGGCATACGCGGGCGGGTGGCGCAGCAGGCGCCACAGCAGACGCAGCGCCGCCAGACCGAGGACGGTCACGCCGGCCCATTTATGCCACGAGAAATACTTGAGCTTGGTGGGCGTCAGGCCTGGGATGTCGGTCATCACCAGGCCGAGGGTAAACGTAGCAACGATCAGCAACGCGATCAGCCAGTGCAGGACGATGGCCGTGGTAGTGTAGCGGTGCATAAAAAGTTCTTTTTTTTGAAAGTTGTACGTATTAGAACTAACTATACCAGTCTTTATCAGGCAATGCTCCGCCCAGGTTTTTTTTGCCGGGTACGCTAGCACGCAATGCAAAAACTGCACAGTGACGGCCAAGGAATGTAAAATCTCGCAACGACTTTTTTCGCAAAAATAACTGGCGCACTCATATGATGCCAGAGGGCAGAACATGACCGATCAACCCAGCGTTCCGCGCGCTTTGTTACCAACCTCGAACCTGCTGGCCACCGTCGGCCTGGTTCTGTGCCTGGCGCCGGCGGCGCAAGCGATACCGTCTCAGCCGGGTGACAACCTGGCCGACCTGTCGATCGAAGAGCTGGCCAATATTCCGGTCATGTCCGTCTCCAAGCGCCCCGAGCGCTTGCAGGACGCCGCTGCGGCCGTGTTCGTCATCACCGCCGAAGACATTCGCCGCTCGGGTGCCGCCACCCTGCCGGAAGTGCTGCGCCTGGCCCCGAACCTGCACGTGGCGCGCATTAACGGCTACAGTTATTCGATCAGTGCGCGCGGCATGAACCAGAGCGGCAACAGCTATTCGAACAAGCTGCTGGTGCTGATCGACGGCCGCTCGGTCTATACCCCGCTGTTTTCCGGCGTGTTCTGGGATGCCCAGGAAGTGCTGCTCGAAGACGTCGAACGCATCGAAGTGGTTAGCGGCCCTGGTGGCGTGCTGTGGGGCCTGAATGCCGTCAACGGCGTCATCAACATCACCACCCGCTCGGCGCGCGACACCCAGGGTAGCCTGGCGGCCTTGCAGGCCGCCACCGACGGTGCCACCGTCTCCTACCGTCACGGTGGCACCCTGGAGAATGGCATTGCCTGGCGCGTGTTTGGCAAGACCACCCGGCGCGAAGACAGCGAACTGGCCAGCGGTGACCTGGTGGACGACGCCTACCGCCGCAGCCTGGTAGGCATGCGCGCCGACTGGGAACGCGGGATGGACCGTTTCAGCCTGGTCGGTAATGCCTACCGCGGCCGCTTCGACCAGCCGGCGCCGGGCGAGATCGCCGCGCCTGGCGTACCCACCACCCTGGGCCGGGTGCGCTCGGACGGCGTCAACCTGAGCGCACGCTGGGAGCGGCGGCTTGGCGACGGCGCCAGCCTGATGGCGCAGGCCTATGTCGACCACACGCTGCGCCGCGCCGAGCCCTTGTTCGGCGAGCGCCTGACCACCTCCGACCTGCAGTTCCAGCACACCCTGGCGCAGCTCGGCAGGCACCGTGTGGTCTGGGGCGCGACCTACCGCCACAGCCGCGACCGGGTGGACAACAGCGCCACCGTCGCCTTCCTGCCGGCGCGTACCACCCAGCAATGGGCCAGCCTGTTCGCACAGGACGAGCTCACCTTGCAACAGGACTGGTACCTGACCCTGGGCAGCCGCCTCGAGTACAACGAATACACCGGGACGGAGTGGCTGCCGAGCGCGCGCCTGTCCTGGCGCCTGTCTCCGCAGCACGCGCTGTGGGCAGCCGCGTCGCGCACCGTACGCGCGCCCTCGCGTCTGGACGTCGACGCCTTCCTGCCTGGCCGTCCGCCTTACCTGCTGCGCGGCGGAGCGGAGGTACGCGGCGAAGTGGCCAAGGTGTTCGAGCTGGGCTACAAGGGCAACCCGGTACCCGCGCTGGCGTATTCGGCGACCCTGTTCCACCATGATTACGACCACCTGCGCACCACCGAGACCAATCCGGCCGGCTTCATCACCTTCGATAGCCTGATGGAGGGGTACTCGAGCGGCATCGAAGCCTGGGGCAGCTGGCAGGCGGCCGGGCGCTGGCGCCTGTCGGCCGGCTGGACCGCCATGCATCAGAAGCTGCGCCTGAAACCGGGCAGCCGCGACGTCAACGCCACCCGCGTGGCCGAGCGCGACCCGGCGCATACTTTCCAGCTGCGCTCGGTCTACGGCATCGACGACCGGCGCGACATCGAGCTCACGCTGCGCAAGGTGGCGGGCAAGTCCTTCCCGGCAGTGCCGTCCTATACGGCGCTCGACGCGCGCTTCGGCTGGCGCATCCGGCCGGGGCTGGAGCTGGCGCTGACCGGCGAGAACCTCACCGGCGGGCACGGGGAGTACGGGACGGTCCTGTACCGGGCCGAGATCGAGCGCCGCCTCGGGGTCAAGCTGATGTGGGAGTATTGAGGAGGGGTTCGTCGGGTGGGCAGATTTTCTGCCCACCCTACAACATCAGATGGCTTTCGCCAGCTCGGCCGCCAGGCCGGTGTAGTTTGCCGGCGTCATTTGCAGCAGCAGGTCCTTCGCTTCCTGCGGGATCGCCAGCTTGCCGATGAATTCCTGCAGCGCTTCACGGGTAATGCCCTTGCCGCGGGTGAGTTCCTTGAGCTGCTCATACGGGTTCTCGATGCCGTAGCGGCGCATCACGGTCTGCACCGGCTCGGCCAGCACTTCCCAGCTCGCGTCCAGGTCCGCTTCCAGGCGGGCCGCGTTCACTTCCAGCTTGTTCAGGCCGCGCAGGCAGCTGTCATAGGCCAGCAGCGCGTAGCCGAAGCCGACGCCGATGTTGCGCAGCACGGTCGAATCGGTCAGGTCGCGCTGCATGCGCGAGACCGGCAGCTTCTCGGCCATGTGGCGCAGCACCGCGTTGGCCAGGCCCAGGTTGCCTTCCGAGTTCTCGAAGTCGATCGGATTGACCTTGTGCGGCATGGTCGACGAACCGATCTCGCCCGCCTTGAGTTTCTGCTTGAAGTAGCCGAGCGAGACGTAGGTCCAGATGTCGCGGTTCAGGTCGAGCAGGATGGTGTTGGCGCGCGCGATGGCGTCGAACATCTCGGCCATGTAGTCGTGCGGCTCGATCTGGATGGTGTACGGATTGAACACCAGGCCGAGGCGCTGCTCGATGACTTCTTTCGAAAAGGCCGGCCAGTCGAAGCCCGGGTAGGCAGACAGGTGCGCATTATAGTTGCCGACCGCGCCGTTCATCTTGCCGAGGATCTCGACGTCGGCGATGCGTTTCACCGCGCGTTGCAGGCGCGCCACCACGTTGGCGAATTCCTTGCCGAGCGTGGTCGGGCTGGCGGTCTGGCCGTGGGTGCGCGACAGCATCGGCAGTTCGGCGTTCGCATGGGCGATCTCGGTCAGCCTGGCGATGATGTTCTGGAGGGCCGGCAGCAGCACGCCGTCGCGCGCGGCCTTGAGCATCATGCCGTGCGAGGTGTTGTTGATGTCTTCCGAGGTGCAGCCGAAGTGGATGAATTCGCTCGCCGCCACCAGTTCCGGCACGTCCTTCACCTGTTCCTTGAGCCAGTATTCGACCGCCTTGACGTCGTGGTTGGTGACCGCCTCGATCTCCTTGATGCGCGCCGCTTCCACGTCACCGAAGTTCGCGGCCATGCGCTCGAGGTGGGTGTTCGCTTCGCTGGAGAAGGGTGTGATTTCGGGAAAACCGGCCTGCGACAGCGCCTGCAGCCACGCGATCTCGACCTTCACGCGGTGGTGCATGAAGCCCGCTTCGGACAGGATCGGGCGCAGCTTGTCGGTTTTCGACGCGTAGCGGCCATCCAGCGGAGACAGGGCCGAGAGGGTAGGGGAGGGTACGGTAGAGGTCATGGCGGGCGGTCCGTGCAAAAACGCGGATTTTACCACCGGCCCGGGCGCTGGGCCTTGCGCGCGCGGCTTGCAGCGGCATCCGAAACGCCGCTCCGGCGCAGACAATCGGCAAAATGGCAATGCTATACTGGTTGCCAATTTTCTTCCCCGGGCCTCTATGAAACTCATCGGTTCAGTTACCAGTCCCTATGTGCGTAAAGTCCGTGTCGTGATGGCGGACAAAAAGCTCGATTTCAGCTTTGAGCAGGAAAATGTCTGGGTGCCGGAGACCACGATCCAGCAGGTGAACCCGCTGGGCAAGATCCCCTGCCTCGTGATGGAAGACGGCAGCACCCTGTACGACTCGCGTGTGATTGCCGAATACCTCGACACCATCTCCCCCGTCTGCAAGCTGCTGCCGCCGAACGGCCGCGACCGCACCGAGGTCAAGGTCTGGGAAGCGCTGGCCGACGGCGTGCTCGATGCCGCCATCCTGGTCTTCCTCGAACGCCGCGAGCGCGCGCCCGAGCAGCAGAGCGCCAAATGGATCGAACGGCAGATGGGCAAGGTGCATGCCGGCCTGCGCGAGATGTCGGTGCGGCTGGGCGAATCGGCCTACTGCATGGGCGTCCACTACACCCTCGCTGACGTCGCCGTCGGCTGCGCCCTGGGCTGGCTGGGTTTCCGCTTCCCCGACATCGACTGGCGCGGCGACTACCCGAACCTGGCGCGCCTGGCCGACAAACTCGCCGAACGGCCTTCGTTCCGCGACACCGTGCCTTTCGCCGCGTGAGCGCCGCGGCCCCGGTCGCCGTCTTCGGCGAAGCCCTGGTCGACGACTTCGGCAGCGAGCAGGTAGTCGGCGGCGCGCCCTTCAATGTGGCGCGCCACCTGGCCGCCTTCATGGCGCCCCAGCTGATGCTGACCCGGATCGGCCAGGACCAGCCGGGCCAGGCGGTGCGCGCCGAATTCGAGCGCTTCGCCATGAGCGCAGCCGGGCTGCAGGTCGATCCGATCGAGGAAACCGGCCGCGTGCTGGTCGAGCGCCTGGCGCGCGGCCACCGCTTCACGATCCTGCCGCACCAGGCCTACGACTTCATCGACCGCGAACAGGCGCTGGCGGCACTGGCGCAGTGCCAGCCGGGCGCCGTCTATTTCGGTACCCTGGCACAGCGCGGCGAGCGCTCGCGCGGCACCCTGGCGGCGCTGCTCGAGGCCACGCCGGCGCTGCGCTACCTCGACCTGAACCTGCGCGACGGCCAGGTCGACGAGCGCATCGTCACCCGCGCTTTGCAGGCGGCCCACGTGGCCAAGGTCAACGAAGAAGAATTGCAGGCCCTGTTCGGCTGGTACTTCCAGATCAAGCCGGACGATCCGCCACTGGCGGCCGAGGAAGTGCGCGCCTCCTGCCAGGCGCTGCTGCAGATGTTCTCGCTCGACGCGCTGATCGTCACCCTGGGCCACCGCGGTTCGGTCTACTTCGGTGCGGACGGACAGGTGCTGATGCACCGGGATAATCCGGCGCCGCCCTTCGTGATCGACACGGTGGGGGCGGGCGATGCCTTCTCGGCGATTTTCCTGCTGGGGAAAGTCAGGGGCTGGCCGCTGGACGTCAGCCTGGCGCGGGCGAACGCCTTTGCCGGCGCGGTGTGCGCGATCCCGGGCGCGGTGCCGCGCGACCTGGGTTTCTACGACCAGTGGATGCTGAAGTGGCGCTGAGCGGACGCGCCGCCCGCGCCATGCCGCTCATTCGCCGATCTGGCTCTGCAGGTAGTTCTGGATGCCGACCTTGACGATCAGGTCGAGCTGGGTTTCCAGCCACTCGATGTGTTCCTCGGTATCCTCGAGGATCATCAGGAACAGGTCGCGGGTGACGTAGTCCGCCGCCGCTTCCGCCGCCGCGATGCCTTCCTTGACCGTCACCTGGGCCGCGCGCTCGAGCTTGAGGTCGCATTCCAGCATTTCCTGGGTCGATTCGCCGATCAGGATCTTGTGCAGGGCCTGCAGGTTGGGCAGGCCATCGAGCATCAGGATGCGGTCGATCAGCTTGTCGGCGTGCTTCATCTCGCCGATCGACTCATCGTATTCCTTCTTCGCCAGCTTGCCGAAACCCCAGTGGCGGTACATGCGCGCATGCAGGAAATACTGGTTGATCGCGGTGAGCTCATTGGTCAGCTGCGCATTGAGCAGCCGGATGATGTTGGGATCGCCCTTCATGGAGTGCTTTCGGTGGTGTGGATGCCAACATCATAGCAAACCACGGGCGCCGCCGGGGAGACATGCACGCCCGGCCGGGCCGCGAAGGGGAAGAAGAACCGCCCTCAGGCGGTTTGCGGGACGCGGTGCAGCTCGGTGACGACGGTCTTGCTTTCCAGGTGTTCGTACAGCACTTCGCGCGCATAGCTGACGCACTTGCCGCACATGGTGCCGACACCCAGCTCGCGGTGCAGTTCTGCCACGGACGAAATGCCCAGGTCGACCGCCTGGCGGATTTCACGGTCGGAGATGTTATTGCAGACACAGACGATCATCGCTTCGATTTCCTTGCTGTTTTCATCATTTAAATGAGAATCAATCTCATTCGTGTTCTATTCTCCGTAAAATCCACCGCGTTTGCAACAGGAATTTTGTGCATCCGGGCGCTTTCCATGGAATATGAATAAACCGCAAATAGAAATAATTCGCATTTAGGTTTATGATGCGCATATCTGTCTCATCAGCGCTACATCCGCAACCGGCCCGTAGCGTTACCGAGTGCTTCACCCTATCTGGACGCGATCATGACCCTTGCTCCTTCCCTCACCACGCTCGATGCCCTCCAGCCCGGCCAGAGCGCCACTGTGATCCACCTTGCACCGACGGGGCAGCAGGGTGTTGGCGACGTCCAGCGCCGCCTGATGGAGCTCGGTTTCGTGCCAGGCGAGCGGATCCGGGTGCTCAAGCGCGTGATGGGCGGTCCGCTGGCGGTGAAGGTCGGCGAATCCACCTTCGCGCTGCGCCGCTTCGAAGCGGCGCTCGTATCGATCAAGCCGGAATAAGCAATGGGTGTCATGGAACAACAGGTGGCGTCGCGCACGCCCCTGGTCGCACTGCTCGGCAACCCCAACTGCGGCAAGACCGCCCTGTTCAATCGTCTCACCGGCTCGCGCCAGAAGGTCGCGAACTACGCCGGTGTCACCATCGAACGCAAGGAAGGCAGTTTTACTTCTCCTGCCGGGCGCGCGTTCCGCGTGCTCGACCTGCCGGGCGCCTATAGCCTGAGCGCCCAGACGCCGGACGAAGCCATCACGCGCGACGTGGTGGCCGGCCTGCGCGCCGGCGAAGCCGCGCCCGACGCCATCCTGTGCGTAGTGAACGCGACCAACCTGCGCCTGAACCTGCGCATGGTGCTGGAGCTCAAGCGCCTGGGCCTGCCGATGGTGCTGGTCCTGAACATGGTCGACGTCGCGAAGAAGCGCGGCATCACCATCGATACCGGCAAGCTGTCGGCGGCGCTGGGCATGCCGGTGGTCGAAACCATCGCCATCCAGGCCGGCGGCGAACAAGGCCTGCTGGCCGCGCTGGACCGCATGGACTTCGACGTCAAGGTGCAGGCCAATCCGCTGTCGGCGATCGACGCGGTGCCGGTCGAGGAAACCCAGCGCGAAGTACGCCGCATCCTGGCGCTTGCCGTTGCCAGCGGTGCCGACCGCGGCAACCTCACCGAGAACATCGACAACGTGGTGCTGCACCCGGTGTTCGGGCCGGTCATCCTGGCGGCACTGATGTTCCTGATCTTCCAGGCCGTGTTCAGCTGGGCCGGCACCCCGATGGACCTGATCGAGGCTGGCGTGGGCGCGCTGGGCGAACAGGTCGGCCTCCTGCTGGGCGAAGGCGTGCTGCACAGCCTGATCGTGGACGGCATCATCGCCGGCGTCGGCAGCGTGCTGGTGTTCCTGCCGCAGATCCTGATCCTGTTCTTCTTCATCCTGCTGCTCGAAGACGTGGGCTACCTGCCGCGCGCGGCCTTCCTGCTCGACCGCATCATGGGCAGCGTGGGCCTGTCGGGCCGCGCCTTCCTGCCGCTGCTGTCGTCGTTTGCCTGCGCCATCCCCGGCATCATGGCCGCGCGCACCATCCAGAACCCGCGCGACCGCCTGGTGACGATCATGATCGCACCACTCATGACCTGCTCGGCGCGCCTGCCCGTGTATGCATTGCTCATCGCGGCCTTCATCCCCGACCGCGAGGTTGCCGGCCTGATGAACCTGCAAGGCCTGGTGCTGTTCGTGCTGTACATGGCCGGCATCCTGAGCGCCATGGCGGTGGCCTGGTTCATGAAGCGCCGCAGCGACTACAAGCAGCACGCGCTCATGATGGAACTGCCGGCCTACCACTGGCCACAGCCGGGCGCGCTGGCCATGGGCCTGTGGGAACGCGCCAAGATCTTCCTGAAGCGGGTTGGCACCCTGATCCTCACCATGATGGTGCTGCTCTGGGTGCTGTCGAGCTTCCCGGGTGCACCGGAAGGCGCGACCCATCCGCCGGTGTATTACAGCGTGGCCGGCATGATCGGCCGCGCGCTGGAATTCCTGCTGGCCCCGATCGGCTTCGGCTGGGAGATCGCCATCGCCCTGGTGCCCGGCATGGCCGCGCGCGAAGTGGCGGTCGGTGCCCTGGGCCAGGTGTATGCGCTGTCGGGCGGCGACGAAGTCGGCAACACCCTGGCGCCACTGATCGCGCAGTCCTGGTCGCTGGCCACCGGACTGTCGCTGCTCACCTGGTACGTCTACGCGCCGCACTGCCTGCCGACGCTGGCCACCGTGGCGCGCGAAACCGGCAGCCGCCGCTATGCCTGGATCATGGCCGGCTACATGTTCGGCCTGGCCTACGCGGCGGCATTCATCGTCTACCGCGTGACGCTGTACCTCACGGGAGCCTAGCCATGTGGCAGGAGCTGTGGCAAGGGCTGGCCGCCGGGATCATCGTCGCGCTGGCCGTGCTCTACGCCGGCGCGAAATACCTGCCCGGGGGCTGGCGCCGCGCCATCGTGCACCGCCTGTCGCAGGGCGGACGCCGGTCGACGCTGGTGAAATGGCTCGACACCTCGGCCAGCTGCGGCAGCGGCTGCAACAGCTGCAATACCTGCGGACCGGCCACGCCGGTGCCGCCAACCGGGCAAGGCAAGGGCAAGGTCATCAAGATCCACGAGCGGCGCTGAACCAGCCGCCGCCAGGCCTTGTCCTCTACGCGGGCTAGTCGCCCGCGACCACGTGCCAGGCGCCGCCGACGCCGTCCCCCGTCCGGTCTCCCGCTTTCTTGTCCTTCACGAAGGTGTACAGCGGCTTGCCCTTGTGCGCCAGCTGCTTGCCGCCGTCCTCGCGCGTGACGACCGAATAGGGCGCGGCCGGCGTCCCTTGCGCCATCACCGGCGGCCAGTTGGTCGCGCAGGTGGCGACACAGCTGCTCTTGCCGCTGCCCGGGGTGTCCTTGTCATAGGTGTAGACCGTCATGCCGGCGCTGTCGACGAGGACGCCGTTGACACTGCGCAGGGGCGTGCCGTCGGCAGCGAACAGGGCGGTGGAAAACAGTAGGGTGGAAACAGCGGTACTGACGCGAAGCATGTTCATCATGGCCTCCTGGTCGTTCACTGCGTGGATGGACTTCCATTCTAGTCCGCCGGCGCCGCCATGGCATCCAGCACCGCAATCAGGCGTCGCACGTCGCAAGGCGGCTGCACCTGCAGACGGGCGCACGGCATGCTAAGCTGGCAACTTGTCGAACTCCGCGGGAAGCCCATGATCGTCGTCCACCACCTGAACAATTCGCGCTCGCAGCGCATCCTGTGGCTGCTCGAGGAACTCGGCCTCGACTACGAGATCAGGAAATACCAGCGCGACCCGAAGACGATGCTGGCGCCACCGGAACTGAAGGCCGTGCATCCGCTCGGCAAGTCGCCGGTGATCACCGACGACGGCCCCGGTGAGCACATTGTCGTGGCCGAATCCGGAGCGATCGTCGAATACCTCACTGGCCGCTACGGCAATGGGCGGCTGGTACCGCCCGCCGGCACGCCCGAGCGCCTGCGCTACACCTATTACCTGCATTTCGCCGAAGGCTCGGCGATGTCGCCGCTGCTGATGAAGCTGGTGTTCGACAAGGTCGAGAACGGGCCGATGCCCTTCTTTGCGAAACCGATCGCGCGCGCGATCGCACGCAAGGTGAAGCAGGGTTTCATCATGCCGAACATCCGCAGCCAGCTCGATTTCCTGGAGGCCGAACTCGGCAAGTTGACCTGGTTCGCCGGCGAGGAATTCAGCGCCGCCGACATCCAGATGAGCTTTGCGCTGGAAGCGGCCGCATCGCGCGGGGGGCTGGGGAGCCAGTATCCCAAGCTGGCGGACTTCCTGCGCAGGATCCATGCGCGGCCGGCTTACCAGCGTGCGCTTGGAAAAGGAGGTCCTTACGATTATGCAACATAAGTAGGTAAGGCCGGTATTTTTTAACCATTAGTGTGGCGGCGGCCAGTTTTTTATGGTCGCTGGCGAACTCAGCCGTGCAATAATCGATATATTGCCGACGTTGGAGTTCCCATGCCCACCTTCTTACGCCTTTCCCGCGCGCGGGCCTGGCTGATTCCTGCCGTCCTGCTGCTTGCGGCCGGATGCAGTCGCGACGCCGGCCAGCCGGCCGAAGCGTTCAGCGCTTCCGCCGGCCAGGTCAAGCCGGTTGCGACGACGCCGGTCACCCGGTATGCGGCCGCGCGCTTTGCCGACCAGGTCAGTTTCGGTGCCACGCCCGAACTTGTCGCCGAGATCCAGGCGAAAGGTTTCGAACGCTGGATCGACGACCAGTTCGCGTTGCCAGTGTCACTGATCGATACCAGTCCGATCGCCGTCTACGATGACCAGATCCGCGAGCAGGCCGATTTCGCATACCGCCATGCGGGGCAAGCGCTCTACAAGTCCTTTCTGGATGTGCCCGACCAGCTGCGCCGGCGGGTAAGCTGGGCCTTGTCGCAATTCGTCGTCGCATCGATCGCCAAGGTCCAGCCCTATGGCGGCTTGAGCTATTCAAATTTCCTGCAGAAGCAGGCGTTCGGCAATTACGGGGAACTGATTCGCGCCGTAACGATGAATCCCGCGATGGGCGTCTATCTCGACAACCTCGAAAACCGCCCCACCAGCGACGAATGCCGGTGGTGCGCGCCCAACGAAAACTACGCGCGCGAGCTGATGCAGCTGTTCACGCTGGGTGTGGTCAAGCTCAATCTTGATGGTACGATCCAGCGCGACGAGACCGGCAAGCCGGTCGAAACCTATAGCCAGAAGGACGTCGAGGAACTGGCGCGCGCACTGACCGGCTGGCGCATGGACGGCAACTTCGACCGGACCGACTACCGCCGCTACGATGGCGAGCTGATTCCCGATCCATGGCGAGCAGCCCACGACCGCGGCGCCAAGGTGGTACTCGGCCGCAGCTTCCCGGCCGGCGGCGAGGCGCGCCAGGAACTCGACACCATCGTGTCGGTCCTGATGACGCATCAGAATATCGCGCCCTTTGTCAGCCTGCGCCTGATCCAGCACCTGGTCACGAGCGATCCGAGCCCGGCCTACATCGCGCGCGTCGCCACCGTGTTCCGCGACAACGGCCAAGGCGTCGCCGGCGACATGAAGGCGGTGGTCAAGGCCGTGTTGCTCGATCCCGAGGCGCGCCGCGGCGACCAGCCAGGCACCGACAGCCCGCAGTTCGGGAAAATGCGCGAGCCGCTGCTGTGGTACACCGGCCTGATGCGTGGCCTGGGCTGCAAGCGCGGGCTGAAGTGGAACGCCGTCGATGTGATCAATCCGCCGTCGCAGCGCCCGTTCGACGCGTCCAGCGTCTTCAGCTACTACCTGCCCACCGACCGCGCGCCAGGCAGCAACCTGCTGGCGCCGGAACAGCGCCTGCTGACTTCAGAGGAGCTGTCGTGGCGCTTGCGCGGTGGCTTGAACGACGAGGTCAAGCGCGCCGGTACGGACTGCGATCCCAGCGCCTTCAGCCGCGCCTTCAGCAGCTCGCCCTCGGCCTTCGCCGACCTGGTCAGCGAACGCTACTTCCGCGGCGCCATGCCGGCCACGCTACGCCAGAACCTGATCGACCTGGCGCCGACGACCTGGGGCAACACGCCCGACGACAAAGCCCTGAGCCTGCTGCAATTCGCGCTGGCCACCCCTTATTATGGAGTGATCCGCTAATGGACCGCCGCCACTTTCTCCGTTTTGCCGGCGCCGCACCGGTGCTCAGCATGCTCGGCGCCTCGACCTACCTGGATTCCGGCCCGGCCCATGCAGCCGGTGACGATTACCGCGCCCTGGTGGTCGTATTCCTCGGCGGCGGCAACGACGGCCTGAACAGCCTGGTGCCGACCGATGCGGCCTATAACGACTACGCCAGCGCCCGTCCGGAACTGGCGATCAACAAGAGCGTACTGGCGCCCTTGTCGGGCTCCAGCGGTGGCCATACTTACGGCATGCACCCGGCGCTGGCGCCGCTGGCGCAGCTGTACAACAGTGGGCGCCTGGCCTGGATCGCGAACACCGGCCCGCTGGTGGCGCCGGCCACCGCGCGCCAGGTCATCGAGCGCAGCGTGCCGGTGCCATCCTTCCTGCTGTCGCACAGCGACCAGGTCATGTGGCAGCAAGGGTGGCTGGGTGACAGCGATGCCAGCGGCTGGGCAGGGCGCGGCCTCGAACTGCTTCCGACAGCGCTGCGCAACCAAGCCAACGCGGTGACGATGAACACCGACCGTACCCTGGTGCTGGGCCGCAATTCGCCCGTGTCCTTCCTCAGCCCCTGGGATTCGCGCTACTGGGGACAGGCCGACCTGGCCCAGCCCCAGAGCCCGGCGGCGCAAGCGCTGAACCGCATGGCACGCTGGCAGTTCGCGGCCCACTACGAAGCCGAGTACTCGCGCACCTTCGGCCGCGCGGTGCAGGAGTCCACGCTGTTCACCCAGGTCGCGCTCGCGGCCAGGAATCCCGCCGGGGACTTCGGCGACGACGATTTGTCGCGCGCGCTGCGCAAGCTGGCTTCGCTGATGCCGGTATTCAAGCAGCGTGGTTTCAAGCGCCAGGTGTTCCTGGTCCAGTGGGGCCAGTTCGATACCCACTCGGCCCAGCGCGGCACCGGACCGACCAGCCAGGATGCGCAACTGGCCACGCTGGCGGGCGCCATGAACGCCTTCGACCAGGCCAACCGGGCCGCAGGGCTCGACCAGAATGTGGTGGCGCTGACGATGACCGACTTCGGCCGCACGCTGCGCCAGGCCTCTGGCGGCGGTAGCGACCATGCCTGGGGCAACCACTGGTTCGCCATCGGCGGCCCGGTGCGCGGCGGCCAGGTGGTCGGTACCCTGCCAACCCTGACCCTGGGCGGCCCCGACGACGCCGATCCGAACGGCGGCGGACGCTTCGTGCCGACCATCTCGACCGACCAGGTGGGCGCGACGCTGATGCAGTGGCTGGGCCTGCCCGCGGCCGACTTCCACAAGGTATTCCCGAACCTGGCCAACTTCAGCCAGAAAACCATCAACCTGCTGCACGCATAAGACATCATGGATATCAAACTTACCGAAGGTAAGGACCGGTACGTCCATACCGTGCTGGAGGGCGAATGGCACAACTACCTTGCCTTGGGCGGCGACGATGAGATCCAGGTTTATCTCGGCAACGTCCTTGGCGGGCCTGGCAGCGACCGCATCGTTCAGCTGCCCAGCAGCGACTGGTGGCGCCTGCTGACCGCCGCTTACTGGGATAGCCCGGGCAATGTCGTGGTCGACCTCGAGGCCGGCTGGGCACAAGACGGCTGGGGTACGCGCGACACCCTGGTCGGGGTCCAGAAGGTGTCCGGGAGCTGGGGCAACAACCAGCTCTACGGCACCAGCCTGGGCAACGATTTCTTCGTGGGCGGCGGTGAGACCGTCGTCGACGGACGGGCCGGCGACGACCTGGTCATCCTGCCAGACTTTCGCGACCAGAACGGTGGCCGGGCTCTCACGCTGTCCGAATTCAGGATCATCGTCTCGATCGACGGACTCAGCGGTGCCCTGACCTGGGCCGGCAGGCCCGAGTTCAAGCTCATTTTCAGCAATGTGGAGCGCTTGACCGTTGGCGGCACGGAGATCACCGTGGCGGTCACCGATTTCATCCAGCCCGAACAAATGGCGAAGGAAGGCCTGGTCGGCTCCGACAGCAACCGCTGGAACGCCGGCAGTCCGCTCGGTACCGGTATCGAGCTGAGCTTCGGCTTCGCCACCAGCGCTCCGGCCAGCGGCCCCGGCGCCAGCGGTTTCGTGGCCTTCACCGAAGCGCAGAAGGCGGCGGTGCGTGCCATCCTCGACAGCGTGGCGCAGCTTACCGGGCTGAGTTTTCGCGAACAGGCTCCGGGCAGCGCACAGCTGCTGTTCGGCGCCAGCGCCCAGTCCAGCAGCAAGGGCCTCGCCTTCATGCCCGGCCAGGCCGGCGCCGGCCAGGTGTGGATGGATACCGACTCGGTGCGTGACCTGACCCCGGGTTCGGAAGGCTATGCGGCCCTGCTGCACGAGATCGGCCATGCGCTCGGCCTGCGCCATCCGCGCAACGTCGACCCAGGCGATGCCTGGATCGCCCAGTGGCGCGAGCAGGACGACGTCACGGGTTACTCGGTGATGGCCCACGGTGCCAGCAGCGATGGACTGTTTCCGTCGACCTGGGGCGCGCTCGACGTCGCCGCGCTGCGCCACCTCTACGGCAGCCGCGCCGCGAGCGCCGGCGACACCGTCTACACGCTCGACGCCGCCCGCTTCCAGGCGCAGACCAGCATTACCGACGATGGCGGCAACGACAGCATCGACGCCTCCGGTTCTGTCCTAGGGGTGTCGATCGACCTGAGGCCGGGCAGCCTGTCGAGCGTCGGGGTGAGCGAGGCGGGAGCGGTGGCGGTGCATAATCTGGGCATAACGCCCGGCACCTGGATCGAGGCGGCGATTGGCTCGCCCTACGACGATCTCCTGATCGGCAACATCCGCGACAACGTCCTGCGCGGCGGCCTGGGCAACGACTGGATCGACGGCGCCGACGGCAGCGACACTGCCGTCTTGGAAGGCCGGCGCGCCGACTACCTGCTCAGCACCGGCTTCGGCAAGGTCTTCGTCACCGCGCGCGACGGCAGCTCGGGCTTCGACACCCTGGTCAACATCGAGCAGTTGCGCTTCGCCGACATGACGATCAGCTGGAACAATGCCGGCCTGGCCTCCGATGCCAGCATCGAGGTCGACCAGAACGCTTCCACCTCCGGCAAGCTGCCGGAGTCGAGCGACGGTTCAGTCGTCAGCTACAAGCTCAAGGACGGGCCCGCGCATGGCAGCCTGACCCTGTCCGGAAACGGGAATTACGTGTATACGCCGGAGCGGGGCTACGCGGCCGAAGACCGCTTCACGTATACCATCACCGACGCCAGGGGCAGCAACGACTACACCGCCTTCGTCGCCGTGCGCCAGCTGTCGGCGACGGCGGGCGGCAGCGATGGTGCCGACAGCCTGGCCGGCAGCGCCGGCGACGACACCGTACTGGCCGGTGGCGGCAACGACCGCATCGCCGCCAGTGCCGGCTGGGACCACATCAACGGTGGTGCCGGGCTGGACGTGCTGAGCTATGCGGGAGCGCGTGCCAGCGTCAGCTTCGCCCGCAACGATGACGGCAGCGTCAGCGCCACCAAGTCCGGCGGCAAGGACCACCTGGTCGACGTGGAGCGCGTGCTGTTCGGTGACAAGACGGCGGTGGCGTTCGACATCGACGGCGCGGCGGGCCAGACTTACCGCATCTACCAGGCAGCCTTCGACCGCCCGGCAGATGTGGGCGGTCTCGGCTTCTGGCTCTATAACCTGGACAACGGCGTGGACGTGATTTCGGTCGCACAGGGTTTCCTGGAGTCGGCCGAAGCGATCAGGCTGTACGGCGCCAACCCCACGGCCGAGGAGTTCGTCGGCAAGCTGTACCAGAACGTGCTGCACCGCGCGCCCGAACAGGCCGGATTCGACTTCTGGGTCACAGCCATCCGCGCAGGTTATTCGCGCGCCGACCTGCTGGCAATGTTTGCCGAGAGCGCGGAAAACCGCGCCCAGGTGATCGCCGCCATCGAAGGTGGGATCGACTACACACCTTTCGGAACAGCATGAGGCCACGTTTTTTCCTGGCGTTTGCCTGCAGCGCCACGCTGCTGGCCGCCTGCGGCGGCAGCGCCGTCGAGGAGCCGGTCCCGCCACCGCGCACCGCAGCCCCGGTGCCGGTTTCGCAGGCCGACCACGAACGCCTCGCCCAGCAGCTGTATCTGGCCTACCTGGGCCGCGCCGCCGACCCTGCCGGGCTGCAGTTCTTCGCCGGCGCCAGCAGCCGCGCCATGCTGCCGATGGACCCCGGCGCCATGTACACGCGCTATGGCGCGGATTCCGGGCTGCGCCAGGTGCTCGACAGCCTGGCCAACAGCCCCGAGGCCTTTGCCCTGTACTCGGGCGAGCACGAGGCTGCCGTGACAGCCATGTACCGCAACCTGTTCAACCGCGCGCCCGATCCCGGCGGCCTGGCGTTCTGGGCCGGCGCGCTGGCGAACGGCATCCTGAGCCGCGGCCAGGTGCCGGTGGCGCTGCTGGCCGGGGCGCATAGCGACGACCTGCGGATGTTCGAGCGCAAGGCCGAGGTGGCGGCGGCATTCACCACCGCGCTCGATACACCGGAGCGCGCTGCTGCTTACCATGGCGAGGCCGCAGTGGCGGCGCTGCGCCAGGTACTGGGCAAGGTGACGCCCGCTACCACCGAAACCGAAGCGGGCGCGCTGGTGCAGGAGGCGCTGGCCGTGGTCGCCGCTTCGCCCGCCTTCCCGCGGGTGCAGGCGATCGTGCGTGCGCGCTGCGTGGCCTGCCATTCGGTGACGCCGACCATCCCGGGCTTTCATGGCGCCCCGCGCGGCATCCGCTTCGACACGCCGGAGCAGATCCTGGCCGACGCGCGCCGCATCTACGTCAACGTGGTCGAGACCCAGTTCATGCCCTACGGGAACCAGACCGGCATGACCCAGGCCGAGCGAGAGATGGTGCGCGCCTGGTACCAGGCGGGGGCCACGGCGGGGCAATAGGAGGCTGTCCGGCTTTGCCGCGCGCGCAGTCCGGTTTATCATGGCGGCGCCGCAACCATCTCCGACAAGCGCATCACATGAGCAAACAGGGAAAGCTGCTCGCGATCGACGGCCTGAACATCGTGCGCCGCGTGTACGAAGCCAGCCCCGAGCCCGATTCCGACCTGAAGGCCAGCATCGCGCTGCGCCACGCCTTCTCGTCCTTCCGCAACGTGCTGGAAGCGCATGCGCCCACCCACGTGCTGGCCGCTTTCGACTACGGGGGACCGAACTGGCGCCACGCCCTGTATCCGCGCTACCGCGAGGGACGCGCCGCGATGCCGGCGCCGCTGCGCGAAGCCCTGCCGGAGTTCCATGAACGCCTGCGCCAGGCCGGCCTGCAGGTGCTGGCCGTGCCCGAAGTCGAGGCCGACGACGTGATCGCCACTGGCGTCATGCGCTGGCTGCAGGAGGGGCGCGGCGAAGCCATCGTCGCCACCACCGACAAGGACCTGCACATCCTGATCGCGCACGGGGCCCTGGTGTGGGACCACTTCAAGAACGAATGGCACGACGACAGCTGGGTGCGCCAGCGCTTCGGCGTGGCGCCGGAACTGCTGCATGACCTGCTGGCGCTGATGGGCGACCCGACCGACGGCGTGCCGGGCGTGTCGAAGATCGGCATGAAGACCGCGGCGCGCCTGCTCAATGCCTACGGCAGCCTGGACGCGGTGATGGCCGGCGCCGGCATCCTCAAGACCCCGCTGGGCGAACGGCTGCGCGCCGAGCGTGAGATACTGGCGCTGTCGCGCCGGCTGGTCGAGCTCAGGACCGATGTGCGGCTGGGCGTCACCTGGAACATGCTGGCGTATGAATCGCACTGAGATCGGGAGGTAGAGCGATGCTCAAGGCATTGATCGTGGACGGCAGCGCCATCTCGCGCGGCCTGCTCAACACGGTGCTGATGGAGGGCGGCTATGAGGTGGTGGCCCAGACCCATACCGGACTGCTGGGCTGCGCGCTGGCGCTCAAGCACCGGCCGCAGATCGTCTGCATCGCGCGCGAGCAGGTCGAGGACGGCAGCCGCATTGTCGAGGAACTGCGCGCCCAGCTGCCGAAGGCGATGATTTTCATTGTTTCGGGCACGCTCGACGCTACCGCGATCCAGGAGGCGCTGCAGCGCGGCGTGCATGGCTTCATCGTCAAGCCCTTCAAGGCCGACGCCGTGCTCAAGACCATCCGCAACACCGTGATCGCGGTGGTGCGCAAGCAGCAGGCCGCGGCGTCCGGCAAGCCGGCGTAAAGCGCGGCGGCGCTTCAGCCGCGCCGCTTGATCTCGTCCGAGGCGATCGCCGCCAGTTCGCGCAGCGCCCGCAGTTCGCGCTCGCGCAGGCGGCGCGGCTCGCGGTCCAGCACGCACAGGGTGCCGATCCGCCGGCCGTGGGCGTCTTCCAGCGACACGCCGGCATAGAAGCGCACGTGCGGCGCCGCCGTCACCAGGGGATGATCGGCAAAGCGCGCATCGTTGGCGGCGTCGCCCACCACGAACGCCTCGCCGCTGGCCAGCGCCTCGTTGCAGAATGCCCATTCGCGCGGAGTCTCCCGTAGTGCGAGCCCGACGCGCGCCTTGAACCACTGGCGGCGCGGGGTCAGCACCGTTACCAGCGCCATCGGGCAATCCGTCACCTGGGCGGCCAGCCGCGCCAGGCGGTCGAAGGCTTCCTCGGGCGGCGTGTCGAGCAGCGCATGGCCAGGTGCAGGCGCTGCGCCAAGGTCCGCTTCCGCTGCCTCCCGCGGCTGGCACGACTGCAGCCCGCGCACCGCGCTCAGGCGCACGCGCCGGTGGCCACCCGGGGTTTTCCAGGCTGGCAGGGCACCGTTTTCCATCCAGATCTGCACGGTACTGACGGCCACGCCCAGCAACTGCGCCGCTTCGCGTGTCGTCAGGATCGGGTCGTCCTCGCTCATGCTTGTCGTTATAGGTAGTCGATGCAGCCATTCTACCCGAAATCCCACACTATCTGACGGAAATGATTATTAGTGTGAAAAAACATTGACTGCTCAGCGATGGATAACGCAGAATCCTCTTCGTAATCATCATTTCCGATAAATACATTCGACGCACTGGCAGCGCCAAGCCCACCCCATGACGCCTCCGTTCGACCCATCAGTGCGGGAGATGACCCGGCTGGACGCCTTGCACCAGCTGCAACTGCTCGACACCGCGCCGAGCGAGGCCTTCGACCGCATCACGCGCATGGCCGCGCAACTGTTTGGATTGCCGATCGCCGCGGTGTCGCTGACGGATGCCGACCGCCAATGGTTCAAGTCGAAGGTCGGGGTCGAACACAACGAGATCCCGCGCCTGCGCGCGCCCTGCGCGGCGGTGGCCGAGAGCGGCCAGCTGCTGGCAGTACCGGACCTGCTCGAGGATGCGTGCTTCCGCGACAGTCCGCTGGCCGACAGCGGCATCCGCTTCTATCTCGGCGCACCGCTGGTGACCAGGACCGGCCACTGCCTGGGCGCGATGTGCGTGCTCGGGCTCGAACCACGCAGCGTCAGCGAGGCCGACCGCGCCGCGTTGCAGGACCTGGCGGCAATGGCGATGGCGCAGATCGAACTCCAGCACGCGCTTGGCCGGATCGATCCGATCAGCGGCCTGCCCAACCGGAACCAGTTCGTCAGTGACGTGCGCGACCTGGCACTGGCCCTGCCGGCAGGGACGGCGCAGCTGGCGGCCATGGTCAGCCTGGCCAGCCCGGAACAACTGAGCGACGCGATGCGCGTGATGGGCAGTGCGCACCTGGACGAGATCGTGCGGGCCGCGGTGCCGGCAATGCGCCGTTTCGCCGGCGGTGGCAAGGTCTACCACGTGGGCACCGCCCAGTTCGTACTGCTGGCGCCCGCCGGCTCCACGCTGGTGCGCTTCAGCGGCAGCCTGCTCGGCTGGCTGGGCGAATCGGCCGCCGCCCGCGGCACCCGTTTTCTCACCACGACCACCGTCGGCCTGGCGCGCTTCGCGGTGGGCGAGGAGGCGCCGCTCGACCTGCTGCGCAACCTGCACAGTGCCGTCCACGACGCCCTGAGCGCCGAATCCGGCCTGCGCGTGTTCTCGCCGGAGCTCGACGCGGCCTACCAGCGCCGCTTCTGGCTGATCGGCGAACTGGGGCGCGCGCTGGCCCAGCCGGGCGAGCTGCACCTGGCTTTCCAGCCCAAGATCGACCTGCATACCGGCGCCTGCCGCGGCGTGGAAGCGCTGCTGCGCTGGACCCACCCCGATGAGGGTGCATTGTCGCCGGCCGAGTTCATCCCGATCGTCGAAAGTACCTCGCTCGCACGCGCCACCACCGAATGGGTGCTGGAAGCGGCGCTGTGCCAGCTGGTGGCCTGGCGCGCGGCGGACGTGGACTTGCAGGTGGCGATCAACGTGTCGGCCGTGAACCTGGAAGAACCCGATTTCTGCGAGCGCGTGCTGGACGGCCTGGCGCGCCATGGCATGCCGGCCGGCAGCCTGGCGCTGGAATTGACCGAGAGCGCCCTGATGCGCAAGCCGAAGGCGGCGCGGGAAACCATGGAGCGGCTGGTGGCCGGCGGCGTGAAGATCGCGATCGACGATTTCGGCACCGGCTACAGCAGCCTGGCCTACCTGCAGGAGATGCCGGCCGACGTGGTCAAGATCGACCAGTCCTTCGTGCGCGGGATGGCAAAGGACGAGCGCACGCGTGCGCTGGTGGCGACCATGATCAAGCTGTCGCACGACCTCGGGCACCGGGTGGTGGCGGAAGGCGTGGAGACGGAGGAAGTGGCGCAGCTGCTGCGCGCCGCGGGTTGCGACGAGGCGCAGGGTTATCATTATGGACGGCCGATGGCGCCGGCCCTGTTGACGGAGTGGCTCGCGCTCCGGTAGGTGGACGGCCAGGCCGTCCACGCCAGGGAATCAGCTTGCGCCGGTATCGATAATCCCGCCGCCCAGGCATACGTCGCCGTCGTACAGCACGGCCGACTGCCCCGGCGTGACCGCCCACTGCGCTTCCTCGAAATCGAGCGCAAAACGGTCCATGCCGTCGGCATGCACGCTGCAGGCCACGTCGGCCTGGCGGTAGCGGGTCTTGGCCGACAGTGCTTTTCCATCAGCGGGCGCCTCGCCCGCGATCCAGCTGGCCTGGCCCGCTTCCAGGTGCGGCGACAGCAGCCACGGATGGTCGTGTCCCTGCACGATGTACAGGGTGTTGCTGGCCACGTCCTTGCGCGCCACGAACCACGGCTCGCTGGTGCCGTCCGCGTTCTTGCGCGACTTCAGGCCGCCGATGCCGATGCCCTTGCGCTGGCCGAGCGTGTAGAACGACAGGCCGATGTGTTCGCCCACGGTTTCGCCGGTGTCGAGCTTCATCGGGCCCGGCTTGTGTGCCAGGTAGCGGTTCAGGAAGTCGCGGAACGGGCGCTCGCCGATGAAGCAGATGCCAGTCGAATCCTTCTTGGCCGCGTTCGGCAATTGCAGGCGTTCGGCGATCTTGCGCACTTCCGTCTTCGGGATCTCGCCCAGCGGGAACAGCGACTTCGACAGCTGGGCCTGGTTCAGGCGGTGCAGGAAGTAGCTTTGGTCCTTGGTGTGGTCGAACGCCTTGAGGAGTTCGAAACGGCCGTCATTTTCGCGCACGCGCGCGTAGTGGCCGGTCGCGATCAGGTCGGCGCCCAGCTTCATGGCATGGTCGAGGAAGGCCTTGAACTTGATCTCGGCGTTGCACAGCACGTCCGGGTTCGGGGTACGGCCGGCCTGGTACTCGCGCAGGAATTCCGCGAACACGCGGTCCTTGTATTCGGCGGCGAAGTTGACGGCCTCGATGTCCACGCCGACCACGTCGGCCACGCTGGCCGCATCGATCCAGTCCTGGCGCGTCGAGCAGTATTCCGAATCGTCGTCGTCTTCCCAGTTCTTCATGAACAGGCCGATGACTTCGTAGCCCTGTTCCTTCAGCATCCACGCCGCGACCGAGGAGTCGACGCCGCCCGACATCCCGATCACGACTTTTTTCTTGCTCATCTTGTTTGACTTCGCTTCCGTTCTTTTAGATTCCGCCTTCGAAGACCGAAGGATGGGTGTACAGCAGGTGCAGCGGGGTACGGTGGCCGGCCAGGTAGTCGTCCACGCACTGCAGCACGATCGGGCTGCGGTGGCGGGAGGCAGAGGCGGCGATCTCGTCGCGCGTCATCCACATGGTGCGCAGGATGCCTTCGTCGAGCGGCTGGTCCAGTTCGCGGCCGGCATGACCGCAGAAGGTGAAGCGCAGGTAGGTCACTTCGGTGCCGCGCGACTTCGAATGGTAGCGCGACATGTACATGCCCACCAGCGCGGTCGGGACGAATTCGTGCGCCGTTTCCTCCAGCGCTTCGCGCACCACCGCCTGCTCGAGCGACTCGTACGGGTCGAGGTGGCCCGCCGGCTGGTTCAGCTTCACGCCCTCGCTCGTCTCTTCCTCGATCAGCAGGAAGCGTCCATCGCGCTCGATGATCGCAGCGACGGTCACGGATGGTTTGAAGATATCGGTCATGCGCGTCCTTGAAAATGAGCCGACATTCTACCTTGACAGCGGGCAGCTCTGCTCATCCGTGCCGGATACGGTGCGCTTGCCTGTCGTTAAATCGCCTTGATTCATTGCAAACTGCCAAGCCGCCAGGCTGGTCACATTCCGGCGCCTTTGCCAGAATTGAATATTGGTTTTTTGGTATTTGATATCGAGCAATTGTCGTAATTACATGGTAGATTGTGGCCAGAATGGTCCACTGAACGGAGGGATTCATGAGAATTGGCATACCGGCCGAGACCCGGCCGGGCGAGACCCGCGTGGCTGCAACTCCCGAAACCGTCAAGAAGCTGGCCGCGCGCCACCAGGTGCTGGTGGAAAGTGGCGCCGGCCTGCGCGCCTCCTGTCCCGATGCCGCCTACGAGGCTGCGGGCGCCACCATCGTCGATGGCGCCGGCGCCCTCGGCGCCGAGCTGGTGCTCAAGGTGCGCAGCCCGGACGGCGCCGAACGCGCCCGCATGCGGCCCGGCAGCGTCCTGGTCGGCATGCTCAATCCCTTCGATACCGAGAACCTGGCGCAGCTGGCCGGTGCCGGCCTCACCGCCTTCGCCCTCGAGGCTGCACCGCGCATCACGCGCGCCCAGTCGATGGACGTGCTGTCGAGCCAGGCCAACATCGCCGGCTACAAGGCCGTGCTGCTGGCGGCGAACACCTATGGGCGCTTCATGCCGATGCTGATGACGGCGGCCGGCACGGTCAAGGCTGCGCGCGTGCTGGTCATGGGCGTGGGCGTCGCCGGCCTGCAGGCGATCGCCACGGCCAAGCGCCTGGGCGCCGTGATCGAAGCCTCGGACGTGCGCCCGCCCGTGAAGGAGCAGGTCGAGTCGCTCGGCGCCAAGTTCATCGACGTGCCTTACGAAACCGATGAAGAGCGCGACATCGCGCAAGGCGTGGGCGGCTATGCGCGCCCGATGCCCGCCAGCTGGATGCAGCGCCAGGCGGCGCTGGTGCACGAGCGCGCCAAACTGGCCGACATCGTCATCACCACCGCCCTGATCCCGGGCCGCCGCGCGCCGATCCTGATCGGCGAAGACACGGTCAAGGCCATGAAGCCGGGCTCGGTGATCGTCGACATGGCGGTCGAGCAGGGCGGCAACTGTCCGCTGGCGGAACTGGGCCAGACGGTATGCCGGCACGGCGTGCACATCATCGGCGAGCCGAACCTGGCGGCGCTGGTGCCGGCCGATGCCTCGGCCCTGTACGCGCGCAACGTGCTCGACTTCCTCAAGCTCGTCATCGACAAGGAAGACCGCTTCGTGATCGACCGCGAGGACGAGATCGTGCGCGCCACCCTGGTGTGCGCGGACGGCGCAGTGTTACGCACTTAAGAACCGGACCGGAGGAGCGAAGCATGGACATCAGCCACACCATCATCAACCTGATCATCTTCGTGCTGGCCATCTACGTCGGCTACCACGTGGTCTGGAACGTCACGCCCGCGCTGCACACGCCGCTGATGGCGGTGACCAACGCGATCTCGGCCATCATCATCGTCGGCGCCATGCTGGCCGCCGGCCTTACCGAAGGCCTGATCGGGCAGGTGGCCGGCACCATCGCGGTGGCGCTGGCCGCGGTCAATGTATTCGGCGGCTTCATGGTCACGCGCCGCATGCTCGAGATGTTCAAGAAGAAGGAGCCGAAACGGTCCGGCGATCCGGCGGCCGCGAAGACTGCAACGGAGGAGCGGGCATGAACTTCATCAGCATGAACGTCGTGACCCTGCTCTACCTGGTGGCCTCGGTCTGCTTCATCCAGGCACTGAAGGGTCTGTCGTCACCGGCGACGGCACGCATCGGCAATACCTTCGGCATGGCCGGGATGGCGATCGCGGTCGTCACGACCATTGCGCTGATGCTGAAACTGCAGGCGCAGCTTGCGACCGGCGGCGGCATGGGCTTTGCGCTGGTGCTGCTGGGCGTGGTGGTGGGGGGCGGGATCGGCGCCGTGGCCGCGAAGCGGGTCGAGATGACCAAGATGCCCGAACTGGTGGCGGCGATGCATTCGCTGATCGGCCTGGCCGCCGTGTGCATCGCGATCGCCGCCGTGTCCGAGCCCTGGGCTTTCAACATCGCCGAGCGTGGCGGCGCGCTGCCCTTCGGGAACCGCCTGGAACTGTTCATCGGTACCTTCGTGGGTGCGGTGACCTTCTCCGGTTCGGTGATCGCCTTCGGCAAGCTGTCGGGCAAATATACATTCCGCCTGTTCCAGGGGGCGCCGGTGCGCTTCGCCGGCCAGCATATCCTGAACCTGGTGCTGGCGATCGCGATCATCGGGCTGGGACTGCTGTTCTGCTTCGATGACAATGTGGCGCCAGCCTGGACCCCGTTCATCGTCATGGCCGCGCTGTCCTTCGTGCTGGGCGTGTTGATCATCATCCCGATCGGCGGCGCCGACATGCCGGTGGTGGTATCGATGCTGAACTCGTATTCGGGGTGGGCGGCGGCGGGCATCGGCTTCTCGCTGAACAATTCGATGCTGATCATCGCCGGTTCACTGGTGGGTTCGAGCGGCGCGATCCTCTCGTACATCATGTGCAAGGCGATGAACCGCTCCTTCTTCAACGTGATCCTGGGCGGCTTCGGCGGCGAGGCTCCGGTGGACGACGGCACCGCGAAAGAGCAGCGTCCGGTGAAATCCGGTTCCGCCGACGACGCCGCCTTCATCCTGCAGAATGCGGAATCGGTCATCATCGTCCCCGGCTACGGCCTGGCGGTGGCGCGTGCCCAGCATTCGGTGAAGGAACTGGTCGACAAATTGGTCGAGCATGGCGTGCAGGTGCGCTACGCGATCCACCCGGTGGCGGGCCGCATGCCGGGCCACATGAACGTGCTGCTGGCCGAGGCCGAAGTGCCCTACGACCAGGTGGTGGAAATGGAGGACATCAACGGCGAGTTCGGCCAGACCGACGTGGTGCTGGTGCTGGGCGCGAACGACGTGGTGAACCCGGCGGCCAAGGACCCGAAGTCGCCGATCGCCGGCATGCCGATCCTCGAGGCCTACAAAGCCAAGAGCATCATCGTCAACAAGCGCTCGATGGCCTCGGGCTACGCGGGCCTGGACAACGACCTGTTCTACCAGCCCAATACGATGATGGTGTTCGGGGACGCCAAGAAAGTCATCGAAGCGATGGTCAAGGCCGTCGACTAAAGCTTATTGGGGTCAGAGTTGAATTATTTACCAATTGATCCGGAGATCAGTCGTCATTGCAAGAAACATGGCGCCTCCTCAACTGATCCTAGGCTGTTGGCCAATAATTCGACGCTGACCCCATATGCTGTTTAAGGTCTTCGGCAAGATCGTCGGCATCGCTGGGCAAGCGGGATCGTGGCACGCCTTTTATCCTGGGAGCGACGGTACGCGCCGCCCAGCCGATTTCGTCATCCCAGTTGAGATAAGCGAAGAGGGATTGGCTGAATACCTGGCTGACCTGTTCCACGAAGACGCCGCACCCGGCTGCGATACCGTCACCCGCCTCTAAGCCGGCTTGGGGTCAGAGTCGATTTTTCGAGCACGAGCTTTCAATCACCTGCCTGCCATTATGGTTAATGGCCCACGCACAGTGAATTGAAAGATCTTGGCAAATAATTCGACTCTGACCCCACTAAGGGTTTAGCGGCGGCCGAACATCATCAGTTCGGCCAGCAGCAGGCGGGCGGGCTTGACGGCGTCGAGGGCGGCCAGCGACATGCCCAGCAAAGGCTGCAGCGGACCGCGGCCGGCGAAGATGCGGGCCATGGTGTCGGTCAGGGCGATCGTCAGGCGGCGGTCTTGTGCACGTGCCGCCATGAAGGCCGCGATCGCGGCCGGCGCGGCGCCGCGGGCCAGCTGGCGCGCCAGTACGGCGGCGTCGCGCAGGCCCAGGTTCAGGCCCTGGCCGGCGACCGGATGCAGGGTCTGGGCGGCGTTGCCGATGGCGACCGTGCGGCTGGTGGCGCGTGCCTCGGCGTTCAAGCCGAGCGGGAAGGCGACCCGGGGCGAGCTGGCGGTAAAGCGGCCCAGGCGGGTGCCGAAGGCGTCGCCGAGCTGGGCCAGGAAACCAGCGTCGTCGAGCAGCTGGACGTCGAGCGCGCGCTCCGGGCGCATGCACCAGACCAGCGCATACCCGTGTCCATCGCCGCCATCCTGCGGCAGCAGCGCCAGCGGGCCCTCGTCGGTGAAGCGCTCGAAGGCGCGGTGCGGCACCGGCTCGCTCACGCTCACGCGGGCGATGATCGCCGTCTGCCCGTAGTCGCGCTGCCGCGCCTTGCCTTCCTGCTGGCCAAACACGCCACCCTCGGCCTGCACCGCCACCCGCGCATCCACATGGCGGCCATCGTCCAGCAGCAGGCGCACCGAATCCGGCCCCTCATCGAAGGACGCAACCCGCGCCGGGCGCAGGGTGCGCACGCCGGCGCGGTCGCAGGCGCGCGCCAGCGCATCCACCACGTCGCCGTAGCGCGCCACATAGCCCAGCGCCGGCAGCGCGTGCTCGGACCGGTCCATCAGGCTGCGTCCAAGCTGGCCGCGGCGCGAGACGTGGATCTCGTGGATCGGCGTGGCCGGCAGCGGCCAGGCGCGCACTTCCTCGAGCAGCTGCACGCTGCCCCAGGACAGGGCGATCGAGCGCGGGTCCGTGATCGCCTGGCCCAGCGACTTGCCGTCGACCAGGGCGATGCGGCTGCCCGCCACGCCGCGCTGCGCCAGGAAGGCCGCCAGCGCCAGGCCCACCGGGCCGGCCCCGCACACCGCCACATCGACGTCGAGGATGTCGTCGTCCGCCATCAGCTTTCTCCCATCCAGGCTTCGATCTCCGCCACGCCCTTCGGCGCATCCGCGGACAGCACGCGGCAAGCGCTGTCGGTGACGATCACGTCGTCCTCGATGCGGATGCCGATGTTCCAGTACGCTTCCGGCACACCTGGTGCAGGGCGCACATAGATGCCCGGCTCCACGGTCAGCGCCATGCCCGGCAGCAGCGGGCGCGAAGGACGCTCGGCCGCGGCCATGTCGCGGTAGGACCCGACGTCATGCACGTCCATCCCGAGCCAGTGCCCGGTGCCGTGCATGTAGAACTGCAGGTGCGCCTTGTCGGCGATCGCGTCTTCCGGCGAGCCATACCTGGACCGGTCGAGCAGGCCCAGGTCGAGCATGCCCTCGGTGAGTACCCGCAGCGCCGCCTCGTGCATGCCGCTGTAGGGCCGCCCGGGCACGATCGCGGCAAAGGCCGCGTCCTGCGCGTGCAGCACCAGCTCATACAAGGCTTTTTGCTCCTGGCTGAAACGACCGTTCACCGGCCAGGTGCGGGTGATGTCCGAGGCATAGCCATCGAACTCGCAGCCCGCATCGACCAGCACCAGCTCGCCCGCGCGGCATTGGCGGTCGTTCTGGTTGTAGTGCAGGACACAGGCATTGGCGCCCGACGCCACGATCGGGGTATATGCCGGGAACCGGGCGCCGTGGCGGCGGAATTCGTGCAGCAGTTCGGCCTCGATCTCGTACTCGAACACGCCGGGGCGCGTAAACCGCATCGCGCGCGCATGGGCGCCGGCCGCAATGCGTGCGGCGCGCTCCATCAGCCCCTGTTCACCCGCATCCTTGACAAGGCGCATTTCGTCGAGCATGGCCGGCAGGTGGTGCATGGACGAAGGCGCGGCGACGCCGCTGCGGCCTTGGGCGCGCACCGCCCTGAGCCAGCCCGCCACCTGGGCGTCGAGCGCAGCGCTGTGGCCGAGCGCATAGTACAGCGCCGGCACATTGGCCAGCAGCTGTGCCATCCTCGCATCGAGTTCGCCGATGGGATAGGCTTCGTCGAAGCCGAAGGCGATGCGCGCGCCCTCCGGGCCGTGGCGGTAGCCATCCCAGATCTCGCGTTCCGGGTTCTTCTCGCGGCAGAACAGGATCGAGCGGACCGGCGCATCGCCCGCCGCGGCCAGCAGCACCAGCACCGCTTCCGGTTCGGCAAAGCCGCTCAGGTAATAGAAATAGCTGTCGTGCCGGTAGGGATACTCGCTGTCGCCGTTGCGCAGCACTTCGGGGGCGGTGGCCAGCACCGCCGCCGACCCGGGCTGCATGCGCGCCGCCAGGCGCGCCCGGCGTTCGATACAGGTAGCCGGGACCGCGGTCATGACCCCGTCTTGGCCGCCAGCGGCGCGTTCAATTCTTCCAGCTGCTGGGCGGTGCCGACGTTGACCCAGGGACCCTGGTACAACTCGCCGCCCACGCGGCCCTGTTCGATGAACTTGCGCATCAGGGGGCCGAACTTGACGAATTCCCCGGCCTTGATCCCGTCGAACATCTCGGGGCGGTAGACGCCGATGCCGGCGAAGTTCCACTTCACGTCGCCGTCGTTGCGCAGCGTGTACATGTCGAGCGCGAAGTCGCCTTCCGGATTGTGCCAGGGATTGGGCGTGAGCCACAGCCAGGCGATGTCGCGCTTGTCGGGAGGATAGGGAATGCCCAGCATGTCCTTGTCCTTCAGGACATCGGTCACCTGCGAGAAGTCGAAGTAGGGCGCATAGATGTCCCCCGACACCGCCAGGAAGGGCTCGTCGCCCAGCAGGTGCAGGGCATTGGCGATGCCGCCCGCGGTCTCGAGCGGCACCGGCTCGTGCGAGTAGCGGATGCGCGCGCCGTACCTGCTGCCGTCGCCCAGCTCCTGCTCGATCATGTGGCCGAGGTGCGAGTGGTTGATGACGATGTCGGTGATCCCGGCGCGCACCAGGTTCAGCACGTGGTAGGTGATCATCGGCCGTCCGCGCACCTTGAGCAGCGGCTTGGGGCAGGCGTCCGTGAGCGGACGCATGCGCTCGCCGCGGCCGGCGGCGAAAATCATGGCTTTCATGGAATGGACTCGTCGTCAGAAGGTGTAGCCGACCGCCGGCGCCTTGTCCTCGAGCGCGTCGAGCAGGCGGATCAGCGGTTTCAGTTCGGTGTAGCGGCCGGCGGTGCGGCGCACGTAGTCCATCACCGTCGGCAGGTCGCCCAGGTAGTGCGGCTTGCTGTCGCGGTAGTTCAGGCGGCAGAAGATGCCGAGGATCTTCAGGTGGCGCTGCAGTGCCATGAACTCGAAGTCGCGGTAGAAGGCGTCGATGTCCGGGTTGACCGGCAGGCCGACCGCCTTGGCGCTCTGCCAGTAGCGCACCACCCAGTCCAGCACGATCTCTTCGTCCCACTGGATGTAGGCGTCGCGCAGCAGCGAGGCCAGGTCGTAGGTGACCGGGCCGTAGACGGCGTCCTGGAAATCCAGCACGCCGGGGTTGCCCTGTTCCAGCCACATCAGGTTACGCGAATGGAAGTCGCGGTGCATGTAGACCTGCTGCTGGGCCAGCACGTTGGCGGTGATCGCTTCGAACACCTTGTCCAGCTGTTCCTGCTGCTTCGCATCGAGCTTCACGCCCAGGTGGCGCTCGATGTACCACTCCGGGAACAGGTTCATCTCGCGCAGCACGAAGGCGCGGTCGAACTCGGGGAGTTCGCCCGGCTGGCTGGCGAGCTGGAACTTGAGCAGGGCATCGACCGCATCCGAATACATGAAAGCGGCATTGTCCGCGTCCAGGCGCTGAAGGTAGGTGGTCACGCCGAGGTCGGACAGCAGCAGGAAGCCGCTTTCGACCTTGCGCGCGACGATCGCCGGCACCGTGACGCCGGCTTCCTGCAGCAGGCCCTGCACGTGGATGAAGGCCGGCACGTTCTCGCGTTCCGGTGGCGCGTCCATGGCCACCAGGGTGGCGCCGAGCTTGTCGCGCATGGCGGGCACGACGTCGTAGCGGAAATAGCGGCGGAAACTGGCATCGGCGGATGCCGGACGGCCGCTTTCCACTTCCACCAGGCCGGTCGATGCCAGCCATTCGGCCAGCTGCTGCAGGCGCGCGTCGGGGCCGCCGGAAGTGAAGTGATTTTGATACAAAGAAGACATGAAACGGCCTGGTGAATCCGGTTGGTTGAGTAAGTTCCCATATAATAAGGGATTCATTCCAAAAATACCGCCCTTTATGGCGCACGCAGATTCTCCATGAGCTGGTTTTCGGCCCACCCATTTCCTCCACGGCAAGTGCGCGCATTGTATGTACTGGCGACGGCCGCGATCGCCACCTCGGCGCCGCTGCATGCCCAGACTGTACCCGCTGCACCACATCCCGCCTCCCATGCGAGCGAGCAGGACCTGCCGGTCACGATCCGCGCCGAGGAGATCAGCGGCCGCCCCGACCGCCAGCTGAACCTCGAGCGCGATGTCGAACTGACGCGCGGCCAGACCCGCCTGACCGCCGACAGCGCCTGCTACCTGCGGGTCGAAGACCAGGTCACGGCCACCGGCAACGTGAACATGTGGCGCTTCGGCGACCGCTACAAGGGCGACGAGCTGCAGCTGAACCTGGAGACCGGCAAGGGTTACCTGCTGCGTCCCGAATACCGTCTGCAGCTGAACAACGCCCAGGGCAACGCCTCGCGCATCGACTTCCTGGGGGAGGACGTGGCGCTGGTACGCGACGGCACCTACAGTACCTGCGAGGGGCCGGATCCGGACTGGTACCTGAAATCGAGCACGCTGCGCCTGGACAGCGGGCGCGACGTCGGCCTGGCCGGCAAGACCGTCATCTATTTCAAGGACGTGCCCATCCTCGGCACCCCGGCCCTGTCGTTCTCGCTGTCGGGCGCGCGCCGCTCCGGCTGGCTGGCGCCGACCATGGGCTTCGGCGCCAAGGGCAAGGCCGAGGTGATGGTGCCGTACTACTTCAACATCGCGCCCAACCGCGACCTGACGGTGTTCCCGCGCATGATGTTCGATCGCGGCCTGCAGCTCGGCGCCACCGGACGCTACCTGGGCGTGACCGGGCGCGGTCCCTACAACGGCGAGACCCACGTCGAAGGCCTGCGCCATGACCGCGAGACCGGCGAGGACCGCTGGCGCGTGGATTCGGTCCACACCCAGACCCTGGGGCCGGGCTGGTCCTACGGCTGGAACCTGCACGCTGCCTCGGACAACGAATACCCGAGCGACTTCTCGCGCACGGTGGCGGTCAGCGCCGAGCGCCAGCTGCTGCGCGAGGTGCGCACCGACTACGTCGGCCGCTTCTGGAGCCTGTCGGCGCGTGCCCAGAACTACCAGGTGCTGCAGGATCCGGCCGCGGAAAGGGATGCGCGCCTGACGGTGCCGCGTCCCTACGACCGGCTGCCGCAGATTAACTTCCATGCCGGCCGCTACGACGTCGCCGGCTTCGACTGGGCGGTGGACGCCGAGGCGGTCAGCTTCCGGCATCCGGACTGGGTGCGCGGCAATCGCGCCGTGGCCGTGGCCCAGGCCAGCTACCCGATCGTGCGCCCGGGCTGGTTCCTGACCCCGAAGCTGATCAGCCACCACACCAGGTATGACCTGGACCGCACCACCAGCTATACCGGCCCGACCAAGCTGTCGCGCAGCCTGAACACCTTCTCGCTCGACAGTGGCCTGGTGTTCGAGCGCGACACCTCGCTGTTCGGCCGCGGTGTCACCCAGACCCTGGAGCCGCGCCTGTTCTACGTGTACACGCCGTACAAGGACCAGACCCTGTTCCCGAACTTCGACACCGGCCGCGCCGGTTTCAACTACGCCCAGCTGTTCAGCGAGAACCGCTACGTCGGCGCCGACCGGGTGTCCGACGCCAACCAGCTGACCGCGGCGGTGGTGTCGCGCTTCATCCAGCCGGACGGCGCCGAACGCCTGCGCATGGCTTTTGGCCAGCGCATGTACTTCAGCGAACCGCGCGTGCGCCTGCCGGGCGAACCGGTGCACCAGAGCCGCTCGGACGTCCTGCTGGCAGCATCGGGCCGCATTTCCGAGACCTGGACTTTCGATAGCGGCGTACAATACGACGCGACCGGCAGCAACCTGTATAGCTCGAACCTGAGCATGCAGTGGCAGCCGGCCCGGATGAAGGTCGTCAACGCCGAGTACCGTTATCAGCGTGACAGCTTCCGCAACGTCGACTTCTCGGCGCAATGGCCGCTGTCGGCGCGCTGGTACGGCGTCGGACGGGTCAGCTATGCGCTGCGCTCGTACGGCGTGGGCGGCGCGACCCCGGTCGGGAAAGGCAAGCTGCTCGAGAGCCTGCTCGGCCTCGAGTACAAGGCCGATTGCTGGGTGTTCCGTTTCGGCGCCCAGCGCTTCGTGACCGCGGCCCAGACCACCTCGACGCCGATCTTCTTCCAGCTCGAGCTCAACGGCCTGTCGCGCCTGAGCCTGGGCAGCAACCCGCTCGAGGCGTTCAGCAAAGGCGTCCCGGGCTATACGCAGCTGAATACCAATGTGGGACGTCCCTGAGATTTTAAGGACGACTTAACGGCAGCGATGTACACTGCCCGGCTGGCAACTGAATAATTATTCACCCTGAATGAGTGCTTTCCCGATGACGCGTTCCACCCGTTTGCACACTACCAAGCGCGCAGGCAAGCCTGCCGCGCTGCTCGCCACGGCCCTGCTGTGCGCGCTGACCGCGGGCCAGGTCCTGGCCCAGACCGGGCCGGCAGCGGCGCCTGCCACCAAGCCGGGCAGCGGCTTCCTGCCGCCGGCATCCAGCAACGCCAAGGTGATCGATTCGATCCACGTGGTGGTCAATGACGAAGTGATCACGAAGAACGAGGTGCGCGGCCGCGTCGCCCAGACCGTGCAGAACCTGAAGGCGCGCAACGTGCAGCTGCCGGACGTGGCCGCGCTGGAGCGCCAGGTGGTCGAGGCGATGATCGTCGAGCGTGCCCAGATCCAGCTGGCCAAGGAAATGGGCGTGCGCGTCGACGACCGCATGCTCGACAGCACGATCGCCCGCATCGCCGAGAACCAGAAGCTGTCGGTGCAGGAAATGCGCAACCAGATGGAAAAAGAGGGCACCCCCTACGCCCAGTTCCGCGAAGACATCCGCAACGAGATCATGATGCAGCGCCTGCGCGAGCACGAGGTCGACTCCAAGATCCAGGTCTCGGAAGCGGAAATCGACACCTACCTGACTGCCTCGAAGGCTGCGGCGGCGGACAAGGTCGAGATGAACCTGTCGCAGATCCTGATCGCCGTGCCCGAGAACGCCTCGCCCGAGCAGATCGCGGCGCGCCGCGCGCGCGCCGATGACGTGGCGCGCCAGCTGCGCACCGGCGCCGACTTCGCGAAGATGGCCGCCACCTATTCCGATACCCCGGACGCCCTGAAGGGCGGCGAGATTGGCTGGCGCGATCCGGACCGCCTGCCGCCGATCTTCGCCACCGAGCTGCGCAAGCTCAAGGCCGGCCAGGTCACCCCGGTCATCAAGACCAACAACGGCTTCCACATCCTCAAGATCGCCGAGCTGCGCAGCCTGGCCGATGCCGCCGCGCCCGAGAAGGACGTGGTCCAGCAGACCCGGGTCAGCGTGATCCTCATGAAGCCGACGCCGACCATGAACGCGGACGAGGTCAAGAAGAAGCTGCGCGAGCTGCGCCAGAAGATCCTCGACAAGAGCGCCACCTTCGAAGAGCTGGCGCGCCAGAACAGCCAGGAACCGGGCAGCGCGGCCAAGGGCGGCGACATGGGCTGGCTGGAGCCGGGCGATGCCGGTCCGGAATTCGACCAGGCCCTGGCCACCCTGAAGCCGGGCGAGATCTCGGACGTGATCGAGTCGCCGTTCGGCTTCAGCATCCTGCGCCTCGTCGAGCGCAAGAGCGAAGACCAGAGCGCCCAGAAGGAACGCGCGATGGCGCGCCAGGTCCTGCGCGAGCGCAAGCTGCAGGAAGCCTTGGAAGACTGGATGCGCCAGGTGCGCGACCGCGCCTACGTCGAGTTCCGCGAGGAGCAGTAATCCGATGGCCATGCAGGCAAGCCGCCGTCCGACGCTTGCGGTCACGGTCGGCGAGCCGGCCGGCATCGGCCCCGAGATCGCCATCCGCGCAGCCTGGGCGCTGCGCGCATCCGCCAACTGTGTGCTGGTCGGTGACGCCGCCTTCCTGGCGCTCACCGCCAGCCTGATCGACCCCGCGATCCGCCTTTCGGCCCTGTCGATCCAGGCGCTGCGCAATGGCGGCCTGCCGCACTTCGGCACTGAGCGCCTGGCCGTGATCGACGTGCCGCTCGCGGCCCATGTTGTCCCGGGCAGGCTGGACCCGGAAAACGGCCGCGCGGTGCTGGCCACGCTGGACCTCGCCATCGAGGGCGCGCAGGCCGGCTGGTTCGACGGCATCGTGACCGCGCCGCTCCAGAAAAGCACGATCAACGACGCCGGCGTGGCCTTCTCGGGCCATACTGAATACCTGGCCGAGAAAACCGGCACGCCGCGGGTCGTGATGATGCTGGCCGGCCAGCCTGCCGCAGCAGGGGCGGATGCGCAGCCCTACCTGCGGGTGGCCCTGGCCACCACCCACCTGCCGCTGAAGGATGTCCCGGCCGCGCTGACGCGCGAAGGCCTGGCGCAGGTGATCGACATCATCGACGCCGACCTGAAGGACAAATTCGGCATCGCCGCGCCGCGCATCCTGGTCGCCGGCCTGAACCCGCACGCGGGCGAGAACGGCTATCTTGGCCGCGAAGAGATCGAGGTCATCACCCCGGCGCTGGAACAGGCCCGTGCGCGCGGCATCGATGCGCGCGGCCCGTACCCGGCCGATACCCTGTTCCAGCCCAAGTACCTGCAGGATGCCGACTGCGTGCTGGCGATGTACCACGACCAGGGCTTGCCGGTGCTCAAGCACGCCACTTTCGGGCGCGGCATCAACGTCACGCTCGGCCTGCCGATCGTGCGCACCTCGGTCGACCACGGCACCGCGCTCGACCTCGCGGCGCAGGGACTGGGCCTGGCCGACTGCGGCAGCATGATCGAAGCGATCCGCGCCGCCATGCAGATGGCGGCCGCGCGCGCCGCGCGCCGTCCCTGAACAGAACACGCAACAAGAAAGCACACATGAAACACGTCGCCCGCAAGCGCTTCGGCCAGAACTTCCTGACCGACAAACTCGTCCTGGACAACATCATCGACGCCATCGGCCCGCGCCGCGGCGAGACGATGGTCGAGATCGGCCCGGGCCTGGCCGCGATGACGGCGCTGCTGCTCAAGTCGCTCGACCACATGCATGTGGTCGAACTCGACCGCGACCTGGTGGCGCGCCTGGAAAAAGCCTACCCGCGCGAAAAGCTGACCGTCCACTCGGGCGACGCGCTGAAATTCGATTTCGGATCGATCCCGGTCGCGCAAGGGCAAAAGCTGCGCGTGGTGGGCAACCTGCCATACAACATCTCGAGCCCGCTGCTGTTCCACCTGGCCGAATTCGCGCCCCTGGTCGAGGACCAGCATTTCATGCTGCAGAAGGAAGTGGTCGAGCGCATGGTGGCCGAGCCGGGCACCAAGGCCTACAGCCGCCTGTCGGTGATGCTGCAATGGCGCTACGACATGGAGCTGCTGTTCATCGTGCCGCCCACCGCCTTCGATCCGCCGCCCCAGGTCGATTCGGCCATCGTGCGCATGATTCCGAAGCGCCAGATGCTGGAAGCCGACGCCGCCACCCTGGAAAAAGTCGTGGCCAAGGCCTTCTCGCAGCGCCGCAAGGTGATCCGCAACTGCGTGGCGGGAATGTTTACCGAAGCCCAGCTGGCCGAGGCCGGGATCGATCCGGGCGCCCGTCCGGAAGCGGTGACGCTGGAGCAGTACGTCGCCCTGGCCAAGCTGCTCTAATCCCATCTCCCGTCTGTTCTTTTGCGCCGCAACATCGCGGCGCAACACGCGTTTTCCTCCCTTCAGCCGCCGTTTCCTGCAGTCCGTCGCACTGCGCTGGAGCCTTGCTGGCCCCTTCGCTACAGTGCTTCCATCGACAGCCGGAACCGGCCCTCACCAACAACGATATGCTGAAGGAGAAATCACATGAACATCCTCAAGAACATGGAAGCCATCTTCGTCGCAGCCCTGGTCCTGGCAAGCGCCAGCACCTATGCGCAAGCCGCGATCACCCGCGGCGGCGACGCCGGCAAGGCCCAGCCCGAGGCTGTGGTGGAAGCGGCGGAGATCCCGGTGGTCGCCGTGGTGAAGGTCAGCGCCAAGCGTCCGTCCTGAGCGGACAAAAAAAAGCCCGCTACGGGAGCGGGCTGAAATCCAATTCTTTTCTGAGGAGAGTTGGAGGAGACAGGAAGCATTATGCTGCGTTACAGCATATAAATCCAATTCCTGTTTCGCATACAAGACATAAGTATTTCAGATAACTATCAGCGCGGCACGCAGTTGATGTTCACGTTGGTGACCGCGGCGTCGCCCATGGTGCCAGCCGGGTTCTGGACGGTGCAGAATCGGCCGGTCGGCTGGGTGATCACGACAATGCTGTAGGTCTCGCCGTATGGCACCTCGGCGATCTGGTAATCGAAGGCCGCGCCGGTGGTGTTGTCTGCCGGGGCCGAGATCGCCACTTTGCCGCTGACGCTGCCATTGGCGAGCTCCAGGCCGGTGTTGTCCTTGGTCAGGCCGGTAATCTTTCCGCCGACCGCGTAGGCGTTGACGTAGCACCGGAAGCGCGCATTGATGGCCCCCAGGCGGCCAGCCGTGTCGGCGGCGCTCAGCTTGAAGTTCGGGTCGATTCCGCAGCTCTGGTGCAGCGGCTGGGTCTTGACGGCGACCAGGTAGGTATCGCCATACTCGAGCTTCTTCGAGAAGCTGAAGGTGACCGGATCGCCGGGCTTGGCCGGCGGCGCCACGCTCACGTCGTCGCCGCCGTTATTGGTCATCACCAGGTTCGGATACACCAGGCCTTCGACGGTGCCGCTCACCGTGTAGGTATCGTCGTCGCCGCCACCGCAGGATGCGAGGGCCAGCGCCATTGCCAGCATGCCGGCCGGACGGATCAGGGAAAACTTCATTCAGTATGCTCCAGGAAGATTAGGCGCGCGGGCCGCAGGTGACGGCCAGGCTGGTCACGTCGTTTTCGCCCATGGTGCCGCTGCCGTTGGCGACCGTGCAGGTCTGGTTGTCGGGCTGGGTCAGCACGACGACACCATACGGCGAGTCTTCGCTGACCGGGGCCATGGCAAACGAGGTGGCGCCGGCGGGGACCGGCACGCGGTCGGCACCGTTGACCAGCACCAGGTTGGCGCCGGTCAGGCCGGTGATCTTGCCGGTCAGCGCATGCTGCTTGATGGTGCAGACAATGCCGATGTTGGTAATGTTGAACGCCGCCCTGCCGGTATTGTTGAACTCCTCGCACTTGACCGCATTGCTCGGGATGCTCTTGACCTTGACGTTGTAGCTCGAATCAGTCTCCACCAGATCGGGGAAGAAGAAGGTTCCCCTGCCGTCCGCGGTCGGGGCGACCACGAGGTCGGAGCCGCCATTGTTGGTCAATACCAGTCCGGATTTGGTCACGCCGCTAAACGAACCGCCGATGCCCAGCTCGCCATCGCCGCCGCCGCAGGCGGACAGCGCCAGCGCGCATGCCAGCACGGCACCGGCACGCAGGTAGGTACTCTTCATAATTTCTCCAAAAAAATCTGACTGGTGAACGTGTACCGCTTGCACAAGAAATTGCCGCACACGTGTCTGGACGCTCGTCATCCAAGGATTATTCGCCCAACATTTTAGTGCATTTGCCAAGCCGCTGGACGGTTTGCCTTTGTATCACGGTGTAACCGGCGGTCGCAGCGGGCAGTGACCGATTGCTTTCTACAGGCGTGCTCGCTATGCTTGGTCCGAGCTTTCACCCCATACCCGACAGAAACGCACCATGAACCCACGCCGCGCCTGGCCCAAAGCCGTCCTGTTCGACCTCGACGATACGCTATGGCCGATCGCTCCCGTGATCCTGGAAGCCGAGCAGATCCTGTTCGCCTGGCTGCGCGAACATGCGCCGCGGGTGGCGCAGCAGTTCACCATCGAGACGCTGCGCCAGGCCCGGCTCGAGCTGCTGGCGCGCCAGCCCGCGTTCCAGCTCGACCTCGGCGCCCTGCGCCGCGCCGGCCTGATCGCCGCCTTCGAACAGGCCGGCGAGGATGCGGCCAAGGTGGAGCTGGCGATGACCGAGTTCTTCGCTGCCCGCAATGCCGTGATTCCCTACGACGACGTGCTGCCCGGCCTGCTGCGCCTGAAGGGCAGGGTGAAGATCGGCTCGGTCACCAACGGCAATGCCGACCTGCAGACGATCGGCCTGGCGCGCCACTTCGACGCCTCGGTGGCAGCGCCCAGCTTCGGGGTGGCCAAGCCGAGCGCCGCGATCTTCCTGGAAGCCTGCCGCCAGCTGGAGGTGGCGCCGGCCGAAGCGGTGTATGTCGGCGACGACCTGCGCCTGGACATCTACGGCGCCCAGCGCGCCGGCCTGCGCGCCGTCTGGATGAACCGCACCGGCCAGGTCAATTACCTGCGCGACGAAGTCCGGCCCGACGCCGAGGTGAGCAGCCTGGACGGACTGCTGGACTGGCTGCGGCGCGAGCACGCGTGACTGGCGCCATGCGCGTCCGAGCGTGCATAATATAGCTGACCGCATCCAGCCTACCTGCCGTACTTTCCGGACCCATGGAACTCGAACCCCGCGCCCAGACCCTGCTCAAAGCCCTCGTCGAGCGCTACATCGCCGACGGCCAGCCGGTCGGCTCGCGTGCGCTGTCGAAGATTTCCGGCCTCGACCTGTCGCCCGCCACGATCCGTAACATCATGGCCGACCTCGAGGAGATGGGCTACGTGGCCAGCCCGCACACGTCGGCCGGCCGGATTCCCACGCCGCGCGGCTACCGCCTGTTCGTCGACACCCTCTTGACCGTGCAGCACATCGACGAGCACGCGGTCGGTGCCCGGAACATGCGCCTGCCGAGCCAGCACCCGCAAAAGATCATCGCCAACGCGGCCCAGATGCTGTCCTCGCTGTCGCAGTTCGCCGGCGTGGTGCAGAGCCCGCGCCGCGAATCGGTGTTCCAGCAGATCGAATTCCTGCGCCTGTCCGAGAAGCGGATCCTGCTGGTGATCGTCGATCCGCGCGGCGACGTCCAGAACCGCCTGCTGCTGACCGAGGCCGACTACTCGCCGGCCCAGCTGACCCAGTCGGCCAACTACCTGAACCAGAACTACGCGGGCCTGACCTTCGACGAGGTGCGCGCGCGCCTGAGCGGCGAACTGGCCCAGCTGCGCGACGACATGGGCCGCCTGATGCAGGTGGCGGTGGAGGCGGGCAGCGAAGCCATGGCCGAGGGCGACGACATGGTGATCGCGGGCGAACGCAACCTGCTGTCGGTATCCGACCTGTCTTCCAACATGAGTTCGCTACGCCAGATGTTCGAGATGTTCGAGCAAAAGACCGGGCTGATGCAGCTGCTCGACGTCTCCAGCAAGGCGGGCGGGGTGCAGATCTTTATCGGCGGCGAATCGAAGCTGGTACCGATGGACGAGATGAGCGTGGTGACCGCGCCCTACGAGGTGAATGGCCGCATCGTCGGCACCCTGGGGGTGATCGGCCCGACCCGCATGGCCTACGAGCGCGTGATCCCGATCGTGGACATCACGGCGAAGCTGTTGTCGAATGCCCTGAGCCAGCCCTGAGCCGGCCTGGACGAAAGCGTGCCGGGGGACGCAAGTCTCACTGCTTGCGCGGGCAGTCCACTTTCACGCAGTTGCCGTAGATCGCCAGCGAATGCTCGGCGATCTTGTAGCCGCGCTCGACCGCGATCTTGTGCTGGCGCGACTCGATTTCCTCGTCGTAGAACTCTTCCACATGGCCGCAGTCGAGGCAGACCAGGTGGTCGTGGTGGGAGCCGGCATTCAGCTCGTAGATGGCCTTGCCGGTCTCGAAATGGTTGCGGTTCAGCAGGCCGGCCTGCTCGAACTGGGTCAGCACGCGGTAGACCGTGGCCAGGCCGACATCCATGTTCTCGGCCAGCAGGATCTTGTAGACGTCTTCCGCCGTCAGGTGCCGCACCGAGCTGTTCTGGAAGATTTCCAGGATCTTCAGGCGCGGCAGGGTGGCCTTCAGGCCGCTTGCCTTCAGGTCGGTCGGGTTGTTACTCATGGGGCGTGCTCACGTTTCTTGCTCGTAGTTTGGCATAGTGCTTTATGATATAGCGTTTTGGAGCTCCCGCTCAAACGTTTTGAGGTTACCTATGCGCGTCAAACAAGCCGTTCCTGATCGATTTTCTGCCCGGGCAGCGCTCGCGGCAGGCCTCGCATGCACGCTGGTACTGTCCGGCTGCGCCTCCTGGCGCAACCAGACGCGTCCCGCCATGCCGGTGGAAACGGACCCCGCCGCGATCGTGGCCGACGCCCAGAAATCGGCCACCATGGCCAATGCCGGCGCCCAGACCGTACAGGCGACCAAGCTGCAGAAATTCTTCTGGATCTTCTCGCCTTACCGTCCCGACATCCAGCAGGGTAACTTCGTCTCGCAGGAAATGCTGAGCCAGCTGAAGGTCGGCCAGACCCGCGACCAGGTGCGCTTCATCCTCGGCACGCCGCTGCTGACCGACGTCTTCCACGAAGACCGCTGGGACTTCCCGTTCTACCTCGCGCGCGGCAACGGCGAGCTGACCACCAGCCGCGTCACCGTCTTCTTCAAGGGCGACAAGGTCGAGCGCTTCGAGGGCGGCAACCTGCCGACCGAGCGCGAGTACATCGACCGCATCGCCGGCCCGGCAAAGGTCAGCAGCAAGGCCAAGGCGGAATCGCGCCCGGTCGAACCGGCCAAGGTCGGCGGGGCGCCCGTCATCCAACCGTAACGGCAGCCATGAGCAAGTTGAAGATTGCCGTCGCCGGCGCCAGCGGCCGCATGGGACGCATGCTGGTCGAGGCGATCCTGGCCGCGCCGGACGCCGAACTGGCGGGCGCGCTGGACGTCGCCGCTTCTCCCTCGATCGGCATGGACGCCGGCGCGTTTGCCGGCCAGCTGACCGGCGTGGTCATCCAGTCCGAGCTCGCCGCCGCGCTGAAGGATGCCGACGTCCTCATTGATTTCACCCGTCCGGAAGGCACGCTGCAGCACCTGGCTTATTGCGCCGCGCACGGCGTGCGCATGGTGATCGGCACCACCGGTTTCGACGAGGCCGGGAAAGCCGCGATCCGCGCCGCGGGCGAGCAGGTTGGCATCGTGTTCGCGCCGAACATGAGCGTGGGCGTGAACGTCACCCTCAAGCTGCTCGAGATGGCGGCGAAGAGCTTCAGCGAAGGCTACGACATCGAGATCGTCGAGGCCCACCATCGCCACAAGGTCGATGCGCCGAGCGGCACCGCGCTCAAGATGGGCGAAGTCGTCGCCACTGCGCTCGGGCGCGAGCTGAAGGACTGCGCCGTGTACGGCCGCGAAGGCGTGACCGGCGAGCGCGATCCGTCCACCATCGGCTTCGCCACCGTGCGTGGCGGCGACGTGGTGGGCGACCACACTGTCATGTTCCTCGGCACCGGTGAGCGCATCGAGATCAGCCACAAGTCGAGCAGCCGCGTGACCTATGCCCATGGCGCCCTGCGCGCCGCGCGCTTCCTGGCGGACAAGCCGAATGGCCTGTTCGGCATGGACGACGTGCTGGGCCTGAAGGCTTGAGCATGGCCAGCGTGGAACTGAACGGCGCAGCGATCGTCGACGAAGCCGCCTTCCACCGCGAGTCGCGGCGCGCCTTCGGTTTCCCGGAGGACTACGCCGGTTCGATCGACGCCTGGGTGGATTGCATGAGCTACCTGCGCGACGAGGAGAACATGACGTGCTTCCGGCTCAAGCCGAACGAGGTACTGGAGATCGTCATCCGTGACGCCGAACAGATGAAAGCCGCGGTGCCGGACCTGCTGGAAGAGATCAGCTTCTGCGTCGGCGGCATCAACGAGCGCTACGAGGACTACGGCGAGAAGCCGGCCTTGAAACTGGTGCTGCGCTAGTCGCGCGCCTGCCGGTCCCGACGGCCGCCAACCCTGCCAAGGCAGGCGTGGCGGCCGTTTTTTTTGCGGCACATGCGCATTCGCCGCAGTGCAAAATGAACCAGCCCAGTGTCGTATAATGTCCGGTTCCACCCCTCATTACGTCTGCAGAAATCATGCAAGAAAAATATAGTCCAGCCGAAGTAGAACAAGCCGCCCAGGCCTACTGGAAGTCGATCGACGCCTATAAAGCCGTCGAACACGACCCGCGTTTCCCGAAAGGCAAGTATTACGCCTGCTCGATGCTGCCTTACCCGTCGGGCAAGCTGCACATGGGTCACGTGCGCAACTATACGATCAATGACGTGATGTACCGCTACCTGCGGATGAACGGCTACAACGTCCTGATGCCGATGGGCTGGGACGCCTTCGGCATGCCGGCCGAGAACGCGGCGATGGCGAACAACGTGCCGCCGGCCGAATGGACCTACTCGAACATCGCGCACATGAAGAAGCAGATGGAATCGATGGGCCTGGCCATCGACTGGTCGCGCGAGATGACCGCCTGCAAGCCGGAATACTACAAGTGGAACCAGTGGATGTTCCTCAAGATGCTGGAAAAAGGCATCATCTACCAGAAAACCGGCACTGTGAACTGGGACCCGGTGGACCAGACCGTGCTGGCGAACGAACAGGTGGTGGACGGCCGCGGCTGGCGCTCGGGTGCGCCCATCGAGAAGCGCGAGATCCCGATGTACTACGTGCGCATCACCGACTACGCGGACGAGCTGCTGGACTACGTCGACAACAAGCTGCCGGGCTGGCCGGAGCGCGTGCGCACCATGCAGGCCAACTGGATCGGCAAGTCGACTGGCGTACGCTTCGCCTTCCCGCACGACATCAAGGACGACTCGGGTGAGCCCATCAACGAAGGCAAGCTGTACGTCTTCACCACCCGCGCCGACACCATCATGGGCGTGACCTTCTGCGCCGTGGCGGCCGAGCACCCGCTGGCCCAGCACGCGGCCAAAAACAACCCGGAACTGCAGGCCTTCATCGCCGAGTGCAAGCTGGGTTCCGTCATCGAAGCCGACATGGCGACGATGGAAAAGAAAGGCATGCCGACCGGTCTCACCGTGACGCACCCGGTGACCGGCGAGCAGCTGCCGGTCTGGGTCGGCAACTACGTCCTGATGACCTACGGCGACGGCGCCGTGATGGGCGTGCCGGGCCACGACGAGCGCGACTTCGGCTTCGCCACCAAATACAAGCTGCCGATCAAGCAGGTCGTCAGCGTGGAAGGCCAGGAATTCTCGCTCGACGGCTGGCAGGAGTGGTATGGCGACAAAGAGCAGGGCAAGACCATCAACTCTGGCAAGTACGACGGCCTGGACTACATCGCGGCGGTCAACGCCGTGGCGGGCGACCTGGCGGCCCAGGGCCTGGGCGACAAGAAGGTCACCTTCCGCCTGCGCGACTGGGGCATCTCGCGCCAGCGCTACTGGGGCACCCCGATCCCGATGATCCACTGCGGCGACTGCGGCGCGGTGCCGGTACCCGAGCAGGACCTGCCGGTCGTGCTGCCGGAACACCTGGTCCCGGACGGCACCGGCAACCCGCTGAACAAGGACGACGCCTTCCTGAAGTGCGACTGCCCGAAGTGCGGCAAGCCTGCGCGCCGCGAGACCGACACGATGGACACCTTCATCGATTCGTCCTGGTACTACATGCGCTATACCTCTCCGGGTTCGAACGGGAAGATGGTCGACGAGCGCAACGACTACTGGATGCCGATGGACCAGTACATCGGCGGCATCGAGCACGCCGTCATGCACCTGCTGTACGCGCGCTTCTGGACCAAGGTGATGCGCGACTTCGGCCTGCTGAAATTCGACGAGCCCTTCGTCAACCTGCTGACCCAGGGCATGGTGCTGAACGAGACCTACTACCGCGAAGACGCATCGAGCAAGAAGACCTGGTACAACCCGGCGGACGTCGAGCTCACGTTTGATGACAAGGGCCGCCCGCAGAGCGCCATCCTGAAATCAGACGGCCAGCCGGTCACGATCGGCGGCACCGAGAAGATGTCGAAGTCGAAGAACAACGGCATCGACCCGCAGGCGCAAATCGAGCAGTACGGCGCCGACACCGCGCGCCTGTTCACCATGTTCGCTTCGCCGCCGGAACAGACTCTGGAATGGTCGAACAGCGGCGTCGAAGGCGCGAGCCGCTTCCTGCGCCGCGTCTGGGCCTATGGCTACGCGCAGCGCGAGCGCATCGCGAGCGCCCTGCAGGGCGGCCAGCAGGCGTCCTATGACGACGCCCAGAAGACCCTGCGCCGCGAAGTGCACAAGGTGCTGCAGCAGGCCGACTACGACCTGAAGCGCATCCAGTACAACACGGTGGTGTCGGCCTGCATGAAGATGCTCAACACCCTGGAATCGAGCAAGCTGGCGGAAGGTGCGGCGTCGAATGCGGTGGTCGCCGAAGGCTTCTCGATCTTCCTGCGCCTGCTGAATCCGGTGGCGCCGCACATCACCCACGCCCTGTGGCAGGAACTGGGCTATGCCGCCGTCCACGGCGACATCCTCAACGTGCAGTGGCCGCAAGTGGACCCGGCAGCGCTCGAGCAGTCCGAGATCGAGCTGATGATCCAGGTGAACGGCAAGCTGCGCGGCTCGGTCAAGGTGGCCAAGGATGCCGACAAGGCGGCCATCGAAACGGCGGCGCTGGCCGAGGAATCGGTGCAGAAGTTCATCGAAGGCACGCCGAAGAAGGTCATTGTCGTGCCGGGCAAACTCGTCAACATCGTGGTGTAAGCGATGAAGACGACCGTGGTGCGCACCTGCGCTGCACTCCTGCTGGCCGCCAGCCTTGCCGCCTGCGGCTTCCAGCTGCGCGGCTCGACCGGCCAGTACAACATGCCCTTCCAGAGCATCTACCTGGCCTTCCCCGAGACCTCGCCGCTGGGCACGGAGCTCAAGCGCAACCTGCGCGCGGGCGACACCGTGCGCATCGAGGACGACGCCTCGAAGGCGCAGGCGCTGTTCGACGTGCTGTCCGAGTCGCGCGGCAAGGCGATCCTGTCGCTGAACAGCCTGGGCCGGGTGCGCGAATACTCGCTCAGCTACACCCTGGTGTTCCGCGTGCGCGATGCCAACAACAAGGAGCTGCTGGGCCCGACGGAGATCACCCTGCGCCGCAATATCGCCTTCGATGAATCGCAGGTGCTGGCCAAGGAATCGGAAGAGCAGCTGCTGTACCGCGACATGCAGGCCGACCTGGTGCAGCAGATCCTGCGCCGGCTGGCGGCCATCAAACCGCTGTGAAGCCCTTGTATGCAGCTGCGGCCTGAGGCCCTCGAGGGCCACCTGGCCAAGGGCCTGGCGCCCTTGTACGTGATCACCAGCGACGAGCACCTGCTCGCGCTGGAAGCGGCCGACCGCATCCGCAAGACCGCTAGATCCCAGGGCTATACCGAGCGCGAGGTGCTCACGGTCGAGCGCAATTTCAAGTGGGGCGAGCTGCTGGCGGCGAACCAGGCCATGTCCCTGTTCGGCGACAAGAAGCTGATCGAGCTGCGCATCCCGGGCGGCAAGCCGGGCAAGGACGGCAGCGCCGCCCTGCAGGCCTACGCGAAGGACCCCGGGCCCGACAACCTGACCCTCATCACCCTGCCCAAGCTGGACTGGCAGACCGCCAAGGCTTCCTGGGTCACGGCGCTGCAGGGGGCCGCGGTGTATATCGAGATCCCCAACGTGGAGCGCGCCCAGCTGCCGAACTGGATCGGCATGCGCCTGTCTGCCCAGGGACAGGGGGCCGAGCGCCAGAGCCTGGACTTCATCGCCGACCGCGTCGAGGGCAACCTGCTGGCGGCGCACCAGGAAATCCAGAAGCTCGGGCTGCTGTACGAGCCGGGCAAGCTGAGCTTCGAACAGGTGCACGACGCCGTGCTGAACGTGGCGCGCTACGACGTGTTCAAGCTGTCGGAGGCGATGCTGCACGGCGACCCGGCGCGCCTCGCCCGCATGCTCGACGGCCTGAAAGGCGAGGGCGAGGCCCTGCCGCTGGTCTTGTGGGCCGTCAGTGAAGAAATCCGCACGCTGCTAAAATTGAAGGCCGGCATGGCGCAGGGGCGGCCGCTGGGGGCGCTGCTGAAGGAACACCGCATCTGGGGACCGCGCGAACGCATGATGGAACCGGCCCTGCGGCGCGTGTCGCTCGCCACGCTGGAAGCCGCGCTGCAGGAGGCGGCGCAGGTGGACCGCATGGTCAAGGGCCTGCGCGCGAAGGCGTTTGCCGGGGATGCGTGGGATGCCATGCTGCAGCTGGCATTGCGGGTGGCGCGGTAAGTTTGTCGCGGCTGTTCCTGGGCCGGTTGAACGCGTGGGCGGAATCCGCCCACCCTACGCACATCGGCAGGGTGGGCGGGGTCATTTCGGGCAATGCCCGGAATGACGAACGCCCACGCGGTCGAATCACGTTCGATCCGCCACTTCGCCACACATTATCGAAAACGGGCTACACGATGGACATCACCGAACACATGCACTCGATGGGCCGCAAGGCCCGTGCCGCGGCGCGCGCCATGGCGCGCGCCGACGGCGCCACCCGCAACCGCGCGCTGCTCCTGATCGCCGACGCCATCGAGCGCGACGCCGCCGTGTTGCGCGCGGCGAACCAGGAAGACATGATCGCTGCCCGCGCCGCCGGCCTGGAGCCGGCCCTGCTCGACCGCCTGCAGCTTTCCGACGGCGCCATCCGCACCATGGTGGACGGCCTGCGCCAGATCGTCACCTTGCCCGACCCGGTCGGCGAAATCACCAACATGAAGTCGCGTCCGAGCGGCATCCAGGTCGGCCAGATGCGCGTGCCGCTGGGCGTGATCGGCATCATCTACGAAGCCCGCCCCAACGTGACGGTGGATGCGGCCGGCCTGTGCATCAAGAGCGGCAACGCGGCCATCCTGCGCGGCGGCTCGGAAGCCATCCACTGCAACCGCGCGCTGGCGAAACTGGTGTCCGAGGGCCTTGCCGGCGCCGGCCTGCCGCTGGACGCGGTGCAGGTGGTCGACACGACCGACCGCGCCGCCGTCGGCGCCCTGATCACGATGCCGCAGTACGTGGACGTGATCGTCCCGCGTGGCGGCAAAGGCCTGATCGCGCGCCTGATGGCGGAAGCGACGGTCCCGATGATCAAGCACCTGGACGGCATCTGCCACGTCTACATCGACGGCAAGGCCGACATCGCCAAGGCGCTGCCGGTCGCCTTCAACGCCAAGTGCCACCGCTACGGCACCTGCAACACGATGGAAACCCTCCTGGTGGCGCGCGCCATCGCTCCCACCGTGCTGCCGCAGCTGGCGCAGCTGTACCAGGCCGAGCAGGTCGAGCTGCGCGCCGACGCCGAGGCCCATGCCATCCTCGCCGGCTACCCGTGGCTGAAGCACGCGACCGAACAGGACTGGAGCACGGAATACCTGGCGCCGGTGCTGGCGATCCGGGTGGTGGAGGGGCTCGACGGGGCGATCGACCACATCAACACCTGGTCTTCGAAGCACACCGAATCGATCGTCACCGAGGACTACAGCGCCGCGCTGCGCTTCCTGCGCGAGGTCGATTCCGCCTCGGTGATGGTAAACGCCTCGACCCGTTTCGCCGACGGCTTCGAGTACGGACTGGGCGCGGAGATCGGCATCTCGAACGACAAGCTGCACGCACGCGGGCCGGTCGGGCTGGAAGGGCTCACCTCGCTCAAGTACGTCGTGTTCGGACACGGCGAAGTACGCAGCTAGACAACAACAAGGAACCTGCATGTACCTCTGGATCAAGGCCCTGCACATCGTCTTCATCGCTTCCTGGTTCGCCGGGCTGTTCTACCTGCCGCGCATCTTCGTGAACCTGGCGCAGGAAAGCCATCCGGCAGCAACCGAGCGCCTGCTGGGCATGGGCCGCCGGCTGTACCGCTTCACTACCATCCTGATGGTGCCGGCCCTGGTGCTGGGCATCTGGCTGTGGCTGGGCTTCGGGTTCAAGGGCGGCTGGCTGCACGCGAAACTTGCGCTGGTCATCGTGACGATCGGCTACCATCATGCCTGCGGCTCGCTGCTCAGGAAATTCGAGCGCGGCGCGAACGCGCGCAGCCATCGCTGGTACCGCTACTTCAACGAAGTGCCGGTGCTGCTGCTGCTGGCGATCGTGATCCTGGTCGTCGTCAAGCCGTTCTGAACAGCATCACCCCATAGCATTGCCGCCGGTGCGGACCGGCGGCGCCTGACACATTTCATTCAAACGGACAAAGGGTACTCCTCATGACCTCCTATTTTTGCCCATGCCCGCGCGGCATGGAAGCGGCACTGGCCGACGAACTGGGCGAGATCGCCCAGCACAGCAGCACGATGAAGGTGCACAACCAGGTGCCGGGCGGCGTGCACTGCTCCGGTTCGCTGGTGGACGCCTACCGCATCAACCTGCACTCGCGCATCGCCTCGCGCGTGCTGATGCGCATGGGCCAGCGCAGCTACAACAACGAGAACGACATCTACGACCTGGTGCTCGAGCAGCCCTGGGAAGACTGGTTCGGCGTGAACCACACGATCCGGGTCGACGTCACGGCCGTGAAGTCGCCGTTGAAAAGCCTGGAATTCACGACCCTGAAGATCAAGGATGCCGTCTGCGACCGCTTCCGCGACCAGTTCAACAAGCGCCCCTCGGTGAACACCCGCGAGCCGGACATGCGCATCGTCGGCTTCCTCGACCAGCGCAACTTCATCATCTACCTCGACACCTCAGGCGAAGCCCTGTTCAAGCGCGGCTGGCGCGAAGAGACCGGTGACGCGCCGCTGCGCGAAAACCTGGCCGCCGGCATGCTGCGCGTGGCCGGCTGGAAGCCGGGCGTCCCGCTGTTCGACCCGATGTGCGGCTCCGGCACCATCCTGGTCGAAGCGGCGCAAATGGTGCAGGGCATCCCGCCGGGCGCGCGGCGCCGCTTCGCCTTTGAAAAATTCGCCGGTTTCGACCGCGAAGCCTGGGCCGCGCTCAAAGCCGAGATCAAGCCCAATCCTGTTCCGACCGAGCCGACCATCTTCGGTTCCGACATCTCGGGCGACATGGTGGCGATGACGCGCCATAACCTGAAGGTGGCCGGCATCCTGTTCGAGGTGCCGCTCAAGCAGATCGAGGCCCAGCACGTATCGCCGCCCACCAGCCAGCCCGGTATCCTGCTGACCAATCCGCCCTACGGCGAGCGGATCGGCGTGCGCGGCGACTCGACGGTGCCGCAGGACGAGATGGCGGTGTCCTTCTATTCCGCGCTCGGCACCACGCTCAAGCAGCGCTTCGCCGGCTGGACCGTGTTCCTGTTCACGGCGGACCTGAGCTTGCCCAAGCTGCTGCGCCTGAAGGAAGCGCGCAAGACCCCGTTCTTCAACGGCGCGCTCGAATGCCGCCTGTTCCGCTTCGACATGGTGGCCGGTTTCAACCGGCGCGAGGAAGCCAAGCCCGCGAAACCCACACAGGAGCAATAAGCCTCCATGCTGCCGCCGACCGAACCCGACGACTTGCCCAAGGATCCGGTGACGCCGGTGCCGCTGCCCCCGCCGCACAAGGTCGCGATGCTCTCGGCCGGCGGCCTGGCCACGCTGCTGGCCGGCCTGTCGATGCTGGGACCGTTCTCGATCGACGCCTACCTGCCGGCCTTCCCGCAGATCCGCGCCAACCTCGGCGCGTCCGCGCTGGAAGTGCAGCAGACCCTGACCGCCTACATGCTGGCTTTCGCCGGCATGGTGCTGTGGCATGGGGCGCTGTCCGACGCCTTCGGGCGGCGCAACGTGATCCTGGTGGCGCTGGTGGTGTTCGCGATCGGCACCTTCGGCTGCGCCTCGGCCTCCTCGGTGCACTACCTGTGGGTGTTCCGCATCATGCAGGGCGTGTCGGCGGGAGCAGGGGTGGTGGTGGGGCGCGCCATCATCCGCGACCTGTATTCGGACGCGGCGGCGGCGCGCCTGCTGTCGATGGTGACCATGATCTTCTCGATCGCGCCGGCCATCGCGCCGGTGCTGGGCGGCTGGATCGTCACCTTCTTCGACTGGCGCGCGATCTTCCTGGCGCTGTGCGTGTACACGGTGGCGCTGGGCTGGTTCTCGTGGAAGCACCTGCCCGAGACGGTGCCGGTCGAAAGACGCCAGCCTTTCAATCCGCGCTTCCTGGCCCAGAGCTACGGCGCGATCTTCAGCTCCTTCCTGTTCCACATGAAGTCGGGTGTGGTGGCGATGAACTTCGCCGGCCTGTTCCTGTACATCGCGGCCGCGCCGGTGCTGTTGCCCGAGCACCTGGGCCTCGGCCCTTCGCAGTTCGCCTGGCTGTTCGTGCCCACCGTGAGCGGCATCTTCCTGGGCGCACTGGCGGCCAACCGCATGGCGGGCAAGCTCACTTTCGCGCGCCAGATCCGGGTCGGCTTCTTCTTCATGCTGGGGGCGATCACCTTCAACGTGGCCTACCACAGCTTCCTGCCGCCGTCGCTGCCCTGGAGCGTGGTCCACATGTTCTTCTTCACCTTCGGCAGCTCCATCATCGCCCCGGGCGCGACCCTGCTGGCGCTCGACCTGTTCCCGCACATCCGCGGCACCGTGGCTTCCTGCCAGTCCTTCGTGACCACGCTGATGGGCGCGATCGTGGCGGGCGTGATCGCACCGGTGCTCTCGCATTCGGTGCTCTCGCTGGCGCTCGGCCAGGCCGGCTTCACGCTGCTGGCGATCGCACTGTGGGCAACCGCGCGGCGCTACCGGCGCCGCAAGATCCGCGACGGCTATCCGATGCCGTAGCTTGCCCCCGGCCCGGAACCGGCCTTTTTTATGTCGATGAAATAATCTTTCATATATGCATACATATATGAAATAATCTTTCATCCGCTTTTGCGGCGCCTGGGTGGGGCGAAGCAGGCGACACATCGGGGCGACACATCCGGGCAACACTTTTTTCAGAAAGTATTGTTCCTAATCAGAAATGTCTATATGCTAAGATAAGTTTTTCGTGCTTGGAACAAACGTGAAAACATTGTTCTGTGCGCTAGATCAACGAGCAAGACCTTGTGGCAGCCCGTCCTGGGTTGCCTGGAACAACCCTCGACAAGCGGCCACGTTTGAGACCATGCAAGCTTCGGATCAGGATATCCGCAATCGCCTGTTGATTGCCCGTCTGCCGGCCATGCCGCAGATCCTCGTGCGTCTCATCGAACACCTGCAGGCCGACGACCTCGGCATGCCGGAACTGGCCGCCCTGATTTCGAAGGATGCCGGCATGACCGGCAAGCTGCTGGCCGTCGCCAACAGTTCCGCCTACCAGCGCCACCACCGCAACGTCAACCTCGAGCAGTCGCTGGTCGCCCTCGGCACCGACATGATCAAGACCCTGGTCATCAGCGATTCGGTGTTCCAGACCTTTAATAATTTTCCGCATTCGGGCAGCACCGACCTGCGCGCGTTCTGGAAGAATTCGCTGAGCGCAGCGGTGATGGCCAAGGAGATCGCGCGCGCGGTCGACTACCCGCACCTGGAAGAAGCCTATCTCGCCGGCCTGCTGCACAACGTCGGCCGCCTGGCGCTGCTGGCCACCGCGCCCAAGGAATACGCCTACAACTTCACCGCGCGCGACGACGAAGACCTGTGCGCGGTCGAGCAGCGCACGCTGCAGATCACCCATGCCGAAGCCGGCGCCTGGCTGATCGAGCGCTGGCAGCTCGACTCCTTCCTGGCCGACGCCGTGCTGTACCACCATGAGCCGAGCGAACGCCTGGAGTCGGCCCACCCCTTGATCCGCATCGTGCGCCTGGCCCATGTGCTGTCCTGCCATCCGCAGGACGAGACGCTGGTGCTGGAAGCGGCCGCCCTGTGCGGCATCGATGCCGGCCAGGTCGAACCGATGCTGCTGGGCGCCGCGCGCCAGGTCGAGAAGGCGGCCGCCCACCTGGGCATCGACCTGCAGGGCGCCGACGACGTGCCGGCGCCGCCGGCCTTCGCGCCGCCCGCGCTCGATCCGGTGCAGCAGCGCCTGTCGGAAGAGGTGCGCAACATGGTGCTGGTCTCGGAAGTAGGGCAGAGCTTCGCGCGTACGCAGGGCGAATCGGGTTTGCTGGAAGCGATGACGCGCTCGGCGCGCATCCTGTTCGACTTCGGCAGCGCCGTGGTGCTGCTGGAAAATCCGACCGGCCATGCGCTGGTGGGCGCACCCACCCAGGGCAGCCAGCGCATCGCCGAATTCGCGGTGCCGCTGGCCAAGGGCGGCGCCATCGCCAAGAGCGCGCTGGAGCGCCGTCCGGCCTTCATCGGACGCGAGCACGGCGCGGGTGAACCGGTCGGCCTGGCCGAGGAGCAGCTGCTGCGCATGCTCGGCACCGACAGCCTGGTGTGCGTGCCGCTGGTGGCCGGCGCGCGCTGCCTGGGCGTGCTGATCGGCGGCATCGCCGCCTGGCAGGTCCCGTACTGCCAGCGGCGCGAGCGCTTCATGCAGTCCTTCGGGGCGCAGGCCGCCAGTGCGCTGGAAAACATGCTGCTCGAGCGCGGCCATGCGCGGCGCCAGCTGGCGCACGTGGCCGAGGAATACCGCGAAGCCTCGCGCCGCGTGGTGCACGAGGTGAACAACCCGCTGTCGATCATCAAGAACTACCTGAGTGTCCTCGACAGCAAGCTGGCGCGCCAGGAGCCGGTGAGCGGCGAGATGTCGATCCTGAACGAGGAAATCGACCGCGTCGGCCAGCTGGTCAGCAGCCTGGCCGACCTGAAGCCGAGCGATGCCGGCCCGCGTCCGACCGACGTGGCCAAGGTGGTCGACGACGTGCAGCGCCTGTTCCGCAGCACCGGCTTCGTGCCCGCCTCGGTGGAGATCGCGGTCACCATGCACGAGGAAGCGACCCGCATCGAGGGTGACGCCGACGTGCTCAAGCAGATCCTGGTGAACCTGGTGAAGAACGCGATCGAGGCCCTGGGCCCGGGCGGCGGCCGGGTCGAGATCGTCAACCGCGGCCACGTGAACCGCGAGCGCCACCTGTACCTGGAGCTGGTCGTCAGTGACAACGGACCGGGCCTGTCGCGCGAGGTGCTGGCCCACCTGTTCTCGCCGGTGAAGAGCACCAAGGACGGCGCTCACCATGGCCTCGGCCTGTCGATCGTGCACAGCCTGGTCAAGAAACTGGGCGGGCACATCGCCTGCCGCAGCGGCCGCAGCGGCACCGCATTCGAAATCCTCCTGCCGGCATGGTCCGGCGCCGGCGCCGGCACCGGCCTTGGCAACCCGATGACGCTGCCGGCACGCGCGCTCGGCTCCGCATGAAGTCATGATGAACGCGCACAACGCCATGTTCCCCGGCGAGCTCGCTCCCTATTCCCCGACGCTGGACACCGATGGCCAGCCACGCCTGCTGCTGGTCGACGACGAGCCGCGCCTGCTGTCCTCGCTGTACGAACTGCTCAAGGGCCGCGGCTACTCCTTGAGCACCGCCAGTTCGGGCAGCGAAGCCCTGGCCCACCTGTCGCGCCTGCGCTTCGACCTGGTCCTGCTCGATTTGCGCCTGCCCGACATCGGCGGTCACGAAATCATGGACTTCATCAACGAGAAGGGCATCGATGCCGACGTGATCGTGATGAGCGGCGAGGTCGGGATCGACGCCGCGATCGGCGCGCTCAAGCGCGGCGCCTACGACTACCTGCGCAAGCCCTACGCGCGCGAAGAACTGCTGGCCACGGTCGCCAACGCGCTCAAGGGCCGCCGCCTGGCGCTCGAGAACGAGCGCATGGCCACCCAGCTGGAAAACTCCGAGAAGATGTACCGCTACCTGGTGGACTCCTCGCCGGACATCATCTACACGCTGAACCACGAGGGCCGCTTCACCTTCGTGAACGACCGCGCCTACCAGCTGCTCGGCTACTCCCGTGATGAATTGCTCGGCAAGCACTACTCGGTGCTGGTGCATGAAGAAGACCTGGAGCGCGCGCGCTACGTGTTCAACGAGCGCCGCGTCGACGAGCGCGCCTCGCGCAACGTCGAGCTGCGCCTGAAGTGCAGGAACGGCGGCGGAGGCGGCAATGGCCACGAGCGCACCTTCAACAACACCCTGATGACGATCTCGCTGAACGCGATCGGCATGCACGTGCCCGACCAGGAGGTCAAGAAGCTCGAGTTCTTCGGCACCTACGGCGTGGCGCGCGACATCACCGACCGCAAGCGCGCGGAAGAGGTGATTTCCTACCAGGCCTACCACGACATCCTGACCGACCTGCCGAACCGCATCCTGTTCAAGGACCGCCTCGGCCTGGCCGTGATCCAGGCCAAGCGCAAGAAGACCGAGCTGGCCGTGATGTTCATCGACCTGGACCGCTTCAAGCTGGTCAACGACACGCTCGGCCACGTGAAGGGCGACGAGCTGCTGCAGCAGGCCGCCACCCGCCTGAAGGATTGCCTGCGCAAGGGCGACACCCTGGCGCGCCAGGGCGGCGACGAATTCACCATCGTGCTGCCGGAGCTGCGCGACCGCGACGACGCGCGCATCATCGCCGACAAGTTCCTCGAGTCCCTGCAGCGCCCCTTCGACCTGGACGGCCACGAAGTGCACATCTCGGCCTCGATCGGCATCGCGATCTACCCGACCGACGGCGAGTCGATCGACGAGCTGCTGCGCCACGCCGACATCGCCATGTACCAGGTCAAGGCGCTCGGCAAGAATGGCCACAGCTTCTATCACACCTCGATGCTGGATGTGTCGCACCAGAAGATCGCGCTCGAGCAGGCGCTGCGCCGCGCGCTCGAGCAGGACGAGCTGGAGATGTACTACCAGCCGCAGATCGACGCGCTCACCGGCCGGATCGTCGGCGCCGAAGCCCTGATGCGCTGGAACCATCCGACCCGCGGCCTGCTGTCGGCCGGCGAGTTCCTGCCGTTCGCGGAGGAGAACGGCCTGATGCTGCCGATCTCGGACTGGATGATCGGCGCCCTGTGCCGCGACATGCTGCAGTGGAACGCCTCCGGCACCGACCACGTACGCCTGTCGCTGAACCTGTCGCCGCAATACCTGGACCGCGGCGACTTCTTCGAAAAGATGCGCGGCGCCCTGGTGCGCTACGGAATCCAGCCGGGCCAGATCGAAGTCGAGATCACCGAGAACATCTGCATCCGCAACCCGCAGTACGCGATCGAGCAGCTGAATAAACTGTGCCAGCTTGGGGTGTCGATCGCGATCGACGACTTCGGCACCGGCTACTCCTCGCTGTCCTACCTGCACCGCTTCCCGATCCACACCGTGAAGATCGACCAGTCTTTCGTCAAGGAGATCCACGAGGAGGGCGGGCACTATCCGGTCATCCTGGCGATCATCTCGATCGCGCGCGGCCTCGGGCTGAACCTGATCGCGGAAGGCGTCGAGACCGAGGAGCAGGCGCGCTACCTGCGCGCCAACGGCTGTATGACGATGCAGGGCTACCTGTACTACCGCCCGATCCCGCTGGGCGAATTCATCAAGTCGCTGCGCACCCAGCCGACCCTGTTCGGCCTGCGCGCCGTCCAGGCATAGAGGCCGCCCGCCATGCTCGACTTCCCGGCCCACCCCGCCGATCGCGCCGAACGCAAGGCCGAGCCGCGCTACACGGCCGAATTCCTGCGCGTGAAAGGGATGGCCGAACGCGGCGTGCCCTCGGCCCAGCACAGCCTGGGCTTCATGTACGCCAGCGGCCAGGGCGTGGCGCAGGACCACGAGCTGGCCGTGGCCTGGTACCGCATGGCGGCCAGCGCCGACCTCGAGCTGGCCCAGTACAACCTGGGCGTGATGTACCAGAAGGGACAGGGCGTGGCCCAGGACTACGGCCAGGCGGCCTACTGGTACCGCCGCGCCGCCGAGCAGGGCTACGCGCCGGCCCAGTACAACCTGGGCTGGCTGTACGCCAAGGGGCAGGGCGTGCCGAACGACGTCGGCCAGGCCCTGCACTGGTTCAGCCAGGCGGCCGACCAGGGCGAGCCGGGCGCCCAGCACAACCTCGGCATGATGTACGAGACCGGCAAGGGCGTGCCCCAGGACCAGGAAACGGCCACCATGTGGTACCGCCGCGCGGCGGAGCAGGACCACGCGCGCTCGCAGTTCAGCCTGGCCCTGCGCAGCAGCGGCGCCGAGGCCATCGCCTGGTTGCGCAAGGCGGCGGAGCAGGGCTATGCGCCGGCCCAGTTCAACCTCGGCCTGCGCTACGACAAGGGGCAGGACCTGGAGCAGGACAGCGTCAGTGCCATCCTGTGGTACGGCCGCGCCGCCGAACAGGGACACGCCAGTTCCCAGTTCAACCTGGCCCTGGTCTACGACAGCGGCCACGGCGTGGCGCGCGACGAGGAGCTGGCCCTGCACTGGTACCGCCAGGCGGCCGAACAGGGCCATGCCGGCGCCCAGGACAACCTGGGCGTGCGCTACGAGCATGGCCAGGGTGTCGAACGCGACGCCGCCACCGCGGCCCACTGGTACCGCCAGGCAGCCGAGCAGGGCATGCCTTCGGCCCAGTACCACCTGGCCCAGCTGGTCGACGCCGGCAAGGGCGTGCCGCGCGATCCGGAAGCGGCGCAGGGCTGGTACCGCAAGGCGGCCGAGCAGGGCCACCTGCGCGCCCAGTTCGATCTCGGCCTGCGCTACGAGTCCGGCGCCGGCGTGGCGCGCGACGAGGCGCAGGCGCTGGAGTGGTACCGCCGCGCCGCGCACCAGGAGTACGCACCGGCCCAGTACATGGTGGGCGTGCTGCTCGACCGCGCCGAACATGCCGATCCGGCCGAGGCCACCGACTGGTTCCACAAGGCGGCCGACCAGGGCCACGCGCTGGCCCAGTTCGAGCTGGGCCTGCGCCACGATTGCGGCAAGGGCATCGAGCGCGACTACGAGGCCGCGCACTTCTGGTACCTGTGCGCGGCGCGCCAGGGCCATGCGCGTGCCCAGTTCAACCTGGGCGTGATGTATTCGGCGGGGCAGGGCGTGCAGCGCGACCTGGTCGAGGCCTATGCCTGGCTGCAGCGCGCGGGCGGGGCGGGAGTGGTGGCGGCATCGGGCTACCTGAAGAAGATCGTGGCGCGCATGGAGCCGCAGCTGCTGGCGCAGGCGCAGGCGTTTACGTAAGGCGTACGGGTCTTCCGGCGTGGTTTGAACGCGTGGGCGGCATAGCCGCCCCACCCTACGTATGTATCCATTTCCTCTGGCGTGAGCCCAGCGATTCCTGTAGGGTGGGCGGCTATGCCGCCCACGCGCGTTCAAGCTGCGCATGCGCGGCCAGGACCCATACCTACAACAACCTTGTCCCCGAGACGCCATGAAAAAACTCGCCATCCCCCTCCTGCTCGGCCTCGCCGCCGCGGCAGCGCTGCCCGCCCACGCCGCCGCGCCGGCCGCCGGCACCCAGGCCAGCGCAGCCTTCAAGTTCGACCGCAAGGCCTACAGCATCGCCCACAAGAAATTCGTGCTGCCCAATGGCCTGACCCTGCTGGTCCACACCGACCACAGCGTGCCGGTGGTCGGCGTGAACATGTGGTACCACGTCGGTTCGCGTAACGAGAAGCGCGGCAAGACCGGCTTCGCCCACCTGTTCGAGCACTTCTTCTTCAACGGTTCCGAGAACTACCCGCACGGCTTCCGCGAGGCGATGGACGACCTCGGCGCGAACAACCGCAACGGCACCACCAACACCGACCGCACCAACTTCTTCGAGGACGTGCCGGTATCGGCGCTGGAGCGCACCCTGTTCCTGGAATCGGACCGCATGGGCTTCCTCGGCAACTACATCTCGCAGGCGATGCTCGAGCGCGAGCGCGGCGTGGTGCAGAACGAGAAGCGCCAGGGCGAGAACCAGCCCTATGGCCGCGTGTGGCAGGAAATCTCGGCCAAGATGTACCCGTACTCGCACCCGTACTCATGGTCGCCGATCGGCAGCATGGAAGACCTGCAGGCCGCCTCGCTGGACGACATCAAGGAGTGGTACCGCACCTATTACGGCCCGAACAACGCGGTGATCTCGCTGGCCGGCGACATCACGCCGGAGCGCGCCTATGAACTGGTGAACAAGTACTTCGGCGCGATCCCGCCGGGCCCGGCGCTGCCGCGCACCGAAAAATGGATCCCGCAGCTGGACCGCAACATCCGCGACGAGATGGAAGACCAGGTACCGCAAGTGCGCGTGTACCGCGCCTGGCACGTCGGTTCCTGGAAGGATGCCGACACCCAGCACCTGAACCTGCTGGCCGGCGTGCTGAGCGGCTCGAAGAGCGCGCGCCTGACCAAGCGCCTGGTCTACGACAAGGGCATCGCCACCAGCGTGAACGCCTCGGTCAACGACGGTGAACTGGGCGGCACCTTCAACCTGGTCGCCACCGTCAAGCCGGGCGTCGATCCGCTCGAGGTCGAGCGCGAGATGGAGCGCGTGCTGGCCGAGCTGATGGAGAAAGGCCCGACCCAGGCCGAGCTGCAGCGCGTGAAGACGAGCGAGCTGGCCGGCTTCTCGCGCAGCCTGGAGCGCCTGGGCGGCTTCGGCGGCCGTTCCGACGTGCTGGCCGAAAGCATGACCTATGGCGGCAAGCCGGACGCCTACCTCGACCGCCTCGAACTGTATGCCACCGGCACCCCGGCCGACGTCAAGGCGGCCGCCAACCGCTGGCTGCGCGCCAGCCACTACACGATGACGGTGCGCCCGGCGCCCAAGCTGGCCGCCACCAAGTCGACCCTGGACCGCAAGGTCCTCCCTGGCCTGGGCGACGCGCCCGATGTCAAGTTCCCGGTGCTGCAGCGCGCCCAGCTCAAGAATGGCCTGAAGGTGGTGCTGCTCGAGCGCCACTCGGCCCCGATCTTCAACGCTTCGCTGGCGATCGACGCCGGCGCCGCCTCGGATTCCGCCGCCAAGGCCGGCATCGCCTCGCTGGCGCTCGACCTGCTCGACAAGGGCACGAAGCAGCGCGACGCCTTCGCGCTGTCGGACGCGCTGGAAAACCTGGGCGCCCGCCTGTACACCGGCAACGGCCAGGACATGTCCTATGTGCGCCTGCAGGGCACCAGCGCCAACCTGGCGCCTTCGCTGGCGCTGATGGCCGAAGCGGCATTGAGCCCGAGCTTCCCGCAGGACCAGTTCACGCTGTCGAAGAGCCGCCGCCTGGCCGGCATCGGCCAGGAAAAGGCGCAGCCGAACAGCCTGGCGCTGCGCCTCGTGCCTGCGCTGCTGTACGGCGCCGGGCACGCCTACGGCAAGCCGGCCAGCGGCTTCGAGGGCAGCGTGCAGTCGCTCACCCGCGACGACCTGGCCGCCTGGCACGCCACCTGGTTCAAGCCGGGCAGCGCCACCATCGTGGTGGCCGGCGACACCAGCATGGACAAGCTGCTGCCGGCGCTGGAAGCGAGCTTCGGCAAGTGGCAGCCGGGCACCGCCCCGGCCAAGGGGATGGCCACCGTGGCGCCGACCCGCGGCAAGCGCCTGATCCTGGTGGACAAGCCGGACGCGCCGCAGTCGACCATCGTCGCCGCCCACGTGTCGCAGGCCTATGGCCAGCCCGAGGACCTGGCGATGGAACCGGTGATGGCCAACTTCGGCGGCATCGCGACCTCGCGCCTGAACCGCAACCTGCGCCTCGACAAGCACTGGAGCTACGGCACCCAGGCACGCCTGAACGATGTGCGCGGCCAGCGTCCGTTCTACATCATCGCGCCGGTGCAGACCGACAAGACAGTGGAGGCGATGCGCGAAGTCCAGAAGGAACTGCGCGGTGTGGCCGGCGAGCGTCCGCTGGTGGGCCTTGAATACGAGAGCATCATGCGCAACATGACGGCGCGCCTGCCGGGCCGCTTCGGCACCCTGGACGCGCTCGAATCGGCGGCCCTGTCGACGGTCAACTTCGGCCTGGCGGATGACTACTGGAGCAAGTACGCCGCGAACGTGCGCGCGCTCACGCCGCAGCAGCTGGGCGCCGCTTCCGGCAAGTTCATCAAGCCGGACGAAGCGGTGTGGATGGTGATCGGCGACCTGCGCAAGATCGAGGCCGGCGTGCGTTCGCTCGGCTGGGGCGAAGTCACCGTGGTGGATGCCGACGGCAAGCCGCTGCGTTGAGGTGTGGGGTGGGCGGGTCATCCCGCCCACCCTGCGGGCGGCTTTGCACCGGCTTTGAACCGCCCATCCGTCCGCACGCGAGACAAGCCCACCCTGCCCTTACGGGTGCGATAGTATACTGTATGCCCATACAGTTCAACGATCGCGATGGAACTTACCGACAAGCTGGAAATCCTGGCCGACGCCGCGAAGTACGACGCGTCCTGCGCCAGCAGTGGTGCGCCGAAGCGTGGTTCCGAGGGCCTGGACGGCCTGGGGGCCACTACCGGCATGGGCATCTGCCACAGCTATACCCCCGACGGGCGTTGCGTCTCGCTGCTCAAGATCCTGCTCACCAATTTCTGCATCTACGACTGCCAGTACTGCATCAACCGGCGCAGCTCGAACGTGCCGCGCGCCCGCTTCTCGGTGGACGAAGTGGTCAGGCTCACCCAGGATTTCTACGTCCGCAACTACATCGACGGCCTGTTCCTGAGCTCGGGCATCATCCAGTCGTCCGACTACACGATGGAGCAGCTGGTGGCGGTGGCGCGCCAGCTGCGCGAAGTGCATGGCTTTCGCGGCTACATCCACCTGAAGACCATTCCCGACGCCGATCCGCTCCTGATCGCGGAGGCCGGACGCTGGGCCGACCGCCTGTCGGTCAACATCGAGCTGCCGACCCACGACAGCGTGACCCGCCTGGCACCGGAAAAAAACGTCCACACCATCAAGCTGGCGATGGGATCGATCCGGCGCAAGCTCGACGAAAAGGCCGAGGAACCCAGGGCGCCCAGCTTCGCGCCGGCCGGCCAGAGCACGCAGATGATCGTCGGCGCCGACGCCAGCGACGACCACACCATCCTGAACACGGCCGAGACCCTGTACGGCAGCTACAAGCTGAAACGGGTGTACTACTCGGCCTTCAGCCCGATCCCGCAAAGCCCGAAAAGCGTGCCGCTGGCGCCGCCGCCGCTGCTGCGCGAGCACCGCCTGTACCAGGCCGACTTCCTGCTGCGCGGCTACGGCTTCACGGCGGGCGAACTGATGCCGCAAGCGGGCAACCTGGCGCTCGACGTCGATCCCAAGCTGGGCTGGGCACTCAGCAACCGCGAGCACTTCCCGCTCGACCTGAACCGCGCCGACGAGACCATGATCGCGCGCGTGCCCGGCATCGGCATCCGCAACGCCAAGCGCATCGTCGAGCTGCGCCGCCTGCGCCGCATCCGCTGGGAAGACCTGTCGCGCCTGCGCTGCAGCATGAAGAAGCTGGCGCCCTTCATCGTCACCGCCGACTACAAGCCGGCGCAGGGAGCCGCCAGTTCGCACCTTCTGCGGCGCCACCTGGCCGATGCGCCCGAGCAGATGAACCTGTGGCCGGAGCTGCAGGCGGCATGAAGCCCGCCGCCGACGTCCCCGCCGCCACCGGCGGCCAGCCGCCGGCGCCTGACGGTTTCGCCGAATGGCGCATGGCGGCGCGCGCGCTGCTGAAAGCCGGCGTGCCACCCGAGGCGGCCGACTGGGGCAGGGCGGATGGCGGCGACCTGTTCTCGGGTGCGCCTGGCGCGGCGGGAGCGGACGATCATGGCGCCGCGCCATCATCATCGCCATCGTCACCCACTGCGCCGCCAGGACCGGCCGCGCGCATCCCGCGCGCGCTGATGGACATGCTGCAAAGCGCCGCCTGCTTCCGCGCCCCGGACCGCTGGGCCTTCCTGTACCGCGTGCTGTGGCGCTGGACGCACGGCGAGCACGACGTGCAGTCGCCCGCCGATCCGGACGGGGCGCGCCTGCATGGCATGGTCAAGGCGGTGCGCCGCGAGGAGCACGACATGCATGCGTATATCCGATTCCGCGAACGTCCGCCTGAAGCGGGCGACCCGCGCTTCGTCGCCTGGTTCGAGCCGCGCCATGACGTGCTGCCCCAGGTGGCCGAGCATTTTATCGCCCGCATGGGCAAGCGCAGCTGGATGATCGCCACCCCCGAAGCCAGCGTGCTGTGGGACGGCGCCACGCTGCACCATGCCGGCCCCCTGATGGCCGGCCCGGCCGCGCTCGAGGACCAGGGCGAAGCGCTGTGGCTCACCTATTACCGCAGCATCTTCAATCCCGCGCGCGTGAATGCCCAGCTGATGCAGAGCCACATCCCGTCGCGCTTCTGGAAGAACCTGCCGGAAGGCGCGATCGTGCCGTCGCTGGTGAGCCAGGCCGAGCTCGGGGCGCGCAAGATCGGACAGGTAGCCACGGTCGGCCGGCGCGGCGGCGCCACCATCCCGATCAGCGCCGAAGCGGCGCAGCCGGAGCGCGAGCAGCCCTCCAGGCTCGACGAATGCCGGCGCTGCGAACTGTGGCAGTACGCCACCCAGGCGGTCGGCGGCGAAGGGGAGGCACATTCGCCGATCATGATCGTGGGCGAGCAGCCGGGCGACCAGGAAGACCTGGCTGGCAAGCCCTTCGTCGGCCCGGCAGGTCAACTCCTCGACCGCGTGTTCGCCCAGGCCGGCGTCGACCGCAAGACCATTTATCTCACCAACGCGGTCAAGCACTTCAAATGGGAACCGCGCGGCAAGCGCCGCCTGCACAAGACGCCGGTGCAGCGCGAGATCGAGGCCTGCCACTACTGGCTGGAAAAGGAACTGGCCGAGGTCAGGCCCAAGGTCATCGTCGCGATGGGCGCCACTGCACTGAAATCCATCATGCGCAAGGGCACGGTCACGCTCAAGGACTTTCTCGGCAAGCCGGTGCGCGTGGACGGCTGCTGGGTGATCACGATCTACCATCCTTCGTACGTGCTGCGCGTGCCGGACGAAGCCGCCAAGCACGAGGCATTTTCAGTCATGGTGGAGGGCATGAAGCTGGCGCACGGACTGCTCGCGCAGTCCGAAGCGGATTGACACCGCTGGAGTTTGCTAATTGGCTGGGATTGTTGCACCGAGGATGCACGACGAGCAAAATCTCGTTGTCGAACAAGTCACAATCGCGTGAATATTCACATTTGTCTCGTATTATTTCCGTGCGGCATTAATTGCTGAGTTGATCGCCACGATCACGGCAAGGCGTCCTGCCTTCCCACGAACCTACGAGATACCATGATTGCGCTACTTCGCCGGCTGCTGCCGGTTCCCCTGTTGTTGCTGGCCCTGCCTGCCGTCCAGGCAGGCGGCCAGGAAACCGCCCCGGCTACCACCGTCACCGCCACGGTCACGCTCGCTTCGCAGTATGTCTCGCGCGGCATGCGCCAGAGCTGGGGCCGCCCCGCGCTGCAGGCAGGCGTCGATGTCGTCCATCCGAGCGGCTGGTCCGCCGGCACCTGGACATCCACCGTGAGCGAGCGCTTCATCGAGGGCGGCCGCGTCGAATGGGACCTGTATGGCGGCTATGCCGGAGCCCTGGGTCCGGTCGATGTCAGCCTGATGGCCATGCATTACCGCTACCCGGGCGCCCGGATCGGCGCTACCGGTACCAGATACGACTACACCGAGCTGGTACCGGGCCTGGGCTTCGGGCCATTCTATGCGAAGTATTACCGCACGGTGTCGCGCGACTTCTTCGGTATCACGGATGCGCGCGGTACCGGCTACCTCGACCTGGGCTTCAACTACGACCTGGGCAGCGGCTTCACGCTCAACCTGCATCTGGGCGACGGCCGCGTCGCGGGCGCCGGCAATGCCATCTGGGACTGGCGCGACGCGAAAGCGGGCGTTACCCGAACCTTCGACGGCGGCTGGAGCATCGCCGCCGCGTACACCCGCGCCTGGGGTGCGACCGATGCCTACGACCGCTATACCACCGGCGTGCCGCGCGCGAGCGGCGAGATCGCCGTGTCGAATCCCGCCAAGGGCACATTCGCCGTGAGCCTGGCGCGCACTTTCTGACGCAAGACGGAGACATGATGATCGACCAATCGCTACCGCGCCGCACGCGCGCTTTTTCGTTTTCCCTGACCGCCAAGGTGTGCGCCACCGCCACCGCGCTGGTCGTACTGAGCCTGGCCATTACTTCGACCTTCATCGGCATCGAGAGCAGCACCTCGTCGCAGGAAGCGGCGATGGCGCAGGCGCGCACCGCCGCCCGTGAAGCGTCGGCCGCACTGCGCGGCCGCCTGGGCGCAGGCATGGCGCAGGTGCAGGCCATGGCCACCGTGATGGGCGCCGCCCGCGGTTCCGAACAGCCGCTGGTGCGCGAACAGGTCAATGGCCTGGTCAAGGCGTCGCTACTTGCCAGCCGCGACTTCGTCGGCATGACCGTGACTTTCGAGCCCGATGCGCTGGATGGCAAGGATGCCGAATATGCTGGCAAGTCGCCGGAGTACGACGCCACCGGCCGCTTCATGCCCTACTGGATTCGCGGCGCCAATGGCGACGTGCGCGTCGAACCGATCGCCTTTGTCACGACCCCGGGCGGCAACGACTGGTACGACGTGCCAAAGGCCACCGGCAAGCAGCACTTCACCGAGCCGTACGCCTATCCGATCAACGGCAAGGAGGAGCTGATCGCCTCGCTGGCGGTGCCGATCGTCGTCGACGGCAAACCCGTGGGCGTCACCTCGGCCGACTTCATGCTGGTCGGCCTGGGCAAGATCCTCGCCGGAATGGAGCGAATCGAGGGCGGCACGCTGGCGCTGGTGTCGAACGGCGGCCTGTACGCCAGCCACGTCGATCCTGCACGCAATGGCAAGAAGGCAGACGACCTGCCGGCCGCCGCGCTCGAGGCAGTTCGCCAGGGCAAGCCCTACGAATATAGCGACCAGCGTGGCATGATCCACCTGCTGCAGCCGCTGCAGCTGCATCCGGACATGGCGCCGTGGTCGATCGCGCTGGCCTTCCCGGAAACCGTCGCCACCGCCTCGGCGCGCGCGCTGGTCGGCTATGCGCTGATGGTGTCGGTGGTGTGCGCCATCGTCGCCGGCTTCGTGATGGTCAGCGTGCTGCGGCGCCTGACCCGTCCGCTGCGCGTGCTGGCCCATGCGATGACCGACCTGTCGAACGGCAACGCCGACCTGGGGGCGCGGCTGGCCGTGCGCGGCAACGATGAACTGGCGGAAATTGCTGGCGGCTTCAACGGTTTCGTGGCCAAGATCCAGGACGTGCTGGTACGCGTGCGCAGCAGCTCCGACGCCGTGGCCATGGCCTCCAGCGAAATCCGCCAGGGCAACGCCGACCTGTCGGTGCGCACCGAGCAGCAGGCCAGCGCCCTGGAAGAAACCGCGGCGTCGATGGAAGAGCTGAACGGTACCGTGAAGCAGAACGCCGACAACGCGCGCCAGGCCAACCAGCTGGCGGAATCGGCCACCAGCATCGCCACCCGCGGCGGCGAAGTCGTGGCCAAGGTGGTCGACACCATGGCCTCGATTAGCGACTCCTCGAAGAAAGTGGTCGACATCATCGGTGTGATCGACGGCATCGCCTTCCAGACCAACATCCTCGCGCTCAACGCCGCCGTCGAAGCGGCGCGCGCTGGCGAGCAGGGCCGCGGTTTCGCAGTCGTCGCGACCGAGGTGCGCAACCTGGCGCAGCGCAGCGCCGCCGCGGCGAAGGAAATCAAAGGCCTGATCGGCGACTCGGTGGACAAGGTCAGCATGGGCGCCACGCTGGTCGAGGAGGCCGGCAAGACGATGGGGGAAGTGGTGTCCAGCGTGCGCCGCGTCAGCGACATCGTCGCCGAGATCAGCGCCGCCAGCGCGGAGCAGAGCACCGGCATCGGCCAGGTCAACCAGGCCATCGTGCAGATGGACGGCGTGACCCAGCAGAACGCGGCCCTGGTCGAGGAAGCGGCTGCCGCGGCGGAAAGCCTGCAGCAACAGGCCGCCACGCTGGTGGCGCTGGTGGGCGCATTCAGGATCGACCATGGTGACGCGCAGCCGGCCGCGCGCCTGGCCGCCCCCGCCCCGGCGCGTCTCGCCCTGCACGCAGCATGAAAGCGCGGCTGGACGCGCAGGAAGTGGCGTAGGTGCGGATCCAGCCCGGATTCGGTATGAGCTAGAAAACATCAAGCACGGTCTTGCTGGGTTATGATGCGAATCAGGCATCACCAATGCCGGCATCAGCTGGCCTTGCTGTTTTCCTTGAATCGAGCTGGAGGATCCTTAGCGTGAAACTTTCTCGTGTGATCAATGTCCTTTCGGAATATACGCGTGCCCAGCTGTACGCGGTATCGTCGATCAAGAAACCCGCCGACCTGCACCTGCTGTGGGGACCGCTGCACGCGAGGACCAAATGGGGCATCGGCGCCAAGAATTTTTCGCTCTACAGCCTGGCCGATGTCCCGCGCGCGACCTGGGACAAATACCTCGTCAACGAGCCGCTCAAGACCCGCTACGCCAGGATCACCACGCTGGAAGCGCGCAAGCTGGCCGACGACAAGGTGCTGTTCCATGACCACTGTCGCGCGCACGGCGTGGCGACCGCGCCCATCCTGGCCCTGGTGACGCCGGGCGAACGCGCCGGCACCGCCATCCCCCATGTGTACTCGCCTGCGGCGATGGCCAGACTGTTCGTGCCGGGGCGTTACTTCCTGAAGCCAAGCGATGGCTCCCACGGCAAGGGCAATTTCTCGTTGTGCGTGGATGCGGACGGCCTGCACTGGAGCGGCCGCCATGGCACCTACGAGGATTTCTTCAGCTACTGCGCCGAGATCCTGCAGCGCACCAGCGCCCTGATCGTCCAGCCCTGCCTGATGAACCACCAGGCGATCCGCGACATCACCCATGCCCGCGGCCTGTCCACCATCCGGGTCGTCACCTTCCGCAAGGGCGATGCGATCGATGTCGCGGCGGCCTGCCTGCGCATCGTGGTCGGCGACTCCGAGGTCGACAATTTCTCGCACGGGGAGAGCGGCAACCTGGTGTCGGCCATCGACGTGGAAAGCGGCCGCCTGATCACGGCGATCGGCTCGCGCTCACGCCGCTGGCCGCGCATGGTCGACGTGCCGCATCATCCGGCGTCGAAGGCGCGCATTCTCGATGTGCGGATGCCGCACTGGGACGAAGTGATCGCCCTGGTACGCAAGGCACACGGCACGATCGGCGGCCTGCATACGGTGGGCTGGGACGTAGCCATCACCACGGATGGTCCGCTGATCGTCGAAGCCAACTGGCGCTACGACGTCGATATCCTGCAGGTCGCCTACAAGAAGGGCTTCCGCGAGGTGATCGACGGCTATATCGCCACCTGAGCCCAGCCGGCGCGGGGAGTTTCATGCTTCCCGCATGAACTTCCCGGCCGCTGATGCGTTTTAAGCATTGGCTCATCTTCCACGACTAGCCTTGAGGAACTTTAACTTATGAAAGTCCTCATGCTGAACCGCCGCGCCCTTGCTGTGCTGTGCCTTTCCCTGCTGGCTGCGCCGTCCTGGGCGCAGTCGACCAACGCTGGCGACACGCCGCCGCCGGTGAGCGCTTCCGCCGAGACCGCCGAGGCTGTCCCGGAACAGATCCTGGTCGTGGCCCAGAAGCCCGGACCCGGCATGTGGAAGGTGTCGAAGGGGGAGCACGTGCTGTGGATCTTCGGCACCTACTCGCCGCTACCGACCAGGATGGCGTGGCGCTCGCACGAAGTCGAGGCGGTCATCGGGCGTTCGCAGGAATACCTGCCGCCGCCCTCCAGCAAGCTGGAAATGTCCTACTTCCAGACGGCGCTGGCGCTGCCCAGCCTGATCGGCGTCAACCGCAATCCGAACGACGCCACCCTGCGCGATGTGCTTCCGCCCGAGGTCTATGCGCGCTGGCTGCCGCTCAAGGAAAAATACCTGCCGAAGAACAAGGAGAAGGACCGTCCGCTGTTCGTGGCCTATGAACTGTTCGGCGCGGCGATGAAGCAGGCCGGCCTGATGACCGGTAACGACGTGCGCAAGCAGGTCGAGAAGATGGTCGCGCAGAAAAAACTCAAGGTAACGCCCACGCTCTACCAGCTGAAGGTGGACAATCCGCGCCAGCTGGTCCAGGAATTCAAGAAGTCCCCGCTGGAGGACGTGGCCTGTTTTTCGTACACCCTAAAGCAGCTCGAGACCGACATCGAGGCGATGCGCGTGCGCGCCCATGCCTGGGCCACGGGCGACATCGAGGTGATCCGCCGGCTCGATTTCAGCGAGCAGGAAAGCTGCAGCAATGCCATCCGCAACAGCGCCGTCCTGCGCGAGCATCCCGCCTTCCAGGGCGCGGAAGAAAAGCACCGGGCCATGTGGCTGGCCAATGCCGAAGCCGCGCTGGCCCGCAATGCGTCGACCTTCGCGGTGCTGCCGATGAAGGACCTGCTTGATCCGAAGGGGCTGATGGCAGCACTGGCGGCCAAAGGCTATACGGTAGCGCAGCCGGAGTAGGTGCAGGCATGCTACGGGGCGGTTCGGATGCGCTTGCACCGGATGCCGCGCAGTCTTGGAAATTTGTCAAAGCGCGTCAAACGCGCGTAGAATGCAGGCAACGCGGGTGTAGCTCAATGGTAGAGCAGAAGCTTCCCAAGCTTACGACGAGGGTTCGATTCCCTTCACCCGCTCCATCGGACAAGCGCACTGCTTTTCCAACTGGCTGCGGACCTCCAATCACGACTGGCCCAACATGCTCCCCGAGGGTAATCACGCCAAGACAGAAGCTGCGTTTGCCGCTTAAGCTTTACTTTTAGCGTGCTCTGGCAATTGGAGATTACCGAAGTTCCTTTGATCTCCGTAGTCGCGTCGCCGCTGGCCCAGCCGAAGGAGTATCCGGCGGGCTGCATGAATCGGCACTCCCAGGCGGAACAGTTTTGTGGCACTGGCAGCAATGCCATGTGACTCAGCAAGGTTGATGGCCAAGTCGATATGGAGGGCGGTCAAGCTGTCGGTTCGGATGCGCATTCAAGCACAGTAGCACGCTGGAGGCGTATTGAATTGAAATCGCTCCTGAATACCACATGGACCAGTTGCAACGCATGCTGACAAGCTTACCTGGTCGGCAGGGCAATCTGCTCGAGTCGATCCGGAAATGCTGGCCGAGGGGCCAATCGTGCAACGCGGTTCGACTCCGGCGCCTGTACCGGAAAACGCTCAAGTAGCTGCCTCAGGTAGGCTCGATCGCCGGCGACACTTCGGCGCTTGCACGCCGCCGCTGACGGTTTGTCCAGTATGCATTGAGCCGGATACGAAGCGGATTCTCCACCATGTAGAAGGACAGGCAGGCCAGCGCGATCGCCCCCGCCAGACCAAGCATGGTTGGCAGTCCCGCTTTCTGCACCGCCGTATAAAAAGGCTGTTGCCATAGATAGAGCGAGAAGGAGCACTTGCCGAACCAGACCAGCGCTGGATTCGACAGGAGGGTTTTGAGCAGCTCGGGCAGGCAATGCAGGTAGTTCAGTGCGATGGCCAGGAAAATGGGCGCGAAGACGATGTTGCCGCCCTTGATGCGATAGGCGGAAGTCAGGAACGCGCTCAAGATGATCAGCGTGATGACTGCGCCTGCCCACACATGCCGCGGGACGCGTGGTTCATAAAACTGACGCATCTGGCACAGCAGTGCCGAAGTCAGGAGGCCAAGCGCGGCGCACTCGCTGCGAAGGGCCCAGCGCGAAGCGCCCGACGGCGGATCACTGTAATAATAAAAACTGAACGCGATACTGGCAAGGACGCAGGCGATCAGCAGCATGCTCGCCGTACGATCGCGGCCGGTCTTTCTAGCAATAAGCGCCAGCAATGCCAGGACAACGTAGCTATGCTCTTCGACATTCAAGGACCACAGATTACCAATCGGCCAATTGCCGGCCCAGATACTGAGGTCGCTGGGCAGATAGGTACGAAGGAAGAAGACCGTCGCGAGCAGTTCATCCATCGGAACCTCATACCGCTGAGGCTGAAGATATCGCGCATACAGATACATGCACGCGATGAACAGAAGCAGGGCCGGAAGAATGCGCGAGGCGCGCCGGAAAAAGAACTCGGGGAGCCCGACTTTCTTCACGAACAATAGCTGGCCCATCAGGTAGCCCGACAGGACGAAGAACATCTGTACGCCGTACTCGCCGATCCAGCCTACCGCTGGACGTGGCCCGAAATGGCACACGAGGACGGCGATGATCGCCAGGCCGCGCCACCCATCCAGATACGGAATCTTGACCACAGGGCGATCCGACATTTGGTCCTCTTTGCAGCAATCAAATGGACTAATAGGTTATCAAGAAACAAATGAATAGCAACTAAAAGCTGGCACGTCATCGTAGCACGACGTTTTGACACAACACATCGCGCGACCGGGCTGGCACCGGCAGGCGCGTTGGCGCCTGGACCGGCCGTCCGTGAGGAACCGCGCCCAACCGGATTGACCGTGCCGGCGCGGATGAGGTGTTTACTTTGCCTTGCGGCGCATGCGGCCCAGGCCGGCAAGGCCCAGTGCCACCAGGGCCAGGCTGCCCGGTTCCGGCACGTCGGTCGGCGGCGGCGCGGTGTCGGAGAAGGTACCGGCTTCGATGAACACGCCCGAGTCATAGGTCTCGTCGGCCGTGTCGCGGATGATGAACTCAAAAGTATTGGTGCCCGTCAGGCCGGCGAGCTGGGCAACCAGGACCGTGGTCAGGCCGTCGTAACCGCTGGAGTAGGTGCCGGCATTGTTATTGCGGTAGTACCCCGAGTTCTTGTTGCTGTTCACGTTGTTGATCGACACCACGCCACCGTTGTTCGGGAGCTGGGCGATGTTGACGCCGTTGACGCGCATCTCGAACAGGTCGTTGAAGTTGCTGCCCACGTACTCGTTGTACTCTTCCGAACCAAACACGTAGCGGAAGAACACGTTGCCATTGTTGCTGGTGAAGTCGAATTTCAGCGAGGTTTCGCTGCCCGGGCCACTGCAGTTGGTCGTGCTGTTCGGGCCAACCGCACAGTTGACGTTACCAGTCGTCAGGAGGACCCCCTTGTCAAAGCCGATGTCGCCGCCGCCGGTGAAGGTACCGGCTGCATTGGCGGAGGCGCCGCTGTACTGGATGTTCGACAGCACGATGCCGCTGCCGGCGATTGCGTTGGCCAGGGTGGCGCCATTGTTGGTCGTCGTGACCACGATTGCGCTGGCGGAGCTGGCAAAGGTGGCGAACAGGGCGGAAGCAAGGAGTTTTGGCAAGAGTTTCATGGGTGGTCTCAGTAGGTTGTCAGGAATAACTGCGTACCTATGAGCAAGTCTCATGCCAGCAAGAAAATATTTAATTATATCAATGACTTAGGGAAATTATTGTAATAATATCACTAAATGTGTAAATAATCTCGACAGGAATTTTAACCAAATTGTATAAATGTCATATTTCAGGCACTCAGCAGGTCGCCCGAGCGAAACGATTCAGTCCCCGCAATCTTGCAGACATGCATTCCACGTAGCAGGTGCCGATGCGCCGTGCTCGCAAACAGCAGCCCGGCATGTCCGGCCACCAGTGTTGTCACCTGGCCGCTGACAGGATTGACGATATCCGCCACCGGCTCGCCCGCCTCGACCATGTCGCCCAGCTTCTTGTGGAATACCAGTACCCCGGCATGCGGCGCCGCCAGCGGTTCGACCGCATTCAGCGGCGTCGCGCGGCACGGGGTTTCCGGCAGCGGCAGCAAAGGGATGTCGAGCACCCCGGCGTGGCCCAGGTATTGCAGCAAAGCGGCGGCGTCCAGGCGCGCGTAGTCGTAGCGCACGTCGTTCTCGCCGCGCAGTTCGACCGTGACGGCGGCGCAGGCCGGTGGGATCGCCGTGCCTTCGAAATGGTCGGCCAGGTCCCACCACAGGCGGCTGCAGGCTTCATCGAAGGCCTCGCCCCCGGACGCCTTGGCCACCAGCAGCACGCGGGCGCCCAGCAGGGCCGTCAGCGGCGCCACGGTTTCCACCAGCGGCGTGCCGGTATACATGTGCAGCAGGGCTTCGTTATCGCAGTGCAGGTCGAGCACGATGTCGGCATCGACGGCCATCGACAGCAGGGTCTTCTTGAGGGTCTCGACATTGCTCTCGGGCTCCCACAGCGCGACCTGTTCCCGCGCCGCCGCGCGGATCAGGGCGACGTTGGCGTCGATGTCGCTGCCCAGCCTGCCTTCGAGCGACTGCTTGAGTGCATCGGCGACATGCCGGTACAGTCGGTTGAAGTTGATCCCGGTCGCCAGGTCGTAGCGCCCGAAGGGCGTGCCATGGATCACCTGCGACAGGCCGATCGGATTGGCCGCCGGCACCAGGATGATCTCGCCATGGATGCGGCCCTCGGCGTCCAGGCGTTCCAGTTCCTGGCGCAGCACATGCGCCACCAGCATGGCGGGCACTTCGTCGGCATGGACGGCGGCCTGGATATAGATTTTCTTGCCGGTCCCGGGGCTGCCGTAATGGAAGGACGTCAGGTGGGCGGTAGCGACGTTCTCGTCGGTGGCGATCGGGTGTTTCACGGCGTGCATGGAAGGAGCTCCGGGCTGGACAAATAAACAGCATGATTATCCGCGATTCTCCCTTCCAGCCCCGCACGGGCCCGGGCAGTGCCGGCGCCTGGGCTATAATGACAGCCGTTTTTTCCTCACCACTGTCTCTTACGGTTCTCCATGTCTTCTGAAAAGCCCACCAATGGCCCGGCGCGGCCCATGCTGTACGATCCGACCGAACACCGCATCCGCAGTTTCGTCACGCGGGCCGGCCGGCTGTCGACCGCCCAGGCGCGCGCGTTGGAGGAACTCGGTCCCAGGTACCTGGTCGAGTACAAGCGGGAGAGCCTGGACCTGGAACAGGCCTTTGGCCGCCAGGCGCCGACCATCCTGGAAATCGGCTTCGGCATGGGCGACACCACGGCGCACATCGCCCGCCTGATGCCGGAAAAAAATTTCATTGGCGTTGAAGTCCATACCCCCGGCGTGGGCAGCCTGCTCAAGCAGATCGGGGAGCAGGGCATCGAGAACCTGCGCCTGATCCAGCACGACGTGGTCGAGGTGCTGAACCACATGATTCCCGACGGCGCGCTGGCCGGCGTGCACGTGTTCTTCCCGGACCCGTGGCACAAGGCGCGCCACAACAAGCGGCGCCTGATCCAGGGTCCGTTCGTGAAACTCCTGTGCGACAAGCTGGCGCCGGGCGGCTATCTGCATTGCGCCACCGATTGGGAAGACTACGCGGTGCAGATGCTGGAGGTGCTGGGCAAGGAGCCGCTGCTGCAGAACACGGCCGAAGGCTATGCGCCGCAGCCGGCCTACCGTCCGCTGACCAAGTTCGAAAACCGTGGCCTGAAGCTGGGGCACGGGGTGTGGGACCTGGTGTTCACCAAAAAATAACAGGTCCCGGCGCGGGACCTACATCATCTCGTTGATGATGGCGACGATCTCGTCGCCATATGACACCAGCTTCTTCTCGCCCACGCCCGACACGCCGCGCAGCGCGTCGAGCGAGCCCGGCTTGACCTTGGCGATCTCGCGCAGCGTCGCATCCTGGAACACCACATAGGCCGGCACCCCGTGCTCGCGCGCGGTGCCCATGCGCCAGGAGCGCAGGCGGTCGAAGATGGCCTGCTCGGAGCGCGACAGTTCCAGCTCCTCGTAACCGCTGCTGCGTGAGGACGACGGCCGCTTGGCCTTGACCGGTTTCTGGTACTGGCGCAGCTGCACCCTCTGCTCGCCCTTGAGCACCGGACGCGCCGCGTCGGTCAGCTTCAGGGAGCTGAAGGCATCGTGGTCCACCGTGACGAAGCCGAGCGCGATGGCCTGGCGCACGATGGCGCGCCATTCCTGCTCGGAGCGGTCGGCGCCGACGCCGTAGACGGTGAGCTTGTCGTGGTGCCACTGGCTGATGCGTTCCGTTTGCGCGCCGCGCAGCACGTCGATCACATGGCCGGCGGCGAAGCGCTGGTCGACCCGGTAGACCGTCGACAACAGCTTTTGCATCGGCACCGTGCCGTCGAAGCTGACCGGCGGGATCAGGCAGGTGTCGCAGTTGCCGCAGGGGCCGGAGCGCTCGCCGAAGTAGTCGAGCAGGCGCATGCGCCGGCAGCTCAAGGTCTCGCACAGGCCGAGCATGGCGTCGAGCTTCATCGACAGCACGCGCTTGAAGGTCTCGTCGGCCTCGGATTCGTCGATCATCCGGCGCTGCAGCACCACGTCCTGCAATCCATAGGCCATCCAGGCGCTGGCGGGGGCGCCATCGCGGCCGGCGCGGCCGGTCTCCTGGTAGTAGCCTTCGATGCTCTTCGGCAGGTCCAGGTGGCAGACGTAGCGCACGTCCGGCTTGTCGATGCCCATGCCGAAGGCGATGGTGGCGACCATCACGATATTGTCTTCACGCAGGAAGCGCGACTGGTTGGCCGCGCGCACGCTGTGTTCCATGCCCGCATGGTAGGGCAGGGCGCGAATGCCGTGCTCGCACAGGAAGTCGGCGGTCTCCTCGACCTTTTTACGCGACAGGCAGTAGACGATGCCGGAATCCTGGGCATGCTCGCTGCCGATGAAATCGATCAGCTGCTTGCGGGCGTTGGTCTTCTCGACGATGGAGTAGCGGATGTTCGGGCGGTCGAAGGACGAGACGAACTGGCGCGCGTCAACCAGCTGCAGGCGGTGCGCGATCTCGGCCCGGGTCTGCTGGTCGGCGGTGGCGGTCAGCGCGATGCGCGGCACGTTCGGATAGCGCTCGTGCAGCACCGACAGGCGGATGTATTCGGGGCGGAAGTCGTGGCCCCATTGCGAGACGCAGTGCGCCTCGTCGATCGCGAACAGCGCGATCGGCGCGGCGTCGAACAGCTCCAGGCAGCGCTGGGTCATCAGGCGCTCGGGCGCCACGTAGACCAGGTCGATCTCGCCGCTGCGCACCAGGCGCTCGATGCGCAGGCTTTCCTCGAAGGTCTGGGTGGAATTCAGGAATGCGGCGCGCACGCCGACTTCTTCCAGCGCATCGACCTGGTCCTGCATCAGGGCGATCAGCGGCGAGATCACCACGCCCACCCCGTCGCGCAGGAGCGCCGGGATCTGGTAGCACAGCGACTTGCCACCGCCGGTGGGCATCAGGACGAGCGCGTCGCCGCCATTGGCCACGTGCTCGACGATTTCGCCCTGCTGTCCGCGGAATGCCGGATAGCCGAAGACGGTCTGGAGGACGTGGAGGGCGCGCGCGCCGGTATCGGCGCCGGAATCGGTAGTCATGCTTTACTTGCTGATTATTCCGCCCACACGACCAGGTCGAAGTGCGCGGTCACGAGGACCAGGATACCGAATACGATACGGTACCAGGCAAAGATCGTGAAGTCGTGCGTGCTGATGTAGCGCAGCAGCCAGCGTACGCACAGGAAGGCCGAGGCGAAGGCCGCCAGCCCGCCCAGGCCGAACATCGGCAGGTCGGCCATCGACAGCAGGTGGCGCTCCTTCAGTACCGAATACACGGTGGCGCCAAGCAGGGTCGGGATCGCCAGGAAGAAGGAGAACTCGGTGGCCGCCTTGCGCGACAGGCCGAACAGCATGCCGCCGATGATCGTCGCGCCGGAGCGGCTGGTGCCGGGAATCAGGGCGAAGGCCTGGGCCAGGCCGACCTTCAGCGCGTCCGAGAAGCGCATGTCGTCCACGCTGTCCACGCGCGCGGTGTGTCCATCGCCCGTGTGGCGTCGCTCGACCCACAGGATGACCAGGCCGCCGACGATGAAGGCGGTGGCCACCGGGACCGGTGCGAACAGTTCAGCCTTGATCAGCCCGCTGAACAGGAAACCGAGCAGGGCGGCCGGCAGGAAGGCGATCACGATATTGATCGCGAAGCGGCGCTGGTTCGGGTCCGAACCGAGGCCGGCGAGCACGCGCGCAATGCGTGCGCGGTATTCCCAGATCACGGCCAGCATGGCGCCGGCCTGGATCGCGATCTCGAACACCTTGACCTTCTCGCCAGTAAAATTCAGCAGGCTGCCCGCCAGGATCAGGTGGCCGGTGGAGGAAATCGGGAGGAACTCGGTGAAGCCTTCGACCAGGCCCATGATGATCGCCTTGATGGCGAGAAGAATGTCCATTGAATACGTCAGCTGGGTGCGGATGTTTACGGGGGTGGCTGTGGAAGTACGGCGGGGGCGAAGCTTAACACGATCACAACAGGCGGCTTTGCACCAGCCGTGTCCGGTCCATGATTGTACCGCGCTCGCGTTGCCGTAGGGTTAGTTCCTGCCGCTTAGCTCAACATTCTGTCGTGCGCCGCCAGCGCCAACGCGTGCTACACTCGGACGCATGAGTATTTTCGTTGTCCTCATCCTTGCTGCGCTTGCCTGGGCAGCATTTCATGGTTGGCAACTGCCCAACAGCTTGCACTACCGTCCCTGGCAGGGCCGGGTCTGGCGCAGCACTTTCCCTGCCGCCTCGCGCAAGGACATCCGCGATTTCCTGTCCGTGTTCGTGTCGGCCTTGTCCTTCCGCGAAAACGAGCCCTTGCGCCTGCGTCCGGACGACGAAGTGCTGGGCCTCTACCGCGCCGCCAACCCGACGCGCTGGCTGCCGGACGCCCAGGAACTGGAGCGCCTGGCCAGGGCCCTGCGCGACAAGTACGGCCTGCGGCTGGACGAGATCTGGCACGAGGGCCTGACCCTGGGTTCACTGTTCCAGCGTGTGCAGCAGGCGCGCGGCCAGCGTTCCGTGGCGTAGCACTGCGCGGGAGCCTGGTCGCGAGATTACCCTGTGCGGGTAAAGGTAGGGTCTTGCTTTGCGTAATGACAGCACCATCTGGCGCGCATGCTCAAAGAGAAACTCAACTGGAGACGGCCGCTGTTCTATGTGCTGCTGCCGATCTTTTTCGTGATGGCCTTCCTCGGCTTTCCTTTGCCCGTCGCGCCGCCGCCGGCCATCAAACCGGCGATCGAGCAGGCCAGCGTCATCAAGAAAAAGAAAAAGCGCCTCGGCCTGGTCAAGCCCGATTCGCCACCCGATTCGCCACCTTAAGGCGCGGTCGCGCGCTCGAGCGCATCGAGCCAGTGGATCGCCTGCACGCGGCTGGACCCGCACATCTCCGCCGAGGGCTGCAGGCCGCCGCAGAAGGCCGGGCGTTCCGGCCGGCCGAAGATGCGGCAGCGCTGGTCCTGGTCCAGCTGCACGCAGGGCACGCCGGCCGGCTTGCCATCCGGCATGCCCGGGATCGGACTGGTGATCGAAGGCGCGGTGCAGCAGGCGCCGCAGTTGTCTCTGCACTGCATGGTGGGTGGGTAGCTCGAAAAAGGCAGGCCGGAAGTATACCGCTCCCCCGCCCGTAGCGGGCGCGTCGCCCGCCGATTTCCTGCTACGTTGCATCCATCGCACACCCATGAGCAGGAGGCCCCATGTCCAGTCCCCTCAAGCCCCTGGACCGCCAGGTCCTGGTGATTACCGGCGCCTCCAGCGGCATCGGCCTGGCCACCGCCCAGGAAGCCGGGAAGCGGGGCGCGAAACTGGTGCTGGCCGCGCGCGGGGGCGACGTGCTCGAGGCCGTGGTGCAGGGCCTGGTGGAGAATGGCGTCGAGGCCGTCGCCGTCGTGGCCGACGTCGCCGTGCGTGCCGACGTCGAGCGCATCGCCCAGGTGGCGCTGGAGCGCTTCGGCCGCATCGATACCTGGATCAACAATGCCGGCGCCACCATCTACGGACGCCTCGACCAGGTGTCCGAGGAAGACAGCCGGCGCCTGTTCGACATCAATTTCTGGGGCATGGTGCATGGTTCCCTGGTCGCGCTGCCGCACCTGAAGCGCCAGGGCGGCGCCCTGGTCAACCTCGGCAGCGAGGCCTCCGAGGTGGCGATCCCGCTGCAGGGCATGTACTCGGCCAGCAAGCATGCCGTGAAGGGGTTTACGGACGCGCTGCGCATCGAGGTCGAACACATGGAGGGCGCACCGGTCTCGATTACCCTGGTCGAGCCCACCGCGGCCGATACGCCGCTGCCCCAGCACGCGCGCAACTACATGGATTGCGAGCCGAAGCTGCCTTCGCCCCAGGTCGATCCGCACCAGGTGGCGGCCGCCATCCTGCAGGCGGCGGTGGTGCCGGCGCGCACCGTGCGGGTCGGTCTCATGGCCGGGCTCGACATCATGGTGGAGCGGGTCGCCCCGGCGCTGGCGGACCGGCTGGCGGTATTCCAGGCGCCGCGCCAGCAGCAGGACGAACCGGCGCGCAATCCCGACGGCGCCCTGTACGGCTCGCGCGCCGCCGGCCGTATCTATGGGCGTGGATAGGCTTCAAAAATGGCGTAAATACTTGTTTACATTGATAGTTTCATATTGCATTGATTGCTTGACTCCCCTGCCGGTGCCGACTATATTCGCAGGCTGTTCAGTTGGTTACTAGGCAGAAACATGCAATGTCCACTCGACAGCAAGCCGCGTTGGGAACGCCGGAAGGATGCCCGTCCCCACGAGCTCCTTGCTGCCGCCATTGACCTGTTCGTCGAGCGTGGTTTCGCCGCTACCCGCCTGGAAGACGTCGCGCGCCGAGCCGGCGTGTCCAAGGGCACCCTGTATCTCTACTATACGAACAAGGAAGAGCTGTTCAAGGCCGTCGTGCGCGAAAGCATCCTGCCTTTCCTGGGCAAGGCCGAGCTGTCCGTGGCCGAGTTCGAAGGCCATAGCGCCGAGCTGCTGCGCAGCGTGGTGATGAACTGGTCGCGCCAGATCGGCCAGAGCAAGGCTTCCGGCATCGGCAAGCTGATGCTGGCCGAAGCGGTGAACTTCCCCGAGCTGGCGCGCTTCTACCGTGAAGAAGTCATGAGCCGTACCCGGCGCATGATTTCCAGCATTCTCGAGCGCGGCATCCGGCGCGGCGAGTTCCGGTCTTTCGACACCGTGCAGATGACCCAGGTGCTGATCGCACCCATGATGATGCTCAATGCATGGAAGCATTCGGCGGTGGCGCCCTGCGCATCCGACGAACTGCAGCCCCAGGCCTTCCTCGAATCCCTGCTCGATGTCACCCTGCACGGCCTGCTTCCCCGCGCCAGCTGAGTTGTCGTTTGCGCCAACGCGCCCTTTTTTCGGCGTTCAACCCCTTCAAACTGCAGACTGTCGCAATTTCCCCTGTCCTCAGGCAAGCCATCGCTAAGATGTGCGTCCTGGGGCTGTTCAACGATAAAATATCGGATTATTTATTTTTCCACTGAGAACGCAAATGAATATCGAACAAGCCCGCTTCAACATGATCGAACAGCAGATTCGCCCGTGGAATGTGCTCGACCAGGACGTGCTGGACCTGCTGCACGTCGTCAAGCGCGAAGCCTTCGTGCCGGCCGCCTACCAGAACCTGGCGTTCGCGGACGTCGAGATCCCGCTGCCGGGCGGCGAAGCGATGTTCAACCCGAAGGTCGAAGCACGCATCATGCAGGAGCTGGCGATCAAGAAGCATGAGAACGTCCTCGAGATCGGCACCGGTTCGGGCTACATGGCGGCGCTGCTGGCGCACAAGGCGCGTCACGTGACCACCGTCGAGATCCAGCCGGAAGCGGCCAAGCTGGCGCGCGACAACCTGGCGCGTGCCGGCGTCACCAACGTGACGGTCGAGGAAGGCAACGGCGCCGCCGGTTGGAACAAAGGCGCGCCCTACGACGTGATCGTGGTCTCGGGCGGCATGCCGGTGCTGCCGCAAGCCCTGCTGGAGCAGGTCAAGGTGGGCGGCCGCATCGGCGTGATCCTGGGCGAGGCGCCGGCGATGAGCTTCAACATCATTACCCGCAGCTCGGAAACGGGATACGACACGGTCAAGCTGTTCGAGACCAATGTCAAGCTGCTGACCGGCGCCCAGGCACCCTCGCGCTTCCAGTTCTGAGGACGCGATGCAGCATTTGACCGCACCGGAACTGGCGGACCGGCTGGCCCAGGCGCAAGCCGGGCAAGCCGAGCAGCCGCTGCTGCTGGACGTACGCGAGAACTGGGAGTTCGCCACCTGCCATATCGCGGGCTCGATCCAGATCCCGATGCACCTGGTGCCGATCCGCGCCGGGGAACTGCCGGATGACCGCGAGATCGTGTGCATCTGCCACCATGGGGCGCGCAGCATGCAGGTCGCGAGCTTCCTGGAACGTAACGGATTTGACAACGTAACGAATTTGACGGGCGGGATACACGCCTGGGCCGTACAGGTCGATCCTTCGATGCCGAAATACTGAGCTGCGCAAGATCGACCTGACCTTAACTTTTGATGACTCCTGTGGAGAATGTGATGCAGAAACCCCTTCTTGCCGTGCTGCTTGCCAGTGCTTTCGTTTCGCTCAATGCCAGCGCGGCCGATCTGATCCAGGTATACCAGCAGGCGCTGGCCAACGACGCGACCTTCGCCAGCGCGCGCGCGTCGGCCGCCGCCGGCCGGGAACGGATCGTCCAGGGGCGCGCGGGCCTTCTCCCGACCGTCGGCATCACCGGCAGCAGCATCAAGAACGACCGTGACGGCTCGCCCTGGAACGAGGGCGAGCTGGTCACCAACCAGCAAACCGGCGTCCAGACCCGCGTGCTGGGCACGGCTTCCAACCTGCGCACCACCGAGTACACCATCGGCCTGACCCAGCCGCTGTTCCGCTGGGACCGCTGGGAAACCTACCAGCAGAGCAAGCTGCAGCAGTCGATTTCCGAAGCCCAGTTTGCCCAGGCCCAGCAAGACCTGATCACGCGCGTGGCGCAGGCCTATTTCGACGTGCTGGCGGCCCAGGACAAGCTGGAGTCGACCCGCGCCCAGAAGACCGCGGTGACCGAGCAGCTGGCTTCGGCCAAGCGCAACTTCGAGGTCGGTACCCAGACCATCACCGACACCCACGAGGCACAGGCAGCCTACGACCTGGTGATCGCCCAGGAATTTGCCGCGGTGAACGACCTGGACAACAAGCGCAACGCGCTGCGTGCCATCATCGGCACCGAGCCGGCCGGCCTGGCGCCGCTGAAATCCGGCATCACCCTGAACGCGCCGTCGCCGGCCAACGTCGACCCCTGGGTCTCGGCGGCCGAGAACCAGAACTATGGCGTGGCCGTGTCGCAGCTGCAGGTCGAGATCGCCAAGCGCGACATTTCCAAGACCCGGGCCGGCCATTACCCGACGCTCGACCTGGTCGCCAACACCTCGCGCATCGATACCAACGGCCGGATTTCCGGCCTGTCCGCCGTGAACAAGAACAATGCCATCGGCGTGCAGTTCTCGGTGCCGATCTTCAGCGGCTTCGGCGTGACCAGCCGCGTGCGCGAAACCATCGCCCTGGAAGACAAGGCGCGCAACGACCTGGAAGCGACGCGCCGCCAGGCCGCGCTGCAGGCGCGCCAGGCCTATCTCGGCGTGAACAGCGGCATGGCCCAGGTCAAGGCGCTGGAAGCGGCCGAGGTGTCGAGCCAGTCGGCACTGGAATCGAACAAGCTGGGCTACCAGGTGGGCGTGCGCATCAACATCGACGTGCTCAATGCCCAGCGCCAGCTGTACTCGACCCGCACCGACCTGTCGCGCGCGCGCTACGACACCATCCTGAACGGCCTGCGCCTGAAGGCGGCGGCCGGCTCGTTGCGCGAAGAAGACCTGGCCGCAGTGAACAATCTGCTGCAAAAATAAACATCACCAAGCAGGCTCGTCCTGCGCGAAACTGTTAAAAAGCCCGGACCTTGCTTGGTCCGGGCTTTTGTTTTTTCGGCGCGTCAAGTGATTGATTGCAAGACAAAATAGTTGACGCACGATAAGTCGTACGCGGGCGGTGTTTTTTACAAAGCTGATAAACTGACAAGGTTAATGTGTCTTTCCTGGCTGGGCGGAAGCATCCGTCCCACCATGATGCGGCATCCCGGGCCGCCGCCAGAAAACTCATCCCTAAGGAAAAACAAACATGCAAAAGAACATCGCGATTGTCGGCGCCGGTTTTTCCGGGGCTGTCATTGCCAACCAGCTCGCCCAGGCAGGCTACACCGTCGAGATCTTCGAATCGCGCCCCCATATCGCGGGCAACTGCCACTCGGAACGCGATGCCGAGACCGGCGTCATGGTGCATATCTACGGACCACACATTTTCCATACCGATATCGAGCGCGTCTGGGAATACGTGAACCGCTACAGCCGCTTCATGCCCTATGTGAACCGGGTCAAGGCGATCACCAACGGCGCCGTCTACACGCTGCCGATCAACCTGCTCACCATCAACCAGTTCTTCGGCAAGACCTTCCGTCCGGCCGAGGCCCAGGCCTTCCTCGCTTCGCTGGGCGACAAGTCGATCGAGAACCCGGTAACCTTCGAAGACCAGGCGCTGCGCTTCGTCGGCCGCGAGCTGTACGAAGCCTTCTTCAAGACCTATACCGTCAAGCAGTGGGGCATGCAGCCGACCGAACTGCCGGCCAGCATCCTCAAGCGCCTGCCAGTGCGCTTCAACTACGACGACAATTACTTTGCCCATAAATACCAGGGCATGCCGGAAGACGGCTATACCGCGCTGGTCGAGAAGATCCTCGACGTGCCGGGCATCACCCTGCACCTGAACACCACCTTCGATCCGGCCACCAAGGGCGACTACGCGCACGTGTTCTATAGCGGCCCGATCGACGCCTGGTTCAAGCATGCCGAGGGCCGCCTGCCATACCGCACGCTGGATTTCGAGGTGTTCCGCGACACCGGCGACTACCAGGGCAATGCCGTCATCAACTACTGCGACGACAGCCAGCCCTATACCCGCATCACCGAGCACAAGCACTTCTCGCCGTGGGAGCAGCACGAGAAGACCCTGATGTACAAGGAATACAGCCGCCAGTGCGAAGAGAAGGACATCCCGTACTACCCGATCCGCCAGGCGCGCGACAAGCAGCAACTCGAACGCTACGTGACCGTGGCGCGCGAGGAGCCGAACGTGACCTTCGTGGGCCGCCTCGGCACCTACCGCTACCTGGACATGGACGTGACCATCAACGAGGCCTTGGCCACCGCCGACAAGTTCCTCGCATGCGCGCAGAACAAGGAGCGCATGCCGGCCTTCGTGATCGATCCCTTGGCTTGATTTTCGTCGGGTGGGTGGGAAACCCGCCCATCCACCATGAACGACGACGCCAGCCCGGCAGAGCGTGCCGGGCAGAGGCTTAGCTGCTCAGGCCGGCGCCCGAGGCGTTGTCCTTGCGTTCGATGAGTTCGACCTTGTAGCCGTCCGGATCGGTGATGAAGGCGATCACGGTACTGCCGCCCTTGACCGGACCTGGCTCGCGCGTGATGTTGCCGCCCGCGGCGCGCACGCCCTCGCAGGTGGCGTAGATGTCTTCGGCCGAGATGGCGATATGGCCGTAGGCCGTGCCCATGTCGTAGCTGTCGACGCCATAGTTGTAGGTGAGTTCCAGTTCGGCGTGCTCCGGGTTGCTGCCGTAGCCAAGGAAGGCGAGCGTGTACTTGTACTCGGGATTGTCGCTGGTGCGCAGCAGTTTCATGCCGAGCACGGTGGTATAGAAGTCGATGGAGCGCTGCAGGTCGCCGACGCGGAGCATGGTATGGAGGATGCGCATGGAGTGTCCTTCTGGGGATTCGGGAAGCGGCCATTTTATGCGCTGGCGGCTGATCCTGCAGAGCATCGCTGGATGTGGCGCGCCTGTGAATACGCTGCTTGAACGCGTGGGCAGAGAATCCGCCCACCCTACCAAACCCTTAGTTTTCCAAACGCGAAGTCATCGTGATGGTCGCGTTCAGCAGCTTCGACACCGGGCAGTTTTCCTTGGCCGTGTTGGCCGCCTTGTCAAAGGCTTCCTGGCTGGCGCCGGGGATCTTCGCCACCAGGTCGAGGTGCACGGCAGTAATCGAAAAGCCGCCCTCCACCTTTTCCATCGAGACAGTGGCGGTGGTGCGCAGTTCCTGCGCCGTCATGCCGGCCTGGCCCAGCTGGCCGGACAGGGCCATGGTGAAGCAGCCGGCGTGGGCCGCGCCGATCAGTTCTTCCGGATTGGTGCCCGGCCCGTCCTCGAAGCGGGTGTTGAAGCCGTACTGGGCATTCTGCAGCACGCCGCTGCCGGTGGAGACGGCGCCCTTGCCGTCCTTCAGGCCGCCGCTCCAGACGGCACTGCCATTGCGCTTGATCGTCATCGTATCTGTCCTTTATCGGTTCTTGCCCGGTTCCGAATCGACCGAGTCGTGGCGCGCCATCGAACGGTGGCGGTCGGGCTGGGGATTGGCCTGGCCGGTGGCATCGGGCGCCGGGTCGACGGCCTGTTCCAGTCCCTGGCCATTGGTCCCATAGCAGTCGGTGTTCTGCAGGCCCTGTGCCATGTCTTCGGCGGCCTGCTTCATGACGCCGCGCGGCGCCTGGTCCTGGCCGTCCGGGCTTTCGTCGCGCTCGTGCGGCTGGCGTTTCACGCCGTCGTTCTCGATCGGTTGCTTCGTGTTGACGAAGCGGTCCTTGGTTTCGGTCACCATCTCGGCCTCCTTGCATTTCCGTTGAGTGCATCCTAACCGTGGCCGGACGAAGCAGTCGCGCAATTGGAACGGTGGGGAAAAACTTTCCAGGGAAGTCAGATGCATTTTTGCAACTAACCCGTTAACATGGTGGCTTGGACGATTTTGCCGGACCAGCCCCGTGACCACCCAAGCCCTCGACACCCGTCATCACAGCGCCTGCAAGAACTGCGGCACGGCCGTTTCCGGCAACTTCTGCCACCAGTGCGGCCAGGCGACCCACCTGCACGTGCCGAGCGCACGCGAGTTCCTGCACGAGTTCGTCGCGCACTACGTGGCGATCGAGGGCAAGCTGTGGCACTCGCTCAAGCTGCTGCTGTTCAAGCCGGGCCTGCTGACCCGCGAATACGTCGAAGGCCGGCGCGTGCGCTACATCGAGCCGCTGCGCCTGTACCTGAGCTTCAGCATCATCTTCTTCGCGTTGTTCAAGATGGGCGGGGTACAGGAGATCAACATCGGCAGCCGCGGTGACACGCCGCCGGCGCTGAATGCGCCGGCCGGTGTCCAACCGCCCGCCACGACAGAGGATTCGGCGGACTTCAAGGAGTTCCAGGACAAGGGCAAGCGCATGCTGGGGCAGCTCAGCCCGCGGCTGGAAGAAGGCGCCGGCCGCTTCTTCGCCCTGAGCGAAAAGGAGCGCAAGGACACCGCCAAGCGGGTCTTCTTCAGCTACACCCCGTACGCGATCTTCCTGATGATGCCGGTGTTCGCGCTCTACCTGAAACTGCTCTACCTCGGCTCGGGGCGGCGCTACGGCGAGCACTTCCTGTTCGCCCTGCACAGCAATGCCTTCGCCTTCATGATGCTGAGCCTGGTCATGCTGGCCGACGGCTGGAACGTCGTGCGCCTGGTGCTGGTGGGCTGGCTGCTGTTCTACCTGCCGACCGCGATGCGGCGTGTATATGGCGGCGGCCGCTTCATGACGGCGCTGCGCTGGATCGTGCTGATGTTCCTGCACGTACTGACCCTGACGCTCGCGGTGACGCTGGCGGTGGCCATCGGCCTGCTGCTCTGAACGGCTCTGCGCGCCGCCATCTTGCCGATTCCGGCAGGCGCCCGGTATACTGTTTATTTGTACAGTGCATCGATGCCTGCCTGCCGGGTTCCGCCGTGCCCTGCGCCCTGCCTCTCGTATAGCAGGCGCGGGGATAATCGGTTAATCTCGTACTCCCATCCAACTGCTCCTGGACCATGTCAGTGTCGCCCGAAAAGCAAAAAATCATCGCGCTCGTGGTAAGGCAGAACACGCCCGGCATCGAAGAACCGGCGCGCCGCCTCACCCAGTTCCTGTCCGGCGCCGGCTACCGCGTGGTGTTCGAGGCCGATACCGCGGCCTACCTGGACACCCTGGGCATCGACGGCATCGAAGCCATGTCGGTGGCCGAGATCGGCGAGCAGGGCAGCTACGCGGTGGTGATGGGCGGCGACGGCACCATGCTCGGCATCGCGCGCCAGCTGGCCCGGTACGAGATCCCGCTGATCGGCATCAACTCTGGCCGCCTCGGCTTCATTACCGACATTCCGCTCGAGCGCATGGTGCCGGCTTTGCACGAGATCCTGCAGGGCCAGGCGCGCGCCGAGGAGCGCACCCTGCTTGAGGCGCGCGTGGTGCGCGACGGCGCGGAAATCTTCTGCAGCGTCGCCTTCAACGACGTGGTGGTGGCGCGCGGCACCGGCGCCGGCATGGTCGAACTGAAGCTCACCGTGGACGGCGAGTTCATGTACAACCAGCGCGCCGACGGCCTGATCGTGTCCACGCCGACCGGCTCCACCGCCTATGCGCTGTCGGCCGGCGGCCCGCTGCTGCATCCGCGCGTGCGGGGCATCGTGCTGGTACCGATCGCGCCGCACGCGCTGTCGAACCGGCCGATCGTGGTGCCGGAGTCGAGCGAGATCGTGGTGGAACTGGTGGCCGGGCGCGACATCAGCGTCAACTTCGACATGCAGACCTTTACCAGCCTGCAGCTGGGCGACCGCATCGTCATCTCGCGCTCGCCGCACACGGTCACCTTCCTGCATCCGCAGGGCTGGAGCTATTACCATACGCTGCGCGAAAAGCTGCACTGGAACGAATACCCGACCAACGAAGGCAAGCTCACCTAAGCTGCCGTCCACCGCCGACAAGCAAAAAACAGGAGACCCGACCTTTCATGCTGCGCACACTTACCATTCGTGACTTCGTCATTGTCGACGCCATCGAACTCGAGTTCGCGCACGGCTTCACGGTATTCACCGGCGAGACCGGCGCCGGCAAGTCGATCCTGATCGATGCGCTGCAGCTGGCGCTGGGCGGACGCGGCGACGCGAGCATGGTGCGCGAGGGCGCGGCCAAGGCCGACATCAGCGCCGAGTTCGCGCTGACGACCTCGGCGGCCTCTTGGCTGGGTTTCCACGAATTCCCCTACGACGAAGGGGTGGCCCTGATGCGCCGCGTGATCGACAACGCAGGCCGCTCCAAGGCCTGGATCAACGGCATCAGCGCCACCGCGGCCCAGCTGCGCGAACTGGGCGAGATGCTGGTCGACATCCATGGCCAGCACGCGCACCAGTCGCTGCTGAAAAGCGATGCCCAGCGCGCCCTGCTGGACAACCAGATCGCCCTGCGCGACCCGGAAGCGAGCCAGGAGGTGCTGGGCACCGCCGCCGCCTACAAGGCCTGGCGCGCGCTGGTGCGCCAGCGCGAGGAATTCGAGAACGACGCGCGCAATGTGCTGCTCGAGCGCGAGCGCCTGGAGTGGCAGGTGGGCGAGCTCGACAAGCTGGCGCCGAAGCCGGGCGAGTGGGCCGAGATCAGCAACGAACACAGCCGCCTGTCGCACGCGGCCAGCCTGCTCGAAGGCGCGCAGGAAGCGCTGCAGGCGATTTCCGAAGCCGACCACCCGATCCTGTCGCAGCTGTCCTCGCTCAACGCCCGGCTGGGCAAGCTGGTGGACGTGGACAGCCAGCTGCAGGCCGTGCTCGACTGCATGGAGCCGGCCCGCATCCAGCTGCAGGAAGCGGTGTACGCGCTCAACAACTACATCGACAAGGTCGAACTCGACCCGGACCGCCTGCGCGAGGTGGATGCGCGCATGGAAGCGCTGCACGGCGCCGCGCGCAAGTACCGCACCACGCCGGAACAGCTGCACGAGGAGCACGCGGCCCTGTCCGCCAAGCTGCGCCAGCTGGCCGACGCCAGCGACATCGAGGGCTTGCGCAAGCAGGAAGAGAAGGCGAAAGGCGCCTACCTGGAAGTGGCGCGGCGCCTGTCGCAGCGGCGCGCGGAGGCGGCCGTGGAGCTGGGCAAGGGCGTCACCAGCGCCATGCAGGACCTGAGCATGAGCGGCGGCAGCTTCGTGGTGGCCCTGAACGAAGGCGAGCCGGGCGCGCATGGCCTGGAGCAGGTCGAGTTCCTGGTGGCCGGCCACCTGGGGGTGGCGCCGCGCCCGCTGGCCAAGGTGGCGTCCGGCGGCGAACTGGCGCGCATCTCGCTGGCGATCGCCGTGATCACCGCCAACGCCACCGCCACGCCGACCCTGATCTTCGACGAGGTCGATACCGGCATCGGCGGCGGCGTGGCGGAAGTCGTGGGACGCCTGCTCAAGCGCCTCGGCCAGCAGCGGCAGGTGCTGTGCGTGACCCACCTGCCGCAGGTGGCGAGCCAGGCCAACCAGCACTTCCAGGTGGCCAAGGGGACGACGGGCGAGGGCCGCACTGTCTCGCGCATCGACGTGCTCGATACCCGGGCCCGGGTGGAAGAGGTGGCGCGCATGCTGGGTGGCATCGAGATCACCGAAACCACGCGCAAGCATGCGCGGGAGTTGCTGGCGTCGTGACGTCCTCCCTGCGGTCCTGCCGGATTATCCATTCTGTGGCAAAGTGATCAACGTTCCGCGCTGGCGGATCCACCCAATCACCACAGGAGGATTTCGAATGAGCATCGACAACGTGCTGTACCGCGCCAAGGCCACCTCGCAAGGCGGCCGTGAAGGCAGCGCGAAGAGTTCCGACAATGTGCTCGACCTGAAGCTGAGCACCCCGAAGGAGCTGGGCGGCGGCGGCGGTAGCGGCACCAATCCCGAGCAGCTGTTCGCGGCCGGGTATTCCGCCTGCTTCCTGGGCGCCCTGAAGTTCGTGGCGGCCAAGGAAAAAGTCAGCCTGCCGCAAGAGTTGACCGTGACCGGCGAAGTCGGCATCGGCCCGATCCCGACCGGCTTCGGCGTCGAGGTCGACCTCACCGTCAAGGGCCCCGGCATGGACCCGGCCCAGCTGCAAGACCTGGTCGAGAAGGCGCACGTGGTCTGTCCGTACTCGAACGCGACCCGCAACAACATCGACGTGCGGCTGCATACGAGCACCTGAGCGGCAACCGAGCGGCGCCTGAGCCCGCGCGGTTTCACGCCAGCGAGGGGGACGCCACTTATATAATAGGGTGTTCCCCTTTCCGTCTCCAGCCCATGCCCTTCAGAAAAGAACCGCCCTTCGCCCACGGCATCCTGCCTTCCAGCGCCATCGTGCTGGTCAACCTCGGCACTCCCGATGAGCCGACCTCGCGCGCCGTGCGCCGCTACCTGAAGCAGTTCCTTTCCGATCCACGCGTGGTCGAGGTCCCGGCCTTCATCTGGTGGTGCATCCTGCACCTGGTCATCCTGCCTTTCCGCTCCGGCAAGTCGGCCGCCAAGTACCGCACGATCTGGACCAGGGAAGGTTCACCGCTCAAGGTGCACACGCAGAAGCAGGCGGTGCTGCTGGAAAAGACCCTGGCCGAACGCGGCCACGAGGGCGTGAAGGTGGTGATGGCCATGCGCTACGGTTCGCCGTCCCTGCGAGACGTGCTCGCGCGCCTGCAGGCCGAGCACTGCCAGCGCATCGTGGTGCTGCCGGCCTATCCGCAATATTCGGGCACCACCACCGCCTCGGTCTGGGATGCCGTCTTCGCCCACTATGCGGGGGTGCGCAACGTGCCCGAACTGCGCCTGGTGCGCCACTACCATGACCACGAAGCCTATATCGAGGCGCTGCGGATCCAGGTCGAAGCCTATTGGGAAGCGAACGGCCGCGGCGACAAGCTGGTGATGAGCTTCCACGGCACCCCGAAGCGCACCCTGATGCTGGGCGACCCCTACTTCTGCGAATGCCACAAGACCGCGCGCCTGCTGGCGGTGGCGCTGGGCATGGGCGCCGACGAGTACATCGTCACCTTCCAGTCGCGCTTCGGCAAGGCCGAGTGGCTGCAGCCGTATACGGCCCAGACCGTGCAGGACCTGGCACGCCAGGGCCTGGCGCGCATCGACATGATCTGCCCCGGCTTCACCAGCGACTGCCTGGAAACCCTGGAAGAAATCAATATGGAAGTGCGGCAGGATTTCGAAGCCGCCGGCGGCAAGGAATACCACTACATCCCTTGCCTGAACGAGGCGCCGGCGTGGATCACCGGCCTGGCCGAGATCGCCGAACAGCACCTGATCGGCTGGCCAACCATCCTGACGCCGGCCCAGCGCGCTGCCCAGAAGCGCGACGCGCAGGTGGGCGCCCAGCACGCGGCCCAGCTGGGAGCCTGAAGCGATGCTACCGGCCTGTTAGAATGGCAGGCTGTCCAGCCTGATCCTCGATGCGGGATCAGGCATGCCACGGCGAAGCGCTGATCCCGACATAGCATAGCCATGCAAGCACCGCCAGGGTGTAAAGCACGACAGCGCCGCTGATCAGTTGGAGTCTCATGATGGTTCCCGGTAGGCGCGGCATCGCCGCAATCTTGACAAGAAGATTAAGACTTTTCGCCGGGAAATGATTGAGGAAATCCGTAAATCTTGTAACAAATAATTTCTCAAACTTTAGCAAACTGTCAGTAAAGCCCCTTGAAAATGTAGGACATCGCCCCATGTAGGGGCCTGTGTGTCATGCAGGACACTTTACCAACTCAGCCAAGTCCTTGATTCTAGGAGTTTTTTCGATGCAAGACCAAGAAAACCAAGAGGTGACCCAACAGGGTGCCGCGCCGCAGGACGATGCCGCGACCGCCGCGACCGCCGCCGCCGAGGCAGCGCAAGCCAGCGCCGGACAGGCCGGTGTGCCCCCGGGTGGGGCCGGGTCGGACCTGGAAGCCCAGCTGAGCGCTACCGAAGCCAAGCTGGCCGAGATGCATGATGCTTTCATGCGCGCGAAAGCCGATGCGGAGAATATCCGCCGCCGCGCCCAGGAAGACGTGACCAAGGCCCATAAATTTGCCATTGAAAGCTTCGCCGAGGCCATGGTGCCGGTGCGCGACAGCCTGGAAATGGCGCTGAAAGTCGAGACCCAGACCGTCGAAGCCATCCGTGAGGGCGTGGAAATGACGCTCAAGCAGTTGACGGCCGCTTTTGAAAAGAACCGCCTGGTCGAGGTCATGCCGCAAGCGGGCGAGAAGCTGGACCCGAACAAGCACCAGGCCGTGGCCGTGGTGCCATCCGAGCAGGAAGCCAATACCGTGGTCGCCGTGCTGCAAAAGGGCTACATGATCGCCGACCGCCTGCTGCGTCCGGCCATCGTGACGGCCGCAGCACCGAAGTAAGCAGGAGCTGGATGCTGCGCTGCCAAATGCCCCAGCGGCATCCCTTGAAAGCGCGCAGTTTTTCCCAATATTGAATCCATCCGAAACTACAGCATTTAAAAGGAAAACAACATGGGCAAGATCATCGGTATTGACCTGGGAACCACCAACTCCTGCGTCGCCATCATGGAAAATGGCCAGCCTAAGGTCATCGAGAACGCGGAAGGCGCGCGCACCACGCCGTCGATCATCGCGTACCAGGAAGACGGCGAGATCCTCGTCGGCGCGCCGGCCAAGCGCCAGGCCGTCACCAACCCGAAGAACACCCTGTTCGCGGTCAAGCGCCTGATCGGCCGCAAGTTCTCCGAGAAGGAAGTCCAGAAGGACATCTCGCTGATGCCTTACTCGATCATGCAAGCCGACAACGGCGACGCATGGGTCGGCGTGCGCGACAAGAAGCTGGCGCCGCCACAGATCTCGGCTGAAGTCCTGCGCAAGATGAAGAAGACCGCCGAAGACTACCTCGGCGAAGAAGTCACCGAAGCGGTCATCACCGTGCCGGCCTACTTCAACGACTCGCAGCGCCAGGCGACCAAGGACGCCGGCCGCATCGCGGGCCTGGACGTCAAGCGCATCATCAACGAGCCGACCGCGGCCGCGCTGGCATTCGGCCTGGACAAGACCGACAAGGGCGACCGCAAGATCGCCGTGTACGACCTCGGCGGCGGCACCTTCGACGTGTCGATCATCGAGATCGCGGACGTGGACGGCGAAAAGCAGTTCGAAGTGCTGTCGACCAACGGCGACACCTTCCTGGGCGGCGAAGACTTCGACCAGCGCGTGATCGACTACATCATCGACGAGTTCAAGAAGATCAACGGCCTCGACCTGTCGAAGGACCCGATCGCCCTGCAGCGCATCAAGGCCTCGGCCGAGCGCGCCAAGATCGAGCTGTCGTCCTCGCAGCAGACCGAGATCAACGAGCCCTACATCGCGATGGCGAACGGCGCGCCGGTCCACCTGAACCTGAAGATCACCCGCGCCAAGCTGGAAGCCCTGGTGGAAGAGCTGATCGCCAAGACCATCGAGCCGTGCCGCGTCGCCATCAAGGACGCCGGCGTCAAGGTCTCGGACATCGACGACATCATCCTGGTCGGCGGCATGACCCGCATGCCGAAGGTGCAGGAGAAGGTCAAGGAGTTCTTCGGCAAGGATCCGCGCAAGGACGTCAACCCGGACGAAGCCGTCGCCGTCGGCGCTGCGATTCAAGGTTCGGTCCTGTCGGGCGAGCGCAAGGACCTGCTGCTGCTGGACGTGACCCCGCTGTCGCTGGGTATCGAAACCCTGGGTGGCGTGATGACCAAGATGATCCACAAGAACACCACGATCCCGACCAAGTTCTCGCAGGTGTTCTCGACCGCCGACGACAACCAGCCGGCCGTGACCATCAAGGTCTACCAGGGCGAGCGTGAAATCGCAGCGGGCAACAAGAGCCTGGGCGAGTTCAATCTCGAAGGCATCCCGCCGGCAGCGCGCGGCACCCCGCAGATCGAAGTGACCTTCGACATCGACGCCAACGGCATCCTGCACGTGGGCGCGAAGGACAAGGCCACCGGCAAGGAAAACAAGATCACCATCAAGGCCAATTCGGGCCTGTCGGAAGAAGAAATCCAGAAGATGGTGAAGGATGCCGAGCTGAACGCGGAAGAGGACAAGAAGGTCAAGGAACTGGCCGAAGCCCGTAACCAGGGCGACGCGCTGGTGCACTCGACCAGGAAGTCCCTGACCGAATACGGCGACAAGCTGGAAGCCGGCGAGAAGGAAAAGATCGAAGCGGCGATCGCCGACCTGGAAGGCGCGATCAAGAGCGGCGACAAGGCGGATATCGACGCCAAGACCGCGGCCCTGTCGAGCGCGTCCCAGAAGCTGGGCGAGAAGATGTACGCCGACATGCAGGCGCAGCAGGCCGGCGCGGCCGGTGGCCAGGCGGGCGGCGAATCGGCCGGCCAGCAGCCGCAGCAGGACGACGTGGTCGACGCCGACTTCAAGGAAGTGAAAGACGCGAAGTAATCGCTGGCGGGGGCGGGGTGACCCTCCGTCCCCGGCCAGGGAACCGCCGAGCCGCTGCGACCATCAGGTTCCCCGGCTCGGTTTTTTTGCAACCACCGTTTTACAAGTTCAACAAGCAAGGTGCCGCCAATGGCAAAGCGTGATTTTTACGAGATCCTCGGGGTCGCCAAGAACGCGTCGGAAGACGACATCAAGAAGGCCTATCGCAAGCTTGCGATGAAATACCATCCTGACCGCAACCCCGACAACAAGGAAGCGGAAGAGAAGTTCAAGGAGGTCAAGGAAGCCTACGAGATGCTGACCAATCCGGAAAAACGCGAGGCCTATGACCGCTACGGTCACGCCGGCGTGGACCCGAACATGGGCGGCGGCGGCTTCGGCGCGGGCGCGGGCGGCTTCGGCGATGCCTTCGGCGACATCTTCGGCGACATCTTCGGCGGCGGCCGCGGCCGCGGCGGCGGCGGCCCGCAGGTCTACCGCGGCGCCGACCTGCGCTACAACCTCGAGATCACCCTGGAGCAGGCGGCGCACGGCTACGAGACCACGATCCGCGTGCCGAGCTGGGACAAGTGCGACACCTGCCATGGCAGCGGCGCCAAGCCGGGCACCCAGCCGGTCACCTGCACCACCTGCGCCGGCCATGGCCAGGTGCGCATGCAGCAGGGCTTCTTCAGCATCCAGCAGACCTGCCCGAAGTGCCACGGCAGCGGCAAGATCATCCCGGAACCCTGCGCGGCCTGCGGTGGCGCCGGACGCATCAAGCGCAACAAGACGCTGGAGGTGAAGATCCCGGCCGGCATCGACAACGGCATGCGCATCCGCTCGACCGGCAACGGCGAGCCGGGCACGAACGGCGGTCCACCGGGCGACCTGTACGTGGAGATCCACATCAAGCCGCACCAGGTATTCCAGCGCGAAGGCGACGACCTGCACTGCGAGATGCCGATCTCCTTCGCCAAGGCGGCATTGGGCGGCGAGATCGAAGTGCCCACGCTCACCGGCAAGGTCTCGTTCACGGTGCCCGAAGGGACGCAGACCGGCAAGACCTTCCGCCTCAAGGGCAAGGGAATCAAGGGCGTGCGCTCCGGCTACACGGGCGACCTGTTCTGCCACGTGGTGGTCGAGACGCCGGTCAAGCTGACCGACAAGCAGAAGGACCTGCTGCGCGAGTTCGAACGCATGACGAACGAGGGCGGGGCCAAGCACAGCCCGCAGAGCAAGGGCTGGATGGACAAGGTCAAGGATTTCTTCGAGTAAGAGCCTGGACCAGGAGAACCGCTGATGGCACATGCCTTCAGCGGTTTTTTTTTGCTTTCGCAGGGTGGGCGGGTCTTCCCGTCCACGCGTTCAAACGACGGTGCTGCTGCCCGTGCGTTCATTCAACTTCAACGATCACCGCGTGGGCGGAAATCCGCCCACCCTACTGGTATACTTCCTCTATTCAGCACGCATCAGGGAGAAAAATTGGATAACAAGACGACGGGCGTGAGCGCCGAAGAGCTCTTCGCACGCAACCGCAAATGGGCCGCTTCGATGGTGGCCGAAGACCCGAACTTCTTCAAGGCGCTGTCGGAACAGCAGGCCCCGGAATACCTGTGGATCGGCTGTTCGGACAGCCGCGTGCCGGCCAACGAGCTGCTGGGCATGCTGCCGGGCGAGCTGTTCGTTCACCGCAACATCGCCAACGTGGTCGCCCACTCCGACCTGAACTGCCTGAGCGTCCTGCAGTTCGCGATCGACGTGCTGAAGGTCAAGCACATCATCCTGTGCGGCCACTACGGCTGCTCGGGCGTGGGCGCGGCGCTCACCGGCACCCGCGTCGGCATGGCCGACAACTGGCTGGGCCACGTGCGCGACGTGCGCGAGAAGCACGGCAAATACCTCGGCAACGTGGCCGGACGCGCCGCCGTCAACCGCCTGGTCGAGCTGAACGTGGCCGAGCAGGTGATCAACGTGGCGCAAACCACCATCGTGCGCGATGCCTGGGAACGCGGCCAGCCGCTGACCATCCACAGCTGGGTCTATGGCGTGCACGACGGCCTGCTGCGCGACCTCGGGATCACGGTCAGCAGCTACGACGAGATCGCGCCCAAGCTGGAGCGCGTGCTCAACGGCTACCTCGACGGCGACCAGGTCCGTGACGAACGCCGCGGCCAGTGACCTGGCCCGCCTGCGCGCGCTGGTCCGCACCTTCGTGGATGAGCGCGACTGGGACCAGTTCCACACGCCCAAGAACCTCGCCTGCGCGCTGAGCGTGGAAGCAGCCGAGCTGCTGGAACACTTCCAGTGGCTGCAGCACGGCCGCATCGAGGAACTCGGCGCGGACAAGCTGGTCCAGGTGCGCCACGAGATGGCCGACGTGCTGGTCTATCTCGTGCGCCTGGCCGACAAGCTGGAGGTCGACCTGTTCGCCGCGGTGCAGGAAAAGATGGTGCTCAACCGGGAAAAATACCCGGCCGAGCAGGTGCGCGGCGACGCGCGCAAGTATCACGAGTACAAGAAGTAGCCGCTGGCGCCTGTCCTCCTGCATGGCGCTAGCTTCCATTTCCGGTTCCTGCCAGCGTCGCACGCAGCCTGTTCCGCCAATCGCGCAGCCCGTCGCAATGTTCGGGGGCCGCGCCCCGGCCATGGGTAGAATCGCTGCCATTCGCTCATCAGGAGGATCCATGGTACGTCGCATCATCGCGGCCGCAGTCTTCGCGGCCTTGTCCGGAGCAGCCCTGGCGCAGGACGCGGGAGGACTGGAGGAGCGCGGCCGCGCCGCCTTCGCCGCCCAGCGCTACGCCGAAGCCGCCACCCTCTACCTGCAGGCGGCGCAGCACAGGCCGAACGGCGGCCTGCTGTACAACGCGGCCTGCGCCCAGGCGCTGGCCGGCGATGCGCAGGGCGCGATGGGAACGCTGCAGAAAGCCTTCGCGGCCGGCTGGGTGAACGCGCAGCACACCGCGCGCGACGACGACCTGGCACCGCTGCGGGGCGATCCGCGCTGGCAGCCGCTGCTGGCGGCGATGAAGGAGCGCGAGGCGCGCGATGCGCGCCTGTTCGATTCGCCCGCGCTGGCCACGTCCTACCGCGCCAACATCAGCGAAGACGAGAAGCTGGCCGGACTGTCCAAGTTCTGGTCCGAGGTGAAGTACAACTTCGTCTACGTCGACAAGCTCAAGGAGCTCGACTGGGACCGCCTGTACCTGGAAACCATCCCCAAGGTGCGCGCCACCACCTCCACCGCCGAGTACTACCAGGTACTGATGGCGCTGTGCGCGAAGCTGCAGGACGGGCATACGAACATCTATCCGGGGCCCGAGCTGGGCGATGCCATGGCGCGCCCGCTGCTGGCCACCCACCTGGTCGAGGGAAGGGTACTGGTACGCGAGGTGTTCGACCCGGCGCTGGCCGCCGCCGGCGTCGTGCCAGGCAGCGAGATCCTGGAAGTCGACGGCGAGCCGGTCAGGGCCTATGCCGAACGCGCCATCCAGCCTTACGTGAGCGCCTCCACGCCGCAGGACCTGGAGCGCCGCGTGTACGGCTACCAGTTCCTGGTGGGCCCGCGCGACAAGGCGCCCCAGGTGCGCTTCGGGAATGCCGACGGCAAGCGCTTCGTGCTGCCGGTGCGCCGCGTGGACCGCGATAGCCATGCCAGGGCGACCGGCAGCCGGGCACCGTTCGAGCTGCGCAAGCTGCCGGGGGATGTCACCTACGTCGCCCTGAACAGCTTCGGCGACAGCCGCGCCGCCGACGCCTTCCTGGCCGCCTTCGAGCAGGTGGCGTCGGGCCGGGCGCTGGTGATCGACCTGCGCAACAACGGCGGCGGCAATTCGAACGAAGGCTACCGCGTGCTGGCCACGCTCACCGGCGAGCCCTTCGCCACCAGCAAGTGGTCGACCCGCCAGTACCTGCCGACCTACCGCGCCTGGAAGCGCCCGCTGCCGGACTTCGAAAGCCGCGCCGGCAGCTGGCAGCCGGATGGCAAACGCCACTTCCGCGGCCCGGTGGCGGTGCTGACCTCGGGCGGCACCTATTCGGCGGCGGAAGACTTCATGGTGGCCTACGAGAACATGCGGCGCGGTCCGATCGTGGGCGAGCCGACCGGCGGCAGCACCGGCCAGCCGCTGCTGGTAAGCCTGCCGGGCGGCGGCATGGCGCGCATCTGCACCAAGGCCGACACCCATCCGGACGGCCGGGCCTGGGTTGGCCACGGCATCCAGCCGACCGTGCGCGTGGCGCCCACCGTGGCGGACCTGCGCCGCGGCCGCGATACGGTGCTGGAAGCGGCCCTCAAGACACTCAAGCACTAAGCTCCCCCCAGCGCGTGCCGGCCGCCAGCATTCGCCTGGCGGCCCGCTTGCCGTATTTTCCTCCCAGCCGTGCGCATCGGCGCACACGAGGCCGCCCCACCATTGGTGAAATATTATTTCATTACAATGGCAATAATGAAATAATCTTTCACGCCTGCCCGGCTACCGTGTTGGCATGCCGTTCCAGTTGCCGTTATGCTTTTGCTATGGAATGCGTTTCGGGCCATGCGGCTGGACGCGCACCCTCTGCGTTGCGCCACGCCGCACCGGCGCATCCGTTCTGAACAGTATCCGCGCCCGGACCGGCATGCCACACCCTGGTTTCGCGCACCACGACAAGGTAGAGCCCATGCGTCCCATCGTCATCGTTCCCGCCTGCACCCGTGATTTCGGCGAACATCCGTATCACGCCGCCCAGTACAAGTATGTCGACGCCGTCGTTCTCGGTGCCGAATGCGCGCCGATGATCCTGCCTTCGCTTGGCGCCGCGCTCGACCTGGAAACGGTGCTCGCCCTGTGCGACGGCATCATGCTGACCGGCTCGGCCTCCAACGTCCATCCCAGCTACTATTCGGAAGAAGTGCTCGACCCCACGCTGCCGCAGGACCCGGCGCGCGACCAGACCACGCTGCCGCTGATCCGCGAGGCGGTCCGGCGCGGCATTCCGATCATCGCGATCTGCCGCGGCTTCCAGGAGATGAACGTGGCCCTGGGCGGCAGCCTGCACCAGGCGGTGCAGACGGTGGCCGGCAAGTTCGACCACCGCGAGAACCCGGAACTCGGCTTGGACGAGCAGTACGGCGACGCCCACAATGTCAGCATCACGCCCGGCGGCTGCCTGGAACGCATGCTGGGCCAGTCCGAGATCCCCGTGAACTCGCTGCACGGCCAGGGCGTCAACGAACTCGCGCCCGGCCTGCGCGTCGAAGCGGTGGCGGAGGACGGCCTGGTCGAAGCCTTCTCGGTCGCCACCGCGCCCGGCTTCACGCTGGCGCTGCAGTGGCATCCGGAATGGCGCATCCAGCACAACCCGTATTCGATGAAGATGTTCGGCGCCTTCGGCGACGCCTGCCGCGCCTACCAGGCGCGCAAGGGCACACCGGCCCGGAGTTCCGCATGAACATGCTCGCCGCGCACCTGGGCGCCAGCGCCAGGCCGTCGCGGGCCGGCGCCGTTCCATAGCTGAACCGCCCCATGCGCGCGGCGCATCCGGCCAGGCCGGACTTGCGCCTCCTTCCGAACCAGACACGAGGCAAATCATGGCAATCCGCGACAATTTTTCTTACACCGACATGGAGGAGTGGCTCAACGCGAAACGGGTCACCGAGATCGAATGCCTGGTCCCCGACCTGACCGGCGTGGCCCGGGGCAAGATCCTCCCCCGCATCAAGTTCACCGAAGACCGCGGCATGCGCATCCCCGAAGTGGTGCTGGGCATGACCGTCACCGGCAACACCCCGGAGCGTGACGATTCCTACAACCGCGCCATCGCCGCCACCGACCGCGACATGATCCTGAAGGCCGACCCGACCACCATCACCATGGTGCCATGGGCGGTCGATCCCACCGCGCAGGTGATCCACGACTGCTATTTCGCCGATGGCCAGCTGGTCGACTTCGCCCCGCGCAGCGTGCTGCGGCGCGTGCTGGGCCTGTATGCGAAGAAGGGCTGGAAGCCGGTGGTGGCGCCCGAGCTCGAGTTCTACCTCACGGCCAAGAACATCGATCCGAATCTGCCGCTGTCCTCGCCGGTCGGCCGCAGCGGCCGCGCCGAGACCAGCCGCCAGGTGTACAGCATCGACGCCGTCAACGAGTTCGACCCGCTGTTCGAGGACATCTATGACTACTGCGAGCTGATGAGCCTCGATGTCGACACCCTGATCCACGAGATCGGCGCCGGCCAGATGGAGATCAACTTCCTGCACGGCGACCCGCTCGGCCTGGCCGACAAGGTGTTCTACTTCAAGCGCACCCTGCGTGAGGCCGCGCTCAAGCACGAGATGTACGCCACCTTCATGGCCAAGCCGATGGCCAACGAACCGGGATCGGCGATGCACGTGCACCAGAGCGTGGTCGACCTGGAAACCGGCCGCAACATCTTCAGCAACCCGGACGGCAGCGCGGCGCCATCGTTCCGCCATTACATCGGCGGCCTGCAGCGCTACATGCCGTCTGCGATGGCGATCGTCGCGCCCTACGTGAACTCGTACCGCCGCATCGTGCGCCACACGGCGGCGCCGATCAACCTGCAGTGGGGCATGGACAACCGCACAGTGGGCTTCCGGGTACCGGTGTCCGGCGCCCAGGACCGGCGCGTCGAGAACCGCGTGATCGGTGCCGACGCCAATCCCTACCTGGCGCTGGCGGTGACCCTGGCCTGCGGCTACCTCGGCATGCAGGACGCGGTGGAGCCGAGCCAGATGGTGGAGGGCAGCGCCTACGACATGCCGGTCGAGCTGCCGCAGGGCCTGTCGGAAGCGATCACGCTGCTGCGCCGCGAGGACCGCCTGCGCGACGTGCTGGGCGAACGCTTCATCGACGTCTACTCCGCGGTGAAGGACCTCGAGCACCAGGAGTTCATGCGCGTGATCAGCCCGTGGGAGCGCGAGCACCTGCTGCTGCACGTTTGAGGAAACGCGCCCGTTCCGGGCCACGCGAGAAAGGGAGCCGATCATGAGCATCACTACCCCGCTTGCTTCGCTGCGCGCCGGCGCGCCGGAGACACCCGCAGAGCCCGAGACCTTCGACACCCGCGAGCTGCAGCGGCTCGACAGCGCGCACTATCTGCACCCGTTCACCGACCACGCCGCGCTGCGTGCGCGCGGCGCGCGCGTGATCGTGCGCGGCGACGGCATCTACCTGTGGGATTCGGAGGGCAGGCGGATCATCGACGGCATGGCCGGCCTGTGGTGCGTGAACGCCGGCTACGGCCGCGCCAGCATCGCCGATGCCGTCCATGCGCAGCTGCTGCAGCTGCCCTTCTATAACAGCTTCTTCAACACCACCAACGTGCCGGCTTTGCGGCTGGCGGCGCTGCTGGCCGAACTGTCCCCGGGCGCCGCCTTCCAGCACGTGTTCTTCACCGGCAGCGGCTCGGAAGCGAACGACACCGTGCTGCGCATGGTGCGCCGCTACTGGCAGCTGGCCGGGCAGCCGCAGCGCGACATCCTGATCGGTCGCCGCAACGGCTACCACGGCTCCACCGTGGCCGCGGCCTCGCTCGGCGGCATGGCCGGCATGCATGCGCAGGGCGGCTTGCCGATTCCCGGCATCCACCACATCGGCCAGCCCAGCTATGCCGAGGGCGGGCGCGGCATGAGCGAGGCCGCCTTCGGCCTGGCGGCAGCCGGCTGGCTCGAGGACAAGATCCTGGAACTGGGGCCGGAACGGGTGGCCGCCTTCATCGGCGAACCGGTGCAGGGCGCGGGCGGCGTGATCATCCCGCCCGCCACCTACTGGCCCGAAATCCGGCGCATCTGCGACAAGTACGGCGTCTTGCTGGTATCGGACGAAGTGATCTGCGGCTTCGGGCGCCTGGGGCGCTGGTTCGGCTGCGAACTGATGGGCTTCCAGCCGGACCTGATCGCGTTTGCCAAGGGTGTCACCTCGGGCTATGTCCCGCTGGGCGGGGTGCTGGTGGGGGCGCGCGTGGCGCAGCTGCTGGCCGAGCAGGGCGGCGAGTTTCAGCACGGCTTCACCTATTCCGGCCATCCGGCCGCCTGCGCGGCGGCGCTGGAGAACATCCGCATCCTGCGCGCCGAAGGCCTGGTGGAACGGGTGGCCCAGGAAACGGGACCCTGGCTGAAGGCCTGCTTCGCGTCCCTGGCCACGCATCCGCTGGTGGGGCATGCCGAGACCTGCGGCCTGGCGGCGGCGCTGACCCTGGTGCGCAGCAAGGGCGCCGGCGTGCACGACGGCGCACCGTTCGCGCCGCAGCAGGCGGTGGGCATGCTGTGCCGGAAGCACATGTTCGACAACGGCATCATCATGCGCGCGGTGGGCGAGCGCATGATCGTGGCGCCGCCGCTATCGATCACCACCGCGCAGATCGACGAGATGGCGGAGCGGATCCGCGCCTGCCTCGACCTGACCCTGGACGAGGTGACAGCGCGCGGCTGGATGGCCTGAGCCGGGCCGGGCCCGCGCTACGCTTGCGGCAGCGGGCGCCCGCGCAGCCGGAAACGCCTGCGCAGCCCGAAGGGCCGCGCGACCCCTTTCGGATCGCAGAAGGGCAGGGCCAGGGCGTCGTGCTCGAGCAGCTGCAGTTCCCAGGCGATGCCGCCGATGAAGGAAAAGCGCAGGCTGTCGGGCGGCGCCAGCACCAGGTCCGCGAAGTGGCCGGTGCTGTACATGGCGCCCAGCCTGGCGCAGTCGAGCAGGCGCCAGCCGGCGTCGAACAGGTAGATGCGCAGGCTGTCCTCGAAGGGAATCGCATCGGTGACGAACAGCAGGAAGCAGCCCTTCCACTGGAGCGCCGCTTCCAGCACCTCGCCGGTCACGATCTGTCCGGTGTCGCGGCCGTCGGCAAGGATGGCGCTGCGCGCGAGCCGCTGCTCCGACCACGGACTGGCCAGGCGCAGGGACACATCGGTGGCGTCGAGCAGGTGCACGGCGTGCGGATCGTTGTCAGAGAAGGCTGATGCCGAAGGCGCTCAGGGCGCCACCCACGAAGGCGCCCACGCTGACGCACACGGGCGCGCCGGGACCGCACGCGAGTCCGGCCAGCGCCCCGCCCGCGATGCCGCCGCCGATGCCGGCGCCGGTCAGGGCCAGTTCCCGCGTGGCGGTGGCCACCCTGTCGGCGGAGGTGGCGATGCTGTAGGCGGACAGGGCCAGCGACAGCAGGAGCAGGCCGCGCCCCGCATATGACAGGCGCGCCATCGCACGCGTCACCGCCGGATTCGACTTGCCGGCGGACGCCACGATATTCGCATAGATCGTGTTCTTCTGCGACGCGGACAGCGTGGAAAACGTGGCGTGCGGGCCGTGCAGGCGCCGGGTCTGGCTGGCGACCAGTTCATTCAGCGAATACCCCTGCGACTTGAGCTGCTGGGCCATCGAGCGCCCCACTGGCGTGCTGCGGCTGCGTACCACTTCCATGATCAGGTTGCGCGTCTGCTGCGCTTCCTGAGCCGCCCCCTGCCAGGTGAGCCTGCCGGCCAGCGCCTCGCTGCGCAGGCCATCGGCCATCTTCCGGATTTCGCGGGCATAGGCCGCCCGCGCGTGGGCATCGATGCCCAGGTGCGCGCCCAGGTTGGCAAGCTGCGCTTCCAGTGACTGGATCGCAGCGTCGAAGGCGATGCGGTCCGCTGGGGCGGGGGTTCGGTCCGGCTGTGCCATGGCATGTCCTCGCGTAGGGTGGAGGCATGCAGCGTAGCCGAGGCCGCCGGACGGCGGCTTGCGCGGGCGTAAGCGCGCGCCGCGTCAGGCGCCCGCGGCGATGTGCCTGGTCGGCTCGCCGCCGTTCCTGAACAGCTGCGGGGCCAGCGAGCCGGCGAACATGCCGGCGAAGGCCGCCACCAGCCCGGCCAGCTGGCCCGGGAAGTGCTCGCCCCAGGTGGTCACGCCCTCGAAGAACAGCAGCCACACCACGATGCCCGCCGCGATCGAGACGATCGCGCCCTGGGTGGTGGCGCGCTTCCAGTACAGGCCCATCACCAGCGGCACGAAGGCGCCCACCAGCGTCACCTGGTAGGCGCTCGACACCAGCTCGTAGATCGAGGTGCCTTCCATGGCGATCGCATACAGGAGCACCATGGTCGCGAAGATCACGATGGTGATGCGCATCGCGAGCAGGCGCTGCCTGTCGTTCATGCCGGGCTTCAGGTTCTGCAGGATGTTCTCGACGAAGCTGGTCGACGGCGCCAGCAGGGTGGCCGAGGAGGTGCTCTTGATCGCCGACAGCAGGGCGCCGAAGAACAGGATCTGCATCACCAGCGGCATCTTGGTCATGATGAAGGTCGGCAGCAGGCGCTGGTAGTCGTTCTGGGCGATCTCCATGGCCGAATTGCCCATCACGACCACGGCCGCGGCGACGATGAACATCGGCACGAAGGCGAACAGGATGTAGCTGGCGCCGCCGATCACGGCGCCGGTGCGCGCGGTCGGGGCATCCTTGGCCGACATCACGCGCTGGAACACGTCCTGCTGCGGAATCGAGCCGAACATCATGGTCACGGCCGCGCCCACGAAGAAGGCGATGTCGGTGAAGCTGGGCTCCGGCAGCACGCGCCACAGGTCGGCCTGCTGGGCCATCGCGAGTACCTTGTCGGCGCCGCCGGCCAGGTCGGCCGCGAACACGGCGATGATGCTCATGCCGACCACCAGCACGATCATCTGGACGAAGTCGGTGATCGCCACCGCCAGGAAGCCGCCCACCACCACGTAGATCAGCACGGCCAGGGTGCCGACCAGCATGCCCATGGCCGGCGACATCGCGCCGCCCGTCAGCACCGTGAACACCAGGCCCAGCGCGGTGATCTGCGCCGCCACCCAGCCCAGGTAGCTCAGGATGATCGCCAGCGAGCAGAAGATCTCGATGCCCTTGCCGTAGCGCTGGCGGTAGTCGCCGCCGATGGTGAGCAGATTGAGCTTATAAAGCTTCGAGGCGAAGAACAGCCCGACGAGAATGAGGCACATGCCGGCCCCGAACGGATCCTCGATGATGGCGTTCAGGCCGCCCTGCACGAACTTGGCCGGCACGCCCATCACGGTCTCGGCGCCGAACCAGGTGGCGAAGGTGGTGGTGATCACCATGACGAGCGGCAGGCTGCGGCCGGCCACGGCGAAGTCGGCGGTATTCTTGATCCGCGTGCCCGCCCACATCCCCAGAGCCAGCGTGCCGAGCAGGTAAAGCGCGACGAAAACGATCAGGGTGGTATTCATGCGGTGGATGCTCCGGCGGGAGAAAATTGTGAGACGGAAAATCCGCGATTATAAATGCAGAATTCGGTGCCAGGATCAACTTTGCTAGTATTTGGCATCGAGTGTTGCTCAACAGGGAAGGAAACCGGTATGTCGACTCCATCATGGCACGAACGGGCCGCAAAACTGGCCATCGACGGCCGGGCGTTCATCGACGGATTCCGGGTCGATGCGCGTTCCGGCGCCCGTTTCGATTGTCTTTCTCCCATCGATGGCCGCCGGCTGGCCGAGGTCGCGCGCGGCGACGGCCAGGATGCCGACGCCGCCGTGGCAAGCGCCCGCAGGGCTTTCGAGGACGGCCGCTGGTCCGGCATGGCGCCAGGCGCGCGCAAGCGGGTGCTGGTCCGCTTCGCCGACCTGATGCTGGCGCACCGCGACGAGCTGGCCCTGCTGGAAACCCTCGACATGGGCAAGCCCATCCGCTACAGCCTGAGCGTGGACGTGCAGCTGGCCCAGAACTGCATCCGCTGGTATGGCGAGGCGATCGACAAGATCTACGACCAGGTGGCCCCCACCGGCGCGGATAGCCTGGCCCTGGTCACGCGCGAACCGGTCGGCGTGGTGGCGGCGGTCATCCCCTGGAACTACCCGATGCTGATGGCGGCCTGGAAGATCGGCCCGGCATTAGCCGCCGGCAACAGCCTGGTCCTGAAGCCGTCCGAGAAGGCGCCCCTGAGCTGCCTGCGCCTGGCCGAGCTGGCGCTGGAGGCGGGCGTGCCGCCGGGTGTGTTCAACGTCCTGCCCGGGTATGGCAACGAGGCTGACAGCGCGCTCGGCCTGCACCTGGACGTCGACTGCATCGCCTTCACCGGCTCGACCCGGGTCGGCAAGCAGATCATGCAGATGGCGGGGCAGTCGAACCTGAAACGCGCATGGACCGAGCTGGGTGGCAAATCCGCCAACATCGTCTGCGCCGATTGTCCTGACCTGGACGCGGCGGTGGAAAGCGCGATCGGGTCCATCTACTTCAACCAGGGCGAAAGCTGCAATGCGCCTTCGCGCCTGTTCGTCGAAGCGTCGATCAAGGATGCGTTCCTGGAAAAGGCGCTGGCGCTGGTCCCGCGCTACGCGCCGGGCGATCCGCTGGACGAAGAAACCGTCATGGGCGCCATCGTCGACCCTGTGCAGATGAAGACGGTGCTCGGCTATATCGAGGACGGCAAGGCGGCCGGTGCGCGCCTGCGCGCGGGCGGCCGCGCGGCCAGGCAGGACAGCGGCGGCCTGTACATCGAGCCGACCCTGTTCGACGGCGTCGAGCCCGCCATGCGCATCGCGCGCGAGGAAATCTTCGGGCCGGTGCTGTCGGTACTGTCGTTCACCGACATCGAGGAAGCGGTGCGCCAGGCGAATGCCACGCCCTATGGCCTGGCGGCAGCGGTGTGGACGGCGGACATGAGCAAGGCGATCCGCAGCGCGCGCGCCCTGCGCGCCGGCACCGTGCACGTCAACCAGTACGACAATGACGACATCACCGTGCCCTTCGGGGGCTACAAGCAGTCGGGCAACGGGCGCGACAAGTCACTGCACGCTTTCGACAAGTACACCGAGCTGAAGACCACCTGGATCCAGGTCGGCTAATTGCTCGGACGGTGGGGTGCCTGTACCGGCCCGTCATACTCGACGACGTTTTCCGCCGGGCGCCACGGCCGGCTCCGGTGACGCCATGCCGATTTCAGCCACAGCAAGACCACTGCGATGATGACAAAGCGGAAGGCGATACCGACCAGGCCGGCCTCCGGCCCGTAAGCGCCACCGCTAAGCCAGGCCGGACCAAGGTCATGGATCCGTAGCAAGCCGCCCGCGTCAATGCCGCTTACGGGAAAGCCCAGTAAGGGGCCCTGCACGAAATTCCAGGCGAAGTGGAGGGCGATCGGCAACCACAGGCTACCGGCGTAGAGGAAAGCCACGCCATACACCACGCCGCCGAGCGTATTGCCGAGTACCGACAGCGGGTTTGCGCCCGGATTGCTCAGGTGGATGCAGCCGAAAGCGAGGGCCGAGAGCAGGATGGCCAGCCAGCGCCGCCCACGCAGCGCCAGCACCAGGCCCGACAGGAGCAGGCCACGCATGATGATTTCTTCCTTAACGCTGGCGGCGGCCTTGCCGAGCAACCAGCTGCCGAGTTCTCCCAGGGATTGCTGCCGGAGTCCCGACGCCGTGGTCGCCCCCAGGGCGGCTTCGACCGCAAAAATCCCCAGCATCGCCAGGGTGGCGATGGCGATACCCGCCATGAGGTCGCGCCCAGCCTGGCGGTTCCAGGCCAGCCCGAGGCCGCGCAAGACCGGCGTTCCCTGCGCACGCCAATGGCGTATCGCAAGCGCGCCGAATCCGAGTGCGGCGATCAACATCATCACTTCGACCATCATGCCCAGCGTCATTGTTCGTCCTTCAGAGTAAAAATCACCTAAATCGCCATGTCCCGCAGGATCTTTGACGCATCCCGGTTCGCCCCCAGCACCGTCCCGTCGCGCATGTGGATCTGCAGCTGCGACTGCTCGTCGGCCCGCATCGAGTCCACGAAATCGAGGTTGATCAGGGCCGAGCGGTGGATGCGCACGAAGCGCGCCGGGTCGAGCTGGACTTCGAGTTCGGAGATGCCGATGCGCACCAGGAAGGTCTGGCCGCGCGCCGCGATCACCGTGTACTTGGAATCGGCCTTCATGTATTCGATCTCGCCGGCCGCGAGCGGGAAGATGCGGCCGCGGTCGCGCACCAGGATGCGTTCCAGCCGGGCCGGCGCCCCGTTCCTGCCGGCCGCCTGCGCCAGCGCGCTGTCGAGGGTGTCGCGGGCATGGACCGGGCCGTCGAGCAGGCGCGCCACCGCCGCCGCGAAGCGCGCCTGGGTGAAGGGTTTGAGCAGGTAGTCCACCGCATGCAGTTCGAAAGCCTTCACCGCGTATTGGTCGTAGGCGGTGGTAAACACGATTTGCGGCAGGTAGTCGAGGCGGCGCAGCACTTCCAGCCCGCTCATCTCGGGCATCTGGATGTCCATGAACACCACCTCGGGCCGCAGGCGCGTGATCCGCTCCAGCGCTTCGGCGCCGTTGGCCGCTTCGCCCACCAGGCGCAGTCCGGGATTGGCGTAGATGGCGTCACGCAGCAGGTCGCGCGCCAGCGGTTCGTCTTCGGCAAAGAAAGCGGTTTTCAGGCTCATGTTCATGTTATGCGTAGCTCTCTTCGCGGACCGCGGGAATGGTGACCGACACGCTGAAGCCGGCGCCGGGCGCGCTGTTGACCCGCAGCGCGGCGCGGCTGCCATAGTCCAGCCGCAGGCGCCGCTCGATGGTGCGCAGGCCGAGTCCGGAGGAAGCGGCGATCGCGGCCGGATCGGCGCCGGGGCCGGTATCGCGCACCGTCATGGTCAGCGCGCCGTTTGCCGGGTCGCGCCATGTGCGGATCCGCAGGATGCCCGGACGGCTGTGCGGGTTGAAGGCGTGCTTGATGCTGTTCTCGACCAGCGGCTGCAGCGACAGGGCCGGTAGCGGATGGTCGCCGGCGTCCTGGTCGAGATCCCAGTCCACGTGCAGGCGCTCGCCCAGGCGCAGCTGCTCCAGTTCCAGGTAGTCGCGCACGAAATCCAGTTCCGCATCGAGGGTCACGCGGTCGCTGCCGCTGCGCTCGGTGTCGAGCACGTAGCGCAGCATGTCGGAAAACTGGAACAGCGCGGTTTCGGCGGCGGCCGGATTGCGCTGCGTCAGCGCGATGATCGAGTGCAGGGTGTTGAACAGGAAGTGCGGATTGAGCTTGTTGCGCAGCGCGCTCAGTTCCGAGCTGACCAGGAGGTTCTGCGCCTCCTTCATCGCCAGCGCCTGGCGGTGCGCCCGTTCGCTGGCGCGGATCAGGTGGAAGATGCCGGCGCCGAGCAGGTAGGTCATCACGTGGTACAGCAGCGGCCAGACGTACCAGCTCATCGGCTTGCTGTTGTGGAAGCTCATCCAGAAGGGCGTCTGCGACAGCACCGAGAACGCAAAGGCGGTCGGGATGTGGATGCCGATGATGGTCGCGACGCGGTAACCGCGGCGCTCGAAGAAGCCGGTCAGGGGCCAGGCCAGGGCCAGCAGGATGGCGGAGGGCAGCAGGCTGAGGATGGTCAGCAGCCAGCGCCGGCCGTCGAAGCGGCCGGCCGCAAGCAGGTCGACCTGGTCGGCAAAGGAAATGAAGACCCCGTACACCAGCCAGCCCGCCATGTAGCAGAGCCACATGCTGCGGGGGCGGATCAGCCTGGAAGAGAATGTGTGCATGTGCCGAGTATCGCCGCCGGCGGCGCGCGGCGCCCCGGTCATGTCGCGAATTGCGGGATTCATGCGCCGAAATGCGGGAATGGGGCCTGGTGGCTCACGGGCAGGGCAGGGTGACGGTGAGGCGCGTGCGTCCGTGACCGGTCTCCATGTTCACGCTGCCGCCCTGCACCTCGGCCATCAGGCGGATCGAATAGGTGCCCAGGCCGTTGCCGCCGACCTTGCTCGATGCCGCGTATTTCTCGAAGAAGCGCTCGCGTGCCGCCTGCGGCACTTCGCCGGCATTGTCGACCGTGACGTGCAGTTCGCCATAGCCGGGCGCGATGCACACGCTCACCTTGCCGTCCTCGGGCGAGGCTTCGATCGCGTTCTTCAGCACATTGCTGAACAGCGAATAGCACAGCAGCGGCTCGCCCAGGCACATCAGGTCTTCCGGCTGGTCGAAGGCCACCGTGACGTCGCCGCCGTCGACGCTGTGGCGGGCCTGGCGGCAGACCTTGCCCAGCAGGTCGCCCAGGTCGAACACCTGCAGCGTGGGCTGGTAGCTGCCCTGTTCCATGCGGTAGACATCGAGGCTGCGGTTGACCATCTCGAGCGCATTCTCGGCGGCCGTCTCGATCATGCCGGCCTGCTCGCGCTGGGACGGGGTGAGCTGGCTGGCGAGCAGCGCCTGGCTGCCGTGCAGCGCGACCGCGATCGGACTTTTCAGGTCGTGGCGCGTGATGCGCTCGACGTCTTCGCGCAGGCGCGCGTTCTCGATCAGGAGTTCGTTCTGGCGCTTGATGTCCTGCATGGCGGTGGCCAGCAGCAGGTGCGCCGACAGGCGCGCCTTCAGGATGGTCGGGTCGGCGGGCTTGGACACGTAGTCCACTGCGCCCAGGCGCAGGCCCGCCACCACGTCCTCGCTGCCGTCGCGCGCCGACAGGAAGATGATCGGGATGTGCGCCGTCTTCGGGTTGGCCTTGAGCAGGCGGCAGGTCTCGAAGCCGTCCATCACCGGCATCATGATGTCGAGCAGGATCAGGTCGAGGTGGAAGGCGTCCGCGATTTCCAGCGCCTTCCTGCCGCTGGTCGCCACCTTGATCGCATACTCGTCCTTCAGCACCCCGGCCAGCACCTCGATGTTGGTCGGGATGTCGTCCACGATCAGCACCGTGGATTTTTTCACCCGCTCGCCGATCGGCGCATCCAGGCCGATCACGTTCGATTCCGGCAGCACGGCGGGCGCCGCCGGCACCGAAGGCGCAGGCGCACCGTCGCGCGCGGACGGCGCCGGGGCGGCATCCGCCGGCGCCCCCAGCATGCCCATGAACTTGCAGGCGAAGCTGTGCACCGTGAAGGGCTTGATCATGTAGGCGTTCACGCCGGCCTGCAGCGCGGTGCGCACCGACTGCGGGTTCGCTTCCGCGGTCAGCATCATGAAGGGCGTGTTCGCGTAGCGGTGGTCGGTCCGCATCCACTTGAGCAGGTCGATCCCGCTCATCACAGGCATGCCCCAGTCGCCGATCACGATGTCGATCTGCTGCTTGCGCATGAGTTCCTGCGCGGCCTTGCCGTTATCGGCCTGGTACACGTTCAGGAAACCGAGATCGGCCAGTACCTGGCGCACATGGGTGCGGATCAGGAGGTAGTCGTCGACGACGAGGATGGAGGCGGACTTGTCCATGGTAGTCTCTTGCTTTGGTTGTGCAAGTGTAGCAACTTCCGGTGAGTCCGCCTATGCTGGCGATGCCGCGCTTGTTGTATTCATGACGACGCGCGGGCTGTGTCATCTGCGCCGGCCGGCGGCACGCCATGCAGGATCTATCCACCATGAATAAGGAGCCAGGGATGTTCAGTCACGTGATGGTTGGTTCGAACGACATCGCACGGTCGAAAGCCTTTTATGACGCGGTGCTGGGAACGCTGGGCGTGGGCGCGCCCTTCGAAAACACGGCGCCGACCGGGCAGGCGCGCCTGTTCTACCGCCACGAAGGCGGCAATTTCTGCGTCTCCGAACCGATCGACGGCGCCGCGGCCAGCTGCGCCAACGGCGGCACCATCGGCTTCAGGTGCAGCTCGCCGGAACAGGTGCACCAGTTCCACGACGCCGCCATCGCCCACGGCGGCAGCAGCTGCGAGGACCCGCCCGGCCTGCGCGAAGGCAGCCTGGGCAAGCTGTACCTGGCCTATGTGCGCGACCCGGACGGCAACAAGCTGTGCGCCATGCACCGACCGAAATAAGCGCTGGCGGGCAGGAACACGGCCCCTCCAGCCGGTGGAGGGGCCGCCAGGGAAAGCCCGGTCAGAAGATGAAGTCGCTCATCACCGGGATGCTGGTGTTGCCGTACATGCTGAAGATCATGTCGACGTCGCTCGTGTAGTCGCCGTCGCCGTTCACGTCGACCAGCATCCAGCCATCGTCCACGCCGTACATCGCGAAGGCGATCGAGCGCATGGTGCCGTTGTCGTTGAACACGCCGACGCCATCCTTCAGCGTCGATTGCAGGATGTGGTCGGTGTTCGACACCAGCTTGATGGTGGCGAAGCCGTCCAGGTTGGCGCCGCGCGCCAGGTGCAGGGCCGACAGGTCGATCTTGTCCACGCCGGTCTGGAAGTCATAGATCGTGTCGTAGGCATTGACCTGCTTGTTGTTCCCGTTGGCCCAGATCAGCTGCGAGTCGCTGGCCTTGTTGAACTTGATGACATCCTTGACCTGCTCGTAGCGGTACAGCAGCGCCGTGTCCTTGCCATCGTTCCCCTGGAAGACCACGCCGCCCTTGGTGGCCGTGTAGTAGTCGGTGCCCTTGCTGCCGAGGTAGTTCAGGGCGGTGTCGGCGACGCCGGCCTTGCGGGTGGCGCCGTTGAAGGCCACGTTGCCGGTCGAGGCCGAGGCGTCGAAGGTGGTCAGGGTGTCCGAGTAGGCCGTCATCAGGCGCAAGCTCGCGTCGCCGGTCACCACGATGGTCTTGCTGCCCTGCGCGTACAGGTAGGAAAAGCCGTTGACGTAGTCGGCCGCGACGCGCGCCTCGTTGGTGCCGGTGGCCGGGTTGTCCGGTTCGAGCTTGTTGGCGGTCGAATGCAGGGTGATGGTCTCGATGCCGCTGGTCTCGATGATGTTGCCCTCCACCAGGCCATTGGTGCGGTTGTCGACCCGTGCGTCGTTGGCGGTCATGCTGATGGTCAGCTTGTCGTTGGCGCCCGACGCATCCTTCATCGTGAACTTCACGGTCTGGCCGATGACGTGCTGCTCGGCGACGTTGCCGTACAGGTCGAGATTGGTATCGCGGCTGACGAACTCGATGCGCGAATCGGCGCGGCCGTTGATGAACTCGACGGTTTCGCGCAGGCGCGCACTGCTGTGCAGGGTAGTGACGCTGCCGACGCGGTCGAGGTCGTACACCCCCTTGCCGTTGCTGAAGTCGAGTACCTCGAAGTTGTTGTACACCAGGTTGCTGGTCGGCGCGAGCAGGGCGGCGTCGTTGATCACGATGGTATCGATGCCGGCGCCGCCGTCCACCTTCGACCCGCTCAGCGCGGCGCGCGAGAATTCGTAGCGGTCGTTGCCGGCGCCCAGGTCCACCACGGCGCTGCCGGCCAGGTTGCCGCTCATGGTGAGCAGGTCCGTGCCCGAGCCGCCCTTGACCAGCAGGTTGGCGGTGCTGGCCACGCTCAGGGTGTTGGTGCCGCTCGACTGCGAACCGTCGAAGGTCTTGAGCGAGGCGATGCCGGAGAGGTCGGCGCCGAAGCTGCCCGCGCCCTTCAGGGTCATGGTGGCCAGCTTGTCGTCCGTCGCCAGCGTGCTGGTGTCCAGCTGGAACCTGGCCATGTTCTCGATGTTCAGGTTGGTGGCGCGGGCGGCCGCCAGGTTGATGTGCGAGCCGCTGCCGTTCTGCGCCGCCAGTACCTGCAGGTTGATGGTCCTGGCGTTGGCGTCCGTGACGGTGGCGCCGTTGCCCACTTCGAGCAGGCGCAGGGCCAGGTCGTGGTCCACCGTGCCATTGACGATGTTGGCGGCCTGGCTGGTATTGGCCAGGCTGACCGAGGCCAGCGCATTGCCGCTCAGGTTGGCCGCGCCGGTATTGCCCGACACCGCAACCGAACGGCCGCCGCTGGTGGTGACGGCGCCGGCGCCCGTGCGGATGTTCAAGTCCACCGTGTCGGCCACCTTCGCGTTCACGGCGCCGCCGGCGAGGATGTCGACCCGCTCCAGGCCCGCGAAGCCCGACATGTCGTAGGCGGCGGCATTGCCCACGCCGCCCTTGGTGCTGAGGGTGAGGTGCTGGATATTGGTCAGCGTGGCCTGGGCCGGCGCGCCGGTGGCCAGCGCGCTGCCGTCGTCGATCACGAACATGGTGTTGACGCCGCCGCCGCCGTGGATCTTGTCGCCGGCCGAGAAGGTGGCGGCGGTCGCGTTGTAGATGTCGTTGCCGCCGCCGCCCTGGAACGCGGCGCCGGTGTCGGCGCCCGCGCTCAGGGTGAAGGTGATCGGCGCCTTGCTGGCGGCGACGAAGGCGACGGTGGAAGCCGGGATGTTGGCGGTGGCGGTGGCCAGCGAGGCGTCGGTGGTGACGGCGGAAGTCAGCCCCTTGGCGAAGGCCAGCGCCTCGTTGCCGTTGTAGGCGGCCTGCTCGGGATGCAGGTCGAGCGCGCCGGTGAAGCTGATCGCGAACTTGACCTTGTTGTTGAAGGCGACCAGGTCGTTGTTCTGGGCGCCGCTGGCGATCGCGGTGACGACGCCGTCGACCGTGATCAGCCCCTTGTCGAGCGCATTCGCCCAGTAATCGAGGCCGGCAGGTTCGCCGTCGCGCCCGAACAGGTTGCGGTACACGGTGTTGACCACGGTGCGGTTGTCCTTGCCGCCGTAGACCGAGACGTATTCGGCCGAGGAGGCGAAGGCGGCGGAGACGGCGGACAGGTCGCCGGCCTGGCCGTCGACGATGCCCTTCCAGAACGCCAGGCCGGCCGGGTCGGCGGGACGGTTGTAGTAGGCGACGTACAGTTGTTGGATCGCGGTTTCGGTATTTGCCATGGTGTGCTCCAGATTCGTTCGATTCATCCAGGAGCGACTGTCTCATGCAGTCGCCCGATGAGAAACATTCTGGCATGGGGGATGGGAGAATACCGCCCCCTCCCGAGGGGGAAAGGAAAGCAGGAACGTATGCACAGCCGGTGCACTGGGGAAGGTGCGTGCCAAGGGGGGAATTTCGTCATGCCGAGATGTAGGGTGGGCGGGTTCCCCGCCCACGCGTTCACATCACGGTCAGCTCAGCCGTAGCGGCGCAGCACGGAATACACCCCATCCTGCGACTCCACCAGCGCGTAGCCGCCCACGTCCCACGCCACCTGCGGATGCTCGGGCGGCGGGATGGCGCCGGTGGCGCGGCGCGCCATCGTCACGTGCGGCCGGTAGTGGCGCGTTTCCGGCTGCAGGCCGAGGGTCGGCAGTGCTTCCGACAGGCGCGCATGCAGGGCGGCCAGTTCGGGCGGCGTGGCCGCCGGTTCGAGCACGGCGATGCCGTTGTGCCAGACGGTGGCGTGTTCCAGTGCCAGGTGGAAGGGCGTGAACGGCACGCCGAAGGCGTCGAGCAGCGCGGGCAGGCGCGCGCGCGGCAGGCTGCCGAGGAAGTGCAGGGTCAGGTGCAGCTTGTCGGCATGCACGGGAGACGCGCCGCGCGGCCAGGTCCAGGCGTCCCGCCACCCGGTGAGCAGGTGGCGCACGGCGGGATCCGGCCACAGGGCCAGGAACAGACGGGCATGCGCGGAAGACCCGTCCATGTCCGTCTCAGAAGCAGTGTTCCGGCGCCGGGAAGCTGCCGTCCTTCACCGCGGCCACGTAGCTTGTCACGGCCGCGTCGATGCTGGTCTGGCCATCCATGAAGTTGCGCACGAAGCGTGCCTTGCGGCCGGGGAAGACGCCCAGCAGGTCGTGCATCACCAGCACCTGGCCCGAGCAGTCGGGGCCGGCGCCGATGCCGATGGTCGGAATCGACAGCAGTTCCGTGACTTCCTTGCCCAGCGCCGCGGGAATCGCTTCCAGCACCACCAGCGAGGCCCCGGCCGCCTGCAGCGCCAGGCCGTCGGCCTTCAGCTGCTCGGCCGCGGCGTCGGTCTTGCCCTGCACCTTGAAGCCGCCGAAGGCATGCACGAACTGCGGGGTCAGGCCGATATGGGCGCACACGGGAATGCCGCGCTCGACCAGGAAGCGCACGGTCTCGGCCAGCCAGGCGCCGCCTTCGATCTTGACCATCTCCGCGCCGGCGCGCATCAGGGTCACGGCATTGTTGTAGGCTTCGACCGGCGTGGTGTAGCTGCCGAAGGGCATGTCGGCCAGCACCAGGGCCAGCCTGGTGCCGCGCGCCACCGACGCCGTGTGGTAGGCCACATCAAGCACCGTCACCGGCAGCGTCGAGTCGTGGCCGGCGCAGACCATGCCCAGCGAATCGCCGATCAGGAGCACGTCCACGCCGCAGCGGTCCATCAGCGAGGCGAAGCTGGCGTCGTAGGCGGTCAGCATGGCGATCTTGTCGCCGGCGGCGCGCATGGCCAGCAGCGAGGGCGCGGTCACGGCCTTGCGGACGGGTTTCGGGGCATCGTTGGCAGCCGGATCCTGGCCCTGCAGGTAAGCGCTCATGGAAATCCTTTAAGACGGTCGTTCGGAAACGCGTAGTGTAATGCGCCGGCAGCAAACCTGCAGGCTCAGGACCGGAAGATGAAGTACACCGCGCCCACCAGGCACAGCGCCGCCCACACGTAGTCGAGCTTGAACGGCTCGTTCATGTAGAGCATGGCGAAGGGTACGAACACGGAGAGGGTGATCGCTTCCTGCATGATCTTCAGCTGCGCCAGGCTGAACTGGGTATGGCCGATGCGGTTCTGCGCCGCGGCATGCCGCGGCCCTGCAACAGGTATTCGAACAGCGCGATGCCCCAGCTGACCAGGGCGGCAACGTACCAGGCGCGGTTGTTCAGGTTCTTCAGGTGGCCGTACCACGCGAAGCTCATGAAGATGTTCGACAGCACCAGCAGGCCGGCGGTCTGGAACCAGACAGGAAGCTGCATGGGCTATCCGATCTTGTCGACCGCCTGGCTGGCCACCAGCGGCAGGTAATCGTGGACCGGGCCGACCCCGGGAATGACGAGATGCGGCGCCAGCTCGGCCAGCGGGGCCAGCACGAAGCCGCGTTCGTGCATGCGCGGATGGGGCACCGTCAGGGTCTCGGTGGCGATCCGCTGGTCGCCGTATAGCAGCAGGTCGAGGTCGAGCGTGCGCGGCGCGTTGCGGTAGGGCCGCTCGCGGCCGTGCGCCGCTTCGATGTCCTGCAGCGCGGCCAGCAGTTCGAAGGGATCGAAGCTGGTGTCGATGCAGGCCACCGCGTTGATGTAGTCGGGGCCACTCGAATCGACCGGCGCGGTGCGGTACAGGCCCGAGGTTTCGATGACCGCCGTCCCGTCCAGCAGGGCCAGGCGGCGCAGCGCATCGAGCACGTTGGCCTGGGCATCGCCCAGGTTGGCGCCGATGCCGACGTAGGCGATCATTCCTCGCCGCCGCCCGCTGCCCGTGGCTGCGCGCCATCGCCGCCGCCACCCGCGTTGCCACGGCGCGGGCCGCGGCGCGGCGGACGCTTGCGCTTCTGGCCAGCTTCACCCCGATCACGCTGGTTCGCCGCCGCCAGCAGCGCTTCGCGCTCGCCGCCTTCGGCGGCGTAGAAGGCGGTCCACCATTCGCCGACCTCGACCGGCAGCTCGCCCGATTCGCAGCGCAGCAGCAGGAAATCGTAGCCGGCGCGGAAGCGCGGGTGCTCGAGCAGCTTGAAGGGGGCCTTGCCGGTGCGGCGCTCGAAGCGCGGCTGCATGGCCCAGATGTCGCGCATGTCGGTGGCGATGCGGCGCTGCAGGGCCAGGTTCTCGGTCTGGGTGTCGAGCACATCGTCGGCCGCCAGATGCAGCGCCGGGATCGGCGCCTCGCCCGCGGCGCGGTAGGCGTTCCACTTCTCCAGCACCTGGTGCCACAGCAGGGACGCGAACAGGAAGCCGGGCGAGACGCCCTTGCCGGCCTTCACGCGGCCATCCGTCGATTCCAGCGCCAGGGTCACGAACTTCATGCCGATCGGCTGTTCGAGCACCACATCCAGCAGCGGCAGCAGGCCGTGGTGCAGGCCGGCCGAACGCAGCTCCTTCAGGCAGGCCAGCGCGTGGCCGGACAGCAGGAGCTTGAGCATCTCGTCGAACACGCGCGCCGCCGGCACGTTGTCGATCAAGGGGGCCATCACGGGGATCGGGGCGCGCGTGGTCGGCTCGATGGTGAAGCCGAGCTTCGCGGCGAAGCGCACCACGCGCAGCATGCGCACCGGGTCTTCGCGGTAGCGCGCTTCCGGCACGCCGATGATGCGCAGCAGCTTGGCGCGGATGTCCTCGATGCCGCCGTGGTAGTCCAGCACGGTCTGGGTGGCCGGATCGTAGTACATGGCGTTGATGGTGAAGTCGCGCCGCGCCGCATCCTCGTGCTGGGGGCCGAAATTGTTGTCGCGCAGGACGCGGCCATGCTCGTCCTTCGGCGCGTTGTCGCTGCCGTTGCCGCGGAAGGTGGTCACTTCCAGCAGGTCCTGGCCGAACATCACGTGCACGATCTGGAAGCGGCGCCCGATGATGAAGGCGCGCCGGAACAGCTTTTTCACCTGTTCGGGCGTGGCGTCGGTGGCGATGTCGAAGTCCTTCGGCTTCACCCCCAGCAGCAGGTCGCGCACGGCGCCGCCGACGACAAAGGCCTTGAAGCCGGCGTCCTGCAGGGTTTGCGTGACCGTGATCGCATTGCGCGACACCAGGCGCGGGTCGATCTTGTGTTCGTCGGGGCCGAGCGTGACGGGTTGGCTCGGGTCGCGGCCGTCGTCTTTCACGCCGAGGATCTTGCGGATGAATTTCTTAATCATTGAAGAGATGGAGTGTTGGCCAACCCTGCGCCTGCGCGTGGGCGGCGAGCTTGGCGCTCGGGTTGGTGGCGACCGGGTGGCTGACGATCGACAGCAGCGGCAGGTCGTTGTGCGAGTCGCTGTAGAAGTGGCAGCGCCCGAAGTCCTCGAAGCGGGTGCCGAGCCGTTCGAGCCAGGCGTGCATGTGGGTGATCTTGCCAGGGCCCGAGGTCGGGGTGCCGACCAGCCTGCCGGTCAGCTTCCCGGCGGCGTCGTATTCCGGCATGGCGCCGATGTGGTGCTCGACGCCGAAGCGCGCCGCGATCGGCGCCGTGATGTAGTGGTTGGTGGCGGTGATGATCGCCACCAGGTCGCCGGCTTCCTGGTGCTCGCGCACCAGCTTCAGGGCCTGCGGCTTGATGACCGGATCGATGACTTCCGCCATGTAGCGCGCGAGCAGGGCGTCCAGCTCGGTGCGCGGGAAACTGGCCAGGGTGCCGAGGGCGAACTCGAGGTATTCGGCCGGGTCGAGGATGCCGGCCTGGTACTGGGCGAAGAATTCGTCGTTGCGGCGGCGGAAGGCGGTTTCGTCCACCGCGCCAATGCGGACCAGGAACTCGCCCCATTCGTAGTCCGAATCGATCGGCAGCAGGGTGTGGTCGAGGTCGAACAGCGCAAGGTTTTTCATTCTTTGGTTTCCGGCTGCTGGTTTTCTTGCAGCAATAAATCACGCAGCAGCGGCAGGGTGACGGGGCGCTGGGTCTCGAGCGAATATTGGTCGAGGGCGTCCAGCATCGTCGCCAGCGATCGCATGTCGCGTTTGAAGTGAGACAACAAATAGGGTAACACGCTGGCCGACAGCGTCAAACCGCGCGCTTCCGCGGCCTGGGTCAGCGCCGCGATCTTCTCGTCGTCCGACAGGCCCTTGATCTGGTAGACCAGGCCCCAGCCCATGCGCGTGCGCAGGTCTTCGCGCAGCCCCAGCACCGCCGGCGGCACCGGGCCGGTGCTGACCATGTAGGCGCCGTGCTCGCGGATCTGGTTGAACAGGGCAAACGCGTCGATCTGGCGCTGGGGCGAGAGGCGGTCGCAGTCGTCCAGCAGATACAGGGTCACGTCCTCGGTGTGCACGAACTGGTCGGCCGGGGCGTCGAAGGGGATGTAGCGCGAGGCCGGGCTGGCCGCCAGCGCCTGCAGCAGGTGGGTCTTGCCGGCGCCGCTGTCGCCCCACAGGTAGGCGAAATGCTCGCGCGAAGCACGCTGCGCGAACTGGTGCATCAGGTGCGCCAGTTCGGCATTCTCGCCCACCTGGAAGGTGTCGAGGCTGTGCGCCGGCTCGGCGCCTAAATCGAGCACCAGCTGTTTCATGGCGTCGGACTCATCATAGTAGGCTCATGTGCGTCAGGCATTATAAAAGCTGCTGCGCAAATAGTGGGCACGCATGTGCCGGAAGCCCACCATCAGTACCGCCGACACGGGCAGGGCCAGCAGCACCCCGGCAAAGCCGAACAGTTCGCCGAAGGCCATCAGGGCGAAGATCACGGCCAGCGGATGCAGGCCGATGCGCTCGCCCACCAGGCGCGGCGTGAGGATGAAGCTTTCGATCAGCTGGCCGGCGGTGTAGATCGCCACCACCCAGGCCAGGCCCACCCAGCCGGGGAACTGCAGCACCGCCGCCACCAGGGCCAGCAGCATGCCGAGGCCGAAGCCGAGGTAGGGCACGAAGCCGAGTATGCCGGTCAGCACGCCGACCGGCAGCGCCACGTCCAGCCCGAGGATGGCCAGCGCCGCCGAATAGTACACGGCCAGCACGATCATCACCAGGAGCTGGCCGCGCAGGTACTGGGCCAGCAGGGCGTCGGCCTCGAGCGCCATGCCGGTTGCCTGCGGCGCCCAGCGGCGCGGGATGGCGCCGCCGATGCGCGCCACCAGCTGGTGCCAGTCGAGCAGCAGGTAGAACAGCACCACCGGCACCAGGGTCAGGGTGGCGATCCAGCCCAGCACCGCGCTGCCGCCCACCCGCACCTTGGCCAGTACCGAGGTCCACAGGTCGTCGCCGCTGGCGGCGACCTGCTGCTGCAGCAGGTCGCGCAGGCCGGCGCTATCGAGCCTGACGTGGATGCCGTGGCCAGCCAGCCAGGGCGCGACATAGCTGTCGAGCCAGGTGAAGAAGGCGGGGATCTTGGCCTGCAGCAGGGGAATCTCGGCGCGCAGCACCGGCACTACGGTCAGGAACAGGGCCACCACGGCGATGCAGAAGGCGAGTAGCACGAGCGAGACGGCCAGCACGCGCGGCAGCCGGCGCCGGCCCAGGCGCGCGCGCGCCAGGCGGTCGACGGCGCCATTGAGCATGTAGGCGAGGATGGCGGCCGCGATGAAGGGCGACAGGATGGGACCGAGGGTATACAGGAGCAGCGCCGCCGCCAGCCAGAGCGCCAACCAGAACGTGGATTGTTTCTGTTCGCGGGTCAGGAAAAAGGGCATGCCGTTATTGTTATTTTAGTAAGCAATGTGGAAACGGGTTTGGACAGGGACGTTTTGCTAAAATAGCGGATTGACCAAGCCTACGGTCTGTCGCCTTCTATTTTACCGCCTTCGCTGCCAAATACCATGAGCCAACCATCTAATGTTTCTCTCTCTTATCGTGACGCCGGTGTCGATATCGACGCGGGCGACGCCCTGGTCGAAGCGATCAAGCCTTTCGCCAAGCGCACCATGCGCGAAGGCGTCCTGGGCGGCATCGGCGGCTTCGGCGGTCTGTTCGAGATCAGCAAGAAGTACAAGGAGCCGGTGCTGGTCTCCGGCACCGACGGCGTCGGCACCAAGCTCAAGCTCGCCTTCGAACTGAATCGCCATGACACCGTCGGCATCGACCTGGTGGCCATGAGCGTGAACGACATCCTGGTGCAGGGCGCCGAGCCGCTGTTCTTCCTCGACTATTTTGCATGCGGCAAGCTGGACGTGCCGACCGCCACCGCCGTGGTCAAGGGCATCGCCCAGGGCTGCGAAGAGTCGGGCTGCGCCCTGCTGGGCGGCGAGACCGCCGAGATGCCGGGCATGTACCCGGACGGCGAATACGACCTGGCCGGCTTCGCCGTCGGCGCGGTGGAAAAATCGCAGATCATCGACGGCAGCAAGATCGTCCCGGGTGACGTGGTGCTGGGCCTGGCCTCGTCGGGCATCCACTCGAACGGCTACTCGCTGGTGCGCAAGATCATCTCGGTGGCCAAGCCGGACCTGGAAGCCGACTTCCACGGCCGCAAGCTGGCCGACGTCCTGATGGCGCCGACCCGCATCTACGTCAAGCCGCTGCTGGCCCTGATGGGGGCGATGGAAGTGAAGGGCATGGTGCACATCACCGGCGGCGGCCTGGTCGAGAACATCCCGCGCGTGCTGGCCGAGAACCTGACCGCCGTGCTGGATGCCAAATCGTGGCAGATGCCGCCGCTGTTCGGGTGGCTGCAGCAGCACGGCGGCGTGGCGGACGCAGAGATGCACCGCGTGTTCAACTGCGGCATCGGCATGACCGTGATCGTGACGAAGGAAAACGCGGATGCCGCCATGGCGCAGCTGCAGGCGGCCGGCGAGACCGTGTACCGCATCGGCGAGATCCGCGCGCGCGAAGAAGGACAGGCGCAGACCGTGGTGCTGTAAGCGGCGCCTGGTACGGATTGAGGACGGGCGCTGCGGCGCCCGTTTGCTTTTGTGCGGCTTGGTACGCTTAGCAAAGCCGCTCGCCCTCTTTGTTCATGACCGGTGCCGCCTCCGGAAACGATCAAGCCTCCCAAAGGTCCGCTCAGCGACCCAACGACATCGGGCACGCTGTTCGCGTGACTCCACGCGATAGCGCGCGATACGTGCCGAGATCCTACGCCGGCTGAGCTGGGATCGATTCTACGAAAGGGATGAGGAGGCGCGAATTAGCGGCCTGCGTCTGAGACGTGGGCTCCTAGCGGCAATCCACATTGATCTACAGATCTTCGGATAGAAGTGCTTTGGCGATGGCATCAATCTGTCTGCGAACACGGCCGCCATATTAGCCCCGGAATCTGAACGTGTAGGTCCGCTTTCAATGGGATAGACGCCCCCACCTGTAACGGCATCAGTTGTGCCAAAGTGGGAGTGTCAACAAACCACTTGAAGCGAGGGAGGCGTCCACCATGAAAATTACGGCATCGATCTAGCCAAAAATGTGTTTCAGGTTCACGGGGTTGATGCGCATGGTAAAGCTGCGCTCAAGAACAGGTCAAGCGCATCGAGATAACGGCTTTCTTCACCAATTTGGCGCCATGCCTCATGGGCATGAAAGCATGAGGCAGCGCCCATTATTGGGCACGCAAGCTGCAGAGCCAAGGCCAGACGGTAAAGCTCATTGCACCGTAGTTCGTCAAACCGTACGTCAAGACCAACAAGCATGATGCAGCCGACGCCGAAGCGACTTGCGAAGCGGTAACCCGTCCGACAATGCGTTTCGTACTGATCAAACATGTAGAGCAGCAGGCAGTACTGCCATTACACAGAGCTCGACAGGGTATGGTCAGGGCATGCACAGCACAGGCGAATCAGATCCGCGGCCTAATTGCAGAATTCGGACTAATCGTCCTGCAAGGCA
>NZ_JAIWIA010000004.1 GCF_020176695.1 Massilia sp. MS-15 | reverse complement strand
GCATGTTGAACTAATGCTATGCAACAAGCTTCCGTTTGTTGCAATATTGTAACTAAATTCTTCGTTTTGAAGCAATTTTTGTAGCAAAATTGTTGTTGTTAAGGATTTTGTGTTGCAGGCCCCGCTTATTTCGTGGCGTCGCCTGTACATTTTTCCACCCGCAATTGCAATTGCTTAGTCAACAAGCGATCATGCAGTTTGTTTAATTGATCGATGGGCTTGCGCTAGCGCAAGTTGTTAAGGCGAGATTCAAGACATGGCAGAAATCACAGCCGCACTCCTTACCTTCTTAAAGGCAATTGGAAAATACCGCTGGCATGCGGTCGTCATTACCTGGGTCGTGGCCATCGTCGGCTGGGCGGTCGTGCTCAAGCTGCCGAACCAGTACGAAGCATCGGCCCGTGTTTACGTCGATACCCAGACCATCCTCAAACCACTGCTGTCGGGCATGACCACGGTGCCAAACGTCAACCAGCAGGTGATGTTCATGCGCAGGACCCTGCTCAGCCGTCCGAACGTCGAGCGGGTGATGCGCATGGTCGACCTCGACGTCAAGGCCACTACCGCCAAGGAACAGGAAGAACTGGTGAGCGAGGTGACGTCCCGCATCAAGCTCAGCGGTACCGAGCGGGATGACATCTACACCATCAGCTATACCGCCAACGATCCGAAGCTGGGCAAGGACGTAGTCCAGGCCTTCCTGCAGATCTTCGTCGAAGGCAGCTTTGGCGGCAAGAAACAGGATTCGGACAAGGCGGTCCAGTTCATCGACGACCAGATCCGCAACTATGAAGAGAAGCTGGCGGCGGCCGAGAATAGCCTGAAGGAATTCAAGATCCGCAACGCGGGCCTGCTGCCCTCGAGCGGCGGCGGCGACTTCACCACGCGCCTGATGAGCGCCACCGAGTCGCTCAATAGCGCGCGCCTGGAACTGGCCGAAGCCGAGCAGGCGCGCAATGCGATCCGCCGCCGCATCTCGGGCCGCTCTTCGCCCGGCGACGGCGCGCCGATCGTCGCCAACCCGGAACTCGATGCCCGTATCGCCGCCGTCACCAAGACCCTGGACAGCCTGCGCACCCAGTACACCGAGGCCCACCCGGACATCGTTGCCAATGCGCGCCTGCTCGACCAGCTGATCGAGCGCCGCAAGACCGAGGCCAAGAACCCCAGGGCCAGCGCCGATCCGGGCGCCGGCTACAGCCCCATGCTGCAGCAGCTGAACGTGGCGCTGGCCGACGCCGAAGCGCGCGTGGCTTCGCTGCAGGCCAGGGTGTCCGAACATTCGATGCGGGTAGAGCAACTGCGCGCCCGCAGCGAGCAGGCGCCGGAAGTCGAGGCCCAGCTGGCCCAGCTCAACCGCGACTACGAAGTCAACCGCGAGAACCACCAGAAGCTGCTGGCGCGCCGCGAATCGGCCAAGCTGTCGGGCGACCTGTCGTCGGTGACCGACATGCTGACCTTCCGCGTCATCGACCCGCCAACCGCGCCCACCATGCCTTCCGGCCCGAACCGGCTGCGCCTGTTCTCGCTGGTGTTCGTGATCGCGCTGGGCGCCGGCCTGGCCGCCGCTTTCCTGATGAGCCAGGTACGTCCGACCTTCCTCAGCCGGGCCGCGCTGCAGGAAGCGAGCGGGCTGCCGATCCTCGGTTCGATCAGCATGAACTGGACCAGCGAACAGACCATCCGCCGCAAGCGCCGCCTGATTGGGCTCGGCACCGCCGTGCTGCTGCTGCTCGGCCTTTACGGTGCGGGCGTCGCGGCCATCCTGGCGCGTCCCGCCGGCATGTAACGAATACAAGGAGCAGACGTGAGCATTATCGAAAAAGCGGCGCGCCGCATCGATCTGGAACGCGCCCAGGCCGTCGTTCCGGCCAAGGCCGATGCCGATACCGGCATCGAAGTCCTCCCACCCGCGGCAAGCGCGGCGCCAGCCCACACCGCCCCGGAACCAGTCCAACCCGCGGTTGCTGCAACTGCTGCAACTGCTGCAACTGCTGCAGCGGCTGCATCTGCGCCCACGCCGGACCTGGCGCAGCCGTCGCCAGCCGACGCCCCTTCCGCGCGTGTCGTCACGCGCAAGGTCGAACTCGACCTGGGCAAGATGCGCGACATGGGCATGGTCACCGCAGCCGGCGGCCGCACCGCGCTGGTGGAAGACTTCCGCATCATCAAGCGCCCGCTGCTCAAGCGCGCGTTCGCGGACAGGGCCAAAGGCGCCAACCCGGGCAACCTGATCATGCTGACCAGTTCGCTGCCGGGCGAAGGCAAGACCTATTGCGCGATCAACCTGGCGATGAGCATCGCCATGGAGCTCGACCACACCGTCCTGCTGGTCGACGCCGACGTGGCGCGTCCCTCGGTGCTGCGCACGCTCGGCCTGCCGGCCCAGCGTGGCCTGATGGACCTGCTGGTGGACGACAAGCTCGACATGTCCGACGTCCTGCTGCGCACCAATGTCGACACCCTCAGCATCCTGGCGGCCGGCACCAGCACGCCGCGCGCCACCGAACTGCTGGCCAGCTCGTCCATGGCAAACCTGGTGCACGAGATCGCCCACCGCTACCCGGACCGGATCGTCATCTTCGACTCGCCGCCGCTGCTGCTGACCAGCGAGGCGCGCGCCCTGGCCAGCCACATGGGCCAGATCGTGGTGGTGGTGGAAGCCCAGAAGACGACCCAGCACGCGGTCAGCGAAGCGCTGCGCCAGCTGGAAGGCTACACCAACGTGAATCTCATCTATAACAAGACCAGGGACATCCCGGGCATCGAAGAAACGTATGACTACAACTATGGGTGAACCGGTGGGCATGCGCAATGTACGCCTGTCTCGCCTGCCGCGCATGGCACCGCTCGCGCTGGCGGCGATGTTGCTGGCCTCGGAATGCCAGGCCGACTGGCGCGTCGTGCCGTCCGTTACCTTGACCGGCCGTTATACCGACAATTTCTGGCTCGAAAGCGGCGCCTCGAAACAGTCGCAGTTCGTTACCGAACTGGCGCCCTCGCTGGCCATACACGGCCAGGGGCCGCGCCTGGTCCTCGACGGCCGCGCACGCTGGCGCCACTTCAACTACCGCGACGAAGGCCTGCGCCGTACGCTCGACCACAGCTTCGACTATGCGGTGTCGGGACGCGGTACCGTGGTCAGGGAGATGCTGTTCGTCGATGCCAGCCTGAGCCGCTCGCCACAGAACATCTCCGCCTTCGGCCCGCTGGTCGAGGATGCGCCCTACCTGGCGGAAAACCGCACCAACATCCAGACCTGGCGTGTCAGTCCCTATCTGCAGCACCGTTTCGGGCAGACGGCATCGCTGATGGTGCGCTATACGCGCGACCGCGTGTCGGGCGGCGCCCGCGCGGGTTTCGCCAACAGCAACGGCGACAGCATTACCGCCAACCTTGCCAGCGGCAGCGCATTCGGCAAGCTGGGCTGGGGCCTGAGCTACATGCGCCAGGACCTCGAGGACAGGTTCGGTGGCGAACGCCGCTCCGAGATGACGACCGGGAACCTGCGCTACGCGCTGACCAACCGCTTTGCCCTGACCGCCAGCGTGGGCTACGACAGCTACGATTTCGATGGCCTGGGCGGGGACAGCAGGGGACGCAACTGGTCGGCCGGATTCGACTGGACGCCTTCGCAGCGCACCCAGCTCAACGCGTCGATCGGGCGCCACTTCTATGGGCAGACCGGCGCCCTGTCGCTGCTGCACCGCAGCCGGCGCACGGTCTGGAACGTCAGCTACGACGATGGCATCACGACCTCGCGCCAGCAGTTCCTGCTGCCGGCCGCGATCGATACCGCCGCCATGCTGGACCGCCTGTTCTCGGGCACGATCAAGGATCCGCTGCTGCGCCAGCAGGCGGTCGAGGCCTATATCCGCGACAACGGCCTGCCTGCCAGCCTGACCGACAACATCAACTTCCTGAGCAACCGCTACTTCCGCCAGAAGACCCTGCTGGGATCGGTGGCATACCGTATGCCGCGCAGTAATGCCGTGCTGTCGGTGTACAAGAACGAACGCATTGCCCTGTCGAGCCAGCAGACCGACAGCGACCTGCTGGGCAGCCAGTTCAGCCGGCTGAACGACAACGTCCGCCAGCATGGCGTCAACGCCAGCCTGGACTACCGGCTCAACTCACGTACCACCGCCGTGGCCTCGGCCGGCTGGAGCAAGAGCCGCTCGATCAGCACTGAACTCGACAATAACCGACGCAACTTACGGGTAGGACTGGCACGCCAGCTGGGCCGCGATGTGCGCGCAACGCTCGACCTGCGCCGCAAGACCGGCACCCGCGGCTTCTTCAGCGCGAACACCGCGCCGTACGAGGAGAACTCCATTTCCGCCAGCCTGTCCGCCCAGTTTTGAGGAGCCAGCAAGCGATGTATGAATCTTATTACGGGCTGTCCGCCAAGCCCTTCCAGCTGCGCCCGGACCCCCATTTCTTCTTCGGGTCCAAGGGCCACAAGCGCGCCATGGCCTACCTCGAGTATGGCCTGTCGCAGGGCGAGGGCTTCATCGTCATCACGGGCGAAGTCGGCGCCGGCAAGACCACGCTGGTGCGCAACCTGCTCAACAAGATCCCGCTCGACCAGATCGTCGCCGCCCACATCGTCAACACCAGCCTCGATCCGGAAGACACGCTGCGCATGGTGGTCTCGGCCTTCGGCCTGCCCTTCGAGGGCGCCAGCAAGGCCGAGCTGCTGAACCGCCTGGAGCAGTTCCTGCGCGGCGTCGACCGCCAGGGCAAGCGCGCGCTCCTGGTGATCGACGAAGCCCAGAACCTGAACGCGCGCACGGTCGAGGAACTGCGCATGCTGTCGAACTTCCAGACCGACGACCGCTCGCTGCTGCAGACCTTCCTGCTCGGCCAGCCGGAATTCCGCTCGACCCTGCACAGCCCCGGCATGCAGCAGCTGCGCCAGCGCGTGATCGCCAGCTACCACCTGGGGCCGATGGATGCGCAGGAAACCCGCGCCTACATCGAGCACCGCATGGCCACGGTTGGCTGGAAGGGCGACCCTTCGCTCGACGACGGCGCCTACGCGGCCGTGTATGCCTACAGCGGCGGCATCCCGCGCAAGACCAACACGCTGATGGACCGGGTGCTCCTGATGGGCTACCTGGAAGAGCTGCATGCGTTTTCCGAAGCCGACATCGGCGAAGTGGTGCGCGACATCTCGGAAGAATTCGAACTGCCCGAGGCGATGGGGGAACCCGATCCGGCCGCCGCCCTCGCGCACGGCGAAGCGGGCGGTGCCGAACACCGCGGCGAACGGCGCGCCAGTGTCGAGCTGCTGGACGAGCGCATGATGCGCCTCGAGAAGTCGATCGTCTCGGTGCTGTCGATCCTGAAGAAAATCGTCGCCACGCCCCAGGGCGCGGCGGCCCAGCACGTGGATGGCCAGGAATGAAACTCTACGCTCCCGCACCGCGTCCCGTGCCCGCGCCGGGGCAGCGCATCCACAACGCCATGACCTGCGACGTCGAGGACTACTTCCAGGTCTCGGCTTTCGCCCCCTACATCGACCGCGCCTCCTGGCCCAGCCGCGAGTGCCGGGTCGAAGCCAACATCGAGCGCATCCTTGCCATCTTCGAGCGCCACGGCGTGAAGGCCACCTTCTTTACCCTCGGCTGGATCGCCGAGCGCTATCCGGCGATGGTGCGCCGGATCGTGGCCGCCGGCCATGAACTGGCCAGCCACGGCTACGGACACCTGCGCGCCTCCGACCAGGACCGCGCCGAATTCGACAACGACATCCGCTCCAGCAAGGCGCTGCTGGAAGACATCGGCGGCCAGGCCGTGCTGGGCTACCGCGCGCCGAGCTTCTCGATCGGCCATGCCAACCTGTGGGCGCTGGAAACCCTGCACGAAGCGGGCTATCGCTACAGCTCGAGCATCTACCCGATCGCCCACGACCACTACGGCATGCCGGACGCACCGCGCTTCGCCTTCTATCCGCACGGCCCGGACGGCCTGCTGGAAGTGCCGATCACCACCGTGAACATGCTGGGCCGGAACCTGCCGGCCGGTGGCGGCGGCTACTTCCGCCTGCTGCCTTACGCCCTGTCGCGCTGGATGATGCAGAAGGTGAACCGCGAGGACCGCCAGCCCGCCCTGTTCTATTTCCACCCGTGGGAAGTCGACCCCGGCCAGCCGCGCCCCGAGGGCCTGGACGCCAAGTCGCGTTTCCGCCACTACGTCAACATCGAACGCATGGAAGGCCGCCTGGAACAGCTGGCGCGCGACTTCGCGTGGGACCGCATGGACCGCATCTTCCTGGACCCGAAATAACCGTCACCCGAACGCACCCATGAACTCGATCATCGAAGCCTCGCAAGCCAGGCGCGCCGCACCGGCGCCGGCCGCCGGCCCCCAGACGCTGCACCTGCTGCAGCCGCAGGAACGCGCCCGCTGGGATGCCTTTGTCCGGGCCTGCCCGGACGCCACCTTCTTCCACCTGTCGGGCTGGCAGCGGGTCATCGAGGCATCCTTCGGCATCAAGACCTGGTTCTATTACGTGCAGCAGGACGGCCAGATCCAGGGCGTGCTGCCGCTGGCGCAAATCAAGAGCCGCCTGTTCGGCCATTCGCTCGGCGCCATGCCCTTCTGCGTGTACGGCGGGGTAGCCGCCATCGACGACGGCGCGCGCCGCCTGCTCGACGAAGCCGCCGACAAGCTGGCACGCGAGCTGGGCGTGGGCCACCTCGAATACCGCGGCATGCAGCGCGCCCACCCGGACGACCCGAGCTGGCACACCAAGGAACTGTACGTCACCTTCCGCAAGGAGATTTCGGGCGACGACGAGGCCAACCTGAACGCCATCCCGCGCAAGCAGCGCGCCATGGTGCGCAAGGGGATCAAGCTGGGCCTGAAGGGTGTCGTGGAAGACAACGTCGACCGCATGTTCGAGGCCTATGCCAACAGCGTGCTGCGCCTGGGTACCCCGGTGTTCCCGAAAAAATACTTCGCCCTGCTGCAGCAGGTCTTCGGCGACGAGTGCGAGGTGCGCAGCATCTACACGAGCGACGACCGGCTGGTGGCCTCGGTGCTGTCCTTCTACTGGCGCGACGAAGTCGTGCCCTACTACGGCGGCGGCATGGACCTGGCGCGCGAAGTGGCCGGCAACGACTTCATGTACTGGAACCTGATGCAGGCAGCCAGCGCCCGCGGATGCCGTATCTTCGACTATGGCCGCAGCAAGCTGGGCACAGGCGCCTACGACTTCAAGAAGAACTGGGGCTTCACCGCCACGCCGCTGCCCTATGAATACAAGCTGTATGGTGCCGACCAGTTGCCGGACAACAATCCGCTGAATCCGAAGTACCAGCTGTTCATCAAGATGTGGAAGAAGCTGCCGCTGCCGGTGGCGAACTTCCTCGGCCCCTACATCGTGCGCAACCTGGGATAAGACGTGGAAGACCTGCTGCTCCTGATCCACCGGATCCCCTACCCGCCCAACAAGGGCGACAAGATCCGCTCCTATCACCTGCTCAAGCACCTGGCGCGCGACTACCGGGTGCACCTGGCCACCTTCGTGGACGACGCGGACGACTGGCAGCATGTGCCGACCGTCGAGAAGATGTGCGCGAGCAGCCATTTCGCGGCCCTGAACCCGCTGCTGGCCCGCGTGCGCAGCATGAAGGCCCTGGTCAGGAACCGTTCGCTCTCGCTCGACTACTACCGCGATGCCGGCCTGGCGCGCTGGGTCGACCAGACCGTCGCCGCGCACGGCATCCAGCGCGTGCTGGTGTTCTCCTCGGCGATGGCGCAGTACGCCGACAAGTACCCGAACGCGCGCCGCGTGGTCGATTTCTGCGACGTCGACTCGGACAAGTGGCGCCAGTACGCCGACAAGAAATCCTGGCCCATGAGCTGGCTGTACCGCCACGAGGCGCGCCAGCTGCTGTCCTACGAGCGCCAGGTGGCGCGCGAATATGACGCCTCGCTGTTCATGTCGGCCCCGGAGGCCGACCTGTTCCGCCAGCTGGCGCCGGAAAGCGACGCCCGCATCGGCTTCTTCAGCAACGGGGTCGATACCGATTACTTCTCGCCGGCCGCCGCCGGTCCCTCTCCGTTCAAGGAAGGCGAGCAGGCCATCGTGTTCACCGGCGCCATGGACTACTGGCCGAACGTGGACGCGGTGCAGTGGTTCGCGCTTGACGTGATGCCGCTGCTGCGCAAGCGTTTCCCGGAACTGCGCTTCTACATCGTCGGCGCCCGCCCGGCCCCGTCGGTGCTGGAACTGGCCAAGCAGCCGAACATCGTGGTCACCGGCACCGTACCGGACGTGCGCCCCTACATCGCGCATGCGCGCTGCGCGGTGGCGCCGCTGCGCATCGCGCGCGGGATCCAGAACAAGGTGCTGGAAGCGATGGCGATGGCCACCCCGGTGGTGGTGTCGCCGCAGGCGCTGGAAGGCATCGAGGCCGAACCAGGCCGCGAGCTGGTGCTGGCCCAGGACGCGGCCGGCTTCACCGACGCCGTGGCCGCCCTGCTGGCGCGCAGCGGCAACGAGATGGGCCTGGCCGCGCGCGCCAGGGTCGAACGCAAATATAGCTGGCCGAGCAACCTGGCCTGTATCGGGGAGCGACTGGAATGCATCTGACACCGCCACCCGGCCTGGCCCGGACCAATCTGGACGTTCCCGCAGCGCCGCTGCGTGCCAACTACCTGCCGCTGGTACTGGCCCTGCTGGCGCCCTTCCTGCTGTACTTCTCCACCGCCGCCTCGATGGTGGCGATCTGGAACAGCTCCGAGACCTTCGCCCACGGCTACGTGATCCTGCCGATCAGCCTGGCCCTGATCTGGCGCCAGCGCGCCTGGTTCGCGCAGCTGCCGGCGCGCCCCTGGGCGCCCGGCCTGGTGCTGCTGGCCGGCGCCGGCGCCGTCTGGCTGGCCGGCCGCATGGGCGACGTGCAGGTGGTGATGCAGTATGCCTTCGTGTCGATGTTCCCGCTGGCGGCCCTGACCCTGCTCGGACCGCGCCTGGCCTCGAAGTTCACCTTCCCGCTGCTGTTCCTGCTGTTCGCCGTGCCCTTCGGCGAGATCTTCGTTGCGCCCCTCATCAACTACACGGCCGACTTCACCGTGTGGGCGGTCCAGGCTTCCGGCATCCCGGTGCTGCGTAACGGCAACCGCTTCGAACTGCCCACCGGCAGCTGGTCGGTGGTGGAAGCCTGCAGCGGCATCCGCTACCTGATTTCCTCGATCACGCTGGGCTGCCTGTACGCCTATCTCACCTACCGGTCCAACCGCCGCCGCCTGGTGTTCATCGGCCTGTCGATCGTGGTGCCGATCGTCGCCAACTGGCTGCGCGCCTACGGCATCGTCATGACCGGCCACCTGAGCGGCATGGAGCTGGCCACCGGCGTCGACCACCTGGTCTACGGCTGGGTGTTCTTCGGCCTGATCATGTTCATCATGTTCTGGATCGGCAGCTACTGGCGCGAGGACGAGCAGACGCCGGCCGAAGCCGCTGCCGCCGCCGCACCCGTGGCGCACGAAGCAGGTAGCGCCAGCCGCGCCGCTTCGCTGGTCCCGATGGCGATCGCAGTGGTGGCCCTGGCCGCCGTCTGGCCGGCCTTCGCCGCCTTCAACGACCGCGCCAACCACAATCCGCAGCCGGTGGCGCTGGCCGAGCCGGGCGTCGCCTGGCCCCCGGGCAGCGGCTTCGCCGACTGGGAAGTGCACTACATGGCGCCGGACGCGCGCCTGATGCGCGTGTACCAGGCGCCGGACGGCCGCCCGGTGCAGCTGCAGCTGCTGTACTACCGCAACCAGAGCAAGCAGAAAGGCCTGATCAGCTCCGTCAACCGCCTGGCCGGCGAGAAGTCGCCGTGGCACGCGGTCAGCTCTTCGCTGCGCACCGAACAGGCGAACGGACGCACGCTGGCCCTGCGCGAGACTGTGTTGAACGGCCCCGGCAGCCCGCTGCTGGTGTGGCAGCTGATGTGGGTCGACGGCCAGTACACCGCCAGCAACGTGGCCGGCAAGCTGCGCCAGGCCCAGGGCAAGCTGCTGTTCCGCGGCGACGACGGCGCCCTGGTGGCGCTGGCGGCGCCGGCCGGCGACGGCCGCGACGCGGCGCGCGCCGCGCTGCGCGCCTTCGTGATGCAGAACTTCGGCGCCGTGGACGCGGCCCTGGTGGCGGCGCGGGGACCTTGAAATGAAGTCCATGCCGGACACCGTGCCGCAGCCGCCGCTGGTCGCGCACCTGATCTACCGCCTGGACATCGGCGGCCTGGAGACGCTGCTGGTCGATACCATCAACCGCATGCCGCCCGGCCGCTACCGCCACGCCGTGATCTGCCTGACCGACTACACGGATTTCGCCCAGCGCATCACGCGTCCCGGGGTCGCCCTGTTCGCGCTGCACAAGCCGGCCGGCCTGGGCCTGGGCACCCACGCCGACCTGTTCCGGCTGCTGCGCCGCCTGCGCCCGCGCATCCTGCACACCTACAACCTCGGCACCATCGAGTACGCGGCCACCGCCTGGCTGGCTGGCGTGCCGGTGCGCGTGCACGCCGAACATGGCCGCGACGCGCGCGACCCGCAAGGCGTGAATCCGAAGCACAACCTGCTACGGCGCCTGCTGGCGCCCTGCATCGACCGCTACGTGCCGGTCTCGCGCGACCTGCACGGCTGGCTGGAGCGCGTGGTGCGCATTCCGCGCGCCAGGCTGCAGCTGATCGACAATGGCGTGGACACCGAACGCTTCCGCCCCGGGCTGCCCGGTGCGAACGATGCGGCCGAGCCCTGGCAGGACGACCCGGCCGCCTTCGTGATCGGCACCGTCGGACGCCTGCAGGACGTCAAGGACCAGGCCACCCTGGTCGAGGCCTTCGCCATCCTGCGCCGCCAGCTGCCGGACGCGCCGCTGCGCCTGGTGCTGGTCGGCGACGGCCCGCTGCGCCCGGCCCTGGCGGCCCAGGTGGCCGCCAGCGGCCTGCAGGACAGCGTCTGGTTCGCCGGCGCGCGCAGCGACGTGGCGCCGGTGATGCGCAGTTTCTCGCTGTTCGCGCTGTCCTCGATCGCCGAAGGCACACCGGTCACCCTGCTCGAGGCGATGGCCAGCGGCCTGCCGGTGGCCGCCACCGCGGTCGGCGGCATCCCCGACCTGATCGAGCAGGGCGTCAGCGGTAGCCTGGTGCCGCCGCGCGATCCGCAGGCGCTCGCCGCCGCGATCGCCACTTATGTGCGCGAGCCTGCGCTGGCGCGCCGCCACGGTGCCGCCGGCCGCGCGCGCGTCGAACAGCAATACAGCATGCATGCGATGCTGGCCGCCTACGTCGCCCTGTACGACGAGCTGTGCCAGACCAAGACAACACCAAGTACCCCAAATAAGGCGATCACCCCATGTGCGGAATAGTAGGAATTTTTGACATGCAGGGCGGCCGCGCCATCGATCGCGACGTACTGCACCGGATGAACGAGAGCCAGTTCCACCGCGGACCGGTGGAAGGCGACCTGCACCTCGAGCCGGGCCTGGCCTTCGGCCACCGCCGCCTGTCGATCATCGCGCTCGAAGCCGGCCTGCAGCCCCTGTTCAACGAGGACGAGAGCATCGCCCTGGTGTTCAACGGCGAGATCTATAACTACCGCGAGCTGCGTGCCGAACTGCAGGGCCTGGGCCACGTGTTCCGCACCCCGTCGGACAGCGAAACCATTGTCCACGCCTACGAGCAATGGGGCGAGGATTGTGTCGGCCACCTGCGCGGCATGTTCGCGTTTGCCATCTGGGACCGCCCGCGCCAGACATTGTTCCTGGCGCGCGACCGCATCGGCATCAAGCCGATGCACTACGCGCTGCTGGACGACGGCATGTTCGCCTTCGGCTCCGAGCTGAAGTCGCTCCTGACCCTCCCAGGCCTGAAGCGCGAGATCGATCCGCTGGCGGTCGAGGAATACTTCGCCTACGGCTACGTGCCGGAACCGCGCACCATCTTCACCGGCGCGAAGAAGCTGCAGCCGGGCCACACCCTGACCCTGCGCGTGGGCCAGCCGTTGCCGGCGCCGAAGCAGTTCTGGGACGTGCCGTTCAAGCCGCACGGCGCCATGAGCGAGCAGGACATGGAAGCGCAGCTGATCGAGCGCCTGCGTGAAGCGGTGCAGAGCCACCTGATCGCGGACGTACCGCTGGGCGCCTTCCTGTCCGGCGGTGTCGATTCGAGCGCGGTGGTGGCCATGATGGCCGGCGTCACCGAGGGTCCGGTCAATACCTGCTCGATCGCCTTCAACGATCCGGCTTTCGACGAGTCGGAGTACGCGCGCCAGGTGGCCGAGCAGTACAAGACGAAGCACCAGTGCGAGACGGTGGACAAGGACGACTACGGCCTGCTCGACACCCTGGCCGCGCTGTACGACGAACCCTATGCCGACAGCTCGGCGATTCCGACCTACCGCGTCTGCCAGCTGGCCAGGAAGCGCGTCACGGTGGCGCTGTCGGGCGACGGCGGCGACGAGAACTTCGCCGGCTACCGCCGCCACCGCATGGCGATGGGCGAACACCGGGTGCGCTCGTTGCTGCCGCTGGCGGTGCGCAAGCCGGTGTTCGGCGTGCTGGGCGCGGTCTATCCGAAGGCCGACTGGGCGCCGCGCATGTTCCGCGCCAAGACCACCTTCGAGGCGCTGGCGCGCGACCTCACCGAGGGCTACTTCCACGGCGTGTCGATCAACAACGACCGCATCCGCGGCCAGCTGTTCTCGAACGGCTTCAAGCAGAAGCTGCAGGGCTACCGCGCGGTCGAGGTAATGCGCGGCTATGCAAGGAACGCGCCGACCGACGACCCGCTGTCGCTGATCCAGTACCTCGACATGAAAACCTACCTGCCGGGCGACATCCTGACCAAGGTCGACCGCGCCAGCATGGCGCACGCCCTGGAAGTGCGCGTGCCCCTGCTCGACCACCGCTTCGTGGAATGGGTCTCGGGCCTGCCCTCGAACAGCAAGCTGCGCAACGGCGAGGGCAAGCACATCTTCAAGAAGGCGCTGCGGCCCTACCTGTCGGACGACATCCTGTACCGCAAGAAGCAGGGTTTCTCGATTCCACTGGCGGCCTGGCTGCGCGGTCCGCTGCGCGAGGCCATGCGGCGCGCGGTGCTCAACCCGGCCCTGCTCGACACCGGCATCTTCAACCCCGCTTTCCTCAAGCAGATGGTGGACGAACACCAGTCCTCGGCCAAGGACCACAGCACGACGCTGTGGTCGGTGCTGATGTTCGACGCCTTCCTGCGCAAGAACGGCGCCACGGCAGGCGACATGGCGCCCGCCATCGCGGCCGCCGCCTGAGCCAGACCCACACACGAACAGCGCAACCGGAACACAAGACATGCGAGTCCTTCACGTCCTGGATCACTCGATCCCCCTGCACAGCGGCTACACCTTCCGTACCCGCTCGATCCTGCGCGAACAGCGCGCGCTCGGCTGGGAAACCTTCCACGTCACCGGCGCCAAGCAGAACTCGGGCGAACAGCGCGAGGAAACGGTGGACGGCCTGCACTTCTACCGCACCCCGGTCTCGACCGGCCCACTGGCCAGGCTGCCGGTGCTGAACCAGAAGGCCGTCATCGACGGCCTGACCAGGCGCCTGGCCGAGATCATCCCGCAAGTCAAACCCGACATCCTGCACGCACACTCGCCGAGCCTGAACGCGGTCGCCGCGCTGCGCGCCGGCAAGCGCTTCGGCATCCCGGTGGTCTACGAAGTGCGCGCCTTCTGGGAAGACGCCGCGGTCGACCACGGCACCAGCAGCGAGAACGGCCTGCGCTACCGCGCCACGCGTGCGCTGGAAACCTGGGCATTGCGGCGCGCCGACGCCGTCACCACCATCTGCGAAGGCCTGCGCCGCGACATCGTCGCGCGCGGCATCCCGGCCGAAAAGGTCACGGTGATCCCGAACGCGGTCGACATCGACAAGTTCTCGGTGGGCGGCAGCGCCGACCAGGAACTCAAGACGCAGCTCGGCCTGCAGGGCGCGCGCCTGGTCGGCTTCATCGGCTCCTTCTACGCCTACGAGGGCCTGGACATCCTGCTGCGCGCGGTGCCGCAGCTGGTGCAGGACGCACCGGACCTGCGCGTGCTGCTGGTTGGCGGTGGTCCGCAGGACGCCCAGCTGCGCCAGCTGGCGCAGGACCTCGGCATCCTGGACAAGGTGGTGTTCACCGGCCGCGTGCCGCACGAGCAGGTGCAGAAGTACTACGACCTGCTCGACGTGCTGGTCTACCCGCGCCTGTCGATGCGCCTGACCGACCTGGTCACCCCGCTCAAGCCCCTCGAGGCGATGGCGCAGGGCCGCATCCTGGCCGCGTCCGACGTCGGCGGCCACCTCGAGCTGATTGCCGACGGCAAGACCGGGGTGCTGTTCAAGGCGGACGACCCGGCCTCGCTGGCCGAGAAGGTGGGCGCCCTGCTGCGCGCCGAGACCCTGTGGCCGGCGCTGCGCGCGGCCGGGCGCCACTACGTGGAGAGCGAGCGCAACTGGCGGGTCAGCGTCGCGCGCTACCAGGCCATCTACGGCCGCCTTGCCAGGCAGGCGCCGGGCCGTTCCGTGGAATCGCAGGCTGCATGAAGATCCTGACTTTCAGCACCCTGTTCCCGAATACGGAAAAGCCCGGCCACGGCATCTTCGTCGAAACCCGCCTGCGCCACCTGGTCGCCAGCGGCCGGGTCGACGCGCGCGTGATGGCGCCGGTAGCCTGGTTCCCCTCGTCCAACCCGCGTTTCGGCGAGCACGCCAGGCTGGCGCGGGTGCCGCGCGAAGAGAACCGCCACGGGATCCCCGTACTCCACCCGCGCTACCCGGTGCTGCCGAAGATCGGCATGAACGTCGCGCCCTTCCTGCTGGCGCAGGCGGTCAAGCCGGCCATCGGGCGCCTGATCGACGAGGGGTTCGACTTCGACCTGATCGATGCCCATTATTTTTATCCGGACGGCGTGGCCGCGGCGATGCTGGCGCGCCACTTCAACAAGCCGCTGGTGATCACGGCGCGCGGCTCGGACATCACGCTGCTGCCGACCTTCCCCCTGCCGCGCCGCATGATCCTGTGGGCCGCGCGCCGCGCCGACCACGTGATCACGGTCTGCAACGCGCTGCGCGACGAAGTCGTGGCGCTGGGCGTGGACGCGCAGCGCGTCACCTCGCTGCGCAACGGCGTCGACCTGCAGCTGTTCCGGCCGACCGAACGCGCCGCCGGCCAGTCCTTCACCCTGCTGACCGTGGGTCACCTGGTGCCGGTCAAGGCGCAGGAGCTGATCATCGGCGCCCTGCCCCTGCTGCCGGACGTGCGCCTGGTGGTGGCGGGGGACGGCCCGAACCGCCAGATGCTGCATGACCTGGCCACGCGCCTGGATGTGTCTGGACGGGTCGATTTCCTGGGCGCGGTGCCGCAGGCGCAACTGCGCGCGCACTACGGCGCCGCCGACGCACTGGTGCTGGCCTCCTCGCGCGAAGGCTGGGCCAACGTGCTGCTCGAATCGATGGCCTGCGGCACGCCGGTGGTGGCCAGCCGCGTGTACGGCACCCCGGAAGTGGTGGCCGCGCCGGAAGCCGGCGTGCTGATGGCCGAGCGCACGCCACAGGGCGTGGCCGACGCCGTCAATGCGCTGCGCAGCAATTATCCGGACCGCAGTGCTACCCGCCGCTACGCCGAGCGCTTCAGCTGGGACGACACCACGTCCGGCCAGCTGGCGCTGTTCGACGATATCCTCAACCGGCGCCTGCGCCAGCCGTCGCGGGCGTTTGCCTGCTGACGGGTTTACCCGCAAAGACGATGGAATCAATTCTCTGGGCTCTCGACCTGTTTGCCGTGCTCTTCGTGTGCCGCTGGGCGCTCAGGGAAGACATGGCCGAAGCCGAAGCCAAGGCAGAACGCAAGCAGCAGGAGCAGAACTGAACGATGCGCGATATTCTCCTGCTGGGTCTCCTGCCCTTCCTGCTGTACACCATGGCCAAGCGCCCTTTCATCGCGCTCGGCATGTGGATCTGGACCGCGCTCTTCTTCCCCAATGCCTGGGTGTATGGCGCGGCTTCGGTGATCCGCTACAACCTGCTGTTCACGGGGGTGTGCATCCTGAGCTATCTGGTCCTGAAGAACAAACCCAAGTTCAAACCCGGCCTGCTCGGCGCCGTCGTGCTGCTGTTCTTCTTCTGGACGACCTTGTCGACGATCGGCACCATGGCGCCGCCGGAGCGCTCGTGGGACATCTGGACCCGCTTCGCGAAGGTGATCGCGCTGTTCATCTTCGTCGTGCTCATCGTGGAAAAGAAGCGCCATGTGGACTTCTTCCTGATCTGCGTGGTGCTGTCGGTGGGCTTCTACGGCAACCTCGAAGCGCTGAAATTCCTTGCCAGCGGCGGCGGGCACAAGATCGAAGGCCTGGGCGGCCATGTGCTGGGCGACCGCAACGAACTGTCAGTCGCCTTCGTGATGACGCTGCCGATCTGCTACTACCTGCTGGTCGAGTATGGCAAGCGTTCACGCCTGATCTGGCTGGCCCTGCTCGGCACCATGTGCCTGCTGGTGGCCGCCGTGATCGGCACGCAGTCGCGCGGCGGCTTCATCGCCCTGGCCGGTTTCGGTGCCTACCTGTGGTTCAAGAGCGAGCACAAGATTCCGGTGGCGGTCCTGTTTGCCGTCCTGGCATTCGGTCTCGCCAACTTCGTGTCGGACGACTGGATGTCGCGCATGAACACGATCGAGACGGCGGACGAGGATGCGTCCTTCATGGGACGCGTGGTGGCGTGGAAGCTGAGCTTCATCCTCGCGGTCAAGCATCCGATCCTCGGCGGCGGCTTCAAGTCGCTCGAGTACTTCCCGGTCTGGGCCGAACTGTCGCGCGATTTCTTTGCCTATGAATGGTTCTATACGGGCAGCGCCCTGCCGAATACCCGGGTTGGACGCGCGGCGCACAGCATCTATTTCCAGGTGCTGGGCGAGCATGGCTTCGTCGGGCTGTTCCTGTTCCTGGCCTGCCTGGGCGGCGCCTTCCTCAAGGCGAGGGCGATCGCGCGCAAGGCCAGGCAGCTCGGCGCCCCGTCCTGGCTGCGTACCCTGGTGACCATGCTCCAGCTCAGCATCTTTGCATTCGCCCTGGGCGGCGCGTCGCTCAGCTTCGCGTATTTCGACCTGATCTGGGCCATTTTTGGACTGCTGATCGTGCTGGATGCACGCATTCTTCCGGCCGTGTGCGCGGAGAAGAAGACATGAACCTGAACATCCTCAAGGGCATCCTGGTGCTACTGGTGGTGGTCGATCACAACGATTTTTCGCGTTCGCTCTTCCCGCGCTTCCTGGATGGCTTTTCCTTCCACGTGGTCGGCTTCCTGATGATTCCTTTCCTGAAGCCGGCCGCACCCTGGTCGAAAGATTTTCCAGCATACCTGTTCAGGTTGTACTACCCTTTCATGCTAATCGTGACGCTGATGGCGGTGGTCGTCGCCTGGCTTGGCCCCGTGACCGCGATCGAGCAGACCGGCCGCTGGCTGCTGGCCCTGTATAGTGCCAATTCCGGCATCCTGAAAGAGGTGACCCACATGGCGCTGCTGTGGTACCTCCCGTCCTTTATCAGTCTGGTGAGCTTGCGTATGGCAATCGAAAACAGCAGTGCCGCCACCAAGGCCTGCGCCATCGGGCTGCTGTGCATTGCGCACGTGTTCGTGGGAACCTACGCCGCCAGCATCCGCGATTATGTGCCGCTCGGCCTGCTGCCGGCGCTATATGTCCTGCCCCTGGCCTACCTCGGCGTGTTCGTGCACCGCAAGGTGTATGCGCGTTTTCCGGCGTTTGCGTCCTTCCTGGCCGCGCTGGCCATCTTCTGCCTCGTCAAGTACCTGCAGATGCGGGCGGGGCTGCGTACCGAAGTCGGTTTCGCGGAAGTGGCGGATTACCGTCGCCCCGCTGCCCTGCTGCTGAACGACCTGGAAGCGGTATGCGGCGTGCTGATGCTGTTCCAGCTGGCGCGCCTGCCGCTGGGCCGCCTGCTCGAGCTGTGCGGCCGCTACAGCCTGCAAATTTACCTGTTCCACGCCTTCATCGCGCTGGCCATCTATACAATGCTGGTGCGGTATGCGGGCCACTGGACGCCGGCATCCCTGTTCGCGCTGTCCCTGCTCGCAACCGTGGTGCTCACCGTCCTGCTGGCGCACGTGCTGTCGCGCATGCCGCTGGCAATGCGTTTCCTGTTTCCCCGCTCGCCCGCCGAGCTCCTGGGCCGTAGCACATCCCGGGCGCCGGGCCGGACCGCGGTCTCATCGTCTTCCGCAATACATAGCGACGTCCGCCAATGACAGCTCCTTACCCTTCAAGCATGACTGAACGCGTGCTCCGTTCCGCCGGCGACACGCTCGCCCTGGCTGGACGCGGAAACCGGCTGTGCGTGGTGAACTACCACCGCATCCTGGCAGCGCCCGATCCCATGCTCGACTCAGAACCCGACGTCGCCACCTTCCGCTGGCAGATGGCCCTGCTGGCACGCTGCTTCAACGTGATGGCGCTGCCCGACGCCCTGGCCGCGCTCGACGCCGGCCGCCTGCCCCCGCGCTCGATCTGCATCACCTTCGACGATGGCTACCGCTCCGTGCATGATCTGGCCCTGCCGGTGCTGAAGGAATTCAAACTGCCGGCAACCGTGTTCGTGGCCAGCGGCTATGTCGGCGAACGGAATATGTGGAACGACCGCATCATCGAAGCGGTACAGGGCCTGCCCGCCGGACAGCTCGACCTGCGCGACCTGGGTCTGGGCAGCTATCCGCTGCACAGCCTCGCCGAGCGCAGGACCTCGCTCGATGCCCTGACCGAGGCCTCCAAATACCTGCCGCCGGCCGCGCGCCATGCCCTGATCGAACGGCTCGAGTCACTGGTCGGCGACAACCTGGCGCATGGCCTGATGCTGACCACCGACATGCTGCTCGAACTCGACCGCAACGGCATCGAGATCGGTTCCCATACCGTGACCCATCCGATCCTGACCAGCCTCGACGACGATACCGCGCGCCGCGAGATCATCGACAGCAAGCGCCAGCTCGAGGTGGTCCTCGGCAAGCCGGTGACCCTGTTCGCCTACCCGAACGGCAAGACCGGCAAGGATTTCGATGCGCGCCATGCGTCCATGGCGCGCGAGGCCGGTTTCAGCGCCGCCTTCACCACCGTGCCCGGCTCGATCACGCGCAGCGACGACCGCTACCAGCTGGCGCGCAGCCGGCCATGGGACAAGACGCCGCTGATGTTCGGCCTGCGCCTGCTGCGCTGGCTGTCGGCATGAGCGGCAAGGAGCAGGACAACGCCCACGGCGAAGCCGCACAAGCAGATGCAGAGAACCAGATGAAACCCGCAGTCAAGAAACGCAGCCTCAATTCCCAGATCGCCAACGGCGCGGCCTGGATGATCGCCTTCAAGATGGCGGACCGCAGCATCGGCCTGATCAGCACCCTGGTGCTGGCGCGCATGCTGGCCCCGGAAGACTTCGGCCTGATATCGATGTCGATGGTGCTGGTGGCGGCCATGCAGCTGCTGGTGTCCTTCGGCTTCGAAGTGCACCTGATCCAGAACCCGGATGCCGGGCGCGACCAGTTCGATACGGCCTGGACGTTTACCGTGCTGTTCGCCACGCTGTGCGGCCTGGTGCTCGCGGCGCTGGCGCCGTTCGCCGCCGACTTCTACCGCGAGCCGCGCCTGGAAATGGTGGTCTACGCGCTGGCCTTCGGCTTCGCGCTCGACGGTTTCTCGAACGTCGGCACGGTGGCCTTCCGGCGCGAGATGCGATTCGACCGCGAGTTCAAGTTCTTGCTGGGCAAGCGGCTGTCCAGCCTGGTGGTGACGATCCCGCTCGCGCTCTACCTGCAGAACTATTGGGCGCTGGTGATCGGCCAGCTGGCCAGTACCGCGCTGTCGGTGGCCCTGTCCTACTACATGAGCACCTACCGGCCGCGCTTCTCGATGAAGGCGAAGCTGGAACTGTTCCATACCTCCAAGTGGCTCATCGCGAACAACCTCCTCGGCTTCCTGAGCGGACGCGCCACGCCCTTCCTGCTGGCACGCCTGACCAGCGCGCAGTGGGTCGGCACCTATTCGATCGCCGCCGAGATCGCGACCATGCCCTCGAACGAGCTGGTGGCCCCGATCAACCGCGCCGCCTTCCCCGGCTATGCCAAGGCGGCCCACGACCTGCCGACCCTGCGCGACACCTTCCTCAAGGTGATCGCCTCGATCTCCATGGTGGCCATCCCGGCCGGCGTCGGCGTGTGCATCGTGGCCGACCTGCTGGTGCCCTCCGCGCTCGGCTGGCAATGGCTGGATGCCATTCCGCTGATCCAGGTGCTGGCCGTGTACGGTGTCATCCGCGCGCTGCAGACCAACATTCCCTACGTCTACCTGGCCCTGGGCCAGCCGCGCCGCAGCACCATCATCATGAGCATCCAGGTGGTGATCTTCCTCGGCGTGTCGTATCCGGCCATTGTGCACTGGGGCGCGATGGGGGCGGCCTGGGCCTCGCTCGGCACCGCGATCGCGATGATCCCGGTGAACCAGGGCATGGTGGCGCATTGCCTGGGGCTGAGCGCGACCCAGTTCTGCCGCCCGCTGGTGCGGCCGCTGCTGGCGTCGGCCGTGATGGCGGGCGCGGTGCTGGCGGTCAAGAGCCAGCTGGTGCTGCGCCACGTGACGCTCGATTACGTGCTGGCCCTGCTGCTGTGCGCCGCCGTCGGGGCGCTGGTGTATGTGGTGACGGCCTATGTGCTGTGGCGCCTGTGGTCGCGTCCGGGCGGGGCCGAACGCCATGCCTTCGGCCAGCTCGAGAACCTGCTCGGGAAGATCGGGGTGCGGGTCAACCTGGTGCGCTGAGCGCCGCGCTAGCTCAGCCGCCGCGCATCCAGCGGTCGACGTGCTTGAGCGGCAGGTTGATGCGGGCGCAGCCGATCTGGTCGGGCCGCACGTTCAGCTCGATCATGCGTGGCCCGTCCACGCCGATGGCGACATCGACCCCGGCCACGTTCACATGCGGGAAGGCCTGCAGGGCGCGCGCCGCCACTTCCTGGCACTCGCGCCAGAACGGCAGCTGCACGCCGCTGATCTGGGCACCCGTGTCCGGATGGCGCTCCATGGTCTGCAAGGGGTTCTTCGCGTTGGCCGCGCAGCGCAATACCCCCGTCTCGAGCCGCACCGGGCAATAGATGCCGCCGCTGCTGGTATTGTCCACCATGCTGCCCTGGCGTCCCACGCGCAGGAAGGCCCCGGCGATCCTGACCTCGCCACGTGCCTGGTACAGCCAGATGCGCAGGGTGTTCACCGAGTTCGGGTGGATCGTGGCCAGGGTCGGATGCTGCTCCAGGTAGTGTTCGACGATATAGCCTTCCGGGTTGGCCTGTGCCGCCTGCCACCAGTCGCCGAGGGAGCGCTCGGCGCCGCTGAAGGGATGGACGAACACCGGTTCGCCCGCGCGCTCTTCGATGCGGTAGGCCGCAAAACCGGCGCCGCCATAGCCTTCCACCGGCTTCAGGCAGATCCTGCGGCCTACCAGTTCGCGGCACAGGCGCGCCAGGTCGTCCGGCGCGCGCAGGGGACGGCCATCGGCGCCGGCCCCGCGCTGCGGGTGCAGGAAGCCGATGAATTCCGGCGTCGGCACCTTCACCAGCTGCAGGGCGGCCTTTTCGATCACCTTGTGCTGCGAGGCTTTCTGATATGGCCGGGCGTTCCAGCGGTCGATGAAGGCGTTGTATTCCTTGCGGTTCATGTGCGCCCATTTGTCCGCGAACGGCACCGACGGACGCCACCAGCGCGCCTTCAGGTAGTAGCCGGGGCCGATCCCGCGCAGCGCCAGCAGCAGGCCCATTTCCAGCAGCTGCCGCGCGATCGGCAAATGGGCCGGCGCATCCTTGCCGCTGCGAAGTTGGGTCCAGGCCTGGCGGATATCCTTGATGGCGTGCATGTCGGTCGATATGAAGGTGATGGGAACAGGGATCAGCAGTAGGCCGGCTTGCCGGCCGGCGCCACCAGGTCCGCGATCAGCCCGGCCAGCGCTGTGGCGCGCGCGCGCCGGCTGAACTCCTCTACCGCCTGTGGCGGCAGTGAAGCCGGGACGCGCGCCTCCATGATGTCGGCGATCGCCCGCGCCAGCTCCTCGTCGTCCCAGGCGCGCTGGCAGTGCGGCAGGCGGGAACAGACGCGCGCGGTGGCGCTGCCGGCCGGGGTCACCGCCAGGATCGGTTTGCCGCTCTGGATATAGTCGTACAGCTTGCCGGGAATCTGGTAGCGGAAGATCTCGTCCTGGATCAGCATGTTGGCGGAACACTCCTGCATCTCGGCCAGCGCCTGCTGGAAGGGCACCGGCGGCGCGAACTCGACCAGGTCGGCCACCCCATGCGCCGCCAGTTCCGGATCAAAGCGGCCGGCCTTGGCGCTGCCGCGGAAACGCAGCAGGAAGTTGCCGGCGTTGATCAGCCGGCGGTCCTTCAGCAGGCGCAGGGCGCGGAAGATGCGGTTGATGTCGCGCCCGTTGCCGTACAAGGCCCCGCTGTACAGCAGCGTGAAGCGCTCCGGACTGGACGAAGGCGGCAGCGCGGCAGGCACGAAGCCGTTTTCGATGGTGCAGAACTTGTCGGCCGGCTGCGCCGGATACAGCTCACGGTACAGCTGGGCCGCCTCGACGCTGGTGGTGCACACCTTGGTGGCCGATGCGATCACCTTGCGCTCCAGGTGGCACATGACCGTGTTGAAATTGCGGTAGTGCGGATTGTAGTGGCACTGCATCGGGTCGCGGAAATCGGCGATCCAGGGCAGCTGGAAGCGTCCGGCCAGGCGGCGCGCGACCAGGTGGGCGGTCATGATCGGATAGGTCGACCAGATGCAGCCGATATCGTGTTCCCGCACCAGGCTGGCGCCGAGCCGGGTGGCGCTGAAATACCAGGGCCAGTAGCGGTCGGGCAGCGCCAGGACATCCGGCGAACGCCCCTTGAGCGAGACCAGCTTGTTGATGTTCCACGCCTTCGCGCGATGGATGCGCGCCGCCAGTTCCGGCGCCACCGGCAGTTCGCGGTCGAAACGGTCGTAGACATCGTCGCTGGCGGTGAGGATGATGGGGTTCCATCCCATTTCCAGCAGGTATTCGGCAAACCGGAACGGCCGCTGGACGCCGGCGCTGCGCGCGGGCGGGGTTTCGAAGGCGATCAGTAAGACGTTCTTGTTGTGCGGCGTATTCATCTTGTTCCGGCTGACGCGTAGCGGCCTGCTGCGCACCGACGAGGCGGCAGCAGGCTATCCAGCTAATTATTCAATTGAAATAAAATAATATTTTTACAACTAAATTGCAAATGAAATTCGTGGCGTGCTTGTAAGAAATTAGCACGGGCAGGGGCCGGCGCGGCGCTAGCGCTGAATGCGGCGTCGGCCGGTCACCATGCGCATGAATTCGAGCACACCGCTCATCTCTGCTTCGAATTCGATCATGTCGACATTGCCGCCGTCCAGAAAGCGCGGCAGGTAGTAGCGCCTGCTGCTGTCGCCAGGCGCGACCAGGCCGGGGATGCAGGTGGTTGCCGTGCGCACGCCGGCCTGCGCCAGCATGGGGCCGGCCGCCTCGTCGAACGCGCCGCTCGGATAGCAATAATGCTGAGGCTCCGGCAGGCCGGTATCGAGGATGTGCTGGCGGCAGGCGGCGATGTTGGCGAGGTTGCGCTCCGGTTCGCCGCGGTAGTACTGGTGCACGCGCCCGTGCAGTTCGATCGCGCAGCCGCGCGCAGCCGCCGTGCGCAGCTCGTCGGGCAGCATGTAGCTGAAGCGGCGCGAATCGAGGTCCAGCTCGGCCGGCGTCACGCCAAAGGCGCTGCCAAAGCGCTCGAGCGCCGCGCGCACCGTGGCCGGATCGCGCTCCAGCGAGGCGAACCAGGCATCGGCCCGGGCCGCGAGCCGCTGGCGCGCGCCGTCTTCATCGAACGCGTGGTGGCCGTCGAGCCCTTCGCCGAAGCCCTGCAGCGTGACCGTCTTGAGCGGGCTCTTCCACAAGATGTAGCGCAAGGCCACGCCGGCGACCGGCGCGCCGGTCTCGCAGATCTCGGTATGCAGGTAAAGCACGGGCGCATGGCCGTACTCGGCCAGCACCGGCAGCAGGCAGGCCTCGCTCGAATACCAGCCGTCGTCGAGCGTGATGGCGACCGGGATGCCGGATGCGGGAGCGGTGCCGGAAGCGACCTGGTCGAGGCTGGCCGGTACGAAGCCCTTGGCCTTGAGCCAGTCGAGGCGCTGGCGCAGCATCGCGGGGCGGCAGAACAGCTTGCCATTGAACAGGTATTCGTCGCCGAGGGCGCCGCCGTGGTAGCACAGGATGCGGGCGTGACGGCGGGTCAGCCCGCGGAACAGCGCGAACAGGCCGGCGGCCCGCGCAATGCGCAGGACCGTAAACTTCATGTTCATGCCGCGCCCTCCGCCCGCGCCCAGGCGATCTGGTGCGCACGCGGCCACAGCAGCACATAGCCGGCCGGCCGGTACTGGCCCGACTCGACCAGCTTGCGGCGCGTCGCCGAGGCCGCAACCGCATTCCCGGCCGCTTCCTCGTTGAAGGAATCGAACAGCACATGGGCGCCGCCCCGTTCCGGCACCTCGCGCAAATACGCCAGGCGCGGGCTGATGCGGGCCACCACGGGGTCGTAGAACCAGCTGCCGGCCATCATGCCGCGCACTTCCGGATGCAGCGCATACAGCTCAGCGCAGCAGCGATAGCATTCGTTGCGGCCGGCCTCGTTGAATTCCGCCATGTGGAACTTGTGCGCGTGGATCTCGAAAAAAGGACGGAACCCGCCAAGGCGGGCGAAGATCGCCAGGCGGCGCGGCAGGTCGCGCAGGCCGTTCTTCCACAACAGGGAACGCCCTACGCCGGAATTGACATCGACCAGGTTCGAGCCGGCGGCAACCATGCGCAGCGAAGCCAGCCCGAATTCCTTCAGGAACAGGTCGCTGTCCAGCACGCAGGCCCGCATGGTCGGCTCCGGATCGCTCACCATCCGCTCGTAATGCCTGAGCTGGTGCGCCAGTACCCGGGCTGGCAGCTGCTGCAGTCGCGGCGACGCCAGGCTGCGCTCCAGCGCCACCAGCAGGGCGACGAACAGGAAAGCGGCGGCACCCTCCTGGCCATTCCGGCCGAGCACGTCCGCATGCAGCGCGCGCGCCTCGGGTGGCAGGTACTTGAAGCCGGCGCCTACCGGCGGCGGCGCATCGAAACTGTCAACGAAGCGTGTTGCCGCCTGCAGTGCGGCCTCGGTCCCCACAGCCTCGTGGCGAGCCCGGGCGGCCGCCAGCAGGTCTGCCACCGAAGCGAGCAGGCGCGCGATGGGGTCGGGGTGGATCATTACACGCATCGTTTTCCTTGAATATCGATCGCAATCGATTCATGAAATTATAGACGATTAACAATTTGGCACGTGTTAGTTATCAACAATTCCGCGAAGCAATATTTAGCGAGGACCTCAAACGAGGACTTCGAGCACCTCCGGATGGCTGAGGAAACCCGCCGGACTGGCCGAGCGCCCATAGGCGCCGGACTGGAATACCACGACCAGGTCACCTTCCTGTGCCTCTGGCAGGGCCATACGCTCGGCCAGGATGTCGAGCGGCGTGCACAGGGGCCCCACGACCGACACCGGTTCCGCGGCCGGCCCATCCATCCGGTTGCCGATCGCCACCGGATAATTCTTGCGGATCACCTGGCCGAAGTTGCCGGACGCTGCCAAATGATGGTGCAGGCCGCCATCGGTCACCAGGAACACCTGGCCGCGCGACAGCTTGCGGTCCACCACCCGCGCCACGTAGATGCCAGCCTCGCCCACCAGGTAGCGGCCCAGTTCGATCGAGACCTGCGCCTCCGGCAGCGCGCCCCGGACCGCCGGCAGCGCGGTTTCCAGATGGGCGCCGATCGGCGCCAGGTCGAGCGCGGCCTCGCCCGGGAAATACGGGATGCCGAAACCGCCGCCGATGTTCAGCTCGCGCACGGCGATGCGGCCCTCCTCGCCAAGGCGCCGGGCCAGCGCGAGGGCCTGCACCTGAGCCTCGATGATGGCATCGGCCTTCAGGCTCTGCGAGCCGCTGAAGATGTGAAAGCCGCGCACCTCGAGCCCCATGGCCGCGGCCAGCGCCATCACGCGCGGCGCGTCTTCGGCGTCGATGCCGAACTGCTTGGCCCCCCCGCCCATCTTCATGCCGGACGACTTCAGTTCGAAGTCCGGATTGATGCGCAGGACCAGCCGCGGCGCGATGCCGAGCTGCTCGCCCAGGCGCGCCACGACGCGCACCTCGCGCTCCGATTCGGCGTGGATGCAGGCGCCGGCGGCGATCGCCTGCGACAGTTCCGGCTCCGACTTGCCGGGACCGGCAAAGCTGATGTGTTCCGGCGCCATGCCGGTGTCGAGCGCCACCCGCAACTCGCCGCCCGAGGCGACGTCGATGCCGTCCACCAGGCCGGCCATGTGCTGGACCAGGGCCGGCATCGGGTTCGCCTTCATCGAATAATGCAGCGCCAGGCCGGACGGCATGTGGCGGCGCACGTGGCGCACGCGCTCGCTCAGGAGCGCGCGGTCGTAGGCATAGAAAGGGGTGGCGCCGACGCGCCGGGCGAGGCGGGTCAATGCGATGCCTCCGACCTGCAGGCAGCCGTCGACCACCGGGAACAGGGTCTGCGCTGCGTGGACTGGTTTTGCGCCGCTCATGGATGTGGTCCTGCTTCGAACATGGTGAGATGGGATTGCTGCAGCAGCTTGCGGTCGATCTTGCCGTTCGGGTTGCGCGGGAACGGACCGTCGTGCAGCGCCAGGTGGGCCGGGACCATGTAGGCCGGCAGGCTGCGCTGCAGGGCCTTGCGCAGCGCCTCCGGTTCGAGCCCGGCTGCGCGCGCCACGGCCAGCAGCACGATGGCCTGGCCCAGCGCCGGATGCGGCACGCCGAAGGCGGCCGCCTCGGCCACCAGGCCGCTGGCATGGGCCGCTTCCTCGACCTCGGTCGGGCTGATGCGGTAGCCGGACACCTTGATCATGTCGTCGCTGCGGCCAATGAAGTACAGGTAGCCCTCCTCGTCCATGCGCACCGTGTCGCCCGACCAGACGGCCATCTCGGCCAGCGGCAGCGCCGGGTCCTGCCCGGGCGCGGGGCGGAAGCGCTCGGCCGTCTTGGCCGGGTCGTTCCAGTAGCCCAGCGCCACCAGCGCACCTCGGTGCACCAGCTCGCCGGGCTCGTTCGGCGCGCACAGGCTGCCGTCCTGGCGCACCACCATCACCTGCGCGTTCGGGATCGCGCGGCCCATCGAATCGGGACGGCGCTCCAGCTGTTCCGGCGGCAGGTAAGTGGAGCGGAAGGCTTCGGTCAGGCCATACATCAGGAACAGGCGCGCATCCGGCAGCGCCGCGCGCAGGGCCGCCACCGTCGGCAGCGGCATGGCGCCGCCCGAATTGGTGAGGTAGCGCAGCGTGCAGGCCGCCGGCCAGTCGAGCGCGGCGAGCTGGATCCACAGCGGCGGCACGGCCGCCAGGCCGGTGATGCGCTCGTCCTGCACCGCCTTGACGATATCGCGCGGGAACAGGTGATTGATCAGCACCGCGGTGGCGCCGGCCAGGAAGGCGGTGCTCAGCTGCGACAGGCCGTAGTCGAAACTGAGCGGCAGCACCGCCAGGATGCGGTCTTGCGCCGTCAGTTCCAGGTAGGCGGCGACGCTGGCGGCACCGGCCACCATGTTGCGGTGCGAGAGCACCACGCCTTTTGGTTTACCGGTGCTGCCGGAGGTATACAGGATGGCCGCCATGTCGGCGTCGATCGCGCGGCGCGCCTCCAGCACGCCGGGCGCGGGCGCGGCCTGGGCGGTGTCCCAGGACAGCAGGTCCAGGCCCGGGAGCGTAGGCAGCGTGGCAGCGTCCGGGACGGCCCCGCAAACGTAGACGGTGCGCAGGTCCGGGCACTGCGCCAGCGCCGGCGCCAGCTGGGCCAGGCGTTCGTGCGAGGTCACCAGCACGCGCACGTTGCAGTCGGCCAGGATGTAGGCCACCTGCTCGGCCTTGAGCAGCGGATTGACCGGGACGAACACGGCGCCAGCCAGCGCGGCGCCGTACATCGCAGCCACGTTCTCGACGCGTTTCTCGAGATAGACCGCGACCCGCTCGCGGCGCGCCAGGCCGGTGGCCAGCAGCGCGCCGGCGGCGCTGGTGACGGCGCCGGCCAGGGCCGCGTAGTCGAGCCGGCGCGTGCCGTGCACCAGCGCTTCGGCGCCTGGCGTGCGGCGCGCGGAATCGAAGAGGTAATCGTGGATCAGGTCGGGCATGAAGCTCTTTCAGGAGCGCGGCCGGGCCGCAGCACAGAGGCGCAAGTTTAACAGCTTGGCGCCGGCGCCACCCCGCACCGAATGCGAAAAGATGTTGAGTAACCAACATGCGTGACCAAGTTTTCCCATCACCGTTTATACTCGGTCATGTCCATGACCAACGCCGCTGTGAAACCCGCTTCCCGCACCCAGGTGCCGATCGCGCCGATCCTGTCGGCCGCGTCGTTCCGCCGCGCCGGTAGCGGCAGCGTCCGTGTCCGCACCGTGCTCGACGCCGGCGCCGCGAAGCTGGTCACGAGCGGGCGCATCGCGATCGGCCTGGCCCTGCGCGAGATCGGCGCCGGCCCCGGCGACACGGTGCTGGTACCGGCCTACCACAGCCAGTCGATGGTGCCGCCGGTACTCTGGACCGGCGCGCGTCCCGTGTTCTACCGGCTGCGGCCGGACACTGCGATCGACCTGGACGACCTGGCCAGCCGCATCGACGCCAGCACCCGCGCCGTGATGGTCACCCATTACTTCGGTTTCCCGCAGGAGCTCAAGGCCCTGCGCGCGCTGTGCGATGCGCGCGGCGTGGCGCTGCTGGAAGACTGCGCGCACTGCTTCATCGGCGAGAACAATGGCCTTCCGGTGGGTGCGATGGGCGACTACGCGATCGCCAGCAGCATGAAGTTCTTCCCGATCTACGAGGGCGGCGCGCTGGTGTCGGCACGGCACTCGCTGCAGGGGGTCGGGCTGCGCTCGGCCGGGCCGGGCTTCGAAGCCAAGGTCGCCCTCACCTCGCTCGAGAACAGCTTCGCCTGGCGCCGCCTGGGCGGCGTGCGCGCCGCGCTGTGGCTGCCGCTGAAACTGAAGGACGCGCTCTGGGCCGCGCTGAAGAAGCGCTCGGCCCGGCCGGCGGCCTCCGCGGCGCTCGCGCCCTCCTCGTCCGACAGCAGCTTCAGCTTCGATCCCGCCTGGCTCGACAAGCGTTCCTCGCTGTTCGCGCGCACCCTGCTGGCCCTGGTGCCGGCCACGCGCATCATGGCGCTGCGCCAGCGCCACTACCGCCAGCTGGAGGCGGCGCTGCGCGGCCTGCCCGGCCTGCGCCCGCTCTATCCGTCCCTGCCGGACACGGTCTGCCCCTGGGTGTTCCCGCTGCTGGCGGACGACCCGGAACCGCTGTTCGCGCGCCTGAAAGCGGCCGGGGTGCCGGTGGTGCGCTTCGGCTGGCCGCTGTGGCCCGGTGTCGACGAGAGCGTATGCCCGGCCAGTGCGGAGCTGTCGCGGCGCGTGCTGGCTTTCCCCTGCCACCAGGAGCTGCGCCCGGCGGAACTGGACTGGATGACCGGCGCCATCCGCGCCGCGGCCGCGCCATGAAGTGGAGCCTGGTCCCGGCCGCCCGCTTCGCCGAATTCGGCGCGCAGTGGACGCAGCTGCACGCCCGGGCCGGCGCCCAGGCGCTGCTGGCCGACGATTTCGTGGCGCCGCTGCTGGCGGAATTCGCCAGCGGCCGCGAACTGCTGGCCTGCTGCACGCAGGGCGGCGAGACGGTGGCGATGGCCTTGCTCAAGCCGGCCGGGCGCGGCGCCTGGACCACCTTCCAGCCGGCCCAGGCGCCGCTCGGCCTATGGCTCCAGCTGCCCGCGGCCGACACCGCGGCCCTGCTGCGCACCCTGGTGGGCGAACTGCCCGGCTTCGCGCTGGTGGTCGGACTGACGCAGATGGACCCGATGCTGATGCCGCGCCCCGCCGACCACGGCTGCATCGCCACCCGCGACTACATCGCGACGGCGCGGGTGACCTTGGGAGGCGGCTTCGAAGCCTACTGGAACGCGCGCGGCAAGAACCTGCGCGCCAATCTCAAGAAGCAGCGCGCCCGCCTCGACAAGGACGGCATCGTGCCCCGGCTGGAAGTCTGCCGCGCGCCGGAACAGGTGGCGGCGGCGGTGGCCGACTACGGCCGGCTGGAGTCGAGCGGCTGGAAAGCCGGCCAGGGCACCGCCGTCAGCGCCGCCAACGCCCAGGGGCGCTACTATACGGCGATGCTGGAAGCCTTCTGCCGGCGCGGCGCAGGTAGAATCTACCGCTACTGGTTCGGCCAGCGCCTGGTGGCCATGGACCTGTGCGTCGAGGACGGCGACAGCATCGTCGTGCTCAAGACCAGCTATGACGAGAGCGTGCCCGGCAACCTGTCGCCGACCCTCCTGATGCGCGAGGAGGCCTGCCGCCAGCTGTTCGGCCAGGGGGCTTTCTCCCGCATCGAGTTCTACGGCCGCGTGATGGAGTGGCACCTGCGCTGGACGGACGAAGTGCGTACTATGTACCATCTCAATTACTACCGGTGGCCCGCCCTGGCGCGCCTGCATGCGCTGCTTGCGGCGCGCCGTGCGGCGCGGCCGCGGGCCGTCGCGGCAGACTAGCGAAGAAAGAAACCATGTACCTGAACGAAGTGAAAAACGTCCTGATCGACGTGCTGAACCTGGGCCCGGCCGGCCAGGCCCTGGAAGCCGACTCACCCCTGCTGGGCAGCCTGCCCGAGCTCGACTCGATGGCGGTGGTCAGCCTGATCGGCGCCCTCGAAGAACAGTTCGGCATCGCGATCGACGACGACGACATCAGCGCCAGCACCTTCGCCACGCTCGGCAGCCTGGCCGACTTCGTCGCCGCCAAGGCCGCCTGAGCGCGATGCATCCGGCCGCCGAGCCCTTCTTCCTGGACGGCCCGGCCGGTCCCCTGTTCTGCCTGTTCCACCCGCCGCACGGTCCCTGCCGCGGCGCGCTGGTCCATGTTCCGGCGTTTGGCGAGGAAATGAACCGTTCGCGCCGGATGGTGGCGCTTGCCGCACGTGCGCTGGCGGCGCAGGGGATCGGCGTGCTGCAGCTCGACCTGTATGGCTGCGGCGACAGCGCCGGCGAATCGGGCGAGGCGCGCTGGGAAGGCTGGAAAGCGGACCTCGCTGCCGCCTGCGCCTGGCTGTCCGCGCGGCTCGGCCGGCCGGCAGGGCTGTGGGGACTGCGCCTGGGCGCCCTGCTGGCGCTCGATTACGCCAGGGATGCGGACCAGCCGCCGGCGCGCCTGCTGCTGTGGCAGCCCGTGACCAAGGGAGCCACCTGGTTGACCCAATTCCTGCGCCTGCGCCTGGCCGGCGCCATGCTGCAGGAAGGAGAGACCGAAGGCGGCACCAGCGCCCTGCGCGCCACGCTGCAGGCCGGCACGCCGCTGCAGATCGCCGGCTACGAACTGGCGCCGGCGCTGGCCGCGGCCATCGATGGCGTGGCGGCGGTGGCGCTGGCGCCGCGCGCCTGCCCCGTGCACTGGTGCGAAGTCGTGGCGGCGCCCGATCGTCCGCTGCCGCCGGCGGCAGCGTCGGTGGCGCAGGGCTGGCGCGCCGCCGGGGTGGACTTGCAGGTGCGGCTGGTGGACGGTCCGGCCTTCTGGACCACGCCCGAAATCACGGAAGCACCGGCGCTGCTGGAGGCGAGCCTGCGGGCCTGTGCCGGCGAATGGCCGCCGGTGCCGGCAGCGGCGTGGCCGGCTCCGGCCCCCGAACCCGTGCCCGCCGGCGCCGTTGAACGCGGCATCGCGTTCTCCTGCGCGGCCGCGCGGCTGTACGGGGTCCTGCACCAGTCGCCCGCGGCGCAGCAGCATGGCGTGATGGTGGTGGTCGGCGGCCCGCAGTACCGCGCCGGCAGCCACCGCCAGTTCACGCTGCTGGCGCGCACCCTGGCCCGGGCCGGCATCCCGGTGTTGCGCTTCGACTACCGGGGGATGGGCGACAGCGAGGGAGAGATCCGCGGCTTCGAGGCGGTCGAAGCCGACCTGCGCGCCGCGCTCGACGCCTTCTTCGCCGCCGTGCCAGCCCTGGAGCGGGTCAGCCTGTGGGGCCTGTGCGACGGTGCCACCGCCGCCGCCCTGTATGCGCCGGGCGACGCGCGCGTGGACGGCCTGGCCCTGCTCAACCCCTGGGTGCGCACCGAGGATGGCGCCGCCAGGGCCACGCTGAAGCATTATTACCGCCAGCGCCTGTTCGATCCCCGGTTGTGGAAGAAGATCGTGCACGGACGCTTCGACCTGATGGGCGCCGTGGCATCCTTCCTTGGCCTGGCCGGCAAGGCGTTGCGACGCACGGCACCAGCCGTGGCGACAGCAGAGGCGCCAGTCCTGCCTCTGCCGGAGCGGATGCTGGCGGCGCTGCGCCGTTTCGATGGGGAGATACTGGTCATGCTGTCGGGCGCCGACCTGACGGCCCAGGAATTTGCCGGCCTGCCCGCGGCCTCGCCCGCGTGGCAGCAGCTGCTGGCGTCAGCGCGCGTCGTGCGCAAGGAGCTGCCAAAGGCCGACCATACCTGCTCGCGCCCGGAATGGCAGCAGCAAGTGGAGAACTGGACGTGCGACTGGATGCTGGCGCGCCGCCAGCGAAGCGCGGCTCAGGGCGGCGCCATGCAGGCGCCGAAGTTCTCGAACGCGCCGTAGGCCGCCTGTTTCGGCCGCGCTGCGCCGCACAGGTCCGGTCCCGGGGCTGCATGTGGCCCCGCGCGGCGTGGCGCCGCCCTCTTCCAGCGCAGGTCGAGGCGTGCCGGGTCGGCGAACAGGCCGCGCTGCGCATGCAGGCCGGCATATTGCAGCACCAGCGGCGTCTGCAGGTTGTCGGTGGCGCGCAGCTGGCCACCATTGCGGGCAAGGACCGCGCCATCGACCAGGTTGCCTTCGATCTCCGCGCTGCTCGTCGGGAAGCGCACATGGATGCCGGCCGTGTCGAGCAGGGTATTGTGCGCGATGCTGCTGCGGGCCGCGCCGTTCAGGTAAATGCCGACGTCGGAACAGGATGCGACAAGGTTGTTGCGCATGATGCCGTCCTCGTGCTCCGTGATGCAGCGGCCGTCGCGGCAATAGCGGCGCCCGCTGCCGCCGCCGCCGAAAGACAGGCCCACCCGCTGCCCGGGCAGGCCATGCAGGCGCTGCTCGCACACGACCATGTTGCGCTCGAACAGCGTGCGTTCGGCGGCCCCCTTGGCGAACGCGCCGTAGCTGACGCCGTCGCCGCCGAGCTTGACGAAATCGGCGATCAGGTTGCCGCGCACGACCCAGTCGCTGGCCGCCACCAGGTCGACCGGCGTGACCGGGCTGCCGGTTTTCCTGGGCGTCTCGTTGCGGATCGTATTGCCTTCGATGAGACCAGCGTCGGGAAAACTGCCGCGCAGGCCGTTGATCTTGAAGTGGGCATTGAAATCGAGCAGGGTATTGTTGCGCGCGGCGAAATGCGCGCCCTTGCCGAAGACGTGGAAGGCGTGTTCGCAGCCGCCGGCAGGCCGGCAGGCGCCCTGCAGTACCAGGTTCTCGAAGCGCCAGTAGGGTGCCGCCACCTCGATGCCGACGCGGGTGACGATGTCCAGCACGGCGCTGCCGGGCTGCTCGGCGCGCACCACGATCGGCTGTCCAGGCTCGCCGGGGCGGCGCGCCGGTAGCGCCGCCTTGCGCACACGGTAGCTGCCCGGCGCCAGCGTGATCACGTCGCCCGGCGCGGCATCCTGCATGGCGGCGCGCAGCTCCGCCACGTCGGTCACCGGACGCAGGCGGCCCGGCGGCGCCACCAAACCCTGCTGCTGCGCCCCCAGCGCAAGCGGCGGCAAGGCGTAGGCCTGCGGCGCACCGCGGTCGAGCCGGGTCAGCACCGACGCGGCCCAGCTGCCGCTGCCCGTGATCAGGGGATTGTGGCCGGCGCTGCGCTTGGCGATATAGGGCGCCAGCGTGCGCGGCGCGATGGCACGCTCCTGCAGCAGCCACAGCGCCAGCGCGCCGCCAGCCAGGGCCAGCAACACCAGCAGCACCAGCGCCGCCGGCAGCGCCGACAGGCGCCGCCGGCCTTTCATGCGCCGGTCTTGATGCCGTGTCGTCCCATCAGGTCGTACAGCGTCGGCCGGCTCACGCCGAGGATCTCGGACGCCTTGACGATATTGCCGTCCACCCGCGCCAGCGCCTTCACGATGGCCTTGTATTCGGCCTCGTCGCGCACCTGGCGCAGGTTGATCGGCTCTTCCTCGGCGCCCTCGCCCGGCAGTCCGAGGTCATCGGCCACGATGGTGTTGCCATCGGCCATGATGACCGCGCGCTTGATGTAGTTCTCCATCTCGCGTACGTTGCCCGGCCAGGCGTAGGATTCGATGGCGGCGATCGCGTCCGGCGCGAAGTGCAGCGAGGCGCGCCCTTCCTGCGCGCAGAACTTGTTCTTGAAATGGTGGGCCAGCAGGGCCGCGTCGCCTTCGCGCTGGCGCAGCGGCGGAATGGTGACCACGATCTCGGACAGGCGGTAATACAGGTCTTCGCGGAAGCGCCCCTGGGCGCACAGTTCCTTCAGTTTCTGGTGGGTGGCGCAGACGATGCGCACGTCCACGGGAATCTCTTCGTGCCCGCCGATGCGCTCGATCACGCGCTCCTGCAGGAAGCGCAGCAGCTTGGCCTGCAGCGGCATCGGCAGGTCCCCCACTTCGTCGAGGAAGAAGGTACCGCCGTGCGCCAGTTCGACCTTGCCCTTGGTCTGCTTGGCCGCGCCGGTGAAGGCGCCCTTTTCATAGCCGAACAGTTCGCTCTCGAGCAGGTTTTCCGGAATGGCGGCGCAGTTGATCGCCATGAAGCGCTCCTTGCTGCGCGGCGACAGCTGGTGCAGCGCGCGCGCCAGCACTTCCTTGCCGGTGCCGGATTCGCCCAGCAGCATCACGGACGCGGAAGTGGGCGCCACCTTCTCGATGTTGCGGCACACCTTGAGCATGCCGGGGTCGCGCGAAATCACGCCGGCCAGCGGCGAATCGGCTTGCGCCTGCTGCATGCGGCGGTTTTCCTGCTGCAGGTTGTGCAGGAAGAAGGCGCGCTGGATCACCAGGTTGAGCACCTCCGGGTCGCAGGGCTTGTGGTGGAAATCGTAGGCGCCCATGCCGATCGCCTTGACGGCATTCGCATGGTCCTGGTTACCGGTCAGGACGATGACGCGAGTGTCCGGCGCCAGCGCCAGGATCTGCTGCAGCGTCGCCAGGCCTTCGGTGGAACCGTCCGGATCGGGCGGCAGGCCGAGGTCCATGGTGCACACGGCCGGTTCATGGCGCCGGATCTGGGCCAGCGCCGCTTCGCGGTCACCGGCCACCACCACGTCGTAGGCGTCGAGGCTCCAGCGAAGCTGCTTCTGCACCCCGGGGTCGTCCTCGATGATCAGGAGTTTTGGTTTGTTCTGGGTCACGTCGTTCCTCGCGTCAGGCGGCGCCCTGCGCACGTGGGGCACGCTGCATGCCCCCGTCCGCCGGCGTTTCCTGTTGGTGTAGCGGCAGCAGGACCCGGAAGGTGGTGCCCGCGCCAGGCGTGCTGCTCACCTCCAGGCTGCCGCCCAGTTCATGGATGTATTCACGGCTTTCGAACACGCCAATGCCCATGCCCGCCGACTTGGTCGAATCGAAGGGCTTGAACAGGCGCTCGCGGATGAATTCCTCGCTCATGCCCTCGCCAGTGTCGGCGATCTCGACGACGGCGCTGTGGCCCTTGCGCAGCAGGCGGATCGCCACCTTGCCGGTGCGCGGCGTGGCCTCGATCGCGTTCTGGATCAAATGCCCGACCACGCGTTCAAGGCGCTCGCGGTCGGCCAGCACGCGCAGCGCGGGATCCTCGACCAGCAGCTGCGGGCGCGGCTCGAAGGCCGCCTTCAGGGCCACCGCCTGCGTCACCACCTGGTCCAGGGCGAGCGCCAGCGGCTGTTCCGCGTTGTCGGTGCGGCTGAGCTTTTGCAGCATGATCTTCATCTTCTGCACCGAGTAGTCGACCGTCTCCAGCATGTCGGCCTGGAACTCGGGGTTGTCCTTGTGCTTGGCCGCGTTGGCGTTCATCAGCGACAGCTGCAGCACCAGGTTCTTCAGGTCGTGCACCACGAAGGTCGACATGCGGTTGAAGGATTCGAACTGGCGCGCCACCATCAGCGCATTGGCGGCGTCCTGCTGCGCCAGCTGGCTGGCGGCCTGGCTGCCCGCGATCTCGAGCACGTCGATCACTTCCCAGTTCAACTTGACCGGGCTGCGCGGGTTCTGCAGCAGCACGAAGCCGAACAGGCGCCCGTGCAGGATCAGGGGCACGATCAGCCAGGCGCGCGGGTAGCCGGCCAGCCAGGCCGGCAGCACCAGGGTCTCGTATTTTTCCGGATGGTCGGCGTATTCGTGCAGGTCGACCACCCACTGGCTGGTCTCGAGGAACTGGCAGAAGGCGGAATCGGCAGGCTCGGAAGCGGCCAGCGCCGGCCCCTGCCAGCTCGCCACCGGCTCGAAACGGGCGCCGCCTTCGGCGCGCTGCCACAGGGCCCCGCCCGGGCTCTCGACCAGGGCGGCAACCGCCTCGATGGCGCGCTCGCCCAGGTCCGGGCCCGGCTTGGACAGGGTACGCGTAAAACGCATCCACTCTTCGCGGTAGTCGTAGTTATAGCGGTAGAAGTGCTTGCTGATGAAGACCTTCAGGCGCGCCCGGAAGCTGCCCGAGAACAGCACCCCCGCCAGCAGGATGACGGCGGCGAACAGGAAGGTCACCTGCATCACCGTGCCCCAGCTGCCGCCGAAGTAGCGCAGGTAGTAGCCGGCCGAGCCCATCGCCAGCAGGTACAGGGCCGAGCCGAACAGGGTGGCCGAGTGGAACATCGCGCGGCGCGATACCGCCAGCGGCGAGGACCACAGCTTGCTGCGGCCGAGCGAGATCGCGATCAGGGGCACCGTCAGCGCGTTGACCAGGCCGCGCGCGGCCCAGATCTCGGCATCCACGCTGCGGAACAGCAGGGTGTGGCTGTACAGGTAGAAGTCGTAGGCGAACATGGCGCCGATGCCGATGCAGGCGAACTTCACGGCCCAGCGCTCGTGCAGGGTGCGGTTGCGGTACACCAGTTCCACCAGCAGCATGCCGGATACCGCCATCGCCACCCGCAGCGCGATCGGCAGCGCGCCGGGCCGGCCTTCCTGGACCAGGCTCCAGTGGCCGCCGAACACCGCAGCCAGGCAGACCAGGTAGACCAGTCCACCCAGCACCAGCGCCGGCTGCAGGCGCAGCGGCATGCGGCTGGCGGGATCGGTGAAATGGCCGTGCAGGACCAGCAGGAACACCGACCAGGCGGCGTTGCGCAGCAGCTCGGCGCCATCGGCCAGGGGCGACCATACATTGCCATAGGCGGCTTCCCAGGCCAGCGCCACGCCCCACAGGACGCTGGACAGGCAGGCCAGGCCGAGCGCGACGTCGTGGCGGCGCCGCTGGCGCACCGCCAGTGGCGCGCCGAGCACGAGGAAACAGGCGGCCACCAGCGCATAGCTGTAGGCCGCGATGCTGGTCAGGGAAACATCCATGTGGTCGAGGTCAGCGGCGCGGGTGCGGGCTCGGGGTCGGGACGGATACGCACGGGCCGGACTACCGGCTCAGCGCCCGCTGCGAAACAGCACGACCTTGAGCGTGTTGATCAGGATGAGCACATCCAGGAACAGGCTGTTGTTCTTCACGTAGTACAGGTCGTACTGCAGCTTCTGCAGCGCGTCCTCGGCCGAGGAGCCATAGCCGTAGCGCACCTGGGCCCAGCCGGTGATGCCCGGCTTGACGCTGTGGCGCACGTTGTAGTACGGGACGACTTCGATCAGCTGCTCGACGAAATACGGGCGCTCCGGACGCGGGCCGACGAACGACATCTCGCCCTTGAACACGTTGACGATCTGGGGCAGCTCGTCGATGCGGGTCTTGCGCATGAAGTTGCCGACCCGGGTGACGCGCGGGTCGTTCTGCGCGGCCCACTGCGGCTGGCCGGCCTTTTCGGCGTCGGCGCGCATGCTGCGGAACTTGTGGACGAAGAAGGTCTTGCCGTCCTTGCCGACCCGTTCCTGCGAATAGAAGATCGGCCCGCGGTCTTCCAGCCACACGGCCAGCGCGGCCAGCAGCATCAGCGGGAAGGCAGCGAGCAGGATCAGGAAGCTGCACACCAGGTCGAAGGTGCGCTTCATGAAGGTACGCACGAAGCTCTGGTCGAAGCCTCCGCCGAACACCAGCCAGGAAGGCTGCAGCGAGTCGACGCGGATCTGGCAGGTCTCGCGCTCGAAGAAGGTGGCGGCGTCGGTGACCTTGATGCCACGCAGCTTGCAGTCCAGGAGTTCCTTGATCGGGAAGCCGCTGCGGCGGTTCTGCACCGACACCACGATTTCCGACACGTTATATTGGCGCACCAGCGAGATCAGCGAATCGCCGTCGCGCACCTTCAGCAGTTTGCCCTCCGGTACGCACATTTCTTCGCTCGGGCTGGGGATGAAGCCGGCGATGTCGTAGCGGTTGCAGTTCGAGGTCTTCATGGCCAGTTCGCTGCATTCCTTGGCCAGCGGGCCACCGCCCAGGAACATGATGCGCGACTTCAGGAAGCGCGCTTCCGACGACTTGAAAATGGCCATGCGCGCCAAAAAGATGCCGATCCCGGCCAGCATGAACACCAGCGCCATGGTGCCGCGCCCGAACGACAGTTCCGGCGCCATGTAGAACACCAGCGCCAGGATCACGAAGCCCATCAGGAAGGACGGCATCAGCTTCATGAAGAAGGGATGGCGCAATCCTTCGTCGAAGTCGAGCTGGTACATGCCCATCGCGCTCATGCTGAAGATGATGGCTACCGTGAACGCAACCGCCGAGGTGAAGAAGTGCTCGAGGTGGGCCGTGCGCGCGGCGTCCTCGAATTCGAGCATGCGCACCGCCGCGCCGACATAGGCTGCGCCCAGCAGCACCAGAACTTCGACGAACAGCAGCAGGAAGACGATCTTCGACACATAGTGGTTTGAGATCCTAAACACGGTAGCCTCCGAAATTCTTGTTTCTTTTCTGGATATGCATGGTGCCCTGTTCCTAGTGCGACAGGCTGCGGACGTACCAGTCCATCGCCTCCTTCAAGCCGTCGCCGATGCGGTGCGTGGGCTGGTAGCCCAGCGCCGCGCTGGCCTTTGAAATATCCGCCTGCGAGTGGCGCACGTCGCCGCGCCGGAAATCGGCGTATTCCGGCTGGTGCTGCGCGACATGCGGGAAGCGCTCCTGCAGCGCCGTCGTCATCATCCGGTACAGCTGGTTGAGCGAGGTGCGCTCGCCCAGCGCCACGTTGTAGACCGCATTGGCCGCTTCCTTGCCGGCCAGCGCCGCCAGCAGGTTGGCCTGGACCACGTTGTCGATGTAGCAGAAGTCGCGGCTGGTCTCGCCGTCCCCATTGATGCGCAGCGGCTGGTTGCGGATCAGCGCGGCGATCCATTGCGGGATCACGGCGGCATAGGCGCCGTTCGGATCCTGGCGCCGTCCGAACACGTTGAAATAGCGCAGGCCGATCGATTCAAGGCCGTAGGTCCGGCCGAACACGTTGGCATACAGCTCGTTGACGTACTTCGTCACCGCGTAAGGTGACAACGGATTGCCGATGCGTTCCTCGATCTTTGGCAGGTCCGGATGGTCGCCGTAGGTCGAGCTCGATGCCGCATAGACGAAGCGGCGTACGCCCGCGTCGCGCGCCGCCACCAGCATGTTCAGGAAACCGCCGATATTGGTGGCATTGGTCGTCAGCGGATCGTTGATCGAGCGCGAGACCGAACCGAGCGCCGCCTCGTGCAGGACGAAATCGACACCCTGGCAGGCAGCCTGGCAGGCGGCGGCGTCGCGGATATCCGCTTCGATGAAATTAAATTTCTCCCACGCCTCTTTTTTGACAGATTCTTTCACCTGCTCGAGGTTGTGGCGGTGGCCGGTGGCGAAGTTGTCGAGGCCCGTGACCTGCTGGCCCAGCTGAAGCAGGGTCTCGACCAGGTTCGAACCGATGAAGCCGGCCGCACCCGTCACCAGCCAGTGATAGCGATGCTGCAGAAGGTGTTGCTGGATTTCTTGGTACTTGTTCACTCTCAGACACTTTCACGGTCACGCCGGCGGAACCGGCAGCGTCCGCCGCGCGGCCGCGCGGCGGTCATTGGCCTCGCGATCAGAGGCGCCAGACGCAGTAGCCGGCTTCCTGCAGGGCGTTCGGATCGAACTGCGACTTGACGTCGATGAAGCAGCCGCTCGGGTTGAGCTTGGACTGGAAATCGGTCAGCGACAGGGCCAGCACTTCCTTGTGCGGCACCGCCACCACCAGCGCATCGGCCTGCGGCAGGCTGTCCCAGCTTTCCAGCTTGATGCCGTACTCGTGCTGGGCTTCCCCGGCATCGGCCTGCGGGTCGAACACGTGCACTTCGACGCCGTAGCTTTCCAGCTCGTGCACGATGTCGGCGACCTTCGAATTGCGCAGGTCGGGGCAGTTTTCCTTGAAGGTCAGGCCGATCACGTTGACCTTCGAGCCCTTGACGTGGAAGCCCGACGAGATCATCGACTTGACGGTTTTCTCCGCCACGAACTTGGCCATGCCGTCGTTGATGCGGCGGCCGGCCAGGATCACCTGCGGGTGGTAGCCGATCATCTCGGCCTTGTGGGTCAGGTAGTAGGGATCGACGCCGATGCAGTGGCCGCCCACCAGGCCGGGACGGAAGGGCAGGAAGTTCCACTTGGTGCCCGCCGCCTTCAGCACTTCGAGGGTATCGATGCCGATCTTGTCGAAGATGATGGCCAGTTCGTTCATCAGGGCGATGTTCAGGTCGCGCTGGGTATTCTCGATGACCTTGGCTGCCTCGGCGACCTTGATGCTGGAGGCACGGTGCACGCCGGCGGTGACCACCGACTCGTACAGCGCGGCGACGCGCTCGAGGGTGGCTTCGTCGTCACCCGAGACCACTTTCAGGATGGTGGTCAGGGTATGTTCCTTGTCGCCCGGGTTGATGCGCTCCGGCGAGAAGCCGACGTGGAAATCTTCCTTCCACTTCATGCCCGAATGCTTTTCCAGCAGCGGGATGCAGACTTCCTCGGTAGCGCCTGGATACACGGTCGATTCGAAGATGACGATGGCGCCACGCTTCATGTGGGTGCCGACGGTCTTGCTGGCGCCGGCCAGCGGGGTGAAGTCGGGGTTGTGGGCGTTGTCGACCGGGGTTGGGACCGCTACCACGATGTAGTCTGCCTCGCCCAGGACCGAGGGGTCGGTGCTGACGCTCAGGTGGCGTGCAGCCTGCAATTGTTCGGTCGACACCTCACCGGTAGGGTCGATGAATTTCCGGTAGTTCTCGATCTTGGCTTCCGACAGGTCGAAGCCGATGGTTTTTGACTTCTTGCCGAATTCCACTGCCAGTGGCAAGCCAACATATCCCAGTCCCACTACCGCGACGACTTCATCTGCTTTCATTATCGAATTCCGTTCTCGAATAAAGTTTTGCTATTATGATAACTTTCAATATAACATGGAAACAAGGACACGTTCAACACTGCCATGCATTTTGTAGAATCACAACGACAGTGTGGCCAGTTTCTTGTAGATATTGCAAGCTCCAATAGGTGTAGTTGCATTGTGGAATGGTTACATACAGGAAAGTGCAATTTGCTGTCGCACACTTTCTTTAAAGTATGTTCGTACCTTTTACACGTTGCATAGCGCTTACTCAGTGCATGTTTGCAAATATGATTTTAACATTTTCTAAAAATCAAGTTATTTGCGAATCGTAACGTGCGCACCAGAACTAGTTACTTTATTGGCAAGATCGTTTCTTTTGTGGCAATGCCAAGACAGGAAGCTTGCTATCCACCTGGCATAGCCCAGCCTGTTCCTACTCTTCACCTTGGTCGCACGTCGTGCATTGCATGGATCCGCCTGGATCAAGTGCGCCATCGCGGGGCGCGGAAAAAAGCAGCGGACTTCAGTCAACACGTTCGCATGAGCTTGGGCGAATGCCTGCGGAGAGGCACCCTGTGCGGGCTATCTTGTTTGGATTACTGACAGAGATCATTGGCTGCTGGCATGTCGTCTCCCTCTTCATGGTTTGCCGAGGATGTCGGCTGAACAATCAGTCGCGAAGCGGACTGCCAGGAATGTCCGCTTTGGTGGAGGCAAATTCGTACAGGAACGCCTCCATGGCCGCTGGAGAGCGCGCGAACTCAGCAAGCGTAGCGCTCGTTAGGCTCGCCGGCGTACAGCATGTCACGCAGCGCTGTCACCAGGCTGGTGATGGTGAACCCAGCTACAGTTAGCTTGCTGGTTCGAATGCCGATGGGTACATGCGAATGATCGCATCAGGATGCATGCGAATATAGCATGTATTTACTGCGCACCGAAGCAGTTATGTTCCAGATTCGGGAAGGCGTCCGCCCAGGAGGCAGGCAGGTTCTGCAGGATTGGAAAGTGGCGCGGCTGGCGGGGATCGAACCCACGACCCTTGGCTTCGGAGGCCAATACTCTATCCACTGAGCTACAGCCGCATAGGGGAAGAACTGAAGTGACCCGAAGGATACAGAATTTCTTCGCTGGCGTCCATGGATAGTATCCCGACAATTTGCGTTCCACAGCGAATTACTTTCCGTCTATAATCGGCCGTTTGGCGGCGTTTCCAGAAATGCACGCGAGTGTGCAGGCGCCGGAAGGTAAGCAGGTTTTTTTAATAGTATTAAGGAAATCATGAGCGACGCACACCACGAACACGATTCGATCATCCGCACGCCTAAGCAACTGATTGTCGCCGTCGCGGGCTTTTTCCTCGTCATCGTCATCGGTATCATCCTGCTGGTCGTGTTCGCCACCAGCGACAGGCTCACCGGCGCAGGCACCAAGTCCCAGGAGGCGGAAGCCGTCGCGGAACGCATCCAGCCGCTCGCCGAGCAAGGCTTTACCCTGGTCGACGCCAACGCGCCGAAAGTGCTACAGGCGGGCAATGCTGTTTACGCTGCCGTGTGCGCCGCCTGCCACGACACCGGCGCCGCAGGTGCTCCCAAGACAGGCGACACTGGCGCATGGAGCGCCCGCCTCGGCCAGGGCTATGACACCCTGTACAAGCATGCCGTCGAGGGCATCCGTGCAATGCCCGCCAAGGGCGGCAACCCTGACCTGGACGACCTGGAAGTCGCGCGCGCCGTCGTCTTCATGACCAACAAGAGCGGTGCCAGCTTCAAGGAACCTGCCGCGCCGGCCCCGGCCGCGGCGCCGGCCGCTTCAACGGCAGACACTGCCACGCCAGCCGCACCCGTCCCTGCCATCGCAGCGCCGGCCCAGCCAGCCCCGGCCGCGGCGCCCGCTGTGTCCCAGGCGTCGGGCCAGAACGTCTATAACGCGGCTTGCGTGGCCTGCCATGGTGCAGGAGTTGCCGGCGCACCGAAACTGGGTGACAAGGCGGCCTGGACCCCGCGTATCGCCCAGGGCAACGCCATCCTCTATGAACATGCGATCAAGGGCTTCCAGGGCAAGGCCGGCGTCATGCCACCAAAGGGCGGCGCCAGTGTGCCGGACGCCGATGTCAAGGCCGCTGTCGATTTCATGGTGGCCGCTGCCAAGTAATTATTACGCATTGGATTCCAGCCCGGCCGATGTGCCGGGCTTTTTTTTAACTTTTAAGAGTGGCAACATTTATTTAGTCAAAGCAACAATCAATCTGTTTTACGAATAACAATACCCGTGAAATACCGAACAATATTGTGTGGTATCTCGCCGAACAATGTCACAGGAAGTAGATTTTTCCGTGTGGAATTATTTTCCGTGGAGTATGATTTAACGACTGAAGTGGACAAAAAATTGGTTCACGGCAACTCCAAAGAGATTCCTCATGACTTCCCTTACTCGCACTACTTTCGCACTTCGCGTGCTGTCTACCCTCGTTTGCGCAAGCTTGGCTGCATGTGGCGGCGGGAATGAATCCGATATGAACCTGGCGTCGAGCAGCGCGGTAGCGCCGGTTCCGCCTGTCCTGCCGCCGCCGCCGGTGTCGAGCTCGGAGCTGGCTGCTCCGGTACAGACCGAGCCAGCCCCCACCGTGATGACCCAGCAGGGCGCCATGGGCTCCTCGTCCTCCCTCGTCAGCCGCGGCCTGATCAGCCGTGAGACGACCAATGTCATTGCCTCCGATGCGATTACCGACATCCGCCTGGAAAGCACCAATAGCCTGACATCGCAAACCAATGTCCCGGTGACTTTCGGTCAGGTGTTCGCCGTCGGTGCCTTGCTGCCGAGCAATGGCCTGACGGGCCGCCTGGACGACGGCACCCAAGTGCCGCTGCAGGTCGACGTCAAGGCGACCCACCCTGATGGTTCCGTGCGCCATGCCGTCATCTCGGCCGTGGTACCGAGCCTGGGCAATGCCTATGTGCGCACCATGTCGCTGATCAAGTCGAACGCCGCAGCAGCCGGTTCGGCCGTCACCCCGGCCAATGCCCTGAACAATGGTTTCACCACCTCGGTCCAGGCAAGCATCAACGGCGTCCAGTACACGGCGTCGGCGGACAGCCTGCTGCGCCAGGGCGCGCGCATGACCTGGCTGTCCGGCGCCGTGGCCAATGAATGGCATGTGAGCGCTCCGCTGGTCACCTCCAGCGGTGTGGCCCACCCGCACCTGACGGCGCGCTTCGCGATCCGCTGGTACGACAGCATCAAGAAAGCCCGTGTCGACGTGACCGTCGAGAACAACTGGGCCTATGAAGCGGCGCCGCAAAACCTGACCTACGATGCCAAGGTGACTGTCGGCGGCGTGCCGGTCTATACGAAACCGGGCATGACCCATTATCACCATGCACGGTGGCGCAAGCTGTTCTGGTGGGGCGGCGTGGAACCAGAAGTCAACGTCAAGCACAATACGGCTTACCTGATCCAGACCAAAGCGGTTCCGAATTACGACCAGACCATCGCCGTTGCCGAAACCAGCCTCGCGAAAGCGAAAACCGGCTGGGTGGGTGCGAAAACCGAACCGATGGGCATTGGTGAAGCCGCAAGCTACATGCCGCAGACCGGCGGACGCGACGATATCGGGCTTCTTCCGGGCTGGGCGACGCGCTATCTGCTCAGCATGGACAAGCGCGCCAAGGAAGTAACGCTGGGTACCGGCACCCTGGCTGGCAGTTGGTCTTCGCACTACCGCGACAAGAAAACGGACCGCCCGATCAGCATCATCGATTACCCGTACATGACGCTGCTGGGCAATGCCACCGACACCCGCAACCCGGCGACCGGCCAGCGTGAAGCCTTCCCTGCCTGCGCGGCCTCGACCCTGTGCACGAATCCCAACAAGCACGATGCCGCACACCAGCCTTCGCTTGCCTACGTGCCCTACCTGGTAACCGGTGACTATTATTATCTGGAAGAACTGCAGTTCTGGACCTCGTTCAACCTGCTGTCTCCCAATCCGGGTTACCGGGGTTATGCGAAAGGCCTGGTCTACCGCGACCAGGTGCGTGCGCAAGCCTGGAACCTGCGCACCCTGGCGCAAGCCGCGTATATCACACCAGACAATGACAGGTTGAAGGGACACTACAACCAGATCATGTCGAACAACCTGGACTGGTATTCGAATACCTTCCTGAACCCGGCGACGAGCAACCCACTGGGCGTGCTCACCAGTGGTTCGGCGCTCGTGTACAGCAGCAAACTCGCCACCAGCCCGTGGCAGGATGACTTCTTTACCGCAGCCCTCGGCTATACCCTGGATCTCGGCTTCACCAAAGCGGATGCCCTGCTGAAGTGGAAGACGAAGTTCGTGGTGGAACGCATGGCAGGTGAAGGCGCGTGCTGGATTGGCGCAACGATGTACTCGTTCAAGGTTCGTGCAAGTACCAGCAGCCCGATCTACTCGACGATCGCCGAAGCCTATCGCGAAAGCGATCCAGTGTATGGCTCGATGGCGTGTGGCAGTGCCGGGATGCTGACTGCGCTTGGCCTGAAGCCTGGTGAGATGCTTGGCTATGCCAGCAATGCGACCGGCTATCCGTCCAACATGCAGCCTGCCCTGGCATATGGCGCCCGCAGTGGCGGTGCTATCGGCCAGAAGGCGTGGGAAATCTTCGCGGCACGGTCGGTGAAGCCGGATTACAGCAAGGCGCCGCAATTCGCGATCATTCCGCGCTGAGCCAGCGCCTCCAGGCCGGCGCAGCCGGACCTGGCTGAGTTTCCGTAAGCAGCTGCAGGCCGGCCCGGCCTCACCAACGCCCGATGCAATCCATCGGGCGTTTCTTTTTTTTATAGTGCAAATGCGCGCCCGGCTTACCTGGCTTGTCCCGCGGAAGCAGTGGCATGGCGCAGCCCCAGGCTGCCTCGGGTGGGGTTACCAGCCTGCCTTTCCGGCCAGGCGGCATTGATGTGGTCGCGCAGTACCGGCGAAATTTTTTGCGCATACGTCGCCGTGATGTGGTGAGGATCACGGTACACCGCGATGCCGTCCTTGACGGCCCAGCAGTATTTACTGTCACAAAAATAGTCGGTCATGTCGACGATCCTGACCTTCGGTGGGATGCCGAGCAGCGCGCGCTGGAAGCCGGCATCGTCCAGCACCCTGTCCCGTTCGTCACCGCAACGTGTCTTGTCGAACACGATCGGCGAGTACACGCAGCGGGGCGGATCCTTCTGCATCCAGGGATTGTCCCTGATGGCTACGACGGGAATTCCCGCCGCGCTCAACTGGCGGAACCTGCCTTGGTATCCAGCAGGAATGTATTCGATCCGGCGGCCGCCTTCATCGCGCCAGCGCGTGGCGATCGACAGCACCAGGTCTGGTTTGAGTTCGATGACCTGTCGCATCGCATCGGCATTCCACTGGGCGCAGGATCGGTCCAAGTCGCCAAATAGCGCCTGGTCGGCAGGATCGGCGAACAGGCAGCCGGATTTCGTGATCGAGATGATCTTCCAGTTTTCGGCACCCGCATGCTGAGTCAGGGCGGGCAGCCATTGCGCGGAATGCGAGCCACCGATCAGCACAATCGTCCTGCCATCGCGCTCGCCGAATTCGCACTTGTTGACCTTGGGAGACACGATGTCCTGGTGGCATTTGGATTTGTAAACCACCGCATTGTCGCTCCGGATCCTGAACGGGCCAGGCGCGACGAATCCTGCCTCCCCGAGCCGATGTTGGTCCCACATCACGCCATTTTCAGAAATATTCCTGCGCGCCATGTCGGTCGATACCCCAACCAGCATCAATAATCCGAGCACGCCTAAAGCCGGCATATTCTTCCGTTCCGGGAAGTGGAGTAGGCGCAGCAAGGCATCGGCCAGTTTCTTGCTCATGACCGCAAGGCCGATCGAGGCAAGGAGAATGATGAGTCCCGCCACCAGATGGTTTCCCTGCGAACGGTAGGCGGTATCTTCATACAGGGCATACAAGGGCCAATGCCACAGATAGATGCCATACGAATACCCTCCCAGCCTGACAAGCAGGGGGTGGGACAAGACCCGTCCGGCATTGAAGCGTCCGGATGGCTGACCGTATTGAATGATCAGCATGGCTGCGCTGACCGGCCACAGCGCGGCGAAACCGGGGAAGTTCAGGCGCGATCCGATCAGGAAGCCACAACTGAGCAGCAGCCCGGCACCGATCCAGGAAAACAGGGCCGCGCTTCTCGTGCCGGCCTTCCTGTCCTGGGCGCCAAGCAAGCCAAGCAAGGCGCCGGCACCGAATTCCCAGAAGCGGGTGAAGAAGTCGAAGTAGGCCCGGGCCGGCGTCGCGCTGGTCGCATAGACCGACCAGCAGAATGACAACACGGACAAGGCAACCAGCAGCCGGGTCAGCATCGTCAGCGGGTTCGCCGCCAGCCTGCGCGATACCGCATTGGTTGCGGACACGAGCAGCGGCCAAACCAGGTAAGACTGTCCAATCAGCGACATTGCCCAGAAATGCTGCGTCAGGCTGAGCGATTCGCTGCGCGCCAGGTAGTCCTGGCCGCGCGAGATCAGCCACCAGTTTTCCAGATACAGGGCACTCACGCCAATGCTGCGGAAATTCATCGCCCAGCTCATGGGGGAGCTGAACCAGTAGACCAGGGCGGCAATGCCGATGAGCGCAATCGCCGCCTGCGGCGCCACCCGCAACAGGAAGCCCTTGTAGAACGCAAGGATATCGACCTGGCCGCCGACACTCTTGCTCTTCAGGGCGTTGCGCGCCATGAAATATGCGGAGACGACGAAGAAGACGTCAACGCCGCCCGACACACCATTCAGGTAGACGTGGAAGACAAACACCAGCAGCGCGCCAAGCGCGCGCACGCCCTGGATATCGTCACGCAATGCTGTTTTCCGCTGTACAGGTGGTACGGGCGCCATGCGAAATTTCCTGAATAAATGCTGGATTAGTCGGCAACAGGCCCCTGCCTGCCCCTGAACACCGAGACAATCGAACGTAGGGTGCTTTTTGGATCGGCAAGGATGCGCCTGACGACGTTCTGCTTCGCCTGTCCCGGAATCCTCCCCATGTAATCCAGGTAGGACGTCAAACCGAGTACCGAAGACTGGTAACGCAACAGGGCGATGCGCTTCTCGATGAATTGTTCGACTTTCCTTTTTTGCGGCGGATCGACGGTAATTCCCAGCCTGCCGTCCAGGATCGCGTGGTAGCCGGCCAGCTTGGCCATCGAGGTATCGGCGGCGGACCCCGGCTTGGTCAGGTTCTCCGGATGCCGGTGCACCACCGACACGTCTTCCTGCACGAAGATGAAATCGCCACGCTGCGCCAGTCGCAGCCAGAACAGCCAATCGGATCCCATCCGGTAGCCGACCGGCATGCCACCAACCGCGAGTGCCTCGGCGCGAACGAAGCATGCGGAGCAGGTAGCGATCAGGCTCGCTTTCAGGAAGGTTTCCTTGGGATTGCGCAGGCGGAAGCGGCCGCTGTCCCCGCCCGGCACCGGGTCGGCGATCGTCAGGATATCGATCTTCGCACCGAACATGGCGTTAGGAATCGTCTTTTCAGGCGTCACCTTGGTCGCGTCGCCGAACGCGACCACCGCCCCGGGCGTGGCTTCAAGCGCACCGACCAGCAGGGCCAGGGTATCGGGCAAGTGCTCATCGTCCGAGTCGAGGAAGGAGATGTAGCGCGTCGTGGCCAGTTCCATCGCACGGTTGCGCGCTGCTGCCACACCGCCGTTCTTCGCCAGCTTCTCGATCCGGACCGGAAAACCGGTGCGCTCGCGCCATGCCTCCACCTGCGCCACCGTGTCGTCGGTGGACGCATCGTCCACGACCAGGATTTCATGTGGCATGGCGGTTTGCTTGCGCACGCTCTCCAGCGCGCGCGTGATCAGCGCGGACCGGTTGAACGATGGCATGACAACAGTGACATCAAGCCTTGGACGATGTGTATTCATGGATTCCCCACATTGGTCTGCTGTTCTCGACTAGCAGATTTGGCAATTGTTACATTTTTATTATCGCATAGAAAAATTACGATTCGTGTCGTTTCTCAATCGTGTCGTGCCTCGACAACTCTTCGCTTTCTGATGCTTCATAGGAGAAAGACAGTCTGTTACAAACGCTTACTTCTTTTCCTGGCGGCAGTCTTTATGCTGATAAATGTTTCGCCGCAAAAATTTCGCGACACATTTATAGAGAGACAAGTTCATGTACCTGCGTTATTCCAGCCTCCTGGCCCTGCTGCTCGCCTCCGGCGCCGCTTCGGCCGCTACCCTCAGCGTTGGCCCGGGCAAGACCTATACGACGCCCTGCCGTGCCTTTGCCGCCGCCAAGACGGGCGACGTGATTGAAATCACAGGCAATACCACCTATAGCGGCGATGTCTGCGCCATCTACCCAAGCAACCTGACCATCCGCGGCGTCAACGGCCGTCCCCGCATCGATGCCGCAGGCAAGAATGCCCAAGGTAAAGGTACCTGGGTTGTGGTTGGCAACGACATCGTCATCGAGAATGTCGAAATGCTGGGAGCGAAAGTACCGGACGCGAACGGCGCCGCCCTGCGCCTGGAAGGTACCAATTTCACCCTGCGCTCGGCCTTCATCCACGACAACCAGAACGGCATCCTGAGTGGCGTAAAGACCGCCAGCAATATCCTGATCGAGAAGAGCGAATTCGGCTACAACGGCGGCGGCACCGGTCAGACCCACAACGTGTACATCGGCAATGTGGGCCGCCTGACTTTCCGCTACAACTTCTCGCACGATGCCAACGTCGGCCACAACCTGAAGTCGCGCGCCCGCATCAACATGATCGCGTACAACCGCTTCTCGAGCACGCCGGCCGGCCAGACCGGCACCACCAGGACGGGCAAGCCGAGCTACGAGATCGACCTGCCGAATGCCGGCACGTCCTACATCATCGGCAACGTCATCCACCAGCCGTCCGCCCACAGCAATCCGAACATGGTGGCCTATGGTGAAGAAGGTGCGAGCAATCCAGGACACGAGCTGTACCTGGTCAACAATACCTTCCTGAACGACGACAGCACGCGCGGCAATGGCGTACTGGTCGGTTCCGGCGTGACCAAGAAAATCTTCCTGCAAAACAACCTGTTCGCGGGCACCGGCACCCTGACCAACCAGAGCGGCGCGATCCAGAAGACCAACTACCGCGCCCTGGCGCCGGGCTTCGTGAACCGCGCCGCGTTCGACCTGCGCCCGACCGCGAACCCGCTCGTGATCAACGCCGGCTCGACGCCGGGCATATCGGCTACGGGCGTGTCGCTCAAGCCGACCGCCGTGTACAAGCACAGCGCGTCGAGCGCCGTGCGTCCGGTGGTCGGTGCGCTGGATATCGGCGCCTACGAATCGGCACTGTAAGCTGCGGCGCCCTCACCCGGCGCCTGGAAGCAAAAGGGCCACCCATGCGGGTGGCCCTTTTTTCACATCCGGCGCGACGCGCTTACCAGATGATCACGCGGTCCTGCGGCGCCAGGTACATCTTGTCGCCTTCCTTCACGCCGAAGGCTTCATAGAAGCCCGGCTGGTTCTTCAGGGTGCCGTTGGCGCGGAACTGGGCCGGCGAGTGCGGGTCGGTCTTGACCTGGTTGATCTGCGCCGGTTCGCGCATCTTCGCGCGCCACACCTGGCCCCAGCCCATGTAGAAACGCTGGTCGCCGGTGAGGCCCTTGATGACCGGCGCCGGCTTACCGTTCAGCGACAGCTTATAGGCCTTGTAGGCGATCGCCAGGCCCGAGTTGTCGCCGATGTTCTCGCCCAGGGTCAGCTCGCCGTTCACGTTGTAGCCAGGCAGTGGGCTGTAGCTGGCGTACTGCTTGACCAGGACCTTGGTTTTCTCGGCAAACTTCTTGCCGTCTTCCTCGGTCCACCAGTTGCGCATATTGCCGTCACCGTCATACTGCGAACCCTGGTCGTCGAAGCCGTGGCTGATCTCGTGGCCGATCACGGCGCCGATGCCGCCGTAGTTCACCGCATCGTCGGCCTTCGCATCGAAGAACGGCGGCTGCAGGATCGCGGCCGGGAACACGATCTCGTTCAGTTCCGGGTTGTAGTAGGCGTTGACGGTCTGCGGCGTCATGCCCCATTCGTCGCGGTCGATCGGCTTGCCCAGCTTGTTCAGCTCGCGGTTGTACTCCACTTCACGCGAACGCATCACGTTGCCGAGCAGGTCGTCGCGCTTGACGACGAGGCTGGAATAATCCTTCCACTTGTTCGGGTAGCCGATCTTCGGGGTGAACTTGGCCAGCTTGGCCTTGGCTTCCGTCTTGGTGGCCGGACTCATCCAGTCCAGGGTGTCGATGGACGAGCGATACGCTTCGAGCAGGTTCTTCACCAGCACTTCCATGCGCGCCTTGCGCTCGGCCGGGAAGTGTTCCTTCACGTACAGCTTGCCCACCGCGTCGCCCAGCGAACCCTCGACGGTCGACACGCCGCGCTTCCAGCGCGGTTCCAGCTTCGGCGCGCCCGACAGCGTGGTGCCGTGGAAGGCGAAGCGCTGGTCGACGAAGGGCTTCGACAGGTAGTTGGCGTAGCCGTTCACGGCATGCAGCTGCAGGTAGACCTTCCAGGTCGCGAGCGGCACGCGGTTCACGATCTCGGCCATGCCCTTCAGGTAGCTCGGCTGGCTGACGATGACATAGCCGGTCTTGCCGGCGATGCCCGCTTCCTTCAGCCAGGCGTCCCAGGCATAGCCCGGCGCCAGCTCGGCCAGCTTGCTGAGCTCGACCTTGTTGTAGGTCTTGACCGGGTCGCGGTTCTCGACCTTGGTCCACTGCACCTTGGCCAGTTCGGTCTCCAGGTCGACCACCGCCTTCGCGCTGGCCGCCGCGTTGGCGTCGCCCGACAGGGCCAGCATCTTCTCGACATGCTGCTGGTACTTGGCGCGGACATCGGCCATCTTGGCGTCGTCCAGTTTCAGGTAGTAGTCGCGGTCCGGCATGCCCAGGCCGCCCTGGTACAGGTCGGCCACGTACCGGGTCGAATCCTTGGCGTCCTGGTGGATGTAGAAGCCGAAGGGCGTGGTCACGCCCAGGCGGTTCAGGCGCGCGAAGGTGGCCGGCAGTTCGGCCTTGTCCTGGATGGCGGCGATGCGCGCCAGCTCACCCTTGAGCGGAGCGATGCCCAGCTTTTCCAGGCGCGCCTCGTCCATGTAGCTGGCGAAGAAGTCACCGATCAGCTGCTCTTCCGAGCCGGCGCGCGCGCCCTTGGTGGCGGCGGATTTCTCGATGATGGCGCGCAGCTGCGGCTGGGTGTCGTCGTGCAGCTTGTGGAAGGCGCCCCAGCTCGACTTGTCGGCCGGGATCTCGACGCTCTTGAGCCACTTGCCATTCAGGTGTTGGAAGAAGTCGTCCTGCGGGCGTACGCCCGGCTCGACGTATTCGAGGGCGATGCCGGTCGCCAGCGGCGCCCTGGCCGCGCCCTTGGCGGTGCTCTTCGCCGATTCGGCCTGGGCCATCGAAGCCACCAGCACCAGCGCAGCGGCGCTCAGCAGATGTCGTTTCATTCTGTCTCTCCTTGTTATTGTCTTGTGCCTGTCGTAATGGACAACGGGCCGGAAGCTTGCGCCGCCGGCCCGTCCGTCAAGGCCCGATTACCAGATCAGGACGCGGTCCTGCGGTGCCAGGTACATCTTGTCGCCCGGTTTCACGCCGAAGGCTTCGTAGAATTCCGGCATGTTCATCACGGTGCCGTTGGCGCGGAACTGGCCCGGCGAGTGCGGGTCGGTCTTGACCTGGTTGATCTGCTGCGCTTCGCGCATCTTCGAACGCCACACCTGGCCGAAGCCCATGAAGAAGCGCTGGTCGCCGGTCAGGCCGTCGATCACCGGGGCCGGCTGGCCGTGCAGCGACAGTTTATAGGCCTTGTACGCGATCGACAGGCCGGCGTTGTCGCCGATGTTCTCGCCCAGGGTCAGTTCGCCGTTGACGTTATAGCCGGGCAGCGGCGAGAAGCCGTTGAACTGCTTGACCAGCTTGTCGGTACGGCTCTTGAACGCGGCGCGGTCGGCGTCGGTCCACCAGTCGCGCAGGTTGCCGTCGCCGTCCGACTGGCTGCCCTTGTCGTCGAAGCCGTGGCCGATCTCGTGGCCGATCACGGCGCCAATCGCGCCGTAGTTCACGGCGTCGTCGGCGCGCATGTCGAAGAACGGCGGCTGCAGGATCGCGGCCGGGAACACGATCTCGTTGGTCGTGCTGCGGTAGTAGGCGTTCACGGTCTGCGGCGTCATGCCCCATTCGGTGCGGTCGACCGGCTTGCCCAGCTTGTTCAGCTGGTAGTTGTAGCGGAAGGTCGCGGTGCGCATCGCGTTGCCGACCAGGTCGTCACGCTTGATGGAGAGCTTCGAGTAATCGCGCCACTTGTCCGGATAGCCAATCTTCGGGGTGAACTTGGCCAGCTTGGCGCGGGCTTCCTTCTTGGTATCCGGGCTCATCCATTCCAGCTTGTCGATCGACTGGCCGTAAGCAACGATCAGGTTCTTTACCAGCTCTTCCATGCGCGCCTTGCGCTCGGCCGGGAAGTGATCCTTCACGTACAGCTTGCCGACCGCTTCACCCATCGCGCTTTCGACCGCGCCCACGCCGCGCTTCCACAGCGGGGCCTGTTCCGACACGCCGGAAAGCGCGGTGCCGTAGAACGAGAAGCTCTGGTCCACGAAGGCCTTGGAGAGCAGCGGCGAGTATTCGCGCAGCAGCTGCCATTCGAAGTAGGACTTCAGGGTCGACAGCTCGGTCTTGGCCAGCACCTCGTTCAGGCCCTGGAAGTAGCTCGGCTGGTTGACGATGATGGTATCGACCTTGTTGCCGATGCCGGCCGCGCCCAGCGCAGCCTGCCAGTCATAGCCAGGCGCCAGCTTGCCCAGCTCGGCCACGCTCATCTTGTTGTAGCGCTTGACCGGGTCGCGGTTCTCGACGCGGGTCCACTGCACCTTGGCCAGCTCGGTTTCGAAATCGACGATGGCCTTGGCCTGGGCCGCGGCATTCTTCTCGCCGGCCAGCGCCAGCGTCTTCTCGACGTGGGTCAGGTACTTGGCGCGCACTTCGGCCAGCTTGGCGTCGTCCTGCTTCAGGTAGTAGTCGCGGTCCGGCATACCGAGGCCGCTTTGCGAGATGTACACGACGTGCTCGCTCGACTTGCGCATGTCCTGGCTGACATAGATGCCGTACGGGGTCGACACGCCGATCTTCGACAGGTGGCCCACCAGCGCCGGCAGGCCCTTCTTGTCCTTCAGGGTGCGGATCTTCTGCAGCTCGCCGTTCAGCGGCTTGGTGCCCAGCGCTTCGCGGCGCGCTTCATCCATGTAGCTGGCGTACAGATCGCCGATCTTCCGGGTCTCGCTGCCGGCTTTCGCCGACTTGTCGGCCTGGGCCGCCTCGATGATGGCCTTGATCTGCGGCGTGACGTCGTCGCGCAGCTTCATGAAGGTACCCCAGCTGGCCTTGTCGCCCGGGATCTCGGTCTCTTTCAGCCACTTGCCGTTCAGGTAAGTGAAGAAGTCGTCCTGTGGACGCACGCTGGTATCGATGTACTGCGTGTCGACGCCCGAGATCGGGGTGCCCGGCTTGGCCGGCGCCTTGTCCGCCGCATTGGCAAAGGCTGCTGCCAGGGACAGCGTCAGGGTGCTCAAAAGGATACGCTTCACGGAAATGGTCCTCGTCTACTTGGATTGCTGAGTTGGGAAAAAGCGGCCGGCTCATGACCGGTCTCGAATAGGCATCCGCCAGCCGTCCCCGACGGCAAAGGCTCAGGGCATTCTAGCGGCTGCGCCCGAGGCGGCAACCTCGCCGGAAGCTTTTTTACTTTTCGATACATGCAAAGGGGCCGTATCGCATATGCATGTGTTGGTACGCCACCACACAGCGCCGGTCCGGGGCCGGACCATAAAAAAGCCCGCGGAGGGGGCCGCGGGCAAAGACCACTTCAAGAGTGGAGAGAGAAAAACTGGAAACGACTATAAAACTGCCCCTTTGCGTCCGCTTGGACTCTTACAATTGCTTACCAGGCCAGACTGCGCAATCTGGATCGCGCGTTTTTGCCGCCGCCTTTGTTCCGCTGCGGAGCAGCGCCCCGCATTCAGGTTTATACTGGACTTGCGCTATCTCATGGGCAGCAGCTGATAGCAAGCGCTTACATCGGCAGCGTTGACATCTGCAGTGTTTACCTCTGGTCACCCAATGGGCTCCACTTTCAAGAATTCCTGTCTCGTCGGCCTCGGCGCCATCGCCGGGGTAGCGCTCACCATGCAGTTCTCCGCACTGGCCCACAAGCCGGTCGACGCCGGCATGCCGCTGGCGGAACTGCGCCAGCTGGCCGATGTGTACGGTGTCATCAAGTCCACCTATGTCGAGCCGGTCGAAGACAGGGCGCTGCTGTCGGAAGCGATTTCCGGCATGGTCGCCTCGCTCGACCCGCACTCGGCCTACCTCGACCCGCGCGCCTACCGTGAGCTGCGCGAGGGCACCGAAGGCCGCTTCGTCGGCCTGGGCATCGAGATTTCCGAGAGCGAGGACGGCTACGTGGAAATCGTCGCCCCGATCGAGGATTCGCCTGCCTGGGAAGCCGGCATCAAGGAAGGCGACCTGATCACGCAAATCGATGGCCAGCCGGTGCAGGGCCTGCCGATCGACGAGGCGATCAAGCGCATGCGCGGCGAACCGGGCAGCAAGGTCACCCTTACCATCGCGCGCAAGGGCAGCCCGATGCCCCTGCGCTTTACCATCGCACGCGGCGAGATCGTCCAGAAAAGCGTCAAGGCGAAGATGGTGGAGCCGGGCTACGCCTGGCTGCGCATCGCCCAGTTCCAGGAACCGACCGTGGACGACATGGTGGCCAGGCTGCGCGCCCTGTACCGCGACAATCCGGACATGAAGGGCCTGGTCCTCGACCTGCGCAACGATCCGGGCGGCCTGCTGCCGGGCGCGATCGGCGTCGCCGCCGCCTTCCTGCCGAAGGACGCCGAGATCGTCTCGACCAACGGCCAGCTGCCCGATTCACGCCAGCGTTTCTACGGCCGTCCCGAGTTCTACATGCTGCGCAGCGGTGCCGATCCGCTGGCCACGCTGCCGGCGGCTTTCAAGCACATGCCGATGGTGGTGCTGGTGAACACCGGCTCGGCCTCGGCTTCGGAAATCGTGGCCGGCGCGCTGCAGGACTACAAGCGCGCCACCATCCTCGGCAGCCAGACCTTCGGCAAGGGCTCGGTGCAGACCATCCGCCCGATCGGCCGCGACGCCGCCGTCAAGCTGACCACGGCGCGCTACTACACCCCGGCCGGCCGTTCGATCCAGGCGCGCGGCATCGTGCCCGACTTCCCGGTCGACGAGACGGCGCATGGCGACGGCCTGAATGCGCTGCGCATGCGCGAGGCCGACCTCGAACGCCACCTGTCGAACGACCGCGACAAGGAAGCGGCCACGCGCCAGGAAGACATCGAGGAACAGATGCGCCTGTGGGCCGAAGCGCGCGCGGGCAAGCCGGTCGACTACGGCAGCGCCGACGACTTCCAGCTGGCCCAGGCGCTGCGCCACCTCAAGGGTCAGCCGGTGCAGCTGTCGCGCCGCTCCGGCAAGGGCGTGGCGGAAGCGACCCTGGCGCAGCACGCGCGCTGATGCCGCCTGGATGAAGCGGCAGTGCCGATTCCGACAATTCCCAGCTCCGGCGGGAGCGTGTAGAATCGCCGTATCTCCGGGGAAACGCCCCTCATTTCCATTGAAAGTCCCAACATGAAACCTGTCGTGATCAGCGGCACCGGCCTGTTTACGCCGACCCACTCCATCTCCAACGATGAGCTGGTGACGGCCTACAATGCCTACGTCGACCTGCATAACCAGGAACACGCGGCCGCGATCGCCGCCGGCGAAACCACCGCGCTGGAGCATTCCAGCAGTGCCTTCATCGAAAAAGCCTCCGGCATCAAGTCGCGCTACGTGATGGAGAAGGAAGGCATCCTCGACCCGACCCGCATGACGGCCCGCATTCCCGAGCGCGGCGACGACCAGGTCTCGCTGCAGGCCGAGATGTGCGTGGCCGCCGCGCGCGAAGCGCTGGCGCGTGCCAACAAGCAGGCCTCCGATATCGACATGGTGCTGGTGGCCTGTTCCAACATGCAGCGCCCCTACCCGGCCATGGCGGTCGAGGTGCAGGAAGCGCTGGGCATCGAGGGCTTCGGCTTCGACATGAACGTGGCCTGCTCCTCGGCCACCTTCGGCATCCAGACCGCGATGGACGCGGTGCAGAGCGGCCGCGCGCGCGCCGTCCTGATGCTGAACCCGGAAATCACCAGCGGCCACCTGAACTTCCGCGACCGCGACAGCCATTTCATCTTCGGCGACGCCTGCACCGCGGTGATCGTGGAAGCGGCCGAGACGGCCACCAGCGCGCACCAGTGGGAAATCCTGGACAGCAAGCTCAAGACGAAATTCTCGAACAACATCCGCAACAACTTCGGCTTCATGAACCGCTTCGACGAAGCGGGCATCGGCGCGCCGGACAAGCTGTTCCGCCAGCAGGGCCGCAAGGTGTTCAAGGAAGTGTGCCCGATGGCGGCCGAGATGATCGCCGAGAGCGTCAGGAACGCCGGCCTGGAGATCAAGGACGTGGCGCGCTACTGGCTGCACCAGGCCAACCTGAACATGAACCTCCTGATCATGCGCACCCTGCTGGGCCGCGACGCCGAGCCGGGCGAAGCGCCGGTGATCCTCGATTCCTATGCCAACACCTCGTCGGCCGGCTCGATCATCGCCTTCCACAAGTACCAGGACGACCTGCCGAGCGGTGCGAACGGCGTGATCTGCTCGTTCGGCGCCGGCTATTCCATCGGCGCCGTGGTGGTGCGTAAAAAGTAATCACCCCACGGGTTCAAACCACGGCAAGACAGCCCGTGCGGTATATCATCCGCTAACTATCACCGCGTGGGCGGGAGACCCGCCCACCCTACAACTTCGCAGCTAATTCAGCTCCCTCGCGGATCGCCCGCTTCGCATCCAGCTCCGCCGCCAGCGCCGCGCCGCCGATCTTGTGGAAGCGCGGCCCGCCCTGCCCCGGCTGCGCCGGCATCAGCTCCGCCAGGCTTTCCTGCCCGGCGCAGATCACCACATTGTCCACTGCCAGCAGGCGCGCCTCGCCCCCCACGGTGATATGCAGGCCGGCGTCGTCGATGCGCTCGTACTGCACGCCGGCCAGCATCTGCACGCCGTTGCGCACCAGGGTCGCGCGGTGCACCCAGCCCGACGTCTTGCCCAGGCCCGCGCCCGGCCGCGTGCTCTTGCGCTGCAGGAGCCAGACCTCGCGCGCCGGATGCGGCGGCACCGGCGGCGCCAGGCCGCCGGCCGCGTTCGAGGCCGGATCGACGCCCCACTCGCCCATCCAGTGCGCTTTCGGCACCGGCAGCGGCACGGCAGGGTCGTGCACCAGGAACTCGCCCATGTCGAAGCCGATGCCGCCGGCGCCGATGATGGCCACGCGCCGGCCCACCGGCCTGCCCTCGCGCAGCACGTCGAGGTAGCTCAGCACCTTCGGATGGTCGATGCCGTCGATGGCCGGCTTGCGCACCTTGATGCCGGTGGCGACGATCACCTCGTCATAGCCTTCGGCCAGCAGTTCCTCGCGCGTGACGCGCCGGTTCAGGCGCACCTCGACCCCCGTGAGCGCCAGCTTGCGGCCAAAGTAGCGGATGGTCTCGGCGAATTCCTCCTTGCCGGGCACGCGCATGGCGACGTTGAACTGGCCGCCGATGCGGTCGAGCGCGTCGAACAGCGTCACCTGGTGGCCGCGCTCGGCCGCCACGGTGGCCGCCGACAGGCCGGCCGGGCCGGCGCCGACCACCGCCACCCGGCGCGGACGCGCCGTCCTGCGGTACACCAGTTCGGTCTCGTGGCAGGCGCGCGGGTTGACCAGGCAGCTGGCGCGCTTGTTTGAAAAGGTATGGTCGAGGCAGGCCTGGTTGCAGGCGATGCAGGTGTTGATCTCGTCGGCCCGTCCCGCGGCCGCTTTCGCCACCCAGTCCGGATCGGCCAGGAAGGGGCGCGCCATCGACACCAGGTCGGCGCTGCCCTGCGCCAGCAGGGCTTCGGCATCATCCGGCATGTTGATGCGGTTCGAGGCCACCACGGGGATGCCCACTTCGCTGCGCAGGCGCCCGGCCACCTCGGCAAAGGCCGCGCGCGGCACCGAGGTCACGATCGTGGGAACGCGCGCCTCGTGCCAGCCGTAGCCGGTGTTCAGGATCGTCACCCCGGCCGCTTCGAGGGCCCTGGCCACCGCCACCACCTCGTCCCAGGTATTGCCGCCCTCGACCAGGTCGAGCACCGAGTGACGGTACATCAGGATGAAGTCGGGGCCGACCTCGGCGCGGATGCGCCGCACCACCTCGACCGCCAGCCGCATGCGGTTCTCGATCGAACCGCCCCACTCGTCGCTGCGCTGGTTGGTGCGCGCGCACAGGAACTGGTTCAGCAAATAGCCTTCGCTGCCCATCACCTCGACGCCGTCGTAGCCGGCCATGCGCGCCAGCTTCGCGCAGCGCGCGTAGGCGGCGATGGTCGCTTCGATGCCGCCCGCATCGAGCGCCTTCGGCCTGAACTTCGAGATCGGCGACTTCAGGCTGGAAGCCGACACCACGAAGGGCTGGTAGCCATAGCGGCCCGCGTGCAGGATCTGCAGCACGATCTTGCCGCCCTCCTCGTGCACGGCGCGCGTGACGCGCCGGTGGTTGGGCACGTCGCCGATGAAGTTCAGGGTGCCGCCGAAGGGCAGCAGCCAGCCCTGCCGGTTGGGCGAGATGCCGCCGGTGACGATCAAACCGGCCCCGCCGCGCGCGCGTTCGCGGTAGAACGCGGCCAGCTTGCCGTAGTGGTAGAAGCGGTCTTCGAGCCCGGTGTGCATCGAGCCCATGATCACGCGGTTCTTCAGCGTGGTAAAGCCGAGGTCGAGCGGCGCGAGCAGCCGCGGATAGCGTGGGTGCGGGGTAGTGTCCATAGCACGGCATTACACCGTGATTTCGTGGAAGGATGTTACTAAACCGCTGCCACCGGCTCAGGACTGCTGTCTCAGGAAAGCTGAAAATCGCGCGCGCGCAGCTCCGCGAAGGCTTCGATGCTGCCGATGTTGACGACGACCGGGTTCAGGCTCGCGTTCGGCGACATCGAGCGCCAGGCGAACTGCCATTCCTTTTCGCGCGACAGGCCCAGGCTCTTCGAGAACGCGGCGCCCAGCGGCGACCGGCTTCCGTATTCGACCTTGCCGTCGATGCCGGCCCAGTTGGGCAGGGTGCGCTGGACCGCGCGGTGCAGGCGCTCGCCGAATTCCTCGGTGTTGTGGATCACCAGGCAGCGGTCGGCGGGGCTGAACACATCGAACAGCGCCTTGTCCCAGGCGGTCGAGAACGATAGCGCCAGGAAGCCGCCGTCGGGCAGCAGGCGGAACTGGCCGCGCAGCGCGGCTTCGAGCTCGTCCTGCGGGGCATAGCGGTAAAGGGTCGGGGGGCGTTGGTAATCGTGCATGGTTGACTCGGTCATTCGGTGGGCGCGGGCTGGCGTGGCTGCTGCTGCAGCGACAGCATGTGCTGCATGCGCATGAAGCGCGAGGCGATGAAGATCTCGCGCAGGAAGTAGACGAAGCTGCTGATCAGGCCGATCATCGCGCACACGAACAGTCCGGCGATGTACTGGTCCAGCGGGATGTTGGTGGTGTCGCCCAGGAACAGCAGCGCGATTACCAGGCAGACCATGAGGCCGCAGGCGGTGCTGGAGGTGATCGCGGTGTTGATCAGGTGCGCGCGCACGTACAGCGTTTCGAGCTCGGACGTATCCTCGGCGCTGCTGCGCAGCCTGAGGCGGTCTTCGAGCACGCGGGTGCGGTCGATGATGCGCGCCAGGCGGTTGGTCAGCACCGTGAGCTTGGTGGCCACGCCGGTCAGCAGGAAGACCGGCGCGATCGCCAGCTGGATGACGTGGCCGATGTCGCTGATCTGGATATTCATGGGTTGCGCTGCGTTGCGGGTTGTCGTCGTTGGTCCGTAGTGTAACAGCCGGGCTCAGTCGAAGCGGCGGTGACGCTTGAACTGTTCGGTCGCGTTCACCAGCGCACGCGCGATGCCGGTCTCCAGCGCGCCGTGGCCGCCGTCGGGCACCATGTGCAGCTTCGCGCCGGGCCAGGCCTGGTGCAGGCGCCAGGCAGACAGCGGCGGGCAGATCACGTCGTAGCGGCCCTGCACGATGGTGGCCGGCAGGTGGGCGATGCGCCCGATATCGCGCACCAGCTGGTCTTCTTCGAGGAAGGCGCCATGCAGCATGTAGTGCGATTCGAGCCGGCCCACGCCCAGGTCGAGCGCGTCGGACGTGGCTTCCTCGGGCTGCGGCAGCAGGAACACGCGGCGCCCTTCGAAGCGGCTCCAGGCACGCGCCGCCGGCCAGTAGACGGCCGGGTCCTCGCACAGCAGGCGCTCGCAGTAGGCCTTGAGCAGGTCGCCGCGCTCGGCGCCCGGAATCGGCGCCACGAATTCCTCGTACAGCTCGGGATAGAACCACTTGACGCCGTTGATGAACCAGTCGACTTCGGCTTTCGTGCACAGGAAGATCCCGCGCAGCACGAAGCCGAGGCAGCGTTCGGGGTGGGCCTGGCCATAGGCCAGCGCCAGCGTCGAGCCCCAGGAGCCGCCGAACACCAGCCACTGCTGGATGCCGAACATCTGGCGCAGGCGCTCGATGTCGTCGATCAGGAGCTGGGTGGTGTTGTTGCGCCACTCGCCCAGCGGCGTGGACTTGCCGGCGCCGCGCTGGTCGAACAGGATCACGCGATAGGCGCTGGGGTCGAAGAAACGGCGGTGCTGGGGCGACAGGCCGGCGCCCGGGCCGCCGTGCAGGAATAGCACCGGAATGCCGTCGGGGTTGCCGACTTCTTCCCAGTAGATCGTGTGCAGCTCGTCGACGGCAAGCATGCCGTGGCGGAGGGGCTGGATCGGCGGGAACAGCGACGGCGGCGTGGCGGGCATGTGGCGTGACTCTCTCTGCGGGTGACAGCCGATTGTAGCCTACCCGCCCGCCGTTTCAGAAGAAGGTGTTGAGTGCCTGGGTCACGTGGTAGGCGTCGTCCACCGCCAGCAGCACGGGCCACTTGTCGAAGGTGGTGCAGGGGTGGGAAATGCCGCAGCCGACCAGGTCGCCCACCTGCAGTGCCGCGCGGATCGCGCCCTCGGGCAGGCGCAGGTAGGCGTGCTGGTCGTTCATCTTGACGATCTCGCAGCCGGGCGGCAGCACGGACGGCGCACTGGCCGCGCTGCCGGGTCGGTGCATGAACAGCGGCGCCGGCAGCGTTTCGTCGTAGGAGGCGTCGCGCTTGCCCATCGTGAGGATGGCCAGGCCGGGCTCGGGACGCGACTGCACGCTGCTCCAGACTTCCAGCGCCGGACGCAATCCGTCGGCGTGGGCCTCGCGCGCATCCAGCTGGGCCAGCAGGCGCTGGTAGGAGCCGTGGTCGCTGGTGAGGTAGCAGCCGCTGCGCAGCACCGCGCGCACCGGGCGCGACAGGCCGTCGATGCCGGCGAAGCCGCGCGCAACCAGGTCGAAGTAGGACGAGCCGCCGGCCGACAGCAGGATCTCGGCGGCGCCGAACAGGCCCTCTCCATCGGCGGTTTCGACCAGGTCCACCAGCTCGGCCAGGAAGGCGCGCACGGCGCGCAGGTCGGCATCGCGGTCCTGGCTGACGAGCAGGCCTTCGTAGCCTTCGAAGCCGGCCAGCGCCAATCCTTCGGCCGCGGCGACCGCGCGCGCCACCGCCAGCGCCTGTTCCGGGGTGCGGCAGCCGGCGCGCTTGCCGTCCAGGCCGAGTTCGACCAGCACCGGCAGCGGGCGTGCCAGCGCGTGCGAGGCCCTTGCCGCCGCCAGCAGCGCCACGCCCTCGAGCGAATCGGCCAGCACGAAGCATTCGAAATCCGGATCCGCATGCAACAGCGCCAGCACGGCCGCGATGTCGGCGCGCGCCACCAGCTGGTTGGCCAGCAGCACGCGGCGCACGTTGAAACGGTGCGCCACCTGCACCTGGGTGGCGCTGGCCAGCGTGATGCCCCAGGCGCCATTGGCCAGCTGGGCCGCGAACAGCTGCGGGCTCATGGTGGTCTTGCCGTGCGGGGCGAGCGTGACGCCGTGGCGCGCGCAAAAAGCCTGCATCCAGGCCAGGTTGTGCTGGAGCGCCGATGTCTTCAGCACGGCCACCGGGAAGGAGGTATCGCCGCGCAGCACGTTCCAGCCCTGCACCCCGACCGCGCCCTGGCGCAGGGGTTCGGTGATCGGCAGGCCCTTGGTACCGGGCAGCAAGAGTTGTTCGTCGAGGCTGGACAGGGCGAGGCCGTCGCGGGGCAAGGTGTGCATGGCGCTTCGTGATGGGTGGCGATAGGGCTATTCTAGCGGGCCTGGTATCCAAAAAAAAAGCACCGCCCCAGCGGTGCTCCGGCCGGCTTCACGCCACGGCCATTACTGCATGTGCTGGCCGCCGTTGATCGCGATGTTGGCGCCGGTCACGAACGCCGCCTCTTCCGAGGACAGATAAGCCACCAGGCCGGCCACTTCTTCCGGCTTGCCGAGGCGGCCCATCGGGATCTGCGGGATGATCTTGGTTTCCAGCACTTCGCTCGGGATGTCCATCACCATCTTGGTGCCGATATAGCCGGGCGAGATGGTGTTGACGGTCACGCCCTTGCGCGCCACCTCGTAGGCCAGGGCCTTGGTGAAGCCGTGCATGCCGGCCTTGGCCGCCGAATAATTGGTCTGGCCAAAGGCGCCCTTCTGGCCGTTCACCGAAGAAATGTTGATGATCCGCCCCCAGCCGCGCTCGACCATGCCATCGCAGACCGGCTTGGTCATGTTGAACACGGAATCCAGGTTGGTCTTCATGACCGCGTCCCAGTTCGGCTTGTCCATTTTCTTGAAGGTCATGTCGCGCGTGATGCCGGCGTTGTTGACCAGCACGTCGACCGGGCCGACGTCCTGCTCGACCTGGCGCACGCAGGCCTGGGCCGAGTCATAGTCGGAGACGTCGCAGGGATAGGCCTTGAAGTCATAGCCCTGTTCCTTCATCTGGCCGAGCCAGTTGTCCACCTTCGTGTTCCCCGGCGAATACGTCGTGACAACCTTGTACCCCAGGGCGGCCAGCTTGATACACACCGCTTCGCCCAGGCCGCCCATGCCGCCCGTCACCAATGCTACTCGTGCCATTGTCTTCTCCAGTTATTGTCAGTCACTGTTTCCCTACAAAAATCTTCAGTCGCGCTCGACCGCCAGCGCCACGCCCATGCCGCCGCCGATGCACAGGCTGGCCAGGCCGCGCTTGGCGTCGCGCCGCACCATTTCGTGCAGCAGCGAGACCAGCACGCGGCAGCCGGACGCGCCGATCGGGTGGCCCAGGGCGATCGCGCCGCCGTTTACGTTGATCTTCGATGTATCCCAGCCCATTTCCTTGTTGACCGCGATGGCCTGGGCCGCGAAGGCCTCGTTGATTTCCATCAAGTCGATGTCTTCGTGGGTCCAGCCGGCCTTCTGCAAGCACAGGCGGGTGGCCGAGACCGGCCCCATGCCCATGATCGACGGGTCCAGGCCGGCCGAGGCATAGGCCTTGATGCGTGCCAGCGGGGTCAGGCCCAGCTCGCGCGCTTTCGAGGCGCTCATCATGACCACGGCGGCGGCGCCGTCGTTGATGCCGGAAGCGTTGCCGGCGGTGACGGTGCCTTCCTTGTTGAAGGCCGGGCGCAGGCTGCTCAGCGCTTCCAGGGTCGAGCCATGCTTCGGATATTCGTCGGTGTCGAAGATGGTCGGGCCTTTTTTCGAGGGGATCTCGACCGGGATGATCTCGTCCTTGAACTTGCCCGCCTTCTGGGCGGCCTCGGCCTTGAGCTGGGACTGCAGCGCGAACTCGTCCTGCTCGGCGCGCGACACGTCGTACTTGCGCGCGACGTTCTCGGCGGTGACGCCCATGTGGTACTGGTTATATACATCCCACAGGCCGTCGACGATCATGGTGTCGACCAGCTTGGCGTCGCCCATCCGGAAGCCGTCGCGCGAGCCGTTCAGCACGTGCGGCGAGGCGCTCATGTTTTCCTGGCCGCCGGCGATGACGATCTGCGCGTCGCCGCACTTGATGGCCTGGGCTGCCAGGTGAGTGGCCTTCAGGCCGCTGCCGCACACCATATTGATGGTCTGGGCCGGCACCATGTCGGGCAACCCGGCCTTGATCACGGCCTGGCGCGCCGGGTTCTGGCCGGCGCCGGCGGTCAGGACTTGTCCCATGATGACCTCGCTGACCGCGGCGGGATCGATGCCGGTTTGCGCCAGCAGCTGGCGGATCACGTGCGCGCCGAGCTCGGCGGCAGGAATCTTGGCCAGTGTGCCGCCGAACTTGCCGACCGGCGTGCGGCCAGCGGCCACGATGACGACGTCTTCCATGTTGATCTCCCTAGTTCCGGCCTCGGCCGGGGATGTTGAGATGCCAGGCTTGCAAAGCCATGCATCTTACGGTTGGTATGGTGCTGATGTTTAAGCAAAATCAATCTTATCAGCTTATTCACCGAATACAACCGTGCGATCGCCCATGCTTTTGGTGGGCCCGCGCCGCCCGCTTTTTCGAACAACGCAGGAACATTTCTTTCTACTAGGAATGATGCTCGTCCAACTGTCCTTTCGGTCAATTTTCACAGTAGAATGCACGAGCGCAACGCCAACCAGACCGTTTTATGCCGAAAACCCCGACCTCGCTGCCCATCGAAATCAAGATCTCCACGGTCGTCGCCATTTCGACGATCCTGCATTCGGCCGACCCGGCCGCGATCGACGCCGCGCTGCACCAGATGACTGGCGGCGTCTCCGACTTTTTCGAGGACGAGTTCGCGGTGATCGACATCGCCGCCATCGCGCACGAGCAGCCCGCGATCGACTGGCCGGCCCTGGTGGCGCTGCTGAAGAAATACCGCCTGAACGCGGTCGCCGTGCGTGGCGCCGGCCCCGACATGGCCGACGCGATCCGCGCGCACGGCCTGTCGCTGGACGACGGCGCCAGCGGCGTGCGCGCGCCGGAAACCCACGCGGCGCCGGCGCTACAGGAACCGCCAGCGCAACAGGAAGCCGTGCCCGCCCCGCCGGCGGCTGCCCCGGCGGCGGCCCCTGCGCCTGCCCCGGCTGCGGTCTCGACCATGATCATCGATACCCCGGTGCGCGCGGGCCAGCGCATCTATGCGCGTGGCGGCGACCTGATCATTACTGCCGTTGTCAACAATGGCGCGGAAATCATTGCCGACGGCAGCATCCACGTGTATGCGCCGCTGAACGGCCGGGCGCTGGCGGGCGCTTCCGGCAATCCCGATGCGCGCATCTTCGCCCTGTCGATGCAGCCGGAACTGGTGTCGATCGCCGGGGTGTACCGCACTTTCGACGACGGCTTCCCGAACGACCTGGCGCGCCAGCCCGCACAGATCCGGCTGGTCGGCGACCGGCTCGATATATCATCGCTGGCGCCGCCTTCGCGCGCTTAAACCATTTGACCCGCAGATACTGCTAGAAACGTAAAGGACCTTTTTGTGGCAAGAATTATTGTTGTGACGTCCGGCAAGGGCGGTGTGGGCAAAACCACTTCGAGCGCGAGCTTTTCCAGCGGCCTGGCCCTGCGCGGCCACAAGACCGCAGTGATCGACTTCGACGTCGGCCTGCGCAACCTCGACCTGATCATGGGTTGCGAACGCCGCGTGGTCTATGACCTCATCAATGTGGTCAACGGCGAAGCGACCCTGAACCAGGCGCTGATCAAGGACAAGCACACCGACAACCTGTTCATCCTGCCGGCCTCGCAGACGCGCGACAAGGATGCGCTGAGCGAAGAAGGCGTCGAGCGCGTCCTGAACGACCTGGTGCAGATGGGCTTCGAGTTCATCATTTGCGATTCGCCGGCCGGCATCGAACACGGCGCGCTGATGGCGCTGACCTTCGCCGACGAGGCCATCATCGTCACCAACCCGGAAGTGTCCTCGGTGCGCGATTCGGACCGCATCCTCGGCATCATCCAGGCCAAGTCGCGCCGTGCCCAGAGCGGTTCGGAGCCGGTCAAGGAGCACCTCCTGATCACCCGCTACTCGCCGAAGCGCGTCGACGCCGACGAAATGCTGTCCTACCAGGACGTGCAGGAAATCCTGCGCATCCCGCTGATCGGCATCATCCCGGAATCGGAATCGGTGCTGCACGCCTCGAACCAGGGCAACCCGGCGATCCACTTCAAGGGCACCGACGTGGCCGAAGCCTACGAGGACGTGATCGCCCGCTTCCTGGGCGAAGACCGTCCGCTACGTTTCACGACCTACGAAAAGCCGGGTTTGTTCCAGCGCATCTTTGGAGCCAAGTGATATGCCACTGCTCAATTTCCTTTTTCCGAAAAAAGAGAAGAGCGCGACAGCCGCCAAGGAACGCTTGCAAATCATCATTGCGCGCGAGCGCACCAACCGCGCCGGTCCGGACTTCCTGCCCGCCCTGCACCGCGAGCTGATCGAAGTGATCTCGAAGTACACCAAGGTGAATGCGGACGACATCAAGATTTCGCTCGACCGCCAGGGCAACCTGGAAGTGCTCGACGTGAACGTCGTGCTGCCGGATGCCTGAGCCCCGGATGTTCGCTATTTAAACAAATGCCCGCGTCAGCGGGCATTTGTTTATCCAGCAGCGATGTAGCCTCAGACCGGTACCTGGGCGGTCCCGGCATCGGTCACCTGGATCTTCTGCAGTTCGCGCGCCACCTCCGCGCAGGCCTCCACGTGCTGGTTGCCCATCTTGCGAAACAGCGCGAAACCGATCGCCGCCGAAGCCACCTGGCCCGCGATCGGCACCACCTTGGTGACGGTCTTGGCCGCGATCCGGATGCCGGCCCGCTTGAACAGCTGCAGCACCAGCGTCTTCGTCACCAGCTTGCCGACCAACATGCCGCCAACCGAGGCCGCCGCCTGGTAAGCCAGTATCCGCATGCGCGGATGGAGGCGTTCGATCTGCTGCTGGCTCAGGCCGAATTCGCGGTTCACCTCTTCCACCAGCACGGTAAACGTGGTCAGGTCGGACAGGATGTCCACACCGGGCAGCGGCACCGCCGCCACCCCGGCCGATACCAGTGCGCGCTTGCGCACCATCTCGCGGCAGCGCGCACGCACGATCTCGATCTCGGCGCCGCGCACCGGCTGCACCGGCGGTTCGGCCGCGGCTGCTTCCTTTTTTTTGCGTCTAAACAACATATTCCCTCCGGGTCAGCTGATAAAGACAAGTGTAACGCCCAGGGTCATTTCTCCTTAACACAACAGATGTAATTTCTAAAACGCAAATTCATTATTTTGCTGTAGCGCTATTTTGTGAATGTCTGCTATATTCGGTTTAACTCTTGTAGGAGCGTTCCTACAAAGGCAACCTTACCTGTAGATGTCCTATGAAGATCGCCGTTCTCGAACAAGACCGTAGCCAGGCCGAACTGATTTGCCAGGTGCTGACCTCCGCCGGTCATCATTGCCAGCCTTTCGACAGCGCCAGGGAGTGCCTGGCGCAGTTGCGCAAAGAGAACGCGGACATGCTGGTGCTGGACTGGAACGTGCCCGACATGGATGGGGCCGAAGTGCTGCGCCGCGCCAAGGAAAAGCTGGCCGCGAACGCACCCGTGATCTTTTTGGTCGGCAACAATGCCGAGGACGACATCATCGCCGGCGTCACTGCCGGCGCCGACGACTACCTGGTCAAGCCGCTGCGCCGTGGCGAACTGGTGGCGCGCGTTTCGGCCCTGCTGCGCCGCGCCTACCCGTCGCAGAACAGCGCCGAGCAGCTGCAGTTCGGCCCGTTTACCTTCGAGACCCGTCCGGGCCGCCTGCTCAAGGATGGCTCGATCATCGACGTCACCCAGAAGGAATTCTCGCTGGCGCTGCTGTTCTTCCGTAACATCGGCCGCCCGCTGTCGCGCGCCTACATCCACGAATCGGTTTGGGTGCGCGATACCGACGTGCCTTCGCGCACGATGGACACCCACGTTTCCCGTGTACGCAACAAGCTCAGCCTGCGTCCGGAAAACGGTTTTCGCCTGGTACCGGTCTACAGCTACGGCTACCGCCTGGAAAAACTGGGCGCCTGAGTCCTTGCCAGGGCGCCAACGGGGCCGGCAAGCCCTGCCGGCGCCCCTGAAACCCTGCTCCCATCAGGGTATAATGCCGCATACCCGTCGACCCGCCTCCCACAATGCAACTGCTTGCCGTTGGCCTGAACCATACCACCGCACCGGTCTCGCTGCGCGAGCAGCTGGCGCTCGCGCCTGACCAGCTCGGCAAGGCGGTGCAGGCGGCGCGCGGCTGGTTCGCGCGCCATGGGGCCGGCAGCGCCGGTGCGCACGGCGGCAACGAAGCGGCCATCCTGTCCACCTGCAACCGCACCGAGATGTACGCGGCCAGCGACATCGCCCACCCGCTCGACGCCTCGGCTCAGTTCCTGGCCCATTATCACGCGCTGAATTTCGCCGAACTGCGCCCGCACCTGTACATGCTGCCGCACGACAGCGCGGTGCGCCATGCCTTCCGTGTCGCGTCGGGGCTCGATTCGATGGTGCTGGGCGAGCCGCAGATCCTGGGCCAGATGAAGGATGCGGTGCGCACCGCCGAGGAAGCCGGCGGCCTGGGCACCTACCTGCACCAGCTGTTCCAGCGCAGCTTCGCGGTGGCGAAGGAAGTACGTACGACCACGGAAATCGGTGCCCACAGCGTGTCGATGGCCGCGGCCGCGGTGCGTCTGTCGCAGCGCATCTTTGATCGCATCGCCGACCAGCATGTGCTGTTCATCGGTGCCGGCGAGATGATCGAGCTGTGCGCCGCCCACTTCGCGGCGCACAAGCCGAAATCGGTCACCATCGCCAACCGCACGATGGAGCGCGGCGCGGCGCTTGCCACCCGCTACGAGGGCCAGGCCATGCGCCTGGCCGACTTGCCCGAGCGCCTGCACGGCTTCGACATCGTGATCTCCTGCACCGCCTCGACCCTGCCCCTGATCGGCCTCGGCATGGTCGAGCGCGCCGTCAAGGCGCGCCGCCACCGTCCGGTGTTCATGGTCGACCTGGCCGTGCCGCGCGATATCGAGCCGGAAGTCGCGCGCCTGGACGACGTGTTCCTGTACACCGTGGACGACCTGGCCCAGGTGGTGCAGACCGGCCTGGAAAGCCGCCAGGCCGCGGTGGCCCAGGCCGAAGCCATCATCGAGAACCGCGTGCAATCCTTCATGCACTGGGTTGGCGACCGCGCCATGGTACCGGTGATCCGCGACCTGCAGGACGCCAGCGAGGCGCTGCGCCTGGCCGAACTCGAACGCGCGCGCAGGCTGCTGGCGCGCGGCGACGACCCGGAAGCGGTGCTGGAAGCGCTGTCCCGGGGCCTCGCCGCCAAGTTCCTGCATGGTCCGCAGCAGGCGCTGCACCAGGCCCAGGGCGACGAGCGCGCCCGCCTCGCCGCCCTGCTGCCCCAGCTGTTCCGCGGCCGCCGTTAGCGGTCCTCTTCGTTTTGTCGTGCGCTCCTTCCCGGGGCGCGTCCCGGCCCGCAGCGGCCACCCAGACTCTTTCACACCCATGAAACCATCCATGCTGGCCAAGCTGGACCAACTGGCCAACCGACTCGTCGAACTGGACGAACTCCTGATGTCCGAAGGCGCCACCGCCAACATGGACAGCTATCGCAAGATGACCCGCGAACACGCCGAGCTGTCGCCGCTGGTCGCCCTCTACCGCCAGTATGGCGCGGCCCAGGAAGACCTCCATGCCGCCCAGGAGATGGCGCAGGACCCGGACATGAAGGACTTCGCGCAGGAAGAGATCGAGGCCGCCCGCGCGCGCCTGGCCGCGCTGGAACTCGATCTGCAAAAAATGCTGCTGCCGAAGGACGAGAACGACGAGCGCAACATCTTCCTCGAGATCCGCGCCGGTACCGGCGGCGACGAATCGGCCCTGTTCGCGGGCGACCTGCTGCGCATGTACACCCGCTTCGCCGAGCGCAACCGCTGGCAGGTCGAGGTGGTGTCGGAATCGGCCTCGGACCTGGGCGGCTACCGCGAAGTCATCGTGCGCATCATCGGCAACGGCGTGTATTCGAAGCTCAAGTTCGAGTCGGGCGGCCACCGCGTGCAGCGCGTTCCCGCCACCGAGACCCAGGGCCGGATCCACACCTCGGCCTGCACCGTGGCCGTGATGCCGGAAGCGGACGAAGTGGAGGACGTGAACATCAACCCGGCCGACCTGCGCATCGACACCTACCGCGCGTCCGGAGCGGGCGGGCAGCACATCAACAAGACCGATTCGGCGGTGCGCATCACCCACCTGCCGACCGGCATCGTGGTCGAGTGCCAGGACGACCGCAGCCAGCACAAGAACAAGGCGCAGGCCCTGAAGGTGCTGGCGGCGCGCATCAAGGACGTGCAGCTGCGCGAGCAGCAATCGAAAGAGGCGGCCACCCGCAAGAGCCTGATCGGCTCGGGCGACCGCAGCGAGCGGATCCGCACCTACAACTTCCCGCAGGGCCGCCTGACCGACCACCGCATCAACCTGACCCTGTACAAGCTGGACTTCATCATGGATGGCGACCTGCAGGAGCTGGTCAATGCGCTGGCGGCCGAGCACCAGGCCGAGCTGCTGGCGGCGCTCGGGGACTGATGTCCCGATGCGCGAGACGGCATGGGTAGTGGCGGCGGCGGCTTCGTGCGAGAATGCCCGGTCCGAACCACACCAGATAAAAATCCACCGATGCTGCCCTCCAACCGCCAGATCCTGTTCGCCATCTCGTCGATCTGCTTCGCACTGATCGCCGTCGCCCTCTACCTGCAGCACATCCAGCATATGCTGCCCTGCCCGCTGTGCGTGATCCAGCGCTACCTGTTCCTGGCCATCGGCGTGGCCAGCCTGGTGGCGGCGATCAGCGGCAGGCTGCGCCAGGGAACGATCCTGGCCCTGCTGGCGGCGCTGGGCGGCCTGTACGCGGTCGGCAAGCACCTGTACGTGATCGCCCACCCGGGTTTCAGCTGCGGCATCGATCCGATGGAGACTTTCCTCAACAAGATCCCGACCGCCGAGTACCTGCCCTGGGTGTTCCGCGCCGACGGCCTGTGCGAAGGCGCCACCGACTCGCTGATGGGCCTCGCGATCCCGCAATGGTCGGCGCTCTGGTTCGGGGTGCTGACCGTGTTGCTGGCCTTCGTCCTGGTACGCAAGCAGCGCGCATGAAGCACCTCGTCGAGGCCGGCGCCACCCTGGGCCAGCTGCAGGCCGCGCTGCCGCTCGATCCGCTCGAGAACCGCATCCTGCTGTGCCATGCCCTTGGCCTGGCGCGCGTGGCCCTGATCACCCAGTCCGAACGCGCGCTCACCGGCGACGAAGCGGCGCGCCTGGAGGCGCTCCTGCGGCGGCGCCTGGCGGGCGAGCCGATCGCCTACATCGTGGGCCGGCGCGAATTCTTCGGGCTGCCGTTCCAGGTCGGGCCGGGCGTGCTGATCCCGCGCCCGGACACCGAACTGCTGGTGGAACTGGCATTGGCGCGCCTGCCGCCAGGTGGGCACATGCTCGACATGGGCACCGGCAGCGGCGCCATCGCGGTCGCCTGCGCCCACAGCCGCAAGGATGCGCGGGTCACCGCGCTCGACCTGAGCGAGGATGCGCTCGCGATCGCGCGCGCGAACGCCGCCGCGAACGGCGCCGCCGTGCGCTTCCTGCGCAGCGACTGGTATGCGGCCGTGGCCGGCGAGCGCTTCGCGCTGGTCGCCTCGAACCCGCCCTACATCGCCGCCGGCGACCCGCACCTGGCCGAGGGCGACCTGCGCTTCGAGCCGGTCGGGGCGCTCACGGACGGCGCCGACGGCCTGTCGGCCCTGCGCCGCATCGTCGCCGATGCGCCGGACCACCTGGAAAGCGGCGGCTGGCTGCTGCTCGAGCATGGCTACGACCAGGCCGCGGCGGTGCGCGACCTGCTGGCGGCGCGCGGCCTGCAGGAGGTGCAGAGCTGGCGCGACCTGGCCGGCATCGAACGGGTCAGCGGCGCGCGCCTGCCCTAGCCTGCGCGGTCCCCGGGGCGCCATTGCTACAATGGCCAGTCCCTGACCCGTCATCCATGCGCATGCGCACACTGCTTGCCTCGCTCATCCTGTTCGCGCCCATCGTTTGCGGTGCGGCCGACACCCCGGCCGACACGGCGCGCCGCCTGTTCGAACGCGAGTGGGAATGGCAGCTGCGCCAGCAGCCGGAATACTCCACCGCCATCGGCGAGCACCGCCACGACGCGCTGCTCGCCGACACGTCGCTCGCCGCGCGCGCCGCCAGCGCCGGGCACGCGCGCGAGGTGCTGGAGGAAGCGCGCCAGATCGACCGCGGCCAGCTTGCCGGCCAGGACCTGCTGTCCTACGACCTGTTCGTGGCCGCCCGCGAACGCCAGCTGGAAGCGCTGGCCCTGACCCCCTTCGACCCGCAGCCGATCAGCAGCTGGGACGGCCTGCACCTGCGCCTGCCGCGCCTGGCCGCCCAGATGCCCTTCTCCACCGAAGGGGATTACCGCAACTACCTGGCGCGCCTGGCGGCGCTGCCGGCCCACGTCGACGGGCTGGTCGAACAGATGCGCGCCGGGCTGCGCGCCGGCTGGACGGTGCCGAAGCTGGCGCTGGCGCCGGTGCCGGACGCGCTGCGCCGCCTGCACGAAGGGATCGCCGGCGGCCCGCTGCATGCGCCCCTGCAGCGCATCCCGGCCACGATCGACGCGGACGTGCGCGAAGACCTGCTGGACGAGGGCATCGAGGCGCTGGCGACGGCGGCGCTGGCCCTGCAGCGCCTGGAAGACTTCCTGCGCAATGAATACCTGCCGGCCGCGCGCGAGAGCATTGGTGCCGCCAGCCTGCCGGGCGGCGCGGCATGGTATGCCTTCCAGGTGCGCAAGGTCACCACGACCCCGCTCAGTCCGGCCGAGGTGCATGCGATCGGCCTGAAGGAAGTGGCGCGCATCCGCGCCGCGATGGCCGCCCTGGTGCCGCGCACCGGCTTTCGCGGCGAACTGGAACGCTTCCTGGTGTTCGCGCGCAGCGACCGCCGCCTGTTCTTCAGCCAGCCCGAGGCCCTGCTGGCGCGCTACCGCAAGGCGCTGGCACGGGCCCAGGCCAGGCTGCCGAAAGTGGTGGCGACGGTGCCGGAGGCGCCGCTCGCGGTCAAGCCGATGCAGGAACTGCCCGGGCTGCAAGGCCAGCCGGTGGCCTATTACGAAGCCGGCAGCGAGACCCGCGCCGCGGCGCTGGTGGTCAACCTCTCGCAACTGGCCACGCGTCCGGTATGGCAGGTGGACGCCGTGGCCCTGCATGAAGGCGTGCCGGGCCACCACCTGCAGGTGGCGCGCGCCCAGGAGCTGGCGCTGCCGGCCTTCCGCCGCCATGGCTGGTACCAGGCCTACGGCGAGGGCTGGGCCACCTATGCCGAGGGCCTGGGCCAGGAACTGGGCTTCTTCGGCGACCCGTTCACGCGCTTCGGCCAGCTCAACGAAGAGATGCTGCGCGCCGCGCGCCTGGTGGTCGATACCGGCATCCATGCGCTGGGCTGGTCGCGCCAGCAGGCGCTCGACTACCTGAACACGCATACCGCCAATCCGCCGCAGGAAAACGCCGCCGAAGTCGAGCGCTACATCGCGCAGCCGGCCCAGGCGCTCGCCTACAAGATCGGCCAGCTGCGCATCGCCGCGCTGCGCAACGCGGCGCGCGCGGCCCTCGGTCCACGCTTCGACCAGCGCCGCTTCCACGATGCGGTGTTGCGCAACGGCGCGCTGCCGCTCGACCTGCTACAGCGCGAGATCGAGCGCTGGGTGCAGAGCGAACGACAGGCCGCCAGGCGGGAATGAGGGGCTGCCCGGCGCGCCGCGCGTTTTTCGGTTACTCTCTGCTCCAATCCGGATTGGCAGTATAAGAAAGGAAACACCCGTGTCGAATCAACCAGTGTCGAACCAACTGCAGCGCCGCCTCGCCCTGCTCGACGACGAGGACCACCGCGCCCTGCTTGGCCAGGGCCTGCGCGGCATCGAACGCGAAACCCTGCGCGTGGACCGGCACGGCCACCTGGCGCGCACCCCGCATCCGCGCGCGCTCGGTTCGGCACTGACGCATGCCCAGATCACCACCGACTACGCCGAGGCCCTGCTGGAGTTCATCACCCCGGCCGAACACGACATCTCGACCGTGCTGAACCACCTGGACGCGATCCACCGCTATGCGCACGCGCGCCTCGGCGACGAAATACTGTGGAGCGTGTCGATGCCGGGCGAGCTGCCGCCGGAAGAAGCAATCGAGATCGCCTGGTACGGCAAGTCCAACCTGGGCATGCTCAAGCACGTCTACCGGCGCGGCCTGGCGCTGCGCTACGGGAAGGCGATGCAGTGCATCGCCGGCATCCACTACAACTACTCGCTGCCGGAAAAGCTGTGGCAGCTGGTGGCTGCCAGCGAAGGCATCGTGGAAGAGCGCCGCCATGCGCTGCGCGACTTCCAGTCCGAGAGCTACATTGCGATGATCCGCAATTTCCGCCGCTACAGCTGGCTGCTGATGTACCTGTTCGGCGCCACGCCGGCCCTGACCACCAGCTTCCTGCGCGGCCGTCCGCACCAGCTCGAGACGCTGTCCGATGACACCCTCTACCTGCCCTACGCGACCAGCCTGCGCATGAGCGACCTGGGCTACCAGAACGATGCCCAGTCCGGCCTGCGTCCGCACGAGAACAGCCTGGAAAGCTATGTCACCAGCCTGATGTCGGCCGTGAACACGCCCTACGAACCGTATGCGGCGGTCGGCACCCGGAAGGACGGCGAATGGATCCAGCTGTCCACCAACGTGCTGCAGATCGAGAACGAGTACTACTCGACGATCCGGCCGAAGCGCGTGATCCGCACCGGCGAGCGTCCGGTGCAGGCGCTGTGCAACCGCGGGGTGCAGTACATCGAGGTGCGCTGCCTGGATGTCGATCCGTTCGAACCGGTCGGCATCAGCCTCGAGACGGGCCGCTTCCTGGATGCCTTCCTGCTGTTCTGCGCGCTCGAGGAAAGCCCCCCGATCAGCCCCGAGGAAGGCCAGGTCCATGCGCGCAACTTCGCGCGCACCGTGAAGCAGGGACGCGATCCAGGCCTGACCCTTACCCGCGATGGCGCCGAGCTGCCGCTCAGGGACTGGGCGCTGGAGCTGGTCGAGCGCATCCGCCCGCTGGCCCGGCTGCTGGACCAGGAACACAACGACGGCGATGTGCACACTTCCTCGCTCGACCTGCAGCAGGCCAAGATCACCAATCCGGCACTGACCCCGTCGGCGCGGGTGCTGGAAGAGATCCGCAGCCTGGGCTCGGCGGCAGCGTTCGGGCTGCGCCAGAGCCAGCTGCATGCGGCCAGCTTCCGTGACAGCCCCCTGATGCCGGCCGAGGAAGCGCTGTTCGACGAGATGGCGCGCAAGTCGCTGGAGGAACAGGCGCAGATCGAGCGCAGCGACAGCGGCAGCTTCGACGACTTCGTCGCGGCCTACAACAGCAGCACCTTGTGCGGCAACCACCACTGAGCGTGCCCGCCACCGCTGCTACCGCCACCCGCGCCGCATGCTCACGTTCTACAACGAACACCACGGCCTGCAGCCGGCCTGCGCCGGCGCCGCGCCATGGGACGGGCAAGCCGCTGCGGTCGGCCTGACGCTGGCCGAACTCGAGCGCCGCGGACTGGGGCGCATCGTCACCCCGCACGCCGTGTCGCTGGCCTCGCTCGAGCGCGTGCATGCGCCGCGCTACCTGCACTTCCTGCGCAGCGCCTGGAGCGACTGGAGCGCATATGGGCCGGACCACGGCGAGGCACTGCCGGCCCCGCTGCTGGCCCGGATTTGGCCGCCATGCGGCGCGCCCGGCGCGGCGGAGCCGGAGGACTTCATCGCGCGCCTCGGGCTGTTCGCCGCCGACAGCTGCACGCCGCTGGGCGCCGGCACCTGGCGCGCGGCCAGGCAGGGCGCCGACTGCGCCATCAATGCCGCCCATGCGCTGCGCGTGGGCGAGCGCGCCAGCTTCGCGCTGACCCGCCCGGCCGGCCAGCATGCGCGCGCCGCCGGTTTCGGCGGCGGCTGCTTCCTGAACAATGCGGCGCTGGCGGCCCAGCACCTGCTGGACGACGGCCTGGGACGGGTGGCGATCCTCGACCTCGCATCCCATCACGGCCACGGCACCCAGGACATTTTCCATGAACGTGCCGATCTGCTGTTCGTGTCGCTGCACCTCGACCCGCGCCGGGACTACCCCTACTATGCCGGCCATGCCGGCGAACAGGGGGCCGGCGCGGGCCTGGGCACCACCATGAACCTGCCGCTGGCGCGCGGCTGCGGCGCCGCGGCCTGGCACGCGGCGCTGGAAAGCGCCTGCCTCAAGCTCGCCATGTTCCGCCCCGAGGCGCTGGTGGTCTCGCTCGGCGGCGGCCTGGGACCAGCCTTCGGCCTGCAGGGCGGCGACTGCCTGCGCATCGGCGAACGGCTCGCGCACCTGGGCCTGCCGGCCGCCTTCGTGTTCGAAGGCGGGAACGGGAGCGGCGCCGTGCACATCCTCGAAGGTTTCGAAACCGCCGCCTGAGCCTCGCGCCACGCGGCCTTACCCTTGCTTACCATGATCGACTGGCAGTTTTCCCATTTCAACGACCTCAGCACCGCCGACCTGTACGAAGTGCTGGCCCAGCGCCAGGATGTCTTCATCCTCGAACAGACCTGCCTCTACCCCGACATCGACGGCCTCGACCCGCGCGCCCACCACCTGCTCGGCTGGCACAGCGTGGACGGCGTGCGGCGCCTGGCCGCCTACCTGCGCGTGCTCGGCCCGGGCGTGAAGTACGAGGAAATGTCGCTCGGCCGCGTGATCACGGCCAGGTCCGCGCGCGGCCTGGGCGCCGGGCGCGCGCTGCTACAGGAAGGAATTGCGCGGGCCGAAGCCCTGTATCCGGGCCACCGCATCCGCATCGGCGCCCAGCAGTACCTGGAGCGTTTCTACCAGGGCTTCGGTTTCCGGACCGTGTCGGCGCCCTACGATGAGGACGGCATCCTGCACATCGACATGCTGCGCTGATGCGGAATCAATGTGGCCGGTGCATGGCGAATTTTCCCGCGGCATAGAGCACGAGGGCGGCCAGCAGCAGCCAATAATCGGGCTCTTCCTGGAGGGTCGTCGGGCGCGGGCAAGCCAGGACCGGCGTGGCCAGCTGGGACAGGAAGGAAAGGCGGAAAGAAAGGCGGGGCATGGCGGCGGATGTGCAGGTCGTTGGAACCTGCAGCATCGGCCATGCGGCGAGGCCGGCGTGTGCGCCAGCGCAGGAGTGCGCGCTGCGCCGGGACGCGTGTCCCGGCGCGCCTTACATCAAGGCAGTTTGCACTGGGCCGAGGTGCCGGCGCAGGTCAGGGTGATTTCGAACACCAGGCCGTTGTTGGGCGGGATGCCGTTGCCGCCGCGCGCGCCGTAGGCCAGGCTGGCCGGGACTTCGACGGTGCGCTTGCCGCCCACTTTCATGCCGGTCACGCCCTGCTGGAAGCCGTCGATGATGCCTGGCGCGCCCAGGTCGAAGGAGAAGCTGCCGTTTTCCAGGCGCGTGCCCTTGTGGTCGGCGGCCGAGGCGCTGTACAGCCACAGGATGTAGCTGACGGCGACGTGCTTGCCGGCGGTCGCTTCGGCGCCGGTGCCGAGCGCGTTGTCGGTCTTGACCAGGGTGGTCGGGTTGTTCGGGTTGACGACCTCGGCGCCGGAATCACCGCCGCCACCGCCGCAGGCGGTCAGGCTCAGGATGGCGACAAAGGCGGCGATCAGGGGGAACTTCAGCTTCATGTTAATCCTTCGGGTAGATGCGGGAAAATGTAAACCTTGAAACCACGCACCTTACCCTACGGCAGTATCACTGTGTGTCCAGCCTTTGTATTTTTTTGTAAGTCGGGCCAGGTTCAGATCTCGACCTGGGTGCCCAGTTCGATCACCCGGTTCGGTGGAATCTGGTAGTAGTCGGCGGCGGCGCGCGCATTGCGCGACAACATCGCGAACAGGTGCTCGCGCCACGGCGCCATGCCGCGTCCCGGGGTCGAGATCACGGTCTGGCGCGCGATGAAGAAGGACGTCTCCATCATCTCGAAGCGCAAACCGAGGCCGCCGCACTGGCGCAGGATGCCCGGAATGTCCGGTTCGTCCTTGAAGCCGTACTCGACGTTGAGCTGGAAGCAGTTGTGGCCCAGTTCCACGATGTCCACCTGTTCCTCTGCCGGCACCCAGGGCTCTTCGCGCATGTGCACCGTGAGGAAGACCACACGCTCGTGCAACACCTTATTGTGTGAGAGATTGTGCAGCAGCGCATGCGGAACGCCATCGCTTTCGCCGCGCAGGAACAGTGCGGTACCTGGCACGCGCGCCGGCGGCGCCACGAACAGCGAATCCATGAAGGCGTCCAGCGGGATCGCGTGCTTTTCCAGGTTCTCGAACACCAGCTCACGCCCCCGCTTCCAGGTCAGCATCAAGGTCAGCAGCACGCTGCCGAGCAGCAGCGGGAACCAGCCGCCATGGAACAGCTTGAGCGTGGTCGAAGAGAACAGCAAGATGTCGATCACCAGGAAGAAGCCGGTCGCGCCCAGGCACAGCGCCAGCGGAAGGTGCCAGCGGTAGCGGGTGACGAAGAAAGTCAGGATGGTGGTCGCCATCATGGTGGCGGTGACCGCGATGCCGTAGGCGCCGGCCAGCTCGTCCGAGGAACCGAAGCCGATCACGGCGATCAGCACGATGGCGAGCTGCGCCCAGTTCACCGCCGGGATGTAGATCTGGCCGATCTCGCTTTCCGACGTGTGCAGGATCCGCATGCGCGGCAGCAGGCCCAGCGCGATCGCCTGCTTCGTCATCGAATAGGTGCCGGAAATGGTCGCCTGCGAGGCGATCACGGCCGCCATGGTCGACAGCAGCACCAGCGGGATCACGCTCCAGGTGCCGAGCTGGTGGAAGAAAGGATTCTCGACCGCGCCAGGGTCATTGATCAGGAGGCCACCCTGGCCAAGGTAGTTCAGCGCCAGCGCCGGGAAGCAGATCGCGAACCAGGCCAGGCGGATCGGCTTGCGACCGAAATGGCCCATGTCCGCGTACAGCGCTTCGGCCCCGGTAATCGCCAGCACCACCGCGCCCAGCGCGACAAAGGCGAGCAGCTTGTTATCCAGCATGAAGCGCAGCGCGTGCCAGGGATTGAGCGCGTTCAGGACCACCGGCGCTTCGGCGATGTTGATGACGCCCATCACGGCCAGCGCGATGAACCAGACCAGCATGACCGGCCCGAAGAAACGCCCGATGCCGGCGGTGCCATGACGCTGCACGCTGTAGAGAAGCACCAGCACCACCACTGCCAGCGGCACCACATAGTGCGACATGCCGGGCGCCGCGACTTCCAGGCCCTCGATCGCGCCCAGCACCGAAATGGCTGGCGTGATCACGCTGTCGCCGTAGAACATGGTAGCCCCCAGCACACCGATGACCAGTAGCGGGAAATGCCAGCGCGAGGACCTGCTGACCGACGTGGTGGCCAGCGCCATCAGCGCCATGATGCCGCCTTCGCCGCGGTTGTCGGCACGCAGTACCAGGGTCACGTACTTGAGCGAAACGATGATCGTCAGGCTCCAGAAGATCAGGGACACGATGCCGAGGATGTTCGGCGTGGTGAGGGGCAGGCCGTGTTCCGGGTCAAAGATCGCGCGCAGGGTATAGAGCGGGCTGGTGCCGATGTCGCCGTAGACGATGCCGACGGCTGCCAGCGTGAGCGCTGCAACACTGCTTTTTTTATTTTGGGTACTCAATTTTGCCCCGTACGAGGATTTGGTGCAGCGCACCATAAATTAGAGGAAAGGAAATTGCAAGTACATTCTGCACTAAGGTGCGCGCGGCGGGAAACGCCGACCGTGTCTGCAGAGATTGTGCGCATCGGGGATAATGGCGACCTAGCAATCGCCCCCCTTCCCTCTCCATGCGTTCCGGTATCCTGTCCGCCGCCCTGGCCTTCCTGTGCTGGGGCCTGTTCCCTATTTACTTCCATGCGATCGGCGAAGTGCCGCCGGTGCAGATCCTGGCGCACCGGGTGCTGTGGTCGCTGGCCTTTCTCCTGGTCGTACTGGCGTTCCGGCGCCAGTGGGGCTGGCTGGCGCAGGTACGCCAGCCGCGCGTGTTCTGGAGTTTCGTCGCCTCCGCCTTGCTGCTTTCGACCAATTGGCTGGCGTATATCTGGGCAGTGAACAATGGCCATGTCATCGAGGCCAGCCTCGGCTACTTCATCAACCCGCTGGTCAACATCATGTTCGGCTACCTCATCCTGAAGGAGCGCCTGCGCCAGGTGCAGTGGGGTGCGATCGCGATCGCCGCGCTGGGCGTGGGCTGGCTGACCTGGCAGTCCGGTTCGGTTCCCTGGATCGCGCTGTTCCTGGCCGCTTCGTTCGGCGGCTATGGCCTGCTACGCAAGACCGCGGCCCTGGGCGCGCTCGAGGGACTGTCCTTCGAGACCATGGTGCTGTTCCCGTTCGCAGCCGCCTATGTGGCCTGGCTGAGCATGAGCGGCGAGAATGCTTTCCTGAATACGGCCTCGGACGGCACCCGCCTGCTGCTGGCCGCGGCCGGGCCGATCACGGCGATTCCGCTGCTGCTGTTCGCCAGCGGCGCCCGCAGGATCCCGCTGTCGATCCTCGGCCTGCTGCAATACCTGTCGCCGACCCTCCAGTTCCTGCTGGGCGTGTGGCTGTTCCACGAGCACTTCGACAATGACCGCCTGGTCGGCTTCCTGATGATCTGGGCCGCGCTGGCCCTGTTCGCGGGCGAAGGCCTGTGGCGCAGCCGCAAGCTGCCTGACAGGAAAGCATGACGCACCCTGCGGGACACAAAAACCTGTGTCCCGCGCGGGTTCTGTCGTATCCTCTGCACCTTGATTCAACACCAGAGTTAAAACATGGCCAACTACGTCTATACCATGAACCGCGTGGGCAAAATCGTCCCGCCAAAGCGTCAAATCCTGAAAGATATCTCGCTGTCCTTCTTCCCGGGCGCCAAGATCGGCGTGCTGGGCCTGAACGGCTCGGGCAAGTCGACCCTGCTCAAGATCATGGCCGGCATCGACACCGACATCCAGGGCGAAGCGCGCCCGATGCCGGGCCTGAACATCGGCTACCTGCCGCAGGAACCGCAGCTCGACCCGGACAAGACCGTGCGCCAGGAAGTGGAATCCGGCCTGGGCGAAGCGTTTGAAGCGCAGGCCAAGCTGGAAGCCGTGTATGCCGCCTATGCGGAAGAAGACGCGGACTTCGACGCCCTCGCCAAGGAACAGGAGCGCCTGGAGTCGATCATCGCCGCGGCCGACGGTGGCAACCTGAACCTGCAGATGGAAATGGCCGCCGACGCGCTGCGCCTGCCGCCCTGGGACCAGAAGATCGGCGTGCTGTCGGGCGGCGAGAAGCGCCGCGTGGCGCTGTGCAAGCTGCTGCTCTCCAAGCCCGACATGCTGCTGCTGGACGAGCCGACCAACCACCTGGACGCCGAATCGGTCGAGTGGCTGGAGCAGTTCCTGCTGCGCTTCCCGGGCACCGTGGTGGGCATCACCCACGACCGCTACTTCCTGGACAACGCCGCCGAATGGATCCTGGAACTGGACCGCGGTTCGGGCATCCCATGGAAGGGCAATTATTCCTCGTGGCTGGACCAGAAGCAGGCGCGCCTGAAGCAGGAAGAAGCGACCGAATCGGCGCGCCAGAAGGCGCTGGCCAAGGAACTCGAATGGGCGCGCCAGAACCCGAAGGCACGCCAGGCCAAGTCCAAGGCTAGGTTAGCCCGCTTCAACGAGCTGAGCGAATTCGAATACCAGAAGCGCAACGAGACGCAGGAGATCTTCATTCCCGTGGCCGAGCGCCTGGGCAATGAAGTCATCGAGTTCAAGAACGTCTCGAAGGCTTTTGGTGACCGCCTCTTGATCGACAACCTGTCCTTCACCGTGCCGCCGGGCGCGATCGTCGGCATCATCGGCCCGAACGGCGCCGGCAAGTCGACCCTGTTCAAGATGATCGCGGGTAAAGAGCAGCCGGACAGCGGCGAAGTCGTGATCGGCAAGACCGCCAAGGTCTCGCTGGTGGACCAGAGCCGCGACGAACTGGCCAACAACAAGACCGTGTTCGAGGACGTCACCGGCGGCGCCGACCTGCTCAGCGTGGGCCGCTTCGAGATGCCGTCGCGCGCCTATCTCGGCCGCTTCAACTTCAAGGGCTCGGACCAGCAGAAGATCGTCGGTAACCTGTCGGGCGGCGAACGCGGGCGCCTGCACCTGGCCAAGACCCTGCTGCAGGGCGGCAACGTGCTGCTGCTGGACGAACCGTCGAACGACCTCGACGTGGAAACCCTGCGCGCGCTGGAAGACGCCCTGCTCGAGTTCGCCGGCAGCGTGATGGTGATCTCGCACGACCGCTGGTTCCTGGACCGCATCGCGACCCACATCCTGGCCTTCGAAGGCAATTCGCAAGTCACCTTCTTCGACGGTAACTATCAGGAATACGAAGCCGACAAGAGGAAGCGCCTGGGTGAGGAAGGCGCCAAGCCGAAGCGTATCCGCTACAAGCCGCTGACCACCTGAGCATCACCCAAGCGTTTGTTTCGTAAAGGAAATCCCCGCATCGCGGGGATTTTTTTTCGCGCGGAAACGAACGCGGCAAGCCCGAGGCGGTGTGTAGAATCCTTGCGATGAGGGCCGGTTGGCCTGGATGTCCGTTGCCTTTGCAAGGCGCGGACTGACGGAACCCATGACTGATTACCGCCACAACCGCGTCCCGGGTGGGACATTCTTTTTTACGGTGCGCCTGCTCGAACGTGGCAGCACCTTGCTCACAGACCATATCTCCGCCTTTGGTGAAGCCATGCGGCTGGCGCGCACCCGCAAGCCTTTCCATGTCGATGCCTGGGTCGTGCTGCCGGACCATGCACATGCCATGTGGACCCTGCCGCCGGGCGACCATGACTGTTCCAGCCGCTGGCGCGCGGTCAAGATCGCGTTCTCGAAAGCGCTGCGCAAGGCCGCGGTGCCGCATGCCAGCGATGGCAGCATCTGGGAGCGGCATTACCAGCACTACCGCGTCGGCGACGACGAGGAGTACGCGGCACTGGTCGACTACACCCACCTGGACGCCGTGCGCCACGGCCATTGCAGCCACCCGCGCGACTGGCCCTGGTCTTCGCTGCACCGCTTCGTCAACGCCGGCCATGCGGCACCGGCGCCGGAGCTGATCGTGCCGCCCTGGGTACTGCGGCCACAATCGCAGGGCTTTGCCCGGCTCTAGTACACGGACAAGAAAAAAGGCCCCGCAGGGCCTGAATGCCGTTCAGTTAAGGGGGCGTAGGGTGGGCGGCTACGCCGCCCACGCGGTGATAGTTAGCCGATGGATAGCCGTACGTGATGATTTCGCAGCTGGTTGACCGCGTGGGCGGGAATCTAGTCCACTGGACTAGATTCCCCCGCCCACCGTACAAATACTCCCAGCACTGCTTAACTGAACGGTATTACCCGCAGGGCCTTTTCCTTGGTTGCCGTCAGGCTCAGAAGGCGTATTTCGCGCCGATGGTCCAGACGTCGGCCTTGGCGCCGACATCCTTGCTCTTGCCGTAGCGCTCGTATTCGCCGATCAGCGACACGTTCTGGTTCAGGCGGTACTCCGCGCCCAGCGCGCCGTAGGCTTCGGTCTTGCTGCGGCTCATGTTTTGCAGCGCATTGACCGTTTCCAGTTCACTCTTGGTGCGCGCCGCGCCCAGCTTGCCATACACCGAGAACTGCTCGTTGACCGGCACACTGGCCTTGGCCGCCAGGTAGACGGCGTGGCCGCTGGTCTCGCCGCGGGTATTGACGCCGCCGATCGAGTAATTCACGTCCGACTTGCGGAAATCGGTGTAGCCCGCTTCCACGCCCCAGTTCTGGTTGAAATCATAGCCACCGAAGAGCTTGCCCGAAGCCTTGTAGCCTTCGGTATCGACATTGGTGGCGCCAGAGCGCTTGAACGCATGATCGGCGCTGGCAACGCCGGCACCGACATAGGCGCGCGGCGCAGTCGTCTGGGCCTGGGCCGCTGACATGGCAGCGGCGGAAGCGATCAATGCAACGATAAGCTTTTTCATGCGTGAATCCTTTACTTGTCTTGGCTGGTTCACGATTCCGTATGAATCGCGATATCCCAAGATAGCATCCACGCAAGATCGAAACCGTCCCAATCCCGTAAGAACTGTAAGAAAATGTAAATTACTGACCGATTAGTCAAATATACACAACAGAAAATGCCGAACAAAGGCACAGTGTTAGATGATGTTACGGAAAGTTAGGTTGATACGCGCGCCCAGTGGCTTGCTTGTTTTGTTGATCCCATGCAACCAGTTGGCTTGCAAGGCTCCTCCCATGAACAGCAGGCTGCCATCGGTCAGCGCCAGTTTCAGCGTTTCTCCACTGCGCCTGTGCCGCAGGATGAAGGTACGCGTAGCGCCGAAACTGAGCGAAGCGATGGCCGGCTCCGGGCCCAGTTCCGGTTCGTCATCGCTATGCATGCCCATGCTGTCCCGGCCATCGCGGTAATAGTTCAGCAGCACGCTGTTGTAGACGTGGCCGGTTGCGGCCTGCGCGGCGCGGCGCAGCGTGTCGAGCAAGGGAGTGAAGGGCAAGGGCGCCAGCGCCAGCCCCGCATAGCGGTAGCCCTTGTCGCCATGCCAGGCGCTCAGGCGCGGCTGCAGGTGGCGCTTGCCGTAAACGACCACGGTTTCCGCGCGCCACGCGGTCTCCTCGACCAGGCGCGCCAGCACGGTCTCGTTCGGCCAGGGCAGCGCCAGCTGTGCCAGGAACGCCAGCTCGCCGTCGCGGATGGGGATGGGCGTGAGCGCCGCGGCTTCAGAAAACAGATCCATGCTGCGGTTTCACGCCTATGATGTCGATTTTCCACATGAACGCATTTTCGCATGGATAAACGTCATTTCCTGGGCGCGGCGCTGGCTTCCGGCACCCTGCCCCTGGCCTCGGCCGCCAGTCCGCGCCCGCCCCGGGGGCCGGCCCTGCTGACCATCACCGGCGCCATCGGACGCAGCAATCGCGGCCCGCGCGACCCGGTGCGCGACCAGATGATGTTCAAGCAGAAGCTGGATTTTACCCGCGCGTTCGCGCTGGATTTCGACACCGTCGCGGCCTTGCCGGCCAGGACCATCCGGCCGACCCTGGAGTACGATGGCAAGCCCCATGCGCTGCGCGGCCCGCTGCTGGTGGACGTGCTGGCCCTGGCCGGCGTCCGGACCGATGGCGCCGCGCAGGTAGTGCTGCGGGCAGTGGATGGCTATGCCGCCGCGGTCCCGATGGCCCGGCTGCGGGCCTGGAACTACCTGGTGGCCACCGAACTCGACGGCCAGCCGATGGCGCTCGGCGGCCTCGGTCCCCTGTGGGCCGTCTACGACGCCGACCGCGTGCCGGACATGGCGGCGCGGCCGGTGCAGGAACGGTTCGGGAACTGCCCATGGGCGCTGTACCACATCGAGGTACAGGCGTGAGCTGCGCTCAGGCGTAGGCTTCGGCCAGGCTCATTACGCGCGGGGTGACAGCGATGCCGACCCCGGTGAACAGGGCCTCGATCGCGGCCAGGTTGGCGCTGCACTCCTCGGCCTTCCAGCCGTTGAACAGGTCGCTGCCATCCTTCTGGAAATGCAGGTCCAGCACCTTGCCCTTGTCCTTGTGGACATAGCTCTGCTGGTGAGTATTCTTGAAGCCAAGCTGCGCCAGGCCGGCCAGGACGGCTTGCGGCGGATGGTCCGGATCGGTCGCCAGGAACACACCAAAGGTCTTGCCCGGCGGCTTGGCAGCGACGTCGACTTCGTAGATGCCGGGGGACCTGGTGACACTGGTGCTCTTCAGGAACAGCATGTTCTCTCCTTCTCCTGGTATCCGCGACGCCTGGCTGGCGGCACCGCATGGGTTATCAACGTCCTAGCTTATTGCTCTCTAGGAACTTTGTCGATCTCCATGTGGTCTTTTTTCGCTTTAGCGCAGCACCAGGCCCCATACAGTGCCGCCAATTAACAACGCACTGGCCAGCATGCCGGTCACGAAGCCGATCTCCCGGCGTGCCGGATCGCGGTAGTAGCCGAGCGCGTAGGCCACCCGGCCCAGGCCCCACAGTAGCCCGCCGGCGGCGGCCCAGGCATCGCCCAGGAAGAAGGCGCACAGCCACAGCGGCACCAGCACCAGCGGCAGCTGTTCCAGCGTGTTGGCCTGCACCCGCTGGCAACGCTGGAAGGCTTCCGGGCCTTCCATCGAAGGCGCGGGGATGCCGTGGCGGATACGCGCGCGGCCGGCGTTCACGCCAGTCCAGAAATACACGCCGAGGGCGGCCAGGGTGGCCCAGGCAGTCAGGTACATCGCAACTCCAGTCAGTGAGGAAAGTTCAGGAAACGCCGCGCTTGCGGCGGGCCAGGTCGGCGGTCGGGGCCACCAGCGCCTCGTACAGCTGCCCGGTGGCCGGGTGCCAGCGGCTGACGGCCTCCTGCTGGCGCGCCACCGTGGCATGGTCCCCGCGCGCCACCGGGCCGCTGAGCGCGGCTTCCGGTCCGAGGCGGAACACATTGGCCAGCGCCTCGCTTGCCAGCGGGCGCGCCAGTTCGCGCGCCACCTGTTCCGGGACCCCGGCCGCGACGTAGGCGCGCAGGGCCGCGTCGAGCACCGTTACCAGGTAGTTCGATGCGAACACGGCGGCCGCGTGATACACCGTCTTTTGGGCAGGATCAATGCGCACGGTGCGCGCCCCGATCGTGCCGAAGCCTGGTTCCAGCACGGCCAGTGCGGCGGCATCGCCTTCCACGCCGCAGTAGGTGCCGGCAAAATCGGCAGCCACCGCTTGCGGGTCGGCGAAGCTGCGCACCGGGTGCACGCTGGCCACCAGGGCACCGGCCGCACGCGCCGCCGCCAGTTCGCTGGAAGCCTTGGCGCCGCTGCAGTGGAACACGATGGCGCCGTCCAGCTGGGCGGCGGCGGCCAGGCGTTCGCAGGCCGGGACGATCGCGTCGTCGCCCACCGCCAGCATCCACACACTGGCCGGGCGCATCGCCTCCACCGATGCACATACGCGGCCGGCGCCGATGAAGGCGACCGCCGCGCGCGCGCTGTCCGCGCCGCGGGTCAGCACGTCCTGCACCGTAAAGGCGCCGCTGGACGCGAACAGGCGCCCCAGCACCCGGCCCACATGGCCGGCGCCGACCAGGTTCAGCGTCGGCGCCACCTCAGAAGCCGGCGCCGGGCAGGGCCAGGTAGGCCAGTTCTTCCGGCGTGGATGCGCGGCCGAGGATCGGGTTACGGTGCGGGAAGCGGCCGAAGCGCGCGATCACGCCGCGGTGGCGGTGCGCATAGTCGAGCGCTTCGCCGAAACCCTCGTGGGCGGCGGCCAGTTCGGTAAACAGGGTCACCGCCTGTTCCTGCATGCGCGCGTCTTCCGCGTGCTCGAAGGGCATGTAGGCGAACTGGCGCTCGACCGGCGGCAGGGCCAGGTGCGTGCCGGACTCCACCAGCTGGTGCGCCGCCGCCAGCGCCAGCGTGTCGCCGCCGAAGGACTCCGGCTGGCCGCGGTAGGCGTTGCGGGTGAACTGGTCGAGCACCAGGATGCGCGCCAGGATGCCGCGCGGGCCCTGCTCATCCCATTCGCGCAGTCCGCCAGCCACCGCCTGCTTGATCAGGCCGTCGAAGCGCTCGCGCAGCGCGGCATCGAAGGCGGCGTCCTTGCGGAACCATTCGATGCGCTGTTTGCCATGGCCCTCGCTGCCCTCGGGCAGGAACCAGAAATCGAGAACGTCTTGTGCTTGCATTGGAGTCACCCCAATTATGGATTAGCCGAAGCTATCGTTGTGATTGTTATGCTTAATTGCGGGCGTGGGACAGCTGGAAGGCTTCCAGTCCCTCGAACGCGGCCAGCTCCTCGGCCAGCTCGGCCAGCGAGGCGCCGCTCTTGCGCGACAGCGCCAGCGCCACGAAGCGCCATTCCTGGCGTCCGGCATCGCTGCTGATCGTGAGCGAGCTGCCGGCGATCTCGTAGCCGCGCTCGAGCGCGGCCTGGCGCAGCACATCCTCGCGCGGCATCACTTCCGGCTTGAAGCGCATGCGTACCGCCACCGCGTGGCGCGAAGGCAGGATGGTTTCCAGCCGGTTCAGGTAGATCATGATCATCCCCGAAAAGAAGGCCAGGCCCATCGCCGCCAGGTAAAACCCCACGCCGACCAGGATCCCGATCGCGGACGAGGCCCAGATCGAGGCCGCGGTGGTGAGGCCGCTGATATTGAAACCTTCGCGCATGATGACGCCGGCGCCGAGGAAGCCGATGCCGGTCACCACGCCCTGGATGATGCGGGTCGGATCGACCGGCGCCAGCACGCCGGCATGGCCGCCATACCATACGTCCGGATAGCCGGCCAGGATGGTCAGCGCGGCCGATGCCATGCACACCAGGCCATAGGTGCGCATGCCGGCCGCGCGGCCGTGGTAGGCGCGCTCGTAGCCGACCAGCAGGCCGAGCGCCAGCGCGCCCGCCAGGTGCAGCAGGATCAGCGCATTGATGTAAACGCTGGATTCGGACCAGTAAGTGGCAAGCAGGGGATTGGAGGGCATAGGCCTGGCGTCACGCTCCCGGCTTCTTGCGCACCAGCTGCTTCTCGAAAGCCTCGTCGTGCTTGCTGATGCGCTTGACCTCCTGCGGACCGAGGCCGTTGACGAAGGCGACGAAGTCGTTTAGCTCGAGCGGCGCGTTCAGCGCCGGCGCGCCGGGCGCCTCCGACAGGTAGAACAGGCCATCGCCGGTACGCGCCATCGAATACGTGCTGTTCCCGGTACGCTTCTTGAGGCGCTCGACGGCCGCGCTGGCGCGGGTGGAACGGGCGCCGGCCATCAGATCGCCTCCGTGCGCAGCATCAGCCAGTCGCGCGCCGCGCCCTCGACCAGCGGCGCCAGGCGCGTACGCACCATCGCGTGGTAGGCGTTGAGCCATGCCGCCTCGTCCTCGCGCAGCAGGGCGCGGTCGAGCGGGCGGGTGTCGATCGGGCACAGGGTCAGGGTCTCGAAGCCCAGGTAGTCGCCGAACTCGGTCGTGTCCACCAGCTGGTTCAGCACCAGGTTCTCGATCCGGATGCCCCAGCGCCCGGGGCGGTAGATGCCCGGCTCGATCGAGGTGATCATGCCCGGCTCCATCGCCGTGTGCGGGTCGGGCGGCACGCTTGGCGAAATCGTCTGCGGGCCTTCGTGCACGTTCAGGAAGTAGCCGACGCCGTGGCCGGTGCCGTGGCCGTAGTCGATGCCGGCGGCCCAGATCGGCGCGCGCGCGATGGCGTCCAGCAGCGGCGCGCGGGTGCCGCGCGGGAAGCGCGTCGAGGACAGGTTGATCAGGCCCTTCAGCACCAGCGTGTAGTCGCGCTTTTGCGCATCCGATGGGGTGCCGACCGGGATCACGCGCGTGATGTCGGTGGTGCCGCCCAGGTACTGGCCGCCCGAGTCGATCAGCAGCAGGCCGTCGCCAGCGATGGTCGCGCAAGTCTCCTGCGTGGCGCGGTAGTGCATGATCGCGCCATTGCTGTTGAAGCCGGCAATGGTGGAAAAGCTCGGGCTCACGAAGTGCGGACGGCGCGCGCGGGCGGCCGTGATATGGGTATCGATCGCCACTTCGTCCAGCGAAGTACGGGCACCAAGAGCGCGGCCGCCGTCGGCCAGTTCCGCTTCCAGCCAGGCGAAGAATTCGCACAGGGCCGCGCCGTCCTGCTCCATGGCGGCGCGCACGTTGGCCGCTTCGCTCTCGCTCTTGCGCGACTTGGCGAAGGTGGTCGGATTGATCGCCTCCACCACGTGCACGCCCTCGGCGACGGCGGCGCGCATGCCGGCGGTGACGCGGCGCGGGTCGAGCAGCAGGGTGGCGCCGTCCGGCAGCGCGCCCAGGGCGGTGGCGGCGTTGGCGTAGGGCGCCAGGTGCACGCCGTCCGCTTCCAGGCGCGCGCGCAGCTCGGGCGGTACCTTGCCTTCGCCGACGAACAGGGTGGCGTCGGCGCGTCCGAGCAGCGCATGCGCCAGGAACACCGGGTTGTAGCTGACGTCGGCGCCGCGCAGGTTGAACAGGTAGGCGATGTCGTCCAGCGTTGAAATGACGTGGTAGCCGGCGCCATGCTGTTCCATCGCGGCGCGGGTCGCGGCCAGTTTATCCGCGCGGCTGGTGGTGGCGAAGGGCGGCAGGTGCTCGAACACCGGGTCGGCCGGCAGCGCCGGGCGGTCGTCCCACACCTCGTCCAGCAGGTCGAGGTCGGTGCGCAGCGCGATACCCTTGGCCGACAGCGCATCGGCCAGCAGGCGCGCGCCGGCCAGGCCGAGCACGCGCGCATCCACCGCCACCGTCTGGCCAGGCCGCACATTGGCCGCCAGCCAGTCCACGTGCAGCTGGCTGGCCGCGCCCGGGATCTTCATCAGGGCGATCCGGTCCGCTCCTTCGCCGCCGGCCAGTTCGGTCTCGGCCTGGGTCCAGTAGCGGCCATCGGTCCAGACGCCGGCGAAATCGGCGGTGGCGATGAAGGTGCCTACCGAGCCGGTGAAGCCGGACAGCCATTCCCTGCCCTTCCAGTGGCCGGGCAGGTATTCCGAGAGATGCGGGTCGCTCGAGGGCACGACGCAGGCGTCGATCCCGGCGCGCGCCATCGCGCTGCGCAGGCGGGCGAGTTTCTGGGCGCGGGCTTGTTCGAATTCGGGGGTGGACATGGCTTGTGGTTCAGTTGTTCTCCAAGCGACGTATGATACGCCGCAAAGCCCCGGCGTGGCGCGTCGACGTATTGCGCTACGACATCATCCGCTACAATGCGCCATCGACAGCACGACCGGCCCGGCCGGCACAGGAAACAGGCATGGATTTCGACGCGGCCAAGACGCTCTGCCGCAGCTTCCCCGGCTGCACCGAAGACTGCAAATGGGACCACGACACCGTGTTCTCGGTGGGCGCGAAGATGTTTGCCGTGACCAACCGCGACGGTCCCTCGACGGGATTCAGCCTGAAGGCGGACGACGCGCGTTTCCTCGAGCTCAGCGACCGTCCCGGCATCGTGCCGGCGCCCTACCTGGCGCGCGCCAAATGGGTGTTCGTCACTCCCGAGGCGCAGCTGGAAGACGCCGAATTCGCCGCCCTGCTGCGCCGTTCCTACGAGCTGGTGTTCGCCAAACTCACGCGCAAGCTGCAGCGTGAGATCCTGGACCGCCACGCGGCAGGCAGCCCCACCGCCGGCGCCTGAAGCCGCGCTTCCAACAGGAACGCAGCGGCCCGGACGAATGGCGCATAATCGACCCGATACTTTTTCGACCAGAGTGAACATGCAAGACTACCACTATGACCGCGCCCGCGCGCTGCTGGCCAACGCCACCCAGATCGTCACGCCCGAGGAAGTGCAGGCCGCGGTAGCGCGCGTCGCCAGCGCGCTCAATGAGCGCTTCGGCCATCCCGAACAGAAGTCCTTCCCGCTGGTGCTGGGGGTGATGGGCGGCGCCGTGGTGTTCACCGGCCACCTGCTGCCGCAGCTCGACTTCCCGCTCGAATTCGACTACATCCACGTCAGCCGCTACGGCGACGCCGACCGCGGCGGAGAGATCGTCTGGAAGGTGATCCCGCGCCAGGACGTGGCCGGACGCACCATCGTGGTGGTGGACGACATCCTGGACGAAGGAGAAACCCTGGCCCATGTGAAGCAGCGCCTGCTCGACATGGGCGCGGCCGAGGTGATCGTCGCGGTGTTCGCCGACAAGGACCTCAAGCGCGCCAAGCCGATCCAGGCCGACCTGGTGGGCTTGACCCTGCCGAACGAGTTCGTGGTCGGCTTCGGGATGGACGTGTACAACTACTGGCGCAATCTGCCGGGACTGTGGTCGATCAACCAGAAAGACCTCAGCGCGGCCGAGCCGGCACCGGCATTCCCGGTGCCGGACGCGAAGCGCCTCGACTGACATTCCAGCGTGGGCGGGTTTCCTGCCCACGCGCCCGACTTCAGCGCAGCGCCAGGCGCGCGCGCGCCGCCGCGTATTCGCGCTTCAAGCGTTCCACCATGTCCGCCACGCTCGGCACGTCGTCCATCAGGCCCACGCCCTGCCCCGCGCCCCAGATGTCGCGCCAGGCCTTGGCGCTGCCCGAACCGAAGCTCATCTTGCTCTTGTCCGATTCCGGCAGATTGTCCGGATCCAGCCCGGCCGCGACGATCGATTTCTTCAGGTAGTTGCCGTGCACCCCCGTAAACAGGTTGGTGTACACCACGTCGGCCGCCGTCGATTCCACGATCGCTTCGCGGTAGGCATCGGACACGTTCGATTCCCGGGTCGCCAGCCAGCGCGAGCCGATGTAGGCGAAATCGGCGCCCATGGCCTGGGCCGCGAGGATGGCGTCGCCGGTGGCGATCGAGCCGGACAGCGCCAGCGGACCCTGGAAGAACTTGCGCACCTCGCCCACCAGCGCGAACGGCGACAGCGCGCCCGCATGGCCGCCGGCGCCGGCCGCCACCAGGATCAGGCCATCCACGCCCGCCTCCAGCGCCTTCTGCGCATGGCGGATCGACACCACGTCGTGCAGCACGATGCCGCCATAGGCGTGCACCGCGTCGAGCATCTCCTGCGGCGGCGCGCGCAGCGACGAAATGATGATCGGCACCTGGTGCTTCACGCACACCTCGACGTCGTGCGCCAGGCGGTCGTTGGAAGCGTGCACGATCTGGTTTACCGCGATCGGGCCGACCTTCGCGCCCGGATTGGCGGCTGCGTAGTCGGCCAGCTCGCGCTGCAGGTCGGTCAGCCAGGTGTCGAGCAGCTCGGCCGGACGCGCGTTCAGGGCCGGAAAGGAGCCGACGATGCCGGCCTTGCACTGGGCCGCCACCAGCGCGGGGCCGCTGGCGATGAACATCGGCGAGGCGATGACGGGAAGGGTCAGGTCTTGCAGCACGGTGGGCAGCGTCATGGAAGGCTCTCGGTGGTCGGTGGATGAAAGGGCATTATGCCGCGAAAAAAGAACGATCGTGCTAGATTCCGGACTCTAAACATCGACCAGGCGCGCCTCCTCGATGCGCGCGGCGCCGGCCCGCAGCAGCGCGGCCGTGGCCCATTGGGCCAGCGCGTGTGGTGTCATCGGCAGCAGCGTGCGGCGCACCCGTTCCACCAGCGGGATCGACACCAGCAGGCCGGGCAGCGCCTCCAGCGCCAGCGCGCGCCGCTCCAGCAGCAGGAACTTGAGCAGCACCTTGACCGCGTTCTGCGCATTGCGCACCGGGTCGGCCGCCAGGTAGTCCAGCCGCGCCCGGGCGCGCGCCAGCGCGGCGCCGACCTCGCCGAACACGGGGCCGTGGCCGGGAATGACGAGGCGGACGTCGAGGCTGGCGACCAGGTCCAGCGTGGCGCCGACTTCCGTGAAGCCGGGTTCGCCCGCCAGTTCCGGAAACACCACCCCGAAGCCGTTCTCCCACAGCGCGTCGCCGGAGATCAGGATGCCCTCCAGGGCGCAGTAGAACAGCAGCGCATGCGGATCGTGGCCGGGCGCGGCCAGCACCTGCCAGGGCAGGTCGCCCAGCTGCAGGGTGTCGCCCGGGGCCAGGGTCGCATCGAAGCTGAAACGCGCGCACTGCTGGCCCGTGGCGCGGTAGCTCAGCGCCTCCTCGTCCCAGGCCGCCACCCTGGCCGCCTCCTGCGCGGGAATCGCGGTATGGCAGGCATAGGCCTGCTGCAGCAGCGCGTTGCCGCCGCAATGGTCGGAATGCAGGTGGGTGTTGAGCAGGCGTTCGAGCGGACGCTCGCCGAGCCGGCGGCGCACCAGGGCCAGGGTCTGCGCCGCATGGGTCACATAACCGCTGTCGACCAGCGCCGTGCCGCCCTCCCCGCTGAACAGGATATTGTTGGACGAAAGCCAGCCGCGCTCGAACACGTGGACCGACGGCGGCAGGCCCAGGTCCACCTCAGCCCCAGTCGATCGCGGCCTCGCGGCGCCGGATCTCGTTCCAGACGGCGCGCTTGTAGTCGTCTCCCGCAGCGCCCCAGGCGACGATCTCGTCGATCGTGCGCAGGCAGCCGCGGCACAGGCCGGTGGCGGCATCCATCTCGCACACGTTGATGCAGGGCGAAGGAACAGGGTGTGGCAGTTCGGGGGTCATGCCGGGGTTCATCCGATCAGCGCCTTCACGTCGATGTAGTGGGCGCAAATGGCCACCACGACCATCAGGCCGAGCGCCAGCCGGCTGCCGCGGTCCTTCAGCGCGTACAGCACCGGGTCGTCGTCCATCTCGCCGCGCGCGGTCTTGATCCACAGGCGGCCCAGCCAGTAGATCATCAGGGCCGCCAGGCCCCACAGCAGCACCGGGCTGGCATAGCGCGCAGCGGTCTCGGACGCGTTGATGAACAGGCCCAGCACCACCACCGCGGCCAGCGCCGAGGCCAGGCCCATCGGCCACAGCACGGCCAGGTCGACCACGCGGTAGTCGCGCCCGTGCGCATTGGCCTGGCCGCGCTGCTGCATCAGCTGCAGTTCGGAACAGCGCTTCACCAGCGCCAGGCTGAGGAACACGAACAGCGAGAAGGCCAGCAGCCAGGACGTGGTATGGATGCCCACCGCCACCGAACCGGTCACGATGCGCAGGGTGTACAGCACCGACAGCATCAGCACGTCGAGCAGGACGCGCTCCTTGAGCCACCAGCTGTAGGCCGTGGTCAGCACCACGTAGGACGCCAGCATCGCGACGAATCCGGTGTTGATGGTGAAGGCCAGCGCAAAGGCGGCCAGCATCAGGAGCAGCGCCGCGCCCACCCCGCTGCTGATCGGCAGCGCCCCGCTGGCGAAGGGCCGCAGGCGCTTGCGCGGGTGGCGGCGGTCGTTGCCGAGGTCCCACAGGTCGTTGGCGATATAGGTGCCCGATGCCGCCAGCGAAAAGCAGAAGAAGGCCAGCAGCATGGTGGCCAGGTCTTCGGGCAGGAAGGAGAACGCGGTCAAGAGGGGCACGAACAGCAGCACGTTCTTGGCCCACTGGTGCATGCGCAGCGCCTTGCGCCAGGTGCCCAGGCCGGCGGCGGGGCGGGCGAATTCCTTTTCCACCGGGTGCTGCGCGCGCACCGTGCGCGCCACCGCCGTCGAGGCGCCCACCAGCACCGCGGCCCGGGCGCCCTCCCACACCGGCAGGTCGGCCGCGCTGTCGCCCGCATAGGCGAAGGCCGGCCCGACTTCGGCGCGGATCGCGGCCAGCTTGTTGACTCCCTTCAGGTTGGTCGCGCCGTCGGTGGCCAGCACCCGGTCGAACAGGCCCAGGTGGCCGGCCACGCCTTCGGCGATCGAACGGTGGGCGGCGGTGGCCAGCACCAGCGTGCGCCCGGCCGCCTTCTCGGCTGCCAGGTAGTCGAGCAGGTCCTGGCGGTAGGGCAGCTGGTCCGGCGCCAGGCTGACCCGGCTGGCGATCTCGGATTTCATGACTTCGCGCCCGCGCGCCAGCCACAGGGGCAGCTTGAACAGGGCCAGCGGCGCGGCCTTGGCCAGGAGCAGCACGGATTCGACCAGGGTATCGGTCGGGGTCAGGGTGCCGTCGAGGTCCACCACGAGGGGGACGGCGGCGGCGCGCGGCGGCGGTATGGAATCCAGCATGGAAGTATCAGCCGAGGTCATCAGGTTTCACATTCGGTAAGGGCAAGGCCATCGCGCATTATCGCTCATCGCGCAGGGGGGGCATGCTCAGGCCGGCGGAGCGGCCGCGCGCCACTGCGCCTGCTTGCGCGCCAGCTTGTCCGCGAAGCGCGCCGGATCGATCAGGTGCCGTTCGTGGATGCCTTCGCATACCTTCTCCACCTCGTCCCAGGCCTCGACCTGGAAGCGCACCCGGCGCCCCTCGACTTCCAGCACGCTGCCGCGGATCGTGAGCGTCATGCCGGGCGGGGTTGGCGCCAGGTGGCGAAAGCTCACCATCGTACCCAGGCTCTGCTCGGCGGGCCAGTCCATGAAGGGCATCAGCCCGTGCAGGCAGGCCAGTTCCATCATGCCGACCAGGTAGCCGGTGGCCAGCACCGCCGGCATGTCTCGGCAGAACGGCGTGTCGTGGTAGAGCTCGGGCACCGTGGCTCGCCGCGGGACCGTGTAGCGCCATTCAAAGCAATGGCCGAGTTGTATTTCTGCGCGCATGTGCGCAGATTAACTCAGCCTGGCGCATTTGGTGAAATCGCGCTTGACCCGGCTGGCCAGGGGTGTACACTCCAGAGACCATCCAGGTGGATGGTGAAAGCTGGCTGTAAGCCATGAAAGGCAATATGAGCAAGGACCTTGTCAAAGCGGTCGCGGCCAGGGAAACGGCGCGGCCGGCGGATTCGGAGAAGATCACGATCAACCTGGGGCCGATCGACCTCGGGCAGATCGACCTCCTGGTGAGCGAAGGCTTCTATGCCAACCGTTCCGACCTGATCCGCACGGCGATCCGCAACCAGCTGCAGGCGCATGCCGATGTGGTGCGCCAGACGGTGGCGCGGCGCAGCCTGGTGCTCGGCATGCACCATTACACGCGCGCCGACCTGGAACGGGCGCGCGCCGCCGGCGAGCGCCTGCAGATCCAGGTGCTGGGCCTGGCCAGCATTGCCCACGACGTCACGCCCGAGCTGGCGCTGGACACCATCGATTCCATCCTCGTCCTGGGCGCGCTGCATGCCAGCAGCGCGGTCAAGACGGCACTCGCCGCGCGCATCCAGTAAGCGCGCGGCCAAAGGACAGCCATGAAACTGAACAAGCAGCTGCTCGCCCACATGCGCAAGGCGACCCGGACACTCCTGAACAAGGGCCCGGTCGATACCGCAGCCATCGTGCAGGAAGCGATGAAGCATGCCAACGCCTTCCAGCGCCCCGCTGCCTCTCCCGGCGCCCCGCCGCTGCGCGACCTCAACCCACCGCCCTCGAACGGCACGGCCAGGCAGGCCTCTTCCGCCGGCACGATGCCGGACATGCTCGCCAACCTGCAGCGCAGCATGGAGGCGGTGCGCGCGCAGTTCGGCGGCCTGGGCGGCACCGAAGCGCAGGCGTCCTGGCCGGGCAGCTTCATCAGCGGCAGCCATGCCAACGCGGCCGGCGCGCGCGACTACAAGCTGTACGTGCCGAGCACGCTGGGAGAAGGGCCGGCCGCGCTGGTGGTCATGCTGCACGGCTGCACCCAGGACCCCGACGATTTCGCGCACGGCACCGGCATGAACGCGCTGGCCGAGGAATTGCGCTGCCTGGTGGTCTATCCGGCCCAGTCGCAATCGGCCAACCCTTCGCGCTGCTGGAACTGGTTCAACGAGGCGGACCAGCAGCACGGGCGTGGCGAACCGTCGATCATCGCCGGCATCACGCGCGACGTGATGGCGCGCTACCCGGTCGATGCGCGCCAGGTCTTCGTGGCCGGGCTGTCGGCGGGCGGCGCGATGGCCACCATCATGGGCACCCTGTATCCGGACCTGTACGCCGCGGTCGGCGTGCATTCGGGCCTGCCGTTCGCGGCGGCGAACGACCTGCCTTCGGCGCTGGCGGCGATGAAGGGCGAGTTCCGGCGCAGCCAGGCGCCGGGACGGCCACTGCCGGTCATCGTGTTCCATGGCGACCGCGATACCACCGTGCATCCGGCCAATGGCGACGCGCTGGTGGCGCATGCGCGCGCCGCACGCAAGACGGCGGAGCCGGGCCAGGTGCCCGATGGCCACGCGTATACCCGCACCACCCACCACCACGCGGACGGCACATTGCATGCCGAGCACTGGCTGATCCATGGGGCGGGCCACGCCTGGTCGGGCGGCAACGCGCGCGGCAGTTATACCGATGGCAGGGGGCCGGACGCGAGCCGCGAAATGATGCGCTTCTTCCGTACCCGGCGCTAGGACCCAGGCTGGGTGTTCGCCAGCGCGGCCGCGATATGCGCGCGCAGGCAGGCCGGACACCAGCAGCCGGCCGCCTCCTGCGGCACCGGCACGGCCGGCGGCAAGGCCGTGCACCAGCAGGGCGCGGGGCTGCCGTCCACCATGGCACAGCCGAACTGCGCGCCGCAGCGGGTGCAGGTACTCATAAGGTGTTCCTGTGTGGAATGGTTTGCATGGCTTGGTACAGTGGGGAACAGCCCATAAAATACAACAAGACGCCATATAATCAGCACAAGGACTACCCTGTTGCCTTAAAATCTTGCGACATTTATTTTGGACTACCCATGAACCCAAGCCTGAGCAGCCTGAATACCGACGACCAACCCAGCGATCTGACCAAGGTGTCGCCGCAGATCAAGGCGCAGATCCTGGCCGAAGCGCTTCCGTATATCCGTAATTTCCACGGCAAGACCATCGTCATCAAATACGGCGGCAACGCCATGACCGATGAGCGCCTGAAGCACGGCTTCGCGCGCGACGTGATTCTGCTCAAGCTGGTGGGCATGAATCCGGTCGTGGTACATGGCGGCGGTCCGCAGATCGACAATGCGCTGCGCAAGATCGGCAAGCAGGGCACCTTCGTGCAGGGCATGCGCATCACCGACGAAGAGACCATGGAAGTGGTCGAATGGGTGCTGGGTGGTGAAGTCCAGCAGGACATCGTGATGCTGATCAACCACTACGGCGGCCAGGCCGTGGGCCTGACCGGCAAGGACGGCGGCCTGATCCGCGCACGCCGGATGAGCATGCCTGACAAGGAAAAACCGGGCGAGTTCCTCGACATCGGCTTCGTTGGCGAAATCGAGGCCATCAACCCGGCGGTCGTGAAAGCGCTGCAGGACGATGCCTTCATCCCGATCATCTCGCCGATCGGCTTCGGCCAGGACGGCCAGGCCTACAACATCAATGCCGACGTCGTCGCCGGCAAGATCGCCGAGATCCTGAAAGCCGAGAAGCTGATCATGATGACCAACATCGCGGGCGTGCAGGACAAGGCCGGCAACCTGGTCACCGACCTGTCGGCGCGCGAGATCGACGAGATGTTCGAAGACGGCACGATTTCGGGTGGCATGCTGCCGAAAATCTCGTCGGCGCTGGATGCGGCGAAGTCGGGCGTCAATACGGTCCACATCATCGACGGACGTATCGAACACAGTTTGTTGCTGGAAGTCTTGACCGAACAGGCTTTTGGCACTATGATCCGGTCTCACTAAATTTTTTGTGGCGGAAACATCCGCCACGGAGAATGACCTGAATGCCCTTGTAGCTCAGTGGTAGAGCACTCCCTTGGTAAGGGAGAGGCCACGTGTTCAATCCACGTCAAGGGCACCACTTTCCTCCTGCCGTACTCCTCCTGCACTACCCTCTCTAGTAGATCCGCTCCACCTTGATGCCGCGTTTGCGCAGCAGCTCGGGCAGGCTGTGCTTGCCGATCAGGTGCAGCAGGCCCACCGCCACCACCGCCTTGTCCTCGCGCGCCAGCAGCGAAGCGATCTTGTCCGCCATCGGTTCGTTGCGCTCGTGCAGCACCACCTGGCGCAGGTAGGCGCCGCCGATGCTGTCATCGCTGTCGATGCGCCGTGCGATCGCCTCCAGCCCCTCCTGGTCGGCGCGTTCGTAGGCGTCGAACAGTGCACGGGTGTCCTGCCGCTGCCGGCCCGAGGCCATCTCGGCCAGCGTTTCCTCCAGCAGGCGCCACTGCTGTTCGTCGGTGAGCCGGTCGAACAGCGCCAGCTGGTATTCCCAGGTCTCGAGTTCGACCACGCGCAGCGGACGCCCGCGGCGTTCCCTGCCCTCATGCGCCAGCCGTGCCAGGTGGACGTCGACGCCGTATTCGGCCACATAGCCGAGCGCGGCCGCTTCACGCTGCGCCAGCATCGTCACCAGCATCCAGGGTTTCAGGCCGGCGATGTCCTCGCGCGCGATCCCGTGCCGCCTCAAGGCGGCCTCGATGCGGGAGCGCCGCTCGGGGGCCAGGGCGGCGATCCCGGGGCTGCCGGGTGCGAACACGGCGTAGCGGGACAGGGTCGCCGTCATCGCGGGCGTATACGCGGACGGGTCGATTTCCAGCGCCAGCGCGGGCGCGGCCGCCATGGCCTGGCCGATGCGCGACTCGAGCGGATAGAAGCCGGCGCGGCCGGCGTGGATGGTGCCGTACAGGTGCAGGGTGTGGCCATGCCCGGTCACCCGGAACAGGGCGCCGCGCTCGGCGCCCACGGCCTGGCAAGCCATCAGGAACAGGGCGAGGAAGACCACTATAATCGGATGTCGCATCCCTTACTCCGTTCGTCTGGAATCCGTACCAAATAACCGTGCCAAATCATACCCTGCCCTCACCCGTCTGGCTGTTTGACCTCGACAACACGTTGCATGACGCGTCGCACGCGATTTTTCCTGCGATCAGCGCCAACATGAACACGTATATCGCGCGCGTGCTGGGCGACGGCGACGCTCCCGCCAGCCAGGCGCATGTGGATGCGGCCCGCCTCGGCTACTGGAAGCGCTATGGCGCCACCCTGCTCGGCATGATCCGCCACCACAGTGTGTCGGCCGCCGACTTCCTGCACGTGACCCACGACATCGGCGCCCTCGACAAGCTGGTGCGCGCGGAAAAAGGCCTGGGCACCCTGCTACGGCGCCTGCCGGGGCGCAAGATTCTGCTCACCAATGCCCCGACCCGCTATTCGACCGAGGTGATGCGCCACCTCGGCCTGAGCCGCCACTTCGCGCACCATGTCGCGATCGAGCACATGCACGTGCACCGCCAGCTGCGTCCGAAACCATCGGGCCTGATGCTGCGCCGCCTGCTGCGCAAGCACGGCGTGGCGGCGCGCCGCTGCATCCTGGTCGAGGACACGCTGGCCAACCTGAAAAGCGCCAGCCGGCTCGGCCTGCGCACCGTGTGGGTGACCCAGTACCTGCGCATGAGCGATCCGATCGGCAAGGCCCCCTTGCCGAGGACCCTGAAACGCCCCGGTTACGTCGATGTCAAAGTAAAATCCGTCCGGCAGTTGCCCGCACGCCTGCACCGGCTGCGCTAACAAAACCAACGACACAGACTAGGGATCACATGGCAAGTTCCAAGCCGGGCCAGCGCAAGCTGCAAATCCTCCAGGCGCTGGCCTCGATGCTCGAGCAGCCGAAAGGCGAGAAGATCACCACGGCGGCGCTGGCGGCGCGCCTGTCGGTCTCGGAGGCCGCGCTGTACCGCCACTTCGCCAGCAAGGCCCAGATGTACGAGGGACTGATCGACTTCATCGAGTCCAGCGTGTTCGGCCTGATCAACCAGATCGCCGAGCGCGAGGAAAACGGCGTGCACCAGGCGCACGCCATCCTGCAGATGCTGCTCTCCTTCGCCAGCAACAATCCCGGCATGACCCGGGTCCTGATCGGCGACGCCCTGGTGGGCGAGGACGAGCGGCTGCAGCTGCGCATGAACGGCTTCTACGACCGGATCGAGCTGGCCTTCAAGGGCGCGCTGCGGATCGCCGTCACCCAGGGCCACGGCGACGAGGCCGACGTCGGCGCGCGCGCCAGCATGCTGGTGAGCTACGTGACCGGCCGCTGGCACCGCTACGCCAAGAGCGGTTTCCGCCAGAACCCGGCCGAAGGCACGGCGCTGCAGCTGTCGCTGCTGCTGGCGGCCTAGGATCCCTCGCAGCCACACGCACGCATGGACACCCAGGAAGTCTTCGCCCTGCTGGACGACGCCGGCGCTGCCGATGAGGCCCGCTCGCGCCTGTACAGCCGCCACGCCGGCACGCTCGCTTGCCTTGACGCGGCCGGCTGGCCGCAGCTGCTGCGCGAGATGCAGGAAGCGCTCGGGCGCGGCCTGTACGCGGTGCCGCTGCTGAGCTACGAACTGGGCGCGCAGCTGCAGGGCCTGCCCGCCCATGCGAGCGCCGCGCCACTGGCCCGGGTACTGCTGTTCGAGACCTGCGAACACCTCGACGCGGCCCAGGTCGAGGCCTGGATCGCCACCCGCGCTGCTCCTGGCGAGCCGGCCGGCGTGGCGGGCATCGAAGCCAACGTGGACGAAGCCGCGTTCAGCGCCGCGATCGGCAGCATCCGCGACTACATCGCGGCCGGCGACACCTACCAGGTCAACTACACCTACCGCCTGCGCTTCGATGCCTACGGGCCGCTGGTCGGCCTGTACGCGCGGCTGCGGGCGCGCCAGCGCGTGCCCTACGGGGCGCTGGTGGCCCTGCCGGACGGCGGCGCGGTACTGTCCTTCTCGCCCGAGCTGTTCGTGCGCCTGGACGGCGGCACCCTGCTGGCACGTCCGATGAAGGGCACGGCGCCGGCCAGCGGCGCGGACGCGGTGGACGAGGAACGCGCGCGCGCCCTCGCGCGCGACCCCAAGAACCGCGCCGAGAACCTGATGATCGTCGACCTGCTGCGCAACGACCTGGGACGGGTGGCACAGACCGGCAGCGTCACGGTGCCCGCCCTGTTCGAAGTGAAACGCTATGGTAGCGTCCTGCAGATGACCTCGACCGTGCAGGCGCGCCTGCGGCCGGACGCCAGCCTGGAGCAGCTGTTTGCCGCCCTGTACCCTTGCGGCTCGATTACCGGGGCACCGAAGCGGCGCACGATGGAGATCATCCACGAACTCGAGCCGGACGCGCGCGGCATCTACACGGGCGCGATCGGCTGGTTCGATCCGCCCGCGTCCGGCGCGGCCATCGGCGACTTCTGCCTGTCGGTGCCGATCCGTACCCTGGCGCTGGAGGCGCCGCAGGGACGCACCCGCAGGGGGGAACTGGGGGTCGGGGCCGGCATCGTGTACGACAGCGACGCCGCTTCCGAATACGCCGAATGCCAGCTCAAGGCGCGCTTCCTCACCGGCCTGCCCAATGCCTTCACCCTGTTCGAGACCCTGCGCGCCTCGCGCGACGAAGGCTGCCGCCATCTGGACCGGCACCTGGCGCGCCTGGCCGCTTCCTGCCGCTATGCCGGCCATGCCTTCGACCCGGCCGCCGCGCGCGCGGCCCTGGATGCCGCCTGCGCGGCGCTGCCGCCCGGCCAGCTGCACCGGCTGCGCCTGGCCGTCGCCCCGGACGGAGAACTGCAGCTGCAGGCGGCGCCGCTCGCGCCGCTGGCCGAACCGGTGCAGCTCCTGCTGGCGCGGGAAGGCACGCATGCGGGCGACGCCCTGTTACGCCACAAGACGGCGCTACGGGCCGGCTACGACGCCGCCTGGCGCGCCGCGGAGGCGCAAGGCGCGTTCGACGCCCTGTTCTTCAACGAGCGGGGGGAATTGACCGAGGGGGGACGCAGCAATGTGTTCGTGCGCTTCGGCGCCGCGTGGTACACGCCGCCGCTGTCGAGCGGCGTGCTGCCGGGCGTGATGCGCGCCGTGCTGCTGGCGGCGCCGGCCTGGAACGCGAGCGAACGCGTGATCACGCGCGCCATGCTGGCGCAGGCAGACGACATCGTCGTCTGCAACGCGCTGCGCGGGCCGCTGCGGGCAGTCCTGCTGGACGACCCGCGGCGCGACTAAGACGCTTCGGCGCTCAGAAACGGTAGCCGACGCCGACGCCGAACAGCACCGGGTCGACCTTCACCGTACTGGCGTGTGCACCGCCGAGCAGCAGGTCGCTGCGCAGGTTCAGCTTTTTCACGTCCACGTTCAGCGACCAGCGCGCATCGAGACGGATGTCCACGCCGGCCTGCAGCGCCAGACCCCAGCTGTTCTTTTCGAGGTCGGCCGCGCCGTTGAGCAGCTTGACGTGCGAGATGCGGGTGTAGTTGACGCCGACGCCGAGGTAGGGATTCAGCGCGGCCTGCGGCGCGAAGTGGTACTGGGCGCTCAGGGTCGGCGGCAGATGGCGCAGGCTGCCGATGCGGGCGCCATCGAGCATCACGTCGTGCTTCTGGGGATACGTCAGGATCAGCTCGGCCGCCAGCTGGGGCGTGAAGAAGTAGCTGATGTCGATTTCCGGAATGGTCTTGTTGGACACGTGGATGCGGTCGCTGCCGCCGGTGCCGGCCAGCGGCGTGGAACGGTCGGCCGGGTCGATATGGACGGCGCGCGCGCGCACCATCCAGCCGCTTTCCTGGGTCTGGTCCTGGGCCAGGGCCTGGCTACCGGCAAGGGAAAGTACCAGGACCAGGCCATGCTGCAACATCGTTTTCATGCTGTTTACCTTTCGTCATGTCATCAGTGACGAGGTAAGCATATTGATGCAGCGCAAAAAAATCGTTGATGTGGATCAAATAACCACAATACCAGCAAGGTTATTCAATTCGATTCGATCACAGTGCCTGTTCGATCCTGCCGACCAGTGCCGGGTCCTCGGGCGTGACCTTGCTTGGGAAATGCGCGAGCACCTTGCCGTCGCGGCCGATCAGGTACTTGGTGAAGTTCCACTTGGGCGCCTGGCCGGTGGCCTGGGCCAGGCTGGCGTGCAGCGGGTTCGCTTCCGGCCCCGTGACCGAGCTCTTGGCGAACATGGGGAACTTGACGCCATAGGTGTTGAAGCAGAAGTCGGCGATCTCCTTGGCGCTGCCCGGCTCCTGCTTGCCGAAGTCGTTCGAGGGGAATCCCAGCACCACCAGGCCGCGCCCGCCATACTTGGCGTACAGCTTCTCCAGTCCCTCGTACTGCTTGGTGAAGCCGCAATAGCTGGCCGTGTTCACCACCAGCACCACCTTGCCGGCGTACTGGCACAAGTCCTGCGGCGCCTCGTCCTGCAGGCGCTTGAAGTTCTGCTTGAGGATGGCCGGGCAGGCGGCCGGCATGCGCGCGGCGGCCGGCACCGGGCTGGCCGCGTTGGTCGCCTGCGCGGCGGCCGGCTGCGACAGGGCGGCGCCGGCCAGGGCCGCCAGCACGGCGACGGACAGGAAGGTGGTCTTGGACATGGCGAGGCTTTGCGCTGGTTGGGATGCCACGATTGTAACGCAGGCAAGCGCTGTCATGACCGGCGCCGCGGGTGCAGGTGCGGGTCCTTAGCCGTTCAGGCTGCGGTGCTCGATCTTGATGCAGTGGTTCATCACCACGTCGAGCCCGGCCGCGCGCGCGAGGTCGGCCGCGGCCTGGTTCTCGATGTCGAGCTGCATCCACAGGCAGCCGGCACGCACGGCGATGGCGTCGCGCGCGACCGGCGGGATGTCGTCCGACTTGCGGAAGCAGTCGACGATGTCGATGCGCTGGCCGTCCGCGGCCAGCGCATCGGCTGCTTCCCGCAGCGTGGCGAACACCGGCTCCCCGAGGATGGCCTGGCCGGCATGGTTTGGATTGACCGGCAGGATGCGGTAGCCATGCTGCTGGAGGTAGGCCGCCACTTCGTGGCTGGCGCGCTCGGGCTTGTCGGACAGGCCGACGATGGCGATGGTCTTGCTGTCGCTGAGGATCTGGGCAATGCTTCTCATGGTCTCGATGGATGGTGGATGGGGGGAGCCTGGCGCTGGACGCCAGCTTAGCAGGTTTGCATGCGCTGGCGCGGCGCGCATAAACATGGAATGATGCTCACCTTCCCAACCCAGGTCCCGACCAATGCCGCCAATGCGCCAGACTTTTCCTGCCGCCTTCCTTGCCGCCTTCCTCGCCATCCCGGCCCTGCCGCTGCCGGCCGGCGCCGCCACCCCGCGGGACCTGCCGCTCGCCGCGGTCGAACGCGCCATCGTGCCAGTCGCCGCCTGGGGCGGCAGCCCGGCCGACCCGGCCCGGGCGCGCCGCCACACCATCCGCCACATCACCCTGCACCACCAGGGCGAGCCGTTCAAGCCCGGCACCGACCCGCAGGCCTACCTGCGCCGCCTGCAGGACTGGTCGCGCAGCGCCAAGGGCTGGCTCGACATCCCCTACCACTACGTGATCGACCTGGACGGCCGCATCTACGCGGCGCGCGACATCGGCTTCGCCGGCGACACCAACACCGACTACGACCCAGGCGGCCATGCCCTGATCGAGGTGGTGGGCAATTTCGAGGAAGTGGAACCGAACCAGCGCCAGCTCGACGCCGTGGTCGACCTGATGGCGCTGCTGGCCGCGAAGCACCAGGTGCCGCTGGACGCCATCCGCAGCCACCGGGACTATTCCAACAAGACCGTGTGCCCAGGCGCGAACCTGTACCGCTACGTCGCAGGCGATTATTTCCGCCACAAGGTGGCCCTGCGCCTGGCGGGCGAACAGGCCGCCCGGCGCTGAATCCCATTCATTCAAGCGTTGTCGGGTCAATCGTAGGGTGGGCGGGTCCCCCGCCCACGCGGCCAAACCCGGGCGATGCTGCCCATGCGGCTCTCACATCCTTGCTCCGCCGCCCCTACCCGCCCGCACCAATCAAAGCTTGCGCCCGGGCGTGCTACGCCCACCCTTGTATTATCCCTTCTGAGCCAACCGCTCACTTCAACCCGAGGGTCACCTCGGGTTCGAGCAGCTGGATGCCGAGCCCACCCTTTGGCAAATAGCCAGTGATTTGTAGA
>NZ_JAIWIA010000039.1 GCF_020176695.1 Massilia sp. MS-15 | reverse complement strand
GCGCTGCAGACCGTTGGCCTGGCCATGCCGGTAGTAACGCTCGCAAGCGCAGGCAGGACAGCGGCGCTTGCCTTCCTTGACCTGGGCAATGAGGGCGATGATGCGGTCGAGTCCGGCAGCCGGGTGCAGGGCCGAGAGCGTTTGCAGGCGCTGCGGCACGTTCAGCGCGGGCAGCTGGGCGAACCACTTCCTGAAGCGGGGAGCGCGCATGATCGGGTCCTGTCGAGGGAGACAGGCGTTCGACCGCCGAACTGCTCGGCAGTTCGGTCCTCATCCATAGTTCCGGTTGACTGCGCCTTTGACAAGGCATGGATGGTGCCCGGCTCCCGTGCCCATCAGGACGGCCTCGATTCCAGCTGGCGATCGTGGGCACGCATGCCGAATTCACCGCTGAAGGCGCGCTCGGCACGCACCAGCTGGGCGCGCAGGCGCGCCCCCAGCGCGCGCGCCTGGGCCGCCCGCCCGGCCTCGGCCTGGGCTTCCAGTTCGCCGCACAGGTCGGCGAAGCCGGCGGCGCCCACGGTACGCGCCGCCGAGCGCACGCGGTGCGCCACCGCCCCGGCGGCGTCCAGTTCGCCCGCCGCCAGCGCGGCATCGATCTCGTCCAGCGCCGCGCGTGCGCTGGCCACGAACAGGAAGGCATACTTGCGCATGCGCGCGCGGTCGCCGCCGAAGCTGGCGGCCAGCGCCGGCAGGTCGACCGCGGCGGCCCCGGCTCCGGGATGCTGCGCGGCGGGCGCCAGGTCCGGCGCGGGCGCCTCGCTGCGGCCGAGGCAGCGCGCGATGGTGGCCGCCAGCAGTTCCGGCACCACCGGCTTGGTCAGGAATTCGTCCATGCCGGCCTCCAGGCAGCGCGCGCGGTCTTCCAGGCCGGCATTGGCGGTCATCGCGATCACGAGCAGGCCGCGCAGGCGCGGGTCCTGGCGGATGCGGCGGGTCGCTTCCAGTCCATCCATCACCGGCATCTGCACGTCCATCAGGACACAGTCGGGGCGCCGCACCATCGCATCGAGCAGCGCCAGCGCCTCCGCCCCGTTGCCGGCCACCTCCACCGTGGCGCCGGCCTGTGCCAGCAGCTCGCGCGCGACCTGCTGGTTGAAGGGATTGTCCTCGGCCAGCAGGATGCTGCAACCATCCAGGCGCGCCGGCTGCCCGGATGGGGCCGGGGCCGCGCCCAGCCCGGCGCCGACGCCATCCTCGAGCGCCAGGCGCGCCGTGAACCAGAAGGTACTGCCCTGCCCCGGGATGCTGTCGACCCCGACCTCGCCGTGCATCAGTTCCGCCAGCTGCTTGCTGATGACCAGGCCCAGGCCGGTGCCGCCATGGCGCCGCGTGGCGGAAGGATCGGCCTGGTGGAAGGGTGTGAACAGCCCGGCCAGTTGCCCCGGTGCGATCCCGATGCCATGGTCCTGCACCTCGAAGCGCACCAGCAGTTCGGGACCGAAGGCGTGTTCCAGACGGGCGCGCAGGCAAATCCTGCCCTGCTCGGAAAACTTGACGGCGTTGCCGGCGAAGTTGAGCAGCACCTGTTCCAGCCGCAGCGGATCGCCGCGCAGGGGCCGCGCGAGCGCCGGCGCGATGTCGATGTCGAAGCCCAGCCCCTTGGCCGCGGCGGCCTGGCCCAGTTGCAGCTCGACGTTGCGCATGACCGCTTCCAGCAGGAAGACGCGGGTGGCCAGTTCCAGCTTGCCAGCCTCGATCTTGGAGAAGTCGAGGATGTCGTTGATGATGCCCAGCAGGTGCTGGCCCGAATGGTAGATCTTCTCCAGGTAGGCACGCAGGCGCGGCTCGGGTCCGGCCTGCAACGCCAGGTGGGTCATGCCGATGATGCTGTTCATCGGCGTGCGGATCTCGTGGCTCATATTCGACAGGAAGGCGCTCTTGGCCTGGCTGGCGGCATCCGCGCGGGCGCGCAGTTCGTGCAGCGCGGTGACGTCGGTCGAGATGCACAGCACGGCCGGCAGCTCGCCTTCCGGGAACAGGGGCACGCGCACGCTCCACATCTGGCGCACGCTGCCGTCTGGCAGCGGCAGCTCGACCTGGCACACGTGACGCTCCCTGCTCTCCAGCGCGGCGCTGTCGCGCGCCCAGGTGGCTTCGGCCATGTCGGGCGACACGTCGATGTCGCGGCGGCCGACGATCTGCGCCGCAGGCAGGCCGATCATGACCGCGCTCTTTGCGTTCAGGTAGCGGAAGCGGCGCGCGCTGTCCTTCAGGTAGACATGGGCGTCGAGGTTGTCCAGCACCGTGACCAGCAGCATGCGCTGGTCGAGTGCCATGCGGCGCGAACGCACCAGGTTGAAGAACAGCGCGAAGCCGAGCAGCGAAACCCCGAAACCGGAGCCGAAGGCGAGCAGCGGCAGGTAGCGGTCGGCGCCGACCGCCATCGCGGCGCGCTCGGCCGAGAAATGCGCTTTCCAGCGGGTGCCGGCGTAATCGATCGGCAGCAGGATGCTGAAACGCCCGCCCGGGCCGGGCTGCCCGCGTACGTCGGGGCCGACCAGCAGGCGGTCGCGCGCATCGAGCGACAGGGGCTCCTGCGCGCCGGGCCGCCCTGGCGCGGTTTCGCTGTACAGGCTGAGCGCGACGGGCTGGCGTTCCTGCGGACCGAGTGCCTGGCGCACCAGTGCGTCGACCGAGAAGGCGATGCCGATGCTGCCCATGTAGCGCGCACGCCGTTCTTCCAGCGTGGCCGGCGCCGCGCCGCCGCGGTACAGGGGCTCGCGCATCCCGAGCACCGTATGCGGCGTGGGATGGGCGAGCCGCACCGGATTGCCGGACGCGCCCAGGTTCGCCTCGTCGCGCGCGCGCTCCAGCACCGCCGCGATCTGGGGCTGGGCCGCGATGTCGAAGCCGACGCGGTCGTTGGGCTGCTGGCCCGGCTCGACCCAGGTGATCACGGCGTACCACGGGCGGCGTCCGGCCGGACGGATGTCGAACTGCGGATAGCCTGCCGGGTCCACGCTGCGGTCCTGGCGCACGCTGGCGATGAAGGCGTCGCGCTCGGCGTCCTGGACATAGGCGATGAAGGATACAGCCTCGATCGCCGGGAACTGCGCCGGCAGGTCGAGCGCCTGTACATAGCGGTGCAGGCGCAGGCGCGTCAGCGGTCCCTCGCCAGCCACGTGCAGCGCCACCATGCCGCGCACCACGCGGGTGTAGGACACGATCGCGTTCGATACCCGCTCCTGGGCCAGCCGCGCCACCGTCTCGAAGCGGCGCCGCGCATCTTCCTCGACCAGGCCGGTGGCGACGCGGTGGCACAGTCCCCCAACCGCCAGCGCGAGCGCGATCCCCGCCACCCAGGGCGCGGCGCCGCCCTGCTGGCGGCTGGCGGCGGCATCCCTGGACGGGCGCGCGATCGTCGAAGAATCCATGGGGCTCCAAAAGTCGAATAGGGCCTGCTCGAACCTCCTAGTATAGGCATTCGCAGGACCAACTTAATCACCGATCCTCACCAGCGGACGGGCCTGGATCAGCGGCGCTGCTCCTCGGTGCTGAGCAGGCCCAGGCCGAGCGCGATGACAACGGCCTGCTGGCGCGTGTTGACACCGAATTTCTGGCGCACGTTCGCCAGGTGGAAGTTGATGGTGGCTTCGGAACAGGCCGTGATGCGCGCGATTTCCCAGGACGACTTGCCGAGCATGACCCAGCGCAGCACCTCCAGCTCGCGCCGGGTCAGGCGCGGCATGCCCGGTTCCAAAGCGCCTTCATGGAAGCGCGCGGCCGACGCGAAGGCATAGTCGCGGATCAGCGCCAGCACCGGCAGGGCTGCCGCTACCCGGCGCGCGCAGGCGGCGTCCGGCGCGTGTTCGCTGGCGAAGCTGATCAGGCCCAGTTCGCCCTGCGGGCCGTGGACCGGCAGGGTCACGCCGCTGCGCAGGCCATGCGCGCAGGCTTCCTCGTACATGGCCCCGGCCAGCGCCTCCTCGAAGGTCGCGCGCGACCACACCAGCGGCAAGGTGCTCTTCAGGCAGTGCGCCACGGTCGGGTCGATGTGGACGAAGCCGGCGTCACTGTAGCGCGCGCGCCAGGCAGCGGGGTAGTTGGTGCGCACGTAGGCCGTGCTGAAACGTGTCTGGCGCGATGGCAGCAGGCCGAACAGGACGTAGGGAAAACCCTGGGCATTCGCCAGCGCGACCAGCTGCGCGGTCCAGGACTGTTCGTCGCCTGCTTCCAGCAGGCCAATCAGTAAAGCATTGTCTATCATGGACGGCGACCCGAAGTATCTGTGCCCATGCTATGACAGATCGCCGGAAAATCACGCGACCGGCTGCACATTTTTCTTGCAACAAGCTTGCTATGCGAACATTTGTCGTATCGATACAACAACATCTTCCAAGCGTGCGCCGGCCTCTCCATCAATACGCTACGCTCCGCCGGATTGCCAGTCGGAATTTGCTAATCTGCAATATTTGGCGCGCTGATGCCTGGCGTGAGCGTACAAAGTAACATCTTGCTTGCAAACCGGCTGGGCCGGACCACCCACTTCCCAACACCAGGACCGAGAAGGACGAAGTCGATGAACCACATGACCGACATGGGCGAACAGCTGGACGTGAAGCTGTTGCTGACTACCTTGATGGCGCTGAAGAAGGGCGACTTCTCGGTGCGCATGCCGTCCGACTGGACCGGCGTGTCCGGCAAGATCGCCGATACCCTGAACGACATCATCGAGACCAAGCAGAAGGTGGTGGAGACGGTCACGGACGTCTCGCGCGTGGTCGGCCGCGAGGGCCACCTGACCCAGCGCGCCGACCTGCCGGGCGTGGTGGGCGGCTGGGCCACGATCATCAGTTCGGTCAATACCCTGATCGACGACCTGGTGCGCCCGACCACCGAGATGGCACGCGTCATCGGCGCGGTGGCCAAGGGCGACCTGTCGCAGACGATGGCGCTGGAAGTGGACGGGCACCCGCTCAAGGGCCAGTACCTGCGCGCTGCCATGACCGCCAACACCATGGTGGAACAGCTGTCCTCGTTCTCGTCCGAGGTGACGCGCGTGGCGCGCGAGGTGGGCACCGAGGGCAAGCTCGGCGGCCAGGCCCAGGTGAAGGGCGTGGCCGGCACCTGGAAGGACTTGACCGACTCGGTGAACTCGATGGCGGGTAACCTCACCTCGCAGGTGCGTAACATCGCGGAGGTGACCACCGCGGTGGCGAACGGCGACCTGTCCAAGAAGATTACCGTGGACGTGCGCGGCGAGATCCTGCAGCTGAAGGACACCATCAACGTCATGGTCGACCAGCTGCGCTCCTTCGCATCGGAGGTGACCCGTGTGGCGCGCGAGGTGGGTACCGAGGGCAAACTCGGCGGCCAGGCCTACGTGCCGGGCGTCGGCGGCACCTGGAAGGACCTGACCGACAACGTGAACTTCATGGCGTCGAACCTGACGGGCCAGGTGCGTAACATCGCGGCGGTGACGACCGCGGTGGCGAACGGCGATCTGTCCAAGAAGATCACCGTGGACGTGAAAGGCGAGATTCTGGAGCTGAAGAACACCATCAACGTGATGGTGGACCAGCTTTCCTCCTTCGCCTCCGAGGTGACCCGCGTCGCCCGTGAAGTCGGCACCGAGGGCAAGCTCGGCGGCCAGGCCCAGGTGAAGGGCGTGGGCGGCACCTGGAAGGACTTGACCGATTC
>NZ_JAIWIA010000038.1 GCF_020176695.1 Massilia sp. MS-15 | reverse complement strand
GTGACCCGCGTCGCCCGTGAAGTCGGCACCGAGGGCAAGCTCGGCGGCCAGGCCCAGGTGAAGGGCGTGGGCGGCACCTGGAAGGACTTGACCGATTCGGTCAACTCGATGGCGGGTAACCTCACCGGCCAGGTGCGTAACATCGCCGACGTGACCACTGCGGTGGCGAACGGCGACCTGTCCAAGAAGATCACGGTGGACGTGAAGGGCGAGATTCTCGAACTGAAGAACACCATCAACGTGATGGTCGACCAGCTGAACTCCTTCGCATCCGAGGTGACCCGCGTGGCGCGCGAGGTGGGTACCGAGGGCCGCCTGGGCGGCCAGGCCAACGTGCCGGGTGTGGCCGGTACCTGGAAGGACTTGACCGACAACGTGAACTTCATGGCGGGTAACCTGACCGGCCAGGTGCGTAACATCGCGGAGGTGACGACCGCGGTGGCGAACGGCGACCTGTCCAAGAAGATCACGGTGGACGTGAAGGGCGAGATCCTCGAACTGAAGAACACGATCAACGTCATGGTGGACCAGCTGTCCTCGTTCGCATCCGAGGTGACCCGCGTGGCGCGCGAGGTGGGTACCGAAGGCAAGCTGGGCGGCCAGGCCTATGTGCCGGGCGTCGGCGGCACCTGGAAGGACCTGACCGACAACGTCAACTTCATGGCCTCGAACCTGACCGGCCAGGTGCGAAACATTGCGGCGGTGACCACCGCGGTGGCGCGCGGCGACCTGTCCAAGAAGATCACCGTGGACGTGAAGGGCGAGATCCTGGAACTGAAGGACACCATCAACGTCATGGTGGACCAGCTGTCCTCGTTCGCCTCCGAGGTGACCCGCGTCGCCCGCGAGGTGGGAACCGAGGGCAAGCTCGGTGGCCAGGCCAACGTGTCCGGCGTGGCCGGCACCTGGAAGGACTTGACCGAGAACGTCAACCAGCTGGCCGCGAACCTGACCAACCAGATGCGCGCGATCGGCGAAGTGGCGACCGCGGTGACCCGCGGCGACCTGTCGCGTTCGATCCAGGTGGAAGCGCGCGGCGAGGTGTCCTACCTGAAGGACAACATCAACGAGATGATCCGCAACCTGAAGGAGACCACGCAGAAGAACGCGCAGCAGGACTGGCTCAAGACCAACCTGGCGCGCTTCACCCGCCTGCTGCAGGGCCAGCGCGACCTGCAGGCGGTGACCAAGCTGATCCTGTCGGAGCTGGCCCCGCTGGTGTCGGCCCACCACGGCGTGTTCTACATGATGGACTCGCAGGAAAGCGACGCGCGCCTGCGCATGATCGCCTCCTACGGCTACCGCTCCAGCCGCAAGCTGCCGACTTCCTTCCTGCCGGGCGAAGGACTGGTCGGACAGTGCGCGCTGGAGAAGACCCGCATCTGGCTGACCGACGTGCCGCGCGACTACATCGTGGTGTCCTCGGGCCTGGGCTCGGCGCCGCCGAACAACATCGTGGTGCTGCCGATCCTGTTCGAACAGCAGGTCAAGGCGGTGATCGAGATCGCGTCCCTGGACCGCTTCACCGAAACCCACCTGTCCTTCCTCGACCAGCTGATGGAATCGATCGGCGTGGTCCTGAACACGATCGAGGCGAACAGCCGTACCGAGTCGCTGCTGACCCAGTCGCAGTCGCTCGCCCAGGAACTGCAGCAGACCAACCAGGAACTGGCCGAAAAGGCGCGCCTGCTGTCCGAGCAGAACATCGAGGTGGAACGCAAGAACCGCGAGGTGGAACAGGCCAAGCTGGCGCTGGAGGAAAAGGCGACCCAGCTGGCCCTGTCCTCGAAGTACAAGTCCGAGTTCCTGGCGAATATGTCGCACGAACTGAGGACGCCACTGAACTCGCTGCTGATCCTGGCGCAGCAACTATCCGACAACCCCGAGGGCAACCTGTCGGCGCGCCAGGTGGAATTCGCCAAGACCATCCACGGCTCCGGTTCCGACCTCCTGACCCTGATTAACGACATCCTCGACCTCTCGAAGATCGAGTCCGGCACCGTCACCCTGGACGTGTCGGAATACCGCTTCTCGAACCTGCGCAACTACGTCGACCGCACCTTCCGCCACATGGCCGAGGCCAAGCACCTCGGCTTCCAGGTGGACCTGGCCGACAACCTGCCGACCGCGGTGATGACCGACACCACGCGCCTGCAGCAGGTGCTGAAGAACCTGCTGTCGAACGCCTTCAAGTTCACCAGCCACGGCCAGGTCGCGCTTACCATCTCGCTGGTCGACAGCGGCTGGACCGCCGACCACCCGAACCTGGTGCATGCCGACGCGGTGCTGGCCTTCTCGGTGCGCGACACCGGCGTGGGCATCCCGTCCGACAAGCTGCAGCTGATCTTCGAAGCCTTCCAGCAGGCCGACGGCTCCACCGCGCGCAAGTACGGCGGCACTGGCCTGGGCCTGTCGATCTCGCGCGAACTGGCGCGCCTGCTGGGCGGCGAGATCCGCGTCGAGTCCACGGTCAACGTCGGCTCGACCTTCACCCTGTACCTGCCGTACAACCGCGCCGGCTTCATCAACTACGAGCAGACCCGCCAGTCGCAGCCGGCCCGCCTGGCGCCGCCGCCGGCGCCGGCCACCACGGTGTCCTACCAGCCGGTGGTCCAGTCGCGCAGCGATGCGGCGAGCGCCGACGCGCTGCGCGAGGGCAGCGACAACAACGTGGCCCTGGCCGAATACGCCTCGGTGCTGGACGACCGCGGGCTGGTGACCCCGGGCGACCCCTCGGTACTGATCGTGGAGGACGACGAACGCTTCGCCAAGGCGCTGCTCGACTTCGCGCGCGAAAAGAACTTCAAGGGCATCGTCACGCAGCGCGGCGATTCGGCACTGTCACTGGCGCGCGACTACCTGCCCTCGGCGATCCTGCTCGACATCGACCTGCCGGACATCGATGGCTTCACGGTGCTCGACCGCCTCAAGCGCGACCCGAACACCCGCCACATCCCGGTGCACGTGATATCCCAGCAAGCGGAGCGCGAGCGCGCCCTGCGCCAGGGAGCGATCTCCTACATCAACAAGCCGGTCGGGCGCGAGGCGCTGCAGGAGGAATTCAAGCGTATCCAGAAATTCCTGATGGGCGGCAAGCGCTCGCTGCTGGTGGTCGAGGACGACATGGCCCAGCGCGAGTCGATCGTGGCCCTGATCGGCAATGCCGACATCCACATGGTGACCGTCGATACCGGCGCCGCGGCCATGGAGGCGCTGGAAAGCGCCCACTTCGACTGCATGGTCCTCGACCTGACCCTGCCCGACGTTTCCGGCTTCGACCTGCTGGACCGCATCGGCGCCAACGAGCGCCTGCGCGACCTGCCGGTGGTGATCTATACCGCCAAGGAGCTGTCGCGCAAGGAAGTCACCAAGCTCAAGCGCTACGCCAAGACCATCGTCATGAAGGACGCCCGTTCGCCGGAGCGCCTGCTGGACGAGACCGCGCTGTTCCTGCACCGGTCACAGGCCAGCCTGCCGGAACAGCAGCGCCGCATGCTGGAGGAGATCCACGCCCTGGACGGCGGCCTGGCCGGACGCAAGGTCCTGATCGTCGACGACGACCTGCGCAACATCTTCGCCCTGTCCACCCTGCTGGAGCGCCAGCAGATGCAGGTGCTGTTCGCCGAAAACGGCCGCGACGGCATCGAAGTGCTGGAGAAGGACCCGAGCATCGAGATCGTCCTGATGGACATCATGATGCCGGAGATGGACGGTTACGACACCATGCGGGCGATCCGCCGCATTCCGAAATTCCGCTCGCTGCCGATCATCACCCTGACCGCCAAGGCGATGAAGGGCGACCGCGACAAGTGCATCGCGGCCGGCGCCTCCGACTACATCACCAAGCCGGTCGATGTGGCGCAGCTGCTGTCGATGATGCGGGTTTGGCTGCACTGATGGGGAACGCGATGGGTGCCGTGAAGGACAGCCTGCCGGACGACTGGTCCGCCAGGACGGCCACCGAGGAGCTCGAAACCGAGCTGCTGCTGGAGGCCTTGTACCAGCGCTTCGGCACCGACTACCGCGGCTATGCGCGCCAGCGCCTGCGCGAACGGCTGCAGGGCCTGTTGCGGGCAAGCGGGCTGGCGACCCTGTCCGGCCTGCAGGAACGCGTGCTGCACCAGCCGGGCGCGGCCCAGGCCTTGCTGCGCGCGCTGGCGCCGCCGCCAGCCGGCCTGTTCGCACAGCCCGAGGAGTCGCGCCGCCTGCGCACGGCGCTCGGCGCCAGCCTGCGCCCCACTGCATTGCCCAGGGTCTGGCTGGCCGAGCCGGCGGGCGTGGCCGAGGCCTGGACCCTGGCGATCGTGCTGGCCGAGGAAAAGCTGTATGGCCGTACCGAGGTGTTTGCCACCGTCGCCTGCGAGGAGCAGCTGGCCGCAGCGCGCGGCGCGGCGCTGCCGGTGGCGCAGCTGGCGGCGGCCCAGCCCCTGTACGCGGCCAGCGGCGGCGACGGGCGCCTGGCCGACTACTTCGAGGTGTCGGATGGCGCGGCCCGCCTGCTGCCGCGCCTGCGCGAGCGCATCACCTGGGCCCAGTACAGCCTGGTGACCGATGCGTCCTTCAACGAGTTCCACGGCATCGTCTGCCGCCATGCCCTGCCCGACTTCGGACCGCTGCTGCGCCAGCGCGTGCTGCGCCTGTTCCGCGACAGTCTGGCGCCGTTCGGGGTGCTGGGGGTCGACCGGGCGCTGACGGCGACGGATGCGGGGGCGGAGGATTACCAGCCGCTGTTCGCGGATGGCGGCTGGTACAAGCGCGTGCGCTGAGTTCCAGGGGGGCCGGACACATCGCCGCAGGCTGGCCGGCCCGGCCGCCCAGCTTATGCTTGGTGCACCGCGACGCGGTCGCGCCAGGCCTGCAGGTGCGCCATCCCCTCCTCCCCGGGCCGGAACTTCAGCAGGCCGCGCGCGAATTCCAGTGCGCAGAAGGCCGTGATGTCGGCGATCGTGAAGCGCGCTCCCGCCACCCACGGCTGCCGGGCCAGTTCGCCGTCGAGCCAGCGCGCCGTGGCGCGCATCTTGACGCCCTGGGCCGCGCCGAAGTCGGGGAACTGCGGCTGCTCCAGCACCGCCAGGCCGGGATGGGTATGGCGCACGCACAGCGCGATCTCCAGCATCAGGTGCAGCTCCATGCGGCGGTCGGCCATCTCGATGAAGGCGCGCTCGGTCGCATCCACGCCCATCAGGTTCGGTTCCGGGTACAGGCCCTCGAGGTAGGTGCAGATCGCGCGCGTCTCGCTGAGCGCGCGGCCATCGTCGAGCACCAGCACCGGTACCCGCGCCAGCGGGTTCAGGGCCAGGAACTCGGCGCTGCGGTGGCCGCCGGCGTTCAGGTCGACCTCGACCTGCTCGATGCCGTCGATGCCTTTGGCGGACAGGAACATGGCGACACGGCGCGGATTCGGCGCGCGGGAACTCGTATACAGGCGCATCAGGGCTTCCATGCTTGGTTTGGGCACCCATCATAGCGCGATCAGGCAGGCAGTGCTCCTTCCGTCCTGGCCAGCTCGGCGGCGATCCAGTCGCGGACCGCCGCCGCGTCCTCCGGCCCCATGTGCAGGCCGAGCTTGCTGCGCCGCCACAGCACGTCCTCGGCGCAGCGGGCCCATTCGTGCCGCAGCAGGTAGCGCAGCTCGGCGGCATGCAGGCCGGGCGCGATTTCCGGGCCCAGATCCGCCAGGCAGGCGGCGCCCGACAGCAGGGTCGCGACCCGGCTGCCGTAGGCGCGCGCCCAGCGCAGCGCCAGCGGTGCGGGCAGCCAGGGGTGGTGGCCTTGCAGCGCGGCCACCCAGCGCCCGAACCCGCTCACGGCGCGGGTATCGGGCGTGGGACCGAACAGGTCGCCGCCGGGCAGCACGGCGTGCGCGGTCCAGGCCCCGCGCGCCGCGCCGAGCCTGCAACCGATCCAGTCCGCCGCCTGTTCGGACAACAGACGGTAGGTCGTGATCTTGCCGCCGAAGACGGACAGCAGCGGTGCGCCACGGGTATCGCGCGCGAGCAGGTAGTCGCGGGTGGCGGCACTGGCGCTGGCCGCCTCGTCCTCGAGCAGCGGGCGCACCCCGGCATAGCTCCACACCACGTCCGCCGGGCCGACCTGGCGCCGGAAATAACGGTTGGCGAGCTCGCACAGGTAGGCCGTCTCGGTGGCCGTGATGGCGGCGCGGCCGGGGTCGCCCCCGTACTCGACGTCGGTGGTGCCGACGAGCGTGTAGGCGCCCTCGAAGGGCATGGCGAACACGACCCGTCCGTCCGGATGCTGGAACAGGTAGGCGTGGTCGTGCTCGAACAGGCGCGGCAACACGATGTGGCTGCCCTTCACCAGGCGCAGGCGCTGTGCGGGAGCGGCGCCGGTGGCGAGCTGCGCCAGCTTGGCCGCCCACGGTCCGGCGGCGTTGACCAGGCAGCGCGCGCGCAGCATGCGGCTGCCCTCGGGGCCTTCGACGCGGGCGCTCCAGTGGCTGGCGCCACGGGCCAGGGCCATGCAGCGGGTGCGGGTCAGGACCGTGGCGCCGCGCTCGTGCGCATCGAGCGCGTTCAGCAGCACCAGCCGGGCATCGTCCACCCAGCCGTCCGCATACACGAAGGCGCGCGCATAGGCGGGCTTGAGCGGCGCGCCGGCGGGGTGCCCGGCCAGGACGATCGCGCGCGAGGCGGGCAGGAAGGCGCGCCGGGCCAGGCGGTCGTACAGGAACAGGCCGGCGCGGACCAGCCAGGCCGGGCGCCGCGCCGGGTCGTGCGGCATCACGAAGCGCAGCGGGCGCATGATGTGGGGCGCGCTGCACAGCAGCACTTCACGCTCGGCAAGGGCCTTGCGCACCAGGCCGAACTCGCCGTGCTCGAGGTAGCGCAGGCCACCGTGCACCAGCTTGCTCGATGCGGACGAGGTATGCGCACCCAGGTCGTCCTGTTCGCACAGCACCACGCGCATGCCACGCCCCGCGGCGTCGCGCGCGATGCCCGCGCCATTGATGCCACCACCTACCACCAGCACGTCGCAGTCGAGCGCCGCGTCCGCTGCTTCGTTCATGCTGCCTCCTGTTCACGGTCCGCGGTTCCCACCCTTGGGCCGCCAAGCTGGCCTAGTGTAGGGAGCGCACGGCGCTTCCGCTTCGGCTGTATCAATTATGCGGAGAATGGCGGGGGCCGTGTGTAGAATCGCCACATGCACAACTCATCCAGCGCCGACGTGCGCGCCTGGGTCCGCATGCCTTCCGGCAAGCGCCTTGACCTGCTGAATCCGACGCCCTTCGACTGGGACGATGCCGACCTGGCGCTCGGCCTGGCCCGCACCTACCGCTGGGGCGGGCACTCGGCCTGGCCGCTGCCGCTGTCGGTGGCCCAGCACTCGCTCAGCGTCATGCTGCTGCGCCGCGCGCTGGCGCCCGCGCCTGGCCCCTTGCAGGACCTGCGCGAGCTGTTGCACGACGCCGAGGAAGGCCTGCTTGGCTTCGACGCCATCTCGGTAATCAAGCCTTTCCTGGGCGATGGCTTCCGCGCGCTCACCCAACGCCTGGAGCAGGTGGTTTTCCTGCGCTATGGTTTGCCGGCCTGGACCGAAAAGGAACACCGCCTGCACAAGCAGGCCGACCGCCTGGCCGCCGCCAGCGAAGCCGTGCACGTGACCGGCTGGACCCGCGAAGAAGTGCGGCGTACGCTCAAGATCCGGGCCGCGGTGCTGGACCAGGATCCGCTTGTCGCGCGGTTCGGCTGCGCGCCGTGGGAACCGTGGCCGCCTGCGGTGGCGGCGGATCGCTTCCTGGCCGAGCTGGAACGCTTGAAACGGGCCGTGGAGTCGTAGTATGGGACGGATGGGAAACTCCTTCCCTGCCACAAATCCTTGATTTCATTCAGAATTTTTTACTATCCACAAGAACTGTGGATAAAGATGTGGAAAAGCACTACTTGACAAGCCGCAAGTCCAGTACGGATGCGGGTTTCAATACATTGCCTGTTCTGAAGGCAATGACATAAGGGCCCAAAATCAATGACTTAGCGATGCATGCTCCCTGTGCATGTTGCCAATTTCATACATCCGTCGGTCCAGCAGCGGTCCAGGGGACAAGTCGCCAACATGCATCCATCTGCGTTCATTTCCAGGCATTCCGGGCACGCTCCCGTACCAGCACGCGCACGTTCCGGCACCGGCATGCGCAGCTGATGCTGCGCGGCATCGAGCCAGTACGGCGGGCATGGAGAACAGGAACAGGGAGCGGCGACTGGCAATGCCATACTGTGCATTTATCCAGTAAGCTTGTGCAAGACCAAATCCCGCGTTTTGCAAGCCTGCGCACGATCGCGGGCGCCTTCTCCATGCCGGCTTGCTGGTAATCATGTCATAAAGTACGTTCACATATACGGCTAAGTACTTCATCTATAAAAAGTTTTCCGGATATCCACAAAGTCTGTGAATAAGTATGTGGAAAAGCGGGGGCTTGACATGGCGCACGCGGCCATCCGTGCGGCTTTCAACAATTTGCCTATTGGGAAGGCAGCCTTGATAGCCCCATAAATCAAGGGCTTACGTGCGCCTTCCGTGAATTGTCGACACGCAGGCACAAAATTATTTTTAGGAAATTTTTGTGCATAAACCGTGGCGGCTCGCACAGCGTCCAGCGCTGCGCCGCGCCGCGCCGGCGCCGCCTACAATGCCTGCGCACCCACCATTGCGAGGACTCCATGAGCATTCATCCCGAACCCGAACTGAACCCTGGCGACGAAGCGCAACCCGGCACCCCGGGGGCTGGCGAAGACGTGTGCGAAGACTGTGCCGGCAGCGGCAAAGTCGACGGCAAACCCTGCCCGAACTGCGGCGGCAGCGGCAAGGTCATGCGCGGCATCGGCGGCGGCTGAGGCAGGCCCCATGCGTGGGCGGGAAGCCGGCCGGGTCCGGCCTCGCGCACCGGCCTTGTTCCTTTCCTTCACCCTGCTGGCCCTGCAGGGCTTCGGCGGGGTGCTGGCCGTCGTGCAGCGCGAGCTGGTCGAGCGCAAGCGCTGGCTGACCCCGGAAGAATTCATTGAAGACTGGGCAGTGGCCCAGATCCTGCCGGGTCCAAACGTCGTCAACCTGGCCATGATGCTCGGCGCCCGCTGGTTCGGGCTGGGCGGCGCCCTGAGCGCCATGGCCGGCCTGCTGGCGCTGCCGCTGGTGCTGGTGCTGGCCCTGGCCACCCTGCATGCGCGCCACGCGTCCGATCCGGCGCTGGCCGGCGCCCTGCGCGGCATGGCGGCGGTATCGAGCGGACTGATCCTCTGGCGCACCCGCCTGCATCTGCTGTGGCTGCTCGGCGCCGGGGCCCTGCTGGGCGCGCTCGGCTTCGTGTGAGCAGACTGGCAAGGCGGCGCGCGGCAAGGCATACTTGCGCCATTCTCCACTTCTTGATGCACCCATGCCCGAACTCCTCAACGAACACGCCTGTTTTGGCGGCGTGCAGCGCTTCTACCGCGCCGACTCGCAGGCGATCGGCCTGCCGATGCGTTTTTCGGTCTACCTGCCCCCCGGCGCCGAAGGCAAGCGCCTGCCGGTGCTGTTCTACCTCGCCGGCCTGACCTGCACCGAAGAGACCTTCATGACCAAGGCCGGCGCGCAGCGGGTGGCGGCGCAGGAAGGCCTGATCCTGGTCGCCCCCGACACCAGCCCGCGCGGCGCCGGTGTGGCGGGCGAAACCGACAGCTGGGATTTCGGCGTCGGCGCCGGCTTCTATGTCGACGCCGTGCAGGAACCCTGGGCCCGCCACTACCGCATGTACAGCCACATCCTGGAATTGCGCGAACTGGTGCTGGCCATGCTGCCGGCCGATCCGGCCAGGGTCGGCATCTTCGGCCACTCGATGGGCGGCCACGGCGCGCTGATGATCGCCCTGCGCAAGCCTGAGCTGTTCCGCTCGGTTTCGGCCTTCGCGCCGATTGCGGCGCCGATGCGCGCCCCATGGGGCCAGAAGGCCTTCGGCGGCTATCTCGGCCCCGACCAGGCGGCCTGGCGCCAGTATGACGCCACCGAGCTGATGAACGACATGGCGGGCGCGCCCTTCCCCGGCGGGATCCTGATCGACCAGGGACAGGACGACAAGTTCCTCGCCGAACAGCTGTATCCGGAAGCCTTCGAACAGGCCTGCGCGCGCGCCGGCCAGCCCCTGAGCCTGCGCCGCCATGCCGGCTACGACCACGGCTATTACTTCATTTCGACCTTCGTCGAAGACCACCTGCGTTTCCACCGCCGTCTCCTTGGATGAACCACATGAATGACCACATGAGCCTACTCCTGCGCAACTGCCTGCTCGGCCTCGCGCTGACCCTTTCCGCCACCGCCTGCAAGCGCAGCGACGCGCCTCCGGCTGCCTCCACCTCCACCGCCGCCCCCGCCACGGCCCAGGCCGAAGGACCTGCGGTGGCGTTCCAGAAGATCGATGCCCAGGTCGGCACCGGCAAGGAAGCCGTGGCCGGCTCCACCGCCGTGGTCCACTACACGGGCTGGCTCTACGACCCGGCCGCGCCGACCCAGCATGGGGCCGAGTTCGATTCCTCGCGCGGCCGTTCGCCGTTCAGCTTCCAGGTCGGCGGCGGCCAGGTCATTCCCGGCTGGGACGAAGGCGTGCAGGGCATGAAGGTGGGCGGCAAGCGCACCCTGATCCTGCCGCCCGCGATGGGCTACGGCGCCGGTGGCGCCGGCCCGATTCCCCCGAACGCCAGCCTGATCTTCGACGTCGAGCTGCTCGACGTGCGCTGAGGCCCGCGCCCGCGCTCCGGGGCGCTTGAAAACCGCCCCTTCCTTGCCTATAAAGGAACTGCCGGCACCCGCCGGCGATCCCGATGTTCATCCATGGAGGCCATCATGAATCTCGTCAGACGAAGCCATAGCGCGCTTCCGGCCTACCGTCCGGGCTCGGTCGAGGACCAGTTCGGACGCATGGTCGAGAGCATGTTCCAGGATTTCTTCGCGCCCATCGCCGAAGGCGGAGCCTGGTCCGGCGACGGCGCCGCCACGCCGCGCCTCGACGTGCGCGAGACCGACAAGACCTATGAAATCCAGGCCGAGCTGCCTGGCGTCGACAAGGAAGACGTCAAGGTCTCGGTGGACGGCCAGCGCATCACCATCGAGGCGGAGTGCCGCGGGGCAAACGAACGCCGCGAGGGTGAGACCGTGGTGTATGCTGAACGCACCGCACGCAGGTTCATGCGCAGCTTCGCCCTGCCCACCGAAATCGACGACGGTGCGGCGCAGGCGCGGCTCGAGAACGGCATACTGCAGCTGAGCCTGCCCAAAAAGCAGGGCACTGAAGCACGCCGCCTGACCATCCAGTAGCAAGCGCTCGTCGCTTCCATGGTCCGCCTACCGCGTTGCGGCGCCCGCCGCCGCGCGGCGCGGACGTTTTGCCGTTTGCATCACCGTTTGCAGAATAGTCGCCACACCATGCTGGATACCGAAGGCTACAAGGACCGCGCCCATGCCGGCCGCCAGCTGGCGCGCCACCTGCGCCACTATGCCGGCCAGCCCGGACTGATCGTGCTGGCCCTGCCGCGCGGCGGCGTCCCGGTGGCCTTCCCGGTGGCCCGGGCGCTCGGTGCCGAACTCGACATCCTGCTGGTGCGCAAGCTGGGCTTGCCCGGGCATGAGGAATTCGCCATGGGAGCGATCGGCAGCGGCGGCGTGCGCGTGCTGCAGCCGGGCGTGCCAGGCCTGATGGGCGTCACCCAGGAACAGGTCGAGCGCGTGAGCGCGCGCGAACTGGCCGAACTCGGACGGCGCGACCGCCTCTACCGCGGCGGGCGCCCGCCGCCGGTGCTGGCGGGGCGTTGCGTGATCCTGGTCGACGACGGCATCGCGACCGGGGCCAGCATGCTGGCGGCGGTCCAGGTGGTACGGCGCCAGGGGGTGGCGCGGCTGGTGGTGGCGGCGCCGGTGGGCGCGCCCGACACGCTCGCGCGGCTCGCGCAGGGAGTCGACGAGCTGGTCTGTCCGCTCGCCCCGCCGCGCTTCCAGGCGGTCGGCCAGTATTACCGCGCCTTCGGGCAGACCGAGGACGAAGAAGTGCAGGACCTGCTGGCGCAGGCATGGGCAGCGCCCGCGGTCCGCCAGCCATACCAGGACAACAGAAAGGAGCAGACATGAAACCGATACCAACCGAGACCGGCACCGACGTGGGTTATGTGGGCAAGTGGATAGGCGCAGTCGCGGGCGGCGCGCTGATGATGTACCTGCTCGACCCCGAGCGCGGTGCCGCGCGCCGGGCGCGCGCCCTGTCGGCGCTGCGCAGCGCCGGGGCCCGTACCGGCGCCTCGGTCGACCATGTCCTGCACCAGGCCGGCGACCGCCTGGCCGACCTGAAGGACAGCGCCACGGACGCGCTGTCACGCGGCGCCGACCGGGCCCGCCATGACGCGCACGAGGCCGCCGAACGAGGTGGGAACGCCGTCCGGCGCCTGCGCCAGGACAGCGACGCCGGGCACGCGGCGGCGCGTCACAACAGCTATACGGCCAGTCCCGACTACGACAGCGGCAGCCGGGCAAGCGGCGGACTGGGCGCCTGGCTGCGCGGCCTGGGCGGGCAGCGCAGCCCCAGCCAGACCTACGGCCACGCGCACGCGCGCGATGGCGCCGCCGACTGGCACGGCGATGCACCGCACCCGGCCCTGGTCGGCGGCGGCATGCTGGGCCTGCTCGGCCTGATGCGCCGCTCGCCCGCCGGCCTGCTGGTCGGGCTCGCGGCCCTGGCCCTGCTGATGCAGGCCACGCGCAACCGGACCTACCGCGTCACCGACAACATCGGCCGCAGGAAATCCGCGGGCAGCACGCGCGCCACCGACGGCATGCCAGCCATGCCCGTCACGACCGGCACGCCGTCGACCCCGCAGACGCAGCCGGAAGCGCAGCGGCACGGCGCCGCGCCGCCGGCCGCGCCGGACGATGCCGCCGGCGGGCGCTACCTGCACTGAGCCGACGCAGGCTGGAGGGAGCGCCATGGCCACGCGCACCGATCGCGACAGCGCCATACTGCGGGCGGCGGCCCATCCGCTGACGGGCGCCGCGTCCGACTACGACCCGCTGCTCGACCTGGTGGGCGAGGCCCGCTTCGTGCTGCTCGGCGAGGCCACCCACGGCAGCGCCGAGTTCTACGATGAGCGCGCCCGCATCACCCAGCGCCTGATCGAGGAAAAGGGCTTCACGGCGGTGGCCGTCGAGGCCGACTGGCCGGATGCGTGGCGCGTCAACCGCTACGTGCGCGGCGAAGGCACGGACCCGGACGCCCGCAGCGCCCTGGCCGGCTTCGAGCGCTTCCCGGCCTGGATGTGGCGCAACACCTCGGTGCTGCGCTTCGTGGAATGGCTGCGCGCCCGCAACGACGCGGCGCCCGCGGCCAGGGCCGGTTTCTACGGCCTCGACCTGTACAGCCTGTTTACCTCGATCCAGGAAGTGCTGCGCTACCTGGACGCGGTCGATCCGGCTGCGGCCCAGGAAACCCGGCGCCGCTACGCCTGCTTCGACCACTACGGCGAGGACAGCCAGCACTATGGCTATGCGACCGGCGTCGGCCTGTCCGAATCCTGCCAGCAGGGGGTGCAGGCCGCGCTCCAGGAACTGCAGCAGCGCGCCTTCGACTACATCCAGGCCGATGGCGCCTGCGCCGAGGACGCCTACTTCCACGCCCAGCAGAACGCGCGCCTGGTCCGGAACGCCGAAGAGTATTACCGCACCATGTTCCGCGGCCGCGTCTCGTCGTGGAACCTGCGCGACAGCCACATGGCCGAGACTCTCGACGCGCTCGCGCGTCACCTGTCGCGCGACGGCAAGCCGGCCCGGATCGTCGTGTGGGAGCACAACTCGCATATCGGCGACGCGCGCGCGACCGAGATCGGACGGCAGGGCGAATGGAACGTGGGCGAACTGGCGCGCAAGGCCTACGGCCAGGACGCCTGCCTGATCGGCTTCACCACCTACGACGGCCGGGTCACCGCCGCCTCGGAGTGGGACGGGCCGGCCCTGCACAAGCATGTGCGCCCGGGCATGCCCGGCAGCTACGAGCACCTGCTGCACGAGGTCGGCATCGCGCGTTTCTACCTGCCCCTGCGCGCGCCCGGAGCCGCGCGCGAGCTACTGATGGAAGAGCGGCTGGAGCGCGCGATCGGCGTGCTGTACCTGCCGCGCAGCGAGCGCCAGAGCCACTACTTCATGGCCCGGCTGCCGCAGCAGTTCGACGCCGTGGTCCACATCGACCGCACCAGCGCGGTGACGCCGCTCGACGCCACCAGCGGCTGGCATTCGGGCGAGCCGCCCGAAACCTATCCGCAGGGCCTGTAGCCCGCTCAGCCTTCGAAAAAGGCGTAGCCGTTGCGGCCCTGGCCCTTGGCCGCATACAGCGCGCTGTCGGCCGCGGCCAGCAGCGCCTCCTGGGCCTGGCGCGGCTGAGACAACGCGACCCCGACACTGGTCGAGGCCTGCACCGGTCCGGCGCTGGTGGCGAATGGCACGCGCATGCCGTCCACGATCTTGGCGGCGATGCGCTCGGCCTCGGCACGGCTGCCGATCTCCTCCAGGAGCACGACGAACTCGTCACCCGAGAGCCGGGCCGGGGTGTCGGTGGCACGCACGCCGGCGCAGAGGCGGTGCGCGAATTCCTTCAGCACCTCATCGCCCACGCCATGGCCGTAGGTGTCGTTGATCTTCTTGAAATGGTCAATGTCGAGGTAGGCCAGGGCCAGCGGCTTGCCGCTGCGGCGCGCCCGGTCGAGCGCATGGTGCAGGGTCTCGCCGAACATGCGGCGGTTGGCGATGCCGGTCAGGCTGTCGATCCGCGCCAGCTGCAGCAGCTGTTCCTCGACCTCCTTCACGTGGGTCATGTCGTGCACCAGCGAATACACGCCGGCCACGCCGTCGCCGGGCTGGTGGTCGGGGATGTAGGTGGCCTGCAGGATGCGGTGCTCGCCGCGCAGCGCCAGCCTGAGCTCGTGGGTCACGGCCTCGCCGCCGAAGGCCTGCGCGAGGTGGGGACCGATCTCGGCGGCGGCCTGGGCGCCCAGCAGATCGGAAAGGGACATGCCCACCAGGGTGTCCGGCGTCACCCCGAACCATTTTTCGAAGGTCGCGTTGCCGAAGCGGAAACGCTGTTCAAGGTCGATGTAGGAGATCAGCACCGGCAGGTTGTCGGTGATGGTGCGCAGCCGGCGCTCGCTGGCGGCGCGCGCGTACTCGGCGCGCTCGCGCTCGGCCATCAGGGCGTGGAAGGCACGCGCCAGCTCGCCGATCTCGTCCTTGCCGCCGTCGCGCAGCACGTCGATGCCGGCGCCGTCGAGCTGGATCGCGGCCACGTTCTCGCGCAGGTCGTGCAGCGGTCCCAGCAGGCGGTACACGACCGCCCAGGCCAGCAGGCCGGCCGCCAGCGCCAGCGCGCCGGCGCTGAAGAAGGCGTTGCGCCGCATCGCCTCGAGCGGGGCGAAGGCTTCCGCGGTCGGGAAGCGCGCCGCCAGGATCCAGCCGGTGGTGCGCAGGCGCTTGTAGGCGTAGATCGAGTCGGTGTCATCCTTGCTGCGCGCCTCCAGCCAGCCTTCGAAACCGGCCAGCGCACGCTCGGTGCCGTGGTTGACGCCCGGCCGGCCGCCCACGTGCTGGAGCAGGCGGGAGGGATCCGGATGGTCGATGATCATGCCATCGGAAGTCATCAGGAACAGGTAGCCGGTCTTGCCGGGCTTCAGGGTGGAAACCTGGCGCAGGAAGCCGGAACGGCGCAGGTCCACGCTGCCGGTCAGCACCGCGACCACCTTGCCCGCCTCGTCGGTCACCGGCGCGCTGATGACGACGATCAGGTTATTCGTCAGGCGGCTGCGGATCGGGCGCGAGATCACCCCCGTGCCGGTGGCCAGCGCGAGGTCGAAGTAATCCCTGCCGCGCGCGTTCAGCGTTTTCATGCCCGGCAGCGGTTGCAGCGACAGCCGCATTTCGCCGGAGCCGTCGAACACGACGATGTTCAGGTATTCGTCCGGCCCCCACAGGCGCATCTGGCGCTTCAGGAAGGGCTGCAAGCCTCCCCAGTCGGTGCGCAGGGCGGCCGGTATGGTGCCGGCCAGCGCTTCCACCTGGGCGCGGCGGGCGGCCAGCCGGTCGTCCATGAACGAAGCCGCGCCCGACAGCAGCGTGTATTGCTGGGCGCCGATGACGGACTTCATGTCGCGTTCCGCGACTGACAGTGTGGACAGGGTCACCAGGAGGGTGGTAGCGAACACGAGCAAAGCTGCCACCGAGGCCAGCCGTAGCTTCAGACTCGCCGATGGCAGGCGGGGACCGGGTTGGGTCATGAAAGTGAAAACGCAGTTCAGGAAGACGACAAAGTATTACATAGTCTACGTACTTACATTGTCTCGTTCTATATAGAAACACGAAATATTGTTGAGCGAGCGCGATTCGATTAGCATGGCGGATACTCCGGCCGCGCGCCGGCCCTTCCCGCCATCGACGAGGTGTTCCCTTCATGAGTCAATACACGCTGCACATCAACGGCAAGGCGCAGACCGTCGAGGTCGAACCCGACACGCCACTGCTGTGGGCCCTGCGCGACAGCCTGGGGCTGGTCGGCACCAAGTACGGCTGCGGCCTGGGCCAATGCGGCGCCTGTACCGTGCACCTCGACGGGGTACCGGCGCGCGCCTGCCTGACCCCGGTCTCCAGCCTGGGCAGGCAGAAGATCACCACCATCGAAGGCCTGGACCCGCAGGCCAGCCATCCGCTGCAGCTGGCCTGGCAGGAGCTCGACGTGCCCCAGTGCGGCTACTGCCAGGCGGGCCAGATCATGACCGCCTGCCAGCTCCTGAAACAGCATCCGGCACCGACCGACGCCCAGATCGACGCGGCGATGGCGGGCAACCTGTGCCGCTGCGCCACCTATACCCGGATCCGCGCCGGCATCCACCGCGCGGCCGAGATCGCGGCCAAGGGCAGGACGGCCAAGCCTGCCGCGCCGGGAAAGGGCAAGCAATGAACGCCCTCCGCTCTCCTTCCCGGCGCCGCTTCCTGCGCAGCAGCGCCGCTGGCGGCGCCCTCCTGCTCGGGATGTCGGCCGAAGGCGTGCTGGCGGCGGGCGAACGCGCGGCCGCGCCGGAGTTCAGCCCGAACGCCTTCATCCGCATCGGCCGCGACGGCCGCGTGACCCTGGTCTCGAAGCAGCCCGAGATCGGCCAGGGCATCAAGACCTCGCTGCCGATGGTCATCGCGGAACAGCTCGACGTCGCATGGAAGGACGTGCAGGTGGTCCAGGGCGACCTCGACACGGCGCGCTACGGGCCGCAGGGCGCGGGCGGCTCGACCTCGACCCCCACCAACTACGAACACTTCCACCGCCTGGGCGCGACCGCACGCACCATTCTGGTGCAAGCGGCGGCGGCGACCTGGGGCGTGCCGGTGGCCGAATGCAGCGCCGCGCAGGGGGCCGTCTCCCACGGCCCGAGCGGACGGCGCCTGGGCTATGGCGCGCTGGTGGAAAAGGCGTCCACCCTGCCGCTACCCGACCCGCAGGCGGTGGTATTGAAGGACCCGTCGGCCTACCGCCTGCTCGGCAAGCGCATCGGCGGCGTCGACAATGCCGCCATCGTGGCCGGCCGTCCGCTGTTCGGCATCGACGTGCGCCTGCCGGGCATGCTGTACGCCGTGTATGCCAAGTGCCCGGTGTTCGGCGGCAAGCCGGTGAGCGCCAACCTGGACGCGGTGAAAGCGATGCCGGGCGTGCGCGACGCCTTCATCGTCGACGGCACGGGCAACCTGAACGGGCTGCGCCCGGGCGTGGCGATCGTCGCCACCTCGACCTGGGCCGCGCTGCGCGCGCGCGGCGCCCTGCGGGTGGTGTGGGATGAAGGCGAAGGCGCGGCGCACAGCTGGGCCGGCTTCACCGCCCAGGCCCAGGCCGCCGCCCGGGGGCCGGGCGCCGCCACCGTGCGCAGGGACGGCGACGTGCCGGCCGCGCTCGCCAAGGCGGCGAAGGTGGTGGAAGCGGCCTACAGCTATCCATTCATCTCGCACGCCAGTATGGAGCCGCAGAACTGTACCGCCTGGATGCGTGCGGACGGCGTGCTCGAACTGTGGGCCCCGACCCAGAATCCGGGCGCCGGCCAGGCCCTGGTCGCGTCCACCTTCGGCATCCCGAAGGAACAGGTCCAGCTGCACATCATCCGCAGCGGCGGCGGCTTCGGCCGGCGCCTGAGCTCGGACTTCATCGTCGAGGCGACGGCCATCGCGCGCAGGCTGTCGGCACCGGTCAAGCTGACCTGGACCCGCGAGGACGACCTCCAGCACGACCATTTCCGCCCGGGCGGCTTCCACTTCCTGCGCGGCGGCGTCGATGCCAGCGGCAAGGCGCTGGCCTGGCACAACCACTTCGTCAGCTTCGCCAACCGCGTCGAGCGCGAGGGGAAAAGCGTGCTGCAGCCGGGCAGCGGCGGCAGCCTGTCGGCCGACGAGTTCCCGGGGCGCTGGATCGACAACTGCCTGTTCGAGCAGACCCTGCTCGAATGCCGGGTCCCGATGGGGCCATGGCGGGCGCCGGGCAGCTGCGTGTTCTCCTGGGTACTGCACAGCTTCATCGACGAGCTGGCGCATGCGGGCGGGCGCGATCCGCTGGAATTCCGCCTCGAACTGCTGGGCAACAAGGACCTGGTGCCGGCCAGCAGCGAACGCGGCCTGTCGCGGCCCGGCCTGCCCTACGACGTCAAGCGCATGCGCCACGTGCTGGTCGAGGTGGCGCGCCGCGCCGGCTGGGGCAAGAAGACCTTCCCGCGCGGCCAGGGCCAGGGCATCGCCTTCCACTTCAGCCACCGTGGCTATGTGGCGCAGGTGGCCGAGGTCACGGTATCGCGCGACGGCCGGCTGAAGGTGGACCGGGTGGTGGTGGCGGCCGATGTCGGGTCGCAGATCGTCAACCTGTCAGGCGCCGAGAACCAGGTCGAAGGCTCGGTGATCGACGGCCTGTCGACCATGATGTTCCCCGAACTGGATATCCAGGACGGCCGCATCGTGCAGAGCAACTTCCACGATTACGGCCTGCTGCGCATGCCGGATACGCCGACGAAGATCGAGACCCACTTCATCCTGACCGACCATCCGGTGACGGGCCTGGGCGAACCGGCCCTGCCGCCGCTCGCGCCGGCGGTCTGCAATGCGATCTTCGCCGCGACCGGCAAGCGGGTGCGCCAGCTACCGCTCGCCAAGACCGACCTGAGCTGGAGCTAGCACCGCCGTCGCACCCGCCCCGCCGCGCCTATCCCGCCGCCCGTTCAGTGGCGGTGGGCGGGGTCGTTGTCCCGGGCGCCATGGTAGCCGAGGATCGACGCCGCCTTGTCCAGCCGCGCCTCGTCGGCCGTGACCGTGATCACGCACTTGCCGATTTCCAGTCCCGGCGTGTACACATCCTTGTAGTCGGTGCCGCCCTTGACGGCGGGCGAGTCGCCTACCGTGAAATTCGCTTCCGCGGGGCCGGCTTCGTCGCCGGTATGGCTGATCTCGATGCCGTCCCGGTCGAAGCCGGCGTCCAGCAATGCCTGGCGCGCGCGCTCGGCATCCTCGAGTTTCTCGATCACGCGTACGATCTGCTTGTTCATGCTGCCTCCATCGGTTGCCGTTGGCTGCACCGTACCAGAAACGCGCACGGCCCGGCGCCCGGGCGGCGGCCGGCCGTCAGCGTTTCGTGAAGGGCTGCCCGGCGGCCGCGGCGGGCGACGCTCCCTGTTCCGGCGCCAGGAAGCGGGTCGCGGGCCGGCCGTCGGCATTGTGCTGCACGATGCGCAGCGGCCGACCCTGCGCATCGAGCCATACCTGGCCGATGCCGGCGCCGTTCCAGACCCGCTCGCCATGCTGGCGCCGGTCCGGCAGATAAGGCGTGAGTGCGAGGTCGCGCCGTTGGGTGAGCCAGTTCAGCGGCGAGCGTGGCGCGTACAGCCAGCGGTTGAGGCGGTCGAACCAATCGAGCAGGCGGCGCGGGAACTCGTTCTTGATGCCGCTGCTGGTGATCTGCCAGACATGCGGCGCGCGCCCGGGTTCATCGGCTTCGCGCACTTCCACGTCGTAGGCGAAGGAATAGTGCACGTCGCCCGACAGCACCACGTAGTTGCCCGGGGTGCGCGAATGGCGGAAGATGTTGAGCATGCTGCTGGCCGCGCCCCGGTGCGCCATCCAGTTCTCGGCATCCACGGTCAGGGCCATGCCGGCGAAGGTGGCGATCCTTTGCACCACCTCGATCAGCTTGAGCCCGAACATCGGCGCCGCCGAGACGATGACGGCGGCCTTTTCGTCCAGCAGCTCGTGCTGCAGCGCGGTCAGCGCTTCCCAGTCCATCAGGCCCGAGGGGTAGTCGGGCCGGCGCCGGTTGCGCCAGCGCCGCGTGCGGGTATCGAGCACGATGACCGTGGGCGCCGTCCGCAGCACGAAGTCCCAGTGGCGGAAGGACAGCAGGCGCGTGATCAGCGCATCCTGCGCCCCGGGGTCGAGCCGGTTGTCGGCATCGGCGCCGGCGGCCAGCGCCGCCAGCTCGTCGAGCGCCGCACCGAACACCTCGGGCCGGTTGCCCCAGCCCTGGCACAGCATGTAGGCGACCAGCGCGTTGCCGACGATGCGGCGCGAGAACGGGTGGCCGTAGGCCGTGGCTTCCCAGCTGGCCGCCAGGTTCCAGTCGTCGGTGATGTCGTGGTCGTCGAAGATCATCAGGGTCTGCACGTGCGCCATCAGGCGCGCCGCGCGCGGCAGGTCGCGCCGGAAGCCCGCCAGGGCCTGCGCTTCGCGCTGCCAGCGTTGCACGTGTTTCGGCGCGAGCGCCAGCGCGGGCGGGGGCATGGGCGCCTCCTCCACCAGCTGCCACGGCACGGGCGACCAGGCCAGCAGGTACATGGCCATCACTTCGGCCAGGGTCACCAGGTGGTTGTGCGCATTCGCCGTGGTGAAAATCGGCTTTTCGCTGCCGCCGAAGAAGCGCTCGCGCAGCAGGTTGTTGGACCGGACCGCCGGCAGCAGCTCTTCGCGCCGGTAGTAGCTGGCCGGATGGCGGTACAGCGCCTCGCTGTCCGCGACCACCGCGCCTTCCAGGCATTCGTCGTACAGGCCCAGGCGCTGGACCAGCGTGTGGATCGCCGCCAGCATGGGGCCGGCCACGTCGTCCGCATAGACCTGGTCGCCGCACAGCATCAGGAAGGCCGGCCGTTCGCCGGCCTGTCCGGGGTAGCGCGCGTGTTCGGCCATCAGCGCGTCGGCGCGGGCCATGCCGTCGGGCGCAGGATGGTGCGGCTTGCGGCAGGAACCGAACAGGATGTTGTCGCTGCGGCTGCGCAGCACCAGGTTCGGCCGCGCCGCGCCGGCATGCAGCAGGTGCGGCGCCCACTGCGCGATACCGGCCTCGCTGCCGTCGGCGTGCCGCACCAGCAGGTCGTAGTCGACCAGGGTGTCCTGCGGCAGCGGCTCGGGCAGCGCGACGTCGATCAGGTGCACGCAGGCGTGGCGCCCGATGCGCACGACGCGGCAATGGCGCGCGTCGAGCGCGAGCCGGCGTTCCGCGCCGTCCTGCGGCGCCAGCACCAGGCTCAGGTCGAGCGGCGCGCTGCCGACCAGCCAGAGCACGAGCCGGCCCGGCTCGAGGCGGCGCAGCAAGGGACCGGCAAGCACGGGTGGCAGGCCTTCGGGGGCTGGAGTCGGGATCAATGCGGTGACGAGGCTGGGTGAATGAACGAGGCAGTGTAGCAGACCCGCCATCCGGCCCGGGCCGGCGCGTGCGCCACGGACTCAGGCTGCGGGACTGGCAATCGATGCAAGCTGCTTGACGAAACGCCGGCGCTTTTCCTGATAGCCGTGACGTTCATAAAAGCCATGCGCCCGGGTGCGCGCGCTATTGCTGGACAATTCGATCTGCGCGCAGCCCTGGGTTACCGCATAGCGCTCGGCGGCGGCCAGCAGGCGCGCGCCGACGCCGGCGCTGCGGCCTCCGGCATCGACGACCAGCGCCGACAGCAGCGCCCAGCGCGCCGGCACATGCAAGGGCTTGATCGTATGCACCACCGCCAGCCCGAGGACCCTGCCCTCGTCCTCGGCGACGAAGGCCTCGCCCGACGCCGGCACGCGCAGGGCGCGCAGCTGTTCCCGCACTTGTCCGGCTTCGTTCGCGTAGCCCAGTTGCCCGATCAGTTCGACGATGCTGTCCGCGTCCCCGTTGTTTGCCGCGCGAATCCGCATGCTGCGCTAGTCCAGCTTGAGCAGGGTGACCGGGGTGCTGGCGTTGACGAAGCGCGGGCGCCAGGGTGGATTCACCACACGGATCTGGCCGACGCCGAGCCTGGCGAAGTCGTCCAGCGAATAGGTCCAGCCGATCGACTCCGGACGCTGGTATTGGGCATTGCGGCTCTCCTGCCCGAAGGTGGTAATGCGCTGCTGCACCCCGATATCGGCAAAGAACTGGCGCTCCGCTTCGGCTTGCGGCTTGAGCGCGTCGAGCAGGGTCGCGAGCAGCCTTTCGCGGGCGGCCGCGCGCTGCTCGGCCGGCAGGGCCTGCAGCATGGCCTCCTGCCCCTCGTCGAGCGCAAAACCCGTGCTGCTCAGGCCGCCGTGGTAGGCGACCACCGCGAAATTGCTGACCACCCTGCGTGGCGCCGCGGTAAACACATAGTTGGCGCAGGACGACATGCAATATTCCATCACTTTCACGTCCAGGCCCCGTGCGCGCACCCAGCGGCCCAGTTCCATCCCGGGGCCGGTCGGCCCGCCGCTGCTGCGGATCGACAGGATGCGCGGCTTGTCCTGCCCATCCTCGTACAGCGCAAAGGCGCGCCGGTTCGCCTCCGCGGACAGCGGGCCGACGTAATGCAGTTCGCCACGGTCGATGTAGACCTGGGCCGGAGGCGTCGCCCAGGCCCCTGGGCTAGCAATGGCGCATGCCACGGACCAGGCCATGGCATATCGGGCGGGAATCGTCAGGCGCATGTGAACAAGCTTTCAGGTGAACGGTGAAGCCGGCAAGCCGCGAGCATACGGCCGCGCGGGCCAGCTTGCAATTCACCCTGCATGGCTTTGCCGGCAGGCCGCCGGGTCAGTCGGGCACCACCGCCGTCACCTCGATCTCGACACGGGCCCGCTCCTCCATCAGCGCCGCCACCTGGACCGCGCTCATGGCCGGGTAGTGGCGCCCGATCACGTCGCGGTAGGCCGCGCCCAGGGCGGCGCCGGCGCCCAGGTATTCGGCGCGGTCGAGCACATACCAGGTCATGCGCACGATGTGCTGCGGGCCGGCGCCGGCCTCGGACAGCACCGCCACCACGTTCTCCAGCGCCTGGCGCGCCTGGCCGGCGAAGTCGTCGGTCTGGAAGACCCCTTGCGCATCCCAGCCGATCATGCCGCTCACGTAGATCTGGCGGCCACGCGCGGCCACGCCGTTCGCATACCCCTTGGGGCGCACCCAGTGCGCCGGTTGCAGGATGTCCATCAGCGGCCCTCCCCGGCCAGCAGTTCGCGCGCGATGATCAGGAGCTGGACCTCGCTCGCGCCTTCGTAGATGCGCAGCGCGCGGATTTCCCGGTACAGCGTCTCGACCGTCTCGCCACTGACCACGCCCTGGCCGCCGAACATCTGCAGCGCCGCGTCGATCACCTGCTGGGCGGTCTCGGTGGCGGTGAGCTTGGCCATGGCGGCTTCCTTCGTCACCCGCTTGCCGGCGTCGCGCATCCAGGCCGCGCGGTAGGTCAGCAGCGCACCCGCGTCGATGCCGGTTGCCATCTGGGCCAGCCTGGCCTGGGTCAGCTGGAAGTCGGCCAGGGTCTTGCCGAACATGGCGCGCGCGCGCGCCCGGCGCAAGGCTTCGTCGAGCGCGCGCCGGGCGAAACCGAGGCTGGCCGCCGCCACCGAGGTACGGAACACGTCCAGGGTCGCCATCGCGACCTTGAAGCCCTGCCCTTCCTCGCCGATCCGGTTGGCGAGCGGCACCCGGCAGCCGTCGAAGCGCAGGCGCGCCAGCGGGTGCGGCGCGATCACCTCGATCCGCTCGGCGATCTCGAAGCCGGGCGTGTCCGCCTCCACGATGAAGGCCGAGATGCCGCGCGAGCCGCGCCCGCCTTCTCCGCCACCGTCGCCAGTGCGCGCGAACACGACGTAGAAGTCGGCGATGCCGCCGTTCGAGATCCAGGTCTTCTCGCCGTCGAGCACATAGCTGTCGCCGTCGAGGCGCGCGGCGCACTGCATGGCGGCCACGTCGGAGCCGGCCTGTGGCTCGGACAGCGCGAAGGCGGCGATCGCCGCGCCGCTGGCGACCCGCGGCAGCCAGGTGTCCTGCTGCTGCGCGCTGCCGAACAGCGAGATCGCGCCGCTGCCGAGGCCCTGCATGGCGAAGGCGAAATCGGCCAGCCCGGCGTGGCGCGCCAGGGTTTCGCGGATCAGGCAGATGGCGCGGGTGTCGATCGTGCGACCCGCGCCGCCGATCGCGTGGTTCAGCCAGCCGCCGGCGCCGAGCGTGCGCACCAGGGCGCGGCAGGCGGCATCGACGTCGCCGCCGTGCGCGTGTCCTGTATTGTCCCCTGCCCAGGCATCCAGTTCGCCCACCAGCGCGCGGTGGCGTGGCTCGAAGAAAGGCAGGTCGAGGAAATCGTCACCGGACATGCTCAGTCTCCCTCGAAACGGGGTGTGTCCTTGCCCACGAAGGCGTGGTAGGCACGATGGAAATCATTGGTGGCCATGCAGATCGCCTGGGCCTGGGCCTCCGCCTCGATCGCTTCGTCCACGCCCATGTTCCACTCCTGCTGCAGCATCTTCTTGGTCATGCCATGGGCGAAGGTGGGGCCGTTCGCCAGGCTGGCGGCAAACGCCTGGGCCTCGCCCAGCACCGCGTCCGGCTCGCACAGGCGGTTGAAGAAGCCCCAGCGTTCGGCTTCCTCCCCCTTCAGCGCGCGCCCCGTGTAGAGCAGCTCGGCCGCACGGCCCTGGCCGATCACGCGCGGCAGCAGCGCACAGGCGCCCATGTCGCAGCCGGCCAGGCCGACCCGGGTAAACAGGAAGGCGGTCTTGCTGCGCGCGGTGCCGTAGCGGATGTCGGAAGCCAGCGCCAGGATCGCGCCGGCGCCGGCGCAGACGCCGTCGATACTGGCCACGATCGGCTGCGGGCAGGCGCGCATGGCCTTCACCAGCTCGCCCGTCATGCGCGTGAAGGCCAGCAGGCCGGGCATGTCGAGCCGGGTCAGCGGTCCGATGATCTCGTGGACGTCGCCACCCGAACAGAAGTTCCCGCCGGCGCCGGTGAGCACCACCGCCTTGACGTCGTCGGCATAGGCCAGGGCCTGGAACAGCGCGCGCAGCTCGGCGTAGGAATCGAAGGTGAGCGGGTTCTTGCGCTCCGGCCGGTCGAGAAGAATGGTCGCCACCCGCTCGTGCACGGCGAACTGGAAGTGGGTGGCCTGGTAGTCGGCAAGGCTGGCGCGGTTGCCCGGCAGCCGGTGCGCCTGGCCCGGTAGGTAATGCATGCGTTGGCTCCTGAAAAAAATGAAGATCAGCCTTCAAGCAGGCGTGCTGCCAGCTGCTGCGGACTCAGGCCGCTGCCGGCGGCCTGCAGCTGGCGCTCGCGCTCGAGGTTGCGCTCGAGCTGCAGCTTGCCGGCGCGGTACTGGCGCGGCCAGGCGGCGCCCGTGTAGCCGATGCGCGCCGCTTCGTTCAGCGTCCAGGCCGGATTGGCGAGGTGCGGACGGGCAACGGCGCACAGGTCGGCGCGCCCGGCCGACACGATGCCGTTGACGTGGTCGGCCTCGTAGATCGCGCCGACGGCGATGGTCGGGATGCCGGCCTCGTTGCGGATGCGGTCGGCGAAGGGGGTCTGGAACATGCGTCCGTACACCGGTTTTTCCCGCTTGCTGACCTGGCCCGACGAACAGTCGATCATGTCGGCCCCGGCGGCCTTGAACAGGCGCGCGATCGCCACCGCGTCGTCGGGCGTGATGCCGCCCTCGACCCAGTCGTGGGCCGACAGGCGCACGCTGATCGGCAGCGCCTCCGGCCAGACGGCGCGGATCGCCGCGAACACTTCCAGCGGGTAGCGGCAGCGGTTTTCCAGGCTGCCGCCATAGGCGTCCCGGCGCCGGTTGGTAAGCGGCGAGATGAAGCTCGACAGCAGGTAGCCGTGCGCGCAGTGCAGTTCCAGCCAGTCGAAACCGGCGTCGCGCGCGGCCAGGGTGGCGCGCACGAAATCGTCCCTGATGCGTTCCAGGTCGTCGGGCGTGGCCGCGCGTGCCAGCTGCGACACCCCGTGCAGGTACTGCTGTTCGGAAGCCGACACCAGCGGCCAGTTGCCCTCCTCGAGCGGCAAGTCGATGCCGTCCCACATCGGCCGCGTCGATCCCTTGGCGCCGGCATGGCCCAGCTGCACGCCGATCTTCGCGTCGCTGTTGGCGTGCACGAAGTCGACGATGCGGCGCCAGGCCGCCGTGTGCGCCGGCGTGTACAGGCCGGGACAGCCGGGCGTGATGCGTGCGTCGCTCGAGACGCAGGTCATCTCGGCCATCACCAGCGCCGCGCCGCCCAGCGCGCGCGCGCCCAGGTGGGCCAGGTGGAAGTCGCCCACGGTGCCATCCAGCGCCGAATACTGCGCCATCGGCGAGACGATCACGCGGTTCTTCAGCAGCATGCCGCGAACTCTGTACGGTGTAAACATGGGCGGCGCGTCGTCCCGGGGCGCGGGCAGGCCGGCCTGGTCGGCGGCGCGCGCGGCGAACCAGCGCTCGAAGCCGGCGACATAGTCCGGGTCGCGCAGGCGCAGGTTCTCATGCGACAGGCGCTGGCTGCGCGTGAGCAGCGAATAGGCGAACTGCTCGGCCTCGAGCGCCGTGTAGCGGCGGACGTTCTCGAACCATTCCATCGAGTTGCGGGCGGCGCTCTGCAGCTTGAGCACCTCGACCCGGCGCAGTTCCTCGTAGCGTGCCAGCGCGGCGTCCATCGGCAGCGCCGGATCGTCCAGGCAGCGCGCCAGTTCGATCGCATCCTCCAGCGCCAGCTTGGTGCCGGAGCCGATCGAGAAGTGGGCGGTATGGGCGGCGTCGCCCATCAGCACCACCGGCACCTCGCGCACCGCGTCCGCCTGTTCCAGGCGCAGGCGATGCACCCAGTGACGGCAGGCGATGCGCGGGAAGCGGATCCACATCGCCGAGCCCCGCAGGTGGGACGCGTTGGCCATCAACGGCTGGCCGTCCAGGTAGCGTGCGAACAGGCGCTCGCAAAAGGCCAGCGCCTGTTCCTGGCTCATCGTCTCCAGGCCGGCGGCGCGCCAGGTTTCCTCGGGCGTCTCGACGATGAAGGTCGACGTATCGCCGTCGTACTGGTAGGCGTGGGCCTGGAACCAGCCGTGTTCGGTCTCTTCGAAAGCGAAGGTGAAGGCATCGAACTTCCTGCGGGTGCCGAGCCAGACGAAGCGGCAGTGGCGCTGCTCGAGCTCGGGCTGGAACACGTCGGCATGGCGCTGGCGCACGGCGCTGTTGACGCCGTCGCAGGCGACTACCAGGTCGGCGCCGTAGTGGCGCGCCAGTGCCGCGTCGTCGCGCACCTCGTGTTCGAATTCCAGGCGCACGCCGAGGGCGGCGCCGCGCTCCTGCAGGATGTTCAGCAGGCGCCTGCGGCCGATGCCGCAGAAGCCATGGCCACCGGAACTGACCGTGCGGCCCTTGAAATGCACGTCGATCGCGTCCCAGTGGTTGAAGGACTGCAGGATGGCGCGCGCGCTCTCCTCGTCGGCGCCGGCGAGGTGGCCCAGAGTCTGGTCGGAAAACACGACGCCCCAGCCGAAGGTGTCGCTGGCACGGTTGCGCTCGACGACCGTGACGGCGTAGTCCGGATGGCGCTTCTTCATCAAGAGCCCGAAATACAGGCCGGCCGGGCCGCCGCCCACGCACACGATATTCATTCCCGCTCCCTCGAGGTGATCCTCTATCTTACATGCGCGATTAGTTTAGGTGTCAAGCAATTAAGCTGTGGCATATATGGCGCAGTCGGTACGCGGGAGAGACGGCGGACAGCCCGGTTTAGTACAATAAGGAAACGTAAGCACAACCCGCTGCCCTCCTGCACGCCGATCCGCCCGATGCCGATAACTACTTTCCTCCAGCGCCTGCGCCTGAACAGCCTGCGTAGCCGCTTGATGCTGCTGGTCGCGCTGGCAATCACGCCCATCGCCATCATGACGGTACTGGGCGGCGTGCGCGAGCGCCAGGCCGCGATCCGCGCTTCCGAGGAGAACCTGCAGCGCCTGACCGGCATGGCCGCCGCCAACGAGGCGCAGTCGCTGGAACGGGCGCGCCAGATCCTGGTGGACCTGGTCAGCGTACCCGACCTGACGGGGCCTTCCGGGCGCTGCAATGCGCTGCTGGCCGATGTCCTCGACCGCAACGAGGGCTATGTCAACTTCGGCCTGATCCGGCTGGATGGCGAAGTCACGTGCAGCGCGGTGCCAATGCTGCACCCGGTGAACCTGGGCGACCGGCGCCACTTCCGGCGCGCCATCGCCGAGCGCCGCTTCATCGCTGGCGACTACGTATTCGGGCGCGTGATCCGCAGGCACACGATCAACCTCACCTATCCAGTGACCGACCGCGGCGGCAAGGTGGTGGCAGTGGTGTTCTCGGCGATGGACCTGGCCGGGCTGGACACCTTCGTCAACGACATCAACCTGCCGCCCGGTTCGATCCTGGAGACGGCCGATGCCGATGGCCGCCTGATCACGCGCCGTCCCGACCCCGAGCGCTGGTTCGGCAAGAAGATCAGCCCGGCCCTGCTGGCGGCGATGCGCGAGCCTTCGCTGCGCCCTGTGCTGCTGGTGGGCGAGGACGGGGTCGAGCGCCTGCACGCCTTCGCCCGGGTAGGCGGGCCTGCCCTGTCGGAATACACGGTGACGATCGGGATGCCGGTCGAGAACATCACCGCGGCCGCGCGCGAGGCGCAGATGACGTCCCTGCTCGGCCTGGCCGTGATCACCCTGCTGGCGCTGTCGGGGGCCTGGCTGGCCGGCGACATCCTGATCGTGCAGCGGGTGCGCAAGCTGATGGATACCGCGCGCCGTATCGCCGCCGGCGAACTGGAGGCGCGCAGCGGCATCAGCTACGGCAACGAGGAGATTGGCCGGCTTGCTGCGGCCCTCGACGAAATGGCGACCGCGCTGCAGGCCAAGGAAGCCGCGCGCAGCCAGGCCGAGCGCGAGCTGCGCGCGGCCGACCAAAGGAAGGACGAGTTCCTGGCGATGCTGGCCCACGAGCTGCGCAACCCGCTGGCGCCGATCAGCACCGGCGCCCACCTGCTCAAGCTGCTGCACTCGGATAATGCCCAGATCACCCAGACCTGCGCCATCATCGCGCGCCAGGTCGAGCACATGACCAGCCTGGTGGACGACCTGCTCGACGTGTCGCGCGTGACGCGCGGCCTGGTTTCGCTCTCCACCGCGACACTCGACCTGCGCAAGGTGGTCGACGACGCCGCCGAGCAGATCCGCCCCCTGATCACGGCGCGCCGCCACCAGGTGGTGCTCGACCTGCCGCCGCATCCGGCGCCGGTCAAGGGCGACCACAAGCGCCTGGTGCAGGTGGTCGCCAACCTGCTCGGCAACGCCACCAAGTACACCCCGGAAGGCGGCCATATCCGGCTGCACCTGGTCCAGGAGGGCGACAGCCATGTGCTGACGGTGCAGGACGACGGCATCGGCATGGATGCGGCCCTGGTCGGGCACGTGTTCGACCTGTTCACCCAGGCCGAGCGCACCTCGGACCGTTCGCAGGGCGGCCTGGGCCTGGGCCTGGCGCTGGCGCGCAGCCTGGTCGAACTGCACGGCGGCAGTGTGAAAGCCGCCAGCGCGGGGCTCGGGAAGGGGAGCACCTTCACCGTGCGACTGCCGCGCTACACCGAGGAGGCCGAATCGCCGATCGCGGAAGCGGTGCGGCACGCCGCCAGCGCCCAGGCGCCGCTGCGGGTACTGGTGGTGGACGACAACCTGGACGCCGCCCATACCCTGAACCTGTTCCTGGCCGCGAACGGCCACCGGGTCGAGATCGCCTACAACGCGCACGACGCCCTTGCCATCGCCGCCCAGTTCGCGCCCCAGGTCTGCCTGCTCGACATCGGCCTGCCCGACATGGACGGCAACGAGCTGGCGCGCCGCCTGCGCCAGCTGCCCCAGACCAGCGCCGCGACCCTGATCGCCGCCACCGGCTACGGCCGCCAGCAGGACCGCGACGCCGCGCGCGCCGCGGGCTTCGACCATTACATGGTCAAGCCCGTCAATACCGTGCAGCTGGGCGAAGTGCTGGCCCTCCAGCCCTAGGGGCGGCGCGGCCCTGGGGCGACGCCGGCCGGGCCGATACCTTATCATCCGGTTTTCCCTACAGGAGCGCGCAGATGGGTGAAGTCGGGGTCGTGCTGGCCATGCTGCTGGCGGTGGTGGCAAGCGGCTACCTGGTGCGGCTGTTGCCGATTGCCCTTCCCCTGCCGCTGGTGCAGATCGCCCTGGGCGCCGCGATCGCCGGCCTGGGCTGGCACCCGGTGCGCCTGGAGCCGCATACCTTCTTCATCCTGTTCCTGCCGCCGCTGCTGTTCCTGGACGGCTGGCGCATCCCCAAGGTCGGCCTGTTGCGCGACAAGGGCGTGATCCTGGAACTGGCGCTGGGTCTGGTACTGTTCACCGTGCTGGGAGCCGGCTTCCTGATCCACTGGCTGGTCCCCGAGCTGCCGCTGGCGGTCTCGTTCGCGCTGGCCGCGATCCTGGCCCCGACCGACCCGGTGGCGGTGGGCTCGATCGCGGCGCGGGTGCCGATCCCGCCGCGCCTGATGCACATCCTGGAAGGCGAATCCCTGCTCAACGATGCCAGCGGCCTGGTGTGCTTCCGCTTCGCGGTGGCGGCCACCCTCACCGGCACCTTCTCGCTGTCCAGCGCGGCCCTGACCTTCGTGTGGGTGGCGCTGGCCGGCATCGCCAGCGGTGTGCTGCTCACCCTGGCCATGGGCATCGCGCAGCGGCTGCTGGCCAGGCACTTCGGCGAGGAAGCCGGCGCCTCGATCCTGCTCAACCTGCTGCTGCCTTTCGGCGCCTACATCGTGGCCGAGCACATTGGCGCGTCCGGCATCCTGGCCGCGGTGGCGGCCGGCATCACGATGAGCTATGTGGAGCTGAGCGGCCGCGCGCTGGCCACCACCCGGATCCGCCGCAACGTGGTGTGGGACACCGTGCAGTTCGCGCTCAACGGCGTGATGTTCGTGCTGCTGGGCGAACAGTTGCCGGACATCGTGCGCGCCGCCCTGCATGGCCCGGACCTGCCGGAGCCGCGCGATATCTGGTGGCTGGCCGGTAACGCGCTCCTGATCAGCCTGAGCCTGATCCTGCTGCGCCTGGCCTGGGTGTGGGTGTCGCTGCGGGCCTCGCGCATGCTGGCGCTGCGCAACGGCCGCGAGGGCATCATGCCGCGCAAGCGCCTGATCTTCGCCACCTCGCTGGCCGGGGTGCGCGGCGCGATTACCCTGGCCGGCATCCTGACCCTGCCGCTGGCCATGCCCGGCGGCGAACCCTTCCCGGGACGCGACCTCGCCGTGTTCCTGGCCAGCGCCGTGATCGTGGTCTCGCTGGTGGTGGCCAGCGTCGCCCTGCCACGCCTGCTGCGCGGGCTCGAACTGCCGCCGGAGACCGCGGCCGAGGCCGAGGAAGAGCAGGCGCGCCAGGCGGCGACGCTGGCGGCACTGGGCGCGATCGACCGGGCCGGCCCGCCCCGGCTTCTCGACGAACAGGATGCCGAGATCCACGCCAGCGCGGCGGAACAGGTGCGCGGCCTGTACCAGCACCGTCTTGGCGGTGGCAGCAGCGACGGCCTGCATCCGGCGCGCGCGCGGGTGGCCGAGGAAGCCGAACGACACTATCGCCTGGCGGCCCTGAACGCCGAACGCCAGGTGCTGCTGCACATGGCGCGCCACAACCAGCTGTCCGACGAAACGGCGCGCCGCCTGGTGCAGGAAATCGACCTGGTCGAGGCGCGCTACCGCTCCAGGGGCGGACACTAGGCCTTCCTTGGGCGGGACTACGTTATCTTCCTAACGGTGGCGGCTGCGGCGACGGGGTAGGATCGGGCGACCCCACAGCGAAAAAGCCATACCATGCCCAGCGAAGAACACGCCAGCGCCGCCGCGCCACTCAGCGACCCGCCTGCCGCCGCCAGGGCCGCGGGCCTGCGCTACGTCCATGACGACCGGCCCGGCATCCGGCGCGAACGGCAGGGAGACGGGTTTCGCTACCTCGACGCCGCCGGCGACCCGGTGACCGACGAGGCAACGATCAGGCGCATCAAGTCGCTCGTGATCCCGCCCGCCTGGACCGACGTCTGGATCTGTTCCCAGGCCAACGGCCACCTGCAGGCCACCGGCCGCGACGCGCGCGGCCGCAAGCAATACCGTTACCACCCGAAATGGCGCGCCGTGCGCGACGAAGTGAAGTACGAGCGCATGCTGAGCTTCGGCCAGGCCCTGCCCGCGATCCGCACGGAGGTCGACCGGGCCCTGTCCCTGCCCGGCATGCCGCGCGAGAAGATGCTGGCCACCATCGTCTACCTGCTGGAAGCGACCATGATGCGGGTCGGGAACGAGGAATACGCGCGCACCAACAAGTCCTTCGGCCTGACCACACTGCGCAACCGCCATGTCAAGGTGGACGGCAGCGAGGTCGAGTTCCGCTTTCGCGGCAAGAGCGGCGTGTACCACAAGGTGCAGGTGCATGACCGGCGCGTGGCGCGCATCATCCGCCGCGCGCGCGACCTGCCAGGACAGGAACTGTTCCAGTACGTGGACGACGAGGGCGAAACCCGCAGCATCGATTCAAGCGACGTCAACGACTACCTGCGCGCCATCACCGGTGAAGACTATACCGCCAAGGATTTCCGCACCTGGTCGGGCACGGTGCTGGCGGCGCTGGCCCTGCAGGAATTCGAGAAGTTCGATTCCGAAGCCCAGGCCAAGAAGAACATCGTGCGCGCGATCGAGTCGGTGGCCGAGAAACTCGGCAATACGCCCTCGGTGTGCCGCAAGTGCTATGTGCATCCGGTGGTGCTGGACGCCTACCTGGAAGGCACGGTACTGGAAAGCCTGCGCGAACGCACCGAGCAGGAACTGCTGGACGACCTGCATGCCCTGCAGCCGGAAGAAGCGGCGGTGCTGGCCATGCTGCAGCAGCGCCTGCGCCATGAGCAGGAGCAGGAGCAGGAGCGGGTGAAGAACAAGGAAAGGGAGCGGCGGGAGGGGGCGCGCAAGCGTGGCCCGCGCCGCGCGGCCGCACAGACAATGAGAGGAAGCGCATGAACAGGGATGATACAAGCGGATGGGCCATCGAGCAGGTGGCCGCCTTCGACCACCAGGTGACCGGCGTTTCGGTCTCCGAAGACGGCCGGCTCTTCGTGAATTTCCCGCGCTGGACCGAGGACAGCGCCGTATCGGTGGCCGAGCTGCGCCAGGATGGCAGCCTGCGTCCCTACCCCGACGCTGGCTGGAACGCCTGGCGCAACGCACGCAAGGACGAGCTGGAGCCGGACCGGCACTGGGTCTGCGTGCAGAGCATCATGGCCGACGGCCGCGGCAGCCTGTGGGTACTGGACCCGGCCGCCCCGGCCCAGGCCCACCTGGTCTCCGGCGGCGCCAAGCTGGTACAGGTCGCGCTGGCGGACGACCGCGTCACCCGCAGCATCGTGTTCGACGAGGACGCCGCTCCGCAGGGCTCCTACCTGAACGACGTGCGCTTCTCGAAGGACGGCAAGTACGCCTTCATCACCGATTCCGGCGTGGTCGGCGCCCTGCTGGTGCTCGACCTGGACGCCGGCAAGACCGTGCGCCTGCTGGACGGCCACCCATCGACCCAGATGAGGAAGGGCCTGGTGGTCACCGCCGACGGCCGGGAGCTGCGCCGCCCGGACGGACGCGGCGTGGAATTCTCGGCCGACGGCATCGCCCTGTCGGACGACGGCCAGTGGCTGTACTGGCAGGCGATCAAGGGCGACACCCTGTACCGCATCGCCACCAGCGTCCTGACCGGCAAGGGCCTGCGCGGCGAGGATGTCGGGGACGAGGTCGAAGAATATGGCCGCAACGGCGTGTCCGACGGCCTCCTGATCCCGCGCGGCAGCAACAAGATGCTGCTCAGCGCCGTGGAAGACGATGCGGTGAAGGTGCGCGACCTCGATGCCGGGCCGTCGGGTGCGCCGCGCATCCTGGTGCAGGACCCGCGCCTGCGCTGGCCCGATACCTTCACCCAGGGCCCGGACGGCACGGTCTACCTCACCGCCTCGCACATCCAGGACTCGGCCTTCTTCAAGCCGGACGCGCCGCCCGCGCTGCCGACCCAGCTGTGGAAGCTGGTGGGCGGCAGTTTCTAGCCCTTACTGGATGAAATAGCCCGACACCTTCCAGCTGCCATCCGCCTCGCGCATCGGGATCACGGTCTCGATGCTGCTGCGGGCCTTGAACTCGGTCTGGTACTGCAGCACCACATAGTGGCCGTCGGGGGCACCCGGTAACGAGCGGGTGTAGCGGCTGGAGGCGAGCTTGCGCGACTTGACGGCGCCAAGCGGCGTGCGCGCGCTGCGCAGGGCCGCGTTCCACTGTTCCTGGCTGACGGCGGCGCGGAGCTCGCTCGCGCCCTGGCTCCAGCTGTCGGCATACTTGCCCTCGTCCGCCATGGCCAGCCAGGTTGCGGCCGCGGCGCTTGCGGCCTGGACGGCGCCGGCGGGCTCCTGGGCGCCGGCAGGCTGGATCACGGCGGCGACGGACAGCAAAACGGCAGCGAATTTCATGGCGCTTCCCTGGTGGTTGACGAAACGCCAGACAGCATAACCGAACACTCCCGCCCGATTGTCGCGCTTTGTTGCAGCTGCGGCCCGGCCCTTACGCGCGCTTGGACTGGAACTCGGACGAGGCGATGTCCGCGAGGTCGCACAGTGCCTGCAGCTCGGCCGAGCGCAGGCGGCGCGGCTCGCGGTCGATCACGCACAATGTACCCATTGGCAGGCCGCTGCGGTCGCGCAGCGGTACCCCCGCGTAGAAGCGGATATGCGGCTCGGCCAGCACCAGCGGGTTCTCGCGGAAACGTTCGTCGGTGGCGGCATCTTCGACCATGAAGGGTGCATCCTGCAGGATGGCATGCGAACAGAAGGCCCATTCGCGCGGGGTTTCCTGCGGACCCAGGCCGATGCGCGCCTTGAACCACTGGCGACGCGCGGTGAGCAGCGATACCAGCGCGATCGGCGAACCGGTCACGGTGGCCGCCAGCCGCACGATGCGGTTGAAGCGCTCCTCCTGCGGACTGTCGACCAGGCCGGATGCCGCCAGCGCGGCCAGGCGGCGCGCTTCGTCGGCTGCGGCCGGATAGGTTTCGTCTCCCTGCAGGAGGAATTCGGGATCGGTCGGCGCCTGCACCAGGGTTTCGCCGGACAGGGAGCCCGACAGCGGACCGGTACGGTCCAGCATGGCCTGGATCGTGCTCCGGCGGGTGCGGCGGTGGCCACCCGGCGTCTTCCATGAGGGGATGGCGCCACTTTCCATCCACAGCTGGACGGTACTGGTCGCGACACCCAGCATGCGGGCCGCGGCGCTGGTAGTGAGGATCGGATCCTCTTCGGTGAACTTGCTCTGCATTGGCTGTCCTGGTTATCCGGTGGAAGTATACCCGAAATGACGAAATTCATCATTTAAAACACGCATTCCAGAGATTAGTTTCCCTTACCAACAAATACATCATATTTAATTGCCAATGGGAAATTCTTAGTGCATAATCAGGACCGAATTCCTCATTTCATCTTGGTCTTTTATCAACTTTTTTTGTCTTTACATAGAAGGCTACCATGCGCTTTCTTCATCAGGCCGGCATTGCGAGCAGGCTGACCACCGCATTTGCGCTGATCCTGTCGCTCACCCTCATCCTCGCCGCATTCTCGGTATCGCGCGTGAACAGCATCGAAGCCGCACTGCACGGCGCCGACGCGGTCAGGAACAGCGAACTGGAACCCTTGTATGCCGCGCGCGAAGCACTGGCCCAGACCGGTATCGCGGCCCGTAACGCCTATATCTTCAAGGACGAGGCGGCGGCGCGGCGCGAACTCGACCTTGTCGACGCACGCAAGGCCGAGTACCTGGCCGCCCTCGCCCGCCTCGACCCGAGCCTGCGCGGCGACGCGCAATACGGCAAGGTCCGGGCCGGCATGCTGGCGATGGCACGCGAACTGGAACGGCCGCGCGCCTTCCTGGCCAGCGGCGACCTGGACGGCTTCGGCCGCTTCCTGGTCGAGGAATGCAGCCCGCTGCGGCGGAGCATCGTGGCCGACATCGACCTGCTGCTGAAACAGCTGCAGGCGCGCACCGCCGCGGCGGTCGACACGGCCAAGGCAGAGGCGTCCGGGGCGCGCTACTGGATCACCGGCCTGAGCGCGCTCGCGGTGCTGCTATGCGTGCTGGTGGCGCTGGTGCTGGTGCGCAGCCTGCTGGCCCAGCTCGGCGGCGAGCCGGCCTATGCCACCCGGGTGGCGCAGGCGATCGCCGGCGGCGAGCTGCACCACCCGGTGGACACGACCCGCGCCCGTCCGTCCAGCCTGCTGTACGCGATGAGCGCGATGCGCGACGGCCTGAGCGCCATCGTCGGCAAGGTGCGCGGCGGAACCGATGCGATCGCCTCGGCATCGGTCCAGATTGCGTCGGGCAACCTCGACCTGTCGACACGTACCGAGACCCAGGCCGCCGCGCTGGCAGAAGTCGCGAGCGCCATGCGGCACCTGATCGAATCGGTGCGCCAGAACGCCGATTACGCGGCGCAGGCCAGCGAGCTGGCCGGCAGCGCGTCGGGCATGTCGGTCAAGGGCGGCGCCGCGGTGGAACAAGTGGTCAGCACGATGGCGCTGATCGACGCTTCCTCGAAGAAGATCGTCGACATCATCGCGGTCATTGACGGCATCGCTTTCCAGACCAACATCCTGGCGCTGAACGCGGCGGTCGAGGCCGCGCGCGCGGGCGAACAGGGCCGCGGATTCGCGGTCGTGGCGAGCGAGGTGCGCAACCTGGCGCAGCGCTCCGCCGGCGCGGCCAAGGAGATCAAGGCGCTGATCGAGGACTCGGTGACCAAGGTCGGCATGGGCGCCGTGCTGGTGGGCGAAGCCGGCGCAACGATCCGCCAGGTGGTCGACGGCGTGCACCGCGTCAGCGGCATCATGGCGCAGATCAGCACCACGAGCAGCGTCCAGCGCGCCGACATCGAGCGTGTCGACGGCGCCATCGCGCGACTGGACGAGATGACGGTCCAGAATGCGGCGCTGGTGGAAGAAGCGGCAGCGGCGGCGCAGTCGCTGCGCCAGCAGGCGGAGGCGCTGGCGGCGGTGGTGAACACCTTCCAGCTGGACGAACCGGCAGGCGACCCGCGGCCCCGGCTGGCGCTGCGCTGATCAGCCCGGGCCCGGGTGCTCGAATACCTGGCGCAGGTAGGCCAGGAAGGTCTCGTCGGTACACATCGACTTGCCCGGCGTGTCGGACAACTTGGCCACCGGCTGCCCGTTGCAGCGGGTGAGCTTCATGACGATATTCAGCGCCGGATAAGGCGTGTCGTTGGTGAGCTTGGTGCCGATGCCGAAGCCGCACATGGTGCGGTCGGCGAAGTGGCGGTACAGGGCCAGCGCCTTGGGCACGGTCAGCGCGTCCGAGAACACCATGCGCTTGGAGCGCGCGTCGATGCGCAGGCGGGCGTAGTGCGCCAGCGCCTTCTCGCCCCACTCCACCGGATCGCCCGAATCATGGCGCAGGCCGTCGAACAGCTTGGCGAAATACAGGTCGAAGTCGCGCAGGAAGCCGTTCATGCCCACCACGTCGGTCAGCGCGGTGCCCAGGTCGCCCCGATATTCCTGTACCCAGTCTTCCAGCGCGGCGGTCTGGAAGTCGCGCAGGCGCACCCCGAAGGCCTGGTAGGCCTGCAGGTATTCGTGGGCCATGGTCCCGATCGGCACCAGCTTGTATTTCTTCGCCAGGTAGACGTTCGAGGTGCCCTTGAAGAAATGCGGCAGCTCGCGCGCCAGGGTCGCCACCACTTCGTCCTGCCAATCGCCGGAAAAGCGCCGGCGCACGCCGAAGTCGAAGAACTCGAAAGGAGTGGCGCGCGGCGGCTCCTGTTCGAAGGCGCGCAGCTCGTCGATCTTCTGGCGCAGCCGCACCCGCGCCTCGGCCAGCGCCACCTCGCGGTCGAAGCGGCGGAAGTACAGTTCGTTGACGATGTAGAGGACGAAGATCTCGAAGCCCATCACGTGCACCAGCGGGCCGGTGGCGCGGATGCGCAGGTGCGGACCGTCGGTCTCGACCTGGATGAACTTGCGCTGGAAGCGGAACAGCGTGAGGAAGTCGGCAAAGTCGCTCTTGATGAAGCGCAGGCCGCGCAGGTAGGCTACTTCATCCTCGGTGAACATCAGCGAGCACAGGTGGTCGAGCTCGCGCTCCACCTCTTCCTTCAGCTCGGCCAGCGGATAGGCCGGCTCGTTGCGGCAGCGGAATTCATACTCCCCGTTCGCGCCCGGATGGCTGTGCAGCAGCGCCTGCCACATGGTGAACTTGTACAGGTCGGTCTCGAGCAGGCTGCGGACAACGGGTTTCATCGGACTCCTTCAGGCGGTGGCGGCATCGTCGTGCTGGCGTTTCCCGCTGCGCCTCGTGCTGCGCTTCTTCGGCGCCAGCATGGTGCCGGTACAGCCCGGCGTGCCGCAGCGACAGGCGAACAGCTTCTTGAGCGCTGGCGTGTGGCGCTCGTCATAGATCAACGCGTAATTGTAGTTCAACTCCTCGCCTGGCTCGATGTCGCGCATCGCATGGATGTAGACCCGGCCCTCGTCCTCGAAGGCCTCGCAGTTGGGCGAGCAGGCATGGTTGATCCAGCGCGCCGCGTTGCCGCGGCTGCCGCCGTCGATCACGCGGCCATCGGCGAGCGTGAAGTAGAAGGTGTGGTTGACCGGTCCGCCGGCCTGCGCCGCGCGCCCGGTCGCCTCGTCCCAGCTGATGCGCTCGCCCCGGTATTCGATGATGCGCTCGCCGGCGGCGATCGGCCTGAGCGCGAACACGCCGTTGCCGTGGATGGGAGACTTCCTGACTTCGTAGGCCTTGGCGGCGGCGGTACGTGCGCTGGTGCTCATCGGGTCCTTGGGTGGGCATGTCGAGCACGTATTATGGCGCCAATCGCCCGCGCGCTGCCGCACATTTTGAAGCGCGGCGGCAAGTTCAGGCCGGGGCCGGGCGCCCGCCCTCACAAGGCAGCATCCCGGCGCTGGACACCAGGCGCTCGGTGCTCCAGCCGTCCCCGAGCAGGACCATCCGGCTATGGAAATCGTCGCCCGGCGAATGCGCGACAGCTGGCGCCTGCTGGCACAGCTTCTTGTCACGCAGCGCCACGTAGAGCAGTTCGCGCCGGCGCGCGAGCGAGCGCCAGAGCGCATGGGCGCCGGCCGACTGGCGCGCGCCGCTGATCAGGCAGTTACCGCCGTCCAGCCACCAGCGGTAGACCGCACTCGCGAGGCCGCGGCGCTGGTAGGCCGGCCGATACTTGGAATGCGGCGCGCGCAGGTGGCGGTCGGCGCGCCGGTCCAGCTCCACCAGGCGGTTGAACACCGTGTAGCCGGCCAGGCGCCGCAGCTGGACGTCTTCCACATAGACATAGTGTTCGCCGTCGGCTTCCCGGTGGCGAAACACCAGGCCCGGATAATCGCCCGGCGCCACCGGCACCGTGGCCAGCCCGTGCAGCCGGTGGCCAGGGCGCTGCATGCGGCGGTACAGCTCATCGAGTTCGCGCCCCAGGTCCTCGGGACGGTGCACCACGTCGATCCTGAGCTCCACCGGGCGGCGCCAGTCCCAGCCGGATCCGGGCGCCAGGATCGTGTCAGCCATCGTCGGCTCCGCAGCGCGGTACCCAGTGGCCGCTCAGCAGCTGGCGCGGGCGCGCGCGCCCCTGCACCTGCGCGCTGCATTCCCGGCAGATGGAGTCGATCGCGAAGCTGGTGCGCCAGCTTGTGCAGAACCCGATTGGGTGACCGGGCCGCGCACGTTCACCCGACGCCCAGACGACGCGCGGCGCCTCTGCGCACGGCGCAGGCGGCGTGCCGCCAGGCTGGGCCGCCGCGGCGACCTCGCCGAACATCAGCTGCCCGGCCAGCAGCGCCGCCAGCGTGACGGCCAAGGCCTTGAGCACATTGCGCCGCCATTGCGCCTTGCGCTCCAACAGGTGTTTCGCAAGACGCCGCTTGCTGCGCCGCTCCACCCTCTGCTCCATGCGTTGCCTGGCGCGCAGCGCCGCATCCCGGTCAAACAATCCCGGTCGGTACATTGACATCGATTTTCCTCCAGTTCGCCCCAGGCGGGGCATCGTCATGCCGCGGCCTCCGGGCCGCGGATCGTGCTTGCCAGCTAGCTCGGAACCTGCAGCGCGGCGCGTGGGCAGCCGGCGCCGGCGCAAGCCCGAGCCAGCGCAAGGCCGGCGTGGCCCCGCGTCCGGCCTGACCGGTAGATGCCGGTGGAAGTAACAGGCATCATGCCGTCCCCTGTCGCGCGTGGCCGGCATAGGCATTCAGCGAGACCAGCGGCGCCGCATGCGCCATGCGTGCCGGCCCTTCCACGCCGACGATGTCGACCTGCATCGCATGCCCGTGCGGCAGCTCGATCGCGACGCTGCATCCTTCGGCATGCCCGAGCAGCCCCAGTGCCAGCGGCGACAGGATGGTCACCCGCGCCAGCAGGACATGCGCGTCATACGGGCAGGCGATCAGGATCGCGCTGGTGTCGCGCGCGTCGGCGCCGATGCCGTGCTCGCGCGCGAAGCGGTGGAGGATGGCCAGATCGTGCTGGCTCAGGGTCTGCCTGGAGCACATACGATGCCTTTCCCAGCCCGGGCAGGGCTGGCCGACGTTAAGGAAACCGGCCGCAGGCCGGGGTACGGGCCGCGCACGCACGGCAGCAACAGCAGGTCGCACCCGGTGCGGGCCAGCAGCGCACGCACGTGCGCCCGCCAGCGCCACGCCGCCCATGGGCCGCTTGCGGCCTGGGACAGCACCAGCACGTCCGGCCGCGCCATGGCGGCATGCCCGGCCACCACCGCGTACCACGGCTGGCGCTGCAGCGCGAGCATCGGGCGGACCTCGCCCTCTTCCAGTTGCGCGGCGAAGCGCTGGCCGGCCGCGCGCGCGGCGGCTTCGCTGCGGCGGCGGCAGGCATCGAGCGCGGCGTCGCCGACGCCCGCGGCACGCATGCTGCCTTCTCCGCTGACGCGGCAGCCGTGCAGGAGCGTGAAGCGCATCGGCGGCAGCATGCCCATGGCGCACCGCAGACTGTCCAGCGAAGACCGCGAGAGGTCGGTCGGGAACAGCGCCTGGCCGCCACGATAGGGCCGCGGCAAGCCGCTACGCACCAGCAGCACGGGTCGCGCGCCGCCGTCGGGCGCCCTGAGCGCCCCGAGCGCGCGCGCGGCGTTATGCCTCACCGGCCCGCAAGGATGCGCTTGCCAGTGGAGCACGAGCATTTCGCCGCCAGGCCGGACCGCGCCGCTCTCCAGCGGCAGGGAGCAGGTTTCGGTGACCACATCATTCCTCCTCGATCGATGCTGGCTTGTTGCGTTCTTCAGGCCGCCAGGCGCCGGTCGCTGCCGTCGCCTGGCCGGTCCGGCCCCACGAGCAGGTCGCATGCTCCCTCGTCCATCAGCTTTTGCATCACCTTGCTGCTGGACAGCCGCGCGCCCGGATGGCAGGCGCCGCGTCCCAGCACCAGCAGGTCGGCCTGCTGGCGCCGCACGCAGTCGCGGATGACGTCGACGGCACGTCCGGCATGCACTTCGCGCCGGCCGGGCGGCACATCGCGCAGGAACAGCGCGACGAACTCGTCGAGCTTCCTGCGCGCGGCTTCCCAGCCCTGCTCGCGGTAGGAACGGATGACGCGCGGCGGCAATTCCAGGTCGTGCATCATGGCCGTTTCCGGCTGCTGGAAGGCATGCACGAAGACGAAGCGGGCGTCGGGCGCGAGCAGCGCCGCCGTGCGCGCCGCCGCCAGCGAGGCGCGCGAGAAGTCGGTGGCCACCACCACGCTGCGGTATTCGTGGCGCGGTTCGCCATGCACCAGCAGCATGGCCCCACGGCACAGGCGTACCACGTCGGCGTCGCGCGAGGGCCGCGCCCATAGTGGCAGGTGCGGCCGGCCGCTGCCCGCCATCAGGGTCAGGTCGGCCCCGATGCTGTCTGCGGTGCCGGCGATGACGTCGGCCGGACGGCCGCGCCGGACCGTCCACACCTTGTCCAGCTCCCCGGGGGCCGCGAAGGCGCCGAGTTCCCTGGGCTCGCCCTCGACCAGCGCCCTGAGCCTGCCGCCGTCGACCTGGACGTGGCTGTAGGCGGTGGCGGGACGCACCCCGGTGCCGGCCCAGTGCAGGGCCAGCACATCGAAGGCATCGATGCCCAGCGCGGGCGCCAGCAGCGCGGCCCGCGTTTCGACCCGTCCGGGATGGGTGCCATGGATGGCCAGCAGGATCCGGTCGATGCTACGCACGGTACCCTCCCTGGACGGCCTTGTTCGGGGCGTGGCGTGCGAGCGCCGCGACGCGCTGCCGGTAGGCCAGCTCCTGCAGCGCGTCGTCCAGCTGGCGCCGCAGGGCCGCGCTACGCTGGCCTGCGGCGGCGATGCGTTCCACGGGGCCGGGCTGCGGCCCGGGCGCCGGCTTGTGCTCTTGATCGCTCATGGCATCTCCTTCTTGCGTTGGTGACAGGTGACGGGGACGTCCGATGCCGCGCACCGGCATCGCGCGAGACATCAGCACGGCAGGTGTGGCGCCGGCTGCACCTCGACGATTTCCAGGCGCAGGCTGCGTCCAAACGCGAGCGCGATGTCGACCGTGCAGCCCTCGGCGTGGCCAAGCAGGCCCAGCGCAAGCGGGGCCAGCACCGGGACGCGCGGCGCCATGGCCTGCGCATCCTGGGGGCAGGCGATCACGATCGCATCGATGTCGGCGCCTCCCGGCAGGCGTGGATGGACGCCGGTGCCGCAGGAAGCGATGCGGTAGCGCACGCTCGACCCGAGCGCGACACGGCGCCCCCCGCTGCCGACGTCGCCGCCGCTGGGAAGCGCGCGCGCGAGCGCGGTCAGGCTCGCGAGGCGGCGCACGGCGGCCTCGATCCGTTCGGGATCGGTCGAGCGCGCCCGTATGAGACGTGTCAGGACAGCCAGGTCGCGCTGGCTGAGGTAGGTTTGGGTACACATGGTTTGCCTTTCCCAGCCCGATGCGGGCTGGCCAACAGGAACGAATGGCGTGCCGCGGCACCTGCTTCAGCAGATGCGCAGCGCTTCAGACGATGCTTGTGGTGGACGCTCGGGAGAGCCCGGAGGCTCTCGCCGAGCTCAGGAGAGGCAGGCGAGATCGCGCGTCGATCGCTGCGCGAGACGGGCGTGGAAGACGCTCAGTCCGAGCGACAGCGGATGGTGGCGGAAATGGTCTGCAACCCGGGCAGCGCCAACGGCACCAGCGCGCGGGGTTCGCACGCTGGAGGTACAACGGATGCCGTGATGGAGGATGCTGCGCATGTTCGGGTCGGAACTCATCGGATTGGATACCGGACCAGTATATACCACCTGGTTTTTTCGTCAACCGAGCCTGCGCCAGGCGCCGGGCGCGCCGCCGTAGGGCAGCACCGTTCAGGCGGGGAACTCTTCCTCGCGGTATTCCACGCCCTGCCCCTGCCCATCCGCGGCGGCGCGTCCGGCTTCTTCCCGGCGCAGTTCGACGCGCCGGATCTTGCCCGAGATCGTCTTGGGCAGCTCGCGGAACTCGATGCGCCGGATGCGCTTGTAGGGCGCGAGGCGCGCGCGCGCGAAGGCGAACAGCGCGCCGGCCAGCTCGCGCGAAGGCGCGACGCCCTGGCGCAGCGTGATGAACGCCTTCGGCACCGACAGCCGCAGCGGGTCCGGGCTCGGCACGATGGCCGCTTCCAGCACGTCCTCGTGCTCGATCAGCACGCTCTCCAGTTCGAACGGGCTGATTCGGTAGTCGGACGACTTGAAGACGTCGTCGTTGCGCCCGACGTAGAAGTAATAGCCGTCGCCGTCGACGGTGGCGGTATCGCCCGTGTGGTAGTGGCCGGCACGCATGACGGCGGCGGTCTTTTCCTCGTCGCCCTCGTAGCACAGCATGAGGCCGAGCGGGGCCGGATCGAGCGCGAGCGCGATCTCGCCTTCCTCGGCCGGCTGGTCGTCGATATCGAGCAGTTGCACCCGGTAACCAGGCAGCGGCCGACCCATCGAACCGGGCTTGAGCGGCTGGCCGGGCGGGTTCCCGATCTGGCAGGTGCTTTCCGACTGGCCGAAGCCGTCGCGGATGCGGATGCCCCAGGCCTGCTCCACCTGCTCGATCACTTCCGGATTGAGCGGTTCGCCCGCACCCACCAGTTCGCGCAGCGGCGGGCGCCAGGCCGACAGGTCTTCCTTGATCATCATGCGCCACACGGTGGGCGGCGCGCACAGCGAGGTGACGCCGCAGCGCACGATGGTGTCCAGCGCCGCCTTGCTGGAAAAGCGCTCGTAGTTGTAGACGAAGATGGTGGCGCCCGCGTTCCAGGGCGCGAAGAAGCAGCTCCACGCATGCTTGGCCCAGCCGGGCGAGGAGATGTTCCAGTGCAGGTCGCCCGGCTGCAGGCCGATCCAGTACATGGTCGACAGGTGACCCACCGGATAGCTCTGGTGGCTGTGCAGCACCAGCTTGGGCTTGGCCGTGGTGCCGGAGGTAAAGTACAGCAGCAGGGGATCGGTGGCCCGGGTGTCCCCGTGCGGGCTGAACACCGACAGCACGCCGCGGCTGTCCTCGAAATCGTGCCACCCCTCCGGCTTCGAGGCAGCACCCTGGCAGCCGACCGCGATACGGGTGAAACTGCCCGCCATGCCCTCGAACTTGTGCGCTTCCGAGGCCAGGGCCACGACATGCCTGACCTGGCCGCGCTCGAGCCGGTCCTGCAGGTCGGCGCCGGAGACCAGCATGGTGGTCGGCACCAGCACCGCGCCGAGCTTGATCCCGGCCAGCATGGTCTCCCACAGCTCGACCCGGTTCGGCAGCATCAGCAGCACGCGGTCGCCCCGGTTCACCCCGCACAGGCGCAGGTACTCGGCCACCTGGCTGGAGCGCGCCGCCATGTCGGCGAAGGAAACCTTGTGCTCGCTGCCATCCTCCTCGACTACCCAGAGCGCGGGCGCCCCGTTGTTTTTTGCCATCTGGTCAAAATAGTCGAGCGCCCAGTTGAAGCGGTCGAGCTGGGGTGCGCGGTAGTCGCAATAGGCGGTCTCGTAGTCGAGACGGTGCTGCAGCAGGAAGTCGCGCGCCTGCAGGAAGCGCTGGGTTGGCGTCATGGTGTCTCCTGGGTCAGTCCCGCTTCAGGGCCGTCACGCGCATCTCGCCGGCCGGCTCCATCATGTCGATCACGCGGCAGTCACCGCACATGCGCAAACGGTCGAGGTGGCCACTGAAGGCCGGATGCGCCGCCAGCCGGCCGAGCATGTTCTCGACCATCTGCAGCGTGCCGAAAGGCTTGTCGCAGCGGATGCAGTGGAAGGGCTGCGATTCGTTGAGCACCACTGCATGCTTGCGCGTCTCCTGGAAGGACAGGCGCGGCACCAGCGTGATCGCGTCCTCGGGGCAGGTGCTGGCGCACAGGCCGCACTGCACGCAGTTCTGCTCGATGAAGCGCAGCAGCGGTGCGCCCTGCCCATCCTGTAGCGCGCCCGCCGGGCAGGCGCCGACACAGGACATGCACAGGCTGCACGCCTTGCGGTCGACCTCGAGCGCCCCGAAGGGCGCGCCGGCCGGCAGCGCCACCTGGTCCGGCTGGCGCGGCGCGTGCAGGTGGAGGTGGGCGAGCGCATAGTCGAGCGAGTTGCGCTTGTCGTTCGCCAGGTGGAACACGGCCGGCTCGGCGGGCACCTGGCCGCGCGGCGCATGACGCAGCGCCAGCGCCAGTTCTTCCGGTGCGCCGACCCGCAGCAGTTGCACGTGCGGGCCCTGGTAGCCGAGACCGTCGAGCACCGCCTGCGCGATCTCCATCTGCCGGTCGAGCGCGGCCACGTACTGGGGCGCTTCGTGGCCGGTCATCAGCACCGCGACCCCGGCCGCCCCGTAGGCCACGGCGGCCAGCCAGACATCGATGCCGGTCGATGCCGTGTGCTGCAGCGCGAGCGGGATGATCCGGCCCGGCACGGCCTCCCCCAATTGTCCCAGCAGGGCCGCGCCGTGCTCGGGATCGTGCAGCAGGAACACCGGCTCGGCGCCGCCGGCCTCGCGGAAGGCGCGCAGCGCCGCCTGCATGCGCCTGCCGGTGAGCGCGGCCGGCGGGAAGGCATAGCTGATGGCACCGGTCGGGCAGACGGTGGAGCAGGCGCCGCAGCCGGCGCACAGGTAGGGATTGACCTTGATCCGGTCGCCGTCGCCGGCAATGGCCTGGGCCGAGCAGATCTCGATGCAGGCGCTGCAGCCCTTCTGGCCGTTGCGTCCATGGGCGCAGCTGCGCTCCTTGTAGGCGAAATACTTCGGTTTCTCGAACTCGCCCACCATCTCGCGCATGGCCTCGACCGCTCCCAGCCGGGCCGCTTCGTCGTAGCCGGGTGCATGGTAGCCATGCGGCCGCTGGTGGCTCGGAATCAGGCGGCTCGGGGCCAGGTCCAGCACCAGGTCGAAGCGGCCCTGGCCGGCCGGCTGGCCGGGCGCCTGCCAGCGCGCCTCGAAGGCGCCCAGCCAGCCGGCCAGCGCCACCGCGCGCGCCACGTGCACCGGATACGGCCGGGACGGCAGCGCATCCTGCTGGTCGAGCAGCAGCACGGTGACCGGCAGGCTCGCCGCCAGGCGGTCGGCCCACGGCAGGGCCTGCTCCGCGGAGCCGACCACCAGCGTGCGGCCGGCCGAGCGGTAGTCCACGGTGAGCGTGGCTTCGTATGGGGGAAACGCGTCGGCGGCCAGGATGGCGGCGCTCCTGGCCTGGGCGTCGCGGCCCTCCTGCAGCGGGTCGGACGGTGGATGCTCGGTGAATCGGATGTTCATGCGTTCCCTTGTGGTGTGGACGGCGGCGCCGGCGCGGCCTCGGGCGCCGGTCCATCTGCCTGGATAGGCGCCTGGGCCTGGGCCTGCCCTGCGGCGGCCCCGCCGTCGGCCGGCGGCTCGCCGAACAGCCGCGACAGCACGTCGGGGGCATGCTTGAGCGAAGCCAGCACTTCCGGCGCGAGCGGCGCCGCCTGGTTATAGTCGTGCATGTAGAGGTCGAGTCCGTCGACCAGCTTGAAATGCGGATCGGCGAACAATTTTTTCAGGGCAAGGCGCTGCACCGACTTGTCGACGCCCCTGGCCACGAAGGCGGAAAAATCGTCCTCCGGGGTGAGGCAGGCCGCGTCTTCCAGGGTCGGCGGGGGACGCTGCTCCTGCGCCGTGCCGGCGCCGCCGGCAGGCGGCGGGAGCGCCACTGCCTTGGCCTCGGCCGCGGCCGGCCGGGCGATTGCGGCCCCGCGTGAGGGCGCGGCCGGCGCACGGTCGGGCGCGGCGGGCGCTTGCTCGCCGCCGGATTTCAGGCGCGCCCAGCGCCGCAGGAAGCCTTCGTCGGGCATCGTCGTTCCACTCATCCGTGCTGGCGGCCGCGCCGGCCCCTCGGCTGGGGCTGGTAGTGTTCGCGCAGGTAGGCGGCCAGCCAGGCGTAGATGTCGGCGGGCATGGCCACGCCGTCGGCCTGTTCGCCCGAGTCGAACATGCGCGTGCCTTCGACGTAGCTGACCGAGGCGCGCACCGGGACCGCCTTGCCCTCCTCCATGCGCCACAGCACGAAGACCTTCGATTCCGGCGCCATGCAGTTCTCGTAGTAGCCCTCGTGCTCGTCGGTGTACAGCTCGAGCTCGAGTCCGGACACCAGGTAGTAGTCGCGTTCCGGGCTTTCGCTGAGCACCTGCAGGCGCGGCAGGTCGCCACGGTCGGGCACCACGCCCACGGCGCCCCAGGCCTCGTCGGCCCAGCGGTGCTGCACGGTGCGGCGCTGCATGATCACCGCGATCGGCATGCTTGCCATCTTCATTGCTTGTTCGCCGTCTTGGGACTGTGTTCCTTCTCGACCGCCGGACCCACGCCTTTCGGAACGGACCTGGTCGGCACCTTCTTCACGTCTTCGCTGGGCGCCGCGGTGCCCAGTTTCTCGCTCTTGATCGGGACGTTGGCCGCGTTCAGCGCCTGGCGACTGAGCGGGGCCGCGCCGGTGGCCGGGGCGGCCGCGGCCGAGCCCGGCGCGGCGTTGGCCGGCGCTGCCGCGGGCATGCCTGCGTTCGGCGGGGTCACGCCCGGCGGCACCATGCCGGCGGCAGCGGCGGCGCGCGCCGCGCCCGGTGGCGCGGCGCCGGGCGCCTGCGGGTTGGCGACGGCGCCCGGCGCCATGGTACCCGTGCCGGCGATACCAGCCGCGCCCGGTGGCGCGGCGCCGGGCGCCTGCGGGTTGGCGACGGCGCCCGGCGCCATGGTACCCGTGCCGGCGATACCGGCCGCGCCCGGTGGCGGCGTCACGCCCGGGGCGGCGCCGGCCGGCATGGCGGCGCCCGGAGCGGCGGTCACCGTTGCAGCCGGGGCCGCGGCAATCGTTACCGGCGGGTTGATGCGCCAGCCCTTCGAGGATGCCTGCGCGCGCCAGCGGTTGCTCAGGGCGTCCATCGTGGCCATGAGCGCCTCTTTGTCCTTGGCGGCCTTGGCATCGGCCGCCGCCTTCTTGGCCGCGGCTTCCTGCTGCTGGGCCGGCGTCAGCGCCGGCAATGCAGCCGAGGCGGCGCCGCCCCAGGCCAGCAGGACGGCCAGCGCGGCGCGCAAGCAGCGGTGGTGAAATGGGGTATTCATTGCTTCGCTCCCAGTGTGCCTGGCGCCGCCGGTCCCTGCGGCGCGGTATTGGTGGCGGCCGGCGCCTCGACCGTGCCGGGGGCGGGTGCCGCCGTGCGGCCGTGGTCGCCCGGTGGGGTCTGGGTGCCTGGCTGCGCGCCCGAAGGCGGGGTGACGCCCGAGGTCGGCCCCTGGCCGGTTTCCTGCACGGTGCCGGCGGTGGCCGCGCCGCCCGTGGTACCGCCCGCGCCGCCCGCGATGCCGGGCTGGCCGCCGGCATAGGTCGCGTCGGTCACTGGCTTGGCGGTGCTGGCGATGATGGCGCCGCTGCTGCGCCCGCCCGCCGAGACCTGGCCCGGATACTTGGTCTGCTCGATGCCGCCCACGCTCGGGTGGCGGCCGCGGTCGCAGCCGCTGGCCCCCAGCGCCAGAACGGCCAGCGCGCCATGGATCAGGATGGTGGATGCTTTCATGGTGTCCCTCATGGGCCGCTCAGTGCGCGGGACCGGGCCGCGGGGAAGACCGGCCCGGGGCCTTGTCCGGATGCGGCCGGTGCGCCGGATCGGTGGCGGTGCCGTTCCTGACCTCTTCGTGCCACAGGGCGTGGTGGGCGGCGGCCCAGTTCTCGTCGACCGTGCCTTCGCGCATGGCCTGGTAGGCGCCCGGCGTGCCCCAGGTGCCGATGTAGATGTGGCCCATGGCCGCGGCGATGTACAGGGCGGCGCCGCCGATATGCAGGTAGTTCGCCGCCTGCAGCACCCAGCGGGTCTGTCCGAAGGTGACGAAGTCGAGGATCAGGCCGGAGATCGACATCACGATGCCCAGCAGCGTCACGCCGAGCCAGAACCAGGCCTTCTCGCCAGCATTGAAGAAGCCGGCCGGCACGTGCCTGTGCGACACCAGTCCCCCACCCTGCTTCACCCACTGCCAGTCGTTCCGGTTGAAGAAGTTGCGCCGCACGAAGGTAATGAACATCAGGATCGAACACACGATAAACAGCGGCCCGACGAAATTGTGCAGGTATTTCGAGATGATGGCGAACCAGGAGAACAGGTCGTGCCCCATCCAGGGCAGCATGATGTTCTTGCCGTACATGATGATGATGCCGGTGACCGCCAGCGCGATGAACGTATAGGCCGTGGCCCAGTGCACATGGCGCTCCCAGGCGGTGAAGCGCTTGATGCGCCGTCCGGACGCCGGCACTTCCTTGGCCGCGCCGATGATCTGGTAGAACACGAAGATCAGGAAAGGCACCGCCAGCAGGATGAAGCCGGCGATGCTCGCCAGCGGGCCGTTGCGCAGGTGGCGCCAGGTGTTGCCGCCGCGCTGGACGATGACATTCGCCTCGGTGGCGCCGTACTGGCCCAGGTAGTTGCGGTCCATGTGGACCCGGCCCGACGCCGCGTTGCCCATGCCGGGCTCGGGCACGACGGAATCGGCTTCGATCTGGAGCATGGTCTGCTCCTCGGCATAGGCGGGCTTGGCATCCTTGTTCGGTACGCCGGCCCAGGCGGACGGGAGCAGCAGCGCGGAGACCAGCAGGACCAGCAGCAGCGCCTGCCAGACGGGGAGCTTCGCGCGCAGGGAAGTGGCGGACATGGTCGGCTCCTTACGGGTTGGCCCGGTTGTACTCGTTCTGCTTCATGCCGCGGTCCTGGACGGCGGCCGACCAGGCCAGCCGGTCGCTGTGGAAGCGGGTCTGGAAATGCCGGTTGTCTTCCTTGCCGGCGTACTTGCCGTGCAACCATTCGGGATGCTGGTCGACTTCGAGGCAGCCTGCCAGCAGCAGTGGCAGCGCCAGGACACAGTAGCGGAGAAGCTTCATTGCGGGAACCTCCCCGGCTGGTTCTGCACGTCGCCGGTTTGCTGGTTGACACGCGGCAGGTCGCCCTTGGTCTTGATCTCGCCGCCCCGTTTCGGGCGGCCGTACGCGATCTTCCAGCCCCACAGCTCGGGACCGTAGCCGCGGGTCTCGACGCGCTGGCGGTAGATGTCAGCGATCTGGTTGGCCTCGCCGCCCAGCAGGGCCTTGGTGCCGCACTGCTCGGCGCAGGCCGGCAGCTTGCCCTCGGCAATGCGGTTGCGTCCGTACTTCTTGAACTCGGCTTCCGAGGTATCCGGTTCCGGACCGCCGGCGCAGAAGGTGCACTTGTCCATCTTGCCGCGGTGGTTGAACATGCCCGTCTCCGGGAACTGCGGCGCGCCGAACGGACAGGCGTAGTAGCAGTAGCCGCAACCGATGCACTGGTCCTTGCTGTGCAGGACGATGCCGTCCTCGGTGTGATAGATGCAGTTGGTCGGGCACACCGCCAGGCAGGGTGCGTCGGTGCAGTGCATGCAGGCCACCGACACCGAGCGCTCACCCGGGATGCCGTCGTTGATGGTCACCACGCGGCGCCGGTTGATGCCCCAGGGCGTCTCGTGTTCGTTCTTGCAGGCGGTTACGCAGCCGTTGCAGTCGATGCAGCGCTCCGTGTCGCAAATAAATTTCATTCTTGCGGCCATACCATCCTCCTCCGCTGGTTGGTGAGGCGCACTAGGCCTTGACGACCCGACACAGCGACACCTTGGTTTCCTGCATCATCGTCACGGCGTCGTAGCCGTAGGTCCAGGCCGTGTTGATGGCCTCGCCGCGCACGGTGGGCGCGCCGCCTTCGGGATAGTGGCGCTCGAGGTCTTCGCCCATCCACCAGCCGCCGAAGTGGAAGGGTGCCCACACCAGCCCGATCGGCACGCGCTCGGTCACCATCGCCATCATCTTCAGGCGCGCCCCGGTCGGGGTCTCGACCCAGACGTAGTCGCCGACCTTTGCCCGGATCTGGGCCGCGTCGCGCGGGTTGATCTCCACGAACATGTTCTGCTGCAGCTCGGCGAGCCAGGGGTTGGAACGGGTTTCCTCGCCCCCGCCTTCGTACTCGACCAGGCGTCCGGAAGTCATGATCAGCGGATAGTCCTTCGAATAGTCGACTTCCTGCACCGACTTGTACAAGGTCGGCAGGCGCCAGAAGTTGGCCTTGTCGTCGTAGGTCGGGTACTTGGCGACCAGGTCGCGCCGCGGCGAGGCCAGCGGCTCGCGGTGGACGGGCACCGGGTCGGGGAAGTTCCACACGTTGCAGCGGGCCCGTGCATTGCCATAGGGCGCGCAGCCATGGGCGATGACGACCCGGATGATGCCGCCCGAGTTGTCGGTCTTCCAGTTCTTGCCCTCGGCCATGGCCTGCTCCTGGGGCGTCAGTTCGGCCCACCAGCCGAGCTTTTTCAGGAACACGTGGTCGAACTCCGGATAGCCGGTGTCAAGCTGGCTGTCCTTGTTGGTCGAGCCGTCGGCCGCCAGCAGCGAGGAGCCGTTGTGCTCGACGCCCCAGTTGGCGCGGAAAGGCATGCCGCCCTCGCCCACGCTCTTGTTGATGTCGTACAGGATCGGGGTGCCGGGATGCTTCATTTCGGGCGTACCCCAGCACGGCCACGGCAGGCCATAATAGTCGCCCTTGCACGGACCGTCGTCGGCGCGCATGGTGGTCGGGTTGAAGGTGTGCTTGTTCTCCATGTGGAGCTTGAGGCGCTCGGGCGAGCAGCCGGTGTAGCCGATGGTCCAGCAGGAGCGGTTGATCTCGCGCAGGATGTCCTCGACCACCGGTTCGTTCATCACGACCTTGATGTTCTTGCACAGTTCCTCGTGGAAGCCGAACTTCTTGGCGAACAGGTACATGATCTCGTGGTCGGTCTTGCACTCGAACAGCGGCATGATGACGCGTTCGCGCCACTGGATGCTGCGGTTCGAGGCGGTGCACGAGCCCGAGGTCTCGAACTGCGAGGCGGCCGGCAGCAGGTAGACGCCATCGGTGCGGCCGTGCATCGACGCCGTCATGCTCGGATAGGGGTCGATCACCACCAGCATGTCGAGCTTCTGCATGGCGGCCTTCATGTCCGGCAGGCGGGTCTGGCTGTTCGGCGCGTGGCCCCAGTAGATGACCGCGCGCAGGTTGCTCGGCTGGTCGATGTACTTGTTCTCTTCATTCACCGCGTCGAACCAGCGCGACACCGTGATGCCGGGCTTTTCCATCAGCTCCTTGGAGCCGAAGCGCGACAGGATCCAGTTGTAGTCGACGCCCCAGACGCTGGCGAAATGCTTCCAGGCGCCCTCGGCCAGGCCGTAGTAGCCGGGCAGCGATTCGCCGTTGGGCCCGACGTCGGTCGCGCCCTGCACGTTGTCGTGCCCGCGGTAGATGTTGGCGCCGCCGCCGGGAACACCAATGTTACCGAGCGCCAGCTGCAGGATGCACAGGGCGCGCACGTTGGCGGTGCCGACGTGGTGCTGGGTGATGCCCATGCACCAGACCACCGAGGATGGCTTGTTCTTGGCCAGCATCTCGGCCGCCATGCGGACCGAGGCTTCCGGCACGCCGGTGATATCCGAAACCTTGTCCGGCGTCCACTTCGCGACCTCCTTGCGGACATCCTCCATGCCCCAGGTACGGGCCGCGATGTATTCCTTGTCTTCCCAGCCGTTCTGGAAGATGTGCCACAGGATGCCCCACACCAGGGGGATGTCGGTACCCGGCCGCACCCGCACGTAGTGATGGGCGAAGCGCGCCGTGCGGGTGAAGCGCGGGTCGATGACGATCATCTTCGCACCCAGTTCCTTGGCGTGCAGGAAGTGCAGCATCGAGATCGGGTGGGCCTCGGCCGGGTTGGAACCGATGAACATCACGGCCTTGCTGTGGTGCAGGTCGTTGAAGGAATTCGTCATCGCCCCGTAGCCGAAGGTCTGGGCCACGCCCGCGACCGTGGTCGAGTGGCAGATGCGCGCCTGGTGGTCGCAGTTGTTGGAGCCCCAGAACGCGACCCATTTGCGCAGCAGGTAGGCCTGTTCGTTGCTGTGCTTGGAGCTGCCGATCACCATCAGCGCATCCGGCCCGGCCTTCTGGCGCAGGTCGAGCAGCCGGTCGCCAATCTCGCTGATGGCCTGGTCCCAGGAGATGCGCTGGTACTTGCCGTTCACCAGTTTCATCGGGTAGCGCAGGCGGTGCTCGCCAAAGGCGTGCTCGCGCACCGACGCGCCCTTGGCGCAGTGCGCACCCATGTTGATGGGCGAATCGAAGGCGGCTTCCTGGCGCACCCAGACGCCGTTGGCCACCACCGCGTCCACCGAGCAGCCCACCGAGCAATGGGTACAGACGGTGCGCTTGATCTCGGTGGGTACCGGGGCGTCCGGCACCGGATCGGCCCGCGCCGGCTCGATCACGTTCAGTGGCAGTTGCCGGGCCAGGGCGCCGGCGCCGGCGGCGACACCGGCACCGACCAGGAAGCGGCGCCGTTTGAGTCCGCTGTCGCGGACGGACTTGACTAGGGACATGCTGGCTCTCCGATTGCGCGCGATGCCTTGCGCCGATGTGTCAGTGCAGCCTTCCGCATCACCAGTAGGCGGCGGTCTCGTAGTAGCGGCGGATATGCTCGGTTTCGTGGTAGCCGCGCTTGGTCCCGGGTGCCGCCGCTGGCGCCGCGGCCGGCGCCTCGGCCGCCTGCGCGCTGCCCGCCACCACGGCCAGCGCGCCCAGCGGCGCGGCCTTCAGGAAGCCGCGGCGGCCGCGGTCGGGCGCAGCCTGCGCACCGTTTTGCTTGTCCTGCGGATGCTGTTCCATGCCTGTACCTCTTCTGTGCTCAAACGGGTGATTCTGCGAGTGCTTCCCCGACCACGAACGCTTCGGCCTCGATATCGAGGAAGGCGCCGGCCAGGCGCGCGACCAGCCGGTAGTAGTTTGCCCCCTCGGCTGCCGCGATATCGGCCAGGCAGCGCGCGTACCAGGGTGCGATGTGGGCGTCGAAGAAGGCCTGCTGGCGCGCCAGCGGCTGGCGTGCGATCGCCAGCGGCGCCGGCGCCCCCGCGATCAGCACGCGCATGATCTCGCACAGCGCGCCCAGGTGGTCTTCGAATTCGCCCACGCCGCGCACCCGCTGCAGGCCGCAGCGCGCCAGGTCGGCGCGCAGCCCGGCCAGCGGGGCGTCGTTCATGTAGCCGGCCAGGTAGCGCGAGCCGTAGGGATTGACCGGCGGCGTGCCGACACTGATGAAGAGCTGGTCGAATTCCTCGGCCACCGCGGCCGGGTCCATCACGCTGGACGCCAGCGTGAGCGCTTCCCAGGCCTGCTCCAGGGCCGGGTCGCCACCTTCGGCCGCGATCGGATCGGCATGCGCCAGCGCGTACAGCAGCTGCGTATCGGGCGCCGCCAGTAGCAGGCGTGCCAGCAGGGCGTACAGGTCCGCGCGCGCCTGGTCTTCGCCGGAAAGCGCAAGCGCGACTGGCACTGCGGCGGGCGCGGCTGGAGCGGAAGGATGGCCGACCTGGGGCGCCTCGGAAAGGGACACGGTGCTGCTCTCCTGTGTTAGCAAAGGGTCATGGCCAGTGTAGTCCTCCTATGCGGCGGACCGCGCACGGTTGACCGGCCCGCGCCGACGGATGGCGCCCTGCCGTCCCGTCGTCGTCCCGTCGTCGTCCCGCTAGTGCATCCCGAGCGCGTGCATGAGCATGCGCAGCGCATAGGCCACCGCCGCCAGCGCCGACACGCCGCCCAGCCACAGGGCGGCCAGCCACCCCAGCCTGCGCATCCACTCGCGCCGGCCGGCCATCAGTGGTACCCCGCGTCGGCCTTGACCTTGCCCCGGAACACCCAGTACGACCAGCCCGTGTACATCAGGATGACGGGCAGGATGAACAGGGTGCCGACCAGCGCGAAGCCCTGGCTGCTCGGGGGCGAGGCCGCTTCCCAGATCGAGATCGCGGGCGGCACGATGTGCGGCCAGATGCTGATCGCCATGCCGGTGTAGCCGAGGAAGATCAGGGCCAGGGCCGCCACGAATGGCACCCGGTGCGGGTCCCGCTTGAGCGAGCGCAACAGCAGGACGATGAAGACCAGCACCAGCACCGGCACCGGCGCCAGCAGCACGATGTTCGGAAAGCTGAACCAGCGCTCGGCCACCGCCGGGTCGCGCAGCGGGGTCCAGATGCTGACGACGACGATGGCGGCCAGTAGCAGCAGGGCAAAGGGGCGTGCCACCTGCACCATGCGCGCCTGCAGTTCGCCCTCGGTCTTCATCACCAGCCAGGTGGCGCCCAGCAGCGTGTAGGCGACCATCACGCCCGCGCCGGCCAGCAGCGGGAAGGGAGCGATCCAGTCGAGCGGCCCGCCGGCATAGCTGCGCCCGGACACGGCGATCCCGTCCAGGAAGCCGCCCAGCGCGACGCCCTGGAAGAAGGCTGCCACCACCGAGCCGCCGATGAAGGCGGCATCCCAGCGTCCCCGTTCGTGCTCCTTGGCCTTGAAGCGGAACTCGAAGGCCACGCCGCGGAACACCAGCCCCACCAGCATGAAGATCAGGGGCAGGTAGAGTCCTGACAGGATGATCGAATAGGCCACCGGGAAGGCGGCCAGCAGACCTTCCCCGCCCAGCACCAGCCAGGTCTCGTTGCCGTCCCAGACCGGGGCCACGGTGTTCATCATGGTGTCGCGGTCGCGCTTTTTCGGCGTGAAGGGAAACAGCAGGCCGATGCCGAGGTCGAAGCCGTCCAGCAGCACGTACATGAAGACGGCGAAGAAGATGATCACTGCCCAGATGACGGTGGTGTCGATGCCCATGCTCAGCGCCCTCCCCTGCCGTCCTCGGACAGGTCGTCGTCGTTGCCCACGTCGGCCGCGGACAGCGGCCGCATCGGCGTGCGTTCCTCTCCGGGGCCGCCCTCGGGCGGACGCTGCAGCTCGAAGCGCTGCGGCCCCTTGCGGATCATGCGCAGCACGTACACGGTGCCGGTGCCGAACACGAACAGGTAGGCCACCACGAACAGGGCCAGGGTCAGGGCCAGCGGGCCGGCGCCGTGCGGCGACACGGCATCGGCGGTGCGCAGCACCCCGTACACCACCCAGGGCTGGCGCCCCACCTCGGTGGTGGTCCAGCCGGCCAGGATCGCCACCAGCCCCGCCGGCCCCATCCACAGCGCGAAGCGCAGGAAGGCGCGCGCATGCCACAGGCGCGCCTCGCCATCGCGCTTGCGCCGCAGCCACAGGCTCCAGGCACCGAGCGCGATCATCAACAGGCCCAGGCCCACCATCAGGCGGAAGCTCCAGAACACGATCAGCGAGTTCGGACGCTGGTCGCGCGGAAAGTCCTTGAGCCCGGGAATCTGCCCGTTCCAGCTATGGGTCAGGATCACGCTACCCAGGTGCGGGATGCCGACCGCGTAGTTCGTCCGTTCCTGCTCCATGTCGGGCACGCCGAACAGCAGCAGCGGGATGGCGCGCCCGCCTTCGTTCTGCCAGTGGCCCTCCATCGCCGCCAGCTTGGCCGGCTGGTGCTTCAGGGTGTTCAGGCCGTGGAAGTCGCCGACCACGGCCTGGATCGGGGCCACGACCAGGATCATCCACATGGCCATCGACAGCATCTTGCGGACCGCCGGATTGTCGCGCCCGCGCAACAGCTGCCAGGCGCCGGACGCGCCCACGATCAGGGCCGTGGTGAGGTAGGCCGCGATCACCATGTGCACCAGGCGGTAGGGAAAGGACGGATTGAACACGATCGCCAGCCAGTCGGCCGGCACCATGCGCCCGCCCTCGATGGCATAGCCCTGCGGGGTCTGCATCCAGCTGTTGGCGGCCAGGATCCAGGTGGCCGAGATCAGGGTGCCGAGCGCCACCGCACAGGTGGACGCGAAGTGCAGGCCGGGGCCGACACGGGTCCAGCCGAACAGCATCACGCCCAGGAAGCCCGCTTCCAGGAAGAAGGCGGTCAACACTTCGTAGGACAGGATCGGCCCCAGGATGCTGCCGGCGAATTCGGACAGGTAGCTCCAGTTGGTGCCGATCTGGTAAGCCATCACGATGCCCGACACCACGCCCATGCCGAAGGTGACGGCAAAGATCTTGAGCCAATAATGGTAGAGGTCGACATACACCTGGCGCCCCGTGCGCAGCCAGCACAGCTCGAGCACGGCCAGGTAGCTGGCCATCCCGATGGTAATGGCCGGAAACAGGATATGGAAGGACATCGTGAACGCAAACTGCACCCGCGCCAGGTCCAGGGCGGACAAACCGAACATGCGGACTCCTCCTGCTGGTCGTGTATTGCCGTCTTGCTGCGCTGTTGTTCGCAGCGTGTCCAATGCTGCCGTCGTGTGGGCAGAATCTAGCACGGACGGCGGGTGCGCACGCTTGGGCTGTTGGGTTTCCTTGGCGACGGCAAGCAGGACTGGCACCATGCGCCGCCCTGATCCACCTTAACCAGAGGCAATACTGCCGGGAAAGAGCGCCAGCATTCGGCTATAGTGGCCCGGTCTTCCAGCCGCCAGTGATGGGTACGCAGGCTGGGTCCGCATTTGGTCCTGGGCGCATAGGGAGCTGGCATGAGGAACGAGCACGATGAGGTGGCCGGGCCGGACGCCGGCGCGCAATGCCTGGCGCGGATCGTCTCCACGCTGGCAAGCTGTGGCGGCGAGGCCGCCGTCCAGCCCCTGATCGAGCTGGTCGGTAGTCCGCTCGCAGGGGACGCCGTGTTCGCCGCCAAGCGCGCCGCCCTGGCCGGCCTGGGCGGCCTGGCGCGCCGCAGCGGCAGTCCGGTGGCGCTCGGCTTCCTGCGCCAGGTGGCCGGCGACATGGTAGTGGCACGCGCGCTGGCAGCACTGCAGGCGACGGCGGAGAGGGCCGAGGCGGCCACGGCCGGCACGGCGCCGCGCAGCCTGGATACGCTGGCGGGCGAGCTGGCCGTGTCCGCCACGATCGGCCTGCTGCTGTCCGGTTCGCCCGAACCGGTCGCAGCCATCTATAATGACTGCGTCCGCACTCCATTCCAGCCCATGAACCAAGCCATCCCGCTGCCCGGCGACGCACCGGTCTCCATCCAGACCCTCAAGACCAGCTGCAGCGCGTGCAGCATGCACCAGCTGTGCCTGCCAATGGGACTCGAAGACGCCGATATCACCCGCCTCGACCAGATCATCGGCCGCCGCCGGCGCCTGGCGCGCGACGAGCGCCTGTACGGAGCTGGCGAGCCCTTCCGTAACCTGTACGCGGTGCGCTTCGGACATTTCAAGACCTACCAGCTGAACGCGGCTGGAGAAGCCCAGATCACCGGCTTCCAGATGGCCGGCGAACTGCTGGGCATGGACGCGATCAGCGGCAGCCACCACTGCGACGCGGTGGCGCTGGAAGACAGCGAAGTGTGCGAGATTCCGTTCTCGCGCCTGGAAGAGCTGTTCGGCGAGGTGCCGGCCCTGCTGCGCCACTTCCACCGCATCATGAGCCAGGAAATCACGCGCGAGCAGAACGTCATGCTCCTGCTCGGAAACATGCGTGCCGAACAGCGCTTCGCGGTATTCCTGGTCAACCTGTCGGCGCGCTACGCCGCGCGCGGCTATTCGGCGCACAGCTTCCAGCTGCGCATGTCGCGCGAGGACATCGGCAACTACCTGGGCCTGACCATCGAGAGCGTGAGCCGGCTGCTGTCGCGCTTCAAGAAACAGGGCTGGCTGCAGGTCGACAAGCGCGAAGTCACCCTGCTCGATCCGGCCAAGCTGAAGGCGCTGGCGGCCGGCGTCGATGCCTGCAGCCCGATGGGCTGAGCGCCGCCTCAGACCTCGATGACGAGCTGCGGGCGGAAGGCTTCCTGTTCGCCCTTGCTGAGGTAGCCGAGCGGATTGGCCACCACGCGGCAGGACCAGGGCCGCCCCGCTTCACTGCCGCTCACCACGTAGTCGTTCGTGCAGTGCAGGTGGCCGTGCATCCACAGGGCCGCTTGCGGGAACAAGCCATCCAGCGCATTGCAGAAGCCCGCGGTGCCCGGCGTCAGGCCATAGCGCGGGTCGGCGCTTTGCAGGCTGGGGGCGAAGTGGGTCACTACCACGGTAGGCCCATCGAAAGGCGCCGCCAGCGCCGAACGCAACCAGTCCTGGCATGCCAGCGACATGGCGCGGATGCCTTCCGCCAGCACCTTCTCGCCCTGCTTCAGGGTGGTGTTCTTCGACAAGTAATAGTTCGCCGCGCGGAAGGCCTTTTCGCGCCGCTGCAATTGCTTGCCCAGATCCTGTTCCTTCAGCGCCAGCGCATCGAAGTCGCTCCACAGGGTGGTGCCGACAAAACGCACTCCGTCGATGACGAGGGTCGCGCGCTCCAGCCATTCGATACCGAGCCGGGCACAGGTGGCGCGCAGGCGCGCATAGGCCTCGTCGTATTCCAGGCCGTCGAATTCATGGTTGCCGGGGATGTACAGCACGCGCGCGCGGCCGGCGCCCGGACGCCGGGGCGAAAAGCGTCCGAGGCCGAAATCCTGGTCCTCCAGGCGCGAGCCGTCCTGATAGGAGCCGATGTCGCCGGCCAGCACGACCACCTCGGTGTCATCGTGTACGACAGGGATGAAATGGGGGTAGCGTTCGAGATGCAGGTCTGAAAAAAGCTGGATGCGCATCCGGGCAGTATAGCGGCTTTCCCTGGAAGCTGATGCGCACGTAGGGCGCGCTCGCCGGGACGGCCGTTGTCGCGGCCACCGGCGGCCAAGGCCGGGCAATAGAAGGCATTCACCATCTTGCGGTCGCGCGCCTGGAAGGCCAGGTGGTGGCGCCCGGTCAGCACGCCCTGTGCGGCGGCGCTGGCGTGCGCACCACCAGCTGGATGTGGTCGATGAGGCGCCCGCGGTAGATTTCCTGCGTTTCCATGCTTTCCTCCTGTGGAAGACCCTCCCGAAAGACTGGCAGCGTGCCTGCAGTGTAGGAGCAAAGCGCGCTCGCGGCAACGCCCTGGGAGCGAAGCCGTCGCCGTCTTTCACGCCCGGTGGCTAGGCCAGGCCGGGCGGTTTACCCAGCGCGGTCTGTGCCAGCAGCGCCTGGGCATCCCGGTCGATCCGCGCGGCCGGTACGTGGCGCAGCACGCAGTCCGCGAAGGCCGGCAGGCCCATTAGGTATACCGAGATCCGGACCGTTTCGCCGGACTGCAGCGCGAGCTTGAAGCAGCCGCTCGCCTTGCCGTAATGGACGCGCTTCACCTCGTCCCAGCGAAAGGCTCCGCGCCGGCCGGACATGCGGCCATACGCCATGCCCTGGTCCGACACGCTGTGCCGGGCGTGCACATAGTCGGCCAGCAGCGCGCCGGGCAGCAGGATGAAGCCCGCCAGCATGCACACGGCAAGCACCGGATGCTGCGGGTCGGGCCAGATCATCGCGGCCACCGTCACGCCGCAGAAGAACAGGATGCCGACGAGGGCCAGCGCCAGCATCGAGGGCGGATAGGCCAGCATCATCGCCTGTTCCGGAGGCCGCGGGCGCAGGCGGCTGCGGCCGAGCCAGCGCATCGTCAGGCTCAGGGCGGCCATGAAGAAGGCCCATTTTGCCAGCGTGGCGAGGATGCTTCCCTCCAAGCTAGGCTCCCTGCTGGCGGACGATCCAGGCGTCGACCAGTTCGCCCAGCACGTCCAGCGGCACGGAACCGGCACCCAGTACCAGGTCATGGAAGGCGGGGAGCGAAAATTTCTCGCCGAGCGCCGACTTCGCCTTCTCGCGCAGTTCGATGATGCGCAGCATGCCGATCATGTAGGCATTGGCCTGGCCCGGCCAGGCGACGTAGCGCTCGACCTCCTGCGCGCCAATGCCGTAGTCGATCGCCTGCTGGCGGGTCCAGCCCTTGGTGTGCAGGCCGGTGTCGACCACCAGGCGGCGCGCACGGAACAGTTCCGAGCCGAGCGCTCCCAGCAGGCCGGGCACGTCGCCTTCGTACCAGCCCTGCTCCACCGCCAGCCGCTCGGCATACAGGGCCCAGCCTTCCGAGTGCGCGCTGCCGCCGCTGAAGATGCGCTGGCTGCGGTACTTCGGAATGCCGGTGAGCTCCTGCTGGATCGCGAGCTGGAAGTGGTGGCCGGGCACGGCCTCGTGGTAGGACAGGCTGCGCATGCGCACCATGTCGAAGCTTGGCCCGCGCAGCGGCACCCAGAAGATGCCGGGACGGCTGCCGTCCGGCGCCGGCAGCGAGTAGTGGGCGGCGGCCGAAGGCTCGGTCAGCGGCGGCTCGCGCCGCACCTCGACCGGGGCGCGCGGGGTCAGGTTGAACAGCGCGCTGCTGCGGCGCTCGGCGTCCTTCACCATGTCGGCGTAGCTGGCCAGGATCGCGGGCCGCGGATCGCCCTCGCCCTTGGGCTGGAAGCGGGCATCGAGCTGCTTCATGCGCGTTTCGATATTGCCCTCGGCGAGGCCCAGGGCGCGCAAGTGCCGGTCCATCTCGCCTTCGATGCGCGCGACCTCGCGCAGGCCGATCGCATGGATCTCGTCCGGGGTGAGCCTGGTGCTGGTGAAGTTCTCGACCGCGCGCGCATAGGCGGCGGCGCCATTCGGCAGGCGCGAGATGCCGGCGGCGTCGCCGGTGCGCGGGTGGAGTTCGGCCATGAACGCCTGTACCCGCTGGTAGGCCGGACGGATGCGCTCCTCGACGATGCGGGCGGCGCGCGCCAGCGCGGCCTGGCGCGCGGCCGGGGCCAGGCCTTCCATCCGCTCGGTGCGCTGTGCCAGCGAGCTGACCAGCACGTTCTGCTGCGCGGCCGGCTTCAGGAAGCTGTCGACCTGGAATTGCGCGCGCTCCAGGATGAAGCGCGGCGGGATCAGGGACCTGGCGGCCGCATCACGGGCGCGCGCCAGCGCTTCGTCCATGCGGGTGCCGACCTGCGCCAGGCGCGCCAGGTAGCTGTCCACGTCCTGCGGATTGCGCAGCGGATGGGTGGTGGTCATGAAGTTGACCAGGCCGACCTGCACGCCGCTGAACTGCGAAAAGATGAAGGCATGGTCTTCGAAGGGCTCGTTAGCGACCACGTTCTGCAGCGACCAGCGCATCACGGCGGCGGAGATGCGCTGGCTTTCATCCAGCGGCCCGGCCATCCACTTGTCCAGGCGCGCCAGGCCGCTGCGCGCCAGCGCCTGCATCTTCCGGCGCTGGGCGCGGGTCAGGGGCGTTAGCTCGCGGTCCAGGCGCGCCTGCCCGGCGCCACTGAAGTACTGGGTGGAGGTGGCCAGCTGCGGGTTCATGCGCACCCAGTCCTCGGCGAACTTCTCGGCCCAGGTGTCGAAGGCCTTGTTGGCCTGGATTGCCTTGGCGGCGGCATGCATGGACGGCGCGGCCAGTGCCTGGGACGGCAGGCAGGCAAGGGCAATCGCGGCCGGGAGGAACAGTGCGCCGATGGCGGCGCCGATGCGGCGCTGGCGGAGGGATGGCATGTGTCTCGTTTCCTTGTTCTCGTTGGGATGGACGGCGCCGTGCGCCGTGCTTGCCGCGGAGGAATCTAACATGGAAATGGCCGAGACAACAGTCCGCGCTGGCGAGGCATCATGGGTGCTATTTACCGGAAAGCCCGCCACCCACTGGAAGCCCAGGTGTTGCTGTCGCACGGCCGCCTGCGACCGGAACGCGCGTATCCTGCTGGGCGGATGCCTATTGCTGGACTGAAGAAGCTTGGCGACGCAGCCAGCGCGCAGCAAGGCCTGTCCGGTCTCGCCAGCGCCCTGCCATGAACCTGCGTCAGTGCCGTCGCTGTCGAACCGGTCACCGGACCGGAACGCTGATTGGAAGCCGAACAGCGCCTTGGGACGGTCGGACCTGCATTCATGTGCCCCCCGCGCCCGCCAGCTTCGCGCGCGTGTAATAGCGCCGGTCGATGAAGCTGACGATATCGAGCGGCCCGGCGAACTCCACCATTTCGTTGCGCCCCTCCCTTGCCGGATCCAGGAACAGGACCCTGCAGTTGCCTTCCACGGCGTCAGCGACCGCCCTGCCCTCGACCAGGATGGCGCCGCTGCCGTCCAGGAAACAGGCCTTGATGCCGTCGTAGGGACTGCGCCGCACGCCCTGCAGGCGCGCGTGGAAGGCCGAGACGCGCCGCTGGACCGCGCCGATCTGCGCGCGCGCGCGCGCGATGTCGGCGTAGGGCATGCGCCGGCTCTCCGGCACCCGCAGCGTCCACCAGATGCTGAGCCAGGGCCGCCAGCTGCCGCCGATCACGATCTCGCCGCGCTCGTCGTAGGCATCCTGGATCTCGGGCAGCGCGAAATAAGCGCCGCGGCGCACCGGCACGATGACATCGACCGAGCGGCTGCGGACCGAGACCGTGAGCCTGCCCTCGTCCAGCGTATCGCGCTGCGCTTCGGTCAGCCCCGCGGTACTGATGCGATACCACAGGTCCACCAGGCGCGGTCCCGGTGGCAGGTAGCGCACCAGGGTATGCTGCGCCTCAAGGAAATAGCGATAGGGGATTTCCGCCATCGCCCGCGAAGCGCCGACCGTGACCGACTGGACCGCCGGCTCGGCCGGCGGCGCGCCGGTGCTGGCTGTGCTGGCTGCGCCGGCAGCGAGCGCAAGGAAGGCGATGCAGGAGCGGGCAAGGATGCGCATGGTGGCGAAGCTTGGTGGCGATTCGCCCCATGCTAGCGGAATGGCCGGCCGAAAACCAGCGGATTGTCACGGCGCGTCGGCCACCAGGGTCAGCGCCGGCTGCTTGGTCCAGTCCCAGCTGCCGGCCAGGCGCCAGTTGCGCGCGCCGCCCTCGACCACCACCTGCCAGTGGGTCGCTTCCAGGCGGGGGGCGGCCGCCGTGAAACGTCCGCGGGCGTCGGGCAGGGCCTCGAGCACGCGGTCGCGTTCGGGCTGGGTGGGATGGGCCAGCCGGATGTGGAAGGGTGCGGCCAGCGGCTGGCCGTGGCTCTCCAGGCGGCCCTCGAGCCGCCCGCGGGCCGCATCGTAGCGCGCCTCGAAGCCGAGACCGAGCCGGGTCGCCTCGCGGTCGCGGCGCAGTTCCTGGTTGATGGCCTTGCCCTGTTTGTAGTAATCGCCCACCACCATCGCGTCCGGGCGGCTCGCCGCCAGCCACAGCATCACGGCGCCGCCGACCAGCACCAGCACCGGGCCGATCATCAGGAACCATGGCCAGCGGTGCCGGTACCAGGGAGCGGCCGGCTGGGGTGTCGCATTCGCGTACATGTTGGTTTTCCTTCCTTACTTTGGAACGATGAATGCCGCCTCTTCCCGCACCTGGTGCGCGGCACCGTCCGTCGAGGTCAGCGTGAAGGCGATCCGGTTCGAACCGGGCCGCCCCTCTCCGCCCGCGATGCGCACCCGCACCGGCAGCGCGCGCGTCGTCGCGGCGTCGATCTCGACGATATCCTGGTCCGCCACCCGCGCCGAGGCGATGCCGTCGACGCTGATGCGCAGGCGTTGCGGCGCTTCCAGGGTGTTCATGACCTGGAGCCGGTACACGTTCTCGATCATGCCGTCCTCGACCTCGCGTCCCATCGCGCCGCGATCGCGGATCACGTCCAGCTTGAGCGGGTTGCGCAGCGCGAGCGAGGCGACCATCGCGCCGCCGAGGATGGCCAGCACGGCGGTATACACGAGCACGCGCGGACGCAGGATGCGGCTACGCACCTGGCTGGCGCTGAAGCGCTGCGCCAGCGCGTTCTCGGTGGCGTAGCGGATCAGGCCGCGCGGGCGCTTGACCTTGTCCATCACGCCGTTGCAGGCATCCACGCACGCGGCGCAGCCGATGCATTCGTACTGCAGGCCCTGGCGGATGTCGATCCCGGTCGGGCATACCTGCACGCACATGCTGCAATCGATGCAGTCGCCCGCGCCCGCCGCGCCCTGGCGCGGGCTGCGCGGTTCGCCGCGCGCGGCGTCGTAGGTGACGATCAGGGTGTCCTTGTCGAACATCGCGCTCTGGAAGCGCGCATAGGGGCACATGTACTTGCACACCTGCTCGCGCAGCCAGCCGGCGTTGCCGTAGGTGGCGAAGCCGTAGAACAGGACCCAGAAGCTTTCCCATGGGCCGAGGCCGAAGCTCGCTGCGTCGAAGCTCAGTTCGCGCACCGGGGTGAAGTAGCCGACAAACGTGAAACCGGTCCACAGCGCGACCAGGCCCCAGGCCGCATGCTTGCCGCCCTTGCGCGCCAGTTTTTCCAGGCTCCAGGGCTGGCGGTCGAGCCGGATGCGGCTGCTGCGCGTACCTTCGAACTTGCGCTCGATCCACAGGAAGATCTCGGTATACACCGTCTGGGGGCAGGCGAAGCCGCACCATACCCGGCCCGCCACCGCCGTCACCAGGAACAGGCCATAGGCGCACAGGATCAGCAGCGCGGCCAGGTAGATGAAGTCCTGCGGCCACAGGACCAGGCCGAACAGGTAGAACTTGCGGCTGGCCAGGTCGAACAGCACCGCCTGGCGCCCATGCATCTCGATCCAGGGCAGGCCGTAGAACAGCAGCTGGGTGAGCCAGACGCAGGCCCAGCGCAGCGAGGCGTAACGGCCCTTGATCTCGCGCGGATAGATCTCCTGGCGGGCGGCGTACATGCGGATCACCGCCTCCTTCGGGGCATTCATTTTGCGGCCGCCGTCACGATGGGCTGAACCGGCGCCAGGGTCTTCGGCTGCTGCGGATGCGACAGGCTCCAGACATAGGCCGCCAGCACGTGCACCTTTTCTTCACCGAGGAACTCGCCGAAGGCCGGCATGGTGTTGCTGCGGCCCTTGCGGATGGTTTCCATCACGGTTTCCTGGCTGCCGCCGTACAGCCACACCTTGTCGGCCAGGTTGGGCGCGCCAAGCGCGGGATTGCCCTCGCCTTTGGCACCGTGGCAGGCCACGCAGGCGGCAAACTTCGGCTTGCCGAACGAGACCTTGATCGGATCGGCGCTCAGGCCCGACAGGCTGCGCACGTAGGACGCCACGCTCTCGATGTCCTTGTCCGAGCCGAGCGCGGCGCCCATCGGCGGCATCATCCCGACCCGGCCCTGCATGATGGTGTGCTTGATGGTCGACGGTTCGCCGCCGTGCAGCCAGTCGCCGTCGGCCAGGTTCGGGAAGCCCTTGCTGCCGCGCGCATCCGAGCCGTGGCACTGCGCGCAATAGGTCAGGAACAGGCGCTCGCCGATGGCCTGAGCCTGGGGATCGGCGGCGACCGCCTTCAGGTCCTGCTGCGCATACTGGGCGAACAGCGGGCCATACTCGGCCTTGGCCTGCTTCAGTTCGGCCTTGTATTCGCCGCTGGAGTTCCAGCCCAGCTTGCCGGCGTAGCTGCCCAGGCCCGGATACAGGGCCAGGTAGCCGAAGCCGAACACGATGGTGAGCCAGAACAGCACGATCCACCATTGCGGCATCGGGGTATTCAGTTCGGTCAGGTCCTCGTCCCAGACGTGGCCGGTGGTCTGTTCGTGCGTGCCGTCGGCGCGCAGCTTGACCTTGTAGGTCGACTGCGACCACAGCAGGATGCCGCAGCCCAGGATCGACAGCACCGTGATGACGGCCACATACCAGTGCCAGAACTCATTGAAGAAATCAGCCACGCTCGCTCTCCCCTGCCGCTTCGTTCTCGTCCATGAAGGGCAGCCGCGCGGCCCTGTCGAAATCGCTGCCCTTGCGCAGCAAGTAGGTCCAGCCGACGATGCCCAGGAAGGTCGTGAAGCTGATGACGGTCATGACGCTGCTCGCGTCGTCGAAGATCTGTTGGATTGCCATGTCAATTCCTCGTCTTGATCTGGGTGCCCAGGCCCTGCAGGTAGGCGACCAGCGCATCCTGCTCGGACTTGCCGTCCACTTCGGCCGGCGCGGCCTGGATCTCGTCCTCGGTGTAGGGCACGCCGAGGCGGCGCAGGGCGCGCATCTTGGGGATGATCTCGGCCGGGTTCAGTTTCGCGCTGGCCAGCCATGGGTAGCCCGGCATGTTCGATTCCGGCACCACGTCGCGCGGGTTGTCGAGGTGGGTGCGGTGCCATTCGTCGCTATAGCGGCCGCCCACGCGCGCCAGGTCGGGGCCGGTGCGCTTGGAACCCCACTGGAACGGGTGGTCGTACACGAACTCGCCGGCGACCGAGTAGTGGCCATAGCGCTCGGTCTCGGCGCGGAACGGACGGATCATCTGCGAGTGGCAGTTGTAGCAGCCTTCGCGGATATAGACGTCGCGTCCGGCCAGGCGCAGCGGCGAGTAAGGCTTCAGTCCGGCGACCGGCTCGGTCGTGGATTTCTGGAAGAACAGCGGCACGATCTCGACCAGGCCGCCGACGGAAATCACGAGCAGCACCAGGCCAATCAGCAGCCAGGGGTTCTTCTCGATCCATTCATGCTTGAAATTCATTGTGTGCTCCGATGGTTCAGGCGTGCGCAGCTTCAGGCTGGGCGGTGTGCAGGTGCGGACGGACCGGGCCGGTGGGAATGGTCGCGTCCACGTTGCGGGTGCCGCTCAGGGTCTTCCAGGTATTGAAGGCCATGATCGCCATGCCCGACAGGTACAGGAAGCCGCCCGTGAAGCGGATCACGTAGTACGGATAGGTGGCCTTGACGCTCTCGGCGAAGGTATAGGTCAGGGTGCCGTCCGGGTTCACCGCGCGCCACATCAGGCCCTGCATCACGCCGGCGATCCACATCGACGCGATGTACAGCACGATGCCGATCGTCGCGACCCAGAAGTGGACGTCGACCAGGGCGACGCTGTGCATCTGCTTCTTGCCCGCCAGGCGCGGGATCAGGTAGTACAGCGAACCCATGGTGATGAAACCAACCCAGCCCAGGGCGCCGGCGTGCACGTGGGCGACCGTCCAGTCGGTGTAGTGCGACAGCGAATTGATGGTCTTAATCGACATCATCGGGCCCTCGAAGGTGGCCATGCCATAGAACGACAGCGAAACGATCAGGAACTTCAGGATCGGGTCCGAGCGCAGCTTGTGCCAGGCGCCGGACAGGGTCATGATCCCGTTGATCATGCCGCCCCACGAAGGCGCCAGCAGGATCAGCGAGAACACCATGCCGATCGACTGGGTCCAGTCGGGCAGCGCGGTGTAGTGCAGGTGGTGCGGGCCGGCCCACATGTAGGTGAAGATCAGGGCCCAGAAGTGCACGATCGACAGGCGATAGGAATACACCGGGCGCTCGGCCTGCTTCGGGATGAAGTAATAGACCATGCCGAGGTAGCCGGCGGTGAGGATGAAGCCGACCGCGTTATGGCCGTACCACCACTGGATCATGGCGTCCTGCACGCCCGCGTACGCGGAGTAGGACTTCATGAAGGACACCGGCATCACCGCGCCGTTCACCACGTGCAGGATGGCGACCGCCAGGATGTAGGCGCCGAAGAACCAGTTGGCGACATAGATGTGCTGCACGCGGCGCTTGATGATGGTGCCGAAGAAGACCACCGCATAGGCCACCCAGACGACCGTGATCAGGAGCGCGATCGGCCATTCCAGTTCGGCGTATTCCTTGCCGCGGGTGAAGCCCATCGGCAGCGAGATCGCCGCCGAGACCAGCACCGCCTGCCAGCCCCAGAAGGTGAAGCTGGCAAGCTTGTCCGAGAACAGCCGCACCTGGCAGGTGCGCTGCACCACGTAGTAGGACGTGGCGAACAGGCCGCAGATGCCGAAGGCGAAGATGACGGCGTTGGTGTGCAGCGGACGCAGGCGTCCGTAGCTGAGCCAGGCGATGTCGAAGTTGAGCGCGGGCCAGGCCAGCTGCGCCGCGATGAAGACGCCGGCGGCCATGCCGATCACGCCCCACACGACGGTCGCGATGGCAAACTGGCGCACGATCTTGTAGTTATAGTTTAGACTGGTGTCCAAGATGCTCTCCTGAAAATACCTTGATGGATGACAATCAGGAGTGTCGTTTTTCGCCGAGTAAAAATCCTTGATGTGAATCAAATTGTTCAGCATCACATGCGGTATGCAACAGCGCGTGTTGCCAAATCCGCACCGGGTCTACATAAGACACGATTCAGGAATCGAGGATGCGATTTTGAGATGAATCAAGATATCGATCCAACGCGGGAAAGCACGCCATGCCGCCTATTTCGCCATCCGTCTCCGAAGAACTGAGAAAGCGCCTGCAGCAGGCGCGGGCCGACCTGCTCGATGCCGTGCGCGCGCGCACCGGCCAGCAGGATGACGAAGCGCCAGCCATCGGGCCACTGGCGCACCTGGGGCAGGGCGACGACGCGCCGCAATCGGAAATGCTCAGCCATAACGAAGCGCGGCTGGCCGAGCACGAGTCCAGCCTGCTGCACGAGATCGATGTCGCGATCGGCAAGCTGGCGGCGGGCGGCGCCGGCATCTGCGAATCCTGCGGCCGCGACATCCCCGAGGCCCGCCTGCTGGCAACCCCCACCGTGCGCCTGTGCATCGGGTGCCAGGAACAGCGCGAGCAGGACCAGCACAGCGGCCGCGGCCCGTCGATGTAGGGCGGCTGCCCGCCCCGGCGTAAGTTCAGCCCGCGTTCTCGCTGCCGCCCACGCGTCCAGCGCGCCCCTGGGCCGACGCGCCCAGCGCGTCGCCGCGGTCGTCATCGACCAGGATCCGCATCCCCGGCCCTTCCAGGTCGTCGAACTGCCCGCTCTCGGCCGCGCCGAAGAAAATCCAGACCGCCAGCGCGACCAGCATCACGCTGAGCGGAACCAGAAGATACAAGGCTTCCATCCTCAGCCCCTCCGCAGCCGCAAGGCATTGAGCACCACCAGGGCCGAACTGCCCGCCATGCCGATCCCCGCCAGCCAGGGGTTGAGCAGGCCGGTGGCAGCCGCCGGGATCGCGGCGAGATTGTAGAGCGAGGCCCAGAGCAGGTTCTGGCGGATCACGGACAGCGTGCGGTGTGCGGTCTCGGCAGCCTCCGCCAGCGGCAGCAGGCTTTCGCCCAGCAGCACGCCGTCGGCATGCACCTGCGCCAGCTCGGCCCCGCAACCCATCGCGAACGACACGTCGGCACCGCGCAGCACAGCGGCGTCATTGCTGCCGTCGCCCACCATCGCCACCACCGCCCCCTGCTCCTGCAGCGCGCGCACGAAGGCCAGCTTCTCGTCCGGCAGGCAGGCGCCGAAGGCGCTGTCGATGCCGAGCTCGCGCGCCACCGCGGCACTCGCCTCCTGGCCATCGCCGCTGAGCAGGATCACGGTCTTGCCCGCTTCCTGGAAGCGCCGCACCACTTCAGGCGCCTCCTCGCGCACGGCGTCGGACAGGTCAAAGCGCGCCAGCCACTGGCCTTCGCAGCCCAGCCAGGCGGTGCTGGTGCCGCTCGGCGCCGCCGCGCGCGCCATGCCGCCCGCCAGTTCCTGCACGAAGTCGGCGGTGCCGATGCGGTACAGCACGCCGTCGATGCGGCCTTCGAAACCGCGGCCGAAGGTGGAGCGCAGCTCGCGTGCCAGCAGGCCATGGGCCGGCATGGCGGCCCGGATCGCCAGGCCGATCGGATGCACGTTCTCGGCCTGCATCGCGGCGCCGATGCGCAGGCACATGTCGCTGTCGAGCGGTCCGATCGGCAGTACCTGGCGCAGCACCGGACGGCCCAGGGTCAGGGTGCCGGTCTTGTCGAACACCACATGGGTGGCGCGCTCGAAGGTTTCCAGCGTGTGCGGCGCGATCGCCAGCACCCCGCGGCGCAGCAGGCGGTCGGTGGCGGCGGCCAGCGCGGTCGGCGTGGCCAGCGACAGCGCGCACGGGCAGGACACCACCAGCACCGCGATCGCCGCGGGCCAGGCGCGGGCCGGATCGAACACGTTCCACAGCAGATAGACCAGCACCGTCAGCAGCAGCAGGCCGGCCACGAACCAGGCCGCGGCGCGGTCGGCCCACAGCGAGATCGCCGGCTTGCCCTGGCCGGCGCGTTCGACCAGGCGCACCAGCATCGCCAGGGTGCTGTCGCGCGCGGCGGCGACCACCCGCAGCACGATCGCCTGGCCGCCATTGACGGCGCCACCCGGCAGCAGCGCGCCCGGGCCCATGCGGCGTGGCAGGCTTTCGCCGGTGAGCAGCGAGAAATCGAGGTCGGTGCAGCCTTCGACGATGGTGCCGTCGGCCGGCACCGCCCGTCCCGGCGGTACCAGCACCAGGTCGCCCGCGGCCAGCGCGGCGGCCGGCACCAGTTCGGTGTCGCGCCGGGCCGGGTCGCCGCGCAGGCGCAGCGCCGATGCCGGCGCGCCGCCGCGCAGGGCCTCGAGCGCCTGGGTGGCGCGGCGGCGCGCGCCCAGTTCCAGATAGCGGCTGCCCAGCAGCAGGAACACGAACATCGTGATCGAATCGAAGTACACGTCGCCCTTGCCCGAGACCAGGGCGGCGCAGCTGCCGGCGAAAGCGGCCGCGATGCCCAGCGCCACCGGCACGTCCATGCCCGGCACCCCGCGCTTCAGGTCGCGCCACGCGCCGCGGAAGAACGGCAGCGCCGAATAGGCCACGGCCGGCAGGGTCAGGGCGAACGAGGCCCAGCCCATCAGGGCCGCCATCGCGGCGTCCATGGTACCGTCGTCGGCCAGGTAGACCGGCACCGCATACATCATCACCTGCATCATGGCCAGGCCGGCCACGAACAGCTGGCGGAACAGGGTACGGCGCTCCTGCTCGAGACGCGCGGCATGGCGCTGCGCGTCGTAGGGCGCGGCCGCATAGCCGATCGCGCGCAGCGCGCGCACGATGTCGCTCGGCCGGCACAGGGCCGGGTCCCAGCGCACGAACACGCGTCCGGTGGCGACGTTCAGCGCGACCTCGCTCACGCCGGGCAGCGCGCCCAGGCGGCGCTCGACCAGCCACACGCAGGCGCCGCAGCGTACCCCCTCGATCGAAAAGCTGGCTTCGCCGTTCAGTCCCTGCTGGTCGATCAGGACCAGCTCGGGGTCGTCGGCGCCGTCAGCCGCCGGTGCGGCGTATTCGGTGCGCGCGCGGTAGTAGCCACCGAAGCCGCCCAGCACGATCGCCTCGGCCGCGGCGGCGCAGCCGGGGCAGCACATGCTGCGCGCGGCGCCATCGATATCGGCCTGCCAGCGGCTGCCGGCCGGCACCGGTGAACCGCAATGGAAGCAGCCGGCGGCGGCGGCGGCCGTGCCCGTGGCGGCGCCGGTGCCGGCCGCGGCGAAGTCCGCAAGCACGGCGCTCATGCCGCGCTCCCGGGCGCCACGCACAAGACGTCGAGCCAGCCCGGCGGCAGCCCGCCGGCGGCGCGCCACAGACCGAGCAGGCCGAAGCCCAGGATCAGCAGGCCACTGGCCAGGCGCACCTGGCGCAGGCCCAGCAGCGCGCGCACACGCAGGCCGGCCATGCCGATCGCCGCCAGCATCGGCAGCGTGCCCAGGCCAAAGGCCAGCATCACGGCGGCGCCGCCCGCCGCGGAGCCACTCAGCATGGCCAGCGCCAGCATGCTGTACACCATGCCGCAGGGCAGCCAGCCCCACAGTGCGCCGGCCACGAACATGCGCCCCGGCGTATCGGGCTGGCCAAGGCGGGCCAGCTGCGGCGCGATCCGGCGCCACAGCAGCTGCCCACCCTGCTCCAGCAGGGCCAGGCCGCGCCAGGCATTCATCAGGTACATGCCAAGCGCGACCAGCATCAGGTTGGCCGCCACGTAGGCGCCGAGCTGCAGTGCCGGTAGTCCGGCGAGCCGGCCGGCGCTGCCCGCCGCGGCGCCGGCCAGGGCGCCGGCCGTGGCATAGCTGGCGATACGGCCCGCGTTGTAGGCCAGCACGTGGGCCACCGCGGGCGCCACCGTGGTGACGGTGCGTACCGGCACCGGGAAGGCGCGCGCCCCGCCGGCGCCGCGCGCCACCGACAGCGCGCCGACGATGCCGCCACACATGCCGGCGCAATGGATGCTGCCGAACAGGCCGGCCAGGAAGGCCGGCAGCGGGTGGATATCGCTCATCGACCGCTCACACGGTTTGCGAATGGCGCGGGCCCTCCGCGCGCGCCATGGCGAGGTAGCGGTCGAACACCATGCACACGTTACGGATCAGGAGGCGCCCTTTCATGGTGACGCTCAGCCAGTCGGGACCGATCGTCACCAGGCCATCGTCCTGCATCTGGCGCAGGCGCGCCAGTTCGGGCGCGAAGTAGTCGGCGAACACGATCGGGAAGGCCTGCTCCAGCGCGGGGATCGAGACTTCGAACTGGCACATCAGCTTCTGGATCAGGCTGCGGCGCAGCAGGTCGTCCATGCCGAGCCGGAAGCCGCGCGCCACCGGCAGCTCGTTCTGGTCCAGCAGCTCGTAGTACTCCTCGAGCGTCTTGACGTTCTGGCTGTAGGTCGCGCCCACGGCGCCGATCGCCGACACGCCGCAGGCCACCAGGTCGGTGTCGGCATGGGTCGAGTAACCCTGGAAATTGCGGTGCAGGCGGCCCTGGCGCTGCGCCACGGCAAGGTCGTCGTCCGGTTTGGCGAAGTGGTCCATGCCGATGTAGACGTAGCCGGCCGCGCCCAGGCGCTCGATGCACAGCTGGAGCATGCGCAGCTTGGTGTCGCTGGAAGGCATATCGGCCTCCTGGATGCGGCGCTGCGGCTTGAACAGGTGCGGCATGTGGGCGTAGTGGTACACCGCGATGCGGTCGGGATTGGCCGCGACCACCTTGTCCAGGGTCTGGCGCATGCTGTCCAGGGTCTGCTTCGGCAGGCCATAGATCAGGTCGATGCTCACCGAACGGAAGCCGGCGGCGCGCGCGGCCTCGATCACGGCCAGCGTCTCGTGCTCGGGCTGGATCCGGTTGACAGCGCGCTGCACCTCGGGGTCGAAGTCCTGCACGCCCAGGCTGATGCGGTTGAAGCCCTGGCGCCGCAGGGTATGCACGCGTTCGGCGGATACCGTGCGCGGGTCGACCTCGATCGAATATTCGCCCGCTTCATCCGGAGCGAAGCGGAAACTGCGGCGCAGGTGCGCCATCAGGTCGTCCATCTGCGCGTCCGACAGGTAGGTCGGGGTGCCGCCGCCGAAGTGCAGCTGCTCGACCTCGTTCATCCCGGCGAACAGGGCCGCCTGCATCGCGATCTCGCGTTTCAGGTAGGCCAGGTAGGTGACGGCCTTGTCGCGCTTCTTCGTGACGATCTTGTTGCAGGCGCAGTAGTAGCAGACCGTGTCGCAGAAAGGAATGTGCAGGTAGAGCGACAACGGGCGCGCGCCGCCGCGGGTGCGCAGGCCGGCCACCGCGTGCAGGTAGTCGCGGTAGCCGAAGTCGGCACCGAAGCGGTCGGCCGTGGGGTAGGACGTGTAGCGCGGGCCCGACTTGCCGAGCCGCCGCAGCAGTTCTGCGTCGAACTCGGCGCCGGCAGCGGCCTGGGCCGTGTGGGTGGCCGGGGCCGGCTGGATCGGGATAATGGGCCTGGCCACGGCCGGGAAAGCTGCTGCTTGCATGTCAATCTACTCCTGCTGCCGCCGGTGTGCGGAAGTGCATATCGGCTCGAATAGCAGGCAGTTTATTGACCGACGTCATCTGAATCCTTGACCTGCATCAAATACTGACCACACTTCTCGGCACGCGTTACCTAGCGGACGCGCTGAACTTGAAAACCGACAGCGCCTGTACCAGCCGGGCCGCCTCGTCGGCCACGCTGGCCGAGGCCGCGGCCGATTCCTCGACCAGGGCCGCGTTCTCGCGCGTGATCCGGTCGAGCCGGGTCATGGCCAGGTTGACCTCGGCGATGCCGGCGTCCTGCTCGCGGCTGGCGCCGGTGATGTCGTCCATGATGGTGGCGGCTTCGCGCACGGAATCGACCACCTCGCGCATCGTGCGTCCCGCGTCGCCCACCAGTTCGCTGCCGGTGCCGACGTGCGCCACCGAGGCCTCGATCAGGGCCTTGATCTCGCGGGCGGCGGCGGCCGAGCGCTGCGCCAGGCTGCGTACCTCGCCCGCCACCACGGCAAAGCCGCGTCCCTGTTCGCCGGCGCGCGCCGCTTCCACCGCCGCGTTCAGCGCCAGCAGGTTGGTCTGGAAGGCGATGCCGTCGATCAGGCCGATGATGTCGACGATCCGGTTGGCCGAGGCGCTGATGCGCTCCATGGTTTCTCCCACCCGGCCCACCGCTTCGCCGCCGCGCCCGGCGACGCTTGAAGCGGCCACCACCAGCCGGTCGGCGCGCAATGCGCTGTCGGCGTTCTGCCCGGCCGCGGCCGCCACCTGGGCCATGCTGCTCGCGGTCTGCGCCAGGCTGGCGGCCTGGTCTTCGGTGCGGCTGGCCAGGTCGCCGTTGCCGGACGCGATCTCGCGCGTCGCGTGCTCGATCGAGGCCACGTTGCGGCGCACGTCGCCAACGATCGCCTGCAGGTTGACGTTCAGCTGGCGCAGGGCCAGTTGCAGGCGGCCGATCTCGTCCTGGCCGCCGGCGCGCACGGTGAGCGGATGGGACAGGTCGCCACCAGCGAGCGCATGCACGGCGGCGGTGGCCTCGGCCAGCGGCCGGGCGATGCTGCGGTGCAGTTCGGCCCAGGCGGCCAGGGTGGCTGCCACGCCGATGCCGGCCAGCCCCTTCCACACCAGTCCATCGGCTGCCAGGCCGAGGGCGGCCATCAGGGCCGACTGGCCTGCCATCATGATCCCGAGCCGGCGCGCCAGCGGCAGGTTGCGCAGCGCGGCGACGCGGCTGCGCCAGCCGAGGCGCCGCACGGCGCCGCGCCGCAGCGCCAGGCCCTGGGCGGCGCCGCTGCGCAAGCGCCGGTACAGCGCGTCGGCCTGCTGCACCTGGGCGCGGCTGGGCGCGGTGCGCACCGACATGAAGCCGGTCACCCGACCGGCCTCCTTGACCGGTACCACGTTCGCCACCACCCAGTAGAAGTCGCCGTTCTTGCGGCGGTTCTTGACCATGCCGGTCCAGGGTTCGCCCGCCTTCAGGGTCGCCCACAGGTCGGCGAAGGCTTCCTCGGGCATGTCGGGATGGCGCACGATGTTGTGCGCCTTGCCCAGCAATTCATCCTCGCGGAAACCGCTGACCTCGACGAAGCTGGGATTGACGTAGGTAATACGGCCCTTGGTGTCGGTCTTGGAAACGATCGACTGGCCCTCTTCGAGCAGGTATTCGACACCGGTGACCGGCAGGTTGACACGCACGACACTTCTCCTAATTGCCATAAGGCAAGTTTTGCAACGCAGCATTCTAGCAAGCGCGATCGCCGAAATTCTTGACCTAGATCAAATTCAACCCAATAATATTTCCGTATAGAAACTTCAACAAACGCGGATAGTGTTGTCTTCAGTGTAAGATTGCGCCATGGACAACGTTACCCATTCCCTAGTCGGCCTTGCGGTGGGCGAGCTGGTCGAGCGCTCCCTGTCCGCTTCCGCCGATCCCGTCCAGGGATCGACGCGGCGCCGTGCCCTGCTCCTGACCGGCCTGCTGGCCAGTAATTTCCCGGACCTGGACCTGATACTGACCCCGCTGCTCCCGGCCCCGCTGGGCTACCTGATCCACCACCGCGGCCATACCCACACGCTGCTGTATGCGCTGCCGCAGGTGGCGCTGCTGCTGGGCCTGGCCTGGCTGCTGTGGCCGGGCCTGCGCCGGCTGCTGCGGGCGGACCCGCATGCGCGCCGGGCGGTCGTCGGCACGGCACTGCTGGGCATGGTGCTGCACCTGGGCTTCGACGCCCTCAATGTGTATGGCGTACACCCGTTCCATCCCGTCGATTCACGCTGGCTGTATGCCGACCTGGTCTTCATCGTGGAACCGGTGTTCTGGACGGCGCTCGGCTTTGCCCTGGCGCCGCTGGCGTCGCGCCGCATCTTGCGCTGGCTGGGGCTGGCCGCCTTCACCGCGATGCCGCTGCTATTCACCTGGCTCGGCTACCTGCAGTGGGGCTCGCTGGCCGGCCTGGCGGCGCTGGCGCTGGCGGTGCTCGCCTGCGGACGCCGACTGGGCGCAGACGCGGGCCTGGTCGCCGCCGTTCTCGCCTGCGCCGGCTTCGTTGGCGTCCAGGCGCTGGCCGGCCAGGCCGCCCGCACCCAGATCCGGGCCGCGCTGGACAATACGGCACCGGGCAGCCGGGTGCTCGACCTGCCGTTGTCGTCCTTCCCGGCCAATCCGCTGTGCTGGTCGTTCGCCACGGTCACGACTGGGCCTGGGCCCGGGCCGGACCGGGCCGGCACCTATACGGTGCGCGTTGGCGTGCTCAGCCTGGCGCCGGGCGTCACGCCGGTGGCGGCCTGCCCGCGGCGGTTCGGCGGCGAACCGGGCAGCCGCGCGACGGCCCTGGCCTGGAAATACACCGAAACCCGCAGCATCGCCGCGTTCCGGAACCTGCAGCGCAGTAACTGCCACTTCGACGCCTGGCTGCGCTTCGCACGCGTGCCGTCGCTGCTGGACGGCGCAGCCACCGACCTGCGCTTCGGACAACCCGGGCAGCCGAACTTCTCGACCCTGCCCTATGTGGCCAGGGCCAGCGATCCGTGTCCGGCGCCGCTGGCCACCTGGGGCTATCCGCGCGCCGACCTGCTCGGGCGCCCGCCCGGGGCGAACTGAAAGGGCGGCCGGTGTGGCGGCAGGCAGGCTCATCACGTATGATGACAAGATTGGCGTATTGACAATTCGCCGCCGTACTGGCGACGACCATGGAGACCCCGCATGACGACCGAACTGATGCTGCTTGGCTGGACCCTGGTGCTGGCGCTGGGCCAGATCCTGCTGACCGCCCTGCTGCGCGACCAGGAAACCGGCATGGCCTACAGCATGGGGGCCCGCGATGGCGCCGCCCCGCCGCCGCGGCCGGTGACGGCGCGCCTGCAGCGGGCCCAGGCCAACCTGTTCGAGACCCTGCCCCTGTTCGCGGCGGCCGTGCTGGTGGCCCACGTGGCCGGCCGCGAAGGCGCGCTGACGTTGTGGGGCTGCTGGCTGTACCTGGGCGCGCGCATTGCCTACCTGCCGCTGTATGCGGCCGGCGTCCCGCTGCTGCGCAGCCTCGCATGGTTCACTTCACTGGCCGGGCTGGTGATGCTGCTGGCCGCGATCCTCGCGCCCTGAACCATGCGCCGGCGCGTCTGACCATGCTGCTGTTTTCCTTTTGAAAGCCGAAACATGCGCCGCTGGACTCCCTTCTTCCTGCTCTTCCTGTCCATGGCAAGCGCGGCGTCCGCCGCGGCCCCGGCCGACGCCGCGTTCTGCCGCAACGGGCTGTTCCCGCGCGAGCAGGAACAGCTGGACCAGGGCGTGGTCACCGGCCAACAAGGCGAGAAGATCCATTTCTTCAGCGACCTCGACGGCTGTCCGGCCGGGGGCGCGCAGTGCCGCCGCCCGGCCTACCTGGTACCGGGCGATGCGGTCCTGGTCGGCAAGCGCGACGCCGGGTGGGCCTGTGTCTGGTACCAGGGGCGCACACGGGAAACCGTGTCCTGGATCGCGCTGCGCAGCCTGTCCCTGCTACCGGCCATGCCTGTCGATCCGCTGCGCGGCTGGACCGGCCTGTGGTCGGACGGCAGCGCAAGCATCCGCATCGCCCCTGCCGCGCCGGGCAAGACGCCTGACCAGGGTCAGGGCCTGATCCTCGCCTCGCGCCTGCGCTGGGATGGCGGGTCTGGCCCGGACGGCGAGCCACGGGCCCACTTCGGCGGCATGCGCGCCCCGCTGCGGGTCGAGCCAGCAGGGACGCGCGCGAGCGCGGCGCAAGACGGCTGCGCAGTACGGCTGGTCCGCGTGGGAAAGGCACTGGTGGCCGACGACAATGGCGCGTGCGGTGGCCTGAACGTGCGCCACACGGGGATCTATTACCGTCGCGACTGAGATGGTTGGTACCTGGGGGAAACGAGTGTTTCGCCCGTTACGGTTTGGAACAATTTCTTAGCGTGCCTACAGCCGGGCCGGATTAGCATCTGGTCATGAATTTTCGCTTCCATACCCCATACGGCAGCGTCTGCCTGGTGAAGCTCTGGGCCACCGGACGCTATGGATTTTCACTGCCGAAGAAGGTCGAGATCACCGGACCGGACGGCGTGACTTCCACCTATCTCTACCATAGCCGCAAGGTCGGCCTGGTGGCGGAACTCAGCAACCGCAGCCTGGTGAGGATCGCGATCGGCCAGTTCCTCGCCGGCGCGACCGGCGCCACTGGCGAAATCGACGATACGGTCGCGCCTTTCGATGGCGCCCTGACCCAGGTCCGGCCCGTCGCGCCACCGCCGCCCCCGCCACGGGTGCGCCCCGCGCGCATCCGGCCGCGCGCAGGCCTGGGGTGGTCGCCGGACGGCACCTCCCGCGCGGAGGAAGCAGCCTGAAACGGCTTGCCTCCCTGCAGTGCGCCGACAGTTTCAGTCCGGAATCGGACGCTTGCCGATCCGGCCTTGCGCTAGCATGGCGGCTCGATCACGACTGCCAGGAGACGATAATGGGTCAAACCGAAATGGCGAACATCCAGGCCTGCATCCAGGCCTGCCAGGAAGCGCTGCGCGCCTGCCAGGTGTGCGCGGCAGCCGACATCCGCGAGAACCAGAACCATTGCGCGCTGATCAACCTCGATTGTGCCGACATCTGCGCCGCCACCGCCAATGCGATGCTGCGCGACTCGCCCCACCACGGCGATTTCTGCGCCCTATGCGCCCACCTCTGCCGCGCCTGTGCGGCCGAATGCGGAAAACACGCCGCGATGCACCGGCACTGCGCCGAGTGCCAGGCGGCGTGCGAGCGCTGCGCGGCCGAGTGCGACAAGCACGCACGCGAACGCCACATCTGAAGGAAATATTCTTAACGCGATCTTAACGGGGCAGTAACACCACGCTGATCAGTTGCCCTATAGCATCGGACCGCCGCTGCCGATCCTGGCCGCGGCCGCTGCGGCCCGGGTCCGTGGCGCCGTCGATGCATCGCCTGGCGATGTGTTCTTTCCAGGCATGGCAAGCAGCGTTCATGGTCACTTTCCCCTCCGGCAGTACCCCCCGCGCCGCGGCGCCGACGGCATGGCTCGCGCGTGCCACGCTCTGGGCCGGGCCCTACGCGGTCCTGCTGCAGATGCTTCTGCTCGGGCTGGCGATCCTGAGCCTGTCGCGGCTTGGCCTGGCGGCCTGGCAGTGGTCGCGGGTACGTGCCACCGGCATCGACGGTCTCCTGTTCCTGCAGGGCCTGCGCGCCGACCTTATCCTGCTTGGCTATTTCCTGGCCATTCCGCTGCTGTTCGCACCCCTGCTGGCGCACCGCAGCGCCGTCAGGTTCTGGCGCACGGGAACGCTGGTCTGGGCCAGCTTCGCCCTGGTCCTGATCGTCTTCATGGAACTGTCGTCGCCCCAGTTCATCCTGCAGTACGATGTCCGTCCGAACCGGCTGTTCGTCGAATACCTCAGCTATCCGCGCGAAGTCCTGGCCACGCTCTGGCATGGCTTCCGCACCGCGCTGCTGCTGGGCGTCGGAATGACCGTGGTGCTGGGCGTGCTGCTGTTCCGTCTGTTGCGCGGCGCCTCGGCGGACATGCGCATGTGGCCGGCACGCAGGCTGCTGCTGCTCTGGCCGCTTCTGTGCGTGCTGGTGTTCATGCAGGTGCGCTCGACCACCGGCCACCGTCCCGCCAACCCGGCCCTGTTCGCGCTCACCGGCGACGCGCTGGTGAATTCGCTGGTCATCAATTCGGCCTGGTCGGTGCTGGACGCGATCGGGTCGATGCGCAAGGAGGCGCGTTCCTCGGAAATCTACGGCGCCCTGCCGCGCGGGCAGGTGCTGGCCCGGGTGCGCGCCGCGCCATGGCTGGCCGATGCCCGCTTCGCCGATCCCGAGCGGCCCACCCTGCACGCCCAGCAGGCGGCGATCGCGCGCCCCCGCCCACTCAACCTCGTCATCGTGCTCGAGGAGAGCCTGGGCGCCACCTTCGTGCAGTCGCTGGGCGGCCTGCCGGTGACGCCGGAACTCGAACGGCTCAAGCATGAAGGCTGGTGGTTCGAACAGTTGTACGCCACCGGCACCCGCTCGGTGCGCGGGATCGAGGCGGTGGTGGCCGGCTTCGCACCGACGCCGGCGCGCAGCGTGGTCAAGCTGTCGCTGGCGCAGCAGCGTTTCTACACCCTGGCCGCCGGCCTCGGCCAGCAGGGTTACCAGACCGAGTTCGTCTACGGCGGCGAAGCGCATTTCGACAACATGCGCAGCTTCTTCACGGGCAATGGCTTCCAGCGCGTGGTGGACATCGGGCAGATGCGGCCCGCCTTCGTGGGCAGCTGGGGGGCTTCCGACGAAGACCTGTTCGACAAGTCGCTCGAACGCCTGAAGGACCTGCATGCCCAGGGCAAACCCTTCTTCAGCCTGATCTTCACCTCGTCCAACCACGAACCTTTTGAATTTCCGGACGGAAAGATCGACCTGCACGACCCGCAGCGCCAGACCGTCAACAACGCCGTGAAGTATGCAGACTACGCGCTCGGCAAGTTCATCCGCGCGGCGAAGCAGCAGGACTACTGGAAGGATACCGTGTTCCTGATCGTTGCCGACCACGACAACCGGGTCTACGGGGACGAGCTGGTGCCGGTCAAGAAGTTCCACATTCCCGGCCTGATCCTGGGCGCCGACATCCAGCCGCGCCGCATCACGCCGGTCGCCAGCCAGGTCGACCTGGGCCCGACCCTGCTGTCGCTGCTGGGCGTGTCGAGCACGCATCCTATGATCGGCCGCGATTTCGCGCGCGACAGCGCAAGCCCGGGCCGCGCCCTGATCCAGTTCAACGATGTGTTCGCCTTGCTGGAAGAGGATGGCGCGGCGACCATCCTGCGTCCGGGAAAGGCGCCAATGCTGGGGCGCTACGACGCCACCCGCGGCGTGCTCGACGCCCGCGCCGGCCAGCCGAGCCCGGCACAGGCCGAGACGGCGCTGGCCCATGTGCTCCTGCCTTCGCTGCTGTACCGCGAACAGCGCTACCGGCTGGGACAGTAGCAGGGCGGCCGGTTTCCGGCCCGGTTCCTGATACTATGGTGCATCCGCCGGGCTGCCCTGCGCTGAGCATGTCCTGCGGCCATCGCACATCGCGCTATTCGAACCGGGGGCCAGGATATGAGCACGCTTGCAGGAACGACCGCTTTCGGCATGCACTTGCAGCGCGCCGATGCGCGCTGAACCGCGCCACCCGGCGCGCTGGCTGGGCAGCCTGCTGCTGGTGCTGGCGCTGCTGTTCCACGCGTCCTGGGCCCGGGCCGCTTCCGCGGCCGCCACCGGCCATGCGCGCGCCGAACTGCTGGTGCACGCCCCGGCCGGCCTCACGCCCGGCGCCGAGGCGTGGCTGGGCCTGCGCATCCTGCACGACCCGCACTGGCATACCTACTGGCTGAATCCGGGCGACTCCGGCCTGCCCACCACGCTCGCCTGGACCCTGCCTGCCGGCTTCGCCGCCGGGGACATCGCCTGGCCGACGCCGAAGCAGCTGCCGCTTGGCCCCCTGATGAACTATGGCTACGAGGGTGACCTGCTGCTGCCGGTGCGCCTGACGGTACCGGCCGGCTACCGGGGCGGACCAGCCGTGGTGAAGCTGCGCGCCGACTTCCTCATCTGCGAAGAAGTGTGCATCCCCGAATTCGCGGAACTGGACGCCGAACTGGCGCCCGCCCCCGCCACCGCCCATGCCGCCCTGTTCCAGCGCGCCTTCGATGCCGCGCCAGTCGCGCTGCCCGGCCTGCGGGCCGCCGCGCGCATCGAGAACAATGCACTGGTGATCGAGGCTGCCGGCCTGCCGCCGGCCTACCGCGACCAGCCGCTGCAGCTGTTCCCCGCCAACGGCGCCGTGCTCGACCACGCGGCGCCATTGACCCAGGAATGGCAGGGCGAACGGCTGCTGCTGCGCGCGCCCCTGTCGTCCCAGCGCAGCGACAGCCCGGCCTCGATGGCGGCGGTGATCACGGCCGGACAGCGCGCACCCGGAACCGCGCTCTCCTTCGCGATTTCCGGACCGTGGCCGCAGCCGGGCGCTGCGGCGACTGCCGCTGCCGGCGCGGTCGACGCGACTGCCACATCTGCCGCATCCGCCGCGCCAGCGCCTGCCGACGCCGGCGCGGCCCGCCCCTGGCTGCCGGTGCTGGCCTTCGCCTTCCTCGGTGGCGCCCTGCTGAACCTGATGCCCTGCGTGTTCCCGGTGCTGTCGCTGAAGGTGCTCGGCTTCGCCCAGCATGGCGGCGCGCGCAAGCGCAACGTGGCCGGCGGCTTCGCCTACACGGCCGGCGTGATCGCCTCCTTCGTGCTGCTGGCCGCCCTGCTGCTGGCGCTGCGCGCCAGCGGCGAACGCCTGGGCTGGGGCTTCCAGCTGCAGTCGCCGCCTTTCGTGGCGGCGCTCGCCATCCTGTTCACGCTGATCGGCTTCAACCTGGCCGGCCTGGTCGAGTTCCGCCACATGCTGCCCGGCCGCCTGCTGAATGCGCGTGCGCGCCATCCGGTGCTGGACGACTTCCTCACCGGCGTACTGGCGGTGGCCGTGGCTTCTCCCTGCACCGCCCCGTTCATGGGAGCGGCCCTGGGCGCCGCCCTGGCCCAGCCGGCGCCCCAGGCGCTCGCGGTATTCGCGGTCCTGGGTGCCGGCATGGCCGCACCCTACCTCGCCGCCAGCCTGTTCCCCGGCCTGGCGCGCCTGCTGCCGCGCCCGGGGCCATGGATGCTGCGCTTCAAGACCCTGATGGCCTTCCCGATGTTCGCCACCGTGGTGTGGCTGCTATGGGTGCTCGGGCAGCAAGCCGGCGCCGACGCCATGGCCGCCGTGCTGGGGCTGATCGTGGCCGCCGCCTTCGGCACCTGGCTGCTTGGCATTCCGGCGCGCAGCCGGGCCGGACGCCTCGCCGGCATCGGCGCGGCCTTCCTCGCCGTCGCGGCCGCGGCCACCTGGGCCTGGCCGGCCCTCGAGTACGCGCAAGCGGACCAGGCCAAGGTCGAGGCTGCCGGCTGGCAGGCCTGGTCGCCGCAGGCGGTGGCGCAGGCGCGCCAGCAAGGCCGCCCGGTGTTCGTCGACTTCACGGCGGCCTGGTGCGTGACCTGCCAGTACAACAAGCGCACCACCCTGGCCGACCCGGGCCTGATGGCGGATTTCCGGGCGCGCGGCGTGCTGCTGCTGCGCGCCGACTGGACCCGGCGCGACGCCACGATCACGCAGGCATTGAAGGAACTCGGGCGCAGCGGCGTACCGGTGTATGCGCTCTACCACGGAGCCCAGCCACCGGCCCTGCTGTCGGAACTGCCGAGCGTGGACGAAGTCAGGCGGGCGCTTTCCACGCTTCCCGCTTCCTGACCCGGCCGCAAACATGTAGACATGCAGACAGGAACACCACCAACCCCCAGGAGGAATCCATGAAAGGCACCATCGCACTCTCGCTGTTCGCCGCCGGCCTGCTGCTGCACGGCAGCGCCCTCGCCGAGGCCGTGGTCGGCCAGCCGGCGCCGGCATTCAAGGGCGTCGACACGGCCGGCAAGCCGGTCTCCCTCGACCAGTACAAGGGCAAGTACGTGGTGCTCGAATGGGTCAATCCGGACTGTCCCTTCGTCAAGAAGCACTACGACAGCGGCAACATGCCGGGCGTGCAGAAGTACGCCGCCGACAAGGGCGTGGTCTGGCTGTCGGTCAGCACCAGCGCGGACGGCGACCGGGCCGCCAAGTCGGCCGCGATCAGCGAGTGGGTCAAGTCGAAGAAGGCGGTGCCGGCCGCCACCATCATGGATACCGGCGGCGCGATCGGCAAGGCCTACGGCGCACGCACCACGCCGCACATGTACCTGATCGACCCGAGCGGCAAGCTGGTGTATGCGGGCGCGATCGACAGCAAGCCGACCGCCAACCCGGCCGACATCAAGGGCGCCACCAACTACATGGTGCAGGCGATCGACGAATCGCTGGCCGGAAAGGCCCTCAGCCAGGCCGTCACCAAGCCCTACGGCTGCTCGGTCAAGTACGGCTGACCCATGCGGCGCACATAATGTGCCGCCGCCATCGACCATGCTTGGCGGGCGCTGCTATGATGGTTTCCTGTATTCAAAAATAATCAGGGGATCTCCATGCGCCGCACTTCGCTTCCACGCCGCAGCCTGCTGGCTGCGGCCGCCGCTTTCGCCACCTTCGCTACCTTCGCTGCGCTGCTACCGGCGGCCAGCGCGCTGGCCGCGCCCTTCGAATCGGCGCGCATCACGGTGCGTACCGAAGGCGCCGGTCCCGACGTGGTCCTGATCCCCGGCCTGAATTCCTCGCCGCGCGCCTGGGCCTCGACCGTGGCCGCGCTGCCGGGCTACCGCTACCACCTGGTGCACGTGTCGGGCTTCGCCGGCCAGCCGGCCGGCGCCAACGCGGAAGGCAAGGTGGCCGCGCCGGTGGCCGAGGAGATCGCGCGCTACATCCGGGAAGCGGGCCTGAAGCAGCCGGCCGTGATCGGCCACTCGCTGGGCGGCACCATGGGCCTGATGCTGGCCGCGCGCCATCCGGACATCCTGTCGCGCCTGATGGTGGTGGACATGTATCCCTACCTCGGCAGCTTCTTCGCCGGCCCCGGCGCCACGCCGGCACAGGTCGAGGCGGTGGCCGGCGCCATGACGGCGGCGATCCGCAAGGCCACGCCGGAGCAGCGCGCCAGCAACACCGCAGCGACCATCGCCGGCATGGTCAACACCGAATCGATGCGCGCCGGCGCCATCGCCGACTCCGCCGCCAGCGCCCCGGACGTGAGCGCGCGCGCCTACCACGAGCTGCTGGTGACCAACCTGATGCCCGAACTGCCGAAGATCAGCCGGCCGGTGACCGTGCTCTACGTGCAGCCGAACAGCGTGCCGCTGCCGGCCGAACAGTTCGACTACGTGTACAAGGCCGCCTACGCGCCGCTGCGGCAGGTCAGCCTGAAGCGCATCCCGGACAGCGCCCACTTCATCATGTGGGACCAGCCGCAGCGCTTCCAGGACGAGGTGAAGGCCTTCCTGGCCGCGCCTTGATCAGCAACGCCACCTGCAGGGGGCGATCCGGCAGGGTTCAGATGAACGGCCAGCTCAGGATCCGCTTCAGGTGCAGGACGGTGCGCGTGCCGATGTAGCCGAAGGCGAAGGCGAACGCCAGCAGGCTCCAGGCGTCGCCCATGAGCGCCAGCCACGCGCCGCCGACCGTGCTGGCCGCCACCAGCACCATCAGCCACAGCTCGATGCTGAGGAAAAAACCGGATGCTTCGCCCCACACGCGCCGCAGCAGCGCGATGGCTTCGCCGAGAGTCTTGATGTCGTGGCCCATGCTCGTGTTCCCAGGTTGGCAATGCAAGAAATGAAAGTCAGGTGCAGAAACGAGAATCGCCGGCAGGAGCCGGCGATTGTGCGTGTTATGTTGCAGTGCAGTATATCACGGATTTTTGCCTGACAGCATCATCCTCCCCCGCGCGGGGTGCCCCGGGTTTGCGCGGCATCAACCTCACGGTTGCGCCACTTTGCGCACCAGCACGACTTCCTTGACCGGCTCGCGGAACTCGCGCAGCAGGCGCGCACGCTCGGTTTCCGCGCGCGCCATGCTGGCCGCCTTCACATGGCCGTATCCGCGGATCGACTCCGGCAGCTGGGCCAGCTTCAGGGCCGCCGCGCGGTTCCCCGCAGTCAGCCCGGATGCCAGCATCTCCGCCAGCGCCAGGGTATCATCGCGCAGCTGGCGCTCGGCCCCGCGCTCGTGGGTGTAGCCGAAGGGGTCGAAGGCGGTGCCGCGCAAGGCCTTGAGTGGCGCCAGCACGCGGAAGGCGCCACGCATCCACGGGCCGAAGCGCATCTTGGCCGGGACGTCCGAGCCGGGCTTCCTGCGGGCCAGCAGCGGCGGGGCCAGGTGGTATTCGACGCGGAACTCGCCCTCGAACTGCTGCTCCAGGCTTTCCAGGAAACCGGTCTGGGTGTGCAGGCGCGCCACTTCGTACTCGTCCTTGTAGGCCATCACCTTGAACAGCGAGCGCGCGATCGCCTTGCTCACCGCGCGCTTCGACGCGGGTCCCTCGATCTCGAGTTCGCGCGCTTCCACCCGCGCCACCGCGGCGCGGTAACGCTCGGCGTAGGCGGCATCCTGGTACTTCGTCAGCCAGTCGGCGCGGAACGCCACCAGCTCGTCCAGCGCAGCGGGCGGCGTGAACTGCACCACCTTCGCGGGCTGGGCCAGGCGCGCCGCGGCTTTGTCGTCGGCCGCGACCAGGCGTCCCAGCATGAAGGCCTTCTTGTTCATCTCGACCGCCACGCCATTGAGCTCGATCGCGCGCATCAATGCCGGCAGGCTGACCGGCACCAGTCCCAGCTGCCAGGCCGCGCCCATCATCAGGATGTTGGCGCCGATCGGGTCGCCCAGCACGGCGCTGGCGACCTGCTGGGCGTTCAGGCGCAGCAGCGGTCCGCCGGCATCCTGGAGCTTGGCCAGCAGGTCGTCCTTGCGAATGTCGGCGTCCGGGTTGCGCGTGAACTCGGCGGTCGGGCTCTCGTTTTCGTTGGCCACCACGCGGGTATGGCCGCGCCGCATCACAGCCAGCGCGTCCGGCATCGCGGCCACCACCAGGTCGCAGGCCAGCAGGGCGTCGGCCTGCTGCAGGTCGATGCGCACCTGGTGCAGCTGGCGCGGCGACGGCGCCACCCGCACGTGCGACATCACCGCCCCGCCCTTCTGGGCGAAGCCCATGAAGTCGAGGGTCGAGGCGCCCTTGCCCTCCAGGTGGGCCGCCATCGTGATCAGGGCGCCCACGGTCACCACCCCGGTGCCGCCCACGCCGGCCACCAGCATCTCGAAGGGCTTGGCGAAATCGTAGGCGGGCGGCAGCGGGTAGGCCGCCAGCATCTGTTCCAGCTGGCCCAGCGCGAGTGCCGCGGCGGCCGGCTTCTTCAGGCGCCCGCCGACGACCGACACGAAGCTGGGGCAAAAGCCCTCGGCGCAGGAGTAATCCTTGTTGCAGGACGCCTGGTCGATCTGGCGCTTGCGCCCGAGCGGGGTTTCCAGCGGCAGGATCGACAGGCAGTTCGACTGCACGCCGCAGTCGCCGCAGCCCTCGCACACGGCCGGGTTGATCACCATGCGGCGCGGCGGATCGGGAAACACGATGTTGTCCGGCTTGTTCTTCTTGCGGCGGCGGCGTTTCTCGGCGGCGCAGGTCTGGTCGTACACCAGCACCGTCACGCCAGGCAGCTCGCGCAGGCGGCGCTGGATCGCATCGAGCTCGCTGCGGTGGTGCACCGTCACGCCGGCCGGCAGGGTCACGTCCGCGTAGTTCTCCGGCTGGTCGGTCACCACCACGGCCAGGGCCGCGCCTTCGCTCAGCACCTGCTGCACGATCTGCGGCACGGTGAGCTTGCCGTCGACCGGCTGCCCGCCCGTCATCGCGACCGCGTCGTTGTACAGGATCTTGTAGGTGATGTTGGTACGCGCCGCGATCGCCTGGCGGATCGCCAGGTAGCCCGAGTGGTAGTAGGTGCCGTCGCCCAGGTTCTGGAACACGTGCTTCTCGCGCGTGAAACGCGAGGCCGCGACCCAGGGCACGCCTTCGCCGCCCATCTGGGTCAGGGTGAAGGTGTCGCGCCCCATCCAGCTGGCCATGAAGTGGCAGCCGATGCCGGCCAGCGCGCGGCTGCCTTCCGGCACCCGGGTCGAGGTATTGTGCGGGCAGCCCGAGCAGAAATACGGCGTGCGCTTGATGGCGTCGGCGCCGTTGGAGAGGACCTCGGCGCGGCAGAACTGGGGCAGCAGGGCCTGCAGGCCGAGCGCGGGCAGGTGCGGCGCCAGCCAGCGCACCAGCACCGGCGCGATGCGCGAAGGACGCAGCTCGCCCAGCGCCGACAGCAGCGGCGCGCCGGCGGCATCGGTCTTGCCGAGCACCTGCGGACGCGCTTGCTGGGCCAGGTTGTAGAGCAGGCTTTTCAGCTGGCCTTCGATCACGTCGCCCTTCTCTTCCACCACCAGGATCTCGCGCAGGCCACCGGCGAAGGCGTGCAGGCGGACCCGTTCGAGCGGATAGGTCAGGCCCGGCTTGTACAGGCGCACGCCGAGTTCCTCGAGCCGCTCGACCCCGAGGCCGAGGCGGGCCAGCGCTTCCAGCAGGTCGAGGTAGGCCTTGCCGGCGGCGATGATACCGAGCGTGGCGGCGGGCGCCGCGACCACCAGCTTGTCGATCGAATTCACGCCGGCGAAGGCGTGCACGGCCTGCAGCTTGTCGGCCACGCGCTGTTCGATGGCCAGGCTGGGCAGGTCCGGCCAGCGGTAGTGCAGGCCGTCGGCCGGTGGCGTGAAGCCTTCCGGCGCCCTGAACCCGGGCACCGGCGGCAGTTCCACCACCGCGCCGCCCTCCACCGTTTCCGAGATCGCCTTGAAGCCGACCCAGGCGCCGGAAAAGCGCGACAGCGCCCAGCCGTACAGGCCGAATTCCATGTATTCCTCGATGTTGGCCGGGTTCAGCACCGGCATGCCCCAGGCCATGAAGGCGTGGTCGCTCTGGTGCGGCATCGACGAGGACACGCAACCGTGGTCGTCGCCAGCCACCACCAGCACCCCGCCCAGCGGCGAGGAACCGTAGGCATTGCCGTGCTTGAGGGCGTCGCCGGCGCGGTCCACGCCCGGGCCCTTGCCATACCACATGGCGAATACACCATCGACCGTGCGCTGCGGGTCGCCCCCGACCTGCTGGGTGCCCAGCACCGCGGTGGCGCCCAGCTCTTCGTTGATGGCAGGGAGGAATTCGATCGCCTTCTGCTGCAGGATCTTCGAGGCGCGCCAGACTTCCTGGTCCACCGCGCCCAGCGGCGAGCCGCGGTAGCCCGAGATGAAGCCGGCCGTGTTCAGGCCGGCCCGTTCGTCGAGCGCCTTCTGCATCAGCGCCAGCCGGATCAGGGCCTGGGTCCCGGTCAGGAACACCCTTCCCTGTTCGCGTTTCAGGTTGTCATCCAGCTGGTAGGCGCCGTCGGCCAGTACCGCCGCCCCACCCTCGGCCACGTTCTCGTGCATCGATCCCATCCATCGTCTCCATTGCTTGCCCACGGCGCCGCACGGCGCGCGCAAGGGCTTGTGTATATGGGCTAGATGATAGTCGGGCAGCAGGAAATAACATTTCTATCTTGCCGGGTTTTGCCGCACAATAGGTAAAAAATTTCTATTCAATGCCAATTATGGACAAATCCTACCTCGACCCCGCTTCGATCCGCATCCTGCGCGAACTGCAGCAGGATGCGCGCCTGTCCGTCAACGAACTGGCCGAGCGGGTCGGCATGTCGGCCTCGCCGTGCTGGCGGCGCCAGAAGGAACTCGAAGAACATGGCTACATCCGGCGCTACGCCGCCCTGCTCGAGCGCCGCAAGCTGGACCTGGGGCTGGTGTGCATGCTGCACGTGTCGCTCACCCGGCACGAGGCAGGCGTGGTGGAGGCCTTCGAGGCGCAGATGAAGGCTTGCCGCGAAGTGATGGAATGCTATGAGATGACCGGCACCTCGGACTACATCGTCAAGGTGATGGTGGCGAACATGGACGCCTACCACGACCTGCTGCACAACGTGCTGCTCAAGCTGCCGGGGGTGTCGCAGCTAAACACCAGCGTGGCGCTGCGCGAAGTGAAATACGAGACCGCCCTGCCGCTCTAGGCTTGCGCCATTTGCAGCAGGGCGTGATCCGCTCAGAATGACAGCGTGACGCTGCGCGGGCAGTGGTCGCTGGTCTCGATGCGCTGGTTCGGCGCCTGCACCACGGGGGTCTTGCGCGAACCGAGGCCGGCCGGCTGGCGCTTCGCGAGCGCATCGCTCAGCACGATGTGGTCCAGCCCCGTGAAACCGCGGCAGCCCTGGTCGACACCGGCCAGCGGCACCTGGGTCAGCGAGCGGGTGCCGTCGTTCAGTTCCTGCCACAGGTAGCGGCTGGTCACCTTGCCGGTGGCGTCCTGGGTCGGCACGCCGGCCGGACTGCTGCCGTCGCTGCGTACCTGCTCCGGCTTGATCGCGGCCTTTTCTTCCTCGTCGATGCGGCGGTTGAAGTCGCCCAGCAGGACGAACTCGGGGCTGCGCTGCGCCACGCTGTCGAGCCAGCGCTCGAGCGGCGCGACCTGGCGGTTCAGGACCTGGCAGGCGGGAGCCGGATCGTCCAGCAGGCGTGCCTGGAACGCGGGCGTCGGCACGATGTTGGCGCAGCTCGACTTCAGGTGCACGTTCAGGAAGCTGAGCCGGCGTCCCGGCCACTGCAGTTCCAGCGCCAGGCCCGGGCGCACCTTGCGCGCTTCCGGGTCGCCCGGATTGTCGCTCACGGCCAGGCCGTGCTCGACGCTGCACACCGCCGGCTCGGGACTCAGGCTGCGTTCCCAGGCGAAGGCCACGGTCTGGAAGCCGTCATGGGTGGCGTCGCAGACGCTGAAGCGGTCCGCATGGCGTCCGAGCAGCGTGCGCACCACCGCGGCCGAGCGCACTTCCTGGAAGGCGATCACGCCCACGCCCTGCCCTTCGATCAGCTGGGCGACGGTGGCCTGCAGGCCGGCCAGCTTGGCCGCGTAGTCCTGGCTGGTGGGCGGCGGGCTGCCACGGCGGCCCTGGTAGGCCGAACACGGCGGCATCATCGCCGCCAGCGCGGGGCCGCCCGCCAGTCGCTCGGTATCGGCCGCGCACTGGCGCGCCGCCTGCACCGCCTCCTCGCTCGGCGTGGCCTGGCCAGGCAGGCGGCGCGGACGGGTGTCGCACCAGGACACGGCCTTGCAGACCGCGGCGTGCTGGTCGAAGTCCTGCTGCGAACCGGCCCAGGCCAGGTTGAAGGAGGCGACGCCGATGCGCGCCGGCGGCGCCGCGGGCGCGTTCGCGGCGGCGTGGACGGCGGGGGCGGACAGCGCCAGCAGGAGGGCGAAGGGCAGCGGCATGAACGAAAGGCGGGTTGTTTTCATGGTGTGTGGGGGAGCCGGTGTGCAGGCCGGCATGGGCAATGGCTGTGGTTGGAACGCGTGCGTCCGGATGGCAACCGGGATTATCGCGGAGTCTTGTGTTTGCAGCAATGGCCTGTGTGCGCCTACACGGCGCCAGTCGACTGCGCGATGGCATCCATCAGCACCGCGGCATCGACCGGCTTGGACAGGTGGGCCGCAAAGCCGGCCGCGCGCGACATGCGCCGGTCCTGCTCCTGGCCATAGCCGCTGACGGCGATCAGCGCACTGGGGATGCGGCCGCTGTCGCGCTGCAGGCGCGCCAGTGCCGGGCCCAGTTCGTGTCCGCTCATGTCGGGCAGGCCAATGTCGAGCAGGATCGCGTCGAAGTCTTCCAGCGCGGCGCGCGCCAGCGCCGCCTGGGCCGTATGTTCGACCGCCACCTGCTGGCCCTCGGCCTCGAGCAGCATGGCCAGGGTACGTGCGGCGTCGACGTTGTCGTCGACGACCAGGATGCGCCGCGCACCGCCGACTGCCTGGCCGACGACACCGGCCTGGCCAGACGCGGCGGACGCGTCCCGCGGCGCCGCCAGGCAGGGCAGGCGTACCGCGAAGCGGCTGCCGCGCCCCGCTCCCTCGCTGTGCGCCTCGATCCGGCCGCCGTGCAGCTCGACCAGCTTCTTCACCAGGGTCAGGCCGAGCCCGAGCCCGCCCTGGGCGCGGTCCGGCGTGCGCTGGCCCTGGATGAACAGGTCGAACACCTCCGGCAGCAGTTCGGGGCCGATGCCGATGCCGTTGTCGCACACCTCGACCAGCGCTTCCTTGCCCTCCACCCGCAGCGACAGTGCCAGCTGGCCGCCGTCCGGCGTGTACTTGGCGGCGTTGTTGAGCAGGTTGGCGAATACCTGGATCAGGCGCGTGCGGTCGCCGCGCACGAAGACCGGCTGCGGCGCGATGTCCTGGTCCAGATGATGGTGGCGCGCCGCGGCCACCGGCGCGACCTGCTCGACGGCGTCGCGCAGCACCGCGCCCAGGTCCACGTCCGTCTTGCTGATCGTGACCAGGCCGCGCGTGACGCGCGAGACGTCCAGCAGGTCGTCGACCAGGTGGGTCATGTGGGTAACCTGGCGACCGATCACGTCGCTCACCTGGCGGATGCGCGGCTCGCCGGCGAACAGCACGCGCAGCAGCTGGGCCGCGCTGCTGATCGGCGCCAGCGGGTTGCGCAGCTCGTGCGCCAGCATCGCCAGGAACTCGTCCTTGCGCGCGTGCTCGCGCTGCAGGCGTTCCTGCTGCTGGTGCAGGCGGTCCAGCATCCCGTTGATGGCGCGCGCCAGGTTGATGGTTTCGCTGCTGCCCGCCAGCTCGGCACGGCGGGTGCTGATGCCCTGCTCGCCCAGCTGGCCGGCGAACTGCTCGAGCTGGCGCAGGTCCTGGGTCAGGCCCAGCGACAGCCGCGAGCCGAGCAGGAACACGACCCCGGCCAGCAGCAGGGCCACGCCGCCGACCAGGCTGTACTGCTCCCAGGGCGTTTCCAGGATCTCGCCGATGCCGGACGTGTCGAGGTGCAGCGCCAGGCCCAGGTGCGCGTAGCGTTCCGGCACCGTCAGCGGCAGGACGATGCCGCCGTCGTCCGGTGCGCCCCTGGCGGCGCCCTGCCCTTTCCACATCAGGGCGCTGGTGGCGGCGGGCCGCAGGTCGCGCATCTTCAGTTTGTAGACCAGCGCGCCTTCCGGGGTGTTGGTGCGCGAGTAGCGCAGCAGGCTGACGCCGGCCAGCTCGGCGCCCTCGGGCCGCATGAAGATGGCCGCGCGCTCGCTGCCGGCGTCGATACTGGCGCGCAGCCAGGCCATCTGTTCGGCGTCGAAGCCTTCGCCGCCGTTGCCGGCGATCGGCTTGCCTTCGAAATCGGTAAACAGCACCTGGACCGGGATACTGTTGATCTGGCGCAGCCCGTTCAGGAAGGGAGCGAGATAGGTCTCGCGGCCCGCGCTATCGACCAGGGCGGTGGCCAGGATCGGACTGGCCGCCACCTCATCCATGCGCGTGGCCAGGATTTTCAGCGCGTTGCCGACGGTGCGCGCATGGAAGGCCGCTTCGCGCTGTTCCAGCAGCGCGAGCGCGGCGCTGTGCTGGCGGTTGCCCAGCCATAGCGAGGTCGCCGCCACCAGCAGCACCGCGCAAGCGGCGAGGATCGCCGAGGCGATCGCGAAGCGCCGCGACAGGCTGCCGGAGCGGGGAATCGACCACGCCATGCTCAGTCGGCGCTCGGTACCAGCACGCCGTCGGGACGGTAGCGCGCGACCAGCAGTTCGCGCGGGCCGAGCGCCTCGTGGCGGGTGGGCGTGAACGGCGGCGCATAGGTCTTGATCAGGCCGCGGTGTTCACGCACGCGCTCCAGCGCGTCGCGCACCGCCTTGCGGTCGGTGCTGCCGGCCAGGTCGATCGCGCGCGCCAGGATGTGCATCAGGTCATAGGCATGGGCCACGCCCACCGGCCCCTTGATGTCCTCGATGCGGCGCACCGCGGACACGGCGCCCAGGCTGGCCAGGATGCGCTCGCGCCGCTGGCGGTCGAGCTGGAAGAAGGAAAACGTCTGGATCACCGAGAAGTCGACCTGGTTCAGGGCCGGGCCGGCCTGGCGCACGAATTCGCCGCCGGTGACGCCCCAGTGGCTCAGGATCGGCATGCGCTCGGCCGCCGGCAGGGCCGCCACCTCGCGCACCAGCACCGCCGCCTCGTCGTCGTTGGCGACCAGTACCACCGCCTGGGCCCCGGCCGCGCGCAGGGTACGGTAGCGCGCCACCAGGGTCTGGTCGCGCCAGTTGTACCAGGCGGTCTGCACGATGCGGACGCCCTTGTTGGCGGCCACGAATTTTTCCGCCGCCGCCAGGTTGCTGCGGCCCCAGGAGGTATTCGTCAGCAGCAGCCCGACCCGGTGCAGGCCGCGCTTGCGCGCCGTCTCCAGCAGCTTGGGCATGGCCAGGCTGTCGCGCAGCGACAGGCGGTACACGTAGTTCGGCTGCATGCCGTTGTCGACGATGGCGTCGGCCGAGGACCAGGCCGCCATGAACAGGGTACGGGTCGCCTTCAGGGTCGGGAGCTCTTCGATGATCACCGGGCTGAACCTGCCGCCGAAGACGGCCACCAGGTCGGACATGCGCGCGAACTCTTCGATGTTGCGGATGCCGCGCGCCGGGATCGAGCGGTGGTCCTTGGTGACAAGTTCGAGCGGCCGCCCGCCCAACACGCCGCCGGCGCGGTTGATCTCGCCGATGGCCGCGCGCAGGCCGAGTTCGACGGCCTGGGCCGAGGTGCTGTTGTCGAGGCCGAATTCGGCATCGAGGCCGATGCGCACCGGCGCCGCTGCCTGTGCGCCAGGCCAGGCGGACATGGCCAGCAGCAGTCCTGCCGCGAGAAAGCGGGCGAACGAAAGTCTGCGGGAAGAAAAACGTGGGCTCGGCATGATGAGGCTCGTCAATTATGCGCGACATTGTAAACTGGAAATGAAATTCTGCGCGCCCGGCCGCCACAATCGTGCCCGGCACCCAGGCCTGCCGATACCGGTTCGCAAGAAGTTCCGGCAGACCTGGCTGGCGCTGAAATGGGCCGGCGCCCTCAGTTTTGGACGATCGGCAGCGAGACTTCGGCAACCGTGCCCTGTCCATCGGGATTGCGGCGCAAGCTGATCGATGCCTGGTGCTGGGCAGCGATCTCCTTCACGATCGCCAGGCCCAGCCCGTGGCCGCCGGGTGCCGCTCCCGGCGCGCGGTAATAGGGTGTAAACAGCTTCTCCAGCTCCTCAACGGGGATCGGCGCGCCATCGTTCGCCACGGTCAGCAGTGCACGGTCGCCGCGACGCATCAGCCTGACCTGGATCTCTCCTGCCGCCGTCCCGTGGACCGACGCATTGTCGATCAGGTTCTGGAGCAGGCGTCGCAGCTGCGTGGGCTCGCCCCAGACGCGCACATCGTGTTCGGCGTCCAGGCTGATGGCCTGGCCCCGCCGTTCCAGCAGCGGGTCGAGCGTCCCGATCACGTCCTGGCAGACCTCCAGCAGGGACACCTGGCGCGGCGCATAGTCGTCGCTGCGCGCGCTGATACGGCTCAGGGTCAGCAGGTTCTCCGCCAGTTTGCTGGTGCGGCGCGCACCGGCCAGCGCCTGCGCCAGCGATTCTCCACGCTCGGCCTCGCCCGCCGCGCGCATGGCGTTCTCGATGTGCAGCTGGACCGCGGCGATCGGCGTGCGGATTTCATGGGCCGCAGCGTCGATGAAGCGCTGTTCACGTGCGAAGGCCGCCTTGATGCGGTCCAGCAGGCTGTTGAGCTCATGGATGATCGGCGCCAGTTCGACCGGTGTCTTCGGCAGCGCGATGCCGTCGAGGGAATCGGGGCTGCGGGCGGCGATGCGCGCCGCCAGCTCCTTGAGCGGCCGCATGCTGTAAAGCAGGACGACATTCACGGCCACCAGCATCAGGATGCCGCCCACCAGCAGGGGCGCGGTGATCGACATGCCGATGTATTCGGCCAGCTCGTCGCGCACCTCTTCCTTTTCCGCAGTGATCACCCAGGTGCGGCCGGAGCGCAGGGCGAACACTTCCCACAGGGTATCGCCCACCTGGTGGACGCTGAAACCAGGGGCCAGCGGCGCCAGCGCCTCGTCCGGCGCGGAGGCCGACCGGGCCAGCAGGACGCCATCCTCGCGCCAGACCTGGAAGGCGATCTTGGTCTCGTAGCGGTGCCCCACGGATTCGGGGGCGTCGCTGGCCGCGCTCTCGAGCTCGGGCGGCAGCCGGATCACCAGTGGCTGCGCGAGCGACGCGCTCGCCAGCGGCTGCGCCACCAGCGCTTCCAGCACCCGCGCCGAGGTGGCCAGGCGCGCACTGAACAGCTCCTCGGATTCGTGGCGCGCCACCAGCTGGGCCACCACGCCGATGCCGCTGAAGATCAGGACGATGCACAGCAGCGTGGTGACGACCAGGCGCCGCCGGCTCGAGTAGGTATGGGCCGCGCGCGCCTTCATGCGTTGACGTCGCCGAGCCGGTAGCCGACCCCGCGCACGGTCTTGATCGCCGCCGGCGCGAGCTTCTTGCGCAGGTGATGCACGTGGACGTCGATGGTGTTGCTCTCCACCCCCTCGCCCCAGCCGTACAGTGTTTCCTCCAGCTGGGCGCGGTTGAAGACGCGCTGCGGCTGCTCGGCAAGCTGCTTGAGCAGCATGAACTCGAGCCGCTGCAGCTCGACCGGCTGGCCGTGCCAGGAGGCGCGCAGGCTGTCCACTTCCAGCACCAGCGCGCCGCGTTCGATCCGGTTGACCGGGCGCCCGCCGTGGCGCCGCATCAGGACGCGCAGGCGCGCCAGCAGTTCGTCGAGTTCGAAGGGCTTGACCAGGTAGTCGTCGGCCCCGAGGTCGAGGCTCTGGACCCGGTCGCGCATCGCATCGCGCGCCGACAGGATCAGCACCGGCAGGCCATTGCCGGCGGCGCGCACCTGCTCGAGCACCCGGGTGCCGTCGAGCTCGGGCAGGCCAAGGTCGAGCACGGCGATGTCGAAGGCGTTGTCGCGCAGCGCCGCCACGGCCGAGGCGCCGTCGCACACGTGCTCGACCGTGTAATGGGCGCGCCGCAGCGCGACCCGCAGGCCGCTGGCCAGCAGCGCGTCATCCTCGACCAGCAGCAGCCTCAAGAGTGCATCCCTTGGCGGATTCCCGTCATTTCTTTCCTTCTGCGATCTGGCTCAGCAGCTGCTTGATCTCGCCGCGGCGGCCCTCGTCGGCCAGCTTGCGCCCCGGCCGGTCCGGTGCCTGCAAGGCCTTGCGCAGGTAGCGCTCGGCGCCCGTGAAGTCGTCCTTGCGGAACAGGTAGTCGCCATAGAAATAGTTCGGATCGATCCCGTCCGGATTGATCGCCAGGCCCTTCCTGAGATACTCCTCGGCCTTGGCCTTGTCGCCGAAGCCGATCGGCCAGCCGGGCACCTGGTAATACAGTGAGCCCAGGCTGGTATAGGCCGAGCCTGCCAGCGCGTTCGGGTTGATCGCGAGCGCCTGCTCGAGCGACTTCCTGGCGTTCTTGACGTACTTCAGCGCGCCGATCCCGCCCTTGGCCCCGGCATAGGTCGACTCGACGATGGCATACCAGATCAGCACGTCGGCATTGCCGGGATTGCGCGCCGCCAGGCCCTCGCTCTCGGCCCGCAGGCGCTCGAACTCGGCCTCCTGGCGGCTGGCGGGCGTGGCGTACTTGATCTGTTCCCAGCCCTGCTGCATGCGGGCCACGTCCTCGGCCGGGCCGGCCCAGGCCGCCCCCGCCACCAGCCCGGCGGCGGACAGCGCCGCCATCCATCGGAACACGCATCGGAACAAGCTATTCATGGTTTCTCCTTTGTACTACGTTGATGTCATCGAGGCAAATATTTTCTGATCTGCACGAGCTGCTTGCGGATCGCCCTCTCGGGAATGCCGGGCAGCAGTTTGTTGACCAGTACGAAGAGGCGTTCGGCGCCGCCCAGGGTGCGCGAGGCTGCCGAGCCGGACAGGAAGCGCATGAAGGCGTCCGCCACCGCTTCCGGCGTGTCCTCGGCGGTGCGCAGTGCGCGGTTCATGTCCTTGACGGCGTCGCTGTTGATCGCGGTGCGGGTGGCGCGCGGCGAGAAATGGCGTACCGCGACCGTCGAATCGGCGTACTCGCGCCGCAGCGACTGCGAGAAGCCGGCCAGCCCGGCCTTGGCTGCGCCGTAGGCGGCGAAGCCGGGAAAGCCGAGCGAGCCGAACACCGAACCGATGTTGATCACCTGGGCCGAGGCCGCCGCGCCCAGCAGCGGCAGCAGCTCGCGGGTGAGCAGCATCGGCGCCAGCAGGTTGGTCTCGACCTGGGCCCGGATCGCGGCCGGGTCCTGGGTCTCGAAGGCGTGGAAGCTGCTCACGCCGGCATTGTTGATCAGGAGATCGATTCCACCGCTGGCGCGCGCCGTGGCGGCGATCGCGCTCAGGGTGTGCCGCTCGCACAGGTCGCCGCACACGATCTGCACGTCGCAGCCGCGCAGGCTACGGGCCAGCGCTTCCAGGGCCTCGCGCTGGCGCCCGACCAGGATCAGCAGCGCGCAGTGGGGCGCCAGGCGCGCGGCGATGGCCGCGCCGATGCCGCCGCTGGCGCCGGTGAGCACCGCCCGGTAGCGCCTGCCCTGCCGTGGCGCCGCCATCTCAGGCACCCTTCCCGAACAGCTGCCCGCCGCGCGGCAGGCTGCGGAACACATTACCGTACAGGCCGTACATCATGCCTGCCACGTGGATCACGGCCTCGCGGTCGGCCTGGTCGTCGAGCCGGTTCATGAGCGTCTCGAAGAAGGCCACGTGTTCGAGGTCGAGGCTGCCGTGCGAGCTGAGGTAGCTGAAGGCTTCCGGCGGCAGCGCCAGCGCGGTCTGGATGCTGCCGGCGGCATGGGTGGCCAGCGCGGTGCTGGTGCCTTCCAGGACGTGCACCATGCCGAAGAAGCCGACCGGGTTGCCGCGGTCGACCTGGTGGTAGGCGTAGGCCACCATCAGTTCGGTGCTGGCATGGGGCCGGGCGCGGCGCACCGCCTCGGCGTCGCCGCCGCAGGCGCGGATGTCGGACAGGATCCATTCCTGGTGGCCGACCTCTTCCTCGATGTATTCGGCGATCGCCTCGCGCAGCCACTCATGGCGCTCGCCGAGGCGGCTGCCGCAGGCCATCAGGAGCGGCACCGTATGCTTCACGTGGTGGTAGGCCTGGGACAGGAAGGCGATGTACTGGGAAGTGACGACCTGGCCCTGGAGCGCGTCCTGGATGAGCGGGATCGCGAACATCTCCTGTCGCTGGGCTTCGGTGGCGGATTGCAGTTGGTCGAAAAAATTCACGTCAGAACTCCGGTTGGTCGAACAGGGATGCGATGTCGCTCGCATGGGTGCTATGGATGGCGGCGCGGCGCAGGCGCCCGTTGGGCGTGAGCAGGCCGGCGGCCGGGGTGAAGGGCGCAACCGCGCGCCAGCGCCTGAGCTGCGCATAGTCGGGCAGCTGCGCGTTGGCGCGGTCGACGGCTTCCTGCAGCTGGGCCGGAGTGAGCCCGGGCCGGGCCGGCACCAGCAGCGCGCCAAGGTAAGGCTGGGCTTCGCCGACCACCATCGCCTGGGCGATCGGACCGCTGCCGAGCAGCGCCGCTTCCGGCCATTCGGGCGAGACGTTGCGGCCGTAGCCGGTGATCAGGATGTCTTTCTTGCGGCCGTCGACGAACAGGAAGCCGTCGGCGTCGATGTGGCCGAGGTCCCCCGTGGCCAGCCACTCCCCTTCCTGGGCCGGCTGCCCGAGGCAGCGCGCGGCGCAGCCCTGCACCAGGATCTCGCCATCCTCGGCGATGGCCACGCGCCGGTGTCCGAGCGGGCGGCCGACGCTGCCGTCGCGCTGGCCGCCGGGCAGGTTCAGGGCCACCACCGAGGCGCATTCGGACAAGCCATAACCTTCGAACACAGGGAAGCCGCGCGCACGGGCCGCGCCCAGGAGCTGGGGCGGCATCTTGCCGCCGCCAACCGCGACGAAGCGCAGGCTGGCGATGCGCGGGTCGTCCGGCGCGCTGGCGGCGACCAGCGCCTGCAGCATCTGCGGCACCAGGGTGATGCTGTGCGGCGCGTAGCGGGCGATCGCGTCGAGGCAGACGACCGGGTCGAAGCCGCTGGCGCCCTGCATCCCTGTTTCGGCCAGCGGCGGGCAGATCGTGGTCGCGCCGCTCAGCAGCGCGGTGTACGGTCCGGCGATGTTCTCCAGCAGCACCGCGAAAGGCAGCAGGCACAGGTGGCGTTCCAGTGCCAGCGGCGCAACGCCGGCGCGCAGCGCGGCGGCCACTTCCCATTGCTGCCCGGCCGACAGGCACACGCCTTTCGGCGCCGAGGTGGTGCCCGAGGTGAAGGTGAGCTTTTGCACGCCAGCCAGGTCGACCGCCCGGGGCGCACGGCGCATCTCGCACAGCGCCAGCGGGCCGCCGGCTGCTGGCACGGCCCGCACGTCCTCGAAGCCCAATGCGGCGCCCTGGGCCGGGTCGGCGCAGAACAACGCCCCGATACCGCTTTCGGCGATCACATGCAGCCACTGCTGCGGGGTGAAGAACAGGGGCAGCGGCACCAGCGTGAGGCCGAGCGCCTGCGTGGCGAGGTCGACCATTAGCCAGGCGGGGGAATTATCGGCCAGGATGCCGACCGGAGCGTCCGGTCGGGCGCGTGCGCGCAACGCGGCGCACAGGCCGTCGATCCGCCGTGCCAGCGCGGCACGGTCGAGCGAATGCTGGCCGTCACTCAGCAGGACGGCGGAGTCGGGTAGCGAGTCGAGCAAGTTCTGTATAACCATAATGGATGTCGCCAAACATGACCTGGGGATGGGTGTCGTAATAGCTGCCCCACTGCGCGCCGCCGTCCGGCAGGCGCGCCGGGTCGGCCAGGGCCAGGGGCTGCGGCCGCAGGTGCAGGCGGCCGAAGGAATTGAGCAGGCTGGTCGTGGCCGTGAACACCACGATGCGCAGGCCGAGTTCGTGCAGCAGCGCGGTGGTGCCGACGATCAGGGCGCGCGCCGCGCCGGGATGGGTCGCGGCCAGGTTGCCGACCTCCACGATGTCGCCGCGCGCGACCGGGCGCGCCACGCGCCGTCCGACTTCGGTCTCGATCGGGGCGTCGAGGTAGTGCTCGAGGAACAGGGGCGCTGCGCCGGCCACCGAGTACCCGAGCGCGGCGGTCCAGGTGCCGTCGGCATCGCGGCAGCCGACCAGGGTGTCGCTGAAGTGCGCGATGCGGGCGCCGTAATTGCGCAGGAAAGTGGCGGCGATGAATGCCTCCAGTCCGGCGCGGCCCGGATCGCCGCGATCGAAGCGCTCGAGCGCGGTGCGGGCCCGGCAGCTGCGCGCCGGCGGCATGTCCGCCGCGAGCGGGTCCAGGACGTTCAGCATGATCGTGTGCCTTTGGGTCAGAGTGTTGCAATGGCACAAGACTATGCGGCGAACATTAACCCGAGATTAAGCGTGCGGCACCCTCGACAGGCCGCGGGACAGGGGCGGGTCAGCCCAGCTTGCAGACTGACTCACGAGGTGTGCACCTGTTCCTCGACCACATATGCTTCTACACTGTCTACAGACGATCCCGGTCAGCGCACGCAGGCATGCCGCGCGCCGCTGCCCGACAACCGGTACACGGGGGATACACCATGTCCACAGCGTTCCAGCACGCCGGCCTGTCTCGCCTTGCCACGATCCTGCTGGCATCCAGTCCGGCTGCAGCCGGCCAGGAGAGCGGCGCCCAGCTCAGGCAAGCCGCCGTGCGCCTCCTGGCCGATGCTGCCGGCGTGGCGCACACCATGTCCCGCGCTCCCGGACTTGCGGCCTTGATCGGCAGCGCGCGTGGCGTCTATATCGTGCCCGCCTGCGACCACGCTGGTCCCGCGGTCGGCGCCGGGAGCGGTTCGGGCGTGCTGGTGCTGCGGCGCAGGGACGGGCACTGGGGGAACCCGGCGTTCTACACGACCGGCGGCATCAGCATCGGCCTGCAGGCCGGGGGCGAGGCGGGCCCCTTCGCCCTGCTGCTCATGAACCAGAAGGCGGTCGACCATGTCCGCAAGCGCAACAACTTCTCGCTCAGGGCCGATGCGGGCCTCACCGTGGTGAACTACGCACGCATGGCGCAGGGCACGACGGGTGGCGACGTCGTGGCCTGGTCCGGCGCCAAGGGCCTGTTCGGCAATGCGGCGACCATCGCGGTCGATGACATCCGCTACAACCAGCGCCTGACCCAGGCTCACTACGGCAAGCCGGTCAACGCGCTCGACGCGCTGGACGGCAGTCCGCAGGATCCGCAGGCGGAACCCCTGCGCACGGCGCTCGGCGAACGCGCAGAAGCGGTCTCGGCCCCGGACAGGTAGCGCACCTGGCATGCTCAGCGCGGCCGCAAGGCCGCGCCGAAGCGCGCCAGGCCGAGCCCGGACAGTACGGCGCCGATCGCCAGCAGGGCCAGCATGGGCCGCCACACCACCTCGAACCCGGCGCCACGGAACAGGATAGCCTGGCTCAGCTCGACAAAATGGGTGGTTGGCGCCAGCAGCATCAGTTCGCGCAGTACGGCAGGGATGCTCTCACGCGGCGTCGTGGCGCCAGACAGCATCTGCAGCGGCAGCATGGCCAGGATCACCAGCAGGCCGAACTGCGGCATGCCGCGTGCGCTTGCGGCCATCAGGATGCCAAGCGACGTGGTGGCGAACAGGTGCAGCGCCACCCCGAGCAGGAACAGGGGCAGCGAGCCCTGCAGACCAACCTCGAGCAGCCCGCGCAGGACCACCAGCAGCGCGACCATCGTTGCCAGCAGCACGACCGTCGCCATCGACCACAATTTGGCCAGCAGGATTTCGGCGCCGCGCACCGGCATCGCCAGCAGGTGCTCCACGGTGCCATGCTCGCGCTCACGGATGAGGGCGGCGCCGCTCAGGATCACGGCCAGCATGGTGACGTTGTTGATCAGTTCCATCAAGCCGCCAAACCAGGAAGGCGTGAGCGTTGGGTTGAAGCGGGCTCGCGCCACCAGCGCGACGCGTGCGGATGCATCGGCGCGCACCCCGTGCATGAAGGCGGCCACCTCGCCCAGTGCGATCTGTTCGATGTAGCCGCTGCCGGCAAACGCCTGGCTCATGCGGGTCGCGTCCACGTTCAGCTGGAGCGCGGCTGGACGCCCGGCCAGCACGCGGCGCTGGAAACCGGCCGGGATCACCAGCACGAACGTGGCGCTGCCGCGGTCCAGGCGCGTATCGAGCTGCGCCAGCCCGATCTGCTCGGGCGCCATGAACTGCGGGGCCAGGAAGGCCTGGCGGATGCGCAGGGACAGCGGCGAGACGTCTTCGTCGACGATCGCGAGCGCGGCCCGGCTCAGGGTGTCGGGTTGGGCCGTCGCGGCGATCCACACGGCCGCGGTGAAGCTGTAGACGATCAGACCGAGCATGACCGGGTCGCGCGCCAGGCTCCACCACTCCTTGACGCCCAGGCGCCAGATCTTGTACCAGGACAGGCGCACGCTAGCGCTCCTGGCGCGGCAGGGCCAGGATGGCCAGGCCGAGGATGACCGGCACGGCCGCCAGCAGCGCCAGCAGCTCGGCGCGCAGCTCGCTCCAGCCGAGCGCCTTGTTGAACACGCCGCGTGCGATGGTCAGCATGTGCGAGGCCGGGTAGCTTTCGCCGATCACGCGGCCCACGCCTTCCAGCGCGGCCACCGGGTTGATCAGCCCGCCGAACTGGATGGCGGGCAGCATGGTGCCGATCATGGTCAGGAAGATCGCCGCGATCTGGCTGCGGGTGAAGGCCGAGGCCAGCAGCCCGATACCGGTCGCGCAGACGCAGAACAGGAAGGCGGCGCCGGTCAGCGCCGTCACACTGCCCTTGAGCGGCACCCCGAGGGCCATCACTGCAACCAGCGTCATCAGCGCGAAATTCAGCATCGCGAGCACGATATAGGGCGCTGCCTTGCCGAGCAGGAATTCACTGCGGCGCAGCGGCGTGACGTACAGGTTGACGATCGGGCCCATTTCCTTCTCGCGCACCACGGACAGGGCTGCCTGCATTGCCGGCAGGTTCAGCAGCAGCAAGGCGATGATGGCCGGCACCATGGCCGGCAGGCTGCGCACGTCGGGATTGTAGCGAAAGCGCGTCTCGACGCTGGCCGTGGAGCCGCCTGCCACGGCCTCCCTTCCCTGCGCACCCGCTTGAGCGGCGCGGGTGCGCAGCCAGTGCGCGTGCATGCCGCGCACATAGCCTTCCGCCGTCTCGGCGCGCGGTGGATTGGCGCCATCGATCCAGGCGCCGACCTCGACCGGGCGGCCGCGCTGCAGGGCGCGCGCGAAACCAGCCGGGATTTCGATCGCCAGGGCCAGCTCGCCCGAGCGCATGCGGCGCTCCAGTGCGGCATAGTCGGCCAGCGGCGGCCGCTCGCTGAAGTAGCGCGAGCCAGCCAGGTTGAGCGCGTAGTCGCGGCTGAGCGCAGTATCGTCGCGGTCCAGCACGGCGTACGGCAGGTTTTCCACATCCATGTTGAGGCCATAGCCGATCACGACCATCAGAAGCAGCGAGCCGAAGGTGGCCAGCAGGGCCCGTACCGGGTCGCGCCACAGTTCCAGGGCCTCGCGCCGGCTGCAGGCCGCCGTCCGCCGCAGCCAGCCCAGCCGCACGGCGGCCCGCGCCCCGCGTGGCGGCAGGACCGGAGGCGGCAGGGCCGCCTCGGGATCCGCCTCGCGCAGGCAGGCGACGAACGCGCTCTCGAGACTGTCCGCGCCGTGTTCGCGCCGCAGCGCCGCGGGCGTGCCGCAGGCCAGCACCCGGCCGGCATGCATCAGGGCGACCCGGTCGCAACGTTCCGCTTCGTTCATGAAGTGGGTCGAGATGAAGATCGTCACGCCGTCCCGGCGCGACAGCGCCTGCATTTCGGCCCAGAAGCCGTCGCGCGCCACCGGATCGACACCGGAGGTCGGCTCGTCGAGGATCAGCAGCTCCGGCCCATGGACCAGGGCCACCGCCAGCGACAGGCGCTGGCGCATTCCCAGCGGCAGCGCATCGGGCATGGCGTCGAGCACGGGCTCCAGGCCGAAGCGGCGCGCCAGGTCGGCGCAGCGGCGGCGCCCCGCTTCCCCGCGCAGGTCGAACAGGCGCGCGTGCAGCAGCAGGTTCTGGCGCACACTCAGTTCCCGGTACAGCGAAAAGCCCTGCGACATGTAGCCGACCCGGCGCCGCGCCGCCAGGTCGTGGGGGTCGACCGGCCGGCCCAGTACCCAGGCCTGCCCGCCACTCGGCGCCAGCAGGCCCGTGAGCATTTTCATGGTGGTGCTCTTGCCGCAGCCGTTGGACCCGATGAAGCCAAAGATTTCCCCACGCGCGATGCGAAAGCTGAGCTCGCGTACGGCGACAAACTCGCCGAAGCGGCGCCACAGGCCGCGGGCCTCGACCGCAGGGCCAAGCTGCGCCAGTGCCGGTGGCGCGCCCATGCGCTCGGACCGGGCGGTCCCGTAGCCGGCGCGCCGGGCTGGTGGCAGCAGGCTCACGAAGGCTTGCTCCAGCGTGTCGGAACCGGTCCGGGTCAGCAGTTCGTCTGGCGTCCCGCTGGCCAGCACCCTGCCGGCATCGAGCGCCACCAGCCAGTCCATCCGTTCCGCTTCTTCCATGTAGGCCGTGGCGACCAGCACGCTCAGGTCCGGCCGCGCACGCCGTATGGCTGCGATCAGTTCCCAGAACTGGACCCGGGCCAGCGGGTCGACCCCGGTGGTCGGCTCGTCCAGGATTAATAGGTCGGGCTCATGAATGAGGGCGCAGCATAAGCCCAGCTTCTGCTTCATGCCGCCCGACAACATGCCCGCCTGGCGCGCCATGAAAGCGTACAGGCCGGTGCTGCGCGCCAGCAGTTCGATGCGCGCGCGCGCCGCACCGCTGTCGGGTCCGAACAGGCGCGCAAAGAACTGCAGGTTTTCCTCGACCGTGAGCGAGGGATAGAGGTTGCGCCCAAGCCCCTGCGGCATGTAGGCGATGCGCGGACTGGCGCGCACGCGCACGCCGGCCCGCCGCATGTCGCCGCCCAATACCTCGACCCGTCCATGATGGAAGCGGCGGGCGCCGGCCAGCACCGCGAGCAGGCTCGACTTCCCGACGCCGTCCGGCCCGATCAGGCCGCTCATGGCGCCGGCCGGCAGGGCGAGCGTGATGCCGTCCAGCGCGGTGGCGTGCCGGTAGCGCAGCACCAGGTTGTCGACCCGCGCGACGGCGCTGTCCCCGGGTCTCATGGCGCACTCCGCAAGGCCAGGGAGGGCGGCCACGGCGCGCGTGCGTCGAGCCTGATCCAGGCGACGCCAGGCACGCCGGCCTTGACGTAGTCGGCGTAGCGCAGCAAGACCTGGCGGTCGACCTGGGCCTTGACCCGGAACATCAGTTTCTCGCGTTCGCTCGCCGTTTCCACTGACTTCGGGGTGAACTGGGCAGCGCTGGCGACGTAGGTGACCCTGGCCGGCACGACGAAGCCGGGAGCGGCGTCCAGGCGCAGGCGCACCTCGGCGCCGAGCGCGACCCGGCCCGCGGCGGCCTCGGGCACGAAGAAGCTCATGTAGGCGTCGCTCAGGTCGATCAGGTTCAGCACGGTGCCGCCGCCGGGCAGCACTTCGCCCGGCTCGGCCACGCGGTACTGGATACGGCCGGCGCGCGGCGCCCGCAACTCCAGCTCGCGCAGGTCGGCATCGATGCCGGCGGCGGCAGCAAGCGCCACCTCGACGCTCGAACGCGCCTCGACCACCTGGGCGCGGGCCGCCTCGACGGCCGCCCCGGCCGCCTCGCGCTGGGCGGACGCCGCCGTGACCGCCGCCTCGACGCCACGCACCCGCGCCGTGTCGTCGTCGAGCTCCTGGGAGGACACCGCGCCGGCCTGCGCCAGGGTGGTGGAGCGGCGCAGGCGCCGTTGTGCGGCATCGAGCTCGCTCAGGCGCTGCACGACGCTCGCCGCGGCGGCGGCCGTATCGGCGCGGCGCATCGCGAGGCCGGCCTCGGCCTGGGCCACCGCGTCGCGCGCCTGGCGCGCGCGCGCGGCCGCTTCCGCCCGCTGTGCCAGCAGGGTATGCGGGTCCATGCGCGCCAGTACCTGTCCGGCTTCCACCATGTCGCCCTCGTCCACCAGGACTTCGGCGACACGCCCCGGCAGCCGGGTGGCGATGTCGATCTCGGTCGCCTCGATGCGGCCGTTGCCGCTCACAAAGCCCGGGCCGGGGTCGGCTTGCCGCCCCTTCCACCACGGCTTCGAGGCAGCGCCCAGCACCAGCACGGCGGCCAGCATCAGAAGTACGCCGAGGCGCCATCCCCGCAGGACACTCATGCTGTCTCGCAGCGGAACGGGCAGGCGCAGGGCATTTCTCTAGCAAATTTGATGTGCATCAAAGAATCCGCTGCAAGAAGCTTGAATGCTGTTTGCTCTTCAACGATCAAAGGGCACTCATCATGTTCCTCGAACGCATCTGCATTGCCACAGATGGCTCCGACCTGGCCATCCGTGCAGCTGAACTGGGGGTCTTGCTGGCCAGTTCGGGCGCGGGACGGGTGGTCGTGGTGTCGGTTGCGCAGCCACAGTTCCGCACCCCCGACAGCGACGGCGCGGCGCCAGACGCGCAGGCCGCACAAGAGGAATTCGAGCGCGCCCGCCACGCCGCCCGCGCCCACGCCGACACCGTCGGCCGCATCGCCCGCGGCAGCGGCGTCAGCTGTGACTACGCCACCCCGCTGGCGTCCAAGCCGGGACCCGAGATCATCCGTGTGGCGGAGCAACATGGCTGCGACCTCATCGTGATGGGAACGCATGGACCAAACGACGCCAATCGAATGTTCACGGGCGACGTGGCCGGCTACGTCCTGGCCAATTCCCCGATTCGGGTGTTGCTGCTGCGCGATCCGCATGAGGCCGCGCAGCCCGACTTCACCGAAGGGACGCTGGCCTGACACGGTTCAGGGAACGATCGCCACCTTCAGCACACCGTCGCGCTGGTTGGCGAAGAGTTCGTAGGCTTCCTCGATCCGGTCGAGCGGAAAACGGTGCGTCACCAGGGGCCGCAAATCGACGCGTCCCGACGCGACGATGTCCATCAGGCGCCGCATCCGGTGCTTGCCGCCCGGGCACAGGGTGGTCACGAGGCGGTGGTCGCCCAGGCCGGCGGCGAACGCGTCCACCGGCAAACTCAGCTTGCCCGAGTACACGCCCAGGCTCGACAGGGTGCCGCCTGGCCGCAGCGCGCGCAGGCAACTCTCGAAGGTCTGCTGGGTGCCGAGTGCCTCGATCGTCACGTCCGCGCCCTGGCCGCCGGTCAGTTCCAGGATCGCCTCGACCGGATCGGTGCTGCGGTAATCGATGACGTGGTCGGCGCCCAGCCGCCGGGCCATCTCGAGGCGCTCGGGAAGGCTGTCGACCGCGATGATGCGGCTGGCTCCGCGCAGGCGGGCCCCTGCGGTGGCGCACAGGCCGATCGGCCCCTGCGCGAACACGGCCACGGTGTCCCCAATGCGGATCGCCCCGTTCTCGGCGCCACCGAAACCGGTGCTCATGATGTCGGGGCACATCAGGACCTGCTCGTCGCTCAGCCCATCCGGCACCGGCGCCAGGTTCGCCATCGCAAACGGCACCAGCACATATTCCGCCTGGCAACCGTCGATGGTGTTGCCGAAGCGCCAGCCGCCGATCGCGTGCCCGCCGCACTGGGACTGGTGCCCCTCCAGGCAAGGGTGGCACTGGCCGCAGGGCGTGATCGCGCCCACCACCACGCGCTGCCCGAGCGCATAGCCTTCCACCCCCGGTCCGAGTTCGGCGATCGTCCCGACCGGCTCGTGCCCCACCGTCAGGCCCGGAGCGACCGGATACTCACCCTTCAGGATATGCACGTCGGTACCGCAGATCGTGGTCATGCTCACCTTGACGACCGCTTCGCCCGGTCCGGCACGGGGTACCGGCTTGCGCTCCAGCGCGATCCGGCCGGGGCCGGTAAACACTGCCGCTTTCATCATCTCCATCACATCCTCCTGTGGCGACGCATCACGGCCGCGACGAACCGCTCAGCGCGCCATCAGGACCGACAGTGTCGCGTCCTGCAGCACCTTGCGGGTGACGCCGCCGAGAATCAGTTCACGGAACTGGGAATGGCCGTAGCAGCCGATGACCAGCAGGTCGTAGGCTTCCTGCGCGGCCAGCGTGAGCAGTGCCTGTCCACCGTCGATGTCGCGGTCGAGGATCAGGATGTCGGCCTGGACCTCGTGCCGCGAGAGAAAGGCGGCGAGGTCCGCCTGGTGCGCCGCCTCGCCCAGGTCGCAATCGCCGCGCGGGCGGAACGCGACGACCGTCGTGCGCACCGCGCGCCGCATCAGGGGCAGCGCGGCCGACAGGGCTGCCGCGGCTTCCTTGCTGCCGTTCCAGGCGACCAGCACGTGCCGGCCCGGGCCGTGCGAAACGGGGGCGCAGGGCACGACCAGGACGGGTCGGGCGCAGGTAAGCGCCACGTATTCGGGAATGCGCCCGATGGTGTCGGTCAGGGCTTCGCTCGGGTCGTCCTGGCTGACCACCACCAGGTCGGCGAAGCGTCCGGCCAGCGCCAGCGCCTCGCTGGCCAGGTCGGCGACCAGCCGCTTCTCGAACGCGACCCCGGCCGCGCCGGCCGCTTCGGCGAAGCGCTCGAGCGACCACATGGCCTTGGCGTGCAAGGGATCGAAGTAGCTGGCTTCCAGGCTGCCGGGAGCCGCCTGATATCCATGAGGAAACACTTCGCGCGATACACCGAGCGCGGCAACGCCGATCAGATGCGCGTCGTGGTCGCGCGCCAGCCGGGCCGCGACCTGGATGCGCTTCGGCGCGTGCCGCGACGCGTCGACGTGTACGGCGATGGTACGGTAACTCATGGCCTACCTCCCCTTCCTTGCACCGATGTTGTTGTATTGATTAAACGCGAGGCCGGCGGTGACCCAGCAGACCGGGCAGCGCGCGTCGGGGGACCTGGCCCGCGGCCTTGGTCCGCTGCGGCGTCAGCGCCGCGCGGCGCGCGCCCGCCAGCACGCGCAGGGCGCAGAAGCGATGCAGCGACAGCAGGTCGGGCAAGGCGGCGAGCACCTCGCGCCCGATGCCGAGCTCGCCCGCCTCGATCCGGGGCGCGGCATGGTGCAAGGCATTCAGCAGCAGCGCGTTGTCGCGCCGCTGCTCGCGCAGGCCCGGCGTCCCGGCCGCTTCCATCAGCGCCTCCTCCTGCCGGAACGCGGCTTCAACAGCGTCAGTCAGCCTCGCGAAGGCCGCCGGGAAGGAAGCGTCCGGCGCGGCGGCCGCGGCGCGAACCTGGCCGAGGAGCGCTGTGCGCGCCTGGGCCAGCGCGCGCACGACGACATGCGGGCCTTGTGAAGAGAGAGGAACAGCACGTGTCATGATGCTCGCCCGAGGAGAAGGGACATGGGGGACCGAACCGGCAGTCTCCCCAGTCCACATCGTCCCGTCTTTGATCCACATCAAATGTGCCAATGTCGGACATTGGCGACGCAAAACACTTGCGGTCATACGCTGCATAACAGATAGTTTCCGCTCAATTTTGATACAGATCAAATGAATTATCGATTCAGTTCGCTAGGGTGGCGCTGACGATCAACGGCGAGGAAACCGATGAGCACCCGCAACCTCCACTACCTGTTCCGTCCGGCCTCGGTGGCGGTGATCGGCGCGTCCGACCGCCCGGGCAGCGTCGGCGCCACGGTATGGCGCAACCTGGTTGCGGGAGGGTTCGGTGGCGCCCTGTGGCCGGTCAACCGGCGCCACGCGCAGGTCGGGGGCCGCCAGGCCTGGCCACACATCGGCGCACTGCCAGGCGTGCCGGATCTGGCCGTGATCTGCACCCCGGCCCGCAGCGTGCCCGCCCTGGTGGAGGCGCTCGGCGCGGCCGGATGCCGCGCCGCGATCGTCCTCAGCGCCGGCCTGGACGCCCTATACGAGGAAGACCGCGCCACGCCGCCGCGCAGCCTGCGCCAGGCCATGCTCGATGCAGCCCGGCCCTGGCTGCTGCGTATCCTTGGCCCGAACTGCGTCGGGATGCTGGTGCCGGGCATCGGCCTGAACGCCAGCTTCGCTCCCGGCGGCGCCCTGCCGGGACGGCTCGCCTTCGTGGCCCAGTCGGGCGCCCTCGTCACCGCCGTGCTCGACTGGGCGGCGGCCCGCCGCATCGGCTTTTCCTGCTTCGTCTCCCTGGGCGACGGCAGCGACGTCGATTTCGGCGACCTGCTCGACTGGCTGGCGGCCGACCCGGATACCGACGCCATCCTGCTGTACGTCGAAAGCGTGCGCCAGGCGCGCAAGTTCATGAGCGCGGCGCGCGGCGCGGCGCGTGGCAAGCCGACCCTGGTGGTGAAGTCGGGCCGCGCGGCCGGTGCGGCGCATGCCGCCTTCAGCCATACCGGCGCACTGGCCGGCTCCGACCTGGTCTACGACGCCGCGATCCGGCGCGCCGGCATGCTGCGGGTGGACACGACTGCCGAGCTGTTCGATGCGGTCGCGATGCTGGCGCGCGCACGCGTACCAGGCGGCGCGCGACTGGCGATCCTGACCAACGGCGGCGGCCCCGGCGTGATGGCTGCCGACGCCCTGCTCGCCGCTGGCGGCGAACTGGCGCCGCTAGGTCCCGCCACCCTGGAGCGCCTGGAGGCCGTCCTGCCGCCACTCTGGTCGCATGGCAATCCGGTGGACATTGTCGGCGACGCCCCGGCCGCGCGCTACCATGCGGCGCTGCAGGCGCTGCTGGATGCTCCCGGCTTCGATGCCGTGCTGCTGATCCACGCCCCTACCGCCATCGTCCCGGGCGCCGACATCGCGCGCGCCCTGCTGCCCCTGGCGGTCGGGGCGCCGCGCCCGGTGCTGTGCTGCTGGATGGGCGGCCCCAGCGTCCAGGAAGCGCGCCGCCTGTGCATCGAGGCCGGCGTACCGGTGTTCGATACGCCAGAAGAGGCGGTGAAGGCCTTCCTGCAACTGGTCGACTACCGCCGCAACCAGGCCGTGCTGACCCAGGCGCCCGGCGCCGGTGAGCTGCCGGTGCCGGACCGGCGCGCCGCGCGCGCCCGGATCGATGCCTTGCTGGCGGCCGGCGCGCGCCAGATCGGCGAACGCGACACCAAGGCCTTGCTGGCGGCCTACGGCATCCCGACCGTGGCCACCGAAGCCGCCGTGGACCGGGCCGGCGCGCTGGCGGTCGCGCGCCGCATGGGCTTTCCCGTTGCGCTCAAGGTCCTGTCGCCGGACATCGCGCACAAGACCGACGTCGGCGGTGTCGCCCTCGACCTGGCCGATGAGCAGGCGCTCGGCGCCGCGCTGGACGCGATGCTGGCGCGGGTACGCACCCTGCGCCCCCAGGCCCGCATCGACGGCTTCACGGTGCAGCCGATGGTACGCCGGCCGCTGGCGCTGGAACTGATCGTCGGGATCAGTACCGATCCGGTGTTCGGTCCCGTCGTGCTGTTCGGCCAGGGCGGCATCGCGGTCGAAGTCACGGCCGACCAGGCGGTCGGCCTGCCACCCCTGAACCGGGTACTGGCCGCCGACCTGGTCCGGCGCACGCGGGTGGCGCGGCTGCTGGCAGGATTTCGCGGACGCCCGGCGGCCGATCACGACGCCCTGTACGACACGCTGGTACGCGTAGGCCAGATGGCGGCCGACCTGCCCGAACTTGTCGAGCTCGACATCAATCCGCTGCTGGCCGACGCCGACGGCGTGGTGGCCCTGGACGCGCGCATGCGGCTCGAACCCCTGCCCGCGGGGAATGACGGCAGCGCGCGGCTGGCGATCCTGCCTTACCCCGATGCGCTCGAACGCCAGGTCGACAGCAGCCTCGGTCCCCTGACGATCCGCCCGATCCGCCCCGAGGACGCGCCGGCCCACCTGGCATTCTTCCGCGCCCTCAGCCCGCAGGACGTGCACATGCGCATGTTCGGCATGATGCGCGACCTGTCGCCACAGCAGCTGGCGCGTTTCACCCAGATCGACTACGCGCGCGAAATGGCCTTCATCGCGACCAGGCCGGCCCCGGGCGGCCCGGAAACCCTGGGCGTGGCGCGGATCTGCTTCGATCCCGACGACCTGCGCGGGGAGTTTGCGGTGACGGTGCGCTCCGACCTGCAGGGCCGCGGCCTGGGCCATCTCTTGATGTCCTGCCTGCTCGACTACTGCGTGGCGCGCCGGGTCCCCCTGGTCGAAGGGGTGGCGCTGGGCGGGAACACGCGCATGCATGCGCTCGCGGCCAGCCTTGGCTTCGTGCTCGGGAGCGAAGCCGACGGCAGCGTCAGGATGCAACTTTCCTTGCCCCGGACGCCGTGATGGGCAAGCGCATCCTGATCATCCAGGGGCATCCCGATTCCAGCCAGCGGCACCTGTGCCATGCGCTGGCCGAGGCTTATGCCGAGGGCGCCCGCGCGGCCGGACACCTTGTCGAGACGTTCGAACCGGCGCAGCTGGCATTTCCGCTGTTGTCGGACCCGGCCGACTGGCAGGATGGCGCCGTGCCCGCCGTGCTGTTGCCGGCGCAGGAAGCGATAGCGCGCGCGCAGCACCTGCTCCTGATCTATCCGCTCTGGCTGGGCGACATGCCGGCGCGCCTGAAGGGTTTCCTGGAGCAGGTGCTGCGCCCCGGCTTCGCGATCGCACGCGAACCCGGCAATCCACTACGCTCCGGCCTGCTGGCCGGGCGCAGCGCACGCGTCGTCGTCACCATGGGGATGCCAGCTCCCCTGTACCGCTGGTTCTACCGCGCCCATGGCCTGCAGCTCCTGCGCCGCAACATCCTGCAATTCGCCGGCATCCGGCCAGTGGCCACGACGGTCGTGGGGATGGCCGGCGCGATGCCGCCGCGCCGCGTCGCCGCCTGGCGCGCTCGCTTGTACCAGGTCGGTACGCGGGCGGCCTGATCACGCCGTCGGGTGGCGCCAGGGCTGCCATACCTTCCATTTGCGCAACTCGAGTCCGCCGAGGGCCAGCAGCGCCACGCCGCCGGTCGCCGCCAGCGCCGACGCCGGCGGGGGCGCCAGGCTAAGGAGCCCCGCCAGCGCCGGCAACCAGACCGCGAGCCCCAGCAACAGCAGCGCCACGCCGACGATGCCCCAGAACACCGGATTCCCGGTCCGCAAGATGCGGATGACGCCGTGGCCCTGCCGGTTCGACACCAGCAGCGCCAGGTTGCCGAGCACCAGTCCGACGAAGGCGGTAGCACGCGCCTCGGGCTCCTGCAGCCACGCCAGCGCCCAGCCATACAGCGCCCCGAGCAGGCACAGCAGCCAGATGCCCTGCAGCAGCGCGCTGGCGATCGCCCTGCCGCCGAACAGGACGTCGCCTGGCGGGCGCGGTGGCCTTCGCATCAGGTCGGCTTCCGCCGGCTCGTTCTCGAACGCCACCGAGCAGGCCGGGGTGATGACCAGCTCCAGGAACACGATGTGGAGCGGGTACAGCAGGATTGGCCAGCCGAGCAGGGCCGGCAGCAAGGCCATGCCGGCGATCGGCACATGCGCCGCCATCACATAGCGCATCGACTTGCGCATGTTGCCGAAGATCCGGCGCCCCGCCGCGATCGCCTCGACCAGCGAGCTGAAGCGATCGTCGAGCAGGGTCAGTTCGGCGGCCTCGCGCGCGACGTCGGTGCCGCGCAGGCCCATGGCGACGCCGACGTCGGCGGCGCGCAGCGCCGGCGCATCGTTGACGCCGTCGCCCGTCATGGCGACCACGGCGCCCTGCCGCTGCAGGGCCTGGACGATGCGCAGCTTCTGCTCGGGCGCGATGCGCGCGCACACGCCGACGCCATCGAGGCGGCGCGCCAGCGCGGCGTCGTCGAGGGTGGCGATCTCGGCGCCGGAGAGGACCGCCCCCGGCCCATCCGCCGCCAGGCCCGCCTGGCGGGCGATCGCGCGCGCGGTCCCGGCATGGTCGCCGGTGATCATCAGCACGCGCAGGCCGGCGGTGCGGCAGGCGCCGACGGCAGCCGGGATATCGGCACGCAAGGGGTCGGCCAGCGCGGCCAGGCCGAGCAGTTCGAAGTCGAAGGCGGCCGGATCGGCGGGCCAGCGCGCGGTGCCGGCCGGCAGGCGCGCCTGCGCCACCGCCAGCAGGCGCAGTCCGTCCACGGCCATGGCGGCGGCCGCGTCCAGCGCCGCTGCGCGCTGCGCCGGGTCCAGCCGGCACAGCGCCACCACGGTCTCGGGCGCCCCCTTGGCGGCGGCCAGCAGCCTGCCGTCGCCCTCGTCCCACACGTGCACCAGCGCGCGCCGCGCCGGCGTCAGCCCGTATTCGTGGACCAGCGTCCAGCCGGCCGGCAACGCGCCTCCACCGGGCAGCGCCGGGCCGGCCCCGCGCCAGAATGCCCCATCCCTCGGGGCGCTGCCGAGGGCGCGGCGGGCGCGCAGCGCGCAGGCCAGCAATTCGCGCGGGGGCGGCGCCAGCGCGGCGCCCGCGGTGGCATGGTGGAGGACGCCAGCGCGCCACAGGCGCGCCACCGCCAGCCGGTTTTCGGTCAGGGTTCCCGTCTTGTCGACGCACAGGGCCGAGGTCGAGCCCAGGATCTCGATCGCCGCCAGGCGCCGGGTCAGGACCTGGCTGCGCGCGAGACGCCAGGCACCGATGGCCGGAAAGACAGTCAGGATCACCGGAAATTCGCCCGGCAACATCGACATCGCCAGGGCGATACCGGCCAGCAGGGCCTGGACCGGCTCGGCGCCGCGCGCGACCAGCAGCACGACCAGGGCCGCACTGACGAGCCCTCCGAGCAGCGCGAAGCGGCGCGCCAGCGCCGTGGTTTCGCGCCGCAAGCGCCCGGGCGGCGGCGCCAGCCGCCCCAGCGCGGCACCGATGCGGCCGATTTCGCTGCGTGCGCCGGTGGCGCGGATCCGGGCCAGGCCGTGCCCCTGCACCACCAGGGTGCCGGAAAACACCCATGGCAGGTCGGCGCCGCCGGGCGCGGGGGCGCGCGCTTCATTATCATCCTTCGTGGCCGCGATCTTGCCGACCGGGACCGACTCGCCGGTCAACAGCGATTCGTCGACCTGCAGTCCGGACGCCGCCAGCAGCAGGCCATCGGCCGGTACCCGGTCCCCCTCCCCAAGCTCGACCAGGTCGCCCGCGACCAGCGCGCCAGCCGGTATCCGCTGCGCACGGCCATCGCGCCATGCCAGGGCCATCGGCGCACCGAGCGCGCGCAAGGCCTGCAGCGCGCGCTGGGTGCGCCCCTCCTGGTACAGCGTCATCGCCACCATCACGCCAACCACGGCAAACAGGAACCCGCCTTCGAGCGGTTCGCCCAGCAGCAGGTAGAGCAGCGCGGCGCCCACCATCAACGCGTGCATGGGCTCGCGCGCGGCGTCGGCGGCGATGCGGGGCCAGCGCCGGCGGCCACTGTCGGGCAAGGCGTTGGGGCCGTCGCGCGCGAGACGGCGCGCTGCCTCCCCGCTGTCCAGGCCGGACGGAACGGCGCCCGGGTCGCGTTTCATGCGCCGTCCGGCATGGCCGGCGCGGCCAGTTCGACGCGATCGCGTCCGCCCTCCTTGGCCCGGTACAGCGCCGCATCGGCATCGGCAAGCAGCGCAAGGATGTCGCCATGCTCGGGCGCCAGCCGGGCAACGCCGATGCTGACCGTGCAGCTGAGCGTCGCAGCGGGCGTGGCCACCCGCAGCGCTGCCACCGCCAGGCGCATGCGCTCGGCGCAGGCCAGGGCCTTGGTTTCGCCGGTTTCGGGCATCACGCAGACGAATTCCTCGCCGCCGACCCGCCCGAAATAGTCGCTGGCGCGCAGCGCGCCGGCGCACGCCCTGCTGACCGCGCACAGGAGCGTGTCGCCGGCCGGATGGCCCCAGGTATCGTTGACCCGCTTGAAATGGTCGATATCGACCATGGCGATCGCCAGCGGATGGCCGTAGCGGCGCGCCAGCGCGATGTCGTGGCTGGCCAGCTCCAGCAGATAGCCGCGCGCCAGCACGCCGCACAGGCTGTCGTGGCGCGCCGAATAGGCCAGCGCGCGCTCGGCCATGAAATCCTTGCGCAGCAGGCGCCCCTGGAACAGCGCAACCGCCGCCAGCAGGCCGCACATGGCGGCATACACCAGCAGGCAGCTGGCGAACACCGCTTGTGGCAGCACTGCGGCGCCCACCACCGCGAACAGCAGGGCCGGCGGGGCGACCAGGGCCGCCAGGCGTGACAGGCGCGGCTCGACCAGGGCGAGCGGAAACATCGTACCGGTGATCGCCGGCAGGGCCAGCACCAGCCCATCCGGCAGCAGGCTGGCGCTGAGGATCATCGCGCCGACATGGGTGGTGTAAACCAGCCTGCAGCGCCAGGCCACCGGAATGCGCCCCCCCCAGCGCAGGTAGCCGAGTGCGCCCGCCAGCACCAGCGCGAGGCGCAGCGAGGCGGTGGTGGCGGCGTGTTCCGGCGCGATCCAGTAGTCCCAGGCGCTGAACAACAGGACGCCGCACCCGAATGCGATGCCGAAAGCCGGCAAGGCGTCGGACAAGCCACGGTCGAGCGCCTGCCCGAACTCGCGCTCGTCCTCAGGAGACAGTCTGCCGGATAGCGCGGCCGCCTGGCCGAGCAGGCGGCGCCAGGAGCCCGGCTCGGGCATGGCAGCCTGCGCGGGGATCCTGGGCCAGAAAGGCGCCGGCGACTGCTTTCCCGCTCGCACCGGTCTGCCTCGTCAGCCGGGCAGCGGTGGTGGGCGCAGCACCATCACGGCCATCGGCGCATAGTGCAGCACGGCCTGGGTCACGCTGCCCGCCAGCAGGCGGCTCAGGCCATGCCGACCGTGCGAGCCCATGACGATCAGGTCGCAGCGCTGCTCGTCCGCGGTGTCGATGATCGCCCTGGCGGCGTCGAGCGCATTGCAGGTCAGCGTGGTGCAGGGAACGCCCGCCTTGCCGGCCCGCGCGGCGATGGCATCCACGCATCCCCGCGCGTGCTCCAGCAGCGCCTCGGCCTGCGGGCCCGGATCGTAGGCGATGGCGCCTTCGACCGACTGGAAGGCGGGCACGGGTACGGCGACGGAAAGCGCCACGATGGCGCTGCCCTGCCCCCGTGCAAACGCGATGGCCGTGTCGACCGCCGCTTCGGAGACGGGCGAGCCGTCGGTCGGCACCAGAATGCGTTGGTACATATTTCCTCCGTTCAGCGGTGCACCAGCACCGGAATCGCGCTGTGGACCAGCACTTTCTGGGTTTCGCTGCCAAGCAGCAATCCCTTGATGCCGCGCCGGCCGTGCGAGGCCATCACGATCAGGTCGCACATGTGCTGGCGCGCACTGGCAATGATAGCCTCATAAGGTTCGTCCGACACCACTTGCACGCCGGTACAGGGCACGCCAGCATCGCGCGCGGCGGCCAGCACCTCGTCCAGCAGGCGCTGGCCGCGCGCCTGGCTTGCCTGGGCATACCCTTCGGGCGTCTGCTCGAGCATGTCGCTATCGGTGGTCAGGGTGTGGAACTCGGGCGTGGCCGTCATCGCCACCAGTTCGGCACCGGTGGCGCGGGCGAAATCGATGGCGCTCTGGATGGCGCGCCGGGATGCTTCCGACCCGTCGGTCGGCAGCAGGATACGCTTGTACATTGGTCACCTCCGAAAAATGAACAACGAGGGTTCAGGCGGCTTCGGCGCAGCGGTGTACAGGATGGTGTCCGCCGACGCGCCTGGTGTCGGGACCTGCGGAACAAATGGGCAACACAACAGGTTGCGATCGACATGCGAGCGCGATACGAGCAGTCTGTGCCTCTGATTCAGCAAAATCTTTGATGCACATCAAAGAATCCAGCACGGGCGCGGCTGTGGTCGACGTTTGCAGGACAACGCATTGGCCGTAGCGGCGCCATTTCCTGTTGCCGACATGGCCGTCGTTGATAGCGCAACGATGATGCATCGAGGCAAACGTACAACCAAGTTTGCTATACTAATTGCATAAAGGTAATATGCACCGTCGCTGACTGTCCTGCTCGCCCGCCCCCGGTACACTGCAAGCCCAGCCCATGAGCTCCCTCTTCGAGCACGAGATAACCGAACATTTGCACGAAAGTGCACGCTCACTGGTCTACCGTGCCCGCGGCGCCGATGGCAGCGCGTTCATCGTCAAGCTGCCAAAGCAAGCAGCACCCTCGCGTCAGCAGCTGGCACAGTTCAAGCGCGAATATGCGATCGCGCTCCGCTGCCGCCATCGGGGCGTGGTGCATCCACTCGCGCTGCAACTGCACCGTGGTCGCTGGACCATGTTGCACGAGGATATCGGCGGCCTGTCGCTCGACAAGGTGCTGCGCGCGCGCATGGCGGCCGGAGCTCGGCCCATCCAGGCCGGCCTGGGGCTGGATGATTTCCTGGACATCGCCCTGCAGCTGTGCGCAGCGCTCGAGGAAGTGCACGCGCAAGGGGTGATCCACAAGGACATCAACCCATCCAATCTCGTATGGAATGGCGAGCGGCGCCTGCTCCAGCTGATCGATTTCGGGATTGCGAGCGAACTCCCGCACGAACACCCGGGCATCGTCAATCCGGCCGCGCTGGAAGGCACGCTGCGCTACATGGCGCCGGAACAGACCGGACGAATGAACCGCCGGGTCGACTACCGTACCGATTTCTACGCGCTCGGCGCGACCTTCTATGAACTCCTCGCCGGCCAGCCGCCATTCACCGCGGATGACGAGATGGAGCTGGTCCATTGCCATATCGCGCGCGAGCCCGACTGGTCGCATCCGGCATTGCGCGCGCTGCCCGGCCGGCTGCTGGCGATCGTCCAGCGTCTGCTCGAGAAAAATGCCGAGCTGCGCTACCAGAGCTTGCACGGGCTGCGTAGCGACCTCGACTCCTGTCGTGCGGCGTCACCGGTACGGGGGCCCGGGCTATCCGATCACAACGAACGTTTCCTGATCCCGCAAGCGCTGCACGGGCGCGACGATGCGATCCGCGCATTGCTGGAGGCCTTCGAGCGCAGCGCCGCCGGACAGCGCACGATGCTGTGGGTAACCGGTTATCCGGGCATCGGCAAGTCGGCGGTGGTCAACGAGGTGCAGAAACCGATCGTCGCCCGGCGTGGCTGCTTCCTGGCTGGCAAATCCGACCAGTTCCAGCGCGACGTGCCCTACGCGTCACTGGTCCAGGCTTTCCAGGAACTGGTGCGCCAGCTTCTTTGCGAGCCCGATGCCTCGGTGCAACAATGGGCGGCCAGGCTGCGCACGGCCCTTGGTAGCGGACTGGGCGTGATAGTCGAGCTGATTCCGGAGCTGGCGCTGATCGTCGGCCCCACCGCGCCCGCGCCCGCGATGACGCCGGAGCAGGCCCAGCTCCGCCTGCACCGCGTGTTTCCCCGTTTCGTCGACGTCTTCGCGGCCGCGGGCCGCCCGCTGGTGCTGTTCCTCGACGACCTGCAATGGGCCGATACGGCAACGCTGCGGATGATCGAGCTCGTCATGCGCTCGCGCGAAAAAGGCCATATCCTGCTCATCGGCGCCTACCGTGACAACGAAGTCGACGCGCTCCATCCCTTGGCCGGGCTGCGCGACCGGCTGCACGCGGGTGGCTTGCACGCGCCCACGCTGGCGCTGGCGCCCTTGACCGAAGCGCAGGTGGGGCGCATCGTGTCGGCCGCCACGCGCGTGGCGCCGTCCGACTGCATCGCGCTGACCCGGCTATGCTTCGGCAAGACCGGCGGCAACCCGTTTTTCCTGAACCAGTTCCTGGCCTCGATCCATGAGGCAGGCCACCTGCGCTACCACGCCACTGAGGATTGCTGGGATTGGGATCTCGCCACGATCAGGCAGGCCGATCACACCGACAACGTCGTCGACCTGCTGATCGACAAGATCCGCCGCCTGCCCGCCACGACGCAGCGCGTGCTGCAACTGGCGGCGGCGATCGGCAGCCGGTTTTCCCTCGACATGCTGGCGCTGGCCATCGAATCCGGCCCCTGGGACACGCAGCATGTGCTGTGGCCCGCGCTCGACGCGGGACTGGTCCAGCCGCTCGACGGCAGCTACAAGTACGTCGACCTCGACGCGCGCGACAGCCCGGTTGCCTACCGCTTCCTGCACGACCGCGTGCAGCACGCCGCGTACCTGATCGTGGATGCCGACACGCGCGCAAGGAATCACTTGCGCGTCGGCCGGCTCCTGATGCGGCACACGCCGCAGGAACGGCAGGACGAGCGGCTGTTCGAGATCGTCGAGCAGCTCAACGCCGGCCGTGCCTCCCTTGTCGACGCCGCCGAACGCGTGCAGCTGGCGGAGATGAACCGGCGCGCCGGCGCCAAGGCGCGCCGTTCGGCGGCCTTCACGACCACCCTGGAGCACATGCGCATCGGTCTCGCGCTGTTACCGGCGGATGCGTGGCGCAGTCATGCCGGCCTCTGGCACGACCTCCAGCTCGGCATGGCCGAAGCGGCCTACCTGTGCGGACAGTTCGACACCGCCGAGGCGATCTATCCCCTGGCACGCGCGCGCAGTCCGGCTCCGCTGCAGCAGGCACGGTGCATCGCCGTCCAGGCGCACCAGTACCAGTTGCAGGGCCGCCTGCAGGACGCCATCGCCGTGCTGCGCGACGGACTGGCGCTGCTGGGATTCGAGATTCCGCACGACGTCGCGCAACAGAAAGCGCGCTTCGACGCGCTCCTCGCCGATATCGCGCGCCTGCATGGCACGCGCGCGCCCGAGTTGGTCGCCAGCGAGCTGCTGGAGGCTCGCGAGATGGCCGATCCGGTCGCGGTGGCGGCCCTGCCGATGATGCATGCGCTGTGGATGGCCGCTTACTATGCCGGCCAACAGGAGCTGTGCCAGCTGATGGTGCTGCTGATGACGCGCTTGTCCACGCTGCAGGGCAGCAGCGACTTCAGCGCCGTGGCGTATGTTGCTTATGCCTCCATTCTGGCGCTGCAGGACGGCGACCATGCGCGCAGCCACCGCTTGGGCGCGATGGCGCTGGCGCTGGCCAGAAGCCGCACCAACCTGCAGGCGCGCACCCAGACGGCCTTGATGTTCGCGGCGCTGGTCAGCCACTGGACACGGCCGCTGCGCAGCTCCGACGCGCTGTACGAGGAAGCGTTCGGCTGGGCGCTGGAAATCGGCGACTTCGTGCAGGTCGGCGTGGTGGCGGCGGTGCGCGCGACCGAGCGGATCATCCTGGGGGACTATTTGCCCGACCTGCTGCACGCCATCGAGCGCGACCTGGCGCTGATGCGCGCCAACGGGCAGCAGGCCATGGCCGATTGCTGCGTGGGCGCGGCGATCCAGCCGATCAAGTGCCTGATGGGCCTCATCCCGCGTAGTGACAGCTACGATGACGCGGGCTTCAGCGAAGCCGGCTTCCTCCAGCAATATGGCGGCTCGAACCTGTTCCGCGCCTACTACCTGCAGGGGAAAATCCGCAACGCCTACCTGTTCGACAGCGCCGATGCCGAAGCGCTTGCCAGCCAGGTCGGCATCGTGATCCGGATGATGCGTGGCCAGGCGAAGGTACCCGAGACGAGTTTGTACGCAGCGCTGATCTGGATCCGCGCCTTGCGGCGCGATCCCGCCCGTGCCGATGCGGCCGAGGTGCTGGACAGGATCGACGCCTTGCAAGCCAGTCTGGCCAGCTGGGCCAAGCTCGGACCAAGCGATCTCGGCGCCAAGTACGCGCTGGTGCAGGCGGAGGTCGCACGCTACCGCCAGGACCTGGCGTTGGCGACGCGGACTTACCAGCGTGCGATCGACGCCGCCGGCCAGGCTGCTTACGTCAACATCCAGGCGCTGGCAAATGAGCTGTGCGGCGAATGCTGGATCGACCAGGGCCTGCCGCGGGTGGCCGCGGTGTTCATCAGGGATGCCATCGCCTGCTACGCGCAATGGGGGGCCGAGGGCAAGGTGACGCAGATGCGCGACCGCCACGGCGCCTTGCTGGCAAAAGCGGACGACGACGGGTTGCAGTCGCATGCAGGCACGCTGACGCGAGGCGCCGCCGCGCTCGACCTGGCATCGCTGCTGAAGGCGACGCAGGCCGTCGCCAATGAAGTGGGCGTGCGCAAGGTACTGCAACGCCTGATTGCCGTCGCGCGCGAAAACGCCGGGGCCCAGGTGGCGCGCCTGCTGCTGCTATCCGACGGGGTGGTCCGGCTGGAAGCGGATGTCGATGGCGATGCCGTTACGGTCCTGCAGGCGCGCCAGATCGATCTGGACGCCGCGAGCGACCCCCAATTCCCGTTGTCGCTGCTGCGCTACGTGATCCGTACCGGCGTCGCGGTCATCGAGGACGATATCGCGCAGGGCTCGCGCTTCGCCGCCGATCCCTACGTGCTGCAGCAGCGGCCACGCTCCGTCATGTGCCTGCCGGTGCGGCACGCGGGCAATATCGACGGCATCCTGTATTTCGAGAACCGGCTTGCGGAAGCTTCGTTCACCGACGAGCGTGTCGAGTTCCTGCGCATGCTCGGCGCCCAGTCGATGATCTCGATCGCCAGCGCGCAACTGCACGACAGCCTGGAGCAGCGCGTGGCCGAACGCACCGCGCAACTGGAAGAGGCCAACCGCAAGCTGGCCACCCTGTCCATCACCGACGGCCTGACGGGCCTGGCCAACCGGCGCCGCTTCGACGAGTATCTGCGCAGCGAGTCGGCGCGGGCCGCGCGCGCCGGCCAGCCGCTCGCCGTCATCATGCTCGACGTCGACCACTTCAAGAAGTTCAACGATCGCTATGGCCATCAGGCCGGCGACGCCTGCCTGATCCGTGTCGCGCATGCGCTGGCGGCGGGCACCCGCCGCAGCGGCGACCTGGCGGCACGTTATGGCGGCGAGGAGTTCTCGATCGTGCTGCCCAATACCGGCGCCGGGCAGGCGTACGCCATTGGCGAATCGCTGCGCGGCGCGATCGACGCACTCGGCATCGCCCATGCCGGCGCGGCCATGGGCCGTGTAACGATCAGCGTCGGCATCGCGATCCAGGCGTCACAGGAGGCCGGCGATCCGGACACGCTGATGCGCCGCGCCGACGTCGCCTTGTACCGTGCCAAGGAGGCGGGACGCAATCGCGTTGAACTGGGCGCGGATGCAGCGTGAAACGTTCTTGCATCCTTGCCGGGTGCCCGGTTGCCCATCCGCCTGCCTCGGGCGCATGCATGAGCGCACGATAAAGGGTTCGACCGGTTTTCATGGGCGAAGCTGGGAGGTTGACCAGGTTTATCCGGCGAAACGATGCCCTGGAAGCATTGGTCGCTGCGCATGGGTCGACGAAACCGTCTTGTCGGGCCGACACTCGTGGCGCTACTCCTCTGCGCCCCCATGTTCAAGGGAGAAAAAAAATTGCCCGCATGAGCGGGCAATTATCACTATTCTACTCAACCCTGTGCGAAGGGATGAACATGTTCTGGAGGCGAGGACGGGAGTCGAACCCGTCTAGACGGCTTTGCAGGCCGCTGCATAACCGCTTTGCTACCTCGCCAGATTTCATCTTAGGCTAGCTGATCCGGCGGGTTATGTGCCGTATCAACCGGGACGCCATGGCTTCCCTGAATGTGGAGCGGGAGAAGAGTCTCGAACTCTCGACCTCAACCTTGGCAAGGTTGCGCTCTACCAACTGAGCTACTCCCGCTTAGGAGTGAAACACACGCCGCGCGTGCCGTAAAACCTGTGGAGCGGGAGAAGAGTCTCGAACTCTCGACCTCAACCTTGGCAAGGTTGCGCTCTACCAACTGAGCTACTCCCGCTTTGTCTTTCATCCTGCTGCGTTGTCGTCGCAACAGGCAGGCATTATAGAGATTCTATTCCGTACGTCAAGGATGAGACCGAACATTTATTACAAGCTCAGTTGCCCACCTGGGCCTTTTCCTTGATCAGCGGCCAGGCGCGGCGCAAGTAGTAGAACATCGACCAGACCGTCAGCACGCCGGCCAGCCACAGGAAGTACTCGCCCCAGTAGTGGGTATCGATCTGCAGGACCACGTCATGGAACAGCAGCATCGGGATCGCCGTCATCTGGGCCGCGGTCTTGATCTTGCCGAGCGAGCTGACCGCCACCGACTTGGTGGCGCCGAGCTGGGCCATCCATTCGCGCAGGGCCGAGATCGTGATCTCGCGGCCGATGATGATGAAGGCGATGATGGCGTTCACCCGGTCCAGCTGCACCAGCACCAGCAGCGCCCCCGCCACCATCAGCTTGTCCGCCACCGGGTCGAGGAAGGCGCCGAAGGCCGAGGTCTGGTTCCAGCGCCGCGCCAGGAAGCCGTCGAACCAGTCGGTGATGGCGGCGATGATGAAGACCAGGGTCGCCGCCAGGTTGCGGTCGGCCAGCGGCAGCCAGTGGGTGGGAAGATAGAAAACGCCTACAACCAGGGGAATCAGCGCTACGCGTAACCAGGTCAGGAGAATCGGGATGTTGAAGGGCATGGAGGAAGCACTGATTACGGGAATGAAAGTTTCCGCGTAAGTCTACATGGGTATTGCAAATTGGACTAGGTGACGCGTCTGCATGCCGTATCGCGAGCGTGCGCCCGTGGCCCGCGCCCTGGGCACCGCGTGGGCAGGAGACCCGCCCACCCCACGTCCACAGTGCGCGCCCTTCAGTGCAGCTGGCGGTAGATTTCTTCCGCCAGCGTGCTCGAGATGCCTTCGACCGACATCAGGTCTTCCACGCTGGCGTCGATCACCCCGCGCAGGCCGCCGAAGCGGGCCAGCAGGCGCTGGCGGCGCTTGGCGCCGATGCCCTCGATCTCTTCCAGGCGCGAAGCCTGGCGGGCCTTGGCGCGCTTGGCGCGCATGCCGGTGATGGCGAAGCGGTGCGCCTCGTCGCGGATCATGGCCACCAGCATCAGCGCGGCCGATTCCTTGCCCAGCTCCTGGGGCGCGCGGCCGTCGGCGAAGATCAGGGTTTCCAGGCCCACGCGGCGGCCCTCCCCTTTCGCCACGCCCACGATCATCGAGACCGGCAGGCCGAGCTCCTCGAACACTTGGCGCGCCATCTCGACCTGGCCCTTGCCGCCGTCGACCAGCACGATGTCCGGCATCACGCCCTCGCCGTTGGCCACCTTTTCGTAGCGGCGCTGCAAGACCTGGCGCATCGCGGCGTAGTCGTCGCCCGGGGTGATGCCGTTGATGTTGAAGCGCCGGTATTCGCCGTTCTGCATCCCGTGGTGATGGAACACCACGCACGAAGCCTGGGTCGCCTCGCCCGCCGTGTGGCTGATGTCGAAGCATTCGATGCGCAGCTCGTCCAGGGTCTCGGCGTCCAGGTTCAGGACATCCGCCAGGGCGCGCGTGCGGGCCTGCTGCGACCCCTGCTCGGAAAGCAGGCGCGCCAGCGAGATCTCGGCGTTCTTGCAGGCCAGCTCCAGCCACTGGCGGCGCTGCCCCTGCGGCTGGAAAATCAGGTTGATGCGGTGGCCGCACTGCTGGGCCAGCGCATGGATCAGTTCCGGCTGGTCGAATTCGATGTTCAGGATCAGGGTGCCCGGGATGAACTGGCCGGCATAGTGCTGGGCAAGGAAGGCGCACAGCACCTCAGTCTCGATCGGGCATTCTCCCAAAGGTCCACCCAATGCGTCACCCACGTGGGTCGGGAAATAGGCGCGGTCGCCCAGGTGGCGCCCGCCGCGCACCATGGCCAGGTTGACGCAGGCGCGCCCGCCCTGCACCACCACCGCGATCACGTCGACGTCGGCGTCGCCAACGGTCTCCATGCTCTGCGCGTGCAGCACCTTGGACAGGGCCTGGATCTGGTTGCGCACGCTGGCGGCGCGCTCGAATTTCAGTTCCATCGCGTAGGCCTGCATCTTCTGCTCGAGGTCCGCCAGCACCTCGGTCTGGCGCCCGCGCAGGAAGCGCGCCGCATTGTCGACATCGCGCTGGTAGTCTTCCGGCGCGATCAGGTCGACACAGGGCCCGCTGCAGCGGCCGATCTGGTGCAGCAGGCAGGGGCGCGTGCGGTTGCTGTACACGCTGTCCTCGCAGGTGCGCAGCAGGAACACCCGCTGCAGCAGCTGGATCGATTCCTTGGCCGCCCAGGCGCTCGGGAAAGGCCCGAAGTACTGGTTCTTCTTGTCCAGCGCGCCGCGGTAATACGACATGCGCGGCGCGTCGCCGCCTGAAATCTTGATGTAGGGGTAGGACTTGTCGTCGCGGAACAGGATGTTGTAGCGCGGTTTGAGCGACTTGATCAGGTTGTTTTCCAGGATCAGGGCTTCGGCCTCGCTACTGGTCACCGTCGTTTCCAGCTTGGCGATCTGCCCCACCATCATCGCGATGCGTGGGCTCGACAGGTTCTTCTGGAAGTAGCTCGATACCCGGTTCTTCAGGTTGCGCGCCTTGCCGACGTACAGGACCTTGTCGTTGGCGTCGAAATAGCGGTACACGCCCGGCAGCCCGGGCAGCCTGGCGACCGTGGCCAGCACCTGCTCGCGCGCGCCGGCGCCGGGCTGTACCGGCGTGCGCGCATCGCCCTCGAGGGTGGCTTTCATTTCTTCTTTCATCGCCTGCCAGCCGTCGGGACGGGCGCGCGGGGCCGGCACTTCGGGCCTGGCGCTGGTCTTGCGGGTACGCGCGGGCTTGTCGGCCACCGGCGCGGGAGCCGGCATGGCCGCGCCATTCGCGGCCACATACGCCACCGGCGCTTCCGCTACCTCGGGCGCCCCCTTGTCTTCGGGTTTTGCTTCGGACATCACTCTGCCATCGTGTCGCCCGGCGCCTGGGTCACGATGACGAAGGCGACGCCGTAGTCGGCTTCGTCGCTGATCGTCACCTGGGCGCTGAGCCGGTTATCTTGCATGAATTGTTGGAGGGCGCCGCTGCAGACGATCACCGGCTTGCCGCTCGGGGCGTTCAGCAGCTGCATCGAGCGCCAGGTCATGGGCATGCGCATGCCCAGTCCGATCGCTTTGGAAAACGCTTCCTTGGCCGAGAAGCGGGTGGCCAGGAAGCGCAGGCCGCGCACCGCATTCTTGCTGCTGCGCGCGTGGTATTTTTCAAGTTCCTGGGGGCCGAGGATCTTCTCGGCGAAACGCGGGCCGCTGCGTGCGAGGGCGGCCTCGACACGCGAGATCTGGACGATGTCGGTGCCGATGCCGTAGATCATGTCAGCTCCCCGCTCCGTAGCGCACGCCAAGGCGCGCCGCCACCATGATGGCCTTCATCTCGCGCACCGCGTTCTCCCAGCCCACGAACAGGGCGTGGCCGACGATCGCATGGCCGATGTTCAGCTCGTGGATGTCGGCGATGGCCGCGATCGGCTGCACATTGGTGTAGTGCAGGCCGTGGCCGGCGTTCACGCGCAGCCCGCGGCTGGCGCCGGCATGCACACCGGCCTTGATGCGTTCGATCTCGCGCGCGACCTCCTCGCCTTCGGCTTCGGCATAGCGCCCGGTGTGCAGCTCGATCACGGTGGCGCCGACCGCGCTGGCCGCCTCGATCTGGGCCGCGTCGGCATCGATGAACAGCGAGACGCGGATGCCCTCGCCCTGCAACTGCCGCACCGCGCTCTCCACTTCCTTGTAGTAGCGGATGACGTCGAGGCCGCCCTCGGTGGTGACTTCCTCGCGCCGTTCCGGCACCAGGCACACGTCCTGCGGCCTGACCTGGCAGGCGAAGTCGATCATCTCGCGCGTCACGGCCGCCTCCAGGTTCATGCGCGTGCCCAGCTGCGGGCGCAGGGCGATCACGTCGGCATCCTTGATGTGACGGCGGTCTTCGCGCAGGTGCAGCGTGATCAGGTCGGCGCCGGCCTGTTCGGCCAGCAGGGCCGCGCGGATCGGGTCCGGATAGCTGGTGCCGCGCGCGTTGCGTACGGTGGCGACGTGGTCGATGTTGACGCCGAGGTCGATGACGGAGCCAAGGGGTTGCAGGAAGCTCATGGTGTTCTTTTATCTAAAGTTGCATCAGGTCGATCAGGATCTGGCGCGTATTCAGCGGCGCGCCGCCCAGGTGGTGCGCCAGCAGGAAGCGCATCAATTGCTTGCTCTGCCCCTGCGTCTGCGGATCGCTGTAGTCCTCGCGCTCCATGTCGAGCAGGGTTTTACCGAGCACCACGGGCCAGACGTCGGCCGGCACCGCTTCGCGCGCGCCTTTTTCCGGATCGACCACATAGTCGCGCGCCGGGGCGACCGGCGCGCGCGTCGTGGTCGAACGCCCCAGGTCGGCGGCCACGCCCGTCTCCTTAAGTAAGGCCCTTTCGAATTTTCGCAAGACGATCGGCGGCGGTTCGCCATGGGCCAGCTGGTTCAGGGTCGAGACGTAGTGGTCGAACAGCAGCGGATGCTTGTCGTCGCGCGCAAGCAGTTTCACCAGCAGTTCGTTCAGGTAGAAGCCGCACAGCAGCGCGGTCTTTTCCAGCGGCAGCATGCCGCCTACCCATTCGGCGTCGATCAGGGTACGCAATTCATGCTTGCCGCTGAAGGACAGCGACAGCGGCTGGAAGGTCTGCAGCACGCCGCGCAGCTTCGACAGCGGACGCTTGGCCCCCTTCGCGACCACTCCCACGCGACCGTAATCGCGCGTGAACAGGTCCACGATCAGGCTGGTTTCCTTGTACGGATAGCTGTGCAGCACGAAGCCGGGCTGGCCCGTCACGCGCGTCTCGCGCACGGGCGGACGGCTACGCTTGCCCGCAGCCGTGGCGGAGGCTGCCGGCGCGGCGGCTGGCGTCGATACCGCGCCTCCGGGTGGCGCATCCGGCGTGTCGATGTGGTCGTCGTGGTCGGGCATGCGGGTGGGCGGGCCTCCGGCAGCTTACTCGTAACCGTAGGCGCGCAGGCCCGCTTCGTTGTCGGCCCAGCCGGACTTGACCTTCACCCAGATCTCCAGGTACACGGGGCCGCCGAACAGCTTTTCCATGTCCAGGCGCGACTGGGTCGAGATTTCCTTCAGGCGCGCGCCCTTGTTACCGATGATCATGGACTTGTGCGTATCGCGCTCGACCAGGATGGCGCAGAAGATACGGCGCAGGTTGCCTTCCTGCTGGAACTGCTCGACCAGTACCGTGCTGGTGTAGGGCAATTCGTCACCCAGCAGGCGGAACACCTTTTCGCGCACGATCTCCGCCGCCAGGAACTTCTCGCTGCGGTCGGTGATGTCGTCCGGGCCGAAGATCGGCGGGTTTTCCGGCAGGTGACGCTTGATTTCGTTTTCCAGGGCATCGACCTGGAAGCGCATCTTGGCCGAGACCGGCACAATGGCGGCGAAGTCGTGCATGGCGGCGATCTTCTGGGCGAAGGGCATCAGCACCGCCTTGTCCTTCATGCGGTCCGACTTGTTGATCACCAGCACCACCGGGACGTTCTTCGGCAGCAGCTCCAGCACCTGCTGGTCGGCCGGGCCGAAGGTGCCCGCCTCGACCAGGAACAGGATCACGTCCGAGGACGTCAGGGTGTTCGAGACGGTCTTGTTCAGCGTCTTGTTCAGCGCGTTCGCATGGCGGGTCTGGAAGCCCGGCGTATCGACGTAGATGAACTGGGCGTCGTCACGGGTCTGGATGCCGGTGATGCGATGGCGCGTGGTCTGCGCCTTGCGCGAGGTGATCGACACTTTCGCGCCGATCAGCACATTCATCAGGGTCGATTTGCCGACGTTCGGTCGGCCGACGATGGCGATGTAGCCACAGCGGAAGCCTTCGCCCCCGCCCTGGTCCATGCCATGCTCGGTAGTGCTGCTATCGGTAGGATCGGTACTCATGCTCGTTTGCTTCCTGTTGGTTCGGCCGGAGCGTCGCTCTGGATGGTGGCGATGCCCAGTTTCAGCTGGGCGGCGCGCGGCTTGGCTTTCCTGGCTGCCGGCGCCTTGGTCAGCGCGCCCTGCGCCGCTTCGAGCGCCAGGCGGGCGGCGGCCTGTTCGCCGGCGCGGCGGCTGCCGCCGCGGCCGAAGACCTGCACGTTCAGTTTCGGCACCAGGCATTCGACCTCGAATTCCTGGCTGTGGGCGGCGCCATGGGTGGCGACCACGTTGTAGGTCGGCAGCGGGATTTTCTTACTCTGCAGGAACTCCTGGAGCAGGGTCTTGGCATCCTTGCCGAGGGTGGCCGGGTCGACCGTATCGAGCAGCGGGATGTAGAAGGCGCGGATCGCGTCGCGCGCGGCATCGAAACCGGTGTCGAGGAAGATCGCGCCCAGCAGGGCTTCCAGCGTATCGGCCAGGATCGACGGGCGGCGAAAGCCGCCCGACTTCAGCTCGCCCTCGCCCAGGCGCAGGAACTGCGACAGCTCGAGCTTCTGGGCGATCTCGAACAGCGACTGCTGCTTGACCAGGTTGGCGCGCAGGCGCGACAGGTCGCCCTCGTCGAGATGGGTGAAACGCTCGTACAGAATCGAGGCCACCACGCAGTTCAGGATCGAGTCGCCGAGGAATTCCAGGCGTTCGTTATGCAGCGCGCTATGGCTACGGTGGGTCAGGGCTTGCTGGAGCAGGCCGGTGTCCCGGAACGTATAACCCAAGCGTGTTTGCAATAACTGTAGATTCATTGTGCTGTCGTGGTTGCGCCGGCGCCCGCGCGCGCGGCGTTCTGGTACTGGCCTGTTACTGGTCCGGGTCGGCCCGCGGCGCCACCCCGTTCGGGTCGGTCGTGCCCGCATAATCGATGAGCAGGCTGACATTGCCCATCAGCGGTACCCGCTTTTCGTAGGCAAAGCTGATCTGCACTTCGCCGTCGTCGCGGGTGATGACCAGGTCGCGGCCGTGGATCGCCGAGACATTGTTGATGCCGGCGTTCTTGTCGAAGGCTACCTGTATTTCGCGGGTCGTGCCGCCAGTTTCCTTGGCGCGCACGATCGCATCCTTGATCGCGCTGTATTCGGTGTAGGTCGGCACCAGCTTGAGCGCAAACACCGCCAGCACCCCGAGCAGGGCCAGCGCGAGGATGAGGCCGGTCAGCGAGATGCCGGCCTGGAAAGTCTTGGAACGCAGTTGACGCATCGTGTTCTCCGCTACCTGGATATTACTGGATGCTACCGATCCGTTTCGGATTGCTGAGGTTCATCCAGACGACGATCGCCTTGCCAACAATGTTCTTGTCCGGAACGAAGCCCCAATAGCGGCTGTCGGCACTGTTGTCGCGGTTATCGCCCATCATGAAATAGTTGCCTGGAGGTACGATACAGGTAAATTTGTCGTAGGAATAGTCGCAAGCTTCACGATGGCCGACGAAATCAACGGCGCCCAGGTCGAAGCTGCGCCTGTCCTCGGTATTCAGGATGCGGTGCGGCACGCCGGTCAGGTTTTCCATGAACTGCTTGTGGTACATCGGATGCTGGTCGTCCAGGTAGTCGTCCATCGGCGTGTACGCAACCGGCTTGCCGTTCACGGTCAGGCGCTTGTTTTCATAGGTGATCTTGTCACCCGGCACGCCGATGACGCGCTTGATGTAATCCTGGCTCAGGTCCTTCGGATACTTGAACACCATCACGTCGCCCCGCTGCGGTGCGCCGACCTCGATCACCTTCTTGTTGATGATCGGCAGGCGGATGCCGTAGGCATACTTGTTCACCAGGATGAAGTCGCCCACCAGCAGGGTCGGCACCATCGAGGAGGACGGGATCTTGAACGGCTCCCACAGGAAGGAACGCAGGATGAAGACCAGGGCGATCACCGGGAAGAAGCTGCCGGAGTACTCGACCCAGGTCGGCTGGCGCAGGTGAGCCTGCTCGATCGCCGCGCGCCCGTTGCCGCTGTCGGTCTTGATGCCTTCGCGGCGCAGTTTCTCGTTGCGCTCGTCGTACTCGCGCAGGGCGAGGTCGGCGGCGCGGCGGCGCTGCTTGGACAGCACGAACACGTCCAGGCACCAGATCGTGCCCGTGACCACCATCAGGACGAACAGGATCAGGGCAAAATTGCTCAGCACGGTTTGGATATCCATTTATTTTTCTTCCACCTGGAGGATGGCCAGGAAGGCCTCCTGCGGGATTTCCACTGAACCAACCTGCTTCATGCGCTTCTTGCCGGCCTTCTGCTTTTCCAGCAGCTTCTTCTTACGCGAAATGTCGCCGCCATAGCACTTGGCCAGCACGTTCTTGCGCAATGCCTTGACGTTCTCGCGCGAGATGATGGTGGCGCCGATCGCGGCCTGGATCGCCACGTCGAACATCTGGCGCGGAATCAGTTCGCGCATCTTGGCCGCCACCTGGCGTCCGCGGTAGGGAGCGTTGGCACGGTGCACGATGATCGCCAGCGCATCGACCTTTTCGCTGTTGATCAGCATGTCGACCTTGACCACGTCGGCGGCGCGGTATTCCTTGAACTCGTAGTCCATCGAGGCGTAGCCGCGCGAGGTCGATTTCAGGCGATCGAAGAAGTCGAGCACGATTTCCGCCATCGGGATCTCGTAGTGCAGCTTGACCTGGCGGCCGTGGTAGGCCATGTCCATCTGCACGCCACGCTTGCCGTTACACAGGGTCATCACGGCACCGACATACTCTTGTGGCATGTACAGGTTGACGTCGACAATCGGCTCGCGCACTTCGTTGATCTTGGACGGTTCCGGCATCTTCGACGGGTTGTCGACGCGGACCATGCTGCCGTCGCGCATCTCGACCTCGTACACCACGGTCGGCGCGGTCGTGATCAGGTCCATGTCGAACTCGCGCTCGAGGCGTTCCTGCACGATTTCCATGTGCAGCAGACCGAGGAAGCCGCAGCGGAAGCCGAAGCCGAGCGCCTGCGACACTTCCGGCTCGTACATCAGCGCGGCGTCGTTCAGCTTGAGCTTCTCTAACGAATCGCGCAGGGCGTCGTACTGGTTCGCTTCGACCGGGAACAGGCCGGCGAAGACCTGCGGCTGCACTTCCTTGAAGCCCGGCAGCGGTTCGGGAGCCGGCTTGGCGGCCAGGGTGACGGTATCGCCCACCTTGGCGGCGGTCAGTTCCTTGATACCGGCGATGATGAAGCCCACCTGCCCTGCCGACAGCTCCTGCAGCGGCACCGAACGCGGGGTGAACACGCCGACGCTCTCGACCAGGTTCACGGACCCGGTCGCCATCAAGAGGATCTTTTCCTTCGGACGCAGGGTGCCGTTGACGACGCGCACCAGCATCACGACGCCCACATATGGGTCGTACCAGGAATCGACGATCAGGGCCTGCAGCGGCGCATCCTTGTCGCCCTTGGGCGGCGGGACCTTCGCGATCAGGGTTTCCAGCACGTCTTCCACGCCCAGGCCGGTCTTGGCCGAGCACACGGTAGCGTCGGACGCATCGATGCCGATCACGTCCTCGATTTCTTTCTTGGCATTGTCCGGGTCGGCGTGCGGCAGGTCGATCTTGTTCAGGATCGGCACCACTTCCACGCCCAGGTCGAGCGCCGTGTAGCAGTTGGCCACCGTCTGCGCTTCCACGCCCTGGCTGGCGTCGACCACTAGCAGCGCGCCTTCGCAGGCCGACAGCGAACGCGACACCTCATAGGAAAAGTCGACGTGGCCCGGGGTGTCGATCAGGTTCAGGTTGTAGACCTGGCCGTCGCGCGCCTTGTACTGCAGCGCCGCGGTCTGGGCCTTGATGGTGATGCCGCGCTCGCGCTCCAGGTCCATCGAGTCGAGCACCTGTGCGTCCATTTCGCGTTCCGACAGGCCGCCGCACAGCTGGATGATGCGGTCGGCGAGGGTCGATTTGCCGTGGTCGATGTGGGCGATGATGGAAAAGTTACGTATGTTGTTCATTAACAAAGCTCAAAACCAGAAAGGCCGCGGAAAGCGCGGCAGGCTACAGCGATCAGGACAAAACGAAATCGTCATGCAAAAAAGCGCTCCGTGGGGGCATGCCGGGCCCCGGCCGAAGCGCTTGCGAAAGCGATGGAATGGCGCGTGCAAAAGGCAGACGCTTTTCCGACCCCGGCATTTTACCGGATTCCGCGTCGGAAAGCCCGGTTTTGGGGCAGCTGCCAGGCAGAAAGCAGGTTTTCTTGCCGGTCCGCGACGATCTGGCCGGATTCGCAAGGCGGCGGCGCTATCGCGCCGGGTACTATGCCGCCTTGCGCGCGCTGCCCACGCGCCGCCTGTCCCGCCCTGCACGGCGTCCTGCGCGCTGGCGTTGAACGCGTGGGCGGCGCTGGATCCTCGGACTGGTCGGCGGCCGGGACAAGCCGCCCACCCTACGCGGCGTCGGCCCAGCCGCGCGCGGCCGCCGCATCGAGGAAGTAATGGCACAGCTCCTGCCCGGACGGGTCGCCGAACAGCACCGGCACCAGTTCGTCGAAGCGCGCCAGCAGGGCCGGATCGGCATCGACGTCGAGCACCTCGACCTCGAAGCGCTCGCCGGGGCGCTGCAGCGCCAGCAGCGCCTGCCGCATGTCCTCGCACAGGTGGCAATAGCTGCGCGAGTACAGCGTGAAGGGAATTACCCGCACCGGCGGCACGCTCATTGGCGCGGTTTCACGACGACGTACTGGCTGACGCCCTCGCGCCGCACCAGGAGGGCCACCGGCTTCTTCGGATCGAGCTTGGCGACCAGGGCATTGAACTGGGCGGCATTGCCCACCGGCGAGTTGCCGACCTGGGAAATCACGTCGCCTGGCTGGATGCCGGCAGTGGCCGCACCGCCCTGGACATTCTCGACCAGCACGCCGCTATCGACGCCGAGCTCGCCGCGCTGGGCCGGGGTGATGTCAGACACCACCAGGCCGAGCGCATTCGGCGCCACGCCGGGCGCCGGCTTCTTCGGTGCCGGACGGGCGGTGGGGGACTTCTCTTCCTGCAACTCGACGATGGTGACTGGCAACTCGAGCTGGCTGCCGCGACGCCAGACGGTGACGATGGCGCGGCTGCCGACCTTGGTGGCACCGACCAGGCGCGGCAGGTCGCGCGTGGTGTCGATCGCCTGGCTGTTGAACTTCAGGATGATGTCGCCGACCTTGATCCCCGCCTTTTCCGCGGGGCCGCCGGCCTCCACCATTGCGACTTCCGCGCCGCGCGCCTTGCCCAGGCCGAGCGACTCGGCGACGTCGCGCGTGACTTCGCTGATCTGCACGCCGAGGCGCCCGCGGGTGACCTTGCCAGTGGTTTTTAGCTGCTCGGCGACGCGCATCACTTCGTCGATCGGCACGGCGAAGGAAATGCCGTTATAGGCGCCCGAGAGCGTGGCGATCTGCGAATTGATGCCGATGACTTCGCCGCGCATGTTGATCAGGGGGCCGCCCGAGTTGCCCGGATTGACGGCGACGTCGGACTGGATCAGCGGCAGGTATTCGCCGGTATCGCGCGACTTGGCCGAGATGATGCCGGCGGTCACGGTGTTATCGAGGTTGAAGGGCGAACCGATCGCCACCACCCATTCCCCGACCCGGATCTTGCTCGAGTCGCCAGTGCGCAGGTAGGGCAGGTTGCCCGCCGAGAGCTTGAGCAGTGCCACGTCGGAACGGCGGTCGGCACCGAGTACCTTGGCCTTGAACTCGCGGCGGTCGGTGAGCGTGACGGTGACTTCGTCGGCGCCCTCCACCACGTGGGCATTGGTGAGCACGAAGCCGTCGGCCGAAATGATGAAGCCGGAACCGACGCCGCGCGTTACCTGTTCTTCCACGCCGCCGCCCTGCCCGCCAGGCCGGCTGCCGCGGCCGCCACGCGGGATCTGGCCGCCAAAGAAGCGGCGCAGGAATTCCTGCATTTCCTCTTCGCCGGGCACGCCCTGGCCGCGCGTGATGCGCTCGGTGGTGCGGATGTTCACGACGGCCGGACCGACCTTGTCGATCAGGTCGGAAAAATCGGGCAGGCCGGTCACGACCGGGGCCTGCACCGGCGCCGCCGCCAGTGCGCCGGGCGGGACGGCACCCCAGGCCAGCAGGAGGGACAGGGCCAGGCCGGCGCCGCGCACGGCGCGTGCAGGGAGAGACAGTCGGGATGGGGCGCGCAGCTGCGCGCTGGACGAATCGCGGGTCATGGGATGGCATGGAAGACTGAGATTGACTTTATGGTAAGCCAAAACCCCCGGCTTGTCGCGCTGCGCGTTACGGGATGCGGGTCAATGCACAGGCGGTGGCGCCCGACGCCGGCTGCGCGCCATCGGCGCCGTCGGGCGGCGCGAGCGTTGGAGGCATGGCGGACAGGGCTCCGGCCGCGCTGGCGGGCGCGGTCGGGGCGCGCCGCGGCGGCAGCGGTTCGGCGGCGAGCCTGGCGGCGAGACGGCCGGAAAAAGCGGGCGACAGCGCCGGCGCATACCCGGGCGCCGGCGGCAGTGCGCGCAGCAGGTCGCCGATGCGGTGGTACAGGTCCCAGGTCTGGCGCCCGTCAGGTTCGCGCAGCGAAGCCAGTGCGAGTTCGTGCTCGCTCTCCGGCAGTTCACCGTCGGCAAAGGCCGAGATGGTTTCGCGTGTCTTCCTGTTGGTGTCCATGTGATTGCCGCTTTGCCAGCCTGCGCCCTGTTTGCTGTTCCGCCCGCCTACGATCCCGCTATTCAGCGGCGTTTGTCAACCGGGAAATCGAGTAATGGACGCAATTTCTCGGCGATAACTTCGCGCGCGCGGAAAATCCGGCTGCGCACAGTGCCGATTGGGCAGGCCATGACCTCGGAGATCTCTTCGTAGCTCAATCCTTCAATCTCCCGCAACACGATCGCCGTGCGCAACTCCAGTGGTAGCGCCTCCATGGCGGCATTCACCGTCTGGGCGATCTGCTTGCTTGCCAACATCGACTCGGGCGTGTTTATGTCGCGCAAGCTGTCCGCATCGTCGAATCCTTCCGCCCGTTCCGCATCGGCCTCGGTAGAGGTCGGTGCACGGCGCCCCTGCGTCACGAGGTAGTTCTTGGCGGTGTTGATCCCGATCCGGTACAGCCAGGTATAAAAGGCTGAGTCGCCGCGAAAATGGCGCAAGGCGCGGAAGGCCTTGATAAAGGTTTCCTGCACCACGTCCTCGGCTTCGGCCGGATCGTGCACAAGGCGCGACACCAGGCGCATCAGGCGGCGCTGGTACTTGGCCACGAGCAGGTCGAACGCGCCCCGGTCTCCCCCCTGGACGCGCTCCACTAGCGCCTGATCTCCCTCGCGTTCTGTCGTCACGGACCCCTGCCCCATCGGCTGCACCGGCCCTCCCTGATTAAGAGTTGGCCCGCTGCAATAAGTTCAAAGTATTTTGTGCGCGATCGATGACGCGTCCACTGCCCCGTGGCCCGCACCGAACGCCACCGCCAGGGCACGGAAGCCGTCTGGCGACACGCTGTCGGGCAGGACCGCCAGCGTCCGGCAACGGCCATTGTCCAGGCCCAGGCGCAGCACCATCATCCGCGGCCACACTGTCGAGCCAGGCAGCAGCCGCGCCGGTAGCGAGGTCTGGCTGTCCGGCCGCACACCCTGTTGTACCGTCAGGTGTAGCTGGCTGGGTCCAGAAAGATCAATGCGCTGCTGCGTTGCGCGCCGCAGCGCAGCATGCAGCAGCGACAGGGAGGCGGCCAGCAACATGGCCACGGCCAGGATGACTGCGCGGTTGTGGCCGGGCGCAGCCATGGAGACGCCGGCCGCGGCGGCGGCCAGCACGGCGCCCATGGTCGCCAGCAGCCAGCGCAGGCGGCGCGAGGGCGCGATGACGATGCTCAGCGCATGCGGCATGGCGGCAGGAGACAGTTAGCAAGGGGGGGTAATACGGGCGCCGCAAGCCGGGACCGCGCAAAGAGCACGGCGCTGCAACGAAGGAAGCGCAGGACCGAACGGTCGAGGCTGTCAGGCGCCCATCCCGGTTAGACCGGAATGGGCGTGGTCAGGTTCAGACTTTCGCGAACACGAGGGTACCGTTGGTACCGCCGAAGCCGAAGGAGTTCTTGACCGCGTAGTCGATCTTCATGTCCCGCGCCGTGTTCGCGCAGAAGTCCAGGTCGCATTCCGGATCCTGGTTGAAGATATTGATCGTCGGCGGCGAGACCTGCTTGTGGATCGCCAGCACGGTGAACACCGATTCCAGGCCGCCGGCGCCACCGAGCAGGTGGCCGGTCATCGACTTGGTCGAGTTCACGACGATGTTCTTCGCATGGTCGCCGAATACGCGCTTGATGCCGCGCACTTCCGCCACGTCGCCCAGCGGCGTCGAGGTGCCGTGCGCATTGACGTAGTGGACTTCGCTGGCGTTCAGGCCGGCGTTGTGCAGGGCCGCCACCATGCAGCGGGCGGCGCCGCTGCCGTCCTCGACCGGCGAGGTGATGTGGTTGGCGTCCGCGCTCATGCCGAAGCCGATGACTTCCGCATAGATCTTCGCGCCGCGCTTGACCGCGTGTTCGTACTCTTCGAGCACCATCACGCCGGCGCCCTCGCCCAGCACGAAGCCGTCGCGGTCCTGGTCCCACGGACGCGACGCGGTGGTCGGATCCTCGTTGCGGGTGGACAGCGCCCTGGCCGAAGCGAAGCCGCCCAGGCCCAGCGGCGAGACGGTCGACTCGGCGCCGCCGGCGATCATCACGTCCGCGTCGCCGTATTCGATCAGGCGGGCAGCCGCGCCGATGCAGTGCAGGCCGGTGGTGCAGGCGGTAACGATCGCCAGGTTCGGGCCGCGCAGGCCGAATTTGATCGAGAGATCGCCCGAGATCATGTTGATGATCGAGGCCGGCACGAAGAACGGCGAGATCCGGCGCGGACCCTTGGCCATGTACTCTTCCTTGGTGGCTTCGATCATCGGCAGGCCGCCGATGCCCGAACCGATGGTCACACCGATGCGGTCCGCGTTTTCCTCGGTCACGACCAGGCCCGAATCCTGCAGGGCCTGGATGCCGGCGGCCATGCCGTAATGGATGAAGCTATCCATGTGGCGGCCTTCCTTGCCCGGCAGGTAATCCTCGACATTGAAGTTCTTCACTTCGCCGGCGAAACGGGTCGTGAACTGCGAGGCATCGAACTTGGTAATGTTGGCAATGCCCGACTTACCGGCCAGCGCCGCTTCCCACGCCTCGGCAATGGTGTTGCCGATAGGTGAAATGCAGCCCAGGCCGGTAACGACGACACGGCGGTTGCGTGAACGGCTCAAGCGATTCTCCCAGAAACTTTTAAAGCGACAGCGACAGCTTAGGCCTTGACGTGCGCGGTGGCGTAGTCGATGGCTTGCTTGACGGTGGTGATCTTCTCAGCCTGCTCGTCAGGGATTTCCATTTCGAACTCGTCTTCCAGTGCCATCACCAGTTCCACGGTGTCCAGCGAGTCAGCGCCGAGGTCGTCAACGAACGAGGATTCGATTTTGATGTCTGCTTCTGCAACACCCAGTTGCTCAGCGACGATTTTTTTAACGCGTTGTTCGATATCCGACATGTTATGGCTCCATTAGGTATGTGTTGCGGAAAGTGCGCGCATTTTATCAGGTTTGCGCCGTGAAAAACTACTTTCGGCGATTACCGCTATTTCCACCGAAATTACTGCTAAAAGAAGCGAATGCGCCGTTTCTCGTGCACGCACGCGCGCAGCCGGGCACGCTTCGCCTGCTTTTCGCGATCAATTCATGTACATGCCGCCATTCACGTGCAGTTCGCTGCCCGTGATGTAGGCGGCGGTCGGGCCGGCCAGGAAGGCCACGGCGTGGGCGATGTCCTCCGGCTGGCCCAGGCGGCCCAGCGGGATCTGCTGCAGCAGTGCGCCATGCTGGTCTTCGCCCAGCGCCTTGGTCATGTCGGTATCGATGAAGCCCGGCGCCACGCAGTTGACGGTGATGTTGCGGCTGCCGATCTCGCGCGCCAGGGCGCGGGTCATGCCGGCCACGCCGGCCTTGGCGGCGGCGTAGTTCATCTGGCCCGGGTTGCCCGAGGCGCCCACCACCGAGGTGATGTTGATGATGCGGCCGTGCCTGGCCTTCATCATCCCGCGCAGCACCAGGCGCGACAGGCGGCCGACGGCCGTCAGGTTGGTCGCGATGACGCTGTCCCACTCCTCGTCTTTCATGCGCATGGCCAGGTTGTCCTGGGTGATGCCGGCATTGTTGACCAGGATGGACAGGCTGCCGCAGGTTTTCTGCACCTCGTCGACCACGGCGCCGCACTGGGCGGCGTCGGTGACATTCAGGACCACGCCCTTGCCGCCGAACGCGTTCAGGTAATCGCTGATCGCTTGCGCGCCGGCTTCGCTGGTGGCGGTGCCGACCACTTTCGCGCCCTGGCGCGCCAGCTCCAGCGCGATGGCCTTGCCGATGCCGCGCGATGCGCCGGTGACGAGGGCGACTTGGTTCTGCAGGTTCATGCTCTTCCTTTTCTTGTCGTGTGTATTCAGGCGGCCTGGACCGATGCCAGCACGCGCTCCAGCGCGGCCTGGTCCACCAGGGCTTCGCCGGCCAGCACCGGATCGATGCGCTTGGCCATGCCGATCAGGGTCTTGCTCGGGGCGCACTCGATCACCTGGGTGACGCCGCTTGCCGCCATCTTCTGCATCGTCTCGACCCAGCGCACCGGGCCGGCGGCCTGGCGCACCAGGGCATCCTTGATCGCAGCCGGATCGTGCAGGATAGCGACGTCGACGTTGTTGATCAAGTCGATCCGCGGCGCCGAGAAGGCGATGTTTTCCATATAGTCGCGCAGGCGGTCCGAGGCAGGCTTGAGCAGCGAGGAGTGGAAAGGCGCCGACACGGCCAGCTTCATGGCGCGCTTGGCACCCCTGGCCTTGGCGATCTCGCAGGCGCGGTCGATCGCGCCAGCATGGCCGGCGATCACGATCTGGGTCGGCTCGTTGAAGTTGACCGCTTCGACCACCTCGCCCTGGGCTGCTTCGGCGCAGACCGCGCGCACGTCGTCTGCGCCCAGGCCCAGCACGACGGCCATGCCGCCCTGCCCGACCGGCACCGCGTCCTGCATCGCCTGCGCGCGGAAGCGCACCAGTGGCACCGCATCCTTGAATTGAATCACACCGGCGGCGACCAGGGCCGAGTACTCGCCCAGGCTGTGGCCCGCCACCACGCTCGGGACCGGGCCGCCGGCCGCGATCCAGGCGCGGTATACGGCGACGGCCGCCGTCAGCATGACGGGCTGGGTGTTGGTGGTGAGGTCGAGGTCTTCCTTCGGGCCTTCGGCGATCAGCTTGCCGATGTCGAAGCCGAGGGCATCCGAGGCTTCCAGCACGGTCTGCTCCACGACCGGGTTGCCGGCGAAGCCGTTCAGCATGCCGACGGCCTGGGCGCCCTGGCCCGTAAACAGGAATGCGAATTTGTTCATTATTGTTCTCCGTAGGGTGGGCGGATCTCCGCCCACGCGTTCAACTCAGGGACGCACTGTGGCAACGCATCTGATGCCTGAACGCGTGGGCGGCAAGCCGCCCACCCTACGCCCAACGCACCGGTCCGCCGCCGCAACAGCGTGCCGACCACGCGCACATGCGCGGGAAAATATTACATGCGGGCGAGGATCGCGCCCCAGGTGAAACCGCCGCCGACGCCTTCCATCAGCACGTTATCACCCTTGCGGATGCGTCCGTCGCGCATGGCGGCATCGAGCGCCAGCGGGATCGAGGCGGCCGAGGTGTTGCCATGCTGGTCGACGGTGACGACCATCTTTTCCATCGGCAGGCCAAGCTTCTTGGCGGTGCCCTTCATGATGCGCAGGTTGGCCTGGTGCGGGATCAGCCAGTCGATGTCGGAGGCCTGCATCTGCGCATGGGCCAGCGCTTCCTTGGCCACTTCTTCCAGCACCGTGACGGCCAGCTTGAACACGGCCGGGCCATCCATGTAGAGGAAGCCGCTGCCGGCGACCGCGCCGCCGGCCAGGTTGCCCGGCACCGACAGGATGCCGGCGTGGCTGCCGTCGGCGTGCAGCTTGGTGGCCAGGATGCCGGCTTCGTTCGAGGCTTCCAGCACCACGGCGCCGGCGCCGTCGCCGAACAGCACGCAGGTGGTGCGGTCGCTGAAGTCGAGGATGCGCGAGAAGACTTCGGCGCCGATCACCAGCACCGACTTGTAGACGCCGGCGCGGATGAAGGCGTCGGCGGTCGAGACCGCGTACACGAAGCCGCTGCACACGGCCTGCACGTCGAACGCGGCGCTGTTGTTGGCCATGCCGAGCTTCTGCTGCACGATGCAGGCGGTACTCGGGAAGCTGCCGTGGAAATCCGGGGTGGAGCTGGCGACGATCACCAGTTCGATGTCGCCGGGCTGGCGGCCGGCGCTTTCCAGCGCCTTGCGCGCGGCATGCACGGCCAAGTCGGAAGCGTTCTCGTCGGGGGCCGCATAGTGGCGGCTCTCGATGCCGCTGCGGGTGACGATCCATTCGTCGGACGTCTCGATGCCGCTCTCGGCCAGCTGGGCCGCGAGCGCGTCGTTGGTGACGCGCTTGGCCGGCAGGTAGCTGCCGGTACCGGTGATCTTGCTATACACAGTCATCTCTCCACCATCCTGCTTGGTTCTGGTTACGCCTGGCGCTGGGAGTCAGGCGAAGTCGGCATCAGTTCGGCGATCAGCGCCGACAGTTGCTCTTGGACATCGTATTTGGCCGCGTCGTAGGCGCGCTTGATTGCCCACTCGAAGGCGAAGGCATTGGCCCCGCCGTGGCTCTTGAACACCAGGCCTTTCAGGCCCAGCAGACCGGCGCCATTGTAGCGCTCGGGATTGAGTTTCTTCAGCGATTTCCGGGCCAGCAAGGCGCCGGCGATCGACAGGATGTTCTCGGTGAACACCGACTTGAAGAAGCGCGACAGACCTTCGACCGCCTTGAGCGTGACGTTGCCGACGAAGCCGTCGCAGACCACCACGTCCACGGTGCCCTTGAAGATGTCATTGCCTTCCACATTGCCGTGGAAGTTCAGCTTGCCGCGCTCATGGTCGGCGCGCAGCAGGACCCCGGTGGCCTTGACCACGTCGTTGCCCTTGATTTCCTCGGTGCCGACGTTGAGCAGGCCGATGCTGGGGCGTGGAATGCCTTCCATCGCCGAGCACAGCACCGAGCCCATGATGGCGAACTGGTGCAGGTGGTGCGGTTCGCAGTCCACGTTGGCGCCCAGGTCGAGCATGTAGGTCGGGCCGTTCTTCTGGTTCGGCATGATCGAGCAGATCGCCGGACGGTCGACACCGGCCATGGTCTTGAGCACATAGCGCGAGACGGCCATCAGGGCGCCGGTATTGCCGGCCGAGACGCAGGCATTGGCCCCGCCGTCCTTGACCAGCTCGATCGCCACGCGCATCGACGAATCCTTCTTCTTGCGCAGGGCGATTTCCAGGGGATCGTCCATGGTCACGACCTCGGTCGCGTGCTTGACGGTCATACGGGGATGGCCTTCCGCGCGATGCTTCTTGAGCTCGGCGCGCAGGGTATCTTCGAGACCCACCAGGATGAGGTGGACGTCAGCTTGTTTTTTTAGAAACGAAATGGCTGCCGGAATGGTAACTGAGGGGCCGTGGTCTCCGCCCATGCAGTCAATGGATATGGTGATTGTCATTTGTTAGGGATGCCGGCTCAGGCAAGACGAGCAAGACAGGCGATACGGCGGGCGGCAGGATGGGATCGGGCATGGCACGGGGCCAGCCATGGTCCACGCAATTCAAAATGACGGAGTGCAAGCTTGTTGCAGCCGCTAAGAACGGAAATGCGAAAGAAAAAGCGGCGCCACGCACAGAACATACGTCGCACCGCTTCCATGGTACTGAACAACAAGACGGCGATTATTCGTCGTTCTTGGTCTTCAGGACTTTACGGCCACGGTAGAAACCGTTCGGGCTGATGTGGTGACGCAGGTGGGTTTCGCCGGTGGTCGGCTCGACTGCCAGGTTCGGTGCGGTCAGGAAATCGTGCGAACGGTGCATGCCGCGCTTCGACGGGGACTTCTTATTCTGCTGAACTGCCATGATGACTCCTAATACATAAGTTCTAAAATTCTAACACATTCGACTTGCAAATACTTGCAGATCGAGTATCCCAGCGGCAATTTCTTATTCAATCCATTGCCGACATGTTTTAACGCTGCCTACATCACTGCCTACTGCCATACTCGACTACTGCACGCGTTTGACACGTTCTTTCAGTCGTACTGCGGGTGCTGCCTTGCTACGCTGCGGTACTACAAATTCGGTTTTTACTCTGGCTTGAGATTTTTCAGGGCCGCGAACGGCGAGACCTTCTCGGTCTTGAGGCCATCCAGCAGCTTGGTGTCCGGACATACCTCGTGCTTCGGTGCCTGCGGCAGGGCCAGCAGGGCTTCGTCTTCCAGCAACTGGCGGATATCGCACTCGCGGCTGCCGACGATCACGTCGATGCTCTCGTCGTCGAGGATTTCCTCGATCGCGTCCGCATCCTCGTCGTCCTTGCCGAGCACCAGCATGGTGGACGAGTCGATCTGGTAATCCATCGGGGTCAGGCAACGCTGGCAGACCAGCTTCACGGGGCCGGTGACCGCCAGGGTCATCGACGGATAACCCTGCCTGGTCAGTCCGCCGTCGATCGACCAGCGAATCTCGCCGGACGCGCCACCGGACTTGTCGGCGCATTCAGCGGCCAGACGGGTCATCTCGGCAACGGGCGTCACGCCCTCGCGGTGTCCGCTATTCCGGCAAAACTCGAAGGCGTCAATGACAAAAGCGCTCATTTGGAAAACTTCCCCGGAAAACCTGCGATAATAACAGGCTTCTCGCCGCAGAGTCAAAGACTTGCGCTGTTTTCGGCAGCCCGCGTTGTATGCCGTATCCAGGGTCCGGCAAGTCGATTCCGTATCAGCAGGCTTATTTATCGCGTTCTCTTGTTCGAGACCCGGATGTATCAGCTTTTCTTATAGCTTATTGCTTTGCCGACCGCAATGATACCAAGTTCCGCGCCGCCGCGCCTCATTCTCGCTTCCAGCTCCGCCTACCGCCGCGAACTGCTGTCGCGCCTGCAACTACCTTTCGAGGCGATTGCCCCCGACATCGACGAAGCGCCGCTGCCCGGCGAGGCCCCGCAGGATACCGCCCTGCGCCTGGCGCGCGGGAAGGCCGCGGCGGTGGCGGCGCGGGCGCCCGGCGCGCTGGTGATCGGCTCGGACCAGGTTGCCACGCTGGACGGCATGCAGATCGGCAAACCCGGCGACCATGCGCGCGCCCTGGCGCAGCTGCAACTGATGCGCGGCCGGCGCGTCGTCTTCCATACGGCCCTGTGCCTGTGGGACAGCCGCGCGCCCGACCCGGCCCGCGCCGTCCAGCTGGACAACGTGCAGGTCTTCGTTGACTTCCGCGACCTGCCCGACGCCGAACTGGACGCCTACCTGCGCATCGAGCAGCCCTATGACTGCGCAGGCAGCGCCAAGAACGAGGGCCTGGGCATCGCCCTGCTGGAACGGATCGTGTCGGACGACCCCACCGCCCTCACCGGCCTGCCCCTCATCGCGCTCACCGGCATGCTGCGCCGCGCGGGCGTCTCCTTCTTTGGCCTGTAACCCTTATCCTTACCAATCAACGATGCCTGGCACCCTCTACCTGATTCCCAACACCCTCGGCCCTGTCGACGCCGCATCCGGCGCCTTGTCCGCCCTGCTGCCCACGCAAGTGCAGGCGCTGACCGCGCGCCTCGATTATTTCGTGGCCGAGAACGCCAAGACGGCGCGCGCCTTCCTGAAACTGGTCGCGCTCGACCATCCACTGGCGCGGCCGCTGCAGGAAATCGAGATCGCCGAACTGAACGTGAATACCCCGGCGGCGGCCCTCGATCAGCTGCTGGCGCCGCTGCTGGCCGGACGCGACGCCGGCCTGGTGTCGGAAGCAGGCGTGCCGGCGGTGGCCGATCCGGGCGCCGACCTGGTGCGCCTGGCCCACCAGCATGGGATTCCCGTACGGCCCCTGGTGGGGCCGTCCTCGCTGCTGCTGGCCGTGATGGCAAGCGGCCTGAACGGCCAGAGTTTCGCCTTCAATGGCTACCTGCCGACCGACGCCGGCCAGCGCAGCAAGCGCATCCAGCAACTGGAAGGCCGTTCGCGCAGCGAGAAGCAGACCCAGCTGCTGATCGAGACCCCCTACCGCAACGGCCAGATGCTGGAAGCCCTGGTCGGCGCCTGCCAGCCGGGCACCCTGGTGTGCGTGGCCACCGACCTGTCGCTGCCGAGCGAATCGGTCAGGACCTTGAGTGCGGCCAGGTGGAAGGCGGCGCTGGCTGCCGGCAAGGGGCCGGACTTCCACAAGAAGCCGACCGTGTTCCTGTTCCTCGCGCAGTAAGGAGAGCCGGGGCGCGGCGCCCTTCGCGCCGGCGTGGCGATCAGTGCGGCTCGTGGGTCAGCTCGCGCACCCAGTCGAAGGCTTGCAGCTCGATGCTGCGGATCTGCGCCACCGACAGGTTCAGCCGGCACAGCGCATTGTAGAGTTTGCCGCCGCCCTCGGCCGCCTCGAGCAGTTCGGCCACCCGCAGCATGGTGCCGAACTCCCCTTCCCGCTCGATCAGCGCGGCGCGCACTTCGTCCGGCACCTCGACGTTGTCGAGGATATCGCGCATCGGGATCGAGAACAGGGCGTCGGCCAGCGACATGATGCCCACCGTGAAGGCGCGGTCGGCCCGCGCCGCATCCTGCGGCGCGCGCGCCAGCGACATCAGTTCCAGCAGCTTGCCGCGGGTAGTGGCCAGCTGCAGCAGCGGCGAAGCCAGTTCCGCGCCCCCGGCCGTCGTGTACAGCAGGATCTGCAGCCAGCGCTGCAGCTGGCGCCGCCCGAGCTGCTGCAGGGCCTGGGCCAGCGATTCGATCCGGGTACCGGACGCCGCGCGGCTGTTCACCAGGCGCAGCAGGTTCAGGCTGATCAGGGCGTCGCGCTTGACCGCCGTCTCGATGCTGGCAGCGTCGGCATCGGAGCTCACCAGCTCCAGCAGGCGCAGGATCGCCATTTCGGACGGTGCGATCTTCTTGCCCGACAGGATCACCGGGCGCGCAAAATAATAGCCCTGGAAGTATTCGAAGCCGAGGTCCATGCAGAGCCGGAATTCGTCGAGCGTCTCGACCTTTTCCGCCAGCAGCTTCTTGCCGGTGGCCCGCAGCGAAGCCACCAGGCGCTCGAGTTCCTCGCGCGGCACCAGCTTGACGTCCACCTTGATCACGTCAACCAGGCCGACCAGCCGGTCGAGCTCGGGCGAATGCTCGACCACGTCGTCCACCGCGAACTTGAAACCGAGCTCCTTCAGCTCGGCCACGCGCGCCAGCAACGCCTGGGTCGGCTTGACGGTCTCGAGGATTTCGAGGATAACCTGGTGGGGCGGCAGGAAACGCACGAAGTCGCTCATCAGGACGACCTCGTCCACATTGACGAAAGCCAGGCGTTCGCCTACCACCTGCTCCATGCCGAGCTGGGATGCGTGGGAAATGACAGCCGCCGTCGCCGCCGCATTGTCGGTCAGCTTGGCGTCGTCGTCCTCGCCCGCGGCGCGGAACAGCAGCTCGAATGCCACGAGGTGCTGATCCCGGCCAAGGATGGGCTGACGCGCGAGGAAAAAATCGTTGGACGGCACGGATGCCGCTGCCGCTGCTTCGGCATGCATCGGTAAAACTCCTGGAAACTGTTGCGGCACGAAGGCGCCGGCCGGCGGACGCGCACATCCGCCTCGAAGACTATACTACAAATCCGACATTATTAGCATTTTTATATCGAATTGTGTGCTCAGCGCTTGCCGCTCCGGCTGCCCGGACGCGGACCGGCCGTCCTGGGGCCGCCATCCGAAGGCCGCTTGCCTTCCGCGCGTGCCGGGCTGGAGGCTGGCGCCTGCGGCTTGCCCTGCGCGTTGCCGTCCGGACGCCAGGCGCGCCGCGGCGCCGGGGTGGCCGGCTTGGCCGGCTTGGCGGCGGGGCCGCCCTCCTCACCCTCGCGCAGCATGCTCTGGCCCGGCAGGCGCAGGCTGCCCTTGCCTGACAGCGGGCTGGCGCGGCGCGCATTGCCGACCGGGGCGCGCGGTCCCTCGCCCGCCAGGCGCGCCGAGGCGGCGCCCGTGAGTTGGGTGCCGCGCTCGATGGTGAAGCGCGCGCCGCTGTCCTTGCCCAGCACCTGCACCAGGTAGGGCATGGTTTCGCGCAGCATGGCTTCCAATGTATACGGCGGATTCAGGATGAACATGCCGCTGCTGTGCAGCCCGACGCCGTCCGGGCCGGGGGTCGAGATGGTGAGGGTGACGTTCAGCCATTCCTTGGCCGGCAGGCGCTTGAGCTTGTCGGGGAACTGGCGCGACTCCATGCGCTGCAGCACCGGGTACCAGACCGCATACATGCCGCTCGGGAAGCGGCCGAGGGCTTCTTCGAGCGCGTCGCGCACCTTCTTGTAGTCGTCCTTCACTTCATACGGGGGGTCGACCAGCACCAGGGCCCGGCGCGACGGCGGCGGCAGCAGCTTCTTCAGGCTCTGGAAGCCGTCGCCATGCTCGATGATGACGCGCTTGCCGCGCGCGCGTTCGCCCTGCTCCGCCTTGTGCGCCTCGGCCTTGCGCACGTTCTCGTGCAGGATCTTGACGTCCGCCGGGTGCAGCTCGAACAGGCGCAGGCGGTCGTCCAGGCGCGCCATCTGGTCGGCCACGTAGGGCGAACCCGGGTAGTAGCGCATCTTGCCGCTCGGGTTCATCGACTTGACCAGGTCCAGGTAAGGCTTCAGCGGTGCCGGCACCTCGGTCGCGTTCCACAGGGGGCCGATCCCGGTGTCGTACTCGCCAGTCTTGGTCGCCTGGAAGCTGTCCAGCGCATAGACGCCGGCGCCGGAGTGGGTATCGATATAGGTGTAGGGCACGTCCTTCTGGTTCATATACAGGTGCAATTGCACCTGGACGAAGTGTTTGAGGACATCGGCGTGGTTACCCGCGTGGAAGGCGTGGCGGTAGCTCAACATAAGCTGGAATTCCTGAGAAAGTGTCGGTGCCGGGTCTGAACGGCGCAATGGGCGCCATTATCCACTACATCGACACTTCCCGGGCTTTTGTAGATACTGTTATGGTCGTCAAGCGCCGTGCAGTACCGGCTTGAACTTTTCGCCGCTTTTTAGCACGCCGAAGGCGACATGCAGCATCTTGCGCATCATGGCCACGATCATTGTCATC
>NZ_JAIWIA010000037.1 GCF_020176695.1 Massilia sp. MS-15 | reverse complement strand
TGGCACGTGAAAGACGGTTGTTTTCAGAAGAGTTTAAGCGCGAAGCAGTCAAGCTGGTAGGCCAGCCTGGCGCGAGCGAGGCGGCGATAGCCCGTGACCTTGGTATCGGCGCCAATTTGTTGGGACGGTGGTGCAGAGATGCCAACGTCGATGCGGAGGTCGCGGTTGGACGCTAGAAGGTGTCGGCCCAAGAGTATGAGCGCATGCGGCGCGAGCTGGCAAAGGTCAAGACGGAGCGCGACATATTAAAAAAAGCGCTCGGCTACTTCGCAGCCGACCTCAAGTGAAGTACGGCTTCATCGCCAAATATTGAGCCATCTGGCCAACACGAACAATGTGCCGTCTGCTCGGCGTATCGAGCAGTGGTTTTTACGACTGGCTCGGGCGGCCAATAAGTTCGCATGAGCGCGAGAATGGCCAGCTCCTAAAGGCAATCAAGCACAGCCACGAAGCCAGCGATGGCACATACGGTTCGCCGCGCGTAGTGCGAGACCTTATCGACGCTGGTTTTTCCTGCAGCGAGAACCGAGTGGCGCGACTGATGAAAGCGGCCGGCATCAAGGCACGTCACAAGCGGCGCCGGGCACCAGGCCAGCTTGACTCACCAGTCCATGCCATCGCACCGAACTTGCTGGACCGGCAGTTTGAAGCGACAGGCTCGAATCAGAAATGGGCGGCCGACTTTACCTACGTGTGGACTGGCGAAGGCTGGCTGTTTGTTGCTGTCGTCCTGGACCTGTACTCGCGGCGCGTAGTGGGCTGGTTAATGCAACCGACGATGACCGCGCAGTTGGTGATGGATGCCTTGCTGATGGCCATCTTCCGCCGTGGCCGGCCTCGCGCTGTGCTGCATCACTCGGACAGTAAGAATGTCCGTACCAGCTATTCCTGGGCGAACTGATCCTTGTAGCATAGATCGACCAGCGAAGACCTGGTGCCGTGTAGCGTTCTGGGCAACCTGACCCGCACTCTGATCGACAAACTATTGTCTTCCCCTGGACCTGTCGGTTGCCCAGCAACGTTGGCGGCGAGGTTTCGCCTCGTCGATACATGTGACCCAAGAAGGGCCTGACGCTCTGTCGCTTTACTGTCTTGTCCAAGTATTCGTTGTGGCGGAATCGCTAACCTATATTGAGGAGCGAGGCCATGGATGAGCAACGGCTTGTTGTCGGTGGTGTGGACACCCACAAAGACATGCATTTCGCGGCGGTAGTAGATGAGCAGGATCACGTTCTAGGCAACCAGTGTTTCCCGAGCACTCGCCACGGGTACAAACAGATGTTGGCTTGGCTCCGTTCGTTTGGCGAGCTCGCTCGCATTGGCGTGGAATGCACGGGAACCTACGGCGCTGGTTTGCTTCGTTACCTCCAGAAGGCCGGCGTGACCGTGCTGGAGGTGACTGCGCCGGATAAGCATGATCGACGCAAGCGAGGTAAAGACGATACGATCGATGCTGAAAATGCCGCCCACGCAGCATTGGCCCAGGTACGAACCGTTACGCCCAAGACGCGGGATGGCATGGTCGAGTCGCTGCGTGTACTCAAGGCCTGTCGCAAGACTGCAGTCGCCGCGCGCCGCGTTGCCCTGCAGCTCATCCAGAACAACATCATTAGCGCACCAGACGAGCTGCGAGAATCGTTGCGTACGCTTACCCGTATGCAGCTCATCCGGACGCTTGCGGCATGGCGCCCAGACCTGTCCGACTATCGAAATTTGACGTCGGCGTATCGTATTGCTCTCAAATCGTTGGCTCGGCGCTATCTTGAGCTGCACGATGAGATCGCTGACCTGGACGCCATGATCGCCGCACTCGTCGACGAACTCGCTCCAGAACTCATTGCACAAAACTCTATTGGGTACGAATCGGCGTCTCAGCTATTGCTGACGGCAGGCGATAACAGCGGGCGACTGCACTCTGAATCAAGCTTCGCCGCTCTATGTGGCGTCAGCCCGGTACCCGCTTCTTCGGGAAAGGTATCGAGGCACCGCTTGAACCGTGGAGGCGACAGAGCCGCGAACAGCGCACTGCATATCATTGCCATCGGCCGCTTGCGAACCGATCCGCGTACGCAGGCATACGTGACCAAGCGGCTCAATGAAGGACACTCCAAGCTTGAGGCTATTCGCTGTCTCAAACGCTACATCGCTCGCGAAGTCTTCTACATCATTCAACGGCGGCACCGTGAGATAAACGCGACCAAAATCGCCACTTGACACATAGAAGGGCGTCCAAGGTTCCCAATACACGAGTGAGGACTTTCAGCGTCTACTTGAATCACACGGCATCGTTTGCAGCATGAGCCGTCGCGGCAACTGCTGGGACAACGCTGCAATGGAAAGCTTCTTCTCGACGCTCAAGACTGAGCGCCTGAGCAAAAAGCATTACCGAACCAGGGATGATTTACGCGCAGACGTGTTCGACTACATAGAAAGGTTCTACAATCCACGCCGGCGTCATTCCACTATCGGCTATCTCAGCCCGGTACAATTTGAAAATCTAAAATGCGCCTAACGGAAATGTCCGTGACGATGGGGGAAGGCCAGTCATTGATATTATCTAGATTTCTCGTATGCTTAACCCCACTCGCGCATAGGTTGCAAAACTGGTTCAATGTGATCAACGGCACCAGACAAAAGGGTCATATGTTTTGCACGTGGCCCTTTTTCTTTGATTGGGCCGGGCGTGATCCGCGGTGCATAAAATGGCGCATCCAGTTTTCATTTGGCAAATTTTTTCTTGAAGCGTGGTGTAATGCGAAGACGCATTCCCTTTTTCTGAAGAACCATGGCCCATCGGACTCTCGGCTTTGCAGCGTTCTTCCTGGCGGGCCTGTGCCAGGCCCAGACCGTCTACAAGGTCGTCGGACCAGACGGGAAAATCGGCTATACGGACCGGCCGCCGCCACCGTCGGCGCAGACGGTCGTCACGACGCTCGGCCGCGCGGCGCCCCAAGACGACGGACCTGCCCGGGCCGCCACCCAGTGGGCAGTGGAGGCATCGCTGCGGGTCTATTACAAGCAGATCATCGTGCACTCGGCCAAGCGCCTGTGCGGCATGCTCGCCAGCAACAACTTTACTGGCGCCAAGGATGCCGCGGCCGCCGCCACGCGCGCGGCATCGGTCTGGGAAGAACGCCACGCCGCACTGACCCGGAAGAAGATTGTCGTGGTCCATGATGCGCTGACGGAGGCGAAGCTCAACGCCATCGCCGACGACGCCAAGCGCCAGAACGAGCCTTATGTCATGAGGCTGAGCGTTGCGCCGATAGCGGAACGGGTGGCATGGTGCAAGGCAATGCCGACCACGCTGACAATGCCGGAATTCGACCTGGCTGGCGACGCACGGGTGGTGCGCGCCATCATGGACTACGTGCCCAGGAAATAGCGTGCGCAGCCAGCGGCAGCGTCGGCTCGGGCCGCATCCGCAGCCTTCCTGTCATCCATGAAATCCATAAATCATTGTCCTGGAAAACCTGATATAGCCTGTGTGGAACGCAGCGCGCCGCCGTGCCAGAGACGGATGCTCCGGCTCTGTTAGCCAACGCACGGTCCAGCCGGCGGGGTTATTGTATTTTTTGTATCGCGACGCAGTGTCTGCTACTGCGCGTATTTTCCGGACCGCCACAGGCGACCGCTCACGCAGCGACGACACAAGGCCCGCGCTACAGTGAACTTTTTGTGCTGGCTATGGGTCACATCA
>NZ_JAIWIA010000036.1 GCF_020176695.1 Massilia sp. MS-15 | reverse complement strand
CTCACGCAGCGACGACACAAGGCCCGCGCTACAGTGAACTTTTTGTGCTGGCTATGGGTCACATCATTGCGAATGTGATCCTGGCAAGAAACAAAATTTAATCTTGAGATAGCGCAGGCAACTCTCGTCTCCTCGCGCCGTGCAGAGCGGATTCGAGGAAGAATGTGGTGATAGTCGGGTAACGGTCTAATCGCGTTGGTCTACATTTTTACGAGGGATACATCATGGATAATCAGAAATCTACCGAGGGAAAAGGCAGCGACGCAAGCCGCGAGGGCGCGGGTTCGAGCATCGGCAAGAGCCAGAATTCCGGCATGAGCCAGGGCAGCGGTGCTTCGGGCAGTAGCCAGAGCAGCTCGTCGAGCAGCAGCCTCGGCAGCGCCAACGCCTCGCCAAGCAGCGCCAAGCCGGCTACTGCCAGCAGCACCGGTGCCGTCGGCGGCACCAGCAACTCCAGCAACTCCGGCAGCATGCAGAGCGGCGCACAAAGCTCGGGCAACCTGGGCAGCAGCACGAACAAGCAAAGCGGCTCGTCGGCATCGAGCGGCGCCGGCAGCAGCGGCAGCCTGAGCGGCTCGACCGGCAGCAGCGGCAACAGTGCACTCGGCTCGAGCGGCAGCAGCAGCAGCGGCATGGGCAGCAGCGGCATGAGCGGCAGCAGCACCGGCAGCAGCTCCGGCACGACCGCCAGCAGCAGCGGCAGCATGGGCGGCGCCAGCGCGCAGTCGGACTCGTCCTCGTCGGGCGGCGGCCAGTCGATGTCCTCGGGTGGCGGCATGAAGGGCGCCATGGCCAACATGTCACCGGACAAGGCGCACGAGAAGATCGACCAGCTCGCGCAGGGCGCGCAGCCACTGGTCGACCGCATCGTCAGCACCGCGCACGCCGGTGTCGACCGCCTCAGCGGCATGCTGAGCGGCGCATCGGAAAGCCTGGGCCAGCGCAAGGGCCAGCTGGGCGAAACCTACCAGAACTACTCGGCCAAGAGCACCGAGTACGTCAAGACCAACCCGGGCACCGCCCTGCTGGTCGCGGCGGGCGTCGGCTTCCTGCTGGCCAAGCTGCTGGGTGGCTCGAGCAGCTCGGAGCGCCGCGAGTATCGCTACTACCGCGACTGATCCAGCTGCGGCAGCCAGCAACAACCCGGCGGACTTCGGTCCGGCCGGGTTTTTTTCATGCGCACGGCGGCCTATTCGCCGCCTGCGCTGTGTCGGCCGCTTACTTGATGGGGTCGGAAGCCGGCGTCTTGACCGCTGCCTGAGGACGCTTGCGGCGCAGGCGTCCCGCCTGGCGTTTCATGAAGTGCTCGAAGTCGTCCACATAGGTGAACACGGCCGGCACCACCAGCAGGCTCAGCAGCGTCGAGGTGATCAGTCCGCCGATCACGGCGATCGCCATCGGCGAACGGAAGGCCGGGTCGCCCGACAGGCCGAGCGCTAGCGGCATCATGCCGGCGCCCATGGCGATGGTGGTCATCACGATCGGGCGCGAGCGCTTGTGGCAGGCGTCGACCAGGGCGTCGAAGCGGTTCATGCCGGCCTGGCGCGCCAGGATGGCGTAGTCCACCAGCAGGATCGAGTTCTTGGTCACGATCCCCATCAGCATGATCAGGCCGATCATGGTCGGCATCGACAGCGCGTTATGGGTCAGCAGCAGGGCCACGAAGGCGCCGCCGATCGACAGCGGCAGCGCGGCCAGGATGGTCACCGGCTGCATGAAGTCGTTGAACAGTAGCACCAGCACGCCGTAGATGCACAGCACGCCGATGGTCATCGCGATGCCGAAGCTGGCGAACAGGGTCTGCATCTCCTGGGCGTCGCCCAGTTCCGCGATCGCTACGTTTGGCGGCAGGTTCTTGAAGACGGGCAGGGCGCGCGCCTCGTCGTTCACTTCGCCCAGCGAGCGTCCCTGCAGCTCGACGTCGAGCGTCACCTGGCGGCTGCGGTTGAGACGGTCGATCTGGGCTGGGCCGCTTTCCATCGTGATGGTGGCGACGTTGGCCAGCATGACCGGGCCGCGTGCGCCCGGCACCGTGAGCCGGCCGATGGCGTCGAGGTCGGCCCGTACGGTATCCGGGAGCTTGACGCGGATCGGCACCTGGCGCTCGGCCAGGTTCATCTTGGCCAGCGAGATATCGTAATCGCCGGCGGTGGCCACGCGCACCGTCTCGCCGATCGCGGCGGCGGTCACGCCCAGGTCAGCCGCGCGCGCGAAGTCGGGGCGCACGATGATCTCCGGGCGCACCAGCGAGGCACTGGAACTGACGTTGCCGATGTTCTGCAGCGTGCGCAGTTCGCGCTCGGCCTGGCGCGCGGTCGCCACCAGGGCTTGCGGATCCTCGCTGCGCAGCACCAGCTGCATCTTGGTGCCGGTATCGTTGGCGCCGACGTTGAAGCGGGCGCCAGGAATCTGCGCCATCTTCGCGCGCAGCCTGCGCTCGATATCGGAAATGCCTGCGTCGCGTTCGCCGCGTTCGACGGTAGACACGGTCAGCACGGCGCGCCGCGCCTCGGCCGCGGCGCCCGGTGCAAAGGCGTCGCCGCTGGAACCACCGCCGATCGAGCTGAATACATGCCGCACTTCAGGCACACCCATCGCCGCCAGGCGCGCCTGTTCGGCCACCGCATGTGTCTCGGCCAGCGTGGAGCCCGGTGGCAATTCGACCGTGACCTGGGTCTGCGAGCGGTCGCCCGGGGGTACGAAGCCGGTCGGCAGCAGCGGCACCAGCGAAATCGACGCCACGAAAAACAGGGCAGAAGCAATCGCCGTCACTAGGCGGTGGCGCAGGCACCATTGCATTGCGCGCATGTAGCGGCGCATCAGCGGACCGTCCTTTTCCTCGCCATGCTGCTTGGCCGGCTTGAGCAGGTAGGCCGCCATCATCGGCGTCAGGAGGCGCGCCACCACCAGCGATGCCAGGATGGCGATCACCGCGGTCCAGCCGAACTGCTTGAAGAACTTGCCTGCGATGCCGCCCATGAAGGCGGTGGGCAGGAACACCGCGACCAGGGCGAAGGTGGTGGCGATCACCGCCATCCCGATCTCGTCGGCAGCCTCCAGCGCCGCCTCCATCGGGGTCTTCCCCATGCGCAGGTGGCGCGAGATGTTCTCGATCTCGACGATGGCGTCGTCCACCAGCACCCCGATCACCAGCGCCAGCGACAGCAGCGTCACCATGTTCAGCGTATACCCGAACAGGTACATGCCGAGAAAGGCCGGAATCACCGACAGCGGCAGCGCGGCGGCGGCGACCAGGGTCGCGCGCCAGTCGCGCAGGAACCACCACACCACCAGCACCGCCAGCACCGCGCCTTCGTACAGCATCTCCATCGAGGCGTCGAAGTTTTCCTCGACCGGCGCCGAGTTGTCGACCACCTGGCGCAGGACCACGTTCGGGTGTTCCTTCTGCAGTTCGGCGACCGCGGCGCGCGCGCCTTCGGCCACATCCACCTCGCCCGCGCCGCGGGTGCGGAACACCTCGAAGCCGACCACCTTGCGCCCGTCGTACTCGGCGATCGCGCGCGGTTCGGACACGGTGTCGCTGACGGTGGCCACCTGCTCCAGCTTGACGTGGCGTCCGTCCGGCAGCGGGATGTCCAACTGCGCCAGTTCCTGCGCCGACTGCACGGTGGCGATGGTGCGCACCGATTGTTCGGCCCCGCCGACGTCGCCGCGTCCGCCGGCCGCTTCGCGCTGCACCTGGCGCAGCTGGCGCGACACATCCAGCGCCGACACCTGCAGGGCGGCCATGCGCTGGTCGTCGAGTTCGACCCGGACCTCGCGGGTCACGCCGCCCACGCGCTTGACCGCACCAACGCCCGGCACGCTCAGCAGGCGCTTGGCGACGTCGTTGTCGACGAACCAGCTCAGCTCCTGGTCATCCATGGCGCTGCCCGCACCCGGGGCCGGCATCGCGATGAAGGTCGTCACCACGCGGCCGGCAGTGGCGGCCTTGGTCACGGTCGGGTCGCGCAGCTCCGGCGGCAGATCGGCGCGCACCCGCGCGACGGCGTCGCGCACCTCGTCGACGGCTTCCCCCAGGTTCTTCTCGAGGACGAACTCGACGGTGATGGTGGCCACCCCGTCGAGCACGTTGGTATAGATGTTCTTGACTCCTTGCAGGGTCGCGACCGAATCCTCGATCTTGCGCGCCACCTCGGTTTCGAGCTGGGCGGGTGCCGCGCCTTCCAGCGTGGCCGAGACGGTGACAAAAGGCAGTTCGATGTCCGGGAAATCCTGGACCTTGTTGGCATTGAAGGCCAGCAGCCCCGCAAAGGTCAGCAGGACGAACAGCATGATCGCCGGGATCGGGTTGCGGATCGACAGGGCGGAAAAGTTCATGAAGGCTCTCCGCTCAGCGCGCCGCCTGGCGCGGCGCGGCCGCCGGTGCCGGCGCCGGGACATTGCGCACGAGATCCCCATCGTTCAGGAAACCCGCGCCGCTGACCACGATCGGGGTGCCGGCCGCCAGCCCGCCCGTGATCTCGACCCGGTCGCCGAGGCGGCGGCCGGTTGTGACCTTTAGCTGGCTCACGCGGCTGTCGCGGTTGAGGCGGAACACGTAGCTGAAGCCGTCGCGCACGGCGATCGCCCCCTGCGGCACGGTGAGGGCGTTGGTCGCGCCCAGGTCGAAGCGGCCGCTGGCGAACATGCCGGCCTTGAGCGGGGCGTTGGCCGACAGCGAGGGCGGCAGGTCGACGTAGACCAGGGCCAGGCGCGTCTGCGGGTCGACGGTCGGCGCCACCGTGCGCACCTTGCCGGTGATTTCGCCCCCGCTGGCGGCGCGCACGGTCGCGCGCATGCCCGGCTTGATGCGTCCCAGGTCGTTCGAGGTGACTTCGGCGCGCCACTCCAGGCGGCCCTGGCGGATCATGCGAAACAGCTCGGTGCCGGGTCCGGCGACCGCGCCGACGGTGGCGCTGCGCGCCGAAATGATGCCGCTGTCCGGCGCCACCACGGTGGCCTGGCGCAGCCGCAGCTGCTGCTGGGACAGGGTGGCCTGGGCCGAACTGACGCGTGCCTGGGCGGTGCGCTCGGCGGTCAGGAGCTGGGTGACCTGCTGCTCGCTCAGCGCGCCGGAACTGCGCAGCGCACGCGCGCGGCCGGCATCGGCACGGGCCGCGCCCAGGTTGGCCTGTGCCTCGGCCAGTGCCGCCCTGGCCTGTTCGACATCGGCGCGCACGGTCTCGCTGGCGAATACGGCCAGGGTTTGTCCCTTCTTGACGACATCGCCCACGTTCACCCGCACTTCGCTCAGGCGCAGGCCGTTCGATTCGCTGCCGATGACGGCTTCCTGCCAGGCGGCCACGCTGCCGTTGGCGCCCAGGCCAAGCGGCAGGGTGGTGGTCGAAGGCTGGCCGGTGGAGACGGTCAGCGCCGGGGTCGGCGCGGCCGCCTTCTCGTCCTTCGCGGTGGCGCGCGTGGGCAGCGCCAGGGCGATGGCGAAGCAGAGCGTCGCGCCGGCGGCGGCGGCCAGTGGAAGGGGAATCGTCAGGGGGAGGCGGCGCAGGGTAGGCATGGTCGTCGTTGAGCTGCGGATCAAGCTGTTAAGTGTAGCAAAGATGCAATGCATGCACGATTCATGCGTTCGCCTGGGCACGGTCTCGCTCGCCTGGAAAATACAATGGCGATTGCGCAGTGCAGCAATCCCTGCCGAGGCAGCACCTGATCGCTATGCGTAGGGTGGTCGGGTCCCCCGCCCACGCGGTGATTGTTGGAAGGTGAACAGGCGAGCGGGCTGCAATACCGGGTTTGAACAGGTACGCGGGCACGCGCTGTTGCAGCGCACAAAAAATCGCGCTATATTGGGTGCGTCTCCTCCAGTTTTCTCCGAAAATTGGATTATCGCCCGCCAGCCGCAAGCTGCGCGGGCGCTTTTTTTGGGGAAACGCGCCCGCCCGTTCAGGGAGCCAGGGTCCACGCGACGTCCGCGCCCTGGAAGGCGCCCGCGCGCCAGGTCAGCACCAGCGTGTCGCGGTAGCCGTGTTCGCCGAGCGGCTGGATCGGCGTCGATTCGTGGATGACGGCGGCATCGTCGAGCAATAGCAGGGTCCACGGCTCCTCCATCGTGAAGCGCTTGCCGGCCGGGCCGTCGGCCTCGAACACGCGGGTCTCGCCGCCCTTGATGTCGTGGCGCCCGACCAGGATCACGGCCACGAAATCGACGCCGTCGCGGTGCGCGCCTTCCGGCGTCGGGCGACCGATGCCGTCGGCGGTGTCGATGCGGAACTGGTGCGCTTCCACGTACCAGGTATGGCGCCCGCGCACGTGCGAGCAGACGTCGCCCAGCGCGCGCAGCAGGCGTGCCCAGGCCGGATTGGCAGCCGTCTGCGGCTCGACCGGCGCGAACAGGCGCTGCATGCCGCCGTGCAGGGCGTTGTACTCGACCGGCTGCCAGTGCGGCCGGTGCGGCACCTGCACCAGGGCGTCGCCGCCCTCGTCGCTTTCGTGGATGAAGCAGGAATGGCGGCGTCGCCGGTAGCGGCCGCCGTCCTTCAGGTAGTTGTCGAGCTCGAGCCGGTCCCAGCTCGGTGCCAGCGACCGCAGCTCGTCGAGCGTGCAGCTGGCCAGGCGGGCCAGGTCGGCGGGAGGCAGCAGGGCATAGCCCTCGCTGCGTATGGTCTGCGCCAGCTGCGAGGGATCGGTATAGGGAAGTTCAGGTGTCGTCATCCGGCTAGCGTAGCATTTTTCCACGCCCCCGGCCCGGGCCCTACCAGTTCTTGCTGAAGCTGAGGCGGAAGGAGCGTGGCTCGATCGGGTGGAAGTGGATGTCTTCGACGGCCTGCGCCTCGTTCGCCAGGCGCGATGCGTAGTGGTAGTCGATCGCCGAATCGCGCCGGTTGGCCAGGTTGAAGCCTTCCAGTTCGATGCGCATGTCCTTGCCGATCCGGTAGCCGATGCGGCCGTTGAGCGTCAGGCTGGCGCGCGAGCGCACGCTATTGTCCTCGATGAGCGGTCGCGGGCCAAAATAGCGCAGGCGCAGTGCGCCCGACCAAGGGCCCATGCGCTCCACCGTCAGTCCGGCCTGGGCCACGCCTTCGACCGCGCCGGGGATGCGCTGGCCACCGGCTTCGCCGCCGCGCGAACGGGCGCGCGCGTAAGCCGCGTCGAAGTTCAGCGTCAGCCATTTGTTGGCGCGCACGCTGTTCGACAGCTCGACGCCGTAGCGCCGGCTCGGATCGCCCGCTTCCGTGTTGCCGGCGTCGCCGATATAGGTCAGCTCCGAATCGAAGTCGAGGCGGTAGACCGATACCGTGGTTTCCGTCTTCGGGATCGCCACCGTGCGCAGGCCCAGCTCCAGGCCACGCGAGCGCACCAGGCCCGGGGTGCGCTCGACCGCATCGCCGGACTTCGGATCGATCCCCGCCACGGTGCCGCGCGCATCGTTGCTGTGGAAGCCGTGGCCAACATTGAAGTACAGCTCGGTGTGCTGCCATGGGCCATAGGCCACGCTCAGCGAAGGCGTCAGCAGAGAATCGCGCGCGCGGCCGGTATTCTCCGCGCGGTCGCTGTCGACATCGAAGCGGTAGCCATTGGCGCGCACGCCCACCACCGTGCGCAGGGCCGGGCTCCACATGGTGGCGTTTTCCAGGTAGACGGCAGCGCTGCCTTCGACAATGTGGTCTTCGCGCGTGGTCGCCAGGCGCCGGCGCGCGCGCGTGTCGTACAGACCGTTGAAGATGTTGTCGTTCTGGAGCTGGAAGCCGACCGTCATGTCCGAGGCCATGGCGCCGTCCGCGCTCTTGTAGGCGTGCCAGGTATGGCTGCCGTCCACGCCCGCCGTCACGCGCCGGTCCGGCTGGGCGAACTGGTCGCCGTTGACCGGATCGTTCAGGAAGTAGGTGAAGTTCGAGTACAGGTCGAGCTGGTTGCGGATCAGGTAGGCGCTCAGGCTGCTCGCCGTGTCCTGGGTGGTGCGGCGCCAGCTGCCCGACACGCTGCTGCGCTCCGCCTGGCCGCCGTCGCTGGTGTCGAGGGCGTCGAAGCGTCCGAGCTGGCCGCTTGCCAGCGCGCGCAGCGGGATCTGGTCGGTGGCATTCCAGTGGCCGCGGAAGTGCATGGCGGTCACGGTCCAGCCATTGTTGGCGTAGCCGCGGCTGTAGCGCAACACGGCGTTGATCTTGCGGTAGCCATCGGGGCGCGTCCAGGGGCCGTCGTTCTTCATCAGTTCCAGCGCGTACAGCAGGTGGCCACCGGCCAGTTCCGGCGAGCCGGCCAGCACGCTGCGCGCGTACCGGTCCTGGCCCAGCGTGACGGTAGCGAGCGGCGCCACCAGCCGGTTGGCGTAGGCGAGCGAAGCCTTGCCGGCCGAAGAGAAATCGCCGTCCGTGGCCGAGTAAGGACCCTTGCGGTAGTCGAGGCGGGTGACGATCTCCGGGATCAGGAAGTTCAGGTCGGTCCAGCCCTGGCCATGCGCATGGCTGCGCTGGTTGACCGGCATGCCGTCGACCCAGGTGGCGAGGTCGGTGCCGTGGTCCAGGTTGAAGCCGCGCAGGTAGAACTGGTTGGCCTTGCCTTCGCCGCTATGCTGGCTGGCGATCAGGCCGGGTGTCGCTTCCAGCAGTTCGCCGGGGCGGTAGACGGTGCGGTTGGCCAGGTCCTTGCTGCCGACGCTGCCGGAGCTGGCCGAGTCGGTCATGCCGATCTGGCTGCTGCGCGAGCCTTCGACCAGTACGCGTTGCAGGACGAAATCGTCGGCCAGGGCCGGCAGGTGGACGAACAGCGCGCAGACCGCGCAGGCGATGGGGGTGCGGGTGGAACGAAGCGGCATCAGGGTGTGTCTTGTTGCGCCGGCTGTTCGACAGCGGCCTGGGTGAACGTCAGCGAGCGGATCGCGCCCGCGTTGTTGAGGTTGACGGTGTTGACCTGGTCCGGCAGGAAGTCGACCAGCACGCCCTGGTGGATCGCGGCGGTCTTCGACAGCGGCGTGTTCTCCAGCTCCTGGTAGATCACGACGCTTTGCGAATCGGTCGTCATGCCGACCCAGCGCACCGGCAGGCGCGCCCCGTCCGGGCCCTTGAGCCAGAAGCGTCCCTCGACGTACTTGCGCAGCACGGCCTGGTCTTCCGGATCGGTCAGGTCGAACTGGCGCCCGTAGGTGTTCATCAGGAGCGCTTCGATGTCGTGCGCCATGTAGGTGTGGACGATTTCCGTGCTGCGGGTGCGTTCGTTGAACGCGAGCTCGGTGATCCCCATGTGGAAGCGGTGCGCGCCCGCCGCCGCGCTCAAGCACAGCAGCGCGGCGGCGAACAGGGTTTTCAGACGCATCATGAGCATCACTCGGCCTTCGTGGCGGCGGCCGGCGCTTTCGGCGGCGCCAGCTTGGTGTTGAAGTCGCGCATCAGGTTCTCGCCCGCGTCACGGTTGGTCTTGAACAGCTCGAGGCGCGACGGCACCGGCTTGGCCGGCCAGGCATTGTTGCTGACGTCGATGTCGGCGGTTTCCCAGTACGGGTCCTGCGTCAGGCCGACGACCGGCTCGTCGGTGATGAAGAGCTTGGTGATCTTCTTCGGCGTATAGCGCCACACCTCGGCCGGAATGCGCTCGATGACTTTCTTGCCGCTCTTCAGTTCGAGTTCGACGATCAAGGGCGTGACCAGGCCGCCCCTGTTGCTGAAGTCGACCAGGTAGAAGTGCTTGCCTTCCTTGAGCAGGTTCTTTTCCCAGTCTTCCAGGCCGGCGACCAGTTCGTTGAACTTGTTGCGGTCCTTGTTGGTGACCGTGAAGTCGTCGTGCTCGTTGTAGAAATCCTTCAGCTCCGGATAACGGTCCACGCGGCGCTGCATGCCCTTGTTGCGCTGGTCGATGATCGACATCGCTTCTTCCTGCTTGCGCGCGCGCTGCCAGGCCTTCTCGACTTCCGGGTCCTTGCTGCTCATCGTGTACTCGGTGATGCCGTCCACGCTCACGTCCACCGCGTCGGTGGTGTAGAACCAGCCGCGCCAGAACCAGTCGAGATCCGTGCCGGAGGCGTCTTCCATCGTGCGGAAGAAGTCGGCCGGGGTCGGACGCTTGAACTTCCAGCGCTCGGCGTATTCCTTGAAGGCGAAGTCGAACAGTTCGCGGCCGAGGATGGTCTCGCGCAGGATGTTCAGGGCGGTGGCCGGCTTGGCGTAGGCGTTGTTGCCGCGCTGGAGGGTCGACTCGGCATTGGTCATCACCGGCACCTGGTTGGTGCTGCGCATGTAGTCGACGATGTTGCGCGCCTCGCCGCGGCGCGACGGGTAGTTGTCTTCCCAGGCTTCCTCGGCCAGGAACTGCAGGAAGCTGTTCAGGCCCTCGTCCATCCAGGTCCACTGGCGCTCGTCCGAGTTGACGATCATCGGGAAGTAGTTGTGGCCGACCTCGTGGATGATCACGCTGATCAGGCCATACTTGGTGCCCTTCGAATAGGTGATCTCGCCGGTCTTCTTGTCCTTCACCGGGCGCCCGGCGTTGAACGAGATCATCGGGTATTCCATGCCGCCGATCGAGCCGTTCACCGAGATCGCGGTCGGGTAGGGGTAGTCGAAGGAATACTTGTTGTACTGCTCGATGGTGTGGATCACGGCGGCCGTCGAGTAGCGCTCCCACAGCGGGTTGCCTTCCTTCGGGTAATAGGACATGGCCAGCACGTCCTTGTCGCCGCTCTTGATGGCCTGGGCGTCCCAGATGAACTTGCGGCTCGAGGCAAAAGCGAAGTCGCGCACGTCCCTGGCCTTGAAGTGCCAGGTCTTGGTGGTTTTCGAACGGCCTTTTTCGGCGGCTTCCGCTTCCGCCTGGGTGACGATGATGACGGGCTTTTTGGCGGTCCGGGCCTGCTGCAGGCGCTCGCGCTGGACCGCGCTCAGGACCGCATTCGCGTTCTGCAGCTCGCCGGTGGAGGCGACGATGTGGTCGGCCGGGACGGTCAGCTGCACGTCGTAGTCGCCGAACTCCAGCGTGAATTCGCCGTCGCCCATGTACTGCTTGTGCTGCCAGCCCTTGACGTCGTAGTAGGCCGCCATGCGCGGGAACCACTGGGCCGACAGGTAGATGTCGTTGCCATCGTCGAATTTTTCGAAGCCGGTGCGGCGGCCGACCACGTTCGCTTCGGGGACGTTGAAGGTCCAGGCCAGGTTGAACGTGGTGCGCGCGCCGGGTTTCAGGGGCTGCGGCAGGTCGATCCGCATCATGGTCTTGTTGACCGTGTGACGCAGCGCGCGGCCATCGCTGCCCGTCACGCCCGTGACCTGGATGCCGCCTTCAAAGCGATGCTGCGAGAGGGTGGCCTTCAGGCTGTCGAACTTGACGCCGTCGCCGCCACGCGCCTGCCAGGCCTCGCGCGAGGGCAAGGTCGACATGCGGCGGTTGTCCGAATCGGCGCGGAACATGTTCTGGTCCAGCTGCACCCACAGGTAGTTCAGGGTGTCCGGGGAATTGTTGGTGTAGGTGACGCTGCCCGATCCCGTGATGACGCGCTTGACCTCATCGAGGCTGGCGCGCAGGCGGTAGTCGGCGCGCTGCTGCCAGTAGCGGTGGCCCGGCGCGCCGGAAGCGGTGCGGGTCTCGTTCGGGGTCGGCAGCAGCTCGTCGAGCTGGCGGAACTTGTCGTCGAAGGCGGGCGCGGCGTGCGCGCTGCCAGCCAGGAAAAGGACAGCCAGGGCGGCCTGCAGTGGTTTGAGTGTCATGCTGATCGGTCGTCGTCGATAAAGAAACGGCAGGGCGCGTGGCCCTGCCGGTGATGGGCGGTGGTCCGCCCGGGTGTCGAAGATGGCTTACTCGGCCTTCGGCGCCTCGTCCTTCTGGCCGGCCGCTTTCGGCGGCGCCAGCTTGGTGTTGAAGTCGCGCATCAGGTTGCCGCCCGCGTCACGGTTGGTCTTGAACAGCTCCAGGCGCGACGGCACCGGCTTGGCCGGCCAGGAGTTGTTGCTGACGTCGATGTCGGCGGTTTCCCAGTACGGGTCCTGGGTCAGGCCGACGATCGGCTCGTCGGTGATGAAGAGCTTGGTGACCTTCTTCGGCGTATAGCGCCACACTTCGGCCGGAATGCGCTCGATGACTTTCTTGCCGCTCTTGAGTTCGAGTTCGACGATCAGCGGCGTCACCAGCCCACCCTTGTTGCTGAAGTCGACCAGGTAGAAGTGCTTGCCTTCCTTGAGCAGGTTCTTTTCCCAGTCTTCCAGCCCGGCCACGGTTTCATTGAACTTGTTGCGGTCCTTGTTGGTGACCGTGAAGTCGTCATGCTCGTTGTAGAAGTCCTTCAGTTCCGGGAAGCGGTCGACGCGGCGTTCCATGCCCTTGTTGCGCTGGTCGGTGATCGAGACCGGCTCTTCCTGCTTGCGCGCGCGCTGCCAGGCCTTTTCGACTTCCGGGTCCTTGCTGCTCATCGTGTATTCGGTGATGCCGTCCACGCTCACGTCCACCGCGTCGGTGGTGTAGAACCAGCCACGCCAGAACCAGTCGAGGTCCGTGCCGGAGGCATCTTCCATCGTGCGGAAGAAGTCGGCCGGGGTCGGGCGCTTGAACTTCCAGCGCTCGGCGTATTCCTTGAAGGCGAAGTCGAACAGTTCGCGGCCGAGGATGGTCTCGCGCAGCACGTTCAGCGCGGCGGCCGGCTTGGCGTAGGCGTTGTTACCGAACTGCAGCAGCGACTCGGAGTTGGTCATGATCGGCACCTGATTCTGGGTGCGCATGTAGGGCACGATCGAACGCGGGTGGCCGCGCATCTCGTCCCAGTCTTCTTCCCAGGCTTCCTGGGCCAGCGACTGCACGAAGGAGTTGATGCCCTCGTCCATCCAGGTCCACTGGCGCTCGTCGGAGTTGACGATCATCGGGAAGTAGTTGTGGCCCACCTCGTGGATGATCACGCCGATCAGGCCGTACTTGGTGCGCTTCGAGTAGGTCAGTTCGCCCGTCTTCTTGTCCTTGACCGGGCGTGGCCCGTTGAACGAGATCATCGGGTATTCCATGCCGCCCACCGGGCCGTTCACCGAAATCGCGGTCGGGTACGGATAGTCGAAGGAGTACTTGCTGTACTGTTCGATGGTGTGGATGATCGCGTGGGTCGAGTAGCGCTCCCACAGCGGGTTACCCTCTTTCGGGTAGTAGGACATGGCCATCACTTCGTTCGGGCCCGACTTGATGCCCTGCGCGTCCCAGATGAACTTGCGGCTCGAGGCAAAGGCGAAGTCGCGCACGTTCCTGGCCTTGAAGTGCCAGGTCTTGGTGCTGGTGGCGCGGCCTTTCTCGGCGGCTTCGGCCTCGGCCTGGGTCACGATCAGGACCGGCTTCTTGGCCGTGCGCGCCTGGCGCAGGCGTTCGCGCTGGGTGGCGGTGAGCACCTGGCCCGGGTTCTGCAGTTCGCCGGTGGAAGCGACGATGTGGTCCGAGGGCACGGTGATCTGGACGTCGTAGTCGCCGAATTCCAGCGTGAATTCGCCGGCGCCCAGGAACTGCTTGTGCTGCCAGCCATACACGTCGTAGTAGGCCGCCATGCGCGGGAACCACAGGGCGATCTCGAACAGGTCGTTCTTGTCGTCGAACTTCTCGTAGCCCGAGCGGCCGCCGAGGATCTTCTGCTCGTTGATGTTGTAGTGCCAGTCGAGGCTGAACGAGACCTTCGCGCCCGATTTCAGCGGCTGCGGCAGGTCGATGCGCATCATGGTGCCATTGATGGTGTACTTCAGCGGACGGCCGCCACTGTCGCGCACGTTGCGGATGTTGAAGCCGCCTTCGAAGTTGTTCCCCTCGAACAGGTTGCGCATGGCATCGAACTTCACGCCATCGCCGCCGCGCGCCTGCCAGGCATCGCGCGAGGGCAGGGTGGCGGTCTTGCGGGCCGCCGAATCCGGCTTGTAGATGTTCTCGTCCAGCTGCAGCCAGAGGTATTTCAGCGTGTCAGGGGAATTGTTGTGGTACGTGATGCTGCCCGAACCGGTGAGCGAACGCTTGTTCTCGTCCAGCGTGGCGCGCATCTGGTAGTCGGCGCGCTGCTGCCAGTAGGCCTGGCCCGGGGCACCCGAGGCGGTGCGCACGGCGCCCGGCGTCGGCAGCAGCTCATCGAGCTGACGGAATTTGTCGTCGAAAGGCACGGCGGTAGGCGGAGCGGCCAAAACGGAGGCGCTGAGGCACAGCGCGGCCAGCCCGATGGGCAGACGTATCATATTTCCCCTGGAATTTTAATTGGAATAGGAAAAAGTATTCTAGCTTTACCCATTCGGCAATTGTTTGCTGGAATTGTAAAAAAGCTGATACATGATGCATATGTGTCGCGCGCGCATGGCTGGTTGCCGGGCTGTCATGCGAACACGCCAGTCCAGGGGGCCAGCTTCACGTCCAGGGCACGTTCCACCAGCCAGAATCCGGCTACCAGCGCGATGGTGGCCGAGCCGCCGAGCATGACGACACGCCGGTAGAACTGGCCATTGCGCAGCCACCACGCCAGTGGCAGGAACGCGGCGACGATGGCCAGCTGCCCCAGTTCCACACCCAGGTTGAAGCCCACCAGCGACATCAGCAGCGTGCCCTGCGGCAGCCCGAGGTCTGCCAGCACACTGGCGAAGCCGAAGCCGTGCAGCAGGCCGAAGCCAAAGGCGAACAGCACCCGGCCACGCTGGTAAAGCGGTCGCAGGTTGTTCAGGGCCGCCACGATCACCGAGGCGGCGATCGCCGATTCGACCAGGCGCGAGGGCAAGGCCAGGATCCCCAGGGCGGCCAGGGTGAGCGTCAGCGAGTGCGCCAGCGTGAAGGCGGTGACGACCCGCACGACGTCGAGGCCGGCGTCACGGAAGCCCGCGCGTCCGATCCACTGCCTGTCGCGGTAGAGCAGCACGGCTGGCAACAGCAGCGACAACAGGAACAGGATGTGGTCGAAACCGATCCAGATGTGCCACACGCCTTGCCCGATATATTCAATGAGCTGGCGCCAGCGCGCCGGCTCGGCGAGCCGCAGCCGCGGCCGGGCATTGTCGGGCCCGAGGATGGCGGTCGAGGTGGCGGCTCCATGGCGCAGGGCCAGCAATCCGCGGTGCTGCGGGTCGAGCTCGGCCAGCAAGGTGTAGCCGATCGCCAGCGATTCCACCGGAGCGCCGCAGGCGCCGCGCAGCATCAGCACCGTGTAGGCGCCGTCCGTGTGGTGATCGACCAGCTGCTGCGTGACCTGCAGCGGGCAGTCGCCGGCGTCGCCCGACAACTTCAGGCGGGCCAGCGCATAGGCCGCGATCGCGCCATGGCGGGCGCGTACCTCATCCCAGGTAAGGGCGCCGTCGCCGTTGGTGTCCAGGCCAACGGCCAGCTCGAGGTCACGCAGGGCGATATCCCAGCGGCCTTCGATGCGCTCGCCTTCCACCGCCAGGTTCAGGTAGCTGTCGCTGGCCTTGTGGGCGTGGACGGCCGGCGCCCATGACAGGGCCAGCGCGGCAAACGCCGCAAGCAGCAAGGTAGACAGGCGCCCCATCATGACGCCGCTCCGCGGCGGGCTACGGCGACGTCAAGGCTGCGGTCTTCGAGCTTGCTGTGCCGCAGCCAGTCGCGCACCAGGCCAGCGGCGTCGCTGTCGCCGCTGGCCGCGGCGGCGCGCGCCAGGATGCGCAGGTCGGCCGGTTCCTTCTGCACGGCCCAGTTGAGCTTGGCGAGGCGAACGGCCTCGGCCGGATTACCGGCCAGCGCCAGCGCATAGCGCGCTTCTTCGCGGCGGTGCACCGTGTCGCCACGGCGCCGCGCCGCGTCGAAGCGCGCCCGCAGGGCCTCGCGCTGGCGCGCAGCGTCGGGCGACCCGAGCGCGGCCAGCGCAAGGGCCTGGCGCAGCAGCAGGGCATCGGCCTGGGTATGCCCGTTCAGCAGGGTCAGTACCTCGCGCGGCCGGCCGCGCTCGAGCAGGAAATCGGCATATGCTGCAAGCAGGTAGCTGTCCTGTGGGTCGGCCCGCAGGGCACTACCGAAGTGGCGTTCGGCCGCGCTGTATTCGCCGAGCCGTTCCGCCATCTCCGCCAGCAGCGTGGCAGACCAGGCGCGCAGCGGGGCGGGCGCATCGGCCCGGGCAGCCAGGGTGCGCGCCAAGCCATCGTAACTGGTGCGGGCCGTGCCGCTGACGCTGCCGACGGCGGCCAGGCAGGTCTGCAGCACCAGGTCCGGCGCCCGTCCGAACAGGCGCGCGCAACTGCTGCGGGAACCGGCGTAATCGCCAGTCACCTGCAGGATGGTAGCGCGGGTCAGCCAGGCCTGGGCATTGCCCGGATCGCGCCGCACTACTTCGTCGAGGTCGGCCAGCGCGTCGGCGAAGGCATGGGTGCTTTGCGCCAGGGTGGCGCGCAACACCAGCACCTCGGCCGGGGTGCGCTCGCGCGGCAGCCTCCACCAGGGGGCCAGCGCCGCCTGGGCATAGCCGAGGTAGCGTGGATCGCCGTCGCGGCGCGCCTGTTCGATGCAGCGTCGCGCGAGCGCGGACGCGCGCATGATGTCGGACGGATTTGCCGCCAGCTCGGCCCGTAGCTGACCGAGTTCGCGCTGGACCGGATCGAAGCGCGCCGGGAGGCGTTCCAGGACCTGCTGGCCGCTGGACGGAATGTAAGGTGCTGCACCGGCGCTGCAGGACAGCAGCAGCGCCAGCAGCAGGGAATAAGTCTTGGACATCATCGCTCCATGCTGTTGCGGGGACGACGGGACAGGACACTGCGTCCCGTCGTCAGGTCAGGCCGGTTCAGCTTGCCGGCAGGGGCGCAGGCTCGGTGTTTTCCGGCGTGGTCGCGACAGCACTGTCGATCGCAACCGGTTCATCGTTGTCGAGCAGCGTGGCCACGCGCGCGGCGACCAGCGAGAAGAACGAATCGGTCGTCGTACCTGGAGGCGTGGTGCCGGTGGGCGGCGTCTCGGCTACGCGCTCGCGCTCATTGCTGCCGCCACAGGCGGCCAGCAGCAGGGCCAGCGACACCAGCAAGGGACCGGTGCGGGAATAGGGGATCCTGGAAGTCATCGCGTTCTCCTCTTACTGGTTGCCCGGCAACGGGGTATTCAGGTAGGGGAAGGCTGGCTTGAACGAGGCCGCGGTCTTGCGCACCCCATCGGTCAGGGCCAGGCCGCCAGCGGGCGCGTCGGCCGGCTTGCAGCCTACGCCGAGCGCATCGTTGGCGCCGGTCAGCACGCACAGCGCACCCATCGAAACGCGTAGCGCGATGTCGACGATGTCGTCGGCCGGACGGCGACCATTCGGGAAGCCGGCGTTGTCGCCCGCCGCCACGCCCATCGGATTCTGCGCCGCCTGGGTGGTCGGTGCGATGCTGGTGTTCAGGCGCAGCATCTCGGAAGCCACCACGTTCTTCGGCTGGTTGACACCCGGCAAACCTTTGAGGAAGGCCGTCACCAGGTCGTTGCGCGGGAAGTTGGTCGGGGCCTTGGCGGAAGGGAACAAGGTCTCGATCAGGGCCGGCAGGACAGGATTGGTGACGTAGGCGAGGAATTGGCCATCATCCTTCGGTTTCGAGGTGTTGAAGCGGTCCTTGTCGTCCATGCCGACGATGACTTCGTTCACCAGCGGCATGCCAAGGCGCGACACCTGGGCCCAGGCACCGCCTTCCTTGACAGCGTTGTTGATGCCGCTGGCAGGCGTCGGGTTGATCAGGCGGCCCTGGCGCATGCTGGCGGTGGCATAGGCCCCGATCACCGGCTCGCCGGCCACGGTCACGCAGCTGATCGGCAGTTCGAGCGCGATGGCGCTGACGTTCTTGTTTTCCAGGTCGTTCTTGTTGCCGTTGACCTCGGCGCCGAGCGGGTTCAGGTTGACCAGGTCGAAGATCTTGCCGACCGCAATATAAAACGGCTCCTTGCGCTGGCCGACGAACACGCGGCCGGTGCCACAACCAGGGATGGCGACATCGTAGATATGCTGGTTGGCATAGGTTTCGTAGCCACCGCTTCCGCCGAAGGTCTTCTCGCCGATGTGATCGACCGGCTTGTCGAATTCGGTGGCGCCGCCCGTCGCGGCAAGGCGGGTGCGGGTACCAGTGCGGCGGTCGCCCTTCACCATGTCGATGGTGTAGGTTTCCCGGACGTTGAGCGAAGCTGGATTGACGCCAGTGATGGTGTTCGAGTTGATGAGAGGGATCAGGACCTGCTTGCCGCCGACGGTCAGGGCGGTACGCTTCGACGTGCTCTTGAAACGGAACTGGAAGGAGATGTCTTCCTTGGCGTCGCCATTGTTGTCGACGTGGATCTCATACAGGGCATTGTTATCGAACTGGTAGAAATTCGGGCCGCCTTGCGGATCCTGGAAGGGAATGAAGTTCGCGATCATGGTCACGTAGCCTTCGCGTCCAGGCGCATAACTGCGGAACATGTAGAAGTCGGTGCCGTCGACTTTTGGCGCATTGGTCAAGAAGGGCGCTTCGCGATGGCTCGATGCTGCGGCCGGAAGCGCGAGCGCGGTCAAAACCGCACCCGACAGGACGGCAGCGGCCCAAGGGGCATTCTTTCCAAGTTGCATGTCATTCTCCTCGTTGAAGTAATTGTTCCCCATAGGGGTTGCGAACCTGCTTAGACGCAAGAACGCCGCAGCAATGGCTATCAGGGATATACGCATGGCATGGCGGACCGGATTCAAAATAATTTTTTTGCATTGTCCATACGTAATCATGCTAAGTTCTTGCTTGGCAAAACCGTCAAAATATTCATCGGCGCGAAGGCAGTCCCGTGCTTCAGTCATCAAATTCGCTAGATCCATTAGATCTCAACCAGTATTTACGTGGCGCTGCGCAGAAAGACGCACTTGCTTTTAGGAATTTGTATGAAGCGAGTTCGCCGCGCCTGTACGGCTTGGCGCTGCGTATCCTGCGCCGGCGCGAGCTCGCCGAAGAGGCATTGCAGGAGAGCTTCGTGTCGATCTGGCATCACGCTGGCGACTACCAGGCCAGCCTCTCCGCGCCGATGACTTGGATGACGACCATCGTGCGCAACAAGTCCTTCGACCTGTTGCGGCGCACGCAGGCCGAGATCCAGATCGAGGGCGACGATTTCGACGAAGCCGTGCTGGCCACCTTGCGCGACCCGGCCGCGAATCCGGCCGATGCCCTCGAGTTGAGCAGCGAGGCGAAGGCGCTGGCGATCTGCATGTCGGCGCTCGAGGAAAAGCACCGGCATGCTGTCGGCCTGGCTTTCTTCCATGACCTGTCGCACAGCGAGGTGGCACACAAGCTCGCGCTTCCGCTCGGGACCGTGAAGACCTGGATCCGGCGCAGCCTGGCGCGGCTCCAGGCCTGCCTGAGCGCCGGTGGGAGGTCGGCATGAATTTGCGTGGCAAGCCGATCCTGCGCGACAGGCTCGCGGCAGGCTATGTGCTGGGTACCTTGCGCGGCCGCGCGCGCCGCGGCTTCGAGGGCTACCTGCATCACGACGCCGCACTGCGGCGCACGGTCGCCGAGTGGAACGAACGGCTCGGGGCAATGGCAGAATTCGCGCCGGCGGTAAGGCCCCGCAAGCAGGTCTGGCGCGCCATCGCGACCCGGCTGGGCGTGCGCGCGCCTGCGCCGGCCTGGCAGTTCTGGCGTCATGGCGCGCTGGGGTATTGGCGCAGCCTGGGCGTCGCCTCGAGCATGGTGGCCGCGTTGCTACTGGTGACGGTCATGCAGGAAAGGCGCGCGCCGGCCGTCAGCGATATCGCTACCCTCACCGACGAGCAGGCTCGCACCGCGCTGGTGGTGCTGGCCGACCGCGAACGCGAGCGCCTGAGCGTGCGCATACTGGACGCCCGGCCGCTCGCGTCGGGCAAGGTGCTGCAACTGTGGGCGGTACCACAGCAGGGCAAGCCGCGCTCGCTGGGCGTACTGGAAGGCGGACGCGTACTGGCACTGCCGCTCACGCGCGCGGCGCTCGGCGCCGACGTCGCGCTGCTGGCAGTCAGCCTGGAGCCGACTGGCGGATCGCCCGATCCCGAGGGTCCGAGCGGACCGATCCTCTACAAGGGTGCGTGGGTCCGGGTGATGTAAGGCGCTGTCGGCAGAGCTGCAGGCTCAGGCGAAACCGCGCACCGGGAAGCCGGCGTCGCGCTGGATCCAGTTGCGCGGCGAGTAGGCTGCACGTGCATCGGTGGCGTGCAGCGTGAACGCATGGCGCGAGACCGTTGACCTGTTCGGCGCGCTGTAGTGGGGCAGCAGGCCGTGAAAACAGACCAGGGTGCCGGCCGTGGCTTCGAGCGGTACTGCCGTACTGTCGTCGGGCCAGGGCGTGCTGTCCAGCTTTTCCATGCTGATGGTGTCGCCGTCGCGCAGGAAGCGTTCACGCAAGGGGCCGCGGTGGCCGCCCGGCTCGGCCCACAGGCAGCCATTGTCCCTGGTCGCGTCTTCCAGCGCGAACCAGAAGGTGGTGACGGTGATCGGGTCGCTGTCGAAGAAGGTGGCGTCCTGGTGCCAGCGTACTTCGCCGCCGATGCCGGGCTGCTTGAAGATGTACATCGATTGCCAGACCTGCGGCTCCTCCAGGCCGAGATCGCGCGCCACTGCAGCCAGTTTCGGATCACGCGTGAACGCCTCGAATACGGGATCGAGGTCGTGCATCGCATGCCCGATCTTGTTGATCGACAGGGCCTTGGGCTGGCGCAGCTGGCCGTCCGGGCCGAAGGCTTCTTCCTCGAAGAAGCAGCGCACCGTGTTGTCCGAGCCGAGGAACCAGGCGTCGCTGGCACGTTCCTGGTCCTTGGTGGTAAAGATGGCGCGTGATTCGTTCGGGTCGAAAGCCTCGATGATTTCCGCGGCGCGCCGGCGCAGGGCGGCGACCTGGTCGAGGCTTTTGAAACCGGGGATGACGAGGAAGCCGTCGCGCGCGTAATGTTCGCGCTGTTCGGTGGTCAGCATGCTGGGGAGGTCCGGGACAAAACGCCATTGTAGCGCTGCCCATCCTTCAGTCGATGAACCGGCCACCATTGCGCCACGCCCCAGGCGAATTCCGGCAGGACGAACAGCCACAGCACGGGCGCGTCGGTCGCGGCCAGGCACCAGGCCATCCACAGCGAAAACAGGAAGCGTCCGGTACCGTCGAAGCGTCCCAGGCCTTGCGTCGGCTCGAGGATGCGCAGCACCGACCAGACCAGCACGATGCTGCCCATCAGGCAGGCGAACAGCACATGGAAGGGCGTGAAGGCGGGCAGGGCGGCGCCGCCCAGTGCCGTATTCAGCGCCGAGATCTGGCCGTGGGCGAAGGCGAAGGTCCAGGGCGTGGCGAAGGAGGCGGTCAGGAACAGGTCGTAGATCGCGCTGGCTTTCACGATGCGGCGGTTGGCAGAGGAAGAAATGGGCATGGCGGGGCTCCGTGGATGATGAAGTCCACATCCTCAAGCCTGGAGTACACTCCAGGGTCAAGCGATTTCCGGGAACGTGCCATGCAAATTGGAGAACTGGCGGCCGCCACAGGGCTGAGCCGCGACGCGCTGCGCTTCTACGAGGCGCGCGGCCTGTTGACGGCGCGCCGGCGCGAGAACGGCTACCGTGACTATCCGGTCGAGGCGGTCGAGTGGCTGTGTTACCTGCGCACCGCCCAGTCGCTCGGCTTCACGCTGGCCGAAATCGAGGCCGGCATGCCGCTGCTGCTCGACCCTGCGACCTCGGCTGCCGAGCTGCGCGCCGCGCTCGAGCGCAAGCTGGCGGACATCGATACGCGCATCGCCGGACTGGCCGAACTGCGGGCAGGGCTGGCGCAGCGCCTGGCCGAACCGCTGGACGCCTGTCCGCTGCGCAAGCCCGCAGGCCCCAGCGAGCCCGCCCGAAGGAAAGCTCGAACGATCAGGAAACGCGCAATGTGATGCAAGCGCGCCGAGAAATCAGGCGCCGCAGGTCCAGTGCCCGTCCGCGTACACGCGCTCATCGCCCAGGTAGACGGCGTCGGTCACCGCGAACACGTCGATGTGGTAGCGCGCATCCTTGCGCTTGAAGCCGGGCTTCGGATACACGCCGTGCTTGGCGCCGAGCGACAGGTGGATGCCGCACATGCGCTCGTAGGTACCGATGTCGTCCACGCGCCGCTCGCGTGTAAAAGCGCGGTTCAGGCCGAAGCCCAGTTCGCGCACCCAGACTTCGCCTTCGTCGGCGCTGATCCTGTCCAGCACTTCCTGGAAGGCCGGGGTCGCGTTCTCGGTGCCGACCACGCGTCCGCGCTCGACGACCAGGGTCACCGGCAGGTCCGGGTGGTTGGAGCGGTAGCTGGTGTCGCCGAACACGTGCACCTGCACCCGGCCGTGCACCGCTTCCAGGTCGAGCGCTTCGGTAAACACTTCGCCGATCGGGAACTGGCCGCCGACGTTGTGCATGTCGCTGTAGTCGCCCACGTTCAACTTGGCCGGCTCGAAAGGCGAACTGAAATACAGGGTCTCGCCACCGCCCACCACGCGCGCATGCGGCGCCGCGTCGATGCGGGCCTTGAGCGCGCGTCCGGTGCCGCGGAAGTAAGCGGGATCGTAGGCCAGCGCTTCGATGTAGTGCTCGGACTGCGCACCGGGCATGCGTGACAGGTGCACGTGCTCGATCACCTTCAATCCCAGCTTGAACAGCTCGACCCGGATGCGAAAGCCATCGAGGCGGAAGTTGGTGGACTGCACCAGCACCACCAGGTCGCGCGGCGCCATGCCGCGAAAGGCGGCCAGCACCGCCTCGGGCGTGGAGGCGTCGAAGTCGAGGAAGCGCGCCTGCGGCAGCTTGCGGCGGTAGCCTGCCAGCAGCGCGCGCGCCAGGGCGGTGCGTTCGTCGTAGACCACCAGTGCCTCCTGCGCCGGACCGTGCTCGAGCGCGATCGCCAGGATGTCGCCCAGGTGGCTGGCGGCGGCATCGACGGCGTGGGCGGGAAGCTCGGCCTGGGCCGGCAGGACGGTGGGGGCGGGCGTGTCGGGCATATGCATGTTCGGCGGAATTGGGCGGAAATCGGCGCCATTATACGTACGTTGGCCAGAAGTTCCCGGGCCAGGGCCGATTTCGGCTCTGCTATTGAGCCTGGCGGGGTCAGGACGCGCTACCTTGTGTACGGCGCGCCGCGCGGCAGTGGCCGGCGCTATGATTTGAGCAACAACAATAGCCATCCAGGCTGCATTCACATCACACTCCGACGAACGGGGCACGGTGCAAGGCGACGCATGACATATCGATGGGAAACCCCTGCCAGTGTCTGGCAGGAAGACGAGCGCAGCGGGGAGTTCGCGCTGCTGGCCAGCGAAGGCCTGGGCCTGGTCGACTGGCAGGCCGGGGCCCGTGGCCGCCTGCCCGACGTGGCGCGCCTGCTCGGCGCCTCGCTGCCCAGCGCCTGTGGCTGCGCGCCCATCTATCCGGAAGGCTTCGCGTTCTGCCCGAACTGTGGCAAGCCGCTGCGGCGCCTGCCGGGCACGCCCGCGCGCCAGCCGGGCTGGTGGGGGCCGGGCGGGGAATCGCTGTTGCCGCGCCACGTCCCGCACGGCCTGCCGGTGACCTCGCTGCCGCTCGGCGACAGCCTGGAAGAACGCCCGGCCGCGCCGCATCCCGGCCGCCCCGACCTGGCCATGCCGGCGCCGCCGAATGCGCTGTGCGTGTTCGCCGCCGCCCATTACGGCTTTCCCGAACAGCGCCTGCTGGCGCTGGCCCATACCCGCGGCGTGCTGCAGTACTGGGACCCGGCGGCCGCCCTGTGGCACGTGCTGGCGCCCGACGAAGGCGCGGCCAGCCTGGCCTTCACCGCATCCTGCTATGCCTGGCTGCCGGTGGCGGAGCCGCGCCGCGGCGAGGTCGCGATCGTGCCAACCAGCGCCGGCCTGCAGCGCCTCTGGATCAATCCGGTGAGCGAAAGCTACCGCACCGAGACGGTGCTGGACGCGCCGCTGGTGGCCGCGCCCGGCACCATGCGCCGCCATCTCGCCTGCCTGGCGCTGTTCGAGGGCAGGGTGCGCCTGTGGAGCGCGCGTCCGGATACCGGGGCGGTCGAGGAATTCGCCTGTCCCGACGTGCCGGGGGAAGGCTGGTCGCGCCCGATCGGCTACGACGGCCGCCTGTTCTGGCTGCACGAAGGCGGCGAGCTGGCCTGGCGCCCGGGCGCGGCGCCGCTGTTCACGCCCTGGCCGCCCGGCTGGCAGCCGCGCCTGGACTTCGGCGGCCCGACCCAGAGCCGGGATGGGCGCTTGTGGCACATCGGGCACGACGGCCAGGGCTATTCCTTCCTCGAACTGGGCAGCAAGGCGCCGCAGCGCATGCCGATCGACGGCGCGCGCCTGGGCTTCGCGAATTTCCTGTTCCGGCGCGGCCATCCGGTGCTGGACGAGCCCTGGTCCGGCGAGCACGTGGAAGACCAGAACCAGGACGATACGCTGGTGCTGCCGCTGCTGCGCGCCTTCAACAACAACCGCAGCCAGCCGAGCGGCCTGGTGCTCCGGCTGCACAAGTACACCGGCCGCGCCGAGGAGGCGCTGGAAGCGCGCGGCCAGGGCCGCGTCATCGCGCGCGCCACGGTCGAATGGATCGGCCGCCGCAACGTGATCCTCGACGAGGTGATCCGCCTCTCGCATCCCCTGGCTTGCCAGCCCTTCGTGTATGACGGCTGCCTGTGGCTGCACCATCCGGACTGGAACCTGATGCGCGGCTGGCGCCTGGAAGAAGCGCAATGAAGGGCGCAATGAAAGGCGCAATGATGCCGATCCTGCGCCCCGTCCTGGTCCGCGTTCTTGCCAGCCTGGCGCTGCTGTGCGCGGCCGCCGGCGCGCACGCCACGCCGCACGTGATCCTGGTGCAGAACTCGGGCTGGATGGAACCCTTCTACAGCGATCCGCAGTCGCCGTTCAAGCCGCTGGTGGGGGCGCTGGCGGGCGCCGTGGTGCAGCCGGGCGAGGCCCTGGTACTGGCCTCCTTCAACCAGTCGCTGCCCGGCGCGCCCTCGCCCAAGGCACTGCTCTCGCTCAAGGCCGAGGGCGACACGGTGCGGCGCCGCGTGAACGCGGCCCTGGCTGGGCTCGACACGGCGCGCAAGCCGAACAGCACGGCGCTGACCGATACCGACCTGGGCGAAGCGGTGCAGGCGGCGATGAAGGTCGCGCTGGCCGGCAAGCCGGGCATCGTCTGGCTCGTTACCAACAACCGCAACAGCCCGAACAACGACCAGGCCACCGCGGCGCGCAACCGCGAGTTCTATGCACTGATCCATCGCGGCGCCGCGATCGACCGGGTGGTCGCCTTCCCGCTGCGCATGCCGGTGCAGGGCCGGCACTACCGGGCCAACGGCCTGATGGTGTATGCCTTCGCGGTCGGCCCCGAAGGCGGCCGGGCGCTCGACGCCCTGCTGGCCTCGGGCCGCATCGCGCGCGTGATCACCGAGCGCCCGGCGCGCCTGAAGCCGCTCGACCGCGACACCGTGCGCCTGGTGCCGGTGCAGGTGGAAGCCGCGCCCGGCGTGGCCTTCTCCCAGGCGCCGGGCGGCGCGCTGCGCGCCGACGTCGATCCGGATGCGCGCACCCCGCGCGCCAGCGTGCGCTGGAACCTGGAAAACACGATCTACCCCTACACCATCGCCTCGGCCACGCTGGGGGCGCGCTCGGTGCTGGCGGGCGAGGCGCGCGCCATCGCCCTGGCCAGCAGCCGCGTGAACGGCCTGGCGCCAGGCCAGCCGCTGCCGCTGGGCTCGACGATGCAGTTGCCGGTGGCGCAGCTGCCCGACAAATGGTCGCTGGCGGCGCTCAAGTCGGCCGGCTCGGCCTATGTTCTGCCGGGCCGCATCGAGCTCCACCTGGCGCAGCAGCGGCTGGTGCTGTCGCAGGCCTTCCGCGAACGCATGGCGGCCCTGTTCCCGGGCGATCCCCTGCCCGAGATTTTCACGCCGCCCGCCACGATCCAGGCCTCGAACGCAGTGCTGCCGCTGGAAGTACGGGTGCACTACGGCATGGGTCCGCTCGCGGCCCTGGGCGGCCTGGCGGCGGCCCTGCTGGCGGCGGCGGCCGCGGGCGCCTGGGCCTATGGCCGCCCGCGCGTGGCCCAGGTCACGGTCGAGGATGAGCTGCGCACCATGCGCGGCCGGCCCGGCACCGTGCAGCCGGTCTACGACAAGGCCGGCACCCAGGTGGCGCTGCTGAAGACGACCCTGTTCGGCCACCAGTTGCTCGACCTGCGCGAAGGCGCGCAAGTGCGGCTCGGCCGCTGACAATAAAAAAGAAAGGAAACCCCATGCAAGCAGACCAGACCGCCACCGCGCCCGCACCCGCCGATCCCGGCTTCAAGCTGCCCGAGGAATCGGCCTCGCCCCAGGAGCCGCTGCCGAAGACCCAGTCCGACACGGCCACCCGCCCGGTCGAGGTGGTGCCCGGGGCAGCCGCGCCGGTACCGGCCACCGACACCTCGAGCCGCGACCTGGCGATCGGCGCCGCGGTGTTCGTGGTGCTGCTGGTGGTGTATTTCTTCGTGCGTAACGCCTATGTGCACCACCTGGTGGTGCGGCGCGTGGCGCCCTCGTCGGCGGGCAGCGCCGGCTGGCTGCTGTTCCTGGGCCTGGCTTTTCTGTCGGCCGCCGCGGTGCTGGCAATCATCAACGCCAGCAAGTTCCTCACCTTCGCCGTGACCGGACCGCTGGTGGCGGTGGGCCTGGTGGCACTCGGCGCGGCCCTGTTCGTCGGCCGCCGCTGACGCTGACAACGAGAACACAAAAGAGAACACCATGGCAGATTTTCCCAACCCCGCAGCCGTCAACGCCAAGTCCGAACTGAAGGTCGACCTGCGCCCGACCCTGTTCATCGGCGCCGGCGGCACCGGCATGGAAGTGATGATGCGCATCCGCCGGCGCATCCTGTCGGCGGTCTGGAACCGCCACCAGCCGACCCGCGTGGAATCGATCGGCGACTTCCCGGTGGCGCGCTTCCTGCACTTCGACCTCGATAACAATGCCGTGATCGACGAGGGTAAGTCGCAGCGCACCGACCCCTGGTTCGAACTGGTCAAGCTGAGCGACGTGGAGCGCTTGGTCGAACCGCTCGACCTGCCGCAATACCACGAGTCCGACGACAGCCTGGCGCGCTTTCCGCTGATCGAAAGCTGGATGCCGCTGCGGCCGAAGAAGCTGCGCTCGCTCGGCATCGACCCGTCGAAGGGGGCGGGGCAGATCCGCGCGCTGGCCCGGCTCTACCTGTACGACAAGTACCCCAAGCTGCGCGGGCGCATCAAGGGTGCGCTCAACGGCCTGGCCAGCAATGCCGGGATCGAGCGCAAGGAAAACTACCAGCGCCTGGGCCTGCAGGTCGATACCTCGAAGTTCCGCATCGTCGTGATCGCCTCCTGCGCCGGCGGCACCGGTGCCGGCAGCGTGCTGGACCTGGGCTGGCTGTCCAAGGCCATCGCGCGCCAGGAAGTCTCGGACAGCCAGGTCGACCTGGTGCTCCTGATGCCGGGCGGCTTTGCCAAGGCCAACAAGGAGCGTACCGAGGCCAACGCCTACGCCACCCTGATGGAGCTGGAAACGGCGATGCGCGACATGAACGCGCAAGTGCACTGGATGGACCCGGACAGCATCCAGGGCCGTGGCGCGCCCTACGACGACGTGTACTTCGTCGACACCGCCAACCTCGCCAACAAGGCCACGGCCGACATCAAGGACGTGTATCAGATGGTGGCCGATACCCTGTTCGAGGATTTCGCCTCGGCCGATTTCGCCAACCGCAAGCGCTCGGTGGCGGTCAACCAGCAGCAGCACAAGCTCGGGCCCTACAATCCGCGGGTGCCGGAGCAGCGCTTCGGCGACATGCGCCTGTCCTATTCCAAGGCCTATTCCGCCTTCGGCCAGGCGGTGCTCGATACCCAGCAGAGCCTGCGCGACGACATCCGTGCCTACGAGCTGGCCGGATTAATGGTCAAGGCCTTCTTTGGCCTCGTCAGTAGCGACGGGCGGGGGGAGGGCGGCCTGGCACGCCGCGCCGCCGACGCCGAGCGCGACAGCTTCATGCGCGAGCAGATGGAAATGGCCGAGCGCCCCTTCGACGCCTTCCCGGACTTCCGCAAGGGCACCGTCGACGTGACCCCGTTCACCGAGTATGCGCTGACCAACACGCTGCTGTTGGACAAGGACGGCCGCTCGCTGCTCGAGCGCGTCGAGAGCAAGGTGCAGCTCGAGGTCGACCGCATCATGGCCTCCTACGACATCAAGCTGTGGCGCGAAAAAGTGGCCGAGCTGCTGCCGCAGCTGGAGCGCGACGCGATCCGCGAGGCCGGCGCCACCGCCGAGACCAGCGAGGACCGCATCAAGCGCATGACGGGTGAACAGCAAGTGCGCCTGAAGACCCGTGTCCGGGAGCGCCTGTACGCGCTATTGGACGACCGCAAGCAGGGCGGCCTGGAATTCGTGCTGTCGCTGCTGGAACAGGTCAAGGCGCGCCTGTCGCAGCGCGACCTCGGCAATGCCGAGCGCAACAGCCGCCGCTACCGCGACATCCGCGACGCGCTGCGCACGCGCCAGGTCGAGGAATCGCTGAACAACCTGTCGCAGGCCGCCGGCCGCCTGTTCGGCAAGGAGCCGCAGGCGCGCGAAGTCATGCACCACCTCAAGCGCGATATCGCCGACTACCTGCGCTTCCACCTGCTGGCGGTGGCGGCCGGCCAGTCGATCGAGGTAATGCGCAACATGTCGTCCTGGCTGGGCGAGCCCCAGTCCACCGACGAATACGGCAATGCCCAGTGGAGCGGCATCGCCGGCGAATTCCAGGAAGGACGGCGGATGGTGGCGGCCATGCTGGCCGCCGCCGACCAGCGCATCAGCCAGCTGCGCGCGGACGCGCGCCAGGAGCATGCCACCTACATCAAGCTGGCCGGCGACACGCTGCCGCCGCCCGTGCGCCTGACCGGCGACGTCGGCGCCTGGAGCGAGGAAGTGCTGCTGGAATTCGGCGGTTCGGCGCGCCTGTTCCCGCAGCTGGGCGACGAGCGCCTGCGCGCCGACCTGCTGCTGAAACTGTTCCGGCGCGCCCAGCTGCAGCTGTCCAGCCAGGAGTTGGAGCAGCCGGAGCCAGTCGATCCGCTGCTCGAACGCTTGTCAAGCATGACGCCCCAGGAGCGCCAGCGCGTGTTCGCCGAATGGATCCGCAGTGCCATGCCCTGGGTGAATGCGCGCTTCTCGGCCGAGTTCACGCCGAACGCCGACCAGTTCAAGTGCTTCATCGGCGTCGGCGACGTCGGCGCCTGGCGCCGGATGGAGCTGGAACTGCGGGCCGCGGTGCCGACCGGGTACTTCCATGGCGACCTGGTCTCCATCGTCAACACCGGCATCCCGGGCAAGGCGGTGTGCTACATCGAGCTGTCGGGCTTCCCGATGACGGTGCTGCGCGGCCTGCCGACCTGGCGCGCCTCGTACCAGATCGAGAACCCGAAGATCCCGACCCACCTGCACTTCGACGCCACGCGCTTCCGCCACCCGCTGTCGCCCTCGATGGACGAGCTGAACCGGCTGGCCGACGACTACGAGTGGTACCTAGAGGCGATCGCGCTGGGCGTCATCCGCCGCAAGCCCGACCTGGGCGACCGCGAGGCCAGCTTCCAGCCGCGCGGCCAGTACCTGTTCGAGGTCGAGCCGGGTTCGGGCGAATGGCTCCAGATCGGCAACGAATACGCGATCCGCTCGAACGGCCTGCCGCCGTACTACCGCGACGGCGTAATCCAGGCCGTGCGCCACCGCCTGGCCAATGCGGGCCCGCACCAGCTGCTGCTGCTGGCGGCCCTGATGCGCCACTACCAGCTGCGCGTGTACGAGCCGCGCCTGGAAGTGGACGAGACCGGGGCCCAGCTGCCGTCGCCTTCGCTGCCGAACATCACCGCGCGGCGCCTGTACGACGCCTGGATCCGGCGCGCCGCCGCGCTCGACCCGGGCCTGTCGCCGGCCCAGATCGAGACCGCGCTGGCCGGCATCGCCACCTGGACCGAGACGGTGCCGGATTCCGCCAGCGACGCCTACAGCTGGGAAGTCGAGCGGCCGGTGGACAAGCGCGTGATCCTGCCCGAGTACCTGGCCAGCGACGAGCAGGCGGCGGTGCTGCTGCAGCGGCGCGCGGCGCCCACGCAGCGGCTTGACGCGCCGGTGGACCTGGCGAAGGTTCCGGCGCGCTACAAGCTGTTCGTGCAGGGTGCCCAGCGTGGTCCGTTCACGCTCGAGGACATCGCGCGCCAGGCCGCGCGCGGCGAGATCGACGCTGCCACGCGCGCCTGGAACATGGCCTGGAACCCGCGGCTGGACAAGTGGAGCACGGTCGGCGCGCTGCCGGAACTGGCCGCGCTGCTCGATGACCCGGTGCCCGACCCCGAGGATACCGGTGACGGCGTTCCCGATCCGGAATGAAGGACGGCATGGCGCACCAGGACACGGTCTACCGCTGCATCGCCCCGCACTGCGGGCGTCTGATGCCGAGACGGGTGAACTTCTGCCCGTGGTGCGGCACGGCCCAGCAGGCCGCGCTGCCTGTCGCGGACGCGCCGGTGCTGGCCAAGGCAGCGGTGCAGGCGCCGGCCCAGCCGGCCCCGGCCCCGGCGCCACCGGCGCAGGCACCCGTGCCTGCCCCTGCCGCCGTCCCGGCAGCGGCGGCCGGCGCCACGCCTTCCCCGGCACCGGCGGCGCCCACGCAGCCGCCGCCGGCGTCGCGCCATGCGCCAGGCATACCGCCGCCGCCCGGCGTCGGCCGCCACGCGCGCGCGGAGCCCACGGCCGCGCCGCCGCCGCGGCGCGCCCCGATCCGCCTGCGCTGGTGGATCCTGGCGCTCGCCGCGCTCTGGATCATCTGGCTCAGCGTGCGTCCGGAAGGCACGCGCATCGAGCGGCGCATGGACCGGGCAGTGGCGCTGGCGGTGGAATGCAAGGCGCGCGACGCCCAGGACGAGCTGATCGCGCTGCGCCGCACACGCGCCACGCCCGAGCAGCTGCGCCAGGTGCAGCAGTCGCTGAACAAGGCCGCCGCCGACTGCACCCGCGCCGAACAGCGCGCCCGGGCCTGGAGCGATACCAGCGCCGCGGTCGACAAACTGCGGCGCGCGCGTTCCTACGACAAGGCGCTGGCGCGGCTGGCGACATTCACGAAGCGCTGGGGCGAGGACACGCAGAGCCGCACGCTGCGGCAGGACATCCTCGATGCGCGCGACCACCCGCTGGCCGATCCTACGCGCGGGGAGTGAGGCGGCTGGCCTGAAACGTCAGCCGCGTTTGCGGCGGGCGGTGTATCCTTTCTGGCAAGCAGACAGGCGGGGTTCCATATGAAAACACGCACGAAGACAGGCATGTTGGGCACGCTCCTGATACTGGCGTCTCTGGCAGGCTGCAGCCGCGAGGAAGAAGCGGTCGGTCCGGCCCAGCGCGCCGGCAAGGCGCTCGACGACGCGGGCGCGAAGGTCACGCGCCAGCTGGACAATGAACTGGCCAAGGCCGACCGCGCCGCGCGCGAGGCGCGCGACAAGATCAAGGATGCCACCCAGGACGCCAAGGGCGGGCTGAAACGGGCCACCGAGGAAGTCGGCAGGAAGGTCGAGGACGCCGGCGAAAAAATCCAGGATGCGGCGGACTAGCGGCCGGCCGCGTACCGCGTTCAGGCGGCCTGCACGGCGCTCGCCTGGTTGCCCAGCACCACCGACATCTTGACCTTGCCGGCACGCCAGGCGCCTTCCAGGTTCTGCTCGATGTCTTCCATGCACACCTGGGCCGGGTCGGCGAAGCCCAGCACGCCGTAGGCACGGTTGCGGCCGTGCGACTTGGCCATGTACAGGGCCATGTCGACGATGTTGACCGCACGTTCCCATGGCAGCGCCACGCCGCCGCAGGACAGCGGGAAGGGCGCGAAGCCGATCGACACGTTGACCGCCAGCCGGTGCTCGCCATGCGCCACCGCGACCGCCGAGATGCCGCTCAGGATGCGCTGCGCCACCTCGTCCAGGCCGGAACGCGGAATGCTCGGCAGGAAGGCCAGGAATTCCTCGCCGCCCCAGCGCACGATCATGTCGGTCTCGCGCAGGATCTCGCCCAGGCTGTTGGAGATCGCGGTCAGCACGGCGTCGCCCGCGGCATGGCCAAAGGTATCGTTGATGTGCTTGAAGTGGTCGACGTCGAGCAGGAACAGCGCGCCGCACTGGTCCGGGCCGGCCTGGACCAGGGCCTGGGGCGTGGTGCGCATGTAGTCGAGGAAGTGGCGGCGGTTGTACAGCCCGGTCAGGGGATCGCGCACGCTCTGCTGCTTGAGTTCCTTGTTCTTTTCGTGCAGCTGGGCGTTGGTATGGCGCACCTTGCGGTACAGCAGGCCGACCACCACCGAGGCCAGTGCGAACACAGCCACCAGCAGCCACCAGACGCGCTGCTGCAGGCGGTTGACTTCGTTTTCGCTGCGCAGCAGCTCGATCTGGCGCTGCTTCTTCTCGGTCTCGTATTTTTCCTGCAGGTCGAGCACCGCGCGCTGGCGGCGCCGCTCGAACAGCTCGTTCGAGATCTTGCGTTCGCGGTGGTAGGCGCGCAGGGCGCCCGGCAGGTCGCCGGCGCGCTCGAGCGCCTGGCCGTACTCGACCAGCACCGCCTGCAGCTCGGGCTGGTCGCCCAGGTTCTCGTAGGCCGACATGCCGGCCTCGATGTGGCGCTTGCCGTCGACCAGGCGGCCGGTGGCCAGGTAGGCCTGGCCCAGGTTCAGGCGCCCGGTTGCTTCCAGTCCGGCGTCGTTGAGGGCGCGCGCCGCCACGATCGACTGTTCCGCGTAGGCGGCGGCGTTGGCATAGTCGCGCAGTTTCAGGTAGCAGTCCGACAGGTTCGCCAGCGTGTAGGCCACCATCGAGTCGGCCCCGATCGAGCGCTCGATCGCCAGGCTGTCCAGCAGCGCCTTCAGGCCGCGCTGGTACTGGCCGGTGGCCGCCGCCAGCGAGTATTCGGCGTGCTTGAGGGTCGACATGCGTCCGGGGGAACGGGCTTTCTCCGCCGCCGCCACCGCTTCGGCCAGGGTCTCGAAGCCCTTGTCGTATTCGCGCATCTGGCCGTACAGCTCGACCAGCGCATTGAGCGACATGACGATCTGGGTCGGATCGCCGTGCTTGCGCGCCAGCGCCGCGGCCGACTGCAGGCGCTCCAGCGCTTTCGGAAAATTGCCTTGCTCGGTGAAGGCATCGCCGGCCGCGATCGTGGCGCGCACTTTCAGCTCGACGTCGTCGGTCTGGTTGGCCAGCCGCTCGGCTTCCCAGGTCAGCTGGTGCGCATCGAGCAGTTCGGCATGGCGGTAGGCCATGTAGGCCTTGCGCAGCAGGCCCTTGGCCATCGCGCCGTTGTGGCCGTGCCTGCGTCCCAGGGCCACCAGTTCCTCGGCCACCGCCAGCGCCTCGTCCAGCTTGCCGAGGCCGTCGTAGCCACCCGACAGCTGGTTCAGGAATTCGATCCGCAGCTCGAGCGGCGCGGCGCGGCCTTCCTGCTCGATGGCGAGCAGCATCGGCATGGCGCGCTCCGGCACGAAGCGGTTGACCTCGCGAATCTGCTCCAGCCGCTGGGCCAGTGGCTGCGTGTCTGCGCCTGCGGCCGCGGAGGACGCAATGGACAGCGCCAGCGCAAGCGCAAGGCACCGCTGGCGTGACGACATGCGGGATGGAAGGCGAAGCATGAACTGGTCTCGGAACGCAGGCTGATAGACATCCGGGTTTGTATCGAAAACCATTATATGCTTGTTGCAGTAAAGAAATTAGATTTCGAATTGCTTGTCACTAAAATGATACATATGAGTCGGGCATGAGTTGGGCAAGGGATGGCCAACCCGTCCGGCGCGAGCTTCGCCCCCTGTTTTCGACTCCCTGTCGCAAATCCCTTGAGCGGCCTGCGGCCCGTTTCCTATAGTCGCTTCACCAACACACCACCATCGATACGGAGACGGGGAGAACGGCATGCTGGAACTGCGCGCGGTGACGAAACGCTATGGCAAGGACCTGAAGGCGGTGGACGGGGTGACGCTTTCCCTTGGCCGGGGCGTGGTCGGCCTGATCGGCCACAACGGCGCCGGCAAGTCGACCCTGATGGCCATGATCGCCACCCTGGCCCGGCCCAGCAGCGGCCAGATCCTGTTCGAGGGCGCCGACATCGCGCGCCGGCCGGAAGCGATCCGGGGCCGCCTCGGCTACCTGCCGCAGGACTTCGGCGTCTATCCGAACCTGAGCGCGCTCGAATTCATGCAGTACTTCGCGGCCCTCAAGGGCGTGCGCGACGGCGCCCGCATCCGCCGCCTGCTGGAACTGGTCAACCTGCACGAACAGGCGCAGCGCCCGGCCGCCTCGTTCTCGGGCGGCATGCGGCGCCGGCTCGGCATCGCCCAGGCCCTGCTGAACGACCCCGACATCCTGGTGGTCGACGAACCCACCGCCGGGCTCGACCCGGAAGAGCGCCTGCGCTTTCGCAACCTGCTGGGCGAACTGGGGCTGGGCAAGCTGGTGATCCTGTCCACCCACATCGTGTCGGACGTCGAGAGCATCGCGACCGAGCTGGCCGTCATGCGTTCCGGGCGCCTGGTGGCGCACGAGACGCCGGACGCGATCCTGGCGCGTGCGCGCGGCCAGGTATGGAGCGCCAGCGTGGCCGAGGCCGACTATGGCGCGCTGCGGGAGCGGGTGCAGGTGCTGCAGGCGCAGCGCCAGGACGGGCGCATGCTGCTGCGCATCGCGCATCCGGAACTGCCCTGCCTGGGCGCGCGCGCCGCCGAGCCGAGCCTGGAAGAAGCGCTGATGGCGCAGCGCTACGCGCTGCAGGCGGAGGCGGCATGAGCGCGGGCCAGGTGTACGTGCTGGCGGCGAACGAAGTCAGGCTGCGCCTGCGCCGCCTGTCCACCCTGGCCGCGCTGCTGGCGGTGGTGGCGGTGAGCTGGGCGATGATCACCGATACCGGCAGCGGCCGCGCCCTGATGGTGCTGGAGGATGCGCGCGTGCTGTACACCAGTTCCGCGCTGGCGATGGGCAGCGCCACCATGGCCAGCCTGCTGTTCAGCCTGGCGGGCTTCTACCTGGCGCGCGGGCGCACCGGCGAAGACCTGCGCAGCGGGATCGGCGGCGTGATCGGCGCCAGCGCGGCCGGCAACAGCCTGCTGGTGGCCAGCCGCTGGCTCGGCGCCCTCGCTTTCCTGGTGCTGCTGCTGGGCGGCTTCATGCTGACCACCTTCGTTTGCCACTTGCTGCGCGGCGACGGCCCGCTGCAGCCGCTGGTCTACCTGCAGACCTATGTGCTGATGCTGTTGCCGATGGCCATGTTCGCCGCCAGCTGCGCCGTGCTGTGCGACAGCTGGAGTCCGCTCATGGGCAAGGCCGGCGACCTGCTGTATTTCGTGCTGTGGATGGCCCAGCTCTCGATCGGCGCCGCGGTGGAGAAGGGCGGCGCCGACCCGCTGCTGGCGCTGGCCGATTTCACCGGCATGTCGGCGGCCCTGGCCAGCCTGCGCGGCCACGCGGACACCGCCGCCCTCGGCATCGGCATGATGCCCTTCCAGGCCGCATTGGCGCCGGTGGAGCTGCCGCAATGGATGTGGAGCGCAGGCGCGGCGCGCGAGCGGCTGCTGTCCGGCCTGCTGGCCCTGCTGCCGCTGCTGCCGGCGGTGCTGCTGTTCCACCGTTTTTCGCCGGACCGGGTCAAGGCCGGCAAGGCGCGCCGGCGGCGCTCGCCACTGGCCGTGCTGGACGGCTGGCTGCGCCCGCTGGCGCGCGCCGTGCAGCCCCTGCTGCGCCTGGCCGCGCGCCTGCCCGGCCTGCCCGGCCAGGTGCTGGCCGAAGCCTGCCTGGTGCTGGCCAGCGCGCCCAGCGCCATCGCCATGCTCGGTGCCTGCCTGGCCGGCGGCCTGCTGTTGCCGGCATCCGTGCTGCCGGGTGTCCTGGCGGGCGCCGTGGCCTACTGGGGCATCCTGTGCAGCGACTGCAGCACGCGCGACGCCGCCTGCGGCTGTGCGGCCCTGGGCGCCGCCGTGCCGGGCGGCGAAGGGCGCCGCTTCCTGCGCCAGTGGGGCGCTGCGCTGCTGCTGGGCACGCTGTTCGTCGCGCCGGTGCTGCTGCGCTGGAGCGTGGCCGAACCGGTGCGCGCCGGCGCCGCCCTGGCCGGCCTGGTGGCGCTGGCCGGCTGCGCCGCGCTATTCGGCCAGCTGAGCCGCACGCCGCGCCTGTTCCTCGGCCTGTTCCTGTTCGGCCTGTACGTCATGGTGAATGCCAGGGGCATGCCGATGCTCGACGTCGTCGGCTTCCATGGCGACGCCACCGCGCGTTCGGCGCTCGCCTTTCTCGCGGCCGGGCTGGCGGCGCTGGCGGCCGGGATCGGCTGGAGCCGGCGCGCCCGGGGGTGACCCCTTGCCCGCGCCGTGGCGTGCAGGGCGCGCCGGCGCAGCGGGCTATACTCTCCGGGGGCTGGGTCGATCCGAGGTGATGACGATGTGGAAAACACCGTGGTTTCGCTGGGCCGCCGTGCTCGGCTTCGCGCTGGGCGGCTTCTTCGACGGCATCCTGCTGCACCAGATCCTGCAATGGCACCATTTGCTCAGCCTGGTTCCCGGCGTCGATGACCTGCGCCTGCAGGTGCTGTGGGATGGCTGGTTCCATGCGCTGATGTACCTGGTCGCGCTGGCCGGCCTGGCCGGATTGTGGCGCCAGCACCGGGCCGGCGCCGCCAGCCGCGGCTGGCCGCTGCTCGGGGCGCTGCTGGTGGGCTTCGGCCTGTGGCACGTGGTCGATACGCTGCTCTCGCACTGGCTGCTGCAGATCCACCGGATCCGGGTCGACAGCGACGATCCGCTGCTGTGGGACCTGCTGTGGCTGGCCCTGTTCGGCATCGCGCCGCTGCTGCTCGGCTGGCGCCTGCGCCAGCGCGCTGGCGGGCCAGGCCTGCCCGGTGCGAGCGCGCTGCTGGCGCTGGCGGCCGTGAGTGCGGGCGCCGGCGCCTGGGCCCTGCTGCCGCCGGCGCAGACCGGTTTTGCCACGGTCGCTTTTGCCCCCGGCACCACGCCGCGCGCGGTGTACGCGGCGCTCGACGCGCGCCTGGTCTGGAGCGACCGTGCGCTGGGCGTGGTCGTGGTGGCGGTGGCGCCGCAGCGGCGCTGGGACTTCTACCGGCACGGCGCCTGGCTGGTGAGCGGGGCCGGCGTGCCGGCCGGCTGCTTCAACTGGAGCCGCGCCTGGCAGGCTAGAGCGCGATCTGCTGCAGCAGGTAGAGGCGCTGGTACAGGCCGCCCTCGATGCGCATTAGTTCCTCGTGCGACCCGGCCTCGGCCAGGCGGCCGTGGTTCAGCACCACGATGCGGTCGGCCGCGCGGATGGTCGACAGGCGGTGCGCGATCGCGATGATGGTGACCTTGCCGCGCAGTTCTTCCAGCGCTTCCTGCACGATCTGCTCGGTGGCGCTGTCGATGCGCGAGGTGGCTTCGTCCAGCAGCAGGATGCGCGGCTGGCCGGCCAGCGCGCGCGCGATCGCCAGCAGCTGCTTCTGGCCGGCGGACAGGCGCGAGCCGCCTTCGCCCAGCTGGGTGTCGTAGCCCTGTTCGAGCGCCGCGATGAAGCCGTGCGCGTGCGCCGCGCGCGCCGCCGCCTCGATCGCCGCCTGCGGCAGGCCGCGTCCCATGTCGATGTTCTCGCGCGCCGTCGCGGCCAGGATGAACGGGTCCTGCGGCACCAGGCCCACTTCGTTGCGGAAGCGCTCGTTGCCGATCGCGGCCAGCGGCATGCCGGCGATCTCGATGCTGCCTTCGTCCGGTGTGTAGTAGCGCAGCAGCAGCGACAGCAGGGTCGACTTGCCGCTGCCGGTATGGCCGACGATGCCGAAGAAGGCGCCCTGCGGAATCTCGAGCGAGAGATCGTGCAGCACGCGCTGGCCCGGCACGTACGCGAAGTTCAGGCCGCGCACCCGCACCGCCGGTGCGCGCGGGTCGAACTCGGCATCGTCCTGGATGCGGCCGGCGGCGTGCTCCGCGGCGCCGCTTTCGTCGAGCAGGCTGGCCACGCGCGCGGTCGCCACCACCGCCTGCTGCAGGCCGCTGAACTGCATGGTGATCTGGATCAGCGGCTCGACCACGCGTGCGATGTAGCTGATGAAGGCGTACAGCACCCCGACTTCCACCGCGCCCAGTTCGCGCTGGCCGAAGCCGAAGATCACGATGGTGAGCAGCACCACGTTGAGCAGGTCGAGCGCGGGCCGCAGCAGCAGGGCGTTGGCGCGCAGTTCGGCCAGGCGCGCCGTATAGTGGGCGCGGTTGGTGGTCAGGAAGCGCTCGCCGAAACGCATCTGCGCATTGCTGGCCTGCAGCACGCTCATGCCGCCGATCGACTCGGCGATCTGGCCATTGATGTCGCTGCGCAGGGCGCGCGCGCGGGTCACGGCCGGCGCCGACAGGCGCTGGTAGAGCCAGACGATGCCGACCACCGCCGGCACCAGGGCCAGCACCACCAGCATCAGGCGCCAGTCGAGCCAGGCCATCGCGGCCAGGGTCCCGACCAGCACGATGCTGGAGTCGAGCATCACGAACAGCACCTGGATGTAGAGGGTCTTGACGGCCTCGGTGTCGTTGGTCACCCGGCTGACCAGCTGGCCGGTGATGGCGCGGTCGAAGAAGGCCATCGGCAGGCGCAGCACGTGGCCGTACACCCATTCGCGCAGGCGGCGCACCGAGCGCATCGCCAGGCCCGACAGCCGGATCAGCTGCAGGTAGCGGATCCAGGACGAGGCCCAGCCGGTGACGACCAGGCCGCCGAGCAGCAGCGCCATGCGCGGCCAGTCCAGCCGGCGGGTCAGGAAGTGGTCGTCGATCAGGGCCTTGCCCAGCAGCGGGCCGAGCACTTCCAGCCCGGCGGCGATCGCCAGCCAGAAGGTGGCCCAGCCCAGGTGGCGCCGGTCGGGCGCGGCGGCGCGGCGCAGCAGGCCGGCCGCCTGCCTGGCCTGGGCCCGCATCTGCTGCGTCTCGGTGTGTGCGTCAGTCGGCGTCAATGCTGGCCTCCAGTTGTTGGTAGCGCCACTGGCTGGCATACCAGCCGTCCAGCGCCAGCAGTTCGTCGTGGGTGCCGGTCTCAAGGATGCAGCCCTCGCGCAGCACCACGATGCGGTCGGCCCCGGCCACGGCCGACAGGCGGTGGCTGGCGATGACGGCGGCGCGTTCCGGCCGCGCCAGGCGCAGCTCCTCGAGGTGTTCCAGGATGCGGGTCTCGGTGCCGGTGTCCACCGCCGACAGCGCGTCGTCCAGCAGCAGCAGGGCGCTGTCGGCCAGCAGCGCGCGCGCGATCGCCACACGCTGGCGCTGGCCTCCCGACAGGGTGATGCCCTTTTCGCCCACCGGGGTGTCGTAGCCCTGCGGGAAACGCAGGATGTCGTCGTGGATCGAGGCCATCCTGGCCGCCTGTTCCACCTCGGCGCGCGAGGCGCCCGGGCGCGCCAGCGCGATGTTCTCCGCGATGGTGGCCGAGAACAGGAAGGATTCCTGCGGCACCCAGCTCATGGCGGCGCGCAGCGCGGCCAGGCGGTAGGCGTCCAGCGGCTGGCCGGCCCAGGATACCGCGCCGGCCTGCGGCGTGGCCTGGCGCAGCAGCACCCGCAGCAGGGTCGACTTGCCGGCGCCGGTGGGGCCGACCAGGCCCAGCGTCTGGCCCGGCTCGATGCGCAGCGAGACATCGTCCAGCGCCGGCTGCTGCGCGTCGTGGTAGGCGAAGCGGACCCGGTCCAGCACGAGCGGACCGCGCCCGACCTGTTCCAGCGTGCCGTGGTCCTCGACCGTGAGCGGCATGTCGAGCAGCGGCTGCAGGCGCGCCAGGCCGGCGCGGCCGCGCTCGATCAGCGACAGCACCCAGCCGGCCGCGAACATCGGCCAGATCAGCTGGCCCAGGTACATCGAGAAGCTGGTGAGCGCGCCCACCGTCAGCTCGTCGTGCCATACCAGGTAGCCGCCCAGGCCCAGGGTCAGGCCGGTGGCGGCGGTGAGGGTCAGGCCCACGGCCGGTTCGTAGGCCGCTTCCCAGCGCTGGGCAGCCAGGCTGGCGTCGGCCGCCTGGCCCGCCAGTTCGCTGAACTGCGCGCTGCTGCGCGCTTCCAGGCCGATCGCGCGCAGGGTGCGTACGCCGGTGAGCGATTCCTGCACATGGTCGTTCAGGGCCGAGAAGCGCTTCAGCGCGTCGGCTTCGGCAGTGTGGACCTGGCGCGAGATGCGCCAGAAGGCATACGCCATCAGGGGGAAGGGCAGCAGGGCCACGGCGGCCAGGCGCGGATCGACTCCGAGCGTCATGATCCCCAGTACCATCACCAGGGTCAGGCTGCCGTCGAAGCCAGCCAGCATGGCTTCGCCGGCCGCCATCTCGATGGCGTCGATGTCGTTGGTGGCAAGCGCCATCAGGTCGCCGGTGCGCTGGCGCTGGTAGAAGCCCGGACCCTGGCTGGCCAGGCGCGCATACAGGCGCGTGCGCAGCTCGACGCCGAGGTTGTAGGCGGCGGAATACAGGCGGATGCGCCAGCCGACCCGCAGCACGTAGATGGCCAGGCCCAGGCCGAGCAGCTGGGCCAGTCCGAGCAGCAGCGCGTCCTGGTCGAGGCGGTGGGCGGCCAGGCCGTCGATCAGGGCGCCGACCTTGCGTGGAATGAGGACCGTGCACACGGCCACGCCGGCCAGCATGAAGGCCGACGAGACATAGGCAGGCCAGTGGCGGCGGACGAAGCCGCTGATCAGGCGTGCGAGGCTCATCGGGCCGCACCTGGGCGAGGGCACATGGCGTTTCCTTGAAAAGTGTGGGCCCGGCTTGCCACGTCCGGAAACGCCAAGCGGGCCGAAGCCCGCTAGTGTAGTCGCTTTGCCAATCCCGCGCAGGCGTCGCCTGGCGTGACGTGCCCACCGGGCGACGCTTATTTCTTGCGCTTCGGTGCGGCCGGCGCGAGCGTGGCTTTCGGTGCCGCGCCAGGCGCCGGTGCGAGCGGGGCGGCGGCCGGGTGCGCGGCCATGGCGGCATGCGCCTCTCCATTGCCGGCGGCCGTGGCGATGGCTTTCGGCTCGGCCACCGGAACCGGCGTAGGGGTGGCGGCCAGGACTTCAGGCGCAGCCGGTTCGGCCAGGATCAGGGGTTCGGTCACCTGGGCGTCCACCTGTGCGGTCTCGGCCTGGGGTGGCAATGTCAATGCAGGAGTGGCGGGTGCGTCGGCCATTGGTTCGGACTGCGGGGCCGGGGCGGCTGCTGGCGCGACCGCGGTGTCGGCAGGCTGCACGCCGGCGCTCGACGGCGCGCGGCCCTGGGCCAGGGCGAAACCGGCGCCGAGCGCACGCGTGGCCGCTTCGCGCGACGCGGCCAGTTGCAGGGCGGCGAGCCGGCTGGCGCTCTCCAGTGCCTGGGTGCTGAAAAATTGGAAGAAATCGAGTTGTGCTTCGAACTGGGCCTTGCCTACTGCGGAAAACTGGTCGCGGATCTGGGTCATGGAAGTTTCCTTGTCGGTCATTTATGGCGCACTGCAATATCGGCTAGTGTATCCATGATTGGACAAGCTTGCAAAGTCTTGTTGGCCGGAATGGCAATGAATTATTGCATTGCAGCATGGGGCCTGGTCGGCCGCTTCGGCGTCCGGCCCGCCCTGATAGGCTTACAATCGGGACAACAAGGAGGAGCACGCATGGATCTCGTGATTCGCAATGCCACCCTGCCGGATGGCAGCCGGGACATCGACATCGGCATCAACGGCGAGCGCATCGCCGCCGTGGAAAAGCGCCTGGCGGCCCAGGGCGCGCGCGAGATCGACGCCGACGGTGGCCTGGTCAGCCCGCCCTTCGTGGACGCGCATTTCCACATGGACTCGACCCTGAGCTACGGCCTGCCGCGGGTGAACCGCAGCGGCACCCTGCTGGAAGGGATCCGCCTGTGGGGGGAGCTCAAGCCCCAGCTGGCCCAGGAGGCGATCATCGAGCGCGCGCTGCGCTATTGCGACTGGGCGGTGGCGCGCGGCCTGCTGGCGATCCGCACCCACGTCGATATTTGCGATGACCGCCTGCTGGCGGTGGAAGCGCTGCTGGAAGTGCGCAAGCAGGTCGCGCCCTACCTCGACCTGCAGCTGGTGGCCTTTCCGCAGGACGGCCTGCTGCGCAGTCCCGGCGCCTTCGGCAACCTGAAACGCGCGATTGCCTTGGGCGTCGACGTGGTCGGCGGCATCCCGCACTTCGAACGCACCACGGCGGACGGCGCCGAATCGATCCGCCTGCTGTGCGAGTACGCGGCGCAGCACGACCGGCGCGTGGACATGCATTGCGACGAGACCGACGACCCGATGTCGCGCCATATCGAGACCCTGGCCTACCACACCCAGCGCCTCGGCATGCAGGGCCTGGTGGCCGGCTCGCACCTGACCTCGATGCATTCGATGGACAACTATTACGTCAGCAAGCTGCTGCCCCTGATCGCGGAAAGTGGCGTCGCCGCCATCGCCAACCCCCTGATCAACATCACCCTGCAGGGCCGCCACGACACCTACCCGAAGCGGCGCGGCATGACGCGCGTGCCGGAACTGCTGGAGGCGGGCGTGGACGTGGCCTTCGGTCACGACTGCGTGCTCGATCCCTGGTACGGCATGGGTTCCGGCGACATGCTGGAAGTGGCGCACATGGGCCTGCACGTGGCCCAGATGACGGGGGTGGAGGCGATGCACCAATGCTTCCTGGCGGTGACCGAGACCCCGGCGCGCATCCTCGGCCTGGAAGGCTACGGCCTGGCGCCCGGATGCCAGGCCGACCTGGTGCTGCTGGACGCCGGCTCCACGGTGGAGGCGATCCGCCTGCGCGCGCCACGCCGCCTGGTGCTGCGGCGCGGCGCCGTGGTGGCCGAGGCGCCGTCGGCCCAGGTCACCCTGCGCCTGCCAGGACGTCCCGCCAGCACGGATTTCCGGATGCCGCAATAGGACCGAAGTGGTGGCGGGGTAGATCGCAACAGCGGCCGCACGATACGACCATCGCGCCGTGGAGCAGGCCCGGTTTGGTCTAGAATAGAACGCTTTCCAGTTCGGTAACGCGTTTCGACAGCCGTGAAAGACGTCCAGATCCGCCCCGCCGGCGAGCACGATTTCGATGCGATGTGGAGCATCTTCTGCGCCCACGTCGCCGCCGGTGAAACCTATCCGTTCACCAGCGCGACCTCGCGCGAGACCGGCCATGCCTACTGGCTCGGACCCGACGTGGCGAGCTTCGTCGCGACCAGCGGCGGCGAGCGCCTGCTCGGCATGTACCGCCTGGTACCGAACCAGGTGGGGCGTGGCCACCATGTGGCGAACGCTTCCTACATGGTCAGTCCCTCGGCGCAGGGCGCGGGAGTCGGGCGCCTGCTCGGCGCGCATAGCCTGGAAGAGGCGCGCAGGCGCGGCTACCTGGCGATGCAGTTCAACTATGTGGTGAGCACCAACGGCAGCGCCATCCGGCTCTGGAAGAAACTCGGCTTCTCGATCGTGGGCACGCTGCCCAAGGCCTACCGCCACAAGCGCCTCGGCTACGTCGACGCCTACGTGATGTACCAGCTGCTGCGCGACCCTGACCACTGGCCGACGGCGGACGCATGAGCGGCCAGCGCGGCGCCGAGATCCTGCTTACCGAACGCCTGCGCCTGCGCCTGCTGACGCCAGGCGACGCGGCGCACTACCTGGAAGTATTGAACGATCCCGCCTTCATCGCGCATATCGGCGACCGCGGCGTGCGTACGCTGGAAGCGGCCGTGAAGTCGATCGCGGACGGTCCGGTGGCGATGCAGCGCGCGCTCGGCCATTCGATGTATATGGTGGAGCTGCGGGAGGACGGTGGGGTGCCGGTCGGGATGGCGGGCCTGATCAAGCGCGATGGGCTCGATGACGTCGACATCGGCTATGCCTTCCTGCCGCGCTACCGCGGACGCGGGTATGCCTTCGAGGCGGCGCAGGGCGTGGTGGCGCATGCGCGCGCGCTCGGCATCGCGCGGCTGGCCGCCATCACCACCCCGGGTAACGCGGCCTCGATCGCGCTGCTGCTCAGGCTCGGCATGCGCTTCGAGGGCACGCGCACGCTGGCCGAGGGCGCGCCGCCCCTGAACCTGTACCGCATGGCGCTGTCGGAGCGCTAGCGCACCGTGGCGCGCGGGCGCCGGGTGTAGGATGCCTGCAGGTCCACTCACCGAAACACGAGCCACGATGCCCAGTACCGCGCCGCGCCCCGACGCCCCGTATTTCATCGTCATGAATGCGGGATCGGGCCACTCCGAGACCGAACTGCGCCGCTCCACCATCGAGCAGGTGTTCGATGGGGCCGGACGGCGCTGCCATCTGGAGCTGGTCGAGGATCCGGCCGGGCTGGAAGAGCAGGCGCGCGCGCTGGCGGCGCGCGCCGTGGCCGAGGAGGGCATCCTGGTGGCGGCCGGCGGCGACGGCACCATCAACACGGTGGCGCACCAGGCGGTGCTGGCCGGCTGTCCCTTCGGCGTCCTGCCGCAAGGTACCTTCAATTACTTCGGCCGTACCCACGGCATTCCCGAAGACCTGGCCGAGGCCGTGTATGCGCTGCTGCGCGCCCAGGTGCAACCGGTACAGGTCGGCTTGCTCAACAACAAGGTATTTCTCGTCAACGCCAGCGTCGGCCTGTATCCGAAACTGCTTGAAGCGCGCGAGCTGGACAAACGCCACTATGGACGCAGCCGGCTGGTCGCCTTCTTTTCGGCAGTCAAGATCGCGCTGCGGCCGCACCGGCACTTGCGCATCACCCTCGAACTCGACGGCAAGGAGCGCCGCTTGCGCACGACTACCTTGTTTGTCGGCAACAACCGCCTGCAGCTGGAGCAGGTCGGCATGCGCGATGGCCTGGTCGAGGCGGTAGAGGACGGCCAGCTGGTCGGCATCGCGCCGCGTCCGATGGGCAAGCTTGGCCTGTTGCGCCTGCTCATCCAGGGGCTGCGCGGGCGGCTCGGGGAGGACGATGAAGTCGAGGCCTTCGCCTTCCGGCGCCTGACGGTGCTCACGCCGGCCGTGTATGGGCGCAAGCGCATGAAGGTCGCGGTGGACGGCGAGGTGAGCAGGATGACAATGCCGCTCGAATTCCGGGTGCTGGAAGGTCGGCTGCACCTGCTGGTGCAAGGCCCGTCGCGCAAGGAGGCACGGCCGGCATCGGACGAGGCCAGGGCCTTGTCCTGAGTGAGGTGTATCCGTAATCGCACTACAGCGCCGTCGACAGCGCATCCCTGATGCATGCGCCCGCCCGCTGCAGCCATGTATCGAACAAGTGCATTCGGCTGCTGATCGACTTCACTGCTTTCTAGTCAAAGTACACTTTCAAGCGTCGTTCCTTCTGTCCGAGCGCCATTTCCATTGGCGCAGTCAACCGGACCTATGGATGAGGACCGAACTGCCGAGCAGTTCGGCGGTCGAACGCCTGTCTCCCTCGACAGGACCCGATCATGCGCGCTCCCCGCTTCAGGAAGTGGTTCGCCCAGCTGCCGGCGCTGAACGTGCCGCAGCGCCTGCAAACGCTCTCGGCCCTGCACCCGGCCGCCGGACTCGACCGCATCATCGCCCTCATTGCCCAGGTCAAGGAAGGTAAGCGCCGCTGTCCTGCCTGCGCTTGCGAGCGTTACTACCGGCATGGCCAGGCCAACGGCCTGCAGCGCTACCGCTGCCGTGCGTGCGGCCGCACCTATAACGACCTGAGCGGCACACCGCTGGCGCACCTGCGGCTACGGGAAAAATGGCTCGACTACCTGGACACGATGCTCGCATCGAAGTCGGTGCGCAAGGCAGCCAGGGAAGTCGGCGTACACCGCAACACGGCCTTCCGGTGGCGCCACCGCTTTCTCGACCAGGCCAGGCACGATCGTCCCAAGACCTTGAGCGGCATCGCCGAAGCCGACGAGATGTTCATCCTCGAATCGCAAAAGGGCTCGCGCAAGCTGGACAGGCCGGCACGCAAGCGCGGTGGTCGGGCCCACAAGCGCGGGATTTCAAGCGAGCTCGACTGCATCCTGGTGGCGCGCGACCGTAGCGGGCAGACGATCGATGCGGTCGTAGGCCGTGGATCCTTGAAAGCCGGGCAGCTGGAGCGCCATCTGCTGCCCAGGCTCGACCGGCAGGTGCTGCTGGTGAGCGATTCCCACGCTGCCTACCGCGCATTCGCCCGCAAGCACCGCATTGCACATGAGGCGGTCAACCTGCAGGCCGGCATACGGGTCCGTCGCCGGGCTGCCGGCGCCATCCACGTCCAGAACGTCAACGCCTATCACGCACGCCTGCGGCAGTGGCTCAGCCATTTCCGCGGCGTGGCCTCGCGCTACCTGCCCGACTACCTGGGCTGGCGCTGGGCGCTCGATGGCGAACGCATCACTACTGCGGAACAATTGCTGCGTATCGCGATCGGAGCCATCAACAGATAACGCTGACAGCGCCTTTCCATTGCGATGGTCTTGCCTCCATATTTGCACCAACTTGGTGCAGTCATGAGCGATCAAATAGCGAACTGCCTCATTTGTAGTCGTACTACAGAACGACTTGCACCATTTTGTAGCTCAAATACAACGGGAAACCTGTCTTCAACTGCCGTTTTCGGGAAAAACATGCCATTATCGTAGTAACAAGCAACTCTCGTTGACAGTGCATCTAGTTTTAGTACATCATCCGTGATGGAACGTACAAAACCGTTTGCTTGAGGCTGCCGTGCCGCTGCCTGTCGCGCTGTAGTTTCGGGAAAAAACTATTCGTCTTTATTGAGGGGACAAATGAATATCTTCGCAACCAAGCGCGCCGCCCAGCCGGTTCGCCACGTATTCCAGCTGAGCCCGGTTGCTACCGGCTGCGCCATCTTCGTTGCGGCCATGGCCGGTAACGTCCATGCGCAAACCACGGACGCCAGCACCACGCCCGCCGTCGACGGTGCGGTTCAGACCGTGACCGTGACCGGCATCCGCCGCGCCATCGAAGACGCGATCGCCGTCAAGCGCGAGTCGACCGGCATCGTGGAAGCCATTTCCGCCGAAGACATCGGCAAGCTGCCTGACATGTCGATCGCCGAATCGCTGGCGCGCCTGCCGGGCCTGTCGGCCCAGCGTACCAACGGCCAGGCCCAGACCATCAGCATCCGCGGCACCTCGGGCGACCTGTCGACCGCGCTGCTCAACGGCCGCGAGCAGGTCACGACCAGCTCGGACCGTACCGTCGAATACGACCAGTACCCGTCGGAACTGATCAACGCCGTCACCGTCTACAAGACCTCGGACGCCGGCGTGATCGGCCAGGGCCTGTCGGGCACGGTCGACTTGCAGACCATCAAGCCGCTGTCGCTGCGCGAGCGCACCATCAGCGTCAACGTGCGCGGTGAAAAGAATTCCAAGGGTTCGGTCAGCGCCGGCTCGCCGGACACCGGCAGCCGCGTCAGCGCGTCCTACATCGACCAGTTCGCCAACCGCACGGTCGGTATCGCGATCGGCTACGCACGCCAGGACAAGCCGAACGTGCACGAGCAGTTCGAGACCTGGGACTGGGTCGATTCGGGCGGCACGCCGAACGTCAAGGTGCCGAAGGGCATCAAGGCCCTGGCTGTCACCGGCGACCAGGTGCGCGACGGCCTGATGGGCGTGCTCGAGTTCCGTCCGAACCGCAACTTCAGCTCGACCTTCGACGTGTACCACTCGCGCTTCGACCAGGAAGAGATCCGCCGCGGCATGGAAATCCCGCTCAAGGACGACGGCAGCGTCACCTTCACCAACGGCCGCACCGTGAACGGCATCATGGTCGAGGGCGTCGCCAACAACGTCAACCCGGTGGTGCGCAACAACCGCCTGAAGCGCGACGACAAGCTGACCGCCTTCGGCTGGAACAACCGCTTCACCTCGGGCGACTGGGTCGGCGTGCTCGACATCAGCCGTTCCAAGGCCGACCACCGCGAAGAGCTGGTCGAGATCAACGCCGGCCGCCAGGCGCGCCAGAGCCTGAACTTCGCCTACAACGGCGCCCGCGTGCCGACCCTGAGCCTGAGCGGCGTCTATGACGATCCGGCCCAGCTGCGCATCGGCGGCCAGTTCGGCGAAGGCTACGTCAACGCGCCCTACATGACCGACGAGATGACCTCGGCGCGCGCCAGCATCGAGCGCAAGTTCGACCATAACGTGTTCAGCAGCCTGGAACTGGGCTTCAACGTCTCCAAGCGCGAAAAGGAAAAGCAGCACCTGGAAACCGGCTTCTCGAAGATCGGCGACGGCAGCTTCGCGGCCAACGTCATCAACGGCTCGCAAGACCTGTACGGTCTGCCGAATACCCTGAGCTGGGACATCCAGGGCGTGCTGAACCAGAACTTCGGCCCGTTCACCCCGGCCATCCTGGTGCCATGGGGCGCGACCAAGAACTGGTTCATCGAAGAGAAGGTCAAGACCGGCTACGCCAAGCTGAACATCGACACCGACCTGATGGCGATGCCGCTGCGCGGCAACATCGGCATCCAGGTGGTCGAGACCGACCAGAGCTCGACCGCGAACACCCTGCGCGCCTGGCCGTTCGCCGACCTGGTGCCGCTGACCGACGGCAAGAAGTACACCGACTACCTGCCGAGCATCAACCTGGCCTGGAGCCTGCCTGACCAGCAGTTCATCCGCTTTGGCGCCGGCAAGACCCTGGCGCGCGCCAAGCTGAACCAGCTGAACGCGGCGCTGGAAGTCGGCCTCACCGCCCAGAGCACCGGTACGCCATGGGGCAACGGCGGCAACGCCCAGCTCGACCCGTGGCGCGCCAAGCAGGTCGACCTGTCGTGGGAAAAATACTTCGGCAACAAGGGCTACGTGTCGGCAGCAGGCTTCTACAAGGACCTGACTTCCTACATCTACACCGTGACCACGCCGCGTGATTTCTCGGAATACCGCCTGGTCGGTGCGACCACCAACATCGGCACCATGACCCAGCCGCGCAACGGCAAGGGCGGTTCGATCGAGGGCCTGGAATTCGCCGCCTCGGTGCCGCTGGAGATGGTCAGCCCGATGCTGAACGGCTTCGGCATCACCGCCAACGCCTCGTTCACCAACAGCGAGATCACGATCCTGGACCAGCGCTTCGCCGGCCTGAACATCCCGCTGCCTGGCCTGTCCAAGCGCGTGTTCAACGTCACCGCCTACTATGAGAACGATGGCTTCTCGGCCCGTGTGAGCCAGCGTTACCGCAGCGATTTCGTCGGCGAGATCGGCGGCATCGGCGGCGCCACCGAGCTGACCTACGTGAAGGCCGACAAGGTCGTCGACCTGCAGCTGGGCTACGACATCAAGCAAGTGCCGGGCCTGTCGCTGCTGTTCCAGGTGAACAACCTGACCGACACCGCCTTCCGCAGCTACGCCGGCAGCGAAGACCGTCCGCGCGGCTACAGCAAGTATGGCCGCCAGATGCTGTTCGGCCTGAACTACAAGCTGTAAGCAGTACCAGCCGCCCCTTCCGGGGCGCACCGCAACCCTTGCAGGCAGCGATGCCTGCAAGGGCTTTTTCTTTTTTACCGCATGACAATGTCCGGCAGTTTGCGCCGGGCTTCCGGGCGACAGTGTAAACTGGCGCCTTCGCACTTACTTTATGAGCATCTCCCCCATGTCTGACACCCCTATCCCGTCGTTCGCCGACCTCGACATTTCCGCGCCCGTCCTCAAGGCGCTGAAGGAAGTCGGTTATGAAACGCCGTCGCCGATCCAGGCCGCGACCATTCCGCTGCTGCTGGCCAACCGCGATGTGCTCGGGCAGGCCCAGACCGGCACCGGCAAGACCGCCGCTTTCGCCCTGCCGATCCTGTCGCGCATCGACATCAAGCAGGCCACGCCGCAGGCGCTGGTGCTGGCGCCGACGCGCGAACTGGCGATCCAGGTGGCGGAAGCCTTCCAGACCTACGCCGCCCACATCAAGGGTTTCCACGTGCTGCCGATCTACGGCGGCCAGAGCTACGGACCACAGCTGTCGGCACTGCGCCGCGGCGTGCACGTGGTGGTGGCGACCCCCGGCCGCGTGATCGACCATATCGAAAAGGGTTCGCTCGACCTGTCGCAGCTGAAAACCCTGGTGCTGGACGAAGCGGACGAGATGCTGCGCATGGGCTTCATCGACGACGTCGAGCACATCCTGCAGCAGACCCCGCCCGAGCGCCAGACCACGCTGTTCTCGGCCACCATGCCGCCGGCCATCAAGCGCATCGCCAAGACCTACCTGCGCGACCCGCAGGAAGTCACGGTGGCGGCCAAGACCGGCACCGCCGCCAACATCACCCAGCGCTACTGGCTGGTGGCGGGCATGCAGAAGCTCGATGCGCTGACCCGCATCCTGGAAGCCGAGCCGTTCGACGGCATGATCATCTTCGCCCGCACCAAGCTGGGTACCGAGGAGCTGGCGACCAGGCTGCAGGCGCGCGGCTTCGCAGCCGTCGCCATCAATGGCGACATGGCCCAGCAGGCGCGCGAGCGCACCATCGAGCAGCTCAAGAGCGGCAAGATCGACATCCTGGTGGCGACCGACGTCGCCGCCCGCGGCCTGGACGTCGACCGTATCAGCCACGTGATCAACTACGACGTGCCGTCCGACCCGGAAAGCTATACCCACCGTATCGGCCGCACCGGCCGCGCCGGCCGCAGCGGCGAAGCGATCCTGTTCATCACCCCGCGCGAGCGCGGTTTGCTGAAGGCGATCGAGCGCGCCACGCGCCAGCCGGTGGCGCCGCTGCAGCTGCCGACCGTGAAGGCGGTGAACGAAGTCCGCATTGCCCGCTTCAAGGAGCAGATCGCGGCCACCCTGGCCGAAGGCGGCCTGGAGATGTTCCGTTCGCTGGTGGAAGAGTACGAGCGCGAGCAGAACGTGCCGGCAGTGGACATTGCCGCCGCCCTGGCCAAGCTGGCGCGCGGCGACCAGCCGCTGCTGCTGGAAAAGCCCGACCGCGAGGCCAGGCCCGAGCGCGCCGACTTCGTGCCGCGCGTGCAGGACGCCTGGGAAGAGCGGGCGCCGCGGGCGCCCCGTGAGCCACGTGAGCCACGTGAGCCGGCCTTCAAGAAGGAGCGCGTGGTGCGCGAAGCGGAACCGGGCATGGCCACGTTCCGCATCGAGGTCGGCCACCAGCATGGCGTCAAGCCGGGCAACATCGTCGGTGCGATCGCCAACGAAGCCGACATGCCGGCCAAGTACATGGGCCGCATCGAGATCTACGACGACTACAGCACCATCGACCTGCCGGACGACATGACGCCGGAACTGATCGACCACCTGCGCACGGTGTGGGTCGCGGGCCAGCAGCTGAACATGACGCGCGACGGCGTGGAAGCGCCGATCGTCACGGCGCCGAAGAAGAAGAGCTTTACGAAGGCCGGCACCAAGAAGCCGCACCGCAAAGGCTGAGGCATGTCGTAGGGTGGGCGGGTCTTCCCGCCCACGCGTTCAGCTTCCGGATGAACGAACGGCCCTACCTGGACTCGCCGGCCGCGAACATCCACAGCAGGGCTTCCCGCAATTCCCCCGACCAGAACGCCTCGTTGTGCTCCGCCCCCGGCACGCTCTTGAGCACCGTATTCCCGGCCGGATGTCCGGTCTGCCTGATCACCTGCGCCATGCGCTGGACGTCCGCATTCATCTGCGCGCCTTCCTTCCCGCCCATCAAGAGGTACAGGCGCGCGTCCTTCGGCACCGGCTTGCCGCTCACGAAGCCGAACACCGGCTGCGCAGTCCAGTAGGCCGGAGAAAACACGCCCGCCTTGCCGAATACTTCCGGATACTGCACCAGCGCGTAATGCGAGGCCAGCCCGCCCATCGAGCTGCCCATGATCGCCGTATGCGCGCGGCCGGGCAGGGTGCGGTACTGGCGGTCGATCATCGGCTTGACCGTGTTGACGATGAAGTCGGTATAGGCCCGGCCTTCACCCTTGCCGAACTGTTCGTGGTCCCAGGCGTTCAGCTCCGTCAGGCGCTTGTCGCCGCCATTGTCGATGCCGACCACGATAAGTTCCAGCCTGCCTTCGCGCGCTAGCGCGTCGAGCGTTTCGTCCACCCGCCATTCGCCAGAGAAGGCGCTCGCCACGTCGAACAGGTTTTGGCCGTCATGCATGTACAGTACGGGGTAGCGCTTGCCGGAACTCGCATAGCCGGGCGGCAGGTACAAGCGCAGCTGGCGCTTGCGTTCCAGGCCCGGCATCGCGACCGGGTCACCCAGCAGGCTGACGCCGGGCAGGGCGGTCGAGGCCTTGGCAGCGATGGCCGGCTCGCCGGCGGCAAGGGCGGGTGCGCACAGCATGGTGCCCAGCAGGATGGAAAGGGCGGCGCGGTGAAGAGCGGGCATCGGGTGGCTCCTGGCGTTTCTTGTGTTGTTTAACTACAGCGTCCTAGGTTAGGGCGGGTTTGTTGTGGGGATTCTACTATGGCGGTGCCGTGATTGACACCCAGAAATCGCCATGTTATTTTGCTACAGCTACGGTGGGCTAGCCGCATTCGCGCTGCCCGCATCACACGAGAGCCCGCCAGGTCCGGGCCATTTTGGGGACATCATGGATATGCAAACTGGCGTGCTCAAGCCGCGCCTGTCGTTCTGGCAGCTCTGGAACATGAGCTTCGGCTTCTTCGGCATCCAGTTCGGCTTCGCACTGCAGAACGCCAACACCAGCCGGATCTTCTCGACGCTGGGCGCCGATCCCGACAACCTGGCCCTGTTCTGGCTCGCCGCGCCCGTCACGGGCCTGCTGGTGCAGCCGGTGATCGGCTACCTGAGCGACAATACCTGGCACCCGAAATGGGGCCGGCGCCGTCCGTTCTTCTTCATCGGCGCCGTGCTGGCCGCGATCGCCCTGTTCCTGATGCCGAACTCCGCCGCCCTGTGGATGGCGGTGGCGGTGCTGTGGCTGATGGACGCCGCCATCAACGTGTCGATGGAGCCGTTCCGCGCCTTCGTGGGCGACAAGCTGGACGCCTCGCAGCAGACCGCGGGCTATGCGATGCAGACCTTCTTCATCGGCTGCGGCGCGGTGATCGCTTCGCTGCTGCCGACCTTCTTCGAAGCGATGGGCGTGTCCAACGAAGCGGTGGGCGGGATGGTGCCGGACACCGTGCGCTATTCCTTCTACGCCGGCGGCGCGATCTTCTTCCTGGCCGTGCTCTGGACCGTGGTCAGCGCCGACGAACTGCCGCCACCCGACATGGAAGCCTTCAAGGCCGAGCGCCAGCGGGCGCGCAGCCTGGGCGTGGCCCTGCGCGAAATCCTCGGCGGCTTCGGCAAGATGCCGAAGACCATGGTGCAGCTGGCCTTCGTGCAGTTCTTCACCTGGATCGCGCTGTTCGCGATGTGGATCTATACCGGGTCGGCGATCGCCGACAACGTCTACGGCACGGTCGACGCCCAGTCGTCGGAGTTCCAGGCCGCCGGCAGCTTCGTCGGCATCATGTTCGCCGTGTACAGCGGCGTGTCGGCGCTGGCCGCCTTCATCCTGCCGGTGTTTGCGCGCGCGACTTCCCGCAAGACCGTGCATGCGACCTGCCTCGCGATCGGCGGCCTGAGCCTGGCCAGCATCTACTTCATCACCGAGCGCAACATGCTGATGCTGCCGATGATCGGCGTCGGTCTGGCCTGGGCCTCGATCCTGACCATGCCCTACGCGATCCTGGCCGGTTCGCTGCCGGCCAGGCGCATGGGCTACTTCATGGGCCTGTTCAACTTCTTCGTCGTGATCCCGCAGATCTGCAGCGGCCTGCTGCTGGGCGGCGTGACCCGCCACTTCTTCGGCGGCCACACCGTGCTGACACTGGTGCTGGGCGGGGCCTCGATGCTGCTGGCGGCGGTGCTGACCCTGTTCGTCAGCGACCGCGCCGCGCCGGTGAAGTCGGCCTGATTTCCTGGCCAGAGCGCGCGCGCCAGTGATTACGCGCCTGTCGTATCGTGACGTTTTACCAACATCGCATGGTGTTGCAGTACGTCACGACAGGAGCGAAGCATGAGTATCCAGACCGTCCCCACCACGCCGTTCGCCGGACAGCGGCCCGGCACCTCGGGCCTGCGCAAGAAAGTCACCGAATTCCAGCGGCCCGGCTACCTCGAGAATTTTGTCGAAGCGATTTTCCTGACCGTCGGCAGCGGGCGCGGCTGCGGCCTGGTGGTCGGCGGCGACGGCCGCTATTTCAACCGCGAAGCGATCCAGACCATCCTGCGCATGGCCGCCGCCCACGGCGTGGCCAGGTGCCTGGTGGGGCGTGGCGGCATCCTGTCGACGCCGGCGGTCAGCTGCGTGATCCGCAAGCGCGCCGCCTTCGGCGGCATCGTGCTGTCGGCAAGCCACAACCCGGGCGGTCCGGACGGCGACTTCGGCATCAAGTACAACATCGAGAACGGCGGCCCGGCGCCGGAGAAGATCACCGAGGCGATCCATGCCGCTACCCGGACGCTGAACTGCTACCACATCAGCGATTGCCCTCCGGTGGATCTCGACCAGCCCGGCAGCACCCGCATCGAAGGCATGACGGTGGAAGTGATCGACCCGGTTGCCGACTATGCCGAACTGATGGCGCGCCTGTTCGACTTCGACGCCATCCGCGCCCTGTTCGCGCGCGGTTTCCGGATGCGCTTCGACGCCATGCACGCGGTCTCGGGGCCGTACGCGCAGGCCCTCCTCGAAGGCATGCTGGGCGCCCCGGGCGGCACCGTGGTCAACTGCACACCGCTGGAAGACTTCGGCGGCGGCCACCCGGACCCAAACCCGGTCAACGCGGCCGAGCTGGTGGCCCACATGAACGGGCCCGAAGCGCCCGACCTCGGCGCCGCCTCGGACGGCGACGGCGACCGCAACATGATCGTCGGCCGCGGCCTGGCGGTCACGCCTTCGGACAGCCTGGCCATCATCGCCGCCAACGCCACCGTGGCGCCCGGCTACGCGAAAGGCATCACCGGCATCGCGCGCTCGATGCCGACGTCCCGGGCGGCCGACCGCGTCGCGGACAGCCTGGGCATCACCTGCTTCGAGACCCCGACCGGCTGGAAATACTTCGGCAACCTGATGGACGCCAACCTCGCCACCCTGTGCGGCGAAGAGAGCTACGGCACCGGCTCGCACCACATCCGCGAGAAGGACGGCCTGTGGGCCGTGCTGTTCTGGCTGAACCTGCTGGCCGTGCGCGGCCAGTCGGTGGAAGAAATCGTGCGCGGGCACTGGGCCCGCTTCGGCCGCAATTATTATTCGCGCCATGACTACGAGGCGGTCGATGCCGGCGCCGCCGACGCCCTGATGGAAGCGCTGCGCGCGCGCCTGCCGGAGCTGGCCGGCCGCACGCTGGGGAGCTTCCGCGTGGCCGAGGCCGACGACTTCGTCTACCACGACCCGGTCGACGGTTCGGTGGCCAGCCACCAGGGTATCCGCATCATCATGGCGGACGGCTCGCGCATCGTGTTCCGGCTGTCCGGCACCGGCACCGAAGGCGCCACCATCCGCCTCTACCTCGAACGCTACGAAGCCGATCCGGCGCGCCACGGGCTCGATACGCAGGCAGCGCTGGCCGACCTGGCCGCCATCGCCGACGACATCTCCGGGCTGCGCCAGCGCACCGGCCGCGCGCAGCCCTCCGTGATCACCTAGAACCCCCACCGCCACCACAGGAACCCGCATGAAACCATCCGTCCTTGCCGCCTCCCTGCTGCTTGCCCTCGGCGCCAGTGCCGGCGCTGCCGCGCAGACCTCCAGCCAGCCCGCATCCAGCGCGGCCGGCCAGGCCGGCCGGCAAGCCGCCAAGCCCTTCCTGTGGGAGAACGCCGTCGTGTATTTCCTGCTCACGGACCGCTTCCACAACGGCGACCGCGGCAACGACCTGGCCTACGGGCGCAAGGCGGATGCGGCCACGCTGCGCGGCTTCATGGGCGGCGACCTGAAAGGCGTCACCGCGAAGATCCGCGAGGGCTACTTCAAGGAACTCGGCGTGGATGCGATCTGGCTCACGCCACCGGTCGAACAGATCCATGGCTCGACCGATGAGGGCACCGGCAAGTCGTACGGCTTCCATGGCTACTGGGCGCGCGACTTCACGGCGGTGGACGCCAACCTGGGCAGCGAGCGGGACTATCGCGAGCTGGTCGACACTGCCCACGCCCACGGCATCCGCGTGATCCTCGACGTGGTGATGAACCACACCGGACCGGTGACCGGGCAAGACCCGGTATGGCCATCGGACTGGGTGCGCACCGGCCCGACCTGCACCTACAAGGATGCTCCGACCACGGTCGACTGCACCCTGGTGGACAACCTGCCGGACTTCCTCACCGCCAGCCGCGCCAGCGTGGCGCTGCCGCCGCAGTTGGTGGCGAAGTGGAAGCGCGAAGGGCGCTACGAGCGCGAGGTGAAGGAGCTGGACGCGTTCTTCAAGCGCACCGGTTACCCGCGCGCGCCGCGCTACTACCTGATCAAGTGGCATACCGACTGGATCCGCAAGTACGGCGTGGACGGCTTCCGCGCCGACACCGTCAAGCACACCGAGCCTGGCCTGTGGAAGGAACTCAAGCAGGAGGCCAGCCTGGCCTATGAGGAGTGGAAGCGCGCCAACCCGGACAAGCGCCTCGGCGACCTGCCTTTCTACATGGTCTCGGAAGTCTATAACTATTCGATCCGGCACGGCCACCGCTTCGACATGGGCGGCGGCGTCGAAGTGGACTGGCTGGCGCAGGGCTTCGACAGCATGATCAACTTCAGCATGAAGTCGGATGCGGCCCAGGGCTACGAGGCGCTGTTCTCCAGCTATGCGGCAGCGCTGCACGGTCCGCTGAAGGGCTATTCGGTGCTCAACTACATCAGCTCGCACGACGATGGCGGCCCCTACGACCCGCTGCGCCAGCGGCCGTTCGAGTCGGCCAACAAGCTGATGCTGGCACCGGGCGCGGCCCAGATCTACTACGGCGACGAGACCGCGCGCCTGCTCAAGGTGGAAGGCGCCCAGGGCGACGCCACGCTGCGCTCCTATATGAACTGGGACGAGCTGGCGGCCAATGCGTCGCGCGGCAGCTACCGGGTAGGCGAGGTGCGCGAGCACTGGGCCAGGCTGGGTCGCTTCCGCGCCGCCCATCCGGCGGTAGGGGCGGGCACGCACCAGATGCTGGCGGCGAACCCCTATACCTTCAAGCGTAGCTGGCACAAGGATGGCGCCAGCGACCGCGTGGTGGTCGCGCTCGACCTGCCGCGCGAGCGGGCGGTGCCGGTGACGGTGGCCGGCGTGTTCCACGACGGCCAGACCGTGCGCGACTGGTATACGGGCGGCACGGCGGTGGTCAAGGACGGCAAGGTGCAGTTCCCTGAGGCCGCACCGGTGGCCCTGATCGCCCAGGATTGAAACTGACTGGAACACGACTGAACCTCGACTGAAAGACGCGCTGGAAGACCGGGTCGCAGGCATTTTTTTGCCATTCGTTCAATGGTATGCTTGTGCGATCCGGGACGGCAGTCCCACCCGAATTGGACCACGATGACCGTTGAACCCGATACCGACCTGAAACCCACCCGCGCCGCCTTCGCCGACGGCCCGCGCCTGCTTGCCGACATCGGCGCCACCCATGCGCGCTTCGGCCTGGAAACCGCGCCCGGCGTGCTGCGCCAGGTGGCGGTGCTGCTGTGCGACGACTACACCGGCATCGTGCCGCTGCTGCACGCCTACCTCGCCCAGGTCGGCAATGTACGGATCAACCACGCGGCCTTCGCGCTGGCCAATCCGATCAGCGGCGACACCATCCGTATGACCAACCGCGACTGGACCTTCTCCACCGACGAGCTGCGCCGCACGCTCGGCCTGTCCACGCTGCTGATGGTGAACGACTTCACGGCGCTGGCGATGGCGCTGCCCGGCTTCGCGCCGAAGGACCTGCTGCAAGTGGGCGGCGGCGCGCCGCAGAGCCATGCGGTGGCCGGCGTGCTCGGCCCGGGCACGGGCCTGGGCGTGTCTGGCGTGATCCCGACCATCGACGGCTTCGTCACGCTGGGCAGCGAAGGCGGCCACGTGAACTTCGCGCCGGCCGACGAACGCGAATTCGCGATCCTGCAGTACGCGTGGAAGGAATGGCCGCACGTGTCGAACGAGCGCCTGATCTCCGGCCCCGGCATCGAACTGATGTACCGCGCGCTGGCGCACGGCAAAGGGGGGCAGGTGGCGCCGCGCAGCGCGGCCGACATCGTGAGCGGCGCGCTGGACGAGCACGACGCGCTCTGCCTCGAGACCCTGGAAACCTTCGCCGGCATGCTGGGCGGCGCGGCCGCCAACCTGGCGGTGACGCTGGGCGCCTTTGGGGGCATCTTCATCGGCGGCGGCATCGTGCCGCGCATCGCCGAATGGTTCGCCACCTCGCCCTTCCGCGCGCGCTTCGAAGCCAAGGGCCGCTTCACCGAGTACATCGCGCAGATTCCCACCTACGTGATCATGACGCCGAATCCGGCCCTGTACGGCGTGGCGCGGATCCTGTCCGAGCACCTGCGCGGACGCAGCGGCGCGAATACCCTGATGGACCGGGTGCAGCAGCTGCGCCACGAACTGTCGCCGGCCGAGCAGCGCGTGGCCGCCCTGGTGCTGGAGCATCCGCGCAAGGTGCTGTCCGAGCCGATCGCGGAAATCGCGCGCCTGGCCGACGTCAGCCAGCCGACCGTGATCCGCTTCTGCCGCTCGCTCGGCTTCCAGGGCCTGGCCGAATTCAAGCTGAAGTTCGCCGGCAGCCTGACCGGTGCGATTCCGGTGCGCCACAGCCAGGTGCGCATGAGCGACAGCACCCACGACCTGTCGGCCAAGGTGATCGACAACACGGTGTCGGCGATCCTGAAGTTCCGCGACCAGCTCGACGTGCACGCGATCGACCGCGCCATCGAACTGCTGCGGCGCGCACGCCGCGTCGAGTTCTACGCGATGGGCAATGCGCGCGCGGTGGCGCTGGACGGGCAGCACAAGTTCTTCCGCTTCCGCATCCCGGCCGCCCTGTACGGCGACTCGCACCTGTTCACGCTGGCCGCCGGCCTGCTGGGACCGGGCGACGTGGTGATCGCGATCTCCACCGCCGGCCAGCTGCCGGACCTGCTGGCCGCGGTGGACACCGCGCGCGCGGCCGGCGCCGACGTCATCGCCATCACCACCAGCAAGTCGCAGCTGGCGAGGAAGGCGACGGTCTGCCTGGCGGTCGACCACAGCGAAGACAGCACCACCTTCCTGTCGATGATCTCGCGCATCCTGCAGCTGCTGCTGATCGACATCATGTCGGTCGGGATCTCGCTTGGCAACCAGGCCCAGGATGGGGCACAGGAGCAGGCCGGCGACGCCCAGGGCCGGCTCCTGATCTCGCACCTGGACAGCTAGGCCGGAAGCGTTCCGCAGGCGCGGCCGCTCCTGCGGGTGTTGTGTTAGCATCGGTAAATTCCTTGCCTTAAGGATAATTTTCGTCGCCGCCACATGCCCGATCCGATCTTGTCTTCTTCCGCAGCCAGCAGCGCGGCGTGGTCCGCGCCGGGCCTGCGCGCGGGTGGCGATGGCGCATGGGCGGCGTCTGGCGCGGCGCGCATGCCGTGGCGCATGCGCATTGCGCTGCTGGTGTCGCTGCTGCTGCATGCCCTGCTGCTCAGCCTCAGCATCGGGGGCGATGCGCTCGGCTTGCCCGCCCTGCGCCTTCCCTGGGAAGAACGGCGGCTCGCGGCGCATGAACTGCGGGTCGTGATCGCGGGCGAGCCGGTTGCCGTGCCGGCGCAGGCCGTGCCGCCGCCCACCCCGTCACTACCCCGGCCGTCGCCGGCTCCCGTGGTCCCGCTGGCGCCACCCTTGCCGGCGCCGCTTTCCCTTCCGCCTTCTCCTGCGCCGGTTCCGGCTCCGGTTGCGGCGCCGCCAGCCAGCCAGGCCGGCCCGGTGACCAGCGTGGCCGAGCCAGTGCCCCGTGCCGCCTCCGGACCGCTGCGCGCCGTCGAACGCCCCATGGAGAAGAAGGCCGAAGCGCCGCCAGCCCCGGTCGTGGCGGAGGTGGACGCAGGTAGGCAGGCCGAAGCGAAACGCGCGAGCGAGGCGGAACGGGCGGAACAGGTGGAACAGGCGGCCCGGGAAGCGCAACAGGTGGCGGCGCGCGAGCAGCGGATCCTGGACAGCTTGCGTGCCGAACAGGCCGCGCGCACCGAGGCCGCACGCCTGGACGCCCAGCGCCAGGAACAGGCAAGACAGGAACAGGCAAGACAGGAAACGCTGCGCCAGGAGGCCATGCGGCAGGAGCAGGCAAGGCTGGCCGGGGCGACGGCGCAGGAGCACGCCCGGCAGGAGCAAATGCGGCAGGAACTGGCACGGCAGGAGCAGGGACGCCAGGAGCAGGCGAGGCAGGAGCTAGTCCGCCAGGAAGCGCTACGAGAGGAACAAGCGCGCCAGGAGCAGGCGAGGCAGGAACAGGCGCGCCAGGAATACGCTAGGCAAGAGCAAGTCCGCCAGGAACAGGCACGCCAGGAGCAGGCTCGGCAGGAACAGGCACGACAAGAGCAGGCACGACAGGAACAGGCACGCCAAGAGCAAGCACGACAGGAGCAGGCACGACAGGAGCAAGCTCGGCAGGAGCAAGCAAGGGCAGAGCAGGCAAGGGCAGAGCAGGCAAGGGCGGAGCAGGCACGGCAGGAGCAGGCTCGCCTGGAGCAGGCCGGCCGCGAGCGCGCCGAGCAGGAGGCCCGGCGCGAGGAGCGCCTGCGCGCGATCGGCCAGCAGCTCGACCGCGAAGCCGCCCAGCGGGCGCAGGCGAGCCAGCCCACGGTCAGCGGCCTGCGCCGCGGCTGGCTGTTCGGCCGCGCCGACGCCAACGCCGAACTGGTCCAGTACGCGCAGGCGATGGGCCGCAAGATCGAGCTGAACATGGCCTTCGACCTCGTGCGCGAGGTGGTGAAGCAGCCGCATGTCGCGCCCGTGGTGACGGTGGCGGTGCGCGCCGACGGCAGCGTCGAGAAGGTGAGCTTCGTGACCTCCAGCGGCGTGCCCGCGATCGACGAGGCGGTGCGCAAGGTGATCGCCAGCCAGGCGCCCTACGGACCCTTCCCGCCGGCCCTGGCGCGCCAGTACGACGTGGTCGAGATCCGCCGCACCTGGAAATTCGACATTGCCATCCGCCTCGAGTGAGGCCGAGCGGTGCGTCGCCGCCGCCGCGCTTCTGCTAAGGTTCGATCGACCATTACTGCAGAGGAGCCGGCATGGAGCGATACCTGATCGTTTACCGCGGATCGACCATCGACGAGTCGGAAGGACCGCAACACGACCCGCAGCGCTGGAGCGCGTGGTTCGACGCCCTCGGCGGCGCGCTGGTGGACCGCGGCGCGCTGACGCACAGCGGCGTCGAGGTGCCGAGCCGGCTGCGCGGCCCGAAACTCAGCAGCAGCGCGTTGTCGGGCTACTCCGTGATCCATGCGGCCGACTTCAACGAGGCGGTGCGCCTGGCCGAAGACTGTCCCATCTTCGACGAGAAGGGCTCGCTGGAGATCGCCCGCCTGGCCGGGCTGGATGCCTGAAGGCCGGCGAGAACCTTGTCCCGGTCAGTATGCGGGGAGGTAGGGTGGGCGGATTTCCGCCCACGCGGTCGAAATTCAGTATTGCAGCCCGTGCGACTGTTCAGATCACGACGATCACCGCGTGGGGTGATCCGGTCCAGTGGGCCGGATCACGAGCCGCCCACCCTACGGATGAGCAGCATCTCTTAGGTGACCGGCATTGGGCACCGTGCCGGCCTTCAGTCGGCGACGAACACCACCGCCGTGCGCGGCGGCAGCGTGAAGCTGCCGCTGGCGCTGTCGAAGCGCGCCTCCTGCGCGCGTGCGTCCGCGGCGCCCGGTGCGGTGTGCACCGGATGGAGGCGCAGGCGCTTGCCGCGCAATTGCGCGTCGCCCACGGTGCGCGCTACCTTGTCCACGTTCACCAGGTAGGCCAGGCCGGCAAAGCCGGCGCCCGGGTAGCCCTGGCCGTCGATCCAGGCCGCCAGCACGGTCGCCTGTTGCTGCGGCCCGGTGTTGAAGAAGCGCAGGCGCCGCACGATGTCATCCGTCGTGCGCAGGCGCAGCAGGGTCGAGCTGGCCCGGATCTTCAGCAGGTCGCGGAAGGCGTCGCGCGCGAACGCGATGTCGGCCGGCGCGGGCTTCAGCGCGGCATTCGCCAGGTAGGGCTTGAGCAGCGGCCAGTCCTTGCCGTTGTCGTCCTGCTGCGGCAAGCCGGTGCCGAAATAGTTGTCCTGGTAGCTCCAGTCGATGCGGTTGAACCAGTCGCCGGAGTTGAAGCTGTTCTTGTCCAGCGACTTCGAGCGCAGCGTGTCGATCCCCGCATGGAAGTAGGCCACGCCCTGGCTGAAGGCATTGATCGCCATGCCCAGCACCTGCACCCGGGCGCGCTCGGAGCTAGTGGTGGCGACCGGCAACTTGAGCACGTTGATGTCGTACAGGGTCTGGTTGTCGTGGTTTTCCACGTAGTTCACCACCTCGCCCGGCTGGCTCGCGAAGCCGGCCGGCTGGTCGCCGTAGGCGATGTCTTCCAGCCTGCGCAGCCTGCCGTCGAAGGTCGGGAAGGCATACGGGCGCACCGAGCCGGCCAGGCCGACGCGTACCATGTCGGCCGCGCGCAGCAGGTCGACCTCCTGGTGCCCGCCGCCCAGCGCGTTCGGGTCGTACACCAGGCCGTTGATGTAGCCCTGGCGCCGGACCATCGCTTCGCCGGCGTCGCCCGCTCCGCCACCGCGCACGGCGTCGCGCGCGCGGTCGCTGAAGCTGCCGATGCCGGAGCCGTTCAGCGACAGCTGCGAGGCCTGCACGAAGCGGGCGCCATTGGCCACTTCACCGAAGTTCCAGCCTTCGCCGATCAGCTGCACATGGCGGCCCGCGGCGGCGTTCACGCGCTGCTGCAGGCGCTCCATCGCCGCGCGCGGCTGGTGGCCCATCAGGTCGAAGCGGAAGGAATCGATCTTGTAATGGCGCGTCCACAGCACGCTCGAATCGATCATGAGCTTGGCCATCATGCGGTTCTCGGTGGCCGTGTTGTCGCAGCAGGTCGAGCGCTCGATGGCGCCCGCCGCGTTCAGGCGGTGGTAGTAGCCGGGCACCACCCGGTCCAGCACCGATTTCTCGTTCTGGCCGGCGATGAAGGTGTGGTTGTAGACCACATCGAGGCCGACGCGCAGGCCGGCGCGGTGCAGGTCCATCACCATCTGGCGGAACTCAAGGATGCGGCGTGCGCCGTCGGAGGGGTCGCTCGCGTAGCTGCCTTCCGGCGCATTGTAGTGGTACGGGTCGTAGCCCCAGTTGAAGCAATCCTCGTGCGCGGTCTTGCGGATGAGGGCCTGCTGGTTCTCGCTGTCCGGCGCGCCGGCAGGCTGGGGCAGGGCGCAATCCTTTTCCGGCACGCTGCCCAGGTCGTACACCGGCAGCAGGTGGATGTCGGTCATGCCCGCCTTCGCCAGCGCCTTCAGGTGGCGCATGCCGTTCGAATGCATCTCGCCGAAGGCCGTGTACTTGCCGCGCTTCTCCAGCGGCACGCTGGGGTCGTTGATCGAGAAGTCGCGCACGTGCAGCTCGTAGATGACCATGTCGGTCTGGGCCTTGACGGTGTCCGGCGCCCGGGTGGCGTCCCAACCCTTCGGCTTGAGGTGTGCGGCGCCAAGGTCGGCGATGTAGCTGCGCTTCGAATCGGTATTCAGGCTGACGGAATACGGATCGGTGACGAGGTTGCGCACCATTCCCACGCCGTCGACCGCGACATCCACCGCGTAGCGGTAATATCCGCCGGACAGGTCGCGCGGCACGGCCGCTTCCCAGGCACCGGTGCGCCCGTCGAACGTCATCGCATGCACGGCGCTGGCCTTGCCGCTTGCACTGTCGTAGGTACACACGGCCGCCGTGCGCGCGGTCGGCGCCCACAGGCGAAACGCTGTTCGGCCTTTCTTCGGCGTGGCCCCGAGGTCCGGGATGCTGCCTGCTGCCGCATACAAATCGTCGAGCGCACCGGCCACCTGGATGCGGGTGGCGGCGCGCACCGTGCCGTCGGGTCCTTCCTGCACCAGCACCAGCTGGCCGCGGTGCAGCGCCGGCATGCGCGGCAGGTCGGACGCGCGCACCGACAGTAGCGGGCCGGCGCCGACGTAGTTGAAGCGTGCCGGGAGCCTGGCTCCCGTCGCTTCGAGCGGCAGGCTGCCGTCGGCGCCTTCGACCTTCATGCCGGGCTTGGCCACGATCGATGCCTTGCCCGAATGGTAGAGGCGGAAGCTGCCCGCGGCGTCGGCGCCCGGCCAGGTGAGCAGGCGGCGGTCGAGCCAGACGGCGCGCGCATCGAGGGTCGTGCTGGAAGCGTGCACGACCTGCTGGAAGCCCGGATCGTTGCAGGTTTCCAGGGGAACCGCGGCGTGGGCGGACGAGGCGAGGGCGGCGGCCAGTGCGGCCGCTGCTGGGGCATTCTGAAGTCGGGTCATCGTGGCGAAGAAGTGGAGGAAGCAGGGCGGGCGCAGGGAAACCGCGCCCGCCGTGGGAACGCGCCGGTGTCAGGCGCGGTAGTGGTCGACCATCTTGTAGCGCCTGGCGTACAGGCCGAAGGCCAGCGCGGCCAGCATGGCGAAACCGGCGAAGAAATACATCTGGAAGGCGATGACGCCCACCCCCGAGTTCTCGATGCGCGCGATCACGGCCTCGTTCTTCACGCCCTGGTTCACGATCAGCACCCACAGGTTGCCGACGGTGACGGCCAGGTACCAGAGCGCCATGATCACGCCCTTCATCGAGCTTGGGGCCTGGCTGTAGGCGAATTCGAGGCCGGTCGCCGAGACCAGCACCTCGCCCAGGGTCAGCAGCGCGTAGGGCAGGATCTGCCAGGCGATCGACACCGCGTCGCCGCCGTCGAGCTGCACCTGCAGGTGGCCCACCACGATCCAGGCCAGCGCCGAGAAAGCGATACCGGCCGTCATGCGGCGCAGGGCGGTGGGCACCAGACCGATTTTGTTCAGCAGCGGGAACAGCACCAGGTTGTTGAACGGGATGAGCAGCATCACCAGCAGCGGGTTCAGCGCCTGCATCTGGGCCGGAAGAACCTCGAACGTCCAGCCAAACAGGTCGACTTCGGTGGACATGGTATTGGCCTGCACGATCCAGGTCGAGGCCTTCTGGTCGAACAGCGACCAGAATGGCGTCACCAGGCCAAACACGATCAGGAGGCGCAGCACGGAACGTACGCCGTCCACGGCGACGTCCGGGTGCACGCCGCGGGCGCGTTCGAGTTGCATCGAGGCGCCGATGCCGACGCAGGCGAGCAGCAGTACCAGGCCGGTACAGATGGCAATCAGGTAGCCCCATTCCGCGGCCTTGACCACCGACGCCAGTACGCCAAGCACGCCCGCAGCGGCGACGAACAGCCCGGGGCGGCCTGCGCCCGGCTGTTTCGCGAACAGGGCGGTGCGGACCACGCGCAGGAAGGAGTGCGGATCGGCGGGGGCGGGTGGCACGTGCACGTATTTCTTCTTGCCGCTCCACAGGATGATGGTGGCGATGAACATCAGGATGCCCGGCACGCCGAAGGCGACCGAAGGACCGTAGTCGCGCAGCAGGATCGGCATGGAGACCGAGGCAAAGAAGGAGCCGAAGTTGATGATCCAGTAGAAGGCATCGAACACGACCTTGGCCTTGCTCTTGTTGGTCTTGTCGAACTGGTCGCCGACAAAGGAAGCCACCAGCGGCTTGATGCCGCCCGAGCCGAAAGCGATCAGGAACAGGCCGAAGTAGAAGCCCTGGACGCTGTGTTCGAAGATCGCCAGGCAGGCATGCCCGGCGCAGTAGATCAGGCTGAACCAGAAGATGGTGTTGTATTTGCCGAAGTAGCGGTCGGCCAGCCAGCCGCCCAGCAGCGGGAAGAAATACACGCCCATCATGAAAGCGTGGAACACGTGCTTGGCTTCGCTTGCGCGCTGGTCCTGGGCAACGAATACCAGCAGGGTCGAGATCAGGAAGGGCGTGAGGATGTTGCGCATCCCGTAGAAGCTGAACCGCTCGCAACCCTCGTTGGCGATGATGTAGGGGATCTGGCGCGGCATGCGCCCGCCGCTGGTTGGTTCGCTCTTTGCTTCGGTGGCTGTGGAGGTCATGGCTTCCTCGAAAAATCGCAACAGACGCGATCCTATGACGAGGCCGAGTTACTTTGCAATAAAAATATCACTGCGAAACAAAGGAGATACATATCAGGCGTAGTTTTGCTACTTATCGTCGCGAGCAAGAAGCAAGAAATTTTTATAAGTTATTGAAATTAATAAAATAATTATCTTATTTTGCGAAAATTAGTCGATTGTAAAGTCGCAAATGATCCTGTATATTGCCTAGAATTCCGATCATCTTCCACGGACCAGCCATGACCCAGACTTCCAGGACCGACAAGCCCGACTGGTGGAAAGAAGCCATCATCTACCAGGTCTACCCCCGTAGCTACCTCGACACGAATGGCGATGGCGTGGGCGACCTGGCCGGCATCACCGAGAAGCTCGACTACATCGCGAGCCTGGGTGTGGACATCGTCTGGCTGTCGCCCTTCTTCACCTCGCCGATGAAGGACTTTGGCTATGACATCGCCGACTACTGCGATGTCGATCCGCTGTTCGGGACCCTGGCCGACTTCGACCGTCTGATCGAGAAGGCGCACAGCCTGGGCCTGAAGATCATGATCGACCAGGTGATGTCGCACACCGCCGACACCCATCCCTGGTTCGTGGAGAGCCGCAAGAGCCGCGACAATCCGAAGTCCGACTGGTACGTGTGGGCCGACCCGCTGCCGGACGGCTGCCCGCCCAACAACTGGCTGTCGGTGTTCGGCGGTTCGGCCTGGCAGTGGGATACCCGGCGCAAGCAGTACTACATGCATAATTTCCTCGTCAGCCAGCCGCAGCTGAACTTCCACAACCCGCAAGTGCAGCAGGCCCACCTGGACGCCCAGCGCTTCTGGCTCGCCCGCGGCGTGGACGGGGTGCGCATGGACGCCTGCGTGTTCCACTTCCACGACCGCCAGCTGCGCAGCAATCCGCCGGCCCTGGTGCGCGACACCGCGACCGTGACGGATGTGAACCCGTACGGCATGCAGGCCCACCTCTACGACAAGACCCAGCCCGAGAACATCGCGTTCCTGCGCAGGGTGCGCGCCCAGCTCGACGAATTCGGCGCGGTCTCGATCGGCGAAGTCAGTTCTGACGACGCGCTGGCGCAGATGGCCGAATACACCGAAGGCGGCGACAAGCTGCACATGGCCTACAGTTTCAACCTGCTCACGCCGCAGTTCACGGCAAGCCACATCCGCCAGCAGGTCGAGGACTTCAACGAGCGCGTGAAGGATGGCTGGGCTTCCTGGTCGGTGGGCAACCACGATGCGATCCGGGTCGTGACCCGCTGGGGCAATGCGCCCGGCCAGCGTCCCACGCCGGCGCTGGCCAAGCTGGTGCTGGCGATGCAGCTGTCGCTGCGCGGCACGCCCTGCCTGTACCAGGGCGACGAGCTGGCCCTGCCTGAGGCCGATGTGCCGTTCGAACTGCTGCAGGACCCGTACGGGATCACCTTCTGGCCCGAGTTCAAGGGCCGCGATGGCTGCCGCACCCCGATGCCCTGGACGGCCGAGGCGCCGCATGCCGGCTTCACCACGGGCAGTCCGTGGCTGCCGGTGGCCGGGCCGCACCTGGCCGCCAGCGTCGCGGCGCAGGACGCCGACCCGGACTCGATGCTGAACTTCCAGCGCCGCTTCATTGCCTGGCGCAAGACCATGCCGCAGCTGACCCGCGGCGACATCGCGTTCTTCGATGCGCCGGAACCGGTGCTGGCGCTGCGCCGCTCGGCGGAGGGGATGGACGAGGTGCTGGCCGCGTTCAACCTGTCGGACAGCGAGGTGAGCTTCGAGTGGCCTGACGCCGCCGGCGCGCAGGCGCTCGACGCGCATGGCCTGCCGGGACGGGCGGAGGGCGGCAGGCTGACCCTGCCGCCCTACGGCGCCTGGTTCGGCAGCGTTGCGGCCGGCGCCACGCGCCCGGCCTGAACGCGCAGCAGCCTAGCGCGACTGCTTGCGGCGCGCGGCGGCGATGCCGGCCATGCCCAGGCCCAGCAGGGCCAGGCTGGCCGGTTCCGGTACGTCTCCGGGGGGAGGGGTTTGCGTGACGCGCACCAGGAAAGTCTCGGCAAAAGGCTGGTTGCGCTGGGATTCGGACCCGGCCAGCGGCGAATGCCAGACATAGCCGGCCGCCGCGTCACTCAGGTCACAATGGTCCCAGACGCTATTGAAGTAGGTGGCGGCGCACAGCGCCTGTCCATTGGAAGTGAACGCCGCAAGCAGGGCATTCAGGTCAGTGAAACTGGCATTCCACTGTGCATCGCTGGCGAAGGCAAAATCATGGTGCAAGACCACGGCGCCGCAGGTATTTCCCGCGCCGGCACAAGGGCCTGCATAGACCCATTCAAAGCCGCCGGCCTTGACGATCAGCGATGGATCCGGCGCCTGGCCAAGAAGGCTTACGGCGGCGGCCGTTCCGGAGGCGCTTGCGCCGAGTGCGAATAGTGAGGCGGCGAGTAGTTTGGCGAGTGTCTTGTTCATGGAGGATCTCCCTGTTGGTTGGTGTGGATGCCACGCGGACTGCCCATGTAACACAGCAAAAACCATGCCAAAATTAAATTTCTTTTAAATTCAGTCATTTATCAACCTAGGGCTGATCGCAATCAATGGTTATGTAAATACTTTCGTCTCTGTCTAATGTGAGAGAGCCGAGAGCCAAGTGCTTGCCTGCCCCCTGTCGGTTCGGGCTGCGCTCCGGTATCATGGCGGGATGAGTGAGATTTCCTACCTTCCGTTTGTCATAGGTGTTGCCGGCGGCAGCGGCAGCGGCAAGTCAACGGTGACCCAGCAGGTGCTGGCTTCGTTCGGCGCCGACATGGTGTCGGTGGTGATGCAGGACGATTACTACCGCGACCAGTCCGACCTGAGCCCCGAAGTACGCCGCAAGCAGAACTACGACCATCCGCAAGCCTTTGACTGGCCCCTGCTGGTGCAGCACGTGCGCGCGCTGCGCAACGGCGAAACGATCCAGATGCCGGAGTACGACTTCACGATCGACAACCGTTCCAACAAGACCATCCCCGTCAAGCCGGCGCCGGTGATCGTGATCGAGGGCCTGTTCGCCCTCTACGACGCCGACCTGCGCAAGATGATGTCGCTGAAGATCTTCGTCGACACGGCGCCCGACGTGCGCTTCATCCGCCGCATGCAGCGCGACATCGCCGAACGTGGCCGCACGATGGAAAGCATCGTCAGCCAGTACCTGGAAACCGTGCGTCCGATGCACAAGCAGTTCATCGAGCCGACCAAGCGCCACGCCGACGTCATCCTGCCGCACGGCGCGAACGGTCCAGCGGTCGACGTCATCACCACCAAGGTGGCGAGCGTCATCGGCCAGCTCAAGCGTCCCTGATCCGTACGGCGCTCTACCGGAGCCGGCGCGATAAGCGTGCGTGCCGTGCCTGGCCCGGACCAGCGCAGCTGGCGGGCTGGATCCACCTGCGCGCAACCAGCCTGAGCGCAGCAGCCGGCCGTGCCGGGCGATTCAGTCTGCGCTCTTGAGCTCGACGCGCCGGATGTTGCGCCGCCATTCCTGCAGCGTGAGCAGGGTATCGGTCGCCGTGTCTTCCACCAGGATCTCGTCGCCCTGCTGGGCCACCAGGAAGCTCTCGCGGCGGTGCACGCTGTCGGCGCGGTTCTCGACAAAACTCAGCTGGTAATACTTGCGCCCGTTGACCTCGCGCGGGACCGGATCGTCCTCGATCACGGCGCCATGCGCCTTGCCCTGCGAGCGCCGCTCGATCTGTTCCGAGCGCGCCTTCAGTTCCGGCACAGCGAGCAGGGCTTCCATCGCCTGTTCCCTGGTGCGCAGCGGTGCTTCCTTGACGACGGCGGGCGCCGGCTTGGGCGCTTCGCGCTCGGCGCGCTTGCAGCCGGCGGCCATGAGCGCGAGCGCGAAGGCGGCGGCCAGCAGGGGCAAGGTGGGACGGGCAGCGGCGCGGATCGACATGGAAGCCTCACAGGGTGAGGGCGCAGTCTACACCTTGGGTGTTTCGGCAGCAACAATCACCGGGCACCGTTGGCGCGCACGTTGCGGGCCAGGTAGTGCGCCAGCTCGGCGTCCGGCGCTGGAGCCGGCGGGCCGCCGAGGTGGCGGTGCAGCATCTGGAGCAGCAGCTGCAGCTGTGCCTTGCGGGCCAGCGGATTGCGCGGATTGTGGCCCTCGTCCGGATCGACCAGCAGGCTCACCGGCTTGCCCATCGCCTGCAGGCGCGCGACGTAGTCGGTGACCGCTTCGACGTCGACTTTGTCGTCCTTGCCGCCGGCGATCAGCAGCAGCGGCGCCTGCACGCGCCCGGTCAGTCCGTGGGGCGCATCGCGGGCGATGGCGGACAATTGCGCCGCCCTGGAGGGATCGATGCCCACCTCGGCCAGCACCTGGCGGATGGAAGGTTCGCCCGGCCGCGCCGGCTCGGCCGCCGACAAGCGCAGGGTGCGTGCAAAGTCGGTGGGCGGCTGGGTAGCCATCCCGAAGCGGAACATGGCCGGCGTATGGGTCAGTGCCAGCAGGGTGGCATAGCCCCCGAAGGAAGCGCCGGCGATGCCGAGCCGCTGCGGATCGCCGACACCTTGCGCCAGCAGCCAGCGCACGCCGTCGATGATGTCGGCCTGCACGCGGCCGTTGCCATAGTCGGTTCCCGGCGCCGCCGTATAGCGTTCGCCGTAGCCGGTCGAGCCGCGGAAGTTCGGTTCGAACACCGCGTAGCCGCGGTTGGCCAGCAACTGTGCGGAAGGACTGTAGCCGCCCTGGACATGGTTCCATGGCCCGCCATGGACCACGGTCACCAGCGCGAGCGTCCGGGCGGCCCGCCCGGACGGCAGGGTCAGGTAGCCGTGCAGCATGGCGCCGTCCGAGGCCGGGTAGCGTAGCGCGATCCGCGCGGCCAGGTGGCGCTCGTCGGGAATGCCTGCGCGTTCCCGCACCCCGTCGAGAACCGGGCGGAAGGTCCAGCGCTGCAGGTCGAGCATCCAGAAGCGCGCATGGGCCGTGCGTGCACCCCGTTCCGCCAGCAGGCAGGCGCCCGGCGCACAGGATTCCACCCCGACGCCGCCTGACGGGAAGCGTCGTGCGATGGCGGCCGCGATGCGCCGGCCCTGGGCATCGAGCCCGTACAGCCGCAGCGCCGGCAGCTGGTAAGTGGCGAGCATCGGCTGGCCGTCGCGCGGCGACAGCGTGACGCCGACCAGGTCCGACAAGGCTTCGGGATCGGTGTGGACCACGCGCTGCACGCCACTGGCGAGATCCACGTCGAGCAGCGCCTCGCGGTCTCCCGCGTGCACGGCGCGCAGGAACAGTCGCTTGCCGTCCGGCGACAGGGCGATCGGAACGCAGGTGCGCAGGGGTTTGCAGCGCACGGCTTCGGTCCAGTCCTGCCCGCGGCGCCACAGGATCAGGTGCGAAAAATCGGGCTGTTGCCGGCGCAGGACGGCAAGCCTGCCGTCGGGTCCGGCGAGATGCCCGGCGAGCTTGCCCGGTCCCTCATGGAGCACGCTGCGCTTGCCGTCGGCGCCAATGCTGAGCACCCGCGCCGAGCGTCCCTGCAGCTTGTTTTCCTCGACGATCGCGTGGCGCGGCATGGCCCGGTCGATGCCTGCAAAACGCTCGCCGCCATCCTTGCCGAATCTGGCGATACGGCCGCCCGCGCCGTCGCGTGCGTCGAGCGCCGCCATGCCGCCCGCCTGGACCACGAACAGCACCTTACTGTCGCGCGACCAGTACACGCGGTCATCCGGTTCGAGCGCGGCGTGCGCCTGCGCCGGCCCACCGGCGGCCGAACCGACATGGAGCATGGCCTTGCCGTCGGCGTGCTCGACCCAGGCGAGCCGGCTTCCGTCGGGAGACAGGCGCACGTCGCGCAGCCGTTCCGGCAGGTCGAACAGGGCGGGGGGCAGCAGCGGGGGGCGCGCAAGCGCCGCGGCGCGCGCCAGATGCGGCTGCAGGGACGTGGCCGGCGGGGCCGCCGCGGCAGCGGTGGCGCATGCCGCGCCGAGCGCCAATGCAGTGGCCAGGGAGGCGGCCAAGGAAACGCCCAACAACCGGCGTGCGCGGGCCCGCGTCCCCCGGACGCAGTCAATTCGTCGCATGATCGTCCTTTCAGGCGCTTGCCGCCATCGGCGGTGTCGGGATGGCGCGCGCGCGGCACGCGGCAGAGACCGGATGCGGCGTCAGCACCCACTGCGCGGCGACGCAGGGCGGTCCCAGCACCAGGGCGGCCGCGCACCAGGCCAGCCTGCGGCGCGCCGATTGACCGCGTACCCGCCATGCGGCCAGCGCGGCGGCGAGCATGCTGCCGATCAGCGCTGCCGCGATCACGCCGGCCGGCCGAGAGGGCGCGGGCGTGCCGGGCAGGTCCTCGATCACGCCCTTGTCGAGCAGGCGCTCCGGCAGGTCCAGCAGCGTATGGAGCGCCGGCGACAGCCACCATGCGCGGTGCGCGAACAGGAGCGGAAAATCGGGGACGAGCTCACGGCTGACGATCGTCTGTGCACGGCCCCCCGCATCCACGAACACCACATGCTGGCGTGAGCCAGCCCCGCCGTGCGACAGGCGCTGGCCGAAATTGAATGACAACAGGGCGCCGTCCATCAGGGGGGCGACATCGACCCGCCCAAGGTCGCCGAACGGACCGGGCAGGAGGACGCTGTACAGTTCTTCCAGCGGCGCTTCCGGTGTGGCCGGTTTGCGGTAGGCGATCAGGCGCCGGTTGGTCAACATGAATCCCTGGCGGCCGACTTCCTGCAGGCCGCCCGTCAGCGTTTCCGGCGCCTGCACGGAGAGCAGCACCTGGGCACGTCCGGTGTCGGCATCGACGCTCATCAGCTGCTGCCTGGTCATGATGAATTTTCCGGGCAGGACCGGAAAACTGCCGAAGGGGCGCGGGTCGCCGGTCCCGCCGCGGCCGAACCAGCCGCGCGGCGCGCCCGTGTTGGCGTCGCGGCCTTCGTACATCATGCGGTCATGGCTGAAGGTCCAGACAATGCCCTCGTCGGGATCGCGGAACTGCGTCGTGTCGATGTTGGCGATCTGGCCCGGCACGACATGTTCGCGGTTTTCGGGACGGACCTTGCCGACGTCCAGCAGCGTTAGTTGGCGCTGCCAGTGCACGGCGCGCGGATCGTTCGAAGCGGCCAGCGCGCGCCGCAGGTTGGTACGGCCGTCGGTGCGCGTCAGTTCGGTGTAGCCGCCGGCGGGCGGTACCGCGCTGTTCAGCGGATGCACCCCGGCGAGCATCTGGCCGGACTGGAAGGCGAGCGAGCCGCCCCACAGCAGCAGGCAGTAAAAGCCCAGCACCAGCGGGATCCCGGCCGCCAGCAGGCCGGCCGGCGACGACGGCGGCGCGGTGCGGTCGGGCTTGACGGCGGTGTAGGCCAGCGCCGCCATGAGGACGACGCACAGGAGCGTCAGCGCCAGCAGCGTCCCGCCGGCGACGAGGTGGCCGATGAGCAGGCCGGGAACGAACAGCACCACGAATGCGCCGCGGCGCCCGCACAGCATCAGGTAGGTCGCGCCCAGCCAGCCGATGAAGGCCACCAGCGCCAGGTAGACAGGAATCACGTAGTGGCGCGCATCGACGGTGCGGCCGCTGAGCCGGTCGGTGCCGGCGACCGCCAGCAGGGCCGGCAAGCCGATCGCGAAGACGAGCAGCGCCAGCGATGCCAGCGACAGCGCGCCGAAGATGCGTACGCGCGGCAGTGGGCGGTGCAGCAGCCACAGCCAGCGGCTGGGCTGACGGTAGCTGCTGAACTGGACCGCCGCAAAGCCGAGTCCGGCCAGCGCGCTGAGGACCATGAAAACGGCCTGTTCGGTCCAGTGGCGCTGCAAGGGTTCCAGGAGGCGTGAGGCGAGCAGCTGGATCAGCAGGTGGACGCAGGCAGCGACCAGGGCCAGGGTGCGGAAGCGCCGGCACTCGCTGAGGAAGAGTTCTTTCATGTCGTGGCTTTCAGGCTGCGGCGCAGAAGGTGGGGGCGCCGGCATGGCCGCGCGCCAGGAAACCGTTGACGGCCCGGTCCAGGCTGACCGGCATTTGCCGGGCGGTGCGCGCGCCCATCAGGCGCAGGCGATGGCCGAAATCGGCGCCGCCATCGAACACCACCAGGTGGGTCAGGCCGTCGATGACGCGCATCTCCAGCACGCCGGGCAGGTGGGCCGCCTCCGGCTGGCGGAACGGGAAGTCGGCGATCCACAAGTTGACGCGTTCGCAGAAGTCGCCAGGCGCCGACATGTGGCGCAGCACACCGCGCTCCATGATCACGAGGTTGTCGGCGACGCGCTCGATCTCTTCCATCTGGTGCGAGCAGTAGACGATGGTGGCGCCGTCGTCCAGGCTGGTCTGCAGCAGCGCCTCGAGGAAGGCGCGCTTGGCCACCACGTCCAGGCCGAGGGTCGGCTCGTCGAGGATCAATAATTCCGGCCCCTGCGCCAGGGCCAGCGCCAGGCTCACGCCAGCGCGTTCGCCGCGCGACAGTTCGGCGATTCCCTGCCGGTCGCCGACGTTGAAGTTGGCCAGCACCTGGCGGTAGCGCCCCTCGTTCCACAGCGGATAGAGGCGGCGCTGCATGTTGGCCAGTTCCTCGACCCGCATCCAGCCCGGCAGGGTGTGTTCCTCGTTGACGAAGCCGATGCGCGAGCGCAGTTGCGGGGTGAGCGCGCGGCTGTCGCAGCCGAGCACTTCGGCGGTGCCGGCGTCGCTCGACGCGAAACCGAGCAGCACGCGGAACAGGGTCGACTTGCCGGCGCCGTTGGCGCCGACGATGGCATGCACGCCGCCGCGCGGCAGGTGCAGGCTCAGGTGGTTCAGGGCCGGCTTGCCCTTGTAGGACAGGCACAGGTCGTCGGTACGGATCACGAGATCGTTCATGGTGTCCTTTATTTATGCGACCTTGCGCGGCAGCGCGGCCGCCAGTTCGGCGTCGACGCGCTCGAGCACTTCGCTGCTGGAGTAGCCCAGGCCGATCACGTCGCCGGTGAAGCGGTCGACCGCCTCCATCAAGCGCCGTTCGCGCTCGGCGTCCGACAGCCGCTGGCGCGGCGGCAGCACGAACAGGCCGAGGCCCGCGCGCGACTCCACCCAACCTTCCAGGGTCAGTTCGCCGTAGGCCTTGGCTACGGTGTTGGGATTGATCGACAGCTGCTGGGCCAGGCCGCGCACGCTGGGAAGCAGCGCGCCCACCGGCAGCTCGCCGCTGGCGATCAGGCGCCGGACACCGTCGACGATCTGGCGGTTGATCGGCCGGGTGTCGCCGGTGGCAATATTCAGCATCAGGGGTGTTCGGCGACTCATCTCGGGCTCCTAACTGTACTATTACGCGTAATACAGTAGCGCCGGGCCGGGTGCTTGTCAATATGTGCATGGGCCGGGCGGCGTAGAATATGCGCCGTCCATATTCAAGGGGGAATGCGGTGTTCCACAGGCTGAATGTGCCCGAAGGCGAACTGGCGGAAGCGGTGCGCGGCTTCGTCGCCATGTCCGCGCAGGATGGTGCCGAACCCTCGGCCCGGCGCAACTGCAGCGCCTGGCGCGCATCGAAGACGCGCTGGCACGGCTCAGGCGCGGCGACGGCGCTTCAAGCGTCCAGCGCCAGGCCGTTTGCCTCGCACCACGCACGCAGCGCAGCCAGGGTGCGCTCCTGACGGAAGGCATGCCAGGCTGCGAGCAGGCCGCGCGTCTGCGCCAGTCTGGAAAAACGGACAAATCCACCGCTTGCACCAAGCAGGGCACGCACGTCCGCCTCGTCGACCGGCATGTGCAGGCGCACGAAGTCGAGCACCAGCGCCGGGCCCAGGCCGAGCCGTCCGGCGCCCGGCACCGCGATGTAGTGGCCGTCTTCGCGGATATCGTCCGGCAGCGGCCTGTGGCGGCCCACCATGTCGGCCGCCACCAGCACCGCGCCGCTGGCAGGGCAGACCCAGGCACGGCCGGCGCGCGGTGGGTCGGCCAGGATCATCGCGTTCTCGAGTTCGTCCGCATCCACGCGCGCCATGCTCGCCTCCAAAAAGAAAAAAGCCTGCAAGGCTTGCACCTTACAGGCTTTTCGGGACGGGGTGGCGCCGGAAGGACCGGCGCCAGGCTCCCCTTGCAGGACGTGGCAAATTACATCATGCCGTCCATGCCGCCCATGCCACCCATGCCGCCCATGCCGCCCATGCCACCGGCCGGCTTGTCTTCGACGACTTCCGAGACCATGCAGTCGGTGGTCAGCATCAGGCCGGCGATCGACGCTGCATTCTGCAGGGCCGAACGGGTGACCTTGGCCGGATCCAGCACGCCCATTTCGACCATGTCGCCGTAGGTGCCGTTGGCGGCGTTGTAGCCGTAGTTGCCCGAACCTGCGATCACGGCAGCGACCACCACCGACGGCTCGTCGCCGGCGTTCTGGACGATCATGCGCAGCGGCTCTTCCATGGCGCGCAGGACGATCTTGATGCCTGCGTCCTGGTCAGGGTTGTCGCCCTTGATGTCCAGGTTCGAACGTGCGCGCAGCAGGGCCACGCCGCCGCCCGGGACGATGCCTTCTTCGACGGCAGCGCGGGTGGCGTGCAGCGCGTCTTCCACGCGTGCCTTCTTCTCTTTCATCTCGACTTCGGTGGCTGCACCGACGCGGATCACGGCAACGCCACCGGCCAGCTTGGCCACGCGTTCCTGCAGCTTTTCGCGGTCGTAGTCCGAGGTCGCTTCTTCGATCTGGACGCGGACCATCTTGACGCGTGCTTCGATCGATTCAGCGGCGCCGGCGCCGTCGATGATGATGGTGTTTTCCTTGCCCACTTCGACGCGCTTGGCCTGGCCCAGTTCGTTCAGCGTGACCTTTTCCAGGGTCAGGCCGACTTCTTCCGCGATCACCTGGCCGCCGGTCAGGATGGCGATGTCTTCCAGCATGGCCTTGCGGCGGTCGCCGAAGCCCGGGGCCTTGACGGCGACGGTCTTCAGGATGCCACGGATGTTGTTGACCACCAGGGTCGCCAGCGCTTCGCCTTCGATGTCTTCGGCGATGATCACCAGCGGACGGCCGGCCTTGGCGACTTGCTCCAGCACCGGCAGCAGGTCACGGATGTTCGAGATCTTCTTGTCGCACAGCAGGATGAACGGGTTCTCGTGAACGGCGACCTGCTTGTCCGGGTTGTTGATGAAGTACGGCGACAGGTAGCCGCGGTCGAACTGCATGCCTTCCACGATGTCCAGCTCGTCGTTCAGCGACTTGCCGTCTTCGACGGTGATGACGCCTTCCTTGCCGACTTTTTCCATCGCTTCGGCGATACGCTCGCCGATCGAGGTTTCCGAGTTGGCCGAGATGGCGCCGACTTGCGCGATCTCTTTCGAGGTGGTGGTCGGCTTGGCGATCTTCTTCAGTTCTTCGACGGTGGCGGCGACGGCCTTGTCGATGCCGCGCTTCAGGTCCATCGGGTTCATGCCGGCGGCGACGAACTTCATGCCTTCGCGGACGATGGCTTGCGCCAGCACGGTCGCGGTGGTGGTGCCGTCACCGGCGTTGTCGCTGGTCTTCGATGCGACTTCCTTCACCATCTGCGCGCCCATGTTCATGAGCTTGTCTTTCAGTTCGATCTCTTTCGCGACCGAGACGCCGTCCTTGGTGACGGTCGGGGCGCCGAACGAGCGCTCCAGCACGACGTTGCGGCCTTTCGGGCCCAGGGTGACTTTCACTGCGTTGGCGAGGATGTTGACGCCTTCAACCATCTTGGCGCGCGCTGCGTCGCCGAAAATTACTTCTTTAGCTGCCATGTCTTTTTTCTCCGAATGAATTCGTTGGGTATCAAGGATTGTGCGAGATTACAGGGCCACGACGGCCATGATGTCTTCTTCGCGCATGACCAGCAGTTCCTGGCCATCGACCTTGACGGCCTGGCCCGAGTACTTGCCGAACAGGACGCGGTCGCCGACCTTCACTTCCAGCGCGCGGACTTGGCCGTTTTCCTGCACCTTGCCGTTACCGACGGCGAGGATCTCACCCTGGTCCGGCTTCTCGGCGGCTGCATCGGGGATGATCAGGCCGGATGCAGTTTTGGTTTCCTGGTCGAGACGCTTCACGATTACGCGATCGTGCAGAGGACGAAGGTTCATGCAAAACTCCTTATTTACGTAGTGGTTGACTAGCTATTCAGGCCGCCGCCAACGGGGCGCCGGCTGGGAATGTGGTGGATACCGTTTGTTAGCACTCTCAACTAACGAGTGCTAACGCATCGTGATTATAGGGACGATAACACCCCTTTTCAAGCGGGAATGTGTGGGAGCTAACCGACATTTTTGCGCGAGCACAAGCGAATGGACGGGTTGTACACTATCGCTTGTGGCATCCACGACAATAGCCGGGCAGGGTACACCGGAACCGGCAGGGACGGCCACACGGCAGGCCGCCGCCCGCGCTTGCCCCCGGTTCGCCCTCGGTCCGCACCGCATCCCACGCCTTCGGGGGATGCGATTCGGTTGACGAAAAAACCATCTCAGTCCTATAGTGTCGAATGATTTCTGAATTTCAAGACCTCTCCGACAAAATCGACCGGCTCGCCCAGTTGACCCAGTCGCTGCGCGCCGAGAACTACCTGCTGCGCCAGGCCAATACCCTGCTCAGCGCCGAGAACCTCGCGTTCAAGGAACGCCTGATCCAGGCCCAGCACCGGGTCGAGGCGCTGCTCGAACAGTTCCCCGCGCCGGAAGCCCCGCCAACCGAAGACGGTACCGACGAAGCCAGCGAGGCCACCCAATGATCTACCTGGATTGCAGCATCATGGGCCAGTCCTATCGCCTGGCCTGCCGCGAAGGCGAGGAGCGCACCCTGCGCGAAGCGGTCAGCTACCTCGATGGCAAGATGTGCGCGCTGCGCGACTCGGGCAAGGTCAAGGGCACCGACCGCATCGCGGTGATGGCGGCACTGAGCGTGGCGGCCGAATTCCTGTCGGTGAAATCGCCCCAGGGTCCGCTGTCGGACATGTCGATCCTGGAGGTCAAGCAGAAGCTGGAAGCGATGCACACCGTCCTCGACAAGGCGCTCTCGCCCCAGGAAAATCTGTCCTGAAGGTCAAATTCGTTTGACATGGCGGGCCAAGCGAGTAAACTGCGCTCTACCCTGCGGTGTTCGAGATTTGCCATATATTCCTTGAACCATTTTCGTGCATAGGTTGTGGGACATGTTCGGTGGGCGTGAGCGTCGCTAGTCCGACGAACCCGAAATTGAACTGACTGCGACCACCTTGAACCGTCTGGTTCGGGATGCCGGCAAAAACGGCACAGGCGGGGCTACACACACGAGCGGTTGCGCACTCCGGTACGCAGCCGCTTTTTTTTATGGATCGCTGGTGATGGAGAGGGAATGGCTTACTGGTTGATGAAATCCGAGCCGGACGAAACGAGTTTCGACGACGTGCTGGCCGCGCCAGGCCGGACGGTGTCGTGGTTCGGCGTGCGCAACTACCAGGCGCGCAACTTCATGCGCGACGCCATGTCCGTCGGCGACGGCATCCTGTTCTACCACTCCAGCTGCGCGGTGCCCGGCGTGGCCGGCATCGCCGAAGTGGCAAGCGGCCCTTATCCGGATGCGACCCAGTTCGACCTTTCTTCACCTTATCACGATCCCAAGGCCACGCGGGAAAACCCGCGCTGGATCTCGGTCGACGTGCGCGCCGTGGAAGGGGGGCGCTACCTGACCCTGGCCGAGATGCGCACCATCCCGGCGCTTGGCGACATGGTGCCGCTGCAGAAGGGCAGCCGGCTGTCGGTCTCGCCGGTGACGGCGCGGCAGTGGAACGCCATCGTGGCCCTGCTGCGCGAAGGGCAGCGCTGATGGACTTCAGCCTGATCCTGGCGCTGCTGGCGATGGGCACCTTCGGCGGCTTCGCCGCCGGCCTGCTCGGCATCGGCGGCGGCATGGTGCTGGTGCCCTTCATCACGATGATCTTCACCGCGCGCGGCTTCCCGCCCGAACTCACCATCCATATGGCGATCGCCACCTCGCTCGCCACTATCCTGTTTACCTCGCTGTCCTCGGTGCGCGCGCACCACAAGCATGGCGCCGTGCTGTGGCCGGTGGTGAAGCTGCTGGCGCCCGGCATCCTGCTCGGTTCCTGGATCGGACCCTGGATCGGCAAGCAGATGAACGCCACCGTGCTGGCGGCCTTCTTCGGCGTGTTCGTTGCCTTCTCGGCCACCCAGATGCTGGTCGGGAAGAAGCCGGCCGCCGCGCGCACGCTGCCGGCGGCGCCGGGCATGTTCGCGGCCGGCGGCTTCATCGGCACCCTGTCGGGCATCGTCGGCGCCGGCGGCGGCTTCGTCTCGGTGCCCTTCATGACCTGGTGCGGGGTACGCATCCACAACGCGGTGGCCACCAGCGCGGCGCTGGGGTTTCCGATCGCGCTCGCCGGCACGCTGTCGAACATCTGGTTCGGCTGGGGCGAGCCGGGGCTGCCATCGTATTCGCTCGGCTTCATCTACGTGCCGGCGCTGGCCATCATCGCGCTGGCCAGCGTCAGCATGGCACCGCTCGGCGCGCGCACCGCGCACCGCATGCCGGTGCGCCAGCTGCAGAAGGTGTTCGCCGTGATCCTGTATGCGCTGGCGGCCTACATGTTCTGGAAGGCTGCCCATCCGGCATGAAACGGACGGGCGGCGGCGCCGGCAGGTGACGAAATGGCGCGGGACGGCTACAATCCGCCGCCAGTTGCGCTGCGGCAGTTGACGCCATGGCGAGGCTTGAATAAGGTCCACAGCATGCCAGCCGACACCGTCCATCTCTCGCCATCGAACACCGCCACCGCCGGGCGCGGCATGTCGCGCGCCGCCAGCGCCTTCCTGCTGTTCGCCTTCTTCTGGATCGTGGCCGCCGCCGCGTTTTCCGGCTTTGCCGGCAAATGGGGCCTGCGCGACGGCGACCCGCGCTTCGGCGTGGCGGCCATGCTGGAGAACGCCGCGCACAAACCCTTCGTCTACCGCCAGCTGGTGCCCGACCTGGCGCGCCGCCTCGACGCCGTGGCCTCCGAGCGCCTCAAGGAGCGCGTCGCCAAGCGCTTCCGGCCCGATGAAGTATTCGCGAAAAGCCAGCCGGGCGACACGCCGGGCGAGCGCTTCCGCTACGCGATCGTGTACTACCTGAGCTTCCTGTCGCTGCTGGGGAGCCTGTTCGTACTGCGCCGGATCCTGTTGCACTTCAACGTCTCGCCGCTGGCGGCGATACTGGCGCCAACCGCGTTCGCGCTCAGCTTCCCCTACCTGCAGACGGTGGGCGGCTACTTCTACGATACGGTGGAACTGCTGTTCGCCAGCCTGGCCTTCCTGCTGGCGCTGCGCGGGCGCCTGCTGGTGCTGGCCGCGCTGGTGCTGGTGGCGACCCTGAACAAGGAGACCTTCTTTTTCGTGCTGCCGGCCCTGTATCCGCTGCTGCGCCAGCGCTTCACGCGCCGCATGGCCTGGTGCGCGGTGGGACTACTGGTGGCGCTGGCGGGCCTGATGAACGTGGCGCTCAAGTTCGCCTACCTGGACGCGGTCGGCGGCGCGCTCGAATTCCACCTCATGACCAATATCGAGGCCTACTTCTCGGGCAACCCGTACTTCCGGGTCGAAACCACCTATGGCCTGGTCGGTCCGTCGCGCGCCTTTGTCGGCACCCTGGTGCTGCTCGGGATCGTGCTGTGGCGCGCCTGGCCGCTGGCGCCGCGCCTGGTGCGCCGCCACCTGGCGATCTGCGCGATCGTCAACCTGCCGCTGTTCCTGGCCTTCTGCGCCACCGGCGAATTGCGCAACCTGAGCACCACGTTTACGGGCCTGGTGCTGCTGGTGGCCTTCCTGATCGACCGCGAAGCCAGCCTGCGCACCGGCCTGCGCGCGCCTGCGCCGGAGGCGCAGGCCAGCCCGGCACTGAAGGAAACCAGGCAGGCGTAGCGGGGACACGCCTACGTAGCGAGGCGGCGCATGCGCGCCCGGTCGAGCGGCAGGTCGCGCACCCGCAGTCCGCAGGCGTCGGCTACCGCGTTCGCCAGCGCCGCCGCTGCCGGTCCCTGGGCCGCTTCGCCGGTGCCGAGGAAGGGCTGGCCGGGCTGGTCCGCCAGGTGCACGCTGATGCGCTCCGGCACCCCGTCGAAGCGCAGGATCGGGTAGCCGCCCCAGTCCAGGCTGGCCACCCGGCCGCGTTCGAAACGCACGCTTTCCAGCAGGGTCCAGCTGGCCGACTGCAGGATGCCGCCCTCGATCTGGTTGCGCACCCCGTCCGGGCTGACCACCTCGCCGCAGTCGACTGCGGCGTCGGCGCGCAGGATGCGCACGAAGCCGGTTTCCAGCGCCACCTCGACTTCCAGCGCCACGGCGCAGTAGGCGGCCGAATTCTTGTAGCGGGCAAAGGCGAAGCCGCGTCCGCGGCGCGGGTTGCGCCCGCTGCCGCGCCGGTAGGCGTTCCAGCCGAATTTCGCCGCCGCCAGCCGCACCACGGCGGCCGCGCGCGGGTCGTCCAGGTGGCGCAGGCGGAAGGCGACCGGATCGGCGTTCGCCGCGCGCGCCAGCTCGTCCATGAAGCTCTCGATCGCGAACACGTTGCAATAGGCGCCCAGCGAGCGCAGCGCCGAGGTGCGCAGCGGCCCGGCCGGCTGGAAGTGGTGGATCACGCGCGCGTTCGGCAGCGCATAACCGGGAATCGCGTTGCGGTCGCCGCCGCCGTCGGGCTGCGGGATCGGCTTCGGCAGGGGCGGGGCGAAGGGGCGCGCCAGCAGGGTGGCGGGGAGCAGGTTGCCGGCCCGTCCGGGGCGGGTGGCGTGGGCCTGGCTCCAGACCTCGTACTGCCAGTCGGCGATCCTGCCATCCGCCCCCAGCGTCGCCGCGACATCGGCCACCATCGCCGGGCCGCAGGGTTCCCAGCCATGCTCGTCTTCACGCATCCACTGCACCCGCACCGGCACGTCGGGGAAGACGCGCGCCAGCAGGGCGGCGTCGGCCGCGGCGTCGTCGGCGCCGTTGTGGCCATAGCAGCCGGCGCCCTCGGCATGGATGCAGCGGATCGACGCCTCGGCGGTGTCGAGCAGCTCGGCCAGCGCGCGCCGCAGCGGAAACACGCCCTGGGCATGGGTCCAGACCGTGTAGCGGCCGCCCTCGCGCAGGGCGATCGCGCACGAGGGACCGAGCGAGGCGTGCAGCTGGTAAGGGCGGGTGTAGGTGGCGCGCAGGGTGCGGCCGGGCGCGCCGGGAGCGCCGCGCGCCAGCACCTGCCGCGGCTGGGCCGGCAGGCTGCGCACCAGCGCGGCGATGTCGCCGAGGTGCGCGGCCGGCGCCGGCAGTTCCCAGCGCGCCGCCTGCGCCAGTGCCTTCGCCGCCTTCACCGCGCGGTATTCCTCGTCGGCGATCACGGCCAGGAAACGGCCGTCGCGCACCACTTCCAGCACGCCCGTCATGCGCGCCACCGCGCCGGTGTCGACGCCGAGCAGGCGCGCGCCGGGCGCGGGCGGGCGCACCACGCGGCCATGCACCATGGCCGGCATGCGGATGTCCTGGAGGTAGGCCAGCTGGCCTTTCAGCTTGCCCGGCAGGTCGACCCGCGGCAAGGTGGCGCCGATCCAGCGCCGTGCATTCGCCATGCGCGGCGGCAGGACGGCACTGGCGCGCAGGTGCTGGTCGCCCCCCGCCACCAGTTCGCCGAAACTCACGCGCCGCCCATCGGGCGCGCGGAACACGCTGTTGTCCTGCGCCAGCGCGGCGGCCCCCACCTGCAGGCGCGCCGCCGCCCGCTCGTGCAGCAGGGCGCGCAGCTGGGCGCAGGCGTGGCGCAGCGCGGTGGCGCTGTCCTGCATCGAGCGGCTGCCGGCGGTATAGCCTTCGTCCGGCGTGCGTTCGGTGTCGGCCGTGATCAGGACCAGGCGCCCGGGATCGATCTGCAGCTCGTGCGCCGCCACCTGCAGCAGCGCGGTCTTGATGCCCTGGCCCAGCTCCGCCTTTCCAGTGAAGACGGTGACGCGGTTGTCGGCGCCCACCCGCACCCAGGCGTCGAGCAAGGGGGTGTCGGCCAGGCTGCCCGGCAGCGCGCCTGGCGCGGCATGCAGGGGAATGACAAAGGACAGGGTCAGCCCGCCGCCGGCGGCCAGGAAGCGGCGCCGCCCCGGATGCGCAGGAGAGGATGCGCGCATCAGTAATTCCGGATCGGCTGGGCCGCCAGCACGTCGGCCGCGCGGCGCACGGCGCGCAGGATGCGCAGGTGGCTGCCGCAGCGGCACAGGTTCGGCTGCATCCAGCTGCGGATCTGGGCATCCGTGGGCGCGGCGACCTGCTCGAACAGGGCGGTGGCGCGCATGATCATGCCGGCGATGCAGTAGCCGCACTGGCCCGCCTGCTCGTCGAGGAAGGCCTGCTGCAGCACCGAACTCGGCACCCAGCGCGTGCCGCCCGATTCCACCGTGCGCACGGCGCGGCTGCCCACCAGCGCCACCGGCACCAGGCAGGACATGACCGCCTCCTTGTCGAGCATGACGGTGCAGGCGCCGCACTGGCCCAGGCCGCAGCCGAACTTGGCGCCATTGAGTTTCAGGTCGTTGCGCAGCACGTACAGCAGGGGTGTGTCGGGATCGACCTCGACGCTGTGCGGCTTGCCGTTGACCTGCAGCTGGAACCTGCTCATGGCGTTCTCCTGTTCTTGACCGCATCCTCGAGCCCGGGCCAGGCTTCGGCGCCGGCGCCGTAGCGCCGCAGGTAGGCGGCCAGCGCGGCCAGCTGGGCGTCGCCGAGCACCGTGGCGAAGCCCGGCATGAAGCGTCCCGCTTCGCCGGCCGGCGGCGCGATGCCGTCGCGGACGATGTGCAGCAGGCTGCGCGGATCCGGCTCGTACAGCGCCACCGCCTGCCGCAGGCGAAGCGCCGACCCCGAGCCGGCGCCGCGGCCAGCTTCGTGGCAGCTTGCGCACGCCATGGTGTAGGTGGTGTAGCCGAGCCGCATGCGCGCCAGGTCGGGGTCGTCGTCGCTGGGCGGGGGCAGGCTGCCGGCTTGGCGCGCCGGGGTGGCGCGCGCCGGCGCCTGCGCCAGGTAGCTGTGGATGTAGGTGGCGATGGCGGCGACGTCCTGCGGCGGCGCCTCGGCCAGTTCGCGTACCACGGCCTGCATCGGGCCGCCCGCGATGGCGTGCCCCGTTGCGCTGCCGCTGCGCAGGTAGTCCAGCAGCTGGGCGCGGGTCCAGGGCAAGGGCGAAGGCGAGCGCGCATTCAGCGCCGGCGCGGTCCAGTCGCCGCTCTCGCCGCCATCGAGGTGGCGGCCGAGGTCGAGGGCGCCGAGGGCGCCGCGCGGCGTGTGGCAGGCGCCGCAATGGGCGAGGGCGTTGGCGAGGTAGGCGCCGCGCTGCCAGTCGGCCGGCTTGCCAGTGTCGGCCGGCCAGGGCGAGGTGTCGAGGTAGAGCAGGTTCCAGAACGCCAGCAGCGGGCGGTAGCCGAAGGGAAAGCGCAGCCGGTTCTCGCGCGCCGGCGCCGCGACGGCTGGGCGGGTCATCAGGTAGGCGTACAGGGCCTGCATGTCGTCGCGGGCCAGCCGGGTGTAGTGCGGATAGGGAAAGGCCGGATACAGCAGGCGGCCGTCGCGCGCCACGCCCTCGCGCATCGCGCGCTCGAAGGCGGCGAAGCTCCAGCTGCCGATGCCGGTTTGCGCATCGGGTGTGATGTTGGTGCCGTGGATGGTGCCGAAGGGCGTCTGCAGCGCTACCCCCCCAGCCAGCGGGCGTGCCGGATCGCGCGTGTGGCACGAGGCGCACATGCCGAGCCGCGCCAGCGCGGCGCCGCGCGCGACCTGCGAGGCGTCGAAACGGGCGGGCGCGGCCGGAACCGGTTCCAGCGCCGGGCGCCACACGAGGAAACCGGCCGCCAGCGCCAGCACCAGCGGCACCAGCGCCGCCAGCCACCATCGGTACCGCCGCCTGCGTGCCGGCTGCTTCATGTGTTTACGCTTTCCTCGCTTGCTGACGACGCCCGGAGCATACCATGCGCTGCACCCGTGGCGCGGTGGTATGCTGGGGCCATGACTACCGATTCCGACATCACGCTGTCCGGCCCGTTCCAGGCCACGGACGGCAAGGGCCGTACGCTCGACGTGAAGGCGATCCGCATCTTCGACGAGGGCTACGGGATCATCGACGTGTACGTCGATTTCAAGGACCGGCTGGAGCCGGGCGCCTACAAGGACACGGCCCTGCTGCGCCAGTTGGTCGAGCGCCTGCGCGCCCTCGGCTACAAGGGCCCGGACTTCGGCCACGGCGACCCCGGCCTGCAGGAAAGCCGCACTATCGTGCTCGAGGCGCCGGAGGAATTCACGGCCTTCGCCAAGAGCCGCGGCTGGAAGAACCTGGCCGAGGATTTCGACTAGGCTCGGCCAGGGGTCAGGCGTGGACCGGGCGCCCGTCCGGCTGGCGGTAGGCCCAGGCCAGCATGACGAGGGCGCCGACGATCATCGGCAGCGACAGCATCTGGCCCGAGGTGATGGGCAGGCCGAGCACGCTGACTTCCCAGTCCGGCACGCGGAAGTACTCGGTGATGAAGCGCGCGCAGCCGTACAGCAGGGTGAACATGGCGCCCACCGCCAGCCGCGGGCGCTGCTTGCGCGCGTACGGCCACAGGATCAGGAAGACGACGATCCCGTCCAGCAGCATCTGGTACAGGGGCGAGGGATGGCGCGGGCCTTCCACGCCCGGCCACAGCATGGCCCAGGGCAGGCTGGGGTCGGCCAGGCGCCCCGGCAGCTCGGCGTTGATGAAGTTGCCCAGGCGCCCGGCGGCATAGCCGAGCGGCACCATGGGGGCGATGAAGTCGTACACGTCGAGCAGGTTGCGCTTCGACTTGCGCGCCCATAGCGCCATCGCCACCAGCACGCCCAGGAAACCGCCGTGGAAGGACATGCCGCCGCGCCAGACCATGAAGATCTCGAGCGGATGCTGGAGGAAATAGAGCGGCTGGTAGAACAGCACTTCGCCCAGGCGACCGCCCAGGATCACGCCCAGCATGCCGTAGAACAGCATGTCGTCCAGGTCTTCGGCCTTCCAGCCCTGGGCCGCGATGTGCGGCTGGCGCAGGCGCACGCGGCCCAGGATCAGGAACAGGGCGAAGGCCACCACGTACATCAGGCCATACCAGTGGATCTGCACCGGCCCGATGGCGAAGGCGATGGGGTCCGGTTGCGGATGAATCAGCATAGGAGTCGGTCTTTCGAGTTCAGTCTGTCGTAAGGAGGTCGAGGAAACCCTGGAGCACGGGCGAGGCCTTGTCGGGGCGCCAGGCCAGGCCGGTCTCGGCCAGCGGCGTGGGGTCGGACAGGGCGCGGTATTCCACCCCCGCGCGCATCAGGTTCGACACGGATTGTGGCACAAGTGCCAATCCCATGCCGCCGGAGACCAGGCTGACGATGGTCTGCATCTGCAGCGCTTCCTGGCCGATGACCGGGGTGATGCCGGCGGCGCGGAAGCAGCCGAGGATGGCGTCGTGCAGTGCCGGCGCGGCGGCGCGCGGGAAGATCACCAGCGGCAGCGGCGGCAGTTCGCGCAGCGCCACCGGGCCGGCGCGGCGCAGCACCGGCAGGCCGGCGGGGGCGCACAGGATCAGCGGCTCTTCCAGCAGCTTGCGGTAGGCCAGCGCGCCGTCGAGTCCCGCCAGCGGCGGGATCACGAAGCCGGCATCGATGCGGCCCTGCAGCAGCTCGGCGGCCTGCACGTCGGAGGTCGCTTCGCGCAGCACCAGCTGTACCGCCGGGTAGGCGGCGCGGTAGCGTTGCAGGATCGCGGGCAGCACGCTGTAGTCGGCGGTGGAGACGAAGGACAGGGTCAGGCGGCCCGCCTCGCCCGCGGCGACACGGCGCACCAGGTCGGGCAGGGCGCCGGCGTCGTCCAGGATGCGGCGCGCTTCCGGCAGCAGCGCGCTGCCGGCCGCGGTGAGGGCCACCTGGCGCCGGCTGCGCAGGAACAGCGGCGCGCCCAGCAGCTCTTCGAGGCCGGCGATGCTTTGCGAGAGCGGCGGCTGGGTCATGTGCAGGCGCTCGGCGGCGCGGCCGAAGTGCAGTTCCTCGGCCACCGTGACGAAATGGCGCAGCTGGCGAAGCTCGAGTTTCATCGATACGCCTGGTGTATTAATTAACGTGGAATGATATGCGAAACATATCACACCCGGCAGCGAACTGGCAGGCGGACGCGCTTGCCTCAGCCGCGGCGTCGCTTGACGAAGGCCTGCTTGACCCGGGCCGCGCGGTGGCGCTGGAGTACTTCATGGGCCTTCTTCTTGTCCAGCCCGAGCAGCTTCTCGATGAACTCGAACCAGATGAAGGCGAAGACCATGAGCCCGCCGATCACCCACCAGGACAGGTCGGCAAAGCGCCATACCTCGAACAGGCGCAGGCCGCACAGGGCGGCAATCAACAGGATCAGCGGCATGAAAGGAGTCCTCCAGACGCCATCTTACAAAGAAAACGGTTTCCATGTGGAAAAATCCGTTATGCTGTGTGGATTCGTCAACATCCTGAAAATCTGCATGCAGCTGTTAGCGGCGTTACAGAGTGTATCCCCGCTGGAGCCTGCGGAAATTCGCGGTAGAATGAATTCGTTATAAATTGGAGAAACAAATGAAACGGTCTTTGTTGTTGTGTGTGGTGATGTCGGCCTTTGCGTCCACCAGCGCGTTTGCACAAGCCGACCTGGCGAAAGCCAAGAACTGCATGGCTTGCCATACGGTGGCCACCAAGCTGGTCGGTCCTTCCTACAAGGACGTCGCTGCCAAGTACGCCGGCCAGAAAAGTGCCGAAGACAAACTGGTGCAGAAGGTCATGAAGGGCGGCGCAGGCGCCTGGGGCCCGGTGCCGATGCCGGCCAACCCGCAGGTGAGCGAGGCCGAAGCCCGCAGCCTCGTGAAGTGGGTATTGGTGCAGAAATAACGTCGCGTTCGCTGAACAAGGCGCGCCTGCGTGAGCATGCGCGCTTTTTTGTTGGCCAGCCGCGGTGTACCGCCGCACGCACCAGGCCGGGTTGGCGTTATTTGCCTGCGCCTATCCGGTAGATCACATCGACGCTTTGCGCCAGCCGCATCGACTGGACCAGCGCCATCTCCCCATGCGGCTTGTTGCGCCGGCCGGCGGGAATGCGCGCATTGGCATCGTTTGCCAGCCCCATCGCCTGGGTCAGGTTCTTCAGCGGCGCCAGCGACACGCCGGTCGCCGGTCCCAGCTTTGCCCCGACCCCGCGCGCGATGTCCTGCGCCTTGAGCCTGGCCTTGGCCAGCGCCTGTGCGAGCAGATCCGATTCGACCTTGTCGCGGTCGCTGCGGTTGAAGGCGATCGCCAGCGATTCGACGTCCTTCATGACGAGCAGGCCGCGCAGCAGGGGTGTCCACTGGCCCAGGTCGCGCACGGTAAGGTGCAGCGAGACCCTGGTTTCCATCGGCAGCGCCTGGCCCTCCGGCAAGGCGTCAGGCTTGCGCGGGCGGCGCACGACGTCCTGCACGAAGACATCTTCCGGCGCGACCCCATGCTGGGCGAACAGGGCGCGGCTGGCCTCGAGCCGCTCGCTGATGAACTTGAGGGCCAGCTCGGCATCGGGTTCGAGCGAGACCAGGTCGATGTCGATCTCGCCGACATCGGGCATCAGGTATTGGTCGGCGCTGGCGCTGACGTGGATGAAGGGGTGCTTGGGCAGGTCGGCCGCCAGGCCGGGCAGGGCGGCGGCGGCCAGCAGCAGGGCGGCGGCGAATCGTTTGAGCATGGGCGCTCCAGGTGGGTGGGAGATGCCCCGACAATAAATTATCTAGACATGCATGTCTAGATAATCCCGCGCCGGCCACTGCATTTATGCCTGTTTCATGGAAGTGCCGGCCCGCGCATCGCGGCGGCGGCCGGCCGCGCCGTGTTCCGGTCCCGGCTCACTCGATGACGAGGGCCAGGTCGCGGCCTTCGAGCGCCACCTGGCCGGCGTAGTCGGCGGCGTGGATGCGCAGGATGTACTCGCCCGGCGCGATGCCGCCCAGCTGCCAGCTGCCGGTCTGGACGTCGCCATCGCGCAGGCGGCTGTGCAGCGCGTAGGCGAACTGGGTCGCCTTGCTGCCATAGACCGTGATGCCGCTGTTGGGCGCATAGACGGCCTTCACCGCCTCCGGATTGCGCGGCAGGCGGTCATACACCTGGGTGATCACGGGCCGCTCGTAGCCGGGCAGGGGAGTGCCGTCGGCGCGCAGCAGCTGGTAGCCGAGCTGGTACAGGCCAAGGCGGCGCCGCGCCAGGTTGCCATCCACCTGGTCGTAGGCATCGACCACGATGTTCACCTCGCCCAGCGCGCGCGGCACGCGCAGGCGCTTGTCCAGTACCGGGTGCTTGCGCGTGCCCGCGGGCGGGCGCAGGCGCTTGCCGGTGGCGTCGAACAGCGCGATGCTGTTGATGCGCGGCGCAACCGTGTCGGTGAAGCCCACGAAAGGAAGGCTGAGCGGATTGACCACCGCGCCACCCTGGTAGTAGTCGAGATGCACGTGGGCCATTGCATTGATGGTGCCGAGCGGGTCGCCGACGGCGAAGCGGGTGCCGCGCGGCACCCGCACGCGCTCGGCCTTGCCGCGCGCCGTGTCGCCCTGCGCCGCCAGGATCCGGAAGCGCGGGTCGAGCGGCCGGCCGCGGGAATCGCGCCCGACGCGCATGTGGATGTACGAGAGCGGCCCGATGCTGATCCCTTCGCTGAGCGAATCGAAGCCCCAGTTGGCATACGGGTCCGACACCTTGGCCGGCAGCACGGCCAGCACCTGCGCGCCGACGTCGGCGCGCACGTCCAGGCCCGCGTGGAAGTGGTCGCGGCTGTCGCCGTTGTAGCTGCCGCGCACCTCGCCCATCACGCCGACCACCTCATGCGCCATGTCCTGCGGCCCGACCGGCCAGGGCATCGGCGCCATACGCTGGATGGCGACCGGCCGCGGCCTGGCGGGGGCCGCTTCGCCCGGGCGCGGGCGCGCCAGGCGGTGCAGGCGGTGGGCCTGGGCGTCGGCCACCACCAGGCTGCCGTCGCGTGCGACCGCGATGCCGCGCGGGCCGTACAGCTGCACGGTGCCGTCGGGGCCGAAGCCGTCGCTGGAGGCGGGCCGGTCGGCGTCCGGCAGCGGACGCAAGTCGCCTTCGGGCGTGCGCTGCAGGATGCGCCCGCCGGAATTGGCGGCGATGTACAGGTAACCGTCGCGGGTGAGGGCCAGCCCGACCGGGCGCCGCAGCGCCGGGCGGCGCTCGCCCTCGGCGGGCGCGGCGATGGTCGTCACCGTGCCATCGGCGGCGATGCGGCGGATAGCGTTGTTGCCGGTGTCGGCCACGTAGAGCGTGCCATCGGCCGCCACCGCGATGGCGCTCGGGGTGTCGAAGCTGGCGGCCGCGCCGATACCGTCGGCATAGCCCGGCCTGCCGCTGCCGGCGATGGTGGCCACGCGGCCGTCGCGGCCGATGCGGCGGATGCGGTCGTTGTAGGTGTCGGCCACGTAGACGATGCCGGCGTCGTCCACCGCCAGCCCGACCGGGCCGTTGAAGCCGGCCGCGCGGCCAATGCCGTCCTGGTCTCCCGGTGCGCCGCTGCCGGCCAGCGTGGTGACCGTGCCGCCTTGCGTGATCTTGCGGATCGCGTGGTTGCCGGTGTCGGCCACGTACAGGTTGCCTTCGTGGTCGAAGGCCAGCGCGGATGGGGTGTGGAAGGCGGCTGCGCCGCCCTTGCCGTCGGCGAAGCCTTCCGCGCCGCCGGCGAAGGTGGCCACCGTGCCGTCCGGAGAGATCGTGCGGATGCGGTTGCTGTCGCCGGCGTCGGCCACGTAGATCTTGCCCCGGCGGTCGAGGGCCACGCCGAAGGGATCGTCGAAGCGGCTGCCCGCGGCCGGGCCATCGACGGCGCCGGGTATGCCGTCGCCGGCCAGGGTCGTGATGCGCGCCGGCCAGAACGGCACGGTCTTCGCCGCCTTCGGCGTCAGCACGGCCAGCGCGCCCGGCTGGCGCTCGATGCTGCCGGTGAAGTAGAGGACGGCGCCGGCAATGGCGACGCCAGCGCCGGCAAGCGCGGCGATCAGGGTCTTTCGGTTCACAGCGGCCTGGATGGTGGATTGCAGAGCTTGCAATCTTAACGGATACCGGTGAACCCCGTCGTACGCCGGCAGGAGGTGCTGCCATCCTTGGGGTGGCGGGGTAATGACGGGCGCCCACGCGGTCAAATGACAGTACTGCAGCCCGTGCGACTGTTCATATCACAACGATCACCGCGTGGGCGGCATAGCCGCCCACCCTACGTTTATTCTTGAGTGACTGGCATTGGCCTATTTGCCCAGGGTCTTCACATGTTCGAGTTCCTGGCTCACCGCCTGGCTGACGATCTCGCCCAGGGCGTGATGCAAGCCGTCGCGCAGGTCGGCGGTAAAGACTTCCAGGGTGCGCTGCATGGCGTCGGCCATGGCGTCGCGCACGCGCTGTTCGAGCACGAAGTCGACCCGGCCCTGCAGCTGCTGCAGCACGCGCTCGGTGACGCGGCGTTCCAGCACGCTCCACTCCTCGCCGGTCCAGCGCTCGGTCGCGCGGCGTTCGAGCTGCTCGGCAGCCGGCTGCGCAGCGGCGGCAGCCGGTACCGGTGCCGGAGGGGGTGCCAGAGCAGCCGGTTCGACGACGACTTCGGTCAGTACCGGGATGCTGGTGTCGAACGCGGTGTTCTGGCTCATGGCTGTCCTGCGACGAAGTGGGTCAGGGGATAGTTCTGCTTCTTGTAGGCGACATAGCGCTGGCGTCCGGCCGCGGCGTCCTCCTCGTCGGACGAGATGATCTCGAATACCCGCGCGTAGCGGTCCAGCGTGGCGGGCGTGCGGCGCGTGAGGTTGACCAGCATCTCGTGGTGCGGCAGCGCGGCGCCTTCGTCGGCGGTGACGATCACCGGCGTCTCGCCGGCCAGCGGGTCGCCGGCCAGCACGTGCGGGATGAAGTCGGTGTCCGACAGCGTCCACAGCGCCGCGTCCAGCGCCGCGGCCTGGGCGGCGTCCTCGGCCAGCAGCACCAGCCTGGCCTTCGACCCGTAGGCCTTGCGTGCCAGGCGGCAGGCGTAGGCCAGCTTGTCCGGCACGTTGGTGTGGAAGTCGATGCGCGTCATGGCGCGGCGCGGTCCTGGTGCATGCCGCTATGGCGCAGCAGCGCATCGATCGAGGGCTCGCGGCCGCGGAAGGCGCGGAACGATTCCAGCGCCGGACGCGAGCCGCCCACCGCCAGGATCTCGCGCTGGAAGCGCTTGCCCGTTTCCTGCAGCTGGCCGGAGTCGAGTGCTTCCTCGAAGGCCGCGTAGGCGTCGGCGGACAGCACCTCGGCCCACTTGTAGCTGTAGTAGCCGGCCGCGTAGCCGCCCGAGAAGATGTGGCCGAACGAGTGCTGGAAGCGGTTGAAGGACGGCGGGATCATCACCGAGAACTGCTTGCGGATGCCGTCGATCAGCTCCTGCACCGTGCGCTCGGCCTGCGGATCGAAGTCGTAGTGCAGGTGCATGTCGATCAGCGAGAACTCCACCTGGCGCAGCGTCATCATCCCGGACTGGAAGTTCTTCGCCGCGATCATCTTGTCGTACAGCTGGCGCGGCAGCGGCTCGCCCGTCTTCACGTGCGCGGTCATTCTCTGCAGCTTGTCCCACTCCCAGCAGAAGTTCTCCATGAACTGCGAAGGCAGTTCCACCGCGTCCCATTCCACGCCCGAGATGCCCGATACCGACAGCTCCTCGACTTCGGTCAGCATGTGGTGCAGGCCGTGGCCGAATTCGTGGAACAGGGTGATGACTTCGTCGTGCGTGAACAGCGAGGGCTGCCGCTTGCCGTCCACCACCGCCGGCGGCGTGAAGTTGCAGGTGAGGTAGGCGATCGGGGTCTGCACGATGCCGCCGATCGTCACGCGGCGGCCGCGCGCGTCGTCCATCCACGCGCCCTGGTTCTTGCCCTCGCGCGCGTACAGGTCGAGGTAGAACTGGCCGACCAGCTGGCGCCCTTGTTCACCCTCGCGCTCGATGCGGAAGAAGCGCACGTCCGGATGCCACACCGGCGCCTCGTCCGCCTTGATCTGCACGCCGAACAGGTCCTGGATGACCGTGAACAGGCCCTGCACCACCTTCGGCTCCGGGAAGTATTCCTTCACTTCCTTCTCGGAGAAGGCATAGCGCTGCTCGCGCAGCTTTTCCGAGGCGTAGGCCACGTCCCAGGATTGCAGCTCATCGATGCCGAGTTCGTCGCGGGCGAAGGCGCGCAGCTCGTCCAGGTCCTTCTCGGCGAAGGGGCGGGCGCGGCGCGCCAGGTCTTCCAGGAACTCGACCACATGCTGCGGGCTTTCGGCCATCTTCGGCACCAGCGAGACCTCGGCGAAGTTGGCGTAGTCGAGCAGCCGCGCTTCTTCATGGCGCAGCTGCAGCAGCTTGACGATGTTGGCGGTGTTGTCCCACTCGGCGGCCTTGCTGAACATGGTGCCGGCGTCGGAAGCCTTGGTGGCGCTGGCCCGGTAGATCGTTTCGCGCAGGGCGCGGTTGTCGCAGAATTGCAGCACCGGGTAGTAGGACGGGAAGTGCAGGCTGAACTGCCAGCCGGCCTTGCCGTCCTTCTCGGCCGAAGCGCGGGCGGCGGCCTTGACGTCGTCCGGGATACCCGCCAGTTCGGCTTCGCTCTCGACCAGCAGCTTGTAGTCGTTGGTGGCGTCCAGCACGTTCTGCGAGAAGCGGGTGCTCGTTGCCGCCTGCTGCTCCTGGATCTCGGCGAAGCGCTGCTTCTTGTCGTCAGGCAGCTCGGCGCCGCCCAGGCGGAAGTCGCGCAGCGCGTTCTCGACGATGCGCTTGCGCGCCGGGCTCAGGCTGTCGTACTCGGCGCTGGCGCGCAGCATCCTGTACTTGGCGAACAGCGCCTCGTTCTGGCCGATCGAGGTCCAGAACTCGGTGACCTTCGGCTGGTTCTCGTTGTAGGCGGCGCGCAGCTCGGGCGTGTCGGCCACGTGGTTCAGGTGGTTGACCACGCCCCAGGCGCGGCCCAGGCGCTCGGTGGCTTCCTCGAGCGGCACCACGAAGCTGTCCCAGGTCACCTGGTCGCTGGGGGCTTCGAGCCTGGCCACGACCTCGGCCGCATCCTTGATGAGTTGCTCGATGGCCGGGGTGACGTGCTCCGGCTTGACCAGGTCGAACCGGGTCAGGCCCGAGAAGTCGAGGAGGGGATTGCTGGTATCGATGGTCATGGCTTTCCTTATGGGTTCAGGCCACGCCGGGCTTCGGTTCCATGCCCGTTGCCTGGCTGGGGCAGTGTTGGCTACTGGAGTGCACGCGTTCTGCAGACTCCACGGTGTTCATCAACAGCATGGTGATCGTCATCGGACCGACGCCGCCCGGCACCGGGGTGATGTGCGACGCGACTTCGCGCACACCGGCGTAATCCACGTCGCCGCACAGCTTGCCGGCGTCGTCGCGGTTCATGCCGACGTCGATCACGACCGCGCCCGGCTTGACCATGTCTGCCGTGAGGGTATTGCGGCGGCCGACGGCGGCGACCACCACGTCGGCCTGGCGGGTGTGATAGCCCAGGTCTGGTGTCGCGCTATGGCAGATGGTGACGGTGGCGTTGGCTTGCAAGAGCAGCAGGGCCATCGGCTTGCCGACCGTGTTCGAACGCCCGATCACGACGGCGTGCTTGCCGCGCAGGTCGATGCCGGTGGTCTCGATCAGCTTCATGCAGCCGTAAGGGGTGCAGGGACGGAAGCCCGGCAGGTTGGCGACCAGTTCGCCGGCCGACAGCACCGAGTAGCCGTCCACGTCCTTGGCTGTCGCGATGGCCTCGATGACCTTGCTCGGATCGATATGCTTCGGCAGCGGCATCTGCACCAGGATGCCGTGGATGCTTGGGTCGGCGTTCAGGGCGGCGATCCGGTCGAGCAGGGCGGCTTCGGACAGGTCGGCTTCATACTTTTCCAGCACCGAATGGAAGCCCACGTCGCCGCAGGCCTTGACCTTGTTGCGCACGTAGACGTGGCTCGCCGGGTCCTCGCCGACCAGGAGCACGGCCAGGCCGGGCTGGCGGCCTTCGGCGCTCAGCCTGGCGGCGCGCTGGGCGATCTCGCCGCGCAGTTGTTGGGAAAGGAGGACTCCGTCGATATTCTGGGCTGGCATGGTTTGACTCAGGGCTAGGCAAAAATGAAATTATAAGGCGCCTGCCCCATATCGCGCGCCGCGCGCCCCGAAGCATTGTCATATTTAACCGGCCGTCGGGTGTACGGCCTTGCCATGTGCGCGTCCGGCACGCCCGTGCATGACCTCGGCCTGCCCGCTATAAATGTGCACCTGCAGCACGAGATTTTGCATTATGAAACGACATATCGCAATTTGAAAAAGCCAAAGTCCGCTGGTAGAATCGAACGGTTTATTTTCAGACATGTGAAATTTCACCAAAATCGCCACCAGCCAGGCTAGGGACAGGGTGGGGCGCCAATTCTTAGGAGACGCATTAATGTCAGCTCAACTCGACCAGTTGACGGCACAAGCTGCCAACGACCCCGACACCATCGAAACCCAGGAATGGCTGGATGCGCTGGAAGCGGTGATCGAACACGAAGGCACCGAGCGCGCCCACTACCTGATGGAGCGCATGGTGGACCTGGCGCGCCGCCGCGGCGCCCACGTGCCCTTCTCCAGCAACACCGCCTACGTGAACACCATCCCGGCCCACCTGAACGTGAACAGCCCGGGCAACCTGGAATACGAAGAGCGCCTGCGCTCCTGGATGCGCTGGAACGCGATGGCGATGGTGGTCAAGGCCAACCGCGCCGACGGCGACCTGGGCGGCCACATCTCTTCCTTTGCCTCGCTGGCCAACATGCTGGGCACCGGCTTCAACCACTTCTGGCACGCCCCCACCGAAGAGCACGGCGGCGACCTGCTGTACATCCAGGGCCACTCCTCGCCCGGCATCTACGCGCGCGCCTTCCTCGAAGGCCGCATCACCGAAGAGCAGCTGCTGAACTTCCGCCGCGAAGTCGACGGCAAGGGCCTGTCCTCCTACCCGCACCCGAAACTGATGCCGGATTTCTGGCAGTTCCCGACCGTGTCGATGGGCCTGGGTCCCTTGATGGCGATCTACCAGGCGCGCTTCCTGAAGTACCTGCATGCGCGCGGCATCGCCAAGACCGACAACCGCAAGGTCTGGGTCTTCTGCGGCGACGGCGAGATGGACGAGCCGGAATCGATGGGCGCGATCGGCATGGCCGCGCGCGAGCGCCTCGACAACCTGGTCATGGTGGTCAACTGCAACCTGCAGCGCCTGGACGGCCCGGTGCGCGGCAACGGCAAGATCATCCAGGAACTCGAAGCGGACTTCCGCGGCGCCGGCTGGAACGTGGTCAAGGTCATCTGGGGCTCGCAGTGGGACGCCCTGCTGTCCAAGGACAAGGACGGCATCCTGCAGCGCGTGATGATGGAAACCGTCGACGGCGAATACCAGAACTACAAGGCCAAGGACGGCGCCTACGTGCGCAAGCACTTCTTCGGCAAGCATCCGGAGCTGCTCAAGATGGTCGCCAACATGAGCGACGACGACATCTGGCGCCTGACCCGCGGCGGCCACGACCCGCACAAGATCTACGCCGCCTTCAAGAACGCGCAGGAGAACAAGGGCACGCCGACCGTGCTGCTGGTGAAGACCGTCAAGGGCTTCGGCATGGGCAAGTCGGGCGAAGCGCGCAACACCGCGCACCAGACCAAGAAGCTGGACGACGCCGCCATCCGCGAGATGCGCGACCGCTTCAACATCCCGATCCCGGACGACAAACTGGCCGAGATCCCCTTCTTCAAGCCCTCCGACGACGCGCCGGAAATGCAGTACCTGCACGAGCGCCGCAAGGCCCTGGGCGGCTACCTGCCGCAGCGCCGCGCCAAGGCCGATGAAGCCTTGAGCGTGCCGCCGCTGGAGACCTTCAAGGCCGTGCTCGAGCCGACCGCGGAAGGCCGCGAGATCTCGACCACCCAGTCCTACGTGCGCGTGCTCACCAGCCTGCTGAAAGACCCGAGCATCGGCCAGCGCATCGTGCCGATCCTGGTCGACGAATCGCGTACCTTCGGCATGGAAGGCCTGTTCCGCCAGATCGGCATCTTCAACCAGCAGGGCCAGCTGTACGAGCCGGTCGACCGCGACCAGGTGATGTACTACCGTGAAGACAAGGCTGGCCAGATCCTGCAGGAAGGCATCAACGAAGCGGGCGGCATGAGCTCGTGGATCGCGGCGGCGACCTCGTACTCGTCGAACAACCGCACCATGATCCCGTTCTACACCTTCTACTCGATGTTCGGCATGCAGCGCGTGGGCGACCTGGTCTGGCTGGCGGGCGACATCCGTGCGCGCGGCTTCCTGATGGGCGGCACCGCCGGCCGCACCACGCTCAACGGCGAAGGCCTGCAGCACGAGGATGGCCACAGCCACATCATCGCCGCCACGGTCCCGAACTGCATCCCTTACGACCCGACTTTCGGGCACGAGGTGGCGGTGATCATCCAGGATGGCCTGCGCCGCATGGTGCAGGAGCAGGAGGATGTGTTCTACTACATCACCATCATGAACGAGAACTATGCCCACCCGGGCCTCAAAGCCGGCCAGGAAGAGGGCATCCTCAAGGGCATGTACCTGCTGCAGGAAGGACAGAAGGAGGCGGCCAACCGCGTCCAGCTGATCGGTTGCGGCACCATCCTGCGCGAGTCGATCGCGGCAAGCGAGCTCCTGCAGAACGACTGGGGCGTGGCCGCCGACGTGTGGTCGGCCCCGTCGCTCACGCTGCTGGCGCGCGACGGCCAGGATTGCGAGCGCTGGAACATGGTCAACCCGGACCTTGACCAGCGCGTGCCTTACGTGACCTCGCTGATGCAGGCTACCAGCGGCCCGATCGTCGCGACCACCGACTACATGCGCCTGTTCGCGGAGCAGATCCGCGCCTTCATGCCGAAGGACCGTACCTATAAAGTGCTGGGCACCGACGGCTTCGGCCGCTCGGATTCGCGCGTCAAGCTGCGCGAGTTCTTCGAAGTGAACCGCTACTACATCACGGTGGCCTCGCTGCGCGCGCTGGCCGACGAGGGCAAGATCGACCGTGCTATCGTCTCGCAGGCGATCCAGAAGTACGGCATCGACCAGAACAAGCCGAATCCTGTGACCGTGTAAATGCTCAGGGCCGCCGTTCCCGCAGCGCGGGGACGGCGACTTAAGCGCTAACTCAAAAGAAAAAACGGAGCTAACACTATGAGCATTGTGGAAGTCAAAGTCCCCGACATCGGCGACTTCAAGGAAGTCGAAGTCATCGAGCTGCTGGTCAAGCCGGGCGACACGATCAAGGTCGACCAGTCGCTGGTGACCGTCGAGTCGGACAAGGCGAGCATGGAAATCCCGTCGAGCCACGCCGGTGTCGTCAAAGAAATCAAGGTGAAGGTCGGCGACAAGGTGGCCGAAGGTTCGCTCGTGCTGCTGCTGGAAGCGGCGGGCGATGCGGCTGCACCGGCTGCTGCTGCCCCTGCGGCCGCCGCGCCGGCCGCCGAAGCCGCTCCCACCCCTGCCGCCGCCCCTGCCGCCGCTGCCGCCGCACCGGCTGGCGCCGCCGCCGCCATCGTCGAAGTCACCGTGCCCGACATCGGCGACTTCAAGGAAGTCGAAGTCATCGAACTGCTGGTCAAGCCGGGCGACCAGGTCAAGGTCGACCAGTCGCTGATCACGGTCGAATCGGACAAGGCGAGCATGGAAATTCCATCCAGCCACGCCGGCACCGTCAAGGAAGTCAAGGTGAAGGTCGGCGACAAGGTCGCCAAGGGGTCGCTGGTGCTGCTGGTCGAGTCGACCGGCGGCGCGTCCGCTCCCGCAGCGCCTGCCGTAGCCGCGTCGGCCGCATCGTCGGCACCGGCACCGGCACCGGCACCGGCGGCGGCTGCCCCGGCCGCAGCGCCGGCGCCGGCCCAGGGCGCCACCGGTGCGAAGGCCCACGCTTCGCCGTCGATCCGCAAGTTCGCGCGCGAACTGGGCGTGGACCTCGGCCGCGTGCCGGGCACCGGTCCGAAAGGGCGCATCACCCAGCTGGACGTGCAGAACTTCGTCAAGGGCGTGATGGCCGCCGGTCCGGCAGCGAGCGCGCCTGCGCCAGCCGGCGGCGCGGGGGGCGGCATGCAAGTGCTGGCCTGGCCGTCGCTGGACTTCTCGAAGTTCGGCCCGACCGAGACCGTGGCCCTGCCGCGCATCAAGAAGATCTCCGGCCCGAACCTGCACCGCAACTGGGTCATGATTCCGCACGTGACCCACTTCGAGGATGCCGACGTCACCGACCTGGAGCAGTTCCGCGTCGATTCGAACGCCGCGCTGGCCAAGCAGAAGTCGACCGTCAAGCTGACCATGCTGGCCTTCGTCATCAAGGCATCCGTTGCCGCGCTGAAGAAGTTCCCGCAATTTAATGCGTCGTTGTCGGAAGACGGCGCCAGCCTGATCCTGAAGCAGTACTACAACATCGGCTTCGCGGCCGACACCCCGAACGGCCTGGTGGTGCCGGTCGTGAAGGATGCGGACAAGAAGACGATCTCTCAGATCGCCGTCGAAATGGGAGAGCTCTCGGCGCAAGCGCGCGACGGCAAGCTGTCGCCGAGCGCGATGCAGGGCGCGACGTTTACCATCTCGTCGCTGGGTGGCATCGGTGGCACGGCGTTCACGCCGATCATCAATGCGCCGGAAGTGGCGATCCTGGGCCTGTCGAAGTCGGCGATGAAGCCGGTGTGGGACGGCGCCGCCTTCCAGCCGCGCCTGATGCTGCCGCTGTCGCTGTCCTACGACCACCGCGTGATCGATGGCGCCGGCGCGGCGCGCTTCGCCGCCTACCTGGCCGACGTCCTGGCCGACCTGCGCAAGACCCTTCTGTAAGGAGCCACCGTATGAGCACTGTTGAAGTGAAGGTTCCGAACATCGGCGACTTCAAGGACGTCGAAGTCATCGAGCTGCTGGTGAAGCCGGGCGACACCATCAAGGTCGACCAGTCGCTGGTCACCGTCGAATCGGACAAGGCCAGCATGGAGATCCCGTCGACGCACGCCGGCGTGGTCAAGGACATCCAGGTGAAGGTCGGCGACAAGGTGAACGAAGGTTCGCTGTTGCTGATGGTCGAGGAATCGGGCGCCGCCGCGGCACCGGCGGCACCAAGCGCCGACGCCAAGCCTGCGGCCCAGATCGGCGCGCAGGCCGTGGCGCCGACCGCTGCCGCGGCACCGACCGACTCGTATGCACCGGCCCACCCGGCGCCGGCCGCCACGCCAGGCGCCGCCCCGGCCCCTGGCGCGGCCAGCTACAGCGGCCCGGTCGACATCGAATGCGACATGATGGTGCTGGGCGCCGGCCCTGGCGGCTACTCGGCCGCCTTCCGCGCGGCGGACCTCGGCATGAACACGGTGCTGGTCGAGAAGTACGCGACCCTGGGCGGCGTGTGCCTGAACGTGGGCTGCATCCCGTCCAAGGCGCTGCTGCACGTGGCGCACATCATGGACGAGACCGCGCACATGGCCGACCTGGGCGTCTCCTTCGCCAGGCCCGACGTCGACATCGACAAGCTGCGCGCCTACAAGGATGGCGTGATCAAGAAAATGACCGGCGGCCTGAACTTCATGGCCAAGGCGCGCAAGGTCAACGTGGTGCAGGGCGTGGGCAGTTTTCTTTCCCCGAACCACATCGAGGTCACCGCAGCGGACGGTTCGAAGAAGGTCGTCAAGTTCGCCAAGGCGATCATCGCCGCCGGTTCCTCGGTGGTGAAGCTGCCCTTCGTGCCGGAAGACCCGCGCATCGTCGACTCCACCGGCGCGCTGGAACTGCGCCAGGTGCCCAAGCGCATGCTGGTGATCGGCGGCGGCATCATCGGCCTGGAAATGGCGACCGTGTACTCGACCCTGGGTGCGCGCATCGACGTGGTCGAGATGATGGACGGCCTGATGCAGGGCGCCGACCGCGAGGCCGTCAAGGTCTGGCAGAAGTACAACGCGCACCGCTTCGACAACATCATGTTGAAGACCAGGACCGTCGGCGTGGAAGCGCTGCCGGAAGGGATCAAGGTCACGTTCGAAGCGGCGGAAGCGGGCGCCACCGCACCGGAACCGCAGCTGTACGACCTGGTGCTGGTGGCCGTCGGCCGCAGCCCGAACGGCAAGAAGATCGCTGCTGAAAAAGCGGGCGTCGTCGTGAGCGACCGCGGCTTCATCGGCGTGGACGGCCAGATGCGCACCAACGTGCCGCACATCTTCGCCATCGGCGACCTGGTGGGCCAGCCGATGCTGGCGCACAAGGCGGTGCACGAGGCGCACGTGGCGGCCGAAGCGGCGCACGGCGAGAAGGCGTATTTCGATGCCAAGGTGATCCCGTCGGTGGCCTACACCGATCCGGAAGTCGCGTGGGTCGGCCTGACCGAGGACGAAGCCAGGCAGAAGGGCATCGCCGTAGAGAAGGGCCACTTCCCGTGGAACGCCAGCGGCCGCGCGGTCGCCAACGGCCGCGACGAGGGCTTCACCAAGCTGCTGTTCGACAAGGAAACCAAGCGCATCATCGGCGGCACCATCGTCGGCACCAATGCCGGCGACATGATCGGCGAAGTGGCGCTGGCCATCGAGATGGGCGCGGACGGCGTGGACATCGGCAAGACCATCCACCCGCACCCGACCCTGGGCGAGTCGATCGGCATGGCGGCGGAAGCCTACAAGGGCGTCTGCACCGACCTGCCGCCGGCGCGCAAGAAGTGAGCGCGGCTTAGCGCACAGCGAAAGCGGAACCTTGCGGTTCCGCTTTTTTTTTCGGCTGGCGGCCGTCCGTCCCGAAGCGGGACGCTGCTGCAGGACGCTACATCTGCTTGAACAGATCGACATAGTTGCGGCTTACCACCAGCTGCTCGTCGCGTCCCTTGAGCCGCACGTGCAGGCGCCCCCGGAAGTCGGTGCGGGTGCCGGCCACGTGCCGGGCCGCCACGATCACGCCGCGGTGGATCTGCCAGAACTGCTGTGCATCGAGCTGTTCCTTCAGCCTGCTCAGCGGCGTGCGGATCAGGCATTCGCCGTCCGCCAGGTAGACGCTGGTGTACTTGTCATTGCTCTGGAAATAGATCACTTCGTCGATCGCCACCAGCCGCGTCTCCTGTCCCCTGGCGGCCCGGATCCACTGCAGGGGAGCGGGCGCCGGCGTGGCCACGCCGAGCTGGCGAAGCAGGGCCGCCAATGCATCCGGCGTCGCCGCCGGGGCAGGCGCGGCCAAGGCCTCCTTCAGCCGCGCGACGGTGCGCCCGAGCCGTTCCAGGCCGATCGGCTTGAGCAGGTAGTCGAAGGCCGCGTGCTCGAAGGCCTGCAGCGTGTAGTGCTCGTAGGCGGTGGTAAACACCACCCGCGGGGGGCGCGCACCCTGGCACAGGCGCGCCGCCAGCTCGATGCCGTTCAGGCCCGGCATCTGGATGTCGAGGAAGACCACCTGCGGCGCCAGTTCATCGATCAGCGCCAGCGCCTGGATGCCGTTGGCGGCGCGGGTGACGCGCAATGCGGGCCAGGCGGCGGCGAGCTGGGTTTGCAGGTAGTCGAGCAGGTGCGGCTCGTCGTCTGCGATCAGGGCGTGGGGACGGTCGATGATGGCACCTGGAGAGGAAGCAGCAGGCGCGAAGTGACGCCGCCCGCCGGGTTTTCGATGAGCTGCATGCGGGCCGCGCCGCCGTACAGCTGGCGCAGGCGCTCGCGCAGGTTGGACAGGCCGACGCCGCCGCCGGGGCGCGCCGCCGCCGCGTCCGCGCCGGTGCGCAGGCCGAGGCCGGTATCGGCCACTTCGATGCACAGCATGCCGTCGTCGACCCGCGCCCGCACCACGATCTCGCCGCCGTCCAGCTTCGGCTCGATGCCGTGCATGATCGCGTTCTCGACCAGCGGCTGCAGCAGCATCGGCGGCAGCGGCAGGGCGCTGAGCGCGGGCGCCAGTTCGAAGCGCCAGCGCAGGCGGCCTTCCAGGCGCACGCCGAGCACGTCGAGGTAGGCGCTGGCCAGGTCCAGTTCGCCGCCGACGCTTGCGTGCTCGGCGCGGCTGGCGGCCAGGCTGGCGCGCAGGTAGTCGATGAAGCGTTCCAGCATGCGGCGCGCCTTGGCCGGCTGGCTGTCGATCAGGCTGACCACGTTGGCCAGCGTGTTGTACAGGAAGTGCGGCTCGATCTGGGCCTGCAGCGCGCGCAGGCGCGCTTCCGCCACCAGCCGGCCAGCGGCGGCAATCTGCTCCTGCTGGCGCGCGCTTTCCGCCTCGCGCCGCATGCGGCGTTCGCCGGCCGCCAGCACCATCACCATCAGCCCGGCGGTCATCAGGCCGAACAGGAGCAGGAACACGAGGGTGCCGCTGTACTGGTAGAAGCGTAGCGGCATGTGCCCGACCACCAGCGCATTGCCGAAGGGGATGCCGATCACGCTGGCGGCGGTGATCGCCAGCACCTGGGCCGCGCGGAACAGGCGGATGTTCTCGCGTGGCAAGGTGCGCTCGATCAGGTGCAGCGCCCCATGGACCATGAAGCCGATCAGGTTGCTGATGACCAGGGTGGCACCCAACAGGCGCAGGAAGGGAAGATTGCGTCCGAACAGAATCTGCAGCACCACCAGCGCCAGCGCCAGCAGGCTGCTCCAGATCGCCGTGTAGAACAGGTTGCGTGCCAGCGAGGGCGGCCAGCGCCGGAACAGCGGGATCAGTTCCAGCGGATGGTTGCGCTCGTAGAGCGGCTTGCCGGATGGGGCGGAGGAGGGTGCGATAGTCATGCTGGTAAGAAATTACCATGAAAGCAGTGCGGTGTGCGATAAGGCAGTCTTGCCAGCACCACCGGACCGTCCGCGACGCGCGCAGCATCGAACACCGTCATCACGCCCACGCCCTTGCGCAAGTCCTGGGCGACGCCGACCAGGTAGCCGTCGGTTTCCGAGCGCGCATGGCGGCGCGGTACCAGGACGTGTTCCTCCACCTGCCAGCCCGCGCCGAAGTCATGGCCGTCGACCTTGCCGCTGTCGGTGTCCACCAGGTTCACGCTCGAGAGCACGGCGCCGCTACCGGCACCGAGCAGGGCCAGGCGGCGGTGGCGGCGGGACACGACCTGCGGCATCACGCGCGGAAATTCGCCAGCGCCGAACAGGCGGGCCGTACTGGCCCTGCCGCTGGCGTAGTCGAGGCAGACCTGCACCGTTTCGCTACGCCCCTGTAATGTGGAGGGGCGCCGGCCGGCCATCAGGCCGCCCAGCTCGGCCAGCACGTCGCCATGGTGCAGCACGACGTCGAAGCGGGTGCAGTCGCCGTCTTCCCAGGCATTCCCGAAGTGGAACACCATGTCCGGCGGAAGTTGGAATTCCTGGCGCACCGCCAGCGTGTCCTTGGCCACGACCACGATGCGCAGCGGCCGCGCATCCGGCCCGCTGCCGGCCCAGGCATGGCGCTCGAGGAAGCTCTTGCCCTCGCCGGCGACCAGGTCGTAGGGCGGGACCATGAAGATCAGGTGCTTCGCGCTGACCGCGAAGTCATGCACCATGGCCAGGCGCGCGATCGGGACCAGGGCCGTGCGCAGCACCTGGCCCGCGGCGCCGATCTGGTACAGCGCGATCCGGCTGGCGCCGGGCAGGGCGCCGAAATTCCACATCCCGCCCTGCGGGTCGGCTTTCGGGTGGGCCGAGAAGGGCATGGCGCGCAGGTCGTCGCGCCAGGTCTTGACGCCCAGCGTGGCGAGGGTCTCCGGATCGAGCTCGTGCGCCGAACCGCCTTCCCACAGCGCATACAGGCGGCCATGGAAGGGCAGCAGGTTGGTGTTGGCGGCATTGAGGGTGTCGTTGTCCCGGAAGCCCCGGCGCGCCACATGGGTGCCGAAGGAAGGGTAGAGGAACTGGCCGGCCTGCGACTCGTCGGTATGGCGGCGCGTCGCGACGAAGCGGCCCTGGTGCCGCACCTTGCCACCGGCGATGGTCCAGCGCTGGGCGAAACCGTCGCCGTCGAACCAGTGGTGATAGCGCTCGCCGCCCAGCTCGAAGCGGCCCGGGCCGTTGCGGTAGAAGCTGCCCTGCAGGTCGGGCGGCAGGCGGCCGCTGAGGACGGCCGCGCCGGCCTGGCTGCCGGTGGTATCGGCGTACACGCCGAGCGCGCGATCGCGCACCAGGGCGGCGTGGAAGCGCTCGCGGGTGGCCTGGTCGGCGCGTGCGGCGCCGGCCAGCGTGAGCGCACCGGCCCCCAGGCCGGCCCCGAGGAAGCGGCGGCGGTCCATGGCCGCGCCTCAGCGCAGGCTGATGGTGGTGCTGGCGCCAGCGGCCGGCAGGGCGAATTTCACCTGCTCGAAGCTGGGCGGCCCCATGTTGCCGAGCGCATTGTTGCTGAACGCGTGGTCCTCGGCGGGAATGCCCATCGCATTCATGTCCATCTTGCCGTTGCCGTTGGCGTCGTGGAACAGGGCAATGCCGTATTCGCCGGGCGGCAAGTCCTTGATGACGACGTCCAGGCTGCCGGCAGTGGCGGGGACCTGGACCGCCCTGGCCGGGCGTTTCAGGAAGCTGCCGGCGGAATCGTAGACGGCGACCAGGATCCGGCCCTGGGCCGAAGGAACGTCCTGGACACGCAGGTTCAGGTCGGCGGCGCTGGCGCCGCTACAGGCAAGGCCGGCGAGGAGGATGGCGTGGCGGAACAAGGGCATGGCAGGTCTCCAGTGGATGGTCGATGGAGAGCATTCTGGCAAGCCTGCGGACGCGGCGGCCGCGCTTGCGACGAAGCCGCGCGCAGGCGGCGCCAGTGGCAGTGGTACGGCGCGAAGCGTCGCTTCAATCGTGCCGGCGCGGCGTCGTGCGTCGACTTGCTATGATGGGGGCGTGGCGGCAAGCCCACCTTGCCGCCGGTCGCAGGAACGACAGGGAGGATGTCATGTACGAATATGGCAATGAATATGTCGGCACGGTGTTCGTGCTGCCCGAAACCCGCTGTTTCGAACTGAAGACCACGGTCCAGGGCGAGCCGGCCATCGTGCATGGCACGATTTCACAGCAGCTGGCGGCCCGCTTCACCGAGGGTGCGGCGCAGGCCATCGATCCGCGCCAGGTCGCCCTGCAGCCGCGCCGGGTCGAAGTGATGACCCGCGAGATCCACGAGCGCCACCGGGCGCCGCGCAAGGTCTATTGCCTGACCAGGCTGTTCGATTTCGAGCTCGCGCCCCAGGGCGATCCGGCCGCGGCCGTCGCCGGCTGAAGTCCCGCCCCGGCCACGCGAGGCCGCGACAACAAAACGCCGCCCGGCTTGCGCGGAGCGGCGTGCTTTGTCCGGACCGCCGTGGCGGTCCTCGCATGGTCTCAGGTGAAGGCGATGAAGCGCTCCGGAATATCGATCGTGCCCGCCTTGGCCGCGGCCGCATAGGCGCGCATCTCCGCAACGACAGCCTCGAGCTGCTCGTTGTCGGGATTCTTCAGGAAGCCCTTCATGCGCTCCTGCAGCGCGGCTTGCTGGTCGCGCCATTCGTATCGGGAAGACTTGCTCATGCCGCCTCCTCGCGGCCAACAGCCGCTGTCGTTTTTTTGTCCATGACATCCTCCTGTGTTAAGGGTGTCAGGCTATCACGCCTGCCCGCTCCAGGTCGGTGCGATGACGCACAGACCCTGTTTTGACCATATGGTCAAAATATGCTGCGGTAAAAGAGTTCTAGCCTTTCGGCAAGCAAACGGCGCGCTTCTTCCGGCGCCGGTTCGCTGCCCGGAAACAGGAAGCGCAGCACCGGGTCGCCATGGATGCACGCGATCAGGCAGGACGGCAGCTGGGCCCGCGGCAGGCCGGGGCGCAACTGGGCGCGTACCTCGGGCCGGGCAAAATAGCTGGTGGGGGCATCGCCCAGCCGGCCGCTGCTGCCGGCCGCGCAGGGCGCCGCCGCGGCCGCGCTGCCGCTGCCGCCGGCCATCCCGGTCGGCCTGCCGGCCAGCCTGCTCGGCCAGCGTCCCGACCTGGCGGCCAGCGTCGCCCAGCTGCGCGCGGCCAACGCCCAGGTCGGCGTGGCCGAGGGCGCCTTCTATCCTTCGCTGACGCTGACCTCGAACTTCGGCTTCGCCTCCGAACACCTGCGCGACCTGGCCAGCGGCGGCGCGCGCCAGTTCTCCTTCGGGCCGCTGGCGCTGTCGCTGCCGGTATTCGACGGCGGCCGCAATCGCGCCAACCTGGCGCTGTCGCAGGCGCGCTACGAGCGCGGCCTGTCCACCTACCTGGACGTGACCGAGGCCCAGCGCAGCTCGCTCGCGGCCGACCGCACGGCCAGCCAGATCCGCACCCAGCGCCTGCTGGCCAGCGTGGCGGTCGCACGCGCACTGGGCGGCGGCTGGACCCAGCGCGCAGCGCTGGCCACGGTCGCCAAGGCACCGTAGGCCAGGCTGCCCGCCGGGCAGGCGGGGCGGCCATCCATGCGGCTACAATGCGTGATCATCCAACCGTCTAGGATCACCATGCTCTTGCGCGCACCCGCCCTGTTCATCGCCGCCCTGTTCACGTCCAGCGGGGCCCTGGCCCAGTCCTGGCAAACGGTTCCCAGCCCCACCGGGGCCGAGCTGCGCGGCCTGTCCGTGGTCAGCGCCAGCGTAGCCTGGGCCAGCGGCACCAAGGGCACCGTGCTGCGCACCGTGGACGGCCAGGCCTGGCAAGCCATGCGCATTCCCGACGCCGAAGCGATCGACCTGCGCGACATCCAGGCCTTCGATGCCGACACCGCCGTGGCGATGGGCGCGGGGCCGGGCGCGGCCTCGCGCGTGTACCGTACCGAGGACGGCGGCGCCAGCTGGCGCCTGGTCGCCACCAATGCCGTGGCCGAGGGCTTCTGGGACGCGATGGCGTTCTGGGACAAGGACCACGGCATCCTGTTCGGCGACCCGGTCAAGGGCAGCTTCCAGGTGTATACGACCAGGGATGGCGGCCGCTCGTGGCGGCAGGCCGACGGCAAGGGCCTCGAGGCGATGCCGGGCGAGGGCGCCTTCGCCGCCAGCGGCACCTGCCTCACCGTGGCCGGCACCCACGACGCCTGGATCGCCACCGGCGGCGGCGGCAGCGCGCGCGTGTTCCACTCGCGTGACCGCGGCCAGACCTGGCGCGCATCCTCCACTCCGGTTCCGGCCGGCGCCGCGGCGCGCGGCGTCTTCTCGGTCGCCTTCCTGAATCAGAAGGAAGGCTTCGCCGCCGGCGGCGACTACAAGGAAACCCGCCTGGCCGGTACCAATGGCGCATATACCATCGACGGCGGCGCCAGCTGGATGCCGGTGCAGGTGGCTCCCGCCGGCTACCTGTCGGTGGTGGTGCCGGTGCCGGGCGCGCCGCGCGCGCTGGTGGCCGCCGGGCTGGCCGGATCGGGCTACTCGCTGGACGCCGGCCGCAGCTGGACCGAATTCGACCGTACGCCGCTGAACACGGTCGGCTTTTCCGGCCCGGCCCAGGGCTGGGCGGTCGGCCCGAAGGGCCTCTTGATGAAGTACGCGGGACCGGCGCTCGACCGCCCGGCATCCCGGCAGTGAACGCGGATGGAAGCAGGATCGGATCGGAATCGCCCCAACAATAACCTGACAGGAGACACCATGAACAAGCTGTTCGCCCCCCTCGTCCTGGCCGCCGCGATCGGCGCCGCCAGTGCCCCTGCCCTTGCCGCCGATGCCGCCGGTGCCGCCGGTGCCGCCAGCGCAGCCCAGCTGCAAGCCATGGGCAAGCGCTTCGCACCGGTCGAGCTGAAGGCCGACCTGTCGGCGCTGTCGAAAGGCGACCGCGCCGCCATGGCCAAGCTGATCGAAGCGGCGAAGATCATCGACACCCTGCAGCTGCGCCAGCGCTGGTCCGGCAACGAAGCCCTGTGGGCCGCGCTGCGCAAGGACGGCTCGGCGCTCGGCCGCGCGCGCCAGGACGCGTTCTGGCTGAACAAGGGCCCGTGGTCGGGCCTGGACGACAACCGCTCCTTCATGCCGGCCGAATATGCCGGCATCCGGATCCCGGCCAAGAAGCCGCTGGGCGCCAATTTCTATCCCGAGAACGCGAGCAAGGAAGCGCTGGAAAGCTGGATGAACGGCCTGCCGGCCGCGCAGAAAGCCGATGCCCAATGGTTCTTCACGGTGATCCGCAGTGGCCCGGACGGCAAGTTCCGCACCGTGAAGTATTCGGACGAATACCGGGCGGACCTGGAACGGCTGGCCAGCCTGCTGCGCGAAGCCGCGGCCGCCACCGACAATGCCTCGCTCAAGAAATTCCTGGGCCTGCGCGCCGACGCCTTCCTGTCGAACGACTACCTGGCCTCGGACTTCGCCTGGATGGACCTGGATTCGCCGGTCGACGTCACCATCGGACCGTACGAGACCTATAACGACGAACTATTCGGCTACAAGGCCGCGTTCGAGGCCTATGTCAGCATCCGCGACCAGAAGGAAACGCAGAAGCTGGCCTTCTTCGGCAAGCACCTGCAGGAGCTGGAAGACAACCTGCCGCTGGACAAGCAGTACCGCAACCCGAAGGTCGGCGCGATCGCTCCGATGGTGGTGGTCAACCAGGTAGTTGGCGCCGGCGACGGCAACATGGGCGTGCAGACCGCCGCCTACAACCTGCCGAACGACGAGCGCGTGATCCGCGAGCGCGGCTCCAAGCGGGTGATGCTGAAGAACGTACAGGAAGCCAAGTTCGCCTCGACCCTGATGCCGATCTCGAAGCTGGTATTGCGAGCCCAGGACCAGAAGGACCTCGACTTCGATTCCTTCTTCACCCACATCCTGGCGCACGAGATCATGCACGGCCTCGGCCCGCACCACACGAAGAAGGACGGCAAGGATTCCACGCCGCGCCAGGACCTGAAGGACGCCTACTCGACCATCGAGGAAGCCAAGGCCGACATCACCGGCCTGTGGGCGCTCGGCTACATGATGGACAAGGGCCTGCTGAAGGACACCCTGGGGCAGGGCGCGCAGGCCGAGCGCAAGCTGTACAACACCTTCCTGGCCTCGGCATTCCGCACCCTGCACTTCGGCCTGACCTCTTCGCACGCGCGCGGCATGGCGATCCAGATGAATTACCTGCTCGACAAGGGCGCCTTCGTGGCCAATGGCGACGGCAGCTTCTCGGTGGACTTCAAGAAGATCAAGGCGGCGGTGGCCGACCTGGACCGCGAATTCCTGACCATCGAGGCCACCGGCGACTATGCGCGCGCGAAGGCGATGATGGCGAAGTACGTGGTGATCCGTCCGGAAGTGCAGAAGGCGCTCGACCGCCTGAGCTCGCGCGTGCCGAACGATATCCGTCCGCGCTTCGTGACGGCGGAAGCGCTGGCCAAATAGGCTCGGCCGGGAGGGCGGGGAGGGCGGCCCCGCCCCGCCGCCAGGCCGATTGGTATGGACGCAACAGTGTTCCCGCGTTTTGCCCCACTTGGGCGGAAAGCCCTCTCGGTCCACTCGGCACGCATGTTATAGTCAATGCATTGCTTAGGGGAAATTATCGAGAGCCGCTCCCGTGCGGTCCCCGGCCTCCAACGACGAGAACATGACGACGAAGCCCCTTTCCACTGGCGCGCGGCTGGCCATCGGCTACGGCGCCGTGCTCCTCCTGATGACTGCCCTGGCGGTGCTGGCCGCGGGGCGCGCGGGGCAGATCGAGCAACTGCTGTTTCGCATCGACGAGATCAGCGGCATCAAGCAGCGCTACGCGGCCGAGATGCGCAGCAGCGTGCGCGACCGCGCGATCGCGGTGCGCGACATCGTGCTCGCCGCGGACCCCGTGGCCGCCGCCGCCCCGATCGCGCGCAGCAAGACCCTGGATGACGCCTATGCGCGCGCGGCGTCGCCGCTGGACGCGCTGTTCCACGAACTGCCCGGCATCCTGCCCGCAGAGCGCGACGCGCTGGCCGCCATCAAGGAGCAGGAAAGGCGCACCCGCCCGCTGGTCGAACGCGTGATCGCGCTGCACGCGGCCGGCCAGCTGCCCGAGGCCGCCGCCCTGCTGGCGCAGCAGGTGGCACCGGCCTATGTCGACTGGCTGGCCAGCACGACGCGCTTCATCGAACTCGAAAAGAAACTGGCGGACGACGACATGGCAGCGGCGCGCACGCTGGCCTCCGGCTTCGCCCAATGGATCGTGCTGCTGTGCGCGGGCGCGGTGGCGGCGGCCGTGATGGGAACCTGGTACGTGGTGCGCCGGCTGCCCCTGCCATCCGCGCCCGCGGGCGCCGCGCCGGCCGCCGCAGCGCCCGCGGCGACGGCTCCGCCCAAGCGGGTCGACGACATCGTCGGCGCGATCGACGGCCTGGCCTTCCGCGCCAACATCCTGGCGCTCGACGCCGCCGTGCAGGCGCTGCGCACCGGCGAGCCCGATGAGGGCCGCAAGGCCGTGGTGCAGGAACTGCAGGCGCTGGCGCTGCGCTCGAACGCCGTGGTGAAGGACATCCGCGACCTGGTCGGCAGCCCGGTGGCGCACATAGAAGACGCGGGCGCGCTACAGGCCATCGCGAACGCCGTGGCGCGCGTGACGGCGGTGACTTCCTCGATTGGACAGGAGGCGGGCCAGCCGGAGCCGCCCACCGAGTCCGCATTGCGCACCACGGCCTTGTTGCAGGCATCCACCGCGGCCGCCGCCATGGAAGCCGAGGCGCAGCGCCTGGTGGCCATGGTCGCCCCGGCGCTGCAGGGCGCCAGCGCCGCCGCACGCGCGGCCGGACAGAACTGACAAGATTGCCGTTCTAAAAACGGAGAAATATTTTCCCCAAGGGCGAGGGCGATTTCGCTTCAGCGCGGGCTAGAATTGCCGATAGGCATTTCACTGTCCTTGGAGAAACTCTCATGTTCAAGCCCCTGCTGCTTGCCCTCGGCCTGGCGCTTTCCGTTCCCGCGCTCCATGCCGCCGAGCTCACCGCGCTCGAGCAGCGCTGGCTGGCCGCCGCCGGGCCGGTGCTGGCCTATTCCCAGCAGCTCAAGCTGCCGCTCGACATTACCGTGCAGCCCCGGCCGCGTCCGGGCGACGTACCGCTGGCGATGGGCTTCGACCAGGGACGCTGCAAGCTCGTGATGTCCCTGCGCAACAATCCCGATGCCGAAACCGTGTTGGCCGGGATTCCCGAAGCCGAGCAGGCCGTGCTGATCGAAGCCATGGCGGCGCACGAGATCGCGCATTGCTGGCGCTACGCCCGCGGGGCCTGGCATGCGCTACCGGCCGGTTTCGTCGAAGTGGGCGACGAGCGTGCGGCCGATGCCGCGCTGCTGGCCGCATCGCGCGCGATGCGTGAAACGCGGCGCGAGGAAGGTTTTGCCGACCTGGCCGCCCTGGCCTGGACCCGGCGCAGCAATCCGGACGACTATGCGCGCGTCTACCGCTGGCTGTCCGGCGTGCGCGAGCGGGTGGCGGTGCCGCGCAGCGGCCACGATACCCGTGCCTGGGTGCGCCTGGCAGGCGATGGCGCCGCCTTCGGCGCGGCCGCCGCTCCCTTCGACGATGCGGTCGGCCTGTGGCGGGAAGGCCTGCTGCGCGCCGACTAGGGCTTGTTAGCAACATGTCCATACATTGTTCGGTGTCGCACAGATGCCGGCGGCGGTGAAGCGTCTAATGGACGCCATCACAACAACTGAACAAAGGGACCAATCATGAACAAGCTCCTCGCTACCCTGCTGGCCAGTGCCGTCGGCGCCACCATCGCCGCAGCCCCTGCCGCGGCCCAGAACGATGCTGCCGGCTACCGCAAGGCCATGCAGAAGATCGAGGCCGACCACAAGGCCGCCAAACAGAAATGCGACGCGCTCAAGGATGAAGACATCTGCGAAGAGCAGGCCGACGTGGCCCGCGCCCGCGCGGAACTCGATGCGGTCACCAAGCACGACAACACCGCGGCCCGGCGCGACGCCGCGCGCCGCAAGCTGGCCGAGGCCGAATACGAGCTGGCCGAAGAGAAGTGCGACGTCATGAAGGGCGACGCCAAGGACAGCTGCATGAACAATGCCAAGTCGGTGCGTACCGCGGCACTGGCCGAGCTCCGCGGCGGCGCCGACAGCCGTACCGGCGGCAGCGGCGCCACCGCGGCCACGGCGGCCGGCAGCGCCGGCCTGGTCGCGAGCACCGACACCAGGGATCCGGTGAAGGCCGCCGCGGTCGAGAAGTGCGCGGAGAAGGGCAGCAAGACCGCCTGCCTGGTCGAGAACAAGGACGCGCCGGATACCGCGCTGGAGCGCGCCGGCGAGAAGACCCGCAACGCCGCGGCGGCCGTCGTTGACAAGACGAAAAATGCGGCGCACAGCGTGGCCGACAAGACCCGTGAGATGACCGCCGGCGGCGCCGCCGCGACCGCGGTCGACAAGACCGAACGTGCCGGCAGCCGCAGCGCGGGCGCGATGTCGGATACCGCGATCACCGCCAAGGTCAAGGCCGGACTGGCCGCGCAGCCGGATACCAGCGCGCTGGCGATCAAGGTCGAGACCGAGAAGGGCGTCGTGATGCTGAGCGGTTTCGTCGAGTCGAAGGCGGAAGCCGAACGCGCCGAGAAGGTAGCCAAGGGCGTCGAAGGCGTGAGCAAGGTGAAGAACACGCTGAAGGTCAAGTAAGGCCTGCCTGCAGCGCAGGCAGCGCTGGCAGCCCGCGCCCTGGCGCGGGCTTTTTTACGCCTCCCGCGCCGCCCCGGCCGCAGCGGGCGGGCCCGTCCGCCTGCGCAGGTATAATTCCCGGGTGAACAAACTCGAAGCCTTCGGCTACATTGCCGCCCAGGCCGCGCGGGGAGAGATCAGTTTCCCCACCAGCGTGAACGCCGTGCTGCGCCTGCAGCTGGCCCTGGACGATCCGGATTGCCACGTGGACGAGGCGATCCGGCTGGTGCTGTCCGAGCCGCAGCTGGCCGCGCGCACGGTGGCGCTGGCCAACACGGCCGCCTTCGGCCAGGGCGGCATGCAGGTCACCAATGTGCGCGCCGCCGTGCTGCGCATCGGCTACCGCCGCCTGCGCGGGCTGGTGGCGGCGCTGATGGTGCGCCAGTTCGGCCATCGCATTGCCGACCGGGTGCTGCGTGCCAAGGCCGAACAGCTGTGGACCCATAGCGCCGAAGCGGCGGCGCTGGCGCAGGCGCTGGCGCGCCACGTCACGCGAACCGATCCCGACACCGCCCTGTTCGCCGGCATCGTGCACGAGGTCGGCGGCTTCTACCTGCTGTCGCGCGCCGACGAGTTTCCCGGCCTGCTCGAGGACGATACCGAGCACTGGAGCATGCTGGTGGAGGACGTGGCCAGCCTGGAGATCATGCGCAAGCTGGCGATCCCGGAAGCGGTGGCGCAGGCCATTGGCGCCTTGCGCGACGGCGTCCTGAACCCGGAGCCGCACACTTTGCTTGACACCCTGCTGCTGGCCAACCGCTACGCGCTGGTCGACTCGCCGCTGGGCGGCCCGGGTGCCAGGCCGGACGACACCGCGCCCGGCCTGCTGGACGCAGCCACGCTGCAGGTCCTGCGCAGCGAGGCTGCCGAGACCGCCCAGGCGCTGGGCGCCGCGGCGCTCGTTTGAATCCTGCTACTCCCAGCCGACGATGCCGGCGCGGCTGGCCTGCGTGAGGGCGGCCAGCTTCCGGTCGCGCAGTGCGCGCACGACGGCCCGCACCCGGGGCGTGCGCATCAGGTCCGGCAGCGCCGCGATCGCGAACTGGCGCCGCGCCGGAATCGGCAAGGGCAGGATTTTCACATCGGCCGGCTCCGGGAAGGTGGCCAGGCGCGGCAGGATCGAATAGCCCATGCCGCGGCCGACCATGGCGGCAATGCTGGTGTCGTTGGCCAGCAGGCGGCCCGGTTCGGCAGCAAAGCCCGCCGCGCGGCAGCGCGCCAGGATGTCCGCCGCGCCGCTGCAGCTCAGGCCGATGAAGGGAAGGGTACCGAAAGCGGGCCAGCCCGAGCTGCTCTCGGGCGGCAGCTGCAGGCTGCCGGGGACCACCAGCACGTAATCGTCGTGCAGGTAAGGGTGCGAGGCCAGCGGCCCCGCCAGCGGCAGCTGGGCAATGCCGATCTCGGCCAGCCCGTCCTGCAGGGCGCCAGTGACGTCGGCGCGCTGCTCGCAGCTGTCGTCGATGTCCACCCGCAGCCCCGGATGGGTCTGCGCCAGCGCTTCCACCACGTGGGGGAGCAGATGGGTGCCGACGCTGCGGAAACACGCGATGCGCACGACGCCATCGACGCCGCCGCCGGGTAGGGCCGCCTCGCGCAGCCCGGCTTCCAGGCGCAGCATCTGGCGCGCCTTGGCCAGCACCCGTTGTCCAGCCTCGGTCGGCCTCGCGCCGTCGCGGCCGCGTGCCAGCAGGCTGACGCCCAGTTCGCCTTCGAGTCCGGCGATCGCATGGCTGATGCGCGACTGCGTACAGCCCAGCTCCGCGGCGGCGGCGCTGAAACTGCCGTGCTCGGCCACCGCAACCAGCATCTTTAGTTGGTTCAGCTTCATGCCATCGAAATCCTTCATGTCAAGCCGGCCATTATCCGCCATTTCGGTTGTGCCTTCCTGGCGAGGAGCGCAGGATGGCGCTTCGACTCACTCGGTGAAACCAATCAATGAAGCCATTACCCTCGAACGCAGCCCTGATCAGCATCGACGTGCAGCAGGCCTTCAACGACCCCAGCTGGGGCCGGCGCAACAACCCCGATGCCGAGCACAAGATCGCCACGCTGCTGGCGGCCTGGCGCGCGACCGGCCGGCCGGTCTTCCATATCCAGCACCGCTCGGCGTCACCAAGCGGGCTGTTCCGTCCGGGGACCCCGGGCTACGAGCACAAACCCGAGGCGCAGCCGCTGGCAGGCGAGCCGGTGGTGGTCAAGGGCGTCAACAGTGCCTTCATCGGCACCGACCTGGAGGCGCGCCTGCGCGCGGCCGGCATCGGGACCCTGGTGATCGTCGGCTTGAGCACCGACCACTGCGTGTCGACGACGGCGCGGATGGCCGGCAACCTCGGCTTCGACACGTATTTCGTGGCGGATGCCACCGCGACCTTCGAACGTACCGGTCCGGATGGCCGGCATTACACGGCCGAGCAGATGCACGGCACGGCCCTGGCCAGCCTGCATGGGGAATTCGCCACCGTGCTGGGCGCGCAGGAGCTGCTGGCAGGCATGGGGTGTCACACGGCGGCGCGCGCCTGAACGCGGCCCTGCGCCAGCATCGTCGCAGCCAGTACCACGCCGGCCAGCGCGAGTCCGGCCGCGACCCACTGCGGCGCCGCGGACGAATAGCCAAGGCTCAGCGGGATCCCGCCGAGGAAGGCCCCCAGGGCGTTGCCGATATTGAAGCCCGACTGGCCCAGCGAGGAACCCAGCATTTCGGCGTCACGCGAATGCTCGATCAACAGCATCTGGATCGGCGGACCCAGTGCCAGCGCGTTGGCCCCGGTGGCGAAGGCCAGCAGCAGCATGGCCGGCTGCGATGCGGCGAACAGGCCGTTGCACAGCAGCAGGGTGCTCATGCCGGCCAGCAGGAGCAGGATCGCCTGCAGCGGCGGTACCCGGTCCGCCAGCCTGCCGCCCAGCAGCACGCCCACCGTCATGCCGACGCCAACCACCGTCATCACCATCGGGAGGCGCGCAGGCTGGAGGTGCGTGACCTCGGTCAGCAAGGGCGCGATATAGCTGAAGAAGGCGAAGAAGCCGCCGGTGCCGATCGAGGTGATCGCCAGGGCCAGCCACAGTGCGCGGCTGCGGAAGATGCGCAGGTCCTGGCGCAGGCTGGTGCGCGCGTTCGCCGCGATCGGCGGCACCAGTCGGCGCAGGGCGAACACGGTCAGCAGGCCGATCGCGGCCACCACCAGGAACACCGCGCGCCAGCTCAGGTTGTGCCCGAGCCAGGTGCCGGCCGGCACCCCGAACACGTTGGCCAGGGTCAGGCCGGTGAACATGGTGGCCAGCGCGGCCGCCACCTTGCCTTCGTCGGCCAGCTGGCGCGCCACCACCGCGCCGACGCCGAAGAAGGCGCCATGCGGCAGCCCGGCCATGAAGCGCGACAGCAGCATGACTTCGTAGTTCGGCGCAAAGGCCGACATCGCGTTAAACAGCGTAAACAGCGCCATGAACCACATCAGTACGCTGCGTGGCGGACGGTGGGCGAGCAGGCTGACCAGGGTCGGCGCGCCGACCACGACGCCCAGCGCATAGGCGGTAATCAGGTGGCCCGCCTGCGGGATCGTGATGTGCAGGCCGGCGGCGACGTCGGGCAGGATGCCCATGATGACGAATTCGGTCATGCCAATGCCGAAGCCGCCCAGGGCGAGGGGGAGGAGACTCTTCTTGATCAAGGTGGGAAGCGAAGTGGCGGGTGGAGCGGCACTATAGCGCCTGGCCGGCGCGCAGTCCGCTTTCCTCTGGTGATGACAGGTATGGGCTTGCGCTATGGCGCGCCGGACTCCATGCGCGGCCAGGCGATGCGCCCGTGGCCGGCATCGTCGAGGCGGGCGCGCAGCGCGCCCGCGTCCTGGACCGGCAGGCTGAAATCGAAGCGGACATCGTCGCCGTGCGCGACCGCGAGCAGGCGCGCGCCGGCCGCCTCGAGTTCGCGCCGCACCAGGCCTTCGAGCGCGTACGGGGCGGTGCAGCACAATTCCTGGCGCTTGATGATCGGCACCTTGCTTGCCTGGAGCAGGGCCTGGGCCACGCTGTCGGTATACGCGCGCACCAGGCCGCCCGCCCCCAGCTTGACCCCGCCGAAGTAGCGCACCACCGTGGCCAGCACGCCTTCCAGGTCCTGGTGGCGCAGCACGTCGAGCATCGGACGCCCGGCGGTGCCGCTCGGTTCGCCGTCGTCGACCGCCGCCGACTGGCCACCGGCCAGCAGGGCCCAGCACACGTGGGCGGCGCCTGGGTGGGCGGCGCGCAGGCTGGCCACGACCTGCTGGGCGCCGGCGCGGTCCGGCATCGGCTGGACGCAGGCGAGGAAGCGGCTCTTCTTGATGACGAGTTCGAACTGGACGGGAGCAGCGAGGGTGTAGGGCATGGCGCCGAGCGAAAGGAAAACAAAAAAGGCGTCACGATCGCTCATGACGCCTTCCTTGCTGAATCTTTGGTAGGCCGTGCTGGGCTCGAACCAGCGACCAACGGATTAAAAGTCCGCTGCTCTACCAACTGAGCTAACGACCCGAAGAAGCCGACATTATAGCGGCGTTTGCGTGAATATCCAAGTGCTTCGTGTCAATTGTTTCCAATACGGCCAATTCCCGCCTGCGGCGCCAAGTCCCCCCTTCGAAGGGGATGGGATGGACGGCGCCATCGCCGCACAATGGCCGCTCGACGTACAGCCAGTCCGTACCGCATCCACTGACCATACCGATAGGGGGTTCCATGTCCTCGCCAAGCCGTCTCGCCCTTGCCGTGTCGGGCCTGTTCATCCTGCCTTCCGCCCTGGCCGCGCCGCCGGCGCAGAAGGTCAAGCCGCCTGTCAGCCAGGCCTATATCGATCTCGCGACCTTCTCTGGCGGGATGCCGATGCCGCCCGGCGCCGCCGGCATGATGGGGAGCCTGCCGGGCGCCAGGAACAACGAGAACAGCTTCGGCATGACCCAGTCCCAGAGCCCGGGGCGCTGGATGGATGTGACGCTCCTGACCCGCAACAACGGCAAGCTCAGGACCGCGACCCAGAGCGTGCCGGCCGGCGCCAGGATGGGCCCGGTGCTGAACCTGCTGGCGCCCGAGCAGGGACCGGTCGAGCCCATTCCCGACGACACGCCGCAACCGGTGAAATTCGAGATGCCGAAAGGGAAAATGTACCTGTACTGGGGCTGCGGCGCCGAGGTGCGCAAGGGCCAGCCGCTGGTGATCGACCTGGCGAACATGGATTCCTCGCGGTTCGGCAAATTCTTCCAGAACCGCAGCGCCACCACCCGCGTGCCAGGACCGGCGCCCGGCCGCCCCGCCTGGCCGAACAAGACCGATGCGCGGCGCCTGCCGGACGGCGCCTCGCTGGTCGGCGAGCATGCGTTTGCCGGCGACGGCGTGGTGGATGGCTTCAGGTTCAACATCGACGCCCGGCACGACCTGATGCCTGCCGTCGAGGCCAGCCGCAGCGAGGCCGGCGGCGGCGTGCTGTTCAGGTGGAAGCCGATGCAGCAGGCCAGCGCCTGGTTCGTGCAGGCCATGGGCATGCGCGACACCAGCAAGGGCGGCGAGATGGAAATGGTGTACTGGAGCTCGAGCGAGCTGCCGGACATGGGCATGGGCCTGGTGAACTACCAGCCCAACGGTTCGATTGCCAAGTGGCAGAAGGAAAAAGTACTGCTGCCGGCCTCGGCCACCGAATGCGTGGCGCCGAAGGAAGCGGTGAGTGCGATGTCGATGTCGCGCGTGATCGCGTATGGCGAGGAACTGAACATGGCCTATCCACCGCGGCCGCAGGACCCGAAGATCGCCTGGGAACCGCAATGGGACCTGAAGCTGCGCCTGAAGTCGGTCGCCTCGCTGATGCCGGGCATGGACGGGGCGATGCAGGCGGCGATGGCGGGCCAGGATGGCGAGCCTGAGCAGCGCCAGGCGCCTGGCTCGGTAGCAGGGACGGCGAAGGAAGCCGCGAAGGAGTCGGTGACCAGAGGCGTGCTCGACTCGGTGGTGCGTGGCCTGTTCGGGCGCTGAGCTCGGGCAGGCGCGCACATCGGCCGCGGCAGGGGAGCGAGGCTTAACCCTCGACTTCCTTGTCCTCGGCAACGACTTCTCTCATGGAATGCGGCTCGAGCTTTTCCGCTTCGACATTCATGCGCACGAACAGGCCCCAGGTCGCCAGGATGGCGGCGGCGGCCACGCCGATGGCGGCCGAGTGCAGCAGGTATTCCGGACGGCCATGCATGAACTGGAAGACGCCGATCAGGCATTCGATCGAGAGCGAGACCACCACCACGATCAGGAAGCGCGACAGGAAGCGCCGCACCCGGGTCGGCGAGCTGATGTTGACCGAGCGCTGCACCTCTTCTTCCAGCACGGTCTGCCCCAGTTCCAGCGAGGCCACCGCGATCGTCAGCAGACCCACGCATTCCAGGATCAGTTCGAAGCGCTTGCGCACTTCCAGCCCGGTGCCGGGATTGAGCGCATCCCAGGTCTCCGCCCCGGCGAGCACGATCAGGCCCACGCCGCAGATGAAGAACAGGCCAACGATCAGCATGTAGCCGAGGAGGAAGACGTTCTGGATGAGTTTCACGATGAGCCTGACAAGAATAATTGTTTTTATTTTAACTCTATCTGGCCGTGTGTTCGTTTGGCGTCTTGGCAGGAGGCGGCGTCATATCTTGGCCTGGAGTGGCCCATGCCAATTGGGCATGCGGCTGCACGCACGTAGTCATGTGGCGCTGCGATGTGATGCATTGTCTAGACGGGGCGGGCTAACGGCTAGCACCTCACTCATGCTTTCGTAGAAAAACGAACGGTGGGTGCTAGCCTCGCTATCGCTCAGTGAAGCATTTGATGAAGTGCTGGCGAACAGGAGAGCAATTCACGAATCTCCCTGATTTCCTGCCTGATGCGCAGAAGCTGATGATGCGCCGTATTACGCGCGCCGACTAGGCCGCTGGGGCTTCTCAGTTCCGTTCCTCGCTCGGACCAGTAATCGTGCAGGTCATCGACCAGATTGGCTAAAACCTTCATCCTGCTGAGGACTTTCCCAGAATTGCCTCCGCCATCCTCGAGCGCTGCAGCGATGCCATCCACCTTGGCGTTGGTGCTAAATACGACACCTTTCTTGACGGTGAATCCGCCATTCAGTGCATCGACCAGGATCTTCGATACGTCGTACAGGATGGACACGGTTTTTGCTGCAGGGCCAGCACCAGTCTTTTCTGCGGCTTCCTCGAGACCGGCAATGGTCAAGTCGCATATAACCTGGACAAGCTTGGCGCACAGTTCCATTTTTCGCCAGAATTGTTCATCGTCGGCGGCTTGCGCAACATCCTTCAAGGCGATATCGAGTGTCGCTTCCAGGTCCTGCAGCTTCAGTAGCTTGCCCTCCAGGCGCTTTTGCTCCAGGCCGCTCAAATTGCATACCTTGCGTGCTTCAGATGCCAGTACGACAGGATTACCCATGCTGTTCTCCTTGAATGCTAGCTGAATGAATGTGTTCTCGTCTGCAGGACCTGGGCTAGACTGAAATGGACAGTGAAGGGACGCGTGACCATACCAACCCCTTGCAAATATTCATCGGTTTAACCGAACGCGGGAAGCCTTCGGGCATGCTGCAGGCCCTTACTCGCGTTCGAAAAAACCATTTTCTATGGCACTTGGTCACTCTAGGCCGCTGCAAATATTTTGTAAATATACTGTGGGGCTGCCGTCACAGGTGATTGGCAACGGAAGAACTCCTCATGTTCTTCTGAAAAGAGAGCTGTAGGGAGGGGCAGGCACCGAGTGGGATTAGAGGAAGCAAAAGGCTCGCGACGGTGGTCGTCCGGATCAGGGGGGCACCCCTCGCACGCCTTTAGGCTGCGGTTTGCCTTCAACCCGGAAGTGCCTGAAGAGTTGGCGCTTGCAGCTCACGCCGCTCGGGGCGGAAAGGAGGAAAGGACCGTTTCCCGCCGGGCGAGCAGCACCTTGCGCCAGACCGCGCCACCAAAAAAAACGAATGTCATCGCATCCGGTCGAAGAACGCAAAAAGCCCACGAACCGAAATTCGTGGGCTTCCTGTGTATTCGTGGTAGGCCGTGCTGGGCTCGAACCAGCGACCAACGGATTAAAAGTCCGCTGCTCTACCAACTGAGCTAACGACCCGAAAGAGGCCGCATTATAGCCGGGCCTTGCGGTTTGCGCTAGTGTCAACCGTGCACGGTCCGCGTCAGGCCAGCGCCGCGCTCACCTTCAGCACCTCGTCCGCCGTGGTCACGCCTTCGACCACCTTCATCGCGCCGGCGATGCGCAGCGGCTTCATGCCATCTAGCACGCTCTGCTGGCGCAGCTGCTGGATGTCGCCTGAGGTGCGCACGATGCGGGCGAAGCCTTCGCTCACCGTCAGCAGCTCATAGATGCCGGTGCGGCCGCGAAAGCCCGTCTGGCGGCATTCCGGGCAGCCGATCGGACGGTAGACCGTGGCCGGCTTCGGGATGTTCCAGGCGCCGCCGATGCCTTGCCAGACCTCGTCGCTCAACTCGCCCCCTGCGGCCTTGCAGTCGGGGCAGAGCGTGCGCACCAGGCGCTGCGCCATCACGCCGATCAGGGTCGCTTCCAGCAGGTAGTCCGGCACGCCCAGTTCCAGCAGGCGCACCACGGCAGCCGGGGCGTCGTTGGTGTGCAGGGTCGAGAACACCAGGTGGCCGGTGAGTGCCGCCTGGATCGCCATCTCTGCCGTCTGCAGGTCGCGAATCTCGCCGACCATGATGATGTCCGGGTCCTGGCGCATCAGCGCGCGCACGCCGTCGGCGAAGGACAGGTCGATCCCCGGCTGCACCTGCATCTGGTTGAAGGAGGCTTCGACCATCTCGATCGGATCTTCCACCGTGCACACGTTCACCTCGCTGGTGGCGAGCGCCTTCAGGGTCGTGTACAGGGTGGTGGTCTTGCCCGAGCCGGTCGGGCCGGTAACGAGGATGATGCCGTGCGGGCGCCGGGTCAGCGCGTCCCAGCGCGCCGCGTCGTCCGGCGGGAAGCCCAGCTCGGGCAGGGTCTTGACCACCACCTCCGGGTCGAAGATGCGCATCACCAGCTTTTCGCCGAAGGCGGTCGGCAGCGTCGACAGGCGCAGCTCGACCTCCTGGCCGCCGGCGGTGCGGGTCTTGATGCGGCCATCCTGCGGGCGGCGCTTTTCGATGACGTCCATCCGTCCCAGCAGCTTGATGCGCGCCGTCATCGCGATCATCACCACCGCCGGCACCTGGTAGACCTGGTGCAGCACGCCGTCGATGCGGAAGCGGATGGTGGCGAACTCGCGCTTCGGTTCCAGGTGGATGTCGGAAGCGCGCTGCTCGAACGCATAGCTCCACAGCCAGTCGACGATGTTGACGATGTGCTGGTCGTTGGCGTCGAACTGCTTGTTCGACTTGCCCAGTTCGACCAGCTGCTCGAAGTTGCTGCGCATCGCCAGGTCCTGCCCCGTGTGGCGGTTGGCGTCGCGGATCGACTTGGCCAGGCTGAAGAACTGCGAGATGTACTGGGCGATGTCGAGCGGGTTGGCCAGCACCAGTTCGATCCTGCGGCGCGCCACCTTGGCGATCTCCGCTTCCCACTCGACGTTGGCCGGGTCGGCCGTCGCCACCACCAGGGTCGAGGCATTCATGTCCACCGGCAGGATGTTGAAGCGGGCCGCATAGCTGGCCGACATCACGTCCGCCACCTTGGTGAAGTCGATCTTCAGCGGGTCGATGCGGATGAAGGGCAGGCCGACCTTGGTGGCGCACCATTCGGTCAGCACATCGAGGGTCAGGAGGCGCTGCGGCGGCTGTTCCGAGACCAGCTTGCACTGGGCCACCGCGGTCAGGGGATGCATCGACCCGGCCGCGTTCTTCAGGATGGCCTGGGCCTGGGCGAACTGCGCCTTGACGTTTTCCTTGCGCACGATGCCGTCCGCCAGCAGCCAGGAAAAGATCGACTGCAGGTCGAGCGCGCGCAGGCGCGGCGCCCTGGGAGCCGGTGAGGGGACGTTCTGGACGGCGGGCGTGGTCATGCGGCTCCCTGTGGTAGGTGTGTCAGCTGGCGGCAAGCAGGCCCTTGACCCAGGCCTTCGCCGGCAGCTTCGTCGCGGCCACGATCTGTGCGGCGCGTGCCTGCAGGCTGTCCTTGTCCAGCTGCGGACGGTCGCGGAAGCACAGCGCGACCACGTTGCCTTCATGGACCTCCGGCAGGCAGATGACGTGCGCGAACGCGAACTTCATGGCCTTCAGGTTCTTGGCGAAGCTCGGGTGGTCGCCGAACAGGTTGACCGTCATGATGCCGTTCTCGGCCAGGCAGTCATTGCAGGCCCGGTAGAACTCCGGGGTGTCGAGCACCGGGCCGCGCGCGGTGGCGTCGTACAGGTCGCATTGCAGCACGTCGTAGGCGCCGTGATTGGCCGGGTCACACACGAAATCGAGCGCGTCCATCTGCAGCACCCGCAGGCGCGCATCCTCGGGCGGCAGCTTGAACATCGAGGCGCAGATGCCGATCACGGCTTCGTTCAGTTCGACGGCGGTGACCTGCGCTTGCGGAAACTGGCGGTAGCAGAACTTGGTGAGGGTGCCGGCGCCCAGGCCCAGCTGGGCGATGGCGCGCGGTGCGTCGATGAACAGCATCCAGGACATCATCTGCTGCGCATATTCCAGCTCCGGCCAGTCCGGCTTGCGGATGCGCATGGCGCCCTGGACCCACTCGGTGCCGAAATGGAGGTAACGCACGCCGTCCTGTTCAGACAGGGTAACGGGAGCGAACTTCGGCTTGCGCGCGGGACGGCGCGACGACTCGGCCTGTTCGATGGATTTGCGTTTGATGAGCATAGGGCGACCTGGTTGAATCGCCCTATTATCGGGGGAGGGGTTCCCGCAGCGCAAGCAGATGCGCGTGCCCGCGCTGCGGGATTGCTGCGAAAACGATCAGTAGCCGTCGACCGGCTGCACCGACACTCGTAGGCGGACGCGGTTGCCCGGATCGCGGTTCATCAGGGTGTTGTAGGTCTGGCCACGGTATTCGTAGGTCACGTCATAGCCGTTGGTGCGCGTTTCGTAGGCCTCGACGGTGCGGCACTGGCGCACCGCCTGTTCCTGCACGCCCTGCGGACGGTTGTTGTTTTCCGCGCGGTCGCCGACCATGGCGCCGGCGATCGCGCCGGCCGCGGTGGCCGCCACGCGGCCGCTGCCGCTACCGACCTGGTTGCCGAGCAGGCCGCCGACGACACCGCCGATGATGCCGCCGCCCACGCCGCGCTGCTGCTGCACCGGCGCCTGCACGTAATCGGTGCGGCATTCCTGGCGCGGCATGCGGATCTGTTCCACGCGCGGCTGGACGCGCAGCACGCGGCCGAAATCCTCGAAATCCTGGGCCTGGGCCTGGGCCAGCGGCAGTGCGGCAAGACCCATTGCTGCAACGATCAGTTTGGCTTGAGTATTCATGTTCTACCTCGTAGTGAGCATTCGACTTCCATGGCTCCTATGGTAAATCCGATCCGTCGGGCCGGTCTGATCCCCATGGCAACAAAATGTAACAGCGTTGCAAGCCTGTGCGGCGCCCCTCCAGAATGGTGAAGGGCTGGAATGGCCGTCGCGGGTGTGCATATATGAATAAACAATGCTTACAAATGCGATTCGCTGAATCACATTTGGGTTGCTTCCAATACCACAAAACGTTACCCTTACACAAATGAGGGTTTTATTGGCGCGTGGAAATGATAGGGGAGAACAGAACGTGGCGGACGCCAACCGTCGCGACCCGTGGCGCTCCGGTGTCACACCACACCGACCTGGTCAATCTGAGGAAAAAATGAGTTTGTTGATGAGAGTGCCGCCCAATCTTGTGCAGTCGATCCGCGCTTTCCGCGTCGCCGAACTGCAGCAGGAGGCCGCGCGCCTGGGTCAGCATTTCCTGTATGCGCATTGTGCGAATACCCTGACCAAGCAGCAGGTCTGCGCCCGCATCGGCGAAAAATTCTATTTCCCCAAAGCTTGCAGCAAGAACTTCGATGCCTTGCGCAAGTGCCTCACCGAAACCATTGCCGAGGCCGGTCCCCAGCCCGGTTTCCTGGTCGTCCTCGAACAGTTGCCGAGTGCGCAAAAGTTCGACAAGGAAGCGCGCGAGAACCTGCTCGACGTGTTTCGCGATGCGGCCGAGTTCTGGGCCGAGAAGAAGGTGCCGTTCCGGGTATTCTATTCGTTCGCGATCGTTGCCTGAGGTTTGTCCGAGCTTTGCCTGACTTCGGGCCCGCTCCGGCCCGACCCCTGCCTGCACTGTTGTTGATGCGCCCCCAGCCCCGTCCGGCGGCGGTTGCCGGGCGGCGATACGGTACAATGCCGGCTATGAAAAACATCGTGATCCTGATTTCTGGCCGTGGCAGCAACATGGAAGCGGTCGTGCGCGCCCTGGAAACGGAGCGCTGGCCGGCCCGCGTCGCGGCCGTGATCAGCAACAAGCCGGAAGCGAAGGGCCTGGAGTTTGCCCGCAGCCGCGGCATCCCGACCGCCGTGGTCGCGAACAAGGACTACGCCACCCGTGCCGAGTTCGATGCGGCGCTGCAGGAAACGATCGACCGCTACGCCCCCGACCTGGTGGTGCTGGCCGGCTTCATGCGCATCCTGACCGCGCCCTTCGTCGAGCACTACGCCGGCCGCATGCTGAACATCCACCCTTCGCTGCTGCCGCTGTTCCCGGGACTGGGCACGCACCAGCAGGCGCTCGACGCCGGCGAACGCGAGCATGGCGCCACCGTCCATTTCGTGACCGCCGAGCTCGATCACGGCCCGGTGGTGGCTCAGGCCCGGGTACCGGTGCTGGCGGACGACACCGAAGACAGCCTGGCCGCGCGCGTGCTGGTCGAGGAACACAGGCTCTACCCGTATGCGGTGCGCCTGTTCGTCCAGGACCGCCTCAGGATCGACAAGGGCGAAGTGCGCATCCTCGATGCCGCCGCCGCACCCATCAGCATTTAAACCAAGGAACACCATGAGATTGCCACCAGCGATCCTCGGCAATACGGAAGAGGTATTGCGCGAGGTACTGCGCTTTACGTCGCCGGCCGACGTCACCCTGTCGCGCTACTTCAAGGACCACCCGCGTTTCGGCGGCCGCGAGCGCGGCGTCATCGCCGAGGCGGTGTATGCCGTCCTGCGCAACAAGTCCTTCTTCACCGATTACGCCGGCGCCGGCAACATGCCCTCGATGCGCAAGCTGGCCCTGCTGGGCCTGTCCGAGACCGTGGGCATCGACGCCCTCGGCGGACTGAGCGAGGACGAAACCCAGTTCCTCACCCGCATCCAGGAAGTCGACCGCAAGCTGCTGCCGCCCCAGATGCGCGCCAACCTGCCGACCTGGCTGTACGAGAAGCTGGTGGCCCAGTTCGGCGAAGCCGAAGCGCTGGAGCTGGCCGAAGTGCTGAACACGCCGGCGCCGCTGGACCTGCGTGTGAACTCCATCAAGGCCAACCGCGACGAGGTCATCGCCGAGCTGGCCAAGGCGCCGATCGCCGCCGAGCCGATGCCCTACGCTCCGCTGGGCCTGCGCGTGCTCAAGAAGCCTGCACTGCAGAACCTGCCGTTGTTCAAGGAAGGCGCGATCGAGGTGCAGGACGAGGGCAGCCAGGTGCTGGCCCAGCTGCTTGGCGCGCGCCGCGGCGAGATGGTGGTCGATTTCTGCGCCGGCGCCGGCGGCAAGACCCTGGCCCTGGGCGCGACCATGCGCAATACCGGCCGCCTGTACGCCTTCGACGTGTCGGAAAAGCGCCTGTCCAAGCTCAAGCCGCGCCTGGCGCGCAGCGGGCTGTCGAACGTGCATCCGGTGCTGATCGCGCACGAGCGCGATGCCAAGATCAAGCGCCTGGCCGGCAAGATCGACCGCGTGCTGGTCGACGCTCCCTGCTCGGGCCTGGGCACCCTGCGCCGCAACCCCGACGTCAAGTGGCGCCAGCGCCCGGAAGCGATCGGCGAGATGCAGGAAAAGCAGGCCGCGATCCTGGATGGCGCGGCGCGCCTGGTCAAGAACGGCGGGCGCCTGGTGTACGCCACCTGCAGCCTGCTGAACGAAGAGAACGACTTCATCGTCGAGCAGTTCCTGGCCTCGCATCCGGACTTCGAACTGGTGCCGGCCAGCGCCGTGCTGGCCGAGCAGAAGATCCCGCTCGAGATGGACAAGTACCTCAAAATGCTGCCGCACAAGCACCAGACCGACGGCTTCTTCGCCGCCGTACTGGAGCGCAAGGCCAAGGCCAAGCCTGCTTCGGCCACCTCGGCCGCCCCGGCTGATGCGGCGGAGGGCGACGCCGGCGAAGAGGCATAAGGCCGCATGCCGCTCCAGGAAGCCCTGGCCGACCTGCTCGGCGCCTTCAACCAGCCTGCCATCCTGTGGCAGCTGCTGGCGATCGTCCTGTGCATCGTGGGTGGCTGGGGCCTGGCGCGGCTCATGCACCGGTCCTGGCTGGCCAGCCACCAGGACCAGCATGCCGGCCTGCTCGGCCTGGGAATGGCCAGCTTCAGCCGCGTGCTGCCGCCGCTCCTGATCCTCGGGCTGCTGCTGGTGACGCGCACGGTCCTGCAGCACTACCAGAGCGTGCACCTGTTCGCGCTGGCGGTGCCGCTGGCGTCCTCGTTCGCCGTGATCCGTACCGTGTTCTACCTGCTGCGGCGGGTGTTCGCGCGCCGCGGCCCGCTCGGCGACGCGCTGCAGACCTTCGAGAAGGTGTTCGCGCTGCTGGTCTGGCTTGGTGTCGCCCTGCACATCCTGGGCGTGCTGCCGGACGTGATCCACTACTTCGAGAAGACCGAGCTGCCGATCGGCAAGCACAGGCTGTCCCTGGCCGACCTGGTCGAAGGCACCGTGTCGATCGTGGTCCTGATGATGCTGGCGCTGTGGGCCGGCGCGGCGCTGGAAGAGCGCCTGATGCATGTCGAGCGCATGCACACGTCGATCCGCGTCGTGCTGGCGCGCATGAGCCGGGCGGTGCTGATCCTGGTGGCAGTGCTGTTCAGCCTGTCGCTGGCGGGCTTGGACCTGACCGTGCTGTCCGTGTTCGGCGGCGCGCTCGGCGTCGGCCTTGGCCTGGGCATGCAGCGCATTGCCAGTAACTATGTGTCCGGCTTCATCATCCTGCTCGAGCGCAGCCTGACCATCGGCGACCCGATCACGCTCGACAAGTATTCCGGCAAGGTGGCGCGCATCAATACCCGCTACACCGTGCTGCGCGGCACCGACGGCACCCAGACCCTGCTGCCGAACGAAATGCTGATCACCGGGGTGGTGCTGAACCAGTCGTCCACCAACCGCAACCAGCGCGCGGTGACCAAGCTCACCGTGGCCTACGACAGCGACCTGTCGCGCGTCATGCCGCTGCTGGAAGCCCAGCCGCAGGGCGTGCCGCGGGTACTCGACACGCCGGCCCCGAACGTGCTGCTCAATGCCTTCGGCCCCGATGGCTACGAGCTGGAAGTCGGCTTCTGGCTGGGCGATCCGGAAAACGGGCAGGGCGGCCCGATCTCCGATGTCAACCGCAAGATCTATGCGCTGGTCCAGTCCGGCGATATCAAGCTTGCCAATCCGGCCATGGAGCGGCGCCTGCTCGATGCACACCTGACATCGCTTGTCGCGCGCCACCCGGACGCATCCTGAAATAAGCTGTGTCCCACGGCTTTTAATCGTGCCGTGCATCACTGGAACCGCGTAAAATATCGGGTTGCGGGCGCGCCGGCTGGCGCGTCAAGGCAATATATATGGAGACTGAATGAATTTCTTTAGCAGCGAACCCGCGCAAGCCGTGCTGACTTTCCTGTCCACCGGCCTGCTCGACCTCGGCGCCTGGCAGATCGTGATCGCGACGCTGGTGCTGACGCACATCACGATCGCCGCCGTGACGATCTACCTGCACCGCCACCAGGCGCACCGCGCCCTGGACCTGCACGCCATCCCGAGCCATTTCTTCCGCTTCTGGCTGTGGCTGACCACCGGCCAGGTGACCAAGGAATGGGCCTCGATCCACCGCAAGCACCACGCCAAGTGCGATACCGAGGAAGACCCGCACAGCCCGCAGACGCGCGGTATCCGCAAGGTGCTGTTCGAGGGCGCCGAGCTGTACCGCGCCGAGAGCAAGGTCAAGGAAACCATGGAGAAGTATGGCCACGGTACGCCGGACGACTGGATCGAACGCAATGTCTACACGAAGCATAGCGCCATGGGCGTGGTGCTGATGCTCCTGATCGACTTCGCGCTGTTCGGCATCGTCGGCATTTCCGTATGGGCGGTGCAGATGATGTGGATCCCGATCACCGCGGCCGGCATCATCAACGGCATCGGCCACTACTGGGGCTACCGCAACTACGACTGCAGCGACGCGGCCACCAACATCATTCCTTTCGGCATCCTGATCGGTGGCGAGGAACTGCACAACAACCATCATACCTTCGCCACCTCGGCCAAGCTGTCGAGCAAGTGGTACGAGTTCGACCTGGGCTGGGGCTATATCCGCATCCTGGAAACCCTGGGAATGGCGAAAGTGAAGAAGGTGGCGCCGAAGCCGGAATTCGCCAAGGACAAGCTGGTGGCCGACCTGGACACCCTGCAGTCGGTGATCGCCAACCGCTACGACGTGATGGCCAAGTATGCGAAGTCGGTGCGCCACGCCTTCCAGGAGGAATTCGCGCACCTGAAGCACAAGGCCGAGCTGGAAACCCGTTTCCTGAAGAGCTCGCGCAAGCTGATGCAGCGCGAACCGGCCAAGCTGGAAGCCTCGCACAAGCAGCAGCTGGTCGAGCTGTTCCAGCACAGCAAGGCGCTGGAAACCATGCACCAGATGCGGGTGGAGCTGGGCGCGATCTGGGAACGTTCGCACGCGACCCGCGACCAGTTGCTGCACCAGCTGCAGGACTGGTGCGCGCGCGCCGAAGCCTCGGGCATCAAGTCCCTGCAGGACTTTTCGCTGCGCCTGCGCAGCTACGCGTAAGCGGTATCCGCCCCGATCAAACGGCTTCTTCGGAAGCCGTTTTTTTTCGTCCCTTGTTCAGATCAGCAGCACCTGCGCATCGTCCGGCAGGACCAGGCGCGCGCCGGCGTCGAAGTCTTCGTGGCCGCTGAAGCGGTGGCAATAGACCGGCGCGTTCGCATGGTTGCGCAGCGGCTCGCTGGTGGGGTAGCGCGCCAGCACCTGCCCGCCGTCGGTGACGGCGACCTGGGCGCTGGGAGACAGGCTGCACACGGCCACGCCAAGGCGCCGCGCCGCGGCCCACATCAGCAGCCGGTGGTGCCAGGGCATGAGCGGGGCGATGGTGGCGTGCACGTCCTGCAGCAGGCGCCGTACTTCGCCCATGGTCCAGGCATCCGGTGCCAGGGTGGGAACCAGCACCAGGTTGGCGCGCAGGTCGGCCGGATGCTTGTTGATGGCGAAGCTGCCGTCGTGCGCGGCGATGCGCTCGGCCACGGGAACGATGAACAGCCCGTGCTCGCCCGGCGGCAGCGGCAGCGCTTCGCCGCCGCCTTCGAGCCACAGGCGCAGGTCGTCGGTGCGCACGCCGGCCCGTACCGGACGCAGCTGCATGGCCAGGACCGCCCGGCCCGCCAGGCGCTGCTGGACCGCCTTGGCCAGCGGGTAGAACAGCTCGCGGTAGGGCAGCAGGCGGGCCTGGGTGGCCTTGACTTCCACCGTCGGGATGTCTGCGGACGGCCGGGCGCGCGCCGGCGTGGCGTACAGCAGGCAGGCCGCCAGCACAGGCAAGACCAGGAGCGTGGGCGGCGGCGGCATGCTGTTGGTGGAAGAGTCGGCGACAAGAATATGCTTCCACGGCCGGGCAGGGATGGCAAGCCTGCGCCCAAACGTCGCTGCGCGATCTCAAGCCTGGCGCTGCGCATAAAAAAAGCCGCCAGTCGTAACGGGCGGCCTTTTGCTGGAACAAGATCGATTACTTGATCTTGGTTTCCTTGTAGATCACGTGCTTGCGTGCCTTCGGGTCGAATTTGGTGATTTCCATCTTCGCCGGCATGGTGCGCTTGTTCTTGGTGGTGGTGTAGAAGTGACCAGTACCTGCGGTCGATTCCAGCTTGATTTTGTCGCGGCCAGTTTTTGCCATGATAGCTCCCTAATTAAACTTTTTCGCCACGGGCACGCATGTCGGCCAGCACGGCATCGATGCCGAGCTTGTCGATCACGCGCAGACCGGCGTTGGACAGACGCAGGGAGACCCAGCGGTTTTCCGATTCGACGAAGATGCGGCGGTTCTGCAGGTTCGGCAGGAAACGACGCTTGGTTTTGTTGTTAGCGTGGGAGACGTTGTTGCCAACCATCACTCCCTTGCCGGTAACTTGGCAGACACGTGCCATAGTGCACTCCTTAAGAATATCCAGAATTGGAAAAACGAGAGTATAGCGTGAAAAGCGAAGGCAAATCAATCACTTGCGAAAAACAATTGTGTCTTTTTATATTCAGAAAATTTAACAATTGTGGATGAGCGCGTCGGCAGGGCAGGATGCCTCACAACTGGCCGTGTTCTGCGAAGGAATGCACCTGTGTCCCGGCCACCACGAAATGGTCGAGCACGCGGATATCGACCAGGGCCAGCGCCTGCACCAGGGCCGCCGTCAGGCGCAGGTCGGCCTCGCTCGGTTCGGCCACGCCGGACGGGTGGTTATGGGCCAGGATCAGCGCCGCGGCATTCGCCTGCAGGGCGGCCTTGACGATTTCGCGCGGATACACGCTGGTGTGGGTCAGCGTGCCCCTGAACATTTCGCGGGAGGTGATCAGGCGATTCTTGACGTCGAGGAAGAGCACGACAAAGGATTCATGCGCCTGCAGCGCGAACTGGTGGCGCAGGTAGGCGCGCACCGCGTCCGGCGAGCACAGGGCGGCGCGTTCGAATTCCTCGACCACGGCGCGGCGCGTCAGTTCCACCGCCGCCTGCAACTGGGCATACTTGGCCGGGCCCAGGCCGTGCAGGGCGCCGAACTCGCGCGGGCCGGCGTGCAGCAGCCGGTGCAGCGAGCCGAAATGGTCGAGCAGGTCGCGCGCCAGCGCCACCGCGCTCTTGCCCGCCACGCCCACGCGCAGGAAGATCGCCAGCAGCTCGGTGTCCGACAGCACCGCGGGTCCGCCGCGCAGCAGGCGCTCGCGCGGACGTTGTTCCTCCGGCCATTCCGTGATTCTCATTGTCTGATCCTTGCGATGAAAAGGGCGTATGAAAAACTGCGCGGCAGGCGCGCGGGCCTGCCGTGGCTTACAATAGCGGTTTGCCTGCAACGGGCCTGCCTGTCACCACAACGAACATGTCGAACGTCGTCAACCCATCTTCCTACCTGACCCTGCATTATCGGCTTGCCACGGCGGACGGTACTGATCTCATCACTACCTTCAATGGCACGCCCGCCACCTTGCTGCTGGGCCAGGGCCAGCTGGCGCCCTTCCTCGAGCAGCGCCTGCTGGGCCTGCCCGAAGGCGCGCACCAGACTTTCCAGCTGAGCGCGCTCGAAGCCTTCGGCGAACGCAATCCCGACCTGATCCAGCCCGTGTCGAAGGCAACCCTGGAAGAGAACTCGGTGCCGGACGCCGATTACAAGGTGGGCGAACTGATCGAGTTCAACGCGCCGAAGGGCGGCCGCTTCGCCGGCGTGCTGCTGGAAATGCGCGAGACCACCGCGCTGTTTGATTTCAACCACCCGCTGGCCGGCCAGGCCCTGCAGTTCGAAGTGAAACTGATTTCGGTTCTGTAAACAGGAAACCTTCATGGAAAACGAGATTCTGCTTGCCCAGCCGCGCGGCTTCTGCGCCGGCGTGGACCGCGCCATCGAGATCGTCGAACGCGCCCTGCGCCAGTTCGGCGCCCCGATCTACGTGCGCCACGAAATCGTGCACAACGCGTACGTGGTGCAAGACCTGCGCAGCAAGGGCGCGATCTTCATCGAGGAACTCGAGGACGTCCCGCCGGGTAATACCCTGGTGTTCTCGGCCCATGGCGTGTCGAAGGCGGTCCGCGCCGACGCCGAGGCGCGCGGCCTGACCATTTTCGATGCCACCTGCCCGCTGGTGACCAAGGTGCACGTGGAAGTGGCCAAGATGCGCAAGCAGGGCTGCGAGATCATCATGATCGGCCACCAGGGACACCCGGAAGTCGAAGGCACGATGGGCCAGGCCGAGGAAGGCATGCACCTGGTCGAGACGGTGGAAGACGTGGCGACCCTGCAGGTCAATAACCCGGACCTGCTGGCCTATGTGTCGCAGACCACGCTGTCGGTGGACGACACCGCCGACATCATCGCCGCGCTGAAGGCGCGCTTCCCGAACATCATCGAGCCGAAGAAGGGCGACATCTGCTACGCCACCACCAACCGCCAGGAAGCCGTCAAGTTCCTGGCGCCGCAGGTGGAAGTGGTGATCGTGGTCGGCAGTCCAAACAGCTCGAACTCGAACCGCCTGCGCGAAGTGGCGGACAAGATGGGCACCCCGGCCTACATGGTCGACGATGCCGGCAAGATCGATCCGCAGTGGATCGAGGGCAAGAAGCGGATCGGCGTGACCGCCGGCGCCTCGGCGCCGGAAGTGCTGGTGCAGGCCGTGATCGACCGCCTCAAGCAACTCGGCGCGGCCAGCGTGCGCGCGCTCGAAGGCGTGGAAGAGAACGTCGTGTTCCCGCTGCCGAAAGGGCTGGACGGCGCGAAAGCGGCCTGAAGCAGCTTGAAGCGCGGCGCCCGGCAGGTGACGGGTACAAAATCCTGTGCATCTTTTCCAATTGCCAAGTTATGATGGCGGCAATCGGAACATGAACGCCAGGCCGGAACGGCACTGCGGGGCGACCCGGAGTGCCGTTTTGCTTGGAAACCATACAAGCGCACGATGGAAACCTTCCTCCAACAACTCCTCAACGGCCTGGTGCTGGGCAGCATGTACGCACTGGTCGCGCTCGGCTACACGATGGTGTACGGGGTGCTCAACCTGATCAACTTCGCGCATGGCGACGTCCTGATGATCGGCGCGATGGCCGGCCTCACCATCGTCAAGCTGCTCGAAGCCTATGCTCCCGGCCTGCCCGGGTACCTGGCGCTGGCGCTGGCCATCCTCGGGGCGATTCCCGTCACGGTGCTGGTCAACATCCTGATCGAGCGGGTGGCCTACCGCCGCCTGCGCAATGCGCCGCGCCTGGCGCCCCTGATCACGGCGATCGGCGTCTCGATCCTGCTGCAGACCTTCGCCATGATGATCTGGGGCCGCAGCCCGCTGCCTTTCCCGCAGCTGCTCTCTCCCGAGCCGGTGGAGTTCATGGGCGCGCTGATCTCGCCCACCCAGATCCTGCTGCTGGTGCTGGCGGCGCTGGCGATGGGCGCGCTGGTGCTGCTGGTCGAGCGTACCCGCATGGGCCGCGCGATGCGGGCCGTGGCGGAGAACCCGCGCGTGGCCGGCCTGATGGGCGTGGACGCGAACCGCGTGATCGTCGCCACCTTCGCCATCGGCGCCGCGCTGGCCGCGGTGGCCGGCGTCATGTGGGGCGCGAACTACGCCTCCGTCACCTTCACCATGGGCGTGCTGCCGGGCCTGAAGGCCTTCTGCGCCGCCGTGCTGGGCGGAATCGGCAACATCTACGGCGCCATGATCGGCGGCCTGCTGCTGGGGATCATCGAGGCGCTCGGTGCCGGCTACATCGGCGACCTCACCGGCGGTTTCCTCGGCAGCCACTACCAGGACATCTTCGCCTTCGTGGTGCTGATCCTGGTGCTCACCCTGCGCCCGTCCGGCATCATGGGCGAGCGCGTGGCCGACCGCGCCTGAGCGGGGGATACGCACATGGCCCTCCTGACATTCGACGTCCAGCACAAGCCGCGCCAGGCCTACGCCAGCATGGCGGCCGTGCTGGTCCTGATGCTGGTCTTTCCCTTCGTCGCGTCCCAGTTCGGCAACTCCTGGGTGCGCATCATCGATATCGCGCTGCTCTACATCATGCTGGCGCTGGGCCTGAACATCGTGGTTGGCTTTGCTGGCCTGCTCGACCTGGGCTACATCGCCTTCTTCGCGGTGGGCGCCTACCTGGTCGGCCTGTTCTCTTCGCCCCAGTTCGCGGCGCTGCTGGAATCGGTCATCTATTATTCGCCGGCCCTGGGCGAGGCCCTGGTCGCCTTGTTCGGTCCCGAGATCCAGCAGAACGGCATCCACCTGTCGGTCTGGGCGATCGTGCCGCTGGCGGCGCTGGCCGCGGCCCTGTGCGGCGCGCTGCTGGGCGCGCCGACCCTGAAGTTGCGCGGCGACTACCTCGCCATCGTCACGCTCGGCTTCGGCGAGATCATCCGCATCTTCATGAACAACCTGAACGACCCGATCAATTTTACCAACGGGCCGCAGGGGATCAACATGATCGACCCGATCCGCGTGTTCGGCGTGTCGCTGGCGGGGGAAGCCGGGTCGCAGGCCACGGTGCAGGTGGCGGGTATCAGCATGCCTTCGGTGAACGCCTATTATTTCCTGTTCCTGCTGCTGACCATCGCCACCATCTTTATTACCAGCCGCCTGCAGCACTCGCGCCTGGGCCGCGCCTGGGTCGCGATCCGCGAGGACGAGATCGCGGCCAAGGCCATGGGCATCAACACCCGCAACGTCAAGCTGCTGGCCTTCGCGATCGGTGCTTCGTTCGGTGGCGTGGCTGGCGCCATGTTCGGCGCCTTCCAGGGCTTCGTGTCGCCGGAATCGTTCTCGCTCACCGAATCGATCGCGGTGCTGGCGATGGTGGTGCTGGGCGGGATCGGCCACATCCCCGGCGTGGTGCTGGGCGGCGTGCTGCTGGCGGCGCTGCCGGAAGTGCTGCGCCATGTGGTGGAGCCGGCCCAGCAGGCGCTGTTCGGCACGGTGCTGGTCGAGGCCGAGGTGCTGCGCCAGCTGCTGTACGGCCTGGCCCTGGTCCTGATCATGCTGCTCAACCCGGCCGGCCTGTGGCCCTCGCCGAACCGGGAAGAGCGCCCGAACGCGGCCATCGCGCGCGAGGAAGAACAGGGGGCGGGCGCATGAGCGAAACGCTGCTGAACATCGCCGGCGTGAACAAGCGTTTCGGCGGCCTGCAGGCGCTGACCGACGTTGGCATCCGCATCGAGCGCGGCCAGATCTATGGGCTGATCGGCCCGAACGGCGCCGGCAAGACCACCTTCTTCAACGTGATCACGGGCCTGTACCAGCCGGACAGCGGCAGCTTCGCGCTGGCCGGCAAGCCATATTCGCCCTCGGCGCCGCACGAGGTGGCCAGGGCCGGCATCGCGCGCACTTTCCAGAACATCCGCCTGTTCGGCGAAATGAGCGCGCTGGAGAACGTGATGGTCGGGCGCCACGTGCGCACCCGCCAGGGCCTGCTCGGCGCCGTGCTGCGCCACCGCGCGGCGCGCGAGGAGGAAGCGGCGATCCGCCGCCGCGCCCAGGAGCTGCTGGACTTCGTCGGCATTGGTGCCCATGCCCAGCGCACGGCGAAGTTCCTGTCGTATGGCGACCAGCGCCGCCTGGAGATTGCGCGCGCGCTGGCCACCGACCCGCTGCTGCTGGCGCTGGACGAACCGGCGGCCGGCATGAACGCCACCGAGAAGCTGGCCCTGCGCGAGCTGCTCGTGAAAATCAAGGCCGAGGGCAAGACCGTGCTGCTGATCGAGCACGATGTCAAGCTGATGATGGGCCTGTGCGACCGCATCACGGTGCTCGAATACGGCAAGCAGATCGCCGAGGGCACGCCCGGCGAGATCCAGAAGAACCCGGCTGTGATCAAGGCCTACCTCGGGGGAGCACACGCATGAGTGGGGCCATGAGCGAGAACATCCTGAGCATCGCCGGGCTGAAGGTGGCCTACGGCGGCATCAAGGCCGTCAAGGGACTTGACCTGGAAGTGAACCGGGGCGAGCTGGTGACCCTGATCGGCGCCAACGGCGCCGGCAAGACCACCACCCTGAAGGCCATCACCGGCACCCTGCCACCCTGCAAGGTGGAGGGCGAGATCCGCTACCTGGGCCAGTCATTACGGGGCACGGCCTCATTCCGCATGGTGCAGCGCAAGCTGGCCATGGTGCCGGAAGGGCGCGGCGTGTTCACCCGCATGACGATCCACGAGAACCTCATGATGGGCGCCTACACGCGCGCCGACAAGGCGGGCATCGCGCAAGACATCGAGCAGTGGTTCACGGTGTTCCCGCGCCTGAAGGAGAGGGCAGGCCAGCTGGCCGGCACGCTCTCGGGCGGCGAGCAGCAGATGCTCGCGATGGCGCGCGCACTGATGTGCCGTCCGACCCTGCTGCTGCTGGACGAGCCCTCGATGGGCCTGTCGCCGATCATGGTCGAGAAGATCTTCGAGGTGATCCGCGACGTGTCGCGCCAGGGCATCACGATCCTGCTGGTGGAGCAGAACGCCAAGCTGGCGCTGCAGGCGGCGCACCGCGCCTACGTGATGGAATCGGGAAGTCTTACCATGACGGGTGATGCGGCCGGAATGCTGGACGATCCCCGGGTGCGGGCCGCTTACCTGGGTGAATGAGCGGCCGGGTTCACCACAGGCGCGCCAAAATAAAAAGCCGGGACGTCGCCGTCCCGGCTTTGTTCATGTCACCAGTCGCAGCTTAGGCGGCAGCCGTCTGCGGTGCGGCGGCCTTGCGAGCAGTCGCCGAAAACTGGCTCACCGCTGCGTTGACGTTGTTTTCAATCGCTTCGGCAGCCTGCTTGCTGGTCTTGCTGAACTGCTCGTAACCGGCGTTGGCGTTGCTGATCACGGTCTTGACGGCGGCAACGAAGGTTTCCGAACCGGCCGGGGCGTTCTTGCTCACTTCGTCGACCAGGGCGATGACCTTGCGGTTGGTGTCGACGATCTGGGTTTCGGCGGCCTTCGAGAACTCGGCGCCGGTGCCGGTGGCGATGGCGGCCAGCTGGCGGCTATAGGACAGGGCCTTTTCGGCGCTCGGCTGGGCCTGCGATGCCGTCACCGAGAAGAATTCCTGCGGATCCTTGGCGCTCAGCAGCTGGCGCGCCACGTTCGACGACTCTTCCAGGGTGCTGCGCGCGGTGCTGATGTTCAGCTCGACCAGCTTTTCCATGCTTTCGAAGGTCTTCGCGGTCAGCGAGGACAGCAGGGCGAACTGCGATTCGAGGTTGGCTTTGGTGGCATTCGAGAACTGCTCAGGAATTGCAAACATGTGGATCTCCAAAATTCAAAATGTACTGTGGATAAATGTTGCTTGGACCGGTGAGGCAGATTTCTGGCGTCGATTCGACGAAACTCTTTTTTGTGCACCGCAACAGGGCGAATTGTCAACCAAGTTCGGGCGTGAGTCAAGCGAATTTGATGCGATGCACCATGGAGTGTGCATAAATTTCTTGAATGCATTGATTGCAAGAAATTCAGGTATCCCCTTGGCGGGAGGGAGCAGCAGCCGGCCATGCTAGACTAGCCGCTTGCCTTTTCGCCAAGCCAGATCAAACATCACGCATCAAGGAGAATCCATGATCACCAGCCCCCAGCAAGAAGCCGTCGATGCGGCCATCGTGTCGCGCCGCTCGATCCGTGCTTTCCTGCCACAGCCGGTCGCGCGCGAGGACATCGAGCGCATCCTCGAGGTGGCCGCCCGGGCGCCGTCCGGCACCAATACCCAGCCGTGGAAAGTTTATGTACTGACGGGACAGGCGCGCGAGGACCTGAGCGCGGCGATCCTGGCGGTGAATGCCGACCCGGAGCAGGCGCGCCAGCATACCGAGGAATACGCGTATTACCCGCGCGAGTGGGTATCTCCCTTCGTCGACCGGCGCCGCAAGGTGGGCTGGGACCTGTACGCGTTGCTGGGCCTGACGCGCGAGAACAAGGCCGGCATGGCGGCCCAGCACGCGCGCAACTACCGTTTCTTCGATGCGCCGGTCGGCCTGATCTTCACCATCGACCGCATCCTGGAGCAGGGCTCCTGGCTCGACTATGGCATGTTCCTGCAGAACATCATGGTCGCTGCACGCGCGCGCGGGCTCGACACCTGTCCGCAGGCCGCTTTCACACAATACCATCGCGTGATTGCGAGCCAGCTTGCATTGCCGGAAAATGAGATGGTGGTATGCGGCATGGCGCTCGGCTGGGCCGATCCTGGCAAGGTCGAGAATACGCTGCTGACCGAGCGCGAACCGGTTGGCAATTTCGCGTATTTCAGAGAATAAATTGGTCAGTAAACACTTGATTGGCAAGGATTTCTTCCCGTACGGGGGATGCGCACGGAATCGAACTTTTGCTTGCCATCAGACGTTGTTCCGCTAAACTGCATCTGTACCTCATCAGTTTGCGTCGAAGGGTTTACAGATGTTCAAACTTGTATTGGCTGCCATCGTTGCGCTGTCGCTCGCGCTCCCGCCGGCCCCGGCGGCCGGCGCCGGCGCTGGCGCCGGTACAGGCATGGGCGCCGGTGCCGAAGCCAAGACGGGCAAGAAGAAAGCCGTCAGGAAGGTGCAGCGCCGGGCCACGCCGGGCAAGGCGCGCAAGGCGGCGCGTGCCAAGCGCCAGGACCAGGCCAGCGCCAGGGACCAGCGCCAGCGCATCGTGCGCCGGGTTGAAATCGTGCGTGGCAAGCGCAAGGTCACCTACCAGGTCGTGCGGCGCGCGGCCCCGGCCGCCGCCGCGCTCGCCGATCCGCGCAGCCTGGGCGATGTGGCCGGCCTGCGCCGCACCCCCGATCCGCTGTCGCTGCGCTCGAACGTGGCCTTCGTGCTCGACCAGAACAGCTCTGAAGTACTGTTTGAAAAAAATTCCAGCATCCCGCTGCCGATCGCCTCGATCACCAAGCTCATGACCGGCCTGGTGGTCGTGCAGGCAGGGCAGGACCTGGATGAAGTCCTGCGCATCACCGATGCCGATGTCGACCGCCACAAGTATTCGAGTTCGCGCCTGCCGGTAGGCGCCCGCATGACGCGGCGCGAACTGCTGCACATCGCCCTGATGAGTTCGGAAAACCGCGCGGCATCCGCCCTCGGGCGCAACTACCCGGGCGGGATCGGCGCCTTTGTCGCCGCGATGAACGCCAAGGCCCAGGAACTGGGCATGCGCGATACCCGTTACGTCGATTCGAGCGGCCTGTCGAGCCGCAACGTGTCGAGCGCGCGCGACCTGGCGCGCCTGGTCGCCGTGGCCTACCGCGAGCCGCTGCTGCGCGAATATTCCACCACCCCGAATTCGGTGGTGAAGGCGAGCGGCCGGCCGATGCGCTATGCGAACACCAACTACCTGGTGGCGCTGCCGGACTGGAACATCGGCCTGCAGAAGACCGGCTTCATCAACGAAGCGGGGCGCTGCCTCGTGATGCAGGCGGCCATCCACGGCCGCAACGTGATCATGGTGTTCCTGGATTCAAAAGGGAAGATGTCGCGCACTGCTGACGCCGGCCGGGTGCGCCGCTTCCTCGAAGCGCTCGCGCCGGGCAGGTTCGATGTGCTGGCGCCGGGTTCCGTCGGCGCCCGCGAGCTGCCGACCCTGAACAGCGCCAGCGCCACGGTGCCTGCGCTGCATTGACCGCGGCGGTGCGGCTCAGGCCGCCGGAGCAGGGCGATAGCCCAGCGTCGCCGAGATGCTGGCGGCGGTCTGCACCAGGTCTTCCAGCCATTCTTCCTGCAGGCGGTCGGCCGGGGCCGAGATCGACAGGCCGGCCACCAGTTTGCCGCTGTCGTCGAAGATGCCGGCGGCCATGCAGCGCACGCCCAGTTCCAGCTCTTCGTTGTCGCGCGCATAGCCGCGCGCGCGCACCAGGCTCAGCTCGCGCTCGAAGCGCGCCAGGTCGGTGATCGAATTCTTGTTGTGGCCGGCCAGGCCGGTACGGGTGGCGTAGGCGCGGATCGCCTTGCTGTCGTCGATCGACAGGAACAGCTTGCCGGTCGAGGTCAGGTGCAGCGGCGCCCGCCCCCCGATCGCGCGCACCACCTGCATCCCCGAACGTTCGGAATAGGCGCGGTCGATGTAGACGATCTCGTCGCCCTGGCGCACCGACAGGTTCACCGTCTGCTGGGTCTTGCGGTGCAGCGCGCGCATGAAGTCGAGCGCCGCTTCGCGCACCGACAGCCGGCTCTTCACCACATTGCCCAGTTCCAGCAGGCGCATGCCGAGACGGTAGGTGCCCGGTTCGACCCGGTCGACGAAACGCGTGGCCACCATGTCGTTCAGGATGCGGTGGGCGGTGGACGGATGCAGGCCCGATACCCTGGACAATTCCTTCAGGCTGACCGGATCGGCATAATTGGCCAGGGCGTCGAGCAGCGCCATCATGCGTTCGATCACCTGGATCGAGGTCTTGGCGGGCGCAGGTGCTGCCAATGCTGGGGTTTCCATTTTCATGATGTGTTTGGTGCGGTGCAGTATCTCCATCTTTATACCATGATGTGAAACGCGCGTGCAATCCGAAGGTTTTATGGTGTGCAAGGTCTTGTCAGACAGGCATAATTGGTTATCTCAATTTCGCCCAATGCCATGCAAGACCCGATCAGCGAGTTCAAGACCAAGCGCGGCATCGCCCGCCTCCTGGCGGCCTGCCGCAATACCCGTGATGGCCTGGCCTGGGCCTGGCGCAGCGAAGCCGCGTTCCGGCAGGAGGTCGTCGGCATTGCCATCGCCACGGTGGTGGCGCTGCTGTTGCCGGTGTCGAGCTTCCAGAAACTGGTCCTGGTCGGCGTGCTGGTGCTGGTGCTGATCGTGGAGATCGTCAATTCCGCGATCGAAGCCGTGGTCGACCGTATTTCGCTGGAGCGCCATCCGCTGTCCAAGGTAGCCAAGGACATGGGCAGTGCGGCCGTCGCCCTGAGCCTGCTGCTGGCCCTGGCAACCTGGGCTGTGGTGCTGTACAACCGTTTCTTTTGACGGCCACGCTTCATCGCCATTGTTGTAGAAGTAAATAACAAAGCTGTCCTTGGTGTGGCCGCCGCTCTCTCGTAGACTATGTCTTCTTTCGATCACCATGGAGAAATGACAATGAGCTTACGCCTCGGCGATACCGCCCCCGACTTCGAGCAGGACTCCAGCATCGGCAAGATCCGCTTCCACGAGTGGGCGGGCGACTCGTGGGTGGTGCTGTTCTCGCACCCGGCCGACTTCACCCCGGTCTGCACGACCGAACTGGGCCTGACCGCCAAGCTCAAGCCCGAATTCGACAAGCGCAATGTCAAGGCGATCGCGCTGTCGGTCGACCCGGCCGACCAGCATCGTGAATGGATCAAGGACATCGAGGAAACCCAGCAGACCGTGGTCGGCTTCCCGATCATTGCCGACGCCGACAAATCGGTCTCCACGCTGTACGACATGATCCATCCGGAAGCGTCGGCCACCGCCACCGTGCGCTCGCTGTTCGTGATCGACCCGGCCAAGAAGGTGCGCCTGATGATCACCTACCCGATGAGCACCGGCCGCAACTTCGACGAAGTGCTGCGCGTGATCGACGCCCTGCAGCTGACCGACGGCTACACCGTGGCCACGCCCGGCAACTGGAAGGACGGCGACGACGTCATCATCCCGCTCACGGTGCAGGACCCGGCCGTGATCGCGCAGAAGTACCCGAAGGGCTACCAGGCCCCGCGTCCCTACCTGCGCCTGACCCCGCAGCCGAACAAGTAAGCCTGGCTTGCGTCCCGCGGCTGGACGCTTGCGCCGTCCAGCCGCGCTCTGTTCCGGCATCCGCATAAGCAAATAAGAAACGGGTTGTTTGCCTGGCTGCCGAGCCCCCTTACCCTGTGCCATCAACCAGGGGGGGAGGGCATGTCCACAACGTATATCTTCGCGGGTTTCGCGGTCGGTCTGCTGGTCGGCATGACCGGGGTCGGCGGCGGCTCGCTGATGACGCCGCTGCTGACCTTGCTGTTCGGCGTCTCCCCCGCGGTGGCGGTCGGCACCGACCTGGCCTTCGCTTCCATCACCAAGGGCGCCGGTACCATCACCCACCGCTTCAACCGCACCGTGCAATGGCCGATCGTCGGCCGCCTGTGCCTGGGCGCCTTGCCAGCCGCGCTGGCGGCAACGCTGGCCTTGAAGTATGTCGGCGGCCTGGACGAGGAGATCGGGGGGCTGATCCGCTATTCGATCGCCGTGTCCGTGATGCTGACCGTGCTCGCGCTGCTGTTCCGGGGCCGCCTGCTGGCCTGGATCGGCGCGCATCCGGCGCGCCAGCTGCGGGGCAGGGCGCTTGCCGCCGCCACCGTCGCCGCGGGGGCGGTACTTGGCCTGCTCGTCACGGTGTCCTCGATCGGGGCCGGCGCGATCGGCGCCACGCTGCTGGTGCTGCTGTATCCCCACCTGAGCGCGGCCGAGGTGGCGGGCACCGACATCGCCTATGCCGTGCCGCTGACGGCAATCGCCGCGCTGGGCCACTGGTGGCTGGGCTCGATCGACCCGGCATTGCTGCTGACCCTGCTCATCGGTTCGGTGCCCGGCATCACGCTCGGCGCGATGGCGGCGCGCAAGGTGCCGGAGCGCTTGCTGCGGGGCTTGCTGGCCACCACGCTGACCGGGGTGGCGGCCAAGCTGGTGCTCTGATTGCGTCCGCTTAATAGCGGTTCGTGTCTATGCAAATGAGGAATGCTTCGTTTGTAATATACGAACTGCGTGAGAACATGGCAGCCCGTTAGAAGAATTTGTAATAAGGGCGCCCATGCAGACCTCTCCCGGCCGCGTCATCCCAGGTTTCGGGATCTCGCTCGGCTTCACGATTTTCTACCTTGCGCTGATCGTGCTGATTCCGCTGTCGGCGGTCTTCCTGAAGACCTTCACGATGAGCTGGGACGCGTTCTGGACCGCCGTCACGTCCGAGCGCGTGGTCGCATCCTACAAGCTCAGCTTCGGCGCCTCGCTGCTGGCCGCCTTCGTCAACGTGATCTTCGGCGGCATCGTGGCCTGGGTGCTGGTGCGCTACAACTTCCCCGGCAAGCGCATCGTCGACGCCCTGGTCGACCTGCCCTTCGCCCTGCCCACGGCGGTGGCCGGCATCACGCTCACCGCCCTGTATTCGCACAACGGCCTGATCGGCGAGCAACTGGCCAAGCTCGGCATCAAGGTGGCCTTCACCCCGCTGGGGGTGCTGGTGGCCCTGACCTTCATCGGCCTGCCCTTTGTCGTGCGCACGGTGCAGCCGGTGCTGGAAGAAGCCGAGCGCGAACTGGAAGAAGCCGCCGCCAGCCTGGGCGCCTCGCCGCTGCAGACCTTCTGGCGGGTGGTGCTGCCGGCCATCGTGCCGGCCCTCCTGACCGGCTTCGCGCTGGCCTTCGCGCGCGCGACCGGCGAATACGGCTCCGTCATCTTCATCGCCGGCAACCTGCCGATGGTGTCCGAGATCACGCCGCTCTTCATCATCACCAAGCTGGAACAATACGACTACGCGGGCGCCACGGCGATCGCGGTGGTAATGCTGATCATTTCCTTCATCCTGCTGCTGACCATCAACCTGCTGCAGGCCTGGACCCGCAAGCGGGCCGGCAAGGGAGGACGCAAGGCATGAGCGCCGTCCTCGACCACATCCAGCCCGCGCCGCGCGCCTCCGCGCCCGCCCGCCGCCCGCGCACCAATGTGCTCGAGCCGGACTGGGTGCGCTACCTGCTCATCGCGACCGCGCTCGGCTTCCTGGCCCTGTTCCTGTTCGTGCCGCTGGCGGCCGTGTTCGCCGAGGCGCTGAAGAAGGGCTGGGACACCTACCTGGAATCGATCCGCGACCCGGATGCGCTGTCCGCCATCAGGCTGACCCTGATCGCGGCCGGCATCTCGGTGCCGCTCAACCTCGTGTTCGGCGTCGCCGCCGCCTGGGCCATCGCCAAGTTCGAGTTCCGCGGCAAGAGTATCCTGCTGACCCTGATCGACCTGCCGTTCTCGGTCTCGCCCGTGATCGCCGGCCTGATCTACGTGCTGCTGTTCGGCGCCCAGGGCTGGTTCGGCGCCTGGCTCGCCGAGCACGACATCAAGATCCTGTTCGCCGTGCCGGGCATCGTGCTGGCCACCGTCTTCATTACCTTCCCCTTCGTGGCGCGCGAGCTGATCCCGCTGATGCAGCAGCAGGGCACCGAGGAGGAAGAGGCGGCGCTGGTGCTGGGCGCGTCCGGCTGGTCCACCTTCTTCCGGGTGACGCTCCCGAACATCAAGTGGGGCCTGCTGTACGGCGTCATCCTGTGCAATGCGCGTGCGATGGGCGAGTTCGGCGCGGTGTCGGTGGTCTCGGGCCATATTCGCGGCGAAACCAATACCATGCCGCTGCAGGTCGAGATCCTCTATAACGAATACAACTTCACGGCCGCGTTCGCGATCGCATCGCTGCTGGCGCTGCTCGCGCTGGTGACGCTGGCGGTGAAGAGCCTGATCGAATGGCGCCTGCACCAGGTACGCAGGGCGGCCGCCGAAGAACGACAGAAGGAAGCCTGACCATGACGATCGAAGTCCAACACATCCGCAAGCAGTTCGGCCAGTTCACCGCGCTCGACGACGTCTCGCTGCAGTTCCCCGACGGCCAGCTGACCGCGCTGCTGGGACCTTCCGGCTGCGGCAAGACCACCCTGCTGCGCGTGATCGCCGGCCTGGAACACCCCGATTCGGGCGCCGTCCTGCTCGACGGCGAGGATGCGTCGCACCGCCACGTGCGCGAGCGCCAGGTCGGCTTCGTGTTCCAGCACTACGCCCTGTTCAAGCACATGACCGTGTTCGAGAACGTGGCCTTCGGCCTGCGCGTGAAGCCGCGCCGCGAACGCCCGTCCGAACAGCAGATCCGCGACAAGGTGCGCCAGCTGCTCGAGCTGGTGCAGCTCGACTGGATCGCCGACCGCTATCCGCCGCAGCTGTCGGGCGGCCAGCGCCAGCGGATCGCCCTGGCGCGCGCGCTGGCCGTCGAGCCGCGCGTGCTGCTGCTCGACGAACCCTTCGGCGCGCTGGACGCCAAGGTGCGCAAGGAACTGCGGCGCTGGCTGCGCCGCCTGCACGACGAGCTGCACGTGACCTCGATCTTCGTCACCCATGACCAGGAAGAGGCGCTGGAAGTGGCCGACCAGGTGGTCCTGATGAACAAGGGCCGCGTCGAGCAGCTCGGCGCGCCAGGCGAGGTGTACAACAAGCCGGCGTCGCCGTTTGTCTACGGCTTCCTGGGCAACGTCAACCTGTTCCACGGCCGCGTGCACGAAGGCGTGCTGGCCAGTGGCGACGTGCGCTTCCAGGCGCCCCAGCACAGCGGCGTGCGCAACGGCGAAGGCATCGGCTACGTGCGTCCGCACGAGCTCGACGTCGAGCGCTACGTGCCGGGTGCGGGCGGGCAGGGCGGCGTGGTGGCCAGGCTGCGCCGCGCCCATGCGATCGGCCCGCTGGCCCAGCTCGACCTGGAGCGGGCCGACAACCAGCAGCTGGTCGAGGCGGTGATGCCGAACGAGCTGTTCGCGCGCTACGGTTTCCGCGAAGGCGACACCCTGGTGCTCAAGCCGCGCCGCATCGACGTCTTCGTCGACGCGGGCGAAGGCATATGAACTTCCAGCAGCTGCGCTCGGTGCGCGAGACGGCGCGCCGCGACTTCAGCCTGACCGAGGTGGCCAACGCCCTGTTCACCTCGCAGCCGGGAGTGTCGCGCCAGATCCGCGAACTCGAGGACGAACTCGGGGTCGTGATCTTCGAGCGCAACGGCAAGCGCCTGACCGGCCTGACGCCGCCCGGCAAGGACATCCTCAGGATCGTCGAGAAGCTGCTGGTGGAAGCCGAGAACCTGCAGCAGGCCAGCGCCGAATTCGCGGCCCAGGACAGCGGCACGCTCACGGTGGCCGTGACCCACACCCAGGCGCGCTACGCCCTGCCGCAGGTGGTGCAGTCCTTCCGCAACGCCTTCCCCGGCGTGCGCATCGCCCTGCAGCAAAGCGCGCCGGAACACATCGCGGAGTGGGTCTTGTCGGGCAGGGCCGACATCGGCATCGCGACCGAAGGCCTGTCGGCCTTTCCCGACCTGGTGTCCTTTCCCTGCTACCGCTGGAGCCACCTGGTGGTGGCACCGGAAGGGCATCCGATCTTCTCGTTACGCCAGCCGCTGCGCCTGGACGACCTGGCCGAGCATCCCCTGATCACCTACGACGTCGGCTTCACGGGGCGCAGCCACATCGATGCGGCCTTTGTGGAGGCGGGGCTGGCACCCGACATCGTGCTCACGGCGATGGACTCGGACGTGATCAAGCAGTACGTCGCGCTCGGGATGGGGGTGGGCATCGTGGCCTCGATGGCCTTCGACCACGGCCGCGACAAGGGCATGCGGGCGATCGAGGCCTCGCACCTGTTCGCGCCCAACGTGACACGCCTGGCGGTGCGGCGCGGCGCCTACCTGCGCGCCTACGCCTACCACTTCATCGAGCGCTTCGCTCAGGGTTACACGCGGGCGGACATCGAACGGGCACTGCAGGCCGAGCAGTAAAGGCGCTTCACTGCCCGACGTTGGTGTAGCGGGCGTGGATCTCGTCGATCCCGGCCAGTACGGCAGGCGGCAGCACCAGCTCGCTGGCGTCGATGTTTTCCTCCAGCTGCGCCATGCTGGTCGCGCCGATGATGGTCGAGGCCACGAAGGGGCGCGCGTAGCACCAGGCCAGCGCCATCTGCGCCGGTGTCAATCCATGCGCGCGCGCCAGCGCCGCGTACTCGGCGGTGGCGGCCAGCACGGCGGGCCGCACATAGCGCGGACTCCAGTTCTTCGGAAAGACCGTCAGCCGTCCGCGTGCCTGCGGGTCGTCCAGGTACTTGGCGCTGAGCTGGCCGAAGGCCAGCGGGCTGTAGGCCAGCAGGCTGATGCCTTCGCGGTAGCAAGCCTCGTCCATCAGGCTGGTCTCGAACAGGCGCGCCGTCAGGTTGTACAGGTTCTGCACGGTGGCGATGCGCGGCAGTCCATGCTGCTCGGAACGCTTGATGTACTGGCACAGTCCCCACGTGCTTTCGTTCGACACGCCGATGTGGCGGATCGTGCCTGCCCGCACCAGCTCGTCCAGCGCGCCCAGGGTTTCCGCAATCGGCACCGCCGGCCGCTCGGCATCCGGATCGAAGCGGTTGGCCCCGAAAATGGGCAGGTTGCGGCTCGGCCAGTGGACCTGGTACAGGTCGATGTAGTCGGTGTGCAGGCGGCGCAGGCTGTCCTCGACGGCGGCGCGGATGTTCACCGCGTCGAGGTTGTGGTTGGCCCCGCGGATCCACGGCATCATCTTGTTCGGTCCCGCGATCTTGGTCGCCAGCACGATGTCGTGGCGCCGTCCGGTCTTCCTGAGCCAGCTGCCGATGTAGCGCTCGGTCAGGCCCTGGGTGTCGGGACGCGCCATCACCGGATACATCTCGGCGGTATCGACGAAGTTGATGCCGCGCTCGAGTGCGTAGTCGAGCTGGCTGTGGGCCTGCGCTTCGGTGTTCTGCTCGCCGAAGGTCATGGTGCCGAGGCAGATCGGCGACACCATCAGGTCGGTTTGTCCCAGCTGCCTGCGTTCCATGCCGTTCTCCCGTTCTCCCGTTTTCAGGCTTGCCGCAGCGCGGCCGCGCAGTCGCGCACCAGCGCCGGGCCGGCGTAGATGAAGCCGGTGTAGAGCTGCACCAGCTGCGCCCCGGCCGCGATCTTGGCACGCGCATCCTCGCCGCGCATGATGCCGCCCACGCCGATGATCGGCAGCGCATCGCCCAGCTCGCTCTTCAATAAACGGATCACCGTGTTCGACAGTTCGAACACCGGCGCGCCCGACAGGCCGCCGGCTTCCTCGCCATGGCGCATGCCCTGTACCGCTGTGCGGCTGAGCGTGGTATTGGTCGCGATCACGCCGTCGATCTTGTGGCGCAGCAGGGCGCCGGCGATGTTGCGCACCTGCTCGGCGTCGATGTCGGGGGCGATCTTCAGCGCCACCGGCACATAGCGCTTGTGCTGGTCCGCCAGCCGCAGCTGCGCGTCCTTCAGCTGCGACAGCAGGGCATCGAGTTCGGATTCGCCCTGCAACTGGCGCAGGTTCTTGGTGTTGGGCGAGGAGATGTTGACCGTCACGTAGCTGGCGTAAGGGTAGACCTTGCGCAGGCAGTGCAGGTAGTCGTCGGCGGCGCGCTCGATCGGGGTGTCGGCGTTCTTGCCGATGTTCAGGCCGAGCACGCCCGCTTTCTCCTGGTAGAAGCGGGAAGCCTGCACGTTGCCCACAAACGCGTCCACGCCGCCATTGTTGAAACCCATGCGGTTGATGATGCCCTGCGCCTGCGGCAGGCGGAAGATGCGCGGCTTCGGATTGCCGCCCTGCGGGCGCGGGGTCACGGTGCCGATCTCGATCGAGCCGAAGCCTAGCGAAGCCAGGCCGTCGATATAGGCGCCGTCCTTGTCCAGGCCGGCGGCCAGGCCGACCGGGTTGGGGAAGCGAATGCCCATGACCGTGCGCGGGTCCGGCGCCGGCTTGCCGGCGAGTCTGGTCAGGCCGAGTGCCGCGGCACGGCGCAGCAGCGGCAGGGTCAGGTTGTGCGCCTGCTCGGCATCGAGCGAGAACAGCAGCGGACGGGCAAGGGAATACAGGATGTCGGACATGGGGGACTCATGGTGGTGATTCCCGCCATTCTACAGGGTCGGGCAACAGAGTCGAAGACGGGCCCCGGCCTGGCCTTCACGCCTCCAGCACGCTCCAGACGCCCTTGATGCGCGCTTCCAGCGGACGGAAATTGATCTTGTAGGCCATCTTCGGGCTCTGCGCGATCCAGTAGCCGAGGTAGACGTACTGCAGGCCGAGCTCGCGCGCCTGGCCCACCTGCCACATCACGTTGTAGGTGCCGAACGAGGCGCCGGGCAGGTCCGGGTCGAAGAAGGTGTAGACCGAGGACAGGCCGTCGGACAGTACGTCGATGATCGACACCATGCGCAGGGTGCCGTCGGGTTCGCGGAACTCGACCAGGCGGGTGTTTACCCGGCTCTGCAGCAGGAACTGGGCATACTGGTCGCGGCTGTCCTGGTCCATGCCGCCGCCCACGTGGCGGGTGGTCTGGTAGCGCAGGTAGAGCGCGTAGTGCTCGTCCGAGAAGGCCAGGTTGGCCACCATCGCCACCAGGCTGCCATGGCGCTTCCAGGCGCGGCGCTGGGTACGGTTGGGCGCGAAATCCTCGCATTTCACCCGCACCGGGATGCAGGCCTGGCAGCCGTCGCAATACGGGCGGTAGGTGAAGATGCCGCTACGGCGAAAGCCGCTGCGCACCAGTTCGGAATACACGTCCGCATTGATCAGGTGCGAAGGCGTGGCGACCTGCGACCTGGCCTGGCGCGCGTCGAGGTAGCTGCAAGGGTAGGGCGCCGTCGTGTAGAACTGCAGCGTTGCGAAGGGCAGGTCATTTAAGTGCGTCATGCAAGGACTCTCGAGACGACGTGGTGAACCTATTTTAGCGAATTCGGATGCGCGCCACCGTTAGCCAGCCAACCGTGTCAGGCCAGCGGCGCCACCGGTTCCCAACGGGTAATGGCCGGCTCGCGGATGGCCTGGCGCAGGTGCGCCAGGAAGGCGCTGCGCGGGATCGGGGCGGCGCCCAGCGATGCCAGGTGCCCGGTCTCCTGCTGGCAGTCGATCATGCGTACCCCATGGCTGCGCAGGAAGGCCACCAGGTAGGCCAGCGCCACCTTGGATGCGTCCGCCACCCGCGCGAACATCGACTCGCCGTAGAACATGCGGCCGATGCACACGCCATAGGCGCCGCCCACCAGTTCGCCGTCGTGCCACAGTTCGGACGAATGGGCATAGCCCATCGCGTGCAGGCCGGTGTAGCCGGCGATGATGTCTTCCGAGATCCAGGTGCCCGGCCCATCGCGGCGCGGCGCCGCGCAGGCCCGCATCACGTCCTCGAAGGCGCTGTCGAAGCGCACTTCCCACGGGCCGCCCTCGTGCCGGCTGCGCTCGACGCGGCGCAGCGTCTTGCGCAGGCTGTTGCTGAGCTTGAAGTGCGCGGTCTCGAGCACCATGCGCGGGTCGGTGCTCCACCACAGGATGGGCTGGCCTTCGGAAAACCAGGGAAAGATGCCGTTCTGGTAAGCCAGCAGCAGGCGCTGCGGCGACAGGTCGGCGCCGGCCGCGAGCAGGCCGGGCGCGTCGGCCGTCAGCGCCTCGGACACGTCGGGAAAGGGCGAAGTCGGCTCGAGCCAGGGAATCATGGTGGCGTAGGCGTCAGTCCGGTTCGCGCGGCGCCAGCATCGGGCGCACGATGTCGCGGCTATGGAAGCCATAGCTGCCGCCCTCGCGCACCCTGGCGCGGTCGGCGAAGAACAGTTCCAGCGTGGTGCGCACGGTGGGGAAGGCCAGCTCGTCCCAGGGAATGCTGTCCTGGGTGAACAGCTGCACGTCCAGGCTTTCCTCGCCCGGGGCGAAGTCGAGGCTGCGCAGGCGGGCCAGGTAGAACAAATGAACCTGGTGCACATGGGCCACGTTCAGCAGGGTGAACAGCTTGCCCAGTTCGACGTCGGCGCCGGCTTCTTCTTCCGTTTCGCGCACGGCGGCCTGCTCGGTGGTTTCCTCGTTTTCCATGAAGCCGGCCGGCAGCGTCCAGTAGCCATGGCGCGGCTCGATCGCGCGCTTGCACAGCAGCACCTGCAGCTTGCCGTCATGCTCCCAGACGGGAATCGAGCCGATCACCAGTTTCGGGTTCTGGTAGTGGATGGTGTGGCAGTGCGGGCAGACGTAGCGCGGCCGGTTGTCGCCTTCGGGAACCGCCAGGGCGACCGGATGGGCGCACTCGGAACAGAATTTCATAGGTCAGCAGCAGATTGAGATTGTGCTTACTTTACACTGAATTTCCCGCCCCATGCCGTCCGCCGCGCATGCCCCATGCGGTCGCCGATGGGCCAGGCCTTTCTGCAATCGCCCGCTCAGGAAGGATTGGATTTGCCTGATGAGGCGTTTGCGCGTATAATTCATTCCATCAGACGCGGGGTGGAGCAGTCTGGCAGCTCGTCGGGCTCATAACCCGAAGGTCACAGGTTCAAATCCTGTCCCCGCAACCAAATACGAAGCCGTTGATCCAGCAGGATCAGCGGCTTTTTCGTTTGCGCGGTAAGGAGCCAGCGCGAGCCAGCGCAAGCCCGCCGCATCCGCATGGAATCCTGCCGCGCCACGCCGGTCCCAGGGATGATGGCCGGCGCAGCCGCAGCCACAGCCACGGCATGGGGGCGGATCCATGATCGACATCGACTACATCAACGAGGCATGGGGCTGGGCCGGCCTGTACGCGGTCGAGGTCCTGGGTGCGAACCCTTTCGGCAACCTGATCCTGCGCGACGACGGAGGATCTTACTGGCGCCTGCGTCCGCAGGACCTGTGCTGCGAACCGGTGGCCGCCAGCCGCGCCGCCTTCGATGCCCTGGCCTATGACCAGGCCTTCCTGAACGACTGGTACATGCCGGAAGTCGTGCGCCTGGCCGAAGCCATCCTCGGTCCGCTGCCGCACGGGCGCAGCTACTGCCTCAGGATTCCCAGCGCGCTCGGCGGGCGCTACCGGCGCGACAACCTGGCCACCGCGCCGCTGCCGGCACTGATCCGCTTCTCCGGTGACGGCGCGCGCCAGCTCGGGATCGCGCCGCGCCGGCACTGATGCCTCAGGCGTCGGCCAGGCTGGCCCACAGGTAGGCCGCCGCCATCGTGCGCTGCGGCGCATAGGCGGCCAGCAGGCGCTGCGCGGTCGGGATGTCCGGCCGGGCCGGGCCTCCGTGCAGCCGGTGCAGGGCCGTGCGCACCGCCACGTCCCCTTCCAGCGAACAGTCCGGATAGCCATAGCCACGCAGCAGCGTGTAATTCACCGTCCATGGCCCGATGCCCTTGATGGCCAGCAGTTCGCGCACCAGTTCGTCCACCGGGCGCTGGGGCGCGAGCACCAGGCTGCCGTCGGCGACCAGGCGTGCCAGGCGCAGCAGGGTGTCCGCCTTGGCCCGAGAAAATTTTCTGCTCGTCAGATCTTCCAATGCAAGCCGGGCCACGTCGGCCGCCTCCGGGTAGCACCACAGGCCGCACGGATGCCGGCGCCCGGCCAGGACGATGAAGCTGCGGCGCAGGGAGATGGCAAAGGGCAGGTTGATCTGCTGGCCGATGATGGCCCAGGTCAGCGCTTCGAAGATGGTGGCCGACTGCACGATGCGCAGGCCGGGGTGGCGCGCCGCCACCGGGCCGAGGACGGGATCGTCGCGTACCAGGGCGAGGAAGTCGGCCGGGTCGATGCGCAGGCCGAGGATGTTCAGCAGGGCTTCGCGTGCCTGGGCCAGCAGTGCCGGACCCGCGTCGCCCTCCGCGTCCACGCTGCAGCGGGCCGCCTGGTCGCCGAAGCGCGCTTCCAGCACGACCGGCGTGCCGCTCAGCAGCACGCCCTTGCGCAAGCCCTCCGGGCTCACCTGTTCCGCGATGCCTTCCGCATCCCGTCCGTGGAAGGCGAGCACGTCCGCGGTGCGGTAGCCCCGCGGCAGCGCGAGGACCAGGTCGGACCGCATCTACTTGGCGCGCGCCGCCGGCGCGCGCAGGAAGGAAGGCACGAAGCCGGTCACCAGCGCGGTCCCGACCAGCACGATGCCGGATCCGAGCAGGGTGTGCCAGCCGATCACCTCATGCAGGAAGATGGCGCCCCACAGGATGCCGAACATCGGGTTCAGGAAGGTCACCGTGAGCGCCGACGTCGTGCCGACTTCCTCGATCAGCTTGAAATAGAGGATGTAGGCGATGCCGCTGCAGAGCACGCCCAGCGCCAGCACGGCGGCCCAGATCCCGGCCGTTGGCTCGCCCGGCGCCGGAAAGAAGGGCAGGGCCGGGATCACGAACAGGGTCGCCGCCCACATCGAGCCGTGCGCATTGGCGAAGGGCGGCACCGCCCCGGCCGACCTGGCGTACTGGCTGGCGATGCTGTAGCAGAAGGCCGCGACCAGCGCCGCGCCGATCGCGAGGGCCGCGCCCGGGCGTTCCGACACATGGTCGAAGCCGACCAGCAGGGCCACGCCGGCCGTGCCCAGTACCAGGCCGAGGCCGGTGCGCGCCGACACCCCCTGGCGTGCCCACACCGCACCGACCAGCGCGCCGAACATCGGGGCGGTGGCGTTCAGCACCGACAGCACCGAGGCCGACAGGGTGCGCGCGGCAAACGCGAACAGCAGGAAGGGCAGCGCGGAATTGAAGAAGCCCAGCATCAGGTAGTGCTTCCAGTGCTGGCGCAGGTCGAGCGGCGCGGCGCCGGCGCCGCCTTTGCGGCGGCGCATGAGCCAGGCGACGGCGGCCAGGAACAGGGCCGCGAACAGCACCCGGTACTCGATCAGCACGGCCGGGCCGAGCACGGGCGCGGCGATGCGCATGAACAGGAAGGAGCCGCCCCAGATGGCGGCCAGCGCCACCAGGCGCAGCATGTTAATGGTGTTCATCGTGGGACTGCCAGGGAAAAAGTAAGCATGCTGGGGCCGCGGCGCGCGGCGCGCCATCCGTTTTTTGCTGCGTTTTTTGCGCGGGCATTCAGGTGGCGCATGCAGCCGCACCCTGGACCGGGAGGGGGCAGGCTGCGGTACTGGCGGCGTGCGGGGCGGCGGCATGCGGCACCAGCAGGCGCGCCGGCACCCCGTTCTTCACGGCCGTCATCTCGGCCATGATGGAAATCGCGATCTCGGCCGGCGTGCGGCTGCCGATGTAGATGCCGATCGGCGCATGCAGGCGCGCCAGCTCGGCCTCGCCGAGGTCGAACAGCCTGAGGCGTTCGCGGCGCCGTTCGTTGTTCAGGCGCGAGCCAATCGCGCCGACGTAGAAGGCGTCGGACTTGAGCGCCTCCATCAGCGCCAGGTCGTCCAGCTTGGGGTCGTGGGTGAGGGCGACGACCGCGCTGCGCGGGTCGAGGCGCGCCTCGATCACCAGGTCGTCCGGCATGGCGTGTACCAGTTCCACGCCCGCCAGGTTCCAGCCGCTGCGGTATTCCTCGCGCGGGTCGCACACGGTGACGCGGTAGTCCATGCCGCTCGCCACCTGCGCCAGGAAGCGCGACAGCGGCCCGGCGCCGATGATGAACAGGCGCCAGCGCGGGCCGTGGATGGTCGCCAGCACGCCGCCGTGTTCCGGCTCGATGCGCTGCACGGCGCCGGCGGCGGCGCGCGCCAGGCTGACCGCGCCGCTGGCCAGCGCCAGGCGCCGCTCCACCAGTTCGCCCGCCTGCAGGCGGGCCAGGAGCTCGCCGATGCGGCTGTCCGGGGTCAAGGTCTCGAGCGCCAGCTCGATGGTGCCGCCGCAGGGCAGGCCGAAGCGGTGCGCCTCGTCGGCGCTGATGCCGTAGCTCAGGATCTCGGGCAGGCGCGCCGCGATGCCGTGCTCGCGCACGCGCGCGATCAGGTCGTCCTCGATGCAGCCGCCGGAGACCGAGCCGGCCACGCTGCCGTCCTCGCAGATGGCGAGCGTGGCGCCGACCGGACGCGGGCTCGAGCCCCAGGTCTTGATCACGGTGACCAGCTGGCAGCGGCGGCCGGCGGCAAGCCACGCGTTGCAGGTCTTGAGTACGTCGAGGTCGATGCTGTCCATAGTGGACAATGATACAAAAAACGGGAGAGGTCTGCCGGGCGGGACGGCGCGCGCGCTGTCCCGCCTTCTGCCTGCGGGGCCCGGCGAGCGCCGGGCCCCGCGTCGGACCGCTGTCAGGGCAGGAAGCGGTCGTGGTACTCCGGCACCGACAGGAACTGTCCGATGACGACGACTTCCGGCACGCCGGCGTCCAGCTTGCCGGTCCAGTAGTCGATCTCGGCGCTGGTCGGATCGCGGTCGAGCAGGCCCAGGTAGCCCAGCGCGGCGGTCACGCCGTGGTCGGTGGCCGCCCGGTACTCGGCCGACTGGGCAAAGCCCAGCAGCACTTCGCCCCGCGCCAGTCCGCCCGCCAGCTGCGCGGTCCAGAAACCGAGGCCGGCGCTGTCGCCCTCGCGCCCGAGGACATTCTGGTACAGCTGGCGCATGAATCCGGCATCGTCCAGACGGCCATAGCTGGCCATGAACTCGGCGCTCGTCGCCAGGTCCTGGGCCACGGTCGCCAGCGATGCGCCACTGCCAACCTGCCCCGTCCAGTAGGCCAGGCCAGCGCCATCCGGCAGGCGCTCGAAGGCGGCGAGGTAGAGCCGCGCCAGGGCGGCGGTGCCGCCCTGGAACTCGGCCGAGTCGAGGAAGGTCGACACCAGCTGTGCCTTGTCCATCATGCCGCTGTCGAGCAGCCCCTGCCACCAGCCCCACTCGGCGGCCTGCGCTTCGCGGAACAGCAGGTCGCGGTACAGCTCCATCACGAACAGCTTGTTGTTGCCGAAGACGTCGTTGTCCTTGACGCCGACGCTCAGGCCATGCGCCGCTTCGAGCGCATCCGGGAACTGGTCGCCGTCGCTGTCCGGTCCGAGCGGGGTGGCGCGCATGCCTGGCGCTGCCAGGCCGCTGATGATGCCGTCGGCCTTGCCGTCGGCATCGAAGGCGCCGCCATCGACAATGGTGAAGTCCAGGCGCGTGCGTCCGCCTTCGCTCACCAGCTTGCCGCCGTGGGCGGCGCTGGCCAGGTTGGCCCAGTTGCCGCCGGCGTCCCGCTGCCAGTAGCCGTTCACCGGAATGGCGCCATCGAGATAGAGGCTGAAGTGCCCGGCCGCACCGGCCTGCGCCAGCGCCGCCTTGAAGCCGAGCTGGCCCAGCGGCAGCGTCAGGCCGTCCGGGGTGGTAGGGGCGTCGAGCTGCCGGATCTCCGTGAAGATGGTGGCGGCCGCACCGGCCGGCGCCTTGCCCTCGACCGAGTCGGCGACCAGGGACAGGTACACCGGCGCGGCGTTGCCAGGATCGGTCTGCGCCTTGCCGGTCAGCAGGAAGGGCAGGGAGCCGACGTTGGCCTGGGTACTGTCGGCCCGGCCGTCGCCATTGCCGTCGCCGCGCGCGCTGCCAGCGCCCGGCAGGGAAGGCACCAGTAGCTCGACGGCACCGGGAACCGCGTCGCCATCGTTCGGGGTCTCGTCGACATCCTGCACACGTACCGTCAGCAGCTGGCTGGCGCTGCCGCTGGCGTCGACGGCGCTGACCTCGACCAGGTAGGTGTTGTCGGCCGCGCCGTCGCCCAGGTCCAGCGGCTGCTCGAAGTCCGGGGCGGTGACGAAGCGCAGGGCGCCGGTCGCCGCATCGATCGTGAAGCGCGCGGCATCGGCGCCGCCGGTGATCGCATAGCTTACCGCGCCCGCCGCCTCGGCCCGCACCGTGGTCACGGCCAGCGTGTTTTCCTCGACCGCGACCGTGGCCAGCGCTTCGCCGCCGCCGCTGACGATGCGCGGCACGATGATCGCCGCGCCGCCCGGATCGACGATGACGCCGTTGGCGATGCCGTCGGCGTCGAACTCGCCGCCATCGGTCAGGCTGAAGCTGAGCATGGTCTTGTCACCGACGATGCTCGCCGTCGCCAGGTTGACCCAGCCGTTCGCGGTTTGCTTGTAATAGCCGTTGACCCCGAGCGACTTGTCGACATACATCTGGATCTGGACGGTGGCGCCCACCGCCAGTCCCTTGATATCGAAGTCGAACTGGCCGAGCGGCATCTTGGCATTGCGCGGCAGGCCGGCCGGCGCGGCGCTGTTGCTGACGTTCGTCAGGCTCAGGCCCTCGGCGACCTCGATGGTCGCGTAGCGCTTGTCGGCGCCGACCGTGCCGACCGTCGCCAGCGAGGCGACGTTGACCTGGGTGCTGTCGGCGATGCCGTCGCCGTTGCCGTCGCCGCGCGCGCCGCCGTGCGCGCTCGGCACCGGGTCCTCGGCCGAGTTCAGGCGGCCGTCGCCGTCGAGGTCGGGGTCGTCGACATCGGGGGCGCCGTCGCGGTCGGCGTCGCGCAGCAGGTTGACGGTCAGCGACTGGGTGTCGCTGGCGCCGCGCATGTCGCTCACGGTCACGTCCACCTGGTAGCTGCCGGCGTTGCGGGCGTCGCGCAGCGACAGGGCACCGCTGGCGGCGTCGATCGTGAACAGTGCGGCGTCGGCGCCGCTGATGCTGTAGCTGAGTGTGTCGCCGGCGTCGGTGTCGGCCGCCTTCACCGTGGTCACCGCCTTGTGGCCTTCGACGATGTCGATGCTGGCACTGTCACCGCCGCCATTGCTGGTGATGACAGGCGCGCTATTGAAGCCGATGCTGAAGAACTGCGAAGTGGTGCTGGACAGTGCGTTGCCCGCCAGGTCGAGCACACCGCCCGCTGGCAGGCTGACGATCCAGGTGCCGCCATGGCTGGCGTTCCAGCCGCCGGCCGGCGCGTCCACCGTGTAGCGTGCGATGCCGCTGGCGGCATCCCAGCTGGCGGCGGAGACCGCCAGTGCGGCAGGCGCACCCACGGCGCTTATCAGCAGGTCCGCCGTGCCGATGCTGGCGGCGTCGATGCCGGCGCCGGCGTCGGCATAGCGGACCTCGATGACGAAGGACTGGTTGGACGCCGGGTTTTCCAGGGCCGGACGCAGGATGGTGGCGACCGTGGGCGCCGCGCGGTCGATCGTGATCGCGGTGCCATTCGCGGTGACCGCGCTGGTATTGCCCGCGATGTCAATCTGGCGCACCTGGACCTGCCCGGCGGCGTAGCTGCCCGGTGCCAGCGTGAAGCTGCTGCCGCTGCCCGCGGTCCAGGCGCCGCTGGCGCTGCTGCGGTATTCCCAGCGCGCGCCGGGCGCGAGCATGACGTCGACCGTGCCGGTCGCGCTCACGCCGTCGCTGGTGCTGGCGCCGGTATCGCTGGCGAGCGCCATGCCGGGCGCCGCGGGCGCCGTCAGGATCGCCAGCCCGGCAGCGTTCAGGCCAGCCGCGCTGGTGTTGCCGGCCAGGTCGGTCTGGCGCACCTGGACCTCGCCGGCGGCGTAGCTGCCCGGTGCCAGCGTGAAGCTGCTGCCTGAGCCCGCGGTCCAGCTGCCATTGCCGCTGGTGCGGTATTCCCAGCTGGCGACATCAAGGGACAGGCCGACATTCACCGTGCCGTCGCTGCTCAGGCCATCGCTGGCGCTGGATCCGGTGTCGTGGGCCAGCGCCAGGGAAGGCGCGGCGACCGACTGGTCGATGCTGATCGCGGCGCCGTTGCTGGCGGCCACGCTGGTGTTGCCGGCCAGGTCAATCTGGCGCACCTGCACCTGTCCGGCGGCATAGCTGCCGGGCGCCAGCGTGAAGCTGCTGCCGCTGCCCGCGGTCCAGCTGCCACTGCTGCTGGTGCGGTATTCCCAGCCGGCGGCAT
>NZ_JAIWIA010000035.1 GCF_020176695.1 Massilia sp. MS-15 | reverse complement strand
CGTACACCGCAACACGGCCTTCCGGTGGCGCCACCGCTTTCTCGACCAGGCCAGGCACGATCGTCCCAAGACCTTGAGCGGCATCGCCGAAGCGGACGAGATGTTCATCCTCGAATCACAAAAGGGCTCGCGCAAGCTGGACAGGCCGGCACGCAAGCGCGGTGGCCGGGCCCGCAAACGCGGGATTTCAGGCGAGCTCGACTGCATCCTGGTGGCGCGCGACCGTAGCGGACAGACGATCGATGCGGTCGTAGGCAGGGGATCGTTAACAGCCGGGCAGCTGGAGCGCCATCTGCTGCCCAGGCTCGACCGGCAGGTGCTGCTGGTGAGCGATTCCCACGCTGCCTACCGCGCATTCGCCCGCAAGCACCGCATTGCGCATGAGGCGGTCAACCTGCAGGCCGGCATACGGGTCCGTCACCGGGCTGCCGGCGCCATCCACGTCCAGAACGTCAACGCCTATCACGCACGCCTGCGGCAGTGGCTCAGCCATTTCCGCGGCGTGGCCTCGCGCTACCTGCCCAACTACCTGGGCTGGCGCTGGGCGCTCGATGGCGAACGCATCACTACTGCGGAACAATTGCTGCGTATCGCGATCGGCGCCATCAACAGATAACGGTGACAGCGCCTTTTCTTTTCGCCCATGCGCTCGAGCGGCAGGGCCGTCCGGCGACGGATTCACGCCCGGCGCTGCTGCGGCATGCCCACCTCGACCCGGTCCCTCCCCCCGCTCTTGGCCGCATACAGGGCATGGTCCGCCCGTGCCAGCGCCATGCCCAGCGTCTCGTTCGGATCGAGCACCACCACCCCGATACTCACCGTCATCGTGTACGGCGTGCCGCTGGTGATCACGGCCGCGGCGCGCACCGCCTGGCGCAGGCGTTCGGCGGCGGTGAGCGCACCGGCCAGGCTGGTTCCCGGCAGCACCATCGCGAATTCCTCGCCGCCCAGGCGGCCGACCGTTTCATGCGCACGCAGGCTGCCGTGCACGGTACGCGCGAAGACCATCAGGGCCTCGTCGCCGGTCGCATGGCCGAAGCGGTCGTTGATCTGCTTGAAGTGGTCGATGTCCAGCATCGCCAGCGCCAGCGGCTGGCGCTGGCGCAGCGCCGCCCGGCGCGCCTGCTCGGCGCGTTCGAGGAAGGCATGGCGGTTGGGCAGGCCGGTCAGGCTGTCGGTGGTGGCCAGGCGCGCCATCTCGGCATCGTCCCGCTCCTTGCACAGCAGGAGGAAACCGAATCCGTTCACGATCATCAGGAGATAGCCGGCCAGGTAGGCCGCCTCCTGGGCGGCGCGCGGCTCCAGCGGAAGTCCGGCCCGCAGGCCGCTGGCCGCCCACAGCGCCACCGCGACCGCGAACACGGCGTCGTTCACGCCGATGATGCGCTGCAGGAGCGAGGCCCGGCGGCGCGGACGCAGCAGGATCCAGGCCATCGCCGCGGCGAACAGGGCCACGAAGCCGGCTACCAGCGTGGTGATGTACTCCACCGAGGCCCCGGCGCTGCCGGCCGCCAGCACGATCGCCAGCGCCAGCGCGGATACCGGCAGCAGGATGCGCCGCCAGCGCGCGAAGCCGAAGAAGATGCAATAGGCCGCTACTTCCAGCGACACCGCCAGCACCCAGGCGGCGCCTTCCACCCCATGCAGGCCGGGCAGATCCAGCACGGGACGGCACCAGCCAAGCAGCTGGCACAGGCCGATGCCGAGCCGGGCCCACATCCACAGGCGCAGGCCGGGGCTGGCCGCGGCGCCGCGCATGTACCCCGCCATCAGTACGGCAAATGCGATGTTGCCAACACCCAGTGCCAGCACGAAAGATGAAATGTCGATCACGGCCTGTCCCCAGGGATGCCGCATCTGTGCCTCAGGCTCACGATAGCGCTTTCATCATATATGTTGCCCTAGAGAACTATATTACCTGTTTTCATTGGGAGGGCTTGCACAATTGAACCGCTTGGACACGACATTATCTCCAGCGCAACAGTTTCTATGCGCTACCATTCAGCGACAGCTTTCTGGTGCACTCAGGCATCGAATCGCGGATAATCATCTGGCAACATACCTGCAGCACCGTACTTACCGTCCTATTCGGAGCAATCGTGATTTTCGGTTTCCTCAAGCCGCCCAAGATGTCGCCGCGCCTGCACCGCCTGAAGAATTCTTCCCTGTTTTCGACCTTGACACCCCTGGAGCTCGAAATCGTCGACGGCCTGCTGCACGAACGCCGCTATCTCACCGACGAGATCGTGTTCGACGAAGGCGAGGAAGGCCAAGCGCTGTACCTGATCATGAGCGGGAGGGTGGTCATCACCAAGCAGCAGGGGGACAGCAAGCAGGTGGTGGCCGAGCTGGCGCCCGGCAGCTTCTTCGGCGACCTGGCCCTGCTCGACAACTCGCCGCGCAACGCCCAGGCGCGCGCCCTCGAGCCCTGCGAGATGGCGGTGTTCTTCCGCGCCGACTTCCTCGGCCTGCTGGAAACCGACGCCGTGACCGGCTACAAGATCTCGCTCGCGCTGGCGCGCCACATCGGCCTGCGCCTGCGCGAATGGATGGGCAGCGGCCGTCCCCAGCTGGAAGCCTTGTGAACGGCGGCGGGCGCGCGGGGCCGGTGGTCTGGACCGGCATCATCGCCGCCACCTGCGTGCTGCTGCTGCTGGTGCAGCAGGTGCTGTGGCTGGCACTGCCCTTCATCTTCGGCACCGTGCTGCACTACATCCTGGTCGGCCCGATGCAGCGCCTGGTGCGTGCCGGCCATGGGCGCAACAGCGCCGCACTGATGGTGTGCCTGCTGTTCCTGGCCCTGTCCGCGCTGGCCCTGGCGGCGGCCCTGAACTGGAGCCGCGGACCGGAAGAAGCGACCTGGGAAAAGACGCTCGGCCTCTACCTCGACGGCGGCCTCGCTTTCGTCCACAACAGCACGGCCCTGCTCGAACAACGCTTTCCCATGCTGGCAGAAATGCGCCTGACGGCCACCGTGAACGGCCTGTTGCGTGCCCATACCGAGCATTTCGCCGAGAAGCACCTGGGCACGATCCTGATGGGGCTGGCGACCTGGATTCCGTCGCTGCTGCTGGCGCCCTTCCTCAGTTTCTTCTTCCTGCGCGACGGCCTGCGCTTCAAGAAGTTCCTGGCGCGCGCGGTGCCGAACGCCTATTTCGAGCGCGCACTCTACCTGCTGCACGAAGTCGACCAGACCGCGCGCCGCTACTTCGAGGGCCTGCTCAGGCTGACCGTGCTCGACGCGGCGGTGCTGGCGCTGGGCCTGTGGACGATCGGGGTGTCCTCACCCTTGCTGCTGGGACTGTTCTGCGCGGTGCTGGCCTGGGTGCCCATCGTCGGTTCGATCGCCGGCTGCCTACTGGTGGTGATCGTGGCCTCGACCGATGCCCCCGCCAACCCCTTCATCGCCTATGGCGCGATCGGCGTGTTCGTGCTGGTGCGCCTACTGGACGACTTCGTGTTCCTGCCGCTGACCCTGGGGCGCAGCATCCGCGTGCATCCCATGGTGACGGTCCTGATGATCTTCGTGGGCGGCGCGCTGGCCGGGGTGGTGGGACTGATGCTGGTGCTGCCGCTGCTGGGCGTGGTGATGGTGGTCGGCGAAACCCTGGGCCGCCTGATGACCAACCCGCGGCTGCGCGCGCGCCACCGCCATGCGCGCGCACTGCGGGCGCGCCAGGCGGCGGTGGACCTCGATATCGGGCGCGAGCGGCGCGGAACGCCTACCCCGAATGCCGGCCTGTAGGGTGGGCAGCTTGCCTGCCCACGCGTTCGACGCACGTATGAACCGCTACCGCTATCGCCGCGTTGATGCACGCACGGGCCGCGCCTGGCCTAGCGCTTGGGCTTCGACTTGATGGTCGCCAGGATCGACGGCCTGGCCTTGCCCGGCGGCGGCGCGAAGGTCGCGTTCGCCGGCTTGCGCTCGCCACGCTCACCGGCGCGCGCGGCGCGCTTGGGCGCCACCTCGATCGTGCGCCCCTTGGGCACGCCGCCCGGCACGCGGCGGTCTTCGCGCACCATGGTGGCGCCTTCGTCGGACGCCGGCACCAGGTGGCGCTCGCCGTTGCCGATCAGGTCGGCCCGGCCCATGCGGCGCAGGCCTTCGCGGATCACGCCCCAGTTCTCCGGATCGTAATAGCGCAGGAAGGCCTTGTGCAGCTTGCGCGTCTTGCCGCTCTTGGCGGTCTCGACAACTTCCGAGTCTTCCGTCACCTTCGCCAGCGGGTTCTTGCCCGAATGGTACATGGTGGTCGCCATCGCCATCGGCGTCGGCGTGAAGGTCTGCACCTGGTCGAGTTTGAAATTATTCTTCTTCAGCCACAGGGCCAGGTTCAGCATGTCCTCGTCGGTCGAACCCGGGTGCGCCGCGATGAAGTACGGAATCAGGTACTGCTTCTTGCCGGCCTCGATCGAATACTTGTCGAACAGGCGCTTGAACTCGTCGTAGGCGCCGATGCCCGGCTTCATCATCTTCGAGAGCGTGCCTTGTTCGGTGTGCTCCGGCGCGATTTTCAGGAGCCCGCCCACGTGGTGGGTCACCAGTTCCTTCACGTACTCGGGCGAGCGCACGGCCAGGTCGTAGCGCAGGCCGGAGCCGATCAGGATCTTCTTGATGCCGGGGATCGCGCGCGCCTTGCGGTACAGCGAAATCAGCTTGCTGTGGTCGGTGCCCAGGTTGCTGCAGATGGTCGGGTAGACGCACGACAGGCGGCGGCAGGATTCCTCGATCTTTTTATCTTTACAGGCCAGCCGGTACATGTTGGCGGTGGGTCCGCCCAGATCGGTGATCGTGCCGGCAAAATTCCTGGTCGTGTCGCGGATCAGTTCGATCTCGCGCAGGATCGACGGCTCCGAGCGGCTCTGGATGATGCGGCCTTCGTGCTCGGTGATCGAGCAGAAGGTGCAGCCGCCAAAGCAGCCGCGCATGATGTTCACCGAATAGCGGATCATTTCCCAGGCCGGGATGTGCGCCTTGCCGTAGCTCGGGTGCGGCGCGCGCGCATACGGCAGGTCGTACACGTTGTCCATCTCGTCCATCGCGAGCGGCAGCGGCGGGGCATTCAGCCACACGTCGCGGTCGCCGTGCTGCTGGACGAGGGCGCGCGCATGGCCCGGGTTCGACTCGAGGTGAAACACGCGCGAGGCGTGCGCGTACATCACCGGATCGGTACTGACGGTCTCGAACGAAGGCAGGCGCACCACGGTCTTGCGCGCCTTCTCGCGGGCGGCGGCCTGGCGCTCCTCGCGCGTCATGATCAGCACCGGCTTGACTTCCAGCGCCGGCTGCGCATTCTCGGTGGCGCAAGCCTTGGTATCTTCCTGGGCCATCGCATACGGATTCGGATGCGCGTCGATGCGCCCCGGGACGTCCACGCGGGTGGAGTTGTGCACGCTCCACTCCCCGTCCGGCAGCCAGCCGTGCGGCACCAGGAAGGCGGTGCCGCGCAGGTCGCGGATGGTCTTGATGTTCTCGCCCGCGGCGATGCGGCGCGTCACGTCCACCAGCGCGCGTTCGGCATTGCCGAAGATGAGCAGGTCGGCCTTCGATTCGAACAGCACCGAGCGGCGCACCTTGTCCGACCAGTAGTCGTAGTGGGCGATGCGGCGCAGCGAGGCCTCGATGCTGCCGGCGATCACCGGCACGCCCGGGAAGGCTTCGCGCGCGCGCTGGCAGTACACGGTGACGGCGCGGTCCGGACGCTTGTTCGGCTCGGCGTTCGGGGTATAGGCATCGTCGGAACGGATCTTGCGGTCGGCCGTGTAGCGGTTGACCATCGAGTCCATGTTGCCGGCGGTTATGCCCCAGTACAGGTTCGGCTTGCCGAGCGCGCGGAAGGGCTCGACCGAGGTCCAGTCCGGCTGGCTGATGATGCCGACGCGGTAGCCCTGCGCTTCCAGCAGGCGGCCGACCAGCGCCATCCCGAAGCTCGGGTGGTCGATGTAGGCGTCGCCGGTGATCAGGATGATGTCGCACGAATCCCACCCGAGCTTGTCCATTTCGGCACGGGACATCGGGAGGAAGGGCGCGGCGGGGGCGCGGCTGGAGCGCTTCGGGACGCTCGCGAAAAGGTTCAGGGGGGCGTTCATTGGCCGGTATTGTACCGGAAAACCCTTTTCCGGTCGTCTCATCGACCGGAAAATGGCTTAGTTATCAATGACTTGTGGCATCATCGCCGCCCGGCGGCGCGCGCGATATCGGCTAGATGCCCATGTTCGACAAGATATTGCCGAGTTCACGCAGGCCGCTCGAGACACCGGGATGGCGCACCGTGAAGCGCGCCGCCAGCTCCTGGGTGCGTGTTCCCAGGCCAAAGGTATTGTCATCGAGCTGTTGCTCGGCCCGGCGTGCAAGGGCCCGGTCGATGTCGCCGTCAAGCTGGCGCAACAGGGTTTCCAGCTCCGGATCGACGTCCGTGGTTTCCTGCAATTGGCGATGCAAGGCCTTCAGGCGCGCCTTCAGGCTGGCATCGTGCTCGCTCTGCTTGTCACTCAGCATGTCGTTCTCGCTAGTTGGTGAAACGGGTATCGAGATACAGCTTCTCGACCTGCTCGCGCGCCCACGGCGTACGGCGCAGGAATTTCAGGCTCGACTTGATGCTCGGATCGTTCCGGAAGCAGTTGATGTCGACCCTGCGGCCGAGCCCTTCCCAGCCGTAATGCGCAACGAGCCGGGTTAACAGGGATTCTAAGGTAATACCGTGAAGGGACTGAACACTCATCGCTTGCTGACCGTGAAGATAATTGTACCGTGCATAAAAAAGGGAACGGCGCCATGGCACCGTCCCCCGATTCTACGTGAAGCCCGCCGGCCGCAACGGCCGGCCTCGCGTGGCCGCCGGTGCTTATTCCCCGGTCAGGCCGCGGCGCTCCAGCAGCGGCCGGACTTGCGCATCGCGCCCGCTGAAGTTGCGGTACATCTGCATCGCGTCCAGCGTGCCGCCGCGCGACAGCAGGGTCTTGCGGAAATGGTCGCCGTTCTTGCGGGTCAGGCCGCCATTCTCCTTGAACCAGTTGACGGTGTCCGCGTCCAGCTTCTCGGCCCACAGGTAGCCGTAGTAGCCGGCCGCATAGCCGCCCGCGAAGGTATGCGAGAAGTAGGTGGTGCGGTAGCGCGGCGGCACCATGTCGAAGTCGACGCCGGCTTTTTTCAGCGCCGCGGCCTCGAAGGCCAGCACGTCCGTCGGGATCTGGTCCGGCGCCAGCTGGTGCCAGGCCTGGTCCAGCAGCGCGGCCGCCAGGTACTCGGTGGTGCGGAAGCCTTCGTTGAACTGCTGCGAAGCCTGCACCTTGTCCAGCAGCGCCGCTGGCATCGGCTCGCCGGTCTGGTAGTGACGGGCGTAGTTGGCCAGCACTTCCGGCCAGGTCATCCACATCTCGTTCACCTGCGACGGGAATTCGACGTAGTCGCGCGGCACGCGCGAGCCCGCGAAGCGCGGATACTTCACATCCGAGAACATGCCGTGCAGCGCGTGGCCGAACTCGTGGAAGGTGGTACGCACCTCGTCGTAGGTCAGCAGGGTCGGCTCGCCGGCGGCCGGCTTGGCGATGTTCAGGTTGTTGGCAATGACCGGTTTGGTGCCCATCAGCTTGCTTTGCGGGACCCAGGCATTGGCCCAGGCGCCGCCGCGCTTGGTGGCGCGCGCGTAGGGGTCGAGGGTAAAGATCGCGAGCTGCTTGCCGTCGTGGTCGAACACGTCGAACACGCGCACGTCCGGATCATAGGTCGGCAAGTCCTTGCGCTCCTTGAAGCTGATGCCGAATTCCTTGTTGGCGGCGAAGAACACACCATCCTGCAGCACGCGGTTCAGTTCGAAGTAGGGCTTGAGCTGGTTGGCATCGAACGCGTACCTGGCGGCGCGCACCTTGTCACTGTAGAAGCCCCAGTCCTGCGGACCGGCCTGGAAGCCGCCCTTCTCGGCGTCGATCGCTTTCTGGATCTCGGCCGCTTCCTTCCTCGCATTGTTCACGGCCGGCCGGGCGAATTCGGCCAGCAGCCCGTTGACGGCGCCGGTGGTCTTGGCGGTCTGGTCTTCCAGGTTGTAGGCGGCGTGGTTCGGGTAGCCCAGCAGCACGGCGCGCTCGGCGCGCAGTTTGGCCAGCTTCAGCACGACCTCGCGGTTGTCGAATTCGCCGCCGCGCGAGCCGCGCGCCATTGATGCCGCCAGCAGCTTTTCGCGGGTGGCGCGGTTGCTCAGCACTGCTAGGTGCGCCTGCTGGGTGGTGTTCACGACCGGGATCACGAACTTGCCGTCCAGGCCGCGTTTCTTGGCCTCAAGCGCGGCGGCGTCGATCTGCTTGTCGCTCATGCCGGCCAGCTCGGCGCGGGTGTCGACCACCAGGGCCGAGGCATTGGCTTCCTTGAGCACGTTCTGCGCGAACTGGGTCGACAGCGCGGCCAGCTGGCCGTTCATTTCCTTCAGCTTCTGCTTGTCGGCGTCATTCAGCCTGGCGCCGGCGCGCACGAAGTCGGTGTGGTAGCGCTCGATCAGGTACTGCGATTCCGCGTCCAGGCCCAGCTTGGCGCGGCGCTCATACAGCGACTTGATGCGCGCGTACAGTTTTGGGTTCAGGCGGATCGCATCGTTGTGGGCCGACAGCTTCGGCGCCAGGTCCCTGGCCAGGGCGATCAGGGTGTCGTTGGTATAGGAGCCGGTCAGGGTGCCGAAGGCGGTGCTGACGCGATTCATCAGCTGGCCCGAACGCTCCATCGCCACGATGGTGTTTTCAAACGTCGGCGCCGCCTTGTTGTTGGCGATCGCCTCGATCTCGAGCGCTTCCTGGCGCATCGCTTCGGCGAAGGCCGGCGCGAAGTGCTCGTTACGGATCTTGTCCCAGGCCGGATACTGCAGCGGCAGGGTGCTCGGCCTGGCGAACGGGTTCGAGGCCGCGAGCATCGATGCCGGGGCAGCGACGGCGGCCATGCTGGCGACGGCGCTGGCGGCAGCGACCAGCAGGATGTGTGGACGGATCATGGTGTCCCCTTTTTATGGTTGTCGTAAAAAGCTGAATGAACGACAAGCCGGCGCGTGCGCCGGCTTGCCTGGACTTAGTTCAGGCCGCGGCGTTCCAGCAGCGGCGCGATGACCGGGTCGCGGCCGCGGAAATCGCGGTACATCTGCACCGCGTCCATGGTGCCGCCCTTGGACAGCACCATCTGGCGGAAGCGCTCGCCGTTCTTGCGCTGCAGGCCGCCGTTTTCCTTGAACCATTCGCCGGCGTCGGCATCCAGGCGCTCGGCCCACAGGTAGCTGTAGTAGCCGGCCGAATAGCCGCCCGAGAAGGCGTGCGAAAAGTAGGTCGAGCTATAGCGCGGCGGCACCGGCGCGAAGTCCAGGCCCGCTTCCTTCAGCGCCTGTTCCTCGAACGACTTCACGTTGCCCGGGATCGCTTTCGAACCCAGCTGGTGCCAGCGCTGGTCGAGCACCGCGGCGGCCAGGTACTCGGTCGTGCGGTAGCCTTCATTGAATTTCTGCGAGGCGCGCAGCTTGTCCAGCAGCTCTTTCGGCATCGGCGCGCCGGTCTGGTAATGCTTGGCATAATTGGCGAGCACCTCCGGCCAGGCCATCCACATCTCGTAGACCTGCGACGGCAGCTCGACGTAGTCGCGCGGCACGCTGGTGCCCGAGAAGCGCGGGTACTTCACCTTCGAGAACCAGCCGTGGGTGCCGTGGCCGAATTCGTGGAAGGTGGTACGCACTTCGTCCCAGGTGAGCAGGGTCGGCTCGCCCGGCGCCGGCTTGGCCAGGTTCAGGTTGTTGGTGATGACCGGCTTGTTGCCCAGCAGCGTGCTCTGGCTGACCAGGGCGCCCATCCAGGCGCCGCCGCGCTTGTTCGGACGCGCGTACGGATCGAGCACGAAGATCGCCAGGTGCTCGCCGTTCTCTTCGAACACGTCGTACACGCGCACGTCGGCGTCGTAGGTCGGCAAGTCCTTGCGCTGCTTGAAGGTGATGCCCCACAGCTTGTTGGCGGCGAAGAAGGCGCCGTCGTGCAGCACGCGGTCGAGTTCGAAGTAAGGCTTGAGCTGGTTGGCGTCAAAAGCGTACTTGGCGGCGCGCACCTTGTCGCTGTAGTAGTTCCAGTCTTGGGCCGCGACCTTGAAGCCGCCTTTCTCCGCATCGATCATTTCCTGGATCTCGGCGGCTTCCTTCCTGGCGTTGCGCACGGCCGGCACGGCCAGGTCGGACAGCAGCTTGTTGACGGCGGTCGTGTCCTTGGCGGTCTGGTCTTCCAGCGAGTAGGCGGCGTGGCTGCTGTAGCCCAGCAGCTCGGCGCGCTCGGCGCGCAGCCTGGCCAGCTGCAGCACGATGTCGCGGTTGTCGAACTCGCCGCCGCGCGAGCCGCGCACCGCCGAGATCGAGAGCAGCTTCTCGCGGGTGCCGCGCACGCTCAGCTGCGACAGCGGGCCCTGCTGGGTCGTGTTCACGACCGGGATCACGAACTTGCCGTCCAGGCCGCGCTTCCTGGCCTCGGCGCTGGCGGCCACGATCGCGCTCTCCGGCAGGCCGGCCAGCTCTTCGCGGGTGTCCACCACGAAGGCCGAGGCATTCACTTCCTTCAGCACGTTCTGGCTGAACTGGGTCTGCAGGGCGGCCAGCTTGCTGTTGTACTCGCGCAGTTTCTGCTTGTCGGCGCTGGAGAGCTTGGCGCCGGCGCGCACGAAGTCGGTGTGGTAGCGCTCGATCAGGTACGCCGACTCGGCGTCCAGGCCCAGCCTGTCGCGCTTGGCGTACAGGGCCTGGATGCGCTGGAACAGCTTCGGGTTCAGGCGGATCGCGTCGCCGTGGGCGGCCAGTTTCGGCGCCAGTTCCTTGTCCAGGGCCTGCAGGCTGTCGTTGGTGTAGGAACCGACCAGGGTGCCGAACACGGTGGACACGCGGTTCAGCAGCCGGCCCGAACGCTCCATCGCGACGATGGTGTTCTCGAAGGTCGGCGCCGCCTTGTTGTTGGCGATCGCTTCCACTTCGCGCGCCTGCTCACGCATGCCTGCCTCGAAGGCCGGCGCGAAGTGTTCGTTCCTGATCTTGTCGAAGGCCGGGTAGCCGTATTGGAGGGTGCTCGGCTTGGCGAACGGGTTGGTGGCGTCGAGCGGCGCGGCATGGGCCAGGTTGGCCATGGCGACGCTGGCTGCGATCAGGAGCATACGGGGACGGTTCATGGTGTCTCGGGTATTGATTGAACTACGTTGAAACATGCCTGCCGGGCGCCGCCGGGCGGGGGGCCCGGCGGCGCCAGGCATGGCGCGAAAAAGTGGGGTGCCGGCCGGCTCAGTTGCCGTTCAGGCCGCGGCGTTCGAGCAACGGTTCGATGACCGGATCGCGGCCGCGGAAGTTGCGGAACAGCTGCATCGCATCGGCGCTGCCGCCGCGCGACAGCAGGGTCTTGCGGAAGTGGTCGCCGTTCTTGCGGCTCAAGCCGCCGCTTTCGGTGAACCACTGGACCGTGTCGGCGTCGAGCTTCTCGCTCCACAGGTAGGCGTAATAGCCGGCCGAGTAGCCGCCGTTCATCGAGTGCGAGAAATAGGTCGTGCGGTAGCGCGGCGGCACCGGCGCGTAGTCGACGCCCGCATCCTTCAGCGCCTTGGCCTCGAAGGCCAGCACATCAGGCGGGATCTGGTCCGGCGTCAGCTGGTGCCAGCGCTGGTCGAGCAGCGACGCGGCCAGGTACTCGGTGGTGAGATAGCCCTGGTTGAACTTCTTGGAGGCGACCACCTTGTCCAGCAGCGCCTTCGGCATCGGCGCGCCGGTCTGGTGGTGCTTCGCATAGTTGGCCAGCACCTCGGGCCAGATCGCCCACATCTCGTTGACCTGGGACGGATACTCGACGAAGTCGCGCGGTACGTTGGTGCCCGAGAAGTGCGGGTACTTCACGTTCGAGAACATGCCGTGCAGCGCGTGGCCGAACTCGTGGAAGGCGGTGCGCACCTCGTCATAGGTCAGCAGGGTCGGCTGGCCCTTGGGCGGCCTGGGGATGTTCAGGTGGTTGCCGACCACGGGCTTGCGGCCCAGCAGGGTCGATTGCGACACGTACTCGTTCATCCAGGCGCCGCCCTGCTTGTTGCCGCGCGCGTAAGGGTCGAAGATGAAGATCGCCAGCTGTTTGGCATCAGTGTCGAACACGTCGAATACGCGCACGTCCGGGTCGTACACCGGCAGGTCCTTGCGCTCCTTGAAGGTGATGCCGTACTCGCGGGTGGCGGCGAAGAACACGCCGTCCACCAGCACGCGGTTCAGCTCGAAATACGGGCGCAGCTGGTTCTCGTCGAAGTCGTACCTGGCGGCGCGCACCTTGTCCTGGTAGATCGGCCAATCCCAGGAGGCGAGCTGGAAGCCGCCCTTCTCGCGGTCGATCAGCTGCTGGATCTCGGCGCCTTCCTTGCGTGCGTTGTTCACCGCCGGCCTGGCCAGTTCGGCCAGCAGGCGGTTCACCGCGGCCGGGTTCTTGGCCGTCTCCAGCTCCTGCGAGTAGGCAGCGTAGTTCGGGTAGCCCAGCAGGGCGGCGCGTTCGGCGCGCAGGCGCGCCAGCTTGAGCACCAGCTCGCGCGCATCATACTCGCCGCCGCGGCTGCCACGATTCAGCGAAGCCGCCATCAGGCGCTCGCGGGTCTTGCGGTCGGTAAGGCTGGACAGGGCCGGCTGGCTGCTGGTGTTGACGATCGCAATCGCGTACTTGCCCTTCAGGCCGCGCTTGTCCGCTTCCGCCGCGGCGGCCGCGATCTCGGCTTCCGTCAGGCCGGCCAGCTCGGCGCGGGTGTCGACCACCAGCGCCGAGGCATTCGCTTCCTTCAGCACGCGCTGCGAGAAGTCGGACTGCAGCGAGGCGATGTCGGCGTTGTACTTCTTCAGCTTGTCCTTGTCGGCGGCCGACAGCCTGGCGCCGGCGCGCACGAATTCCTTGTACACGCGCTCGAGCAGGTGCTGCGACTCGGCGTCCAGCTTGAGGCTGGCGCGCTTGTCGTGCAGGGCTTGCACGCGCTTGAACAGCGCCGGGTTCAGGTAGATCGCATCGTTGTGGGCCGCCAGTTTTGGCGACATCTCGCGGTCCACCGCATCGAGCACATCATTGGTGTTGGCGGTCTGCAGGTTCGAGAACACGGCGCTCACGCGCGCCAGCAGCTGGCCGCTGCGCTCCATGGCGACGATGGTGTTGTCGAAGGTGGGCGCCCTGGGATTGGCCGCGATCGCGTCGATCTCGCGCAGCTGCTCGGCCATGCCGGCCGCGTAGGCCGGCAGGAAGTGCTCGTTCCTGATCTTGTCGAAGGCCGGATAGTTCAGCGGCAGGCTGCTGGGCCGGGCGAACGGGTTGGCGGCGTCGAGCGCAGGTGCCGCCACGGCGGCGTGGGCGAACGCGAGGCTGGCGGCAAGGATGAGCAGTTGAGGGCGGTTCATGCGATCTTTCACAGTCTCTTGGAGGGAGCCGCCGGGCATGCTCGACAGCCTCTGCGCGACGATCATAGCAGGCTTGTATGCACCAAGTCACACGAAAAACGATATGTATCGGCCATGTTTCAGGCATGTATCCGCATGTATCAGCGGGCACCGGTCGCGCGTGCTAGCATCGGCGCTCCACCCCGCCTTCACGCCTGGATTCCTGCTCCCATGAACCTGTCCTATGATGCGATCGTCGTCGGCACCGGCCCCGGCGGTGCCAGCAGCGCGCGCACGCTGGCGCGCGCCGGCGCCCGCGTGCTGGTCCTGGAACAGGGCAGCGCGGCGCCGCTGGCCGGCACCCTGGGCCAGATGGCCGGCATGGCCCTGCCCGGCCGCGGCGCCTGGCTGCACCGCGACGCCTCGCTGCTGGTGGCCGGGACCACCCTGGGCGGCAGCTCGGCGCTGAACTTCGCCACCGCCGCCGACCCGCCGCCCGCGATGTTCGCGGCGCACGGCATCGACCTGGCGCCGCACCTGGCCGCGCTGCGCGCCGAACTGCCGCTCGCTCCCCTGCCCGACGGCCTGGTCGGCCCGATGGCCGCCCGCATCATGGCGGCGGCGCGCGCCGCCGGCTTCGCCTGGAACAAGCTGGACAAGATGATCCGCCCCGAGACCTGCCGCAGCGGCTGCTGGCGCTGCGTGTACGGGTGTCCCTTCGGCGCGAAGTGGAGCGCGCGCGACTTTGTCGACGAAGCATGCCGCCACGGCGCCGCACTGCGCGACCGCAGCCGGGTACGGCGCGTGCTGCTGGAAGACGGCCGCGCGGTCGGGGTCGAATATGTGCAGGCCGGCGCCACGCGGGTGGCGCACGCGCCGCTGGTGGTGCTGGCCGGCGGCGGCATCGGCAGCCCGCGCCTGCTGCATGCCTCCGGTCTGGGCCCGCGCCACGCGTCCTTCTTCAGCGATCCGGTGGTGGCGGTGATGGGGGGCGTGGACGACCTGGATGGCGGGGCCGAGGTGCCGATGGCGGCCGGCGCCAGCTTTCCGGAGCGGGGCATCGCCCTGGCCGACCTCACGCTGCCGGCGCCGATGTACGCGGCCTTCGCGCTGCAGGCGGGCCGGATCGGCCGGCTGGGGGCGCACCGGCATACGCTGAGCGTGATGGTGAAGATCCGCGATGAGATCGGCGGCAGCATCGGGCCGCGCTGGGTCGACAAGCGCCTCACGCCGGGCGACCGGGCGCGCCTGGCGGAAGGCATCGGGATGGCGCGCGCGATCCTGCGCCAGGCCGGCGCGCGGCGGGTGTTCGCCACCCACCACTTCGCGGCCCATCCGGGCGGCAGCGTGCCGATCGGCGGACAGCGTGACGGAAAAACAGGCGTGGACAGCGAGCTGCGCGCCGTCCCCGGCCTGTACGTGTGCGATGCGTCGGTGATTCCCCAGCCCTGGGGCCTGCCACCGACCCTGACCCTGCTGGCCCTGGGACGGCGGCTGGGAGAGCGCCTCAGTAGTGGGGCGGCTTCTCGTTGACCGGTCCCCCGCGGGTCGACTGCAGGGTACGGATGTGGTCCGCCAGCGCGGCGACCATCGCTTCGAGCTGGTCGATGCGGCGGCCCTGGCGGTAGATGGTCTGGTTCAGGGTCTCGACCAGGTCTTCCTGGTGCGCGAGCTTGATCTCGATATCGACGAAACGGTCTTCCTGGCTCATAGGGGCTCCTTAGCCGAGGGGGAACTCGATGCCGTTGTTGATCACGCCGATCACCTGCGCCTGGTTCTCCACGCTCTCCGAGAAGAAGGCCAGCACTTCGGCGCGCGAGACCAGCTCCAGCCCCTTGACCCAGTAGTCGAAGCCCGCGCCTTCGGCTGGACGGTGCAGCACGTGGGCGTACAGCTTGGTGACGAAATAGGCGTCCGACGGATCGCTCGCATACAGCTCGCGCGCTTCACGGTCGGACAGGAACATGGCGGAGATGTCGTTCAGCGAGTAGTCGCCGCTATCGAGCGCCTTGATCCAGAACGCCAGGCCGCCCTTGTCCGGCTCGCGGTCGAAGGCGGCGCGGTAGAGGCGGTACACCTCGCCGGCGGCGCCGTCGATGTCCAGCGCCACCATGGTGTCGCCGAACTGGATGCGCTCGACGTTGACCAGGTTGTCGCTGCCCAGCGCGCCGCTCTTGTCGGTGACGGTCACGCCGTACGCGCCGCGCTCGATCGTGAAGTTGCCGCGCAGGCCGGCGTAGGACACCGTATCCAGGCCATCCATGCCGTCGATCGCATTGTTGCCGGCGCCCGGCGTGAAACGGTCGTTGCCGGTGTTGCCGGCCAGGTTCAGCGCGCTGTTGATGTTGAAATTCAGGCGGTTGTCGGCGCTGGTGGCGTTGTCGGCGCGGTCGATCGAGACCGCCGCGACTTCATAGCTGCCATTGGGCAGTGCGGCCGAATCGAGCTTCCAGCTGCCGTTGCTGTTGACTTCCGTGCGGCCGATCACGGTGGCATCCTTGATGCGCACGATCTCGATCGTGGTGCCGGCTTCGCCGGTGCCGCTGAACACCGGCTGGTTGCCGCCGCCCTGCAGCGCCAGCACCGAGGTCGGCTTGACCGGCGCGGTCGCATCCACATGGAAGCTGACGGTGCCGCTCGACACCGACACGTTGCCGGCGGCATCGGTGGCGGTGGCGCGCAGCGTGTAGTTCAGGCCATCGGCGAAGGCGCTGGTGACGACCGTCCACAGGCCGCTGTCATCTGCCCGGGTCTCGGCCACCAGCACGTTGCCCGCATACACGCGCACCAGCGAACCGGCTTCGGCTTCGCCCGTCACCAACGGCTTGTTGCCGGCCGTGTAGCCGGCGGCATTCTTCGACACCGCCAGGGTCGGGGCGGCCGGCGCCGTCGCTTCCACATGGAAGCTGGCAAGGGCGCTCGACACCGACACGTTGCCGGCGGCATCGGTGGCGGTAGCGCGCAGCGTGTGGTTCAGGCCATCGGCCAGGGCGCTGGTGGCGACCGTCCACGCGCCAGTCGCGCCGGCGCGGGTTTCGGCCACCAGCTGGTTGCCTTCGTACACCTGGACCAGCGCGCCCGCTTCGGCCTGGCCGCTCACCTGCGCCTGGTTGCCGGCGATGTAGCCGCCCGCGTTCTTGGCCACCACCAGGGTCGGCTTGGCCGGCGCGGTCGCGTCCACGTGGAAGCTCACGGGAGCGCTGGACACCGACACGTTGTCCGCGGCATCGGTCGCGGTGGCGCGCACCGAGTAATTCAGGCCATCGGCAAACGCGCTGGTGGCAACCAGCCACTTGCCGCTCGCGTCGGCGCGGGTTTCCCCTACCTGCTGGTCGCCCGCATACACGCGCACCAGCGCACCGGCTTCGGCCTGGCCGCTGACCTGCGGCTGGTTGCCGGTCGCATAGCCGGCGCTATTCTTGGCCACTGCCAGGGTCGGCACCAGCGGCTCGGTCGCATCGACATGGAAGCTGACGCTGCCGCTCGAAGCCGACACGTTGCCGGCGGCATCGGTCGCGGTGGCGCGCACCGCGTAGTGCATGCCATCGGCAAAGGCATTCGGGACCGCGCTCCACCTGCCGTTGGCAGCGGCCTGGGTTTCGGCCACCAGCAGGTCGCCCGCATACACGCGCACCAGGGCGCCCGCTTCGGCCTGGCCGCTGAACGCGGGACGGTTGCCGGCGGCATAGCCGGCGGCATTGGTCGGCACCGACAGCGTGGGCGCCGGCGGCGCGGTGGTATCGCCGCCGCCCGGCGTGCCCAGCAGCTGGGAGCGTCCGACCATGATGTCGCTGAAGGCGAACTGCTCGACGTTGGCGATGCTCACCGTGCCGCGCGTCGCATGGGCCGCGACCACGCTGCCGTTGGCGCCATTGCTGATGGTGTATTCGCTGCGCAGGCCGCCCAGCACGACCGTGTCGTTGCCGGCTCCGCCATCGACGGCGTCGTTTCCGCCGCCGCTCACCAGGACGTCGTCGCCGGTGGAACCGATGATCGACTCGGCCTTCATCGAACCGCTGATGTAGCGTCCGCCGCCGGTCGAATTGATGCCGAGGGCGCCGCGCAGGCCGTCGCGACCGTACAGCCAGTCGAAGGCCGCGATGTCGTACGGGCTGTAGCTGCTGTGCGGGGCGCCGACGTCGTTGTAGGACATCAGGGTGTAGTTGGTATTGTCTTCCGCCCCCGGCAGGGTGATGCCCTCGAACGAATGCTTCAGGCCCATCGCATGGCCCAGCTCGTGGAGCAGGGTCTGGTAGCCGGAGCCGCCCGGATCGAGCTCGCGGTTCTGGGCGCGCCACTCGACGTTGTCGAGGTAGACGTAGGCGTTGGCGGTGTACTCGACCAGCGTATTGTCCGAGGCATAGCTGTAGCTGCTCTGCCAGCTGCACAGGCCGGTCGTGTTGCTGCCGTCGAGATTCAGGTTCGCCAGGTGGATCTGCGCATTGCTGCCGATCGCGGTCTCGACGAACTGGATGCCGGTGATGCGCTGCAGGTAGGCGAAGGCGGTGTAGGCGGCGTTCTGCTGGGCCAGGGTAAAGGCTTCGTGGCCGGTCACGCCGCTTTCGTTACCGCTCGAAATCGAGAACGTGTAGTAGATCGTGTTCGGTGCGGACAGGCCGGTGACGAAATTCCAGTCGGGGCCGACATCCAGCAATGCGTCAATATGGTTCAGCCCGGAGACGGGCGTAATGGTCAGGTCGGAAACGGTTGCCATGCGTGAGGTAGGAGGAAGTGGGCGCGGCGCCCGAAGGATGGGCTCGCTTTCCTCAAAGTATTTCTTGTCGACCAGTTGAAGTCAATGGCTGTCTTTCAATCGTGCGCAAGCCTTGGCAGCTCGCCAAGGCTTCCACGCAACGGATTGCCCAAAGGCTTACACCTTTGGCATCGCCAGCAGGGCTTTCAGGCTGGCCAGGCGCTCTTTCGGCGTCAATACTTCGGTTTCCTTCGGTGGCGCGTCGCCCACGTCGAGCGCCATCTCCTTGATGAAGCGCGAGGGCTCGCAATGCACCAGTTCGCCCGCGCGCTTGCGCTTCTTGCACCAGCTCAGGCGCAAGGTGCGCTGGGCGCGCGTGATGCCCACGTACATCAGGCGCCGCTCTTCCTGGATGCGCGCGGCCATCACCTCCACCGGCGCATCCGGATCACCCTTGTGCGGCAGGATGCCCTCTTCCACGCCCACCAGGAACACGTGCGGATATTCCAGGCCTTTCGAGGCGTGCAGGGTCGACATGCGCACCGCGTCCTGTTCCTCGTCCGCGCCTTCCAGCATCGACATCAGCGCCACCATCTGGGTCAGCTCGAGCAGGTTTTTCTCTTCTCCATCCCGGTCGCGCCCGCCGCGGCCGCGTTCCTTCAGCCAGTTGGTGAATTCCAGTACGTTCTGCCACTTGGCCTGGGCCGCGCGGTCGTCGAAGCTCTCGTACAGGTAGTGCTCGTAGTTCATCTCCTTCATCATGTCGTCCAGCACCTCGGCCGCGTTGTCGCCGCTGCCCGCTGGGCCCGGGCGGGTGGCGCGGTCTTCCAGCTCCAGCAGGAAACGGCAGAAGTCGCGCAGCGGCGCCAGCTGGCGCTCGGCCAGCTTGGCTTCCAGCCCGCCCTTGCGCGCGGCCTCGAACAGCGAGCAGTTCCACTGCTTCGAGAATTCGCCCAGGGTTTCCAGCGTGGCCATGCCGACCCCGCGCTTCGGGGTGGTGACGGCGCGAATAAAAGCAGGGTCGTCGTCCTGGTTCGCAATCAGGCGCAGGTAGGCGATGATGTCCTTGATCTCGGCCTTGTCGAAAAAGCTCTGCCCGCCCGACATCGTGTACGGGATGCGCTCCTTGCGCAGGGCCTGCTCGATGATGCGCGCCTGGTGGTTGCCGCGGTACAGGATGGCGTAGTCGGTCCACTTGTTCTTGCGCTGGAAGTGGTCGGCCGAGATCATGATGGCCACCTGCTCGGCTTCCTGCTCGTCGCTCTGCATGCCCAGCACCTCGATCGGCTCGCCCAGGCCATGTTCGGACCACAGCGACTTCTCGAACAGTTTCGGGTTGTTGCCGATGACGGCGTTGGCCGCCTGCAGGATGCGGGTGGTGGAGCGGTAGTTCTGCTCCAGCTTGATGACGCGCAGGTCGGGGAAGTCGGTCTGCAGCGTCTTGAGGTTCTCGACCGAGGCGCCGCGCCAGGCGTAGATCGCCTGGTCGTCGTCGCCCACGGCGGTGAACATCGGCTTTTTGCCCAGGCCCGTCACCAGCAGTTTCACCAGCTCGTACTGGCAGGTGTTGGTGTCCTGGTATTCGTCCATGAGCAGGTAGCGCAGGCGGCGCTGCCAGCGGTCGCGGATCGATTCGTTATTGCGGAACAGCTCCACCGGCAGGCGGATCAGGTCGTCGAAGTCGACCGCCTGGTAGGCCTGCAGCGTGGCCAGGTAGCTGCGGTAGACGCGCGCCGACATGGCCTCGTCCTCGTCCCTGGCATTGCGGATCGCGTCTTCCGGGTCGACCAGGCCGTTCTTCCACAGCGAGATCGCGTTCTGGATGCGGCGGATTTCCTGTTTATCCGTGGTCAGCGCCAGGTCGGACACGACGGTGTAGCAGTCGTCGCTGTCCATGATCGAAAACTTGTCCTTCAGGCCGACGCCGGCCGCTTCCTGGCGCAGGATCTTGACGCCCAGCGAGTGGAAGGTGGAGACGGTCAGCTGCTTGGCCTGCTTGGGCTGCTTGAGCAGCTTGGCGATGCGCTCCTGCATCTCGAGCGCCGCCTTGTTGGTGAAGGTGAGCGCCGCGATCGTGCGCGGATCGTAGCCGCGGTCTTCGATCATGTAGGCGATCTTTTGCGTAATGACGCGCGTCTTGCCCGAGCCGGCGCCGGCCAGCACCAGGCAAGGGCCGTCGAGATAGAGCACGGCTTCGCTCTGCGGCCCGTTGAGGCCGAATTTGGGTGCGTTGGACATGGGAAGATTTCTGCGGGATGGCCGGGTATTGTACGGCTGAGTTGGACGTCGCGCCAAAAACCGGCGTCCCGATTTTTCCGTCTTGGCCAGTTTGCAACAGGCGGGCGGTTTCAGGTGAGCAGCGCCACCGCCTTGACCTGGGCCCAGGCCTGCAGGCCCGGGCGGATGTCGAGCTCGCGCCGCGAGCGCTCCGAAATGCGCGCCAGCAGCGTGGCTTCGCCCACCCGCATCTGCACCAGCACATGGCCCGGGGTGTCGGTGGCGGCGCAGGCCGTGACCAGGGCCGGCAGCAGGTTCAGGATGCTGCTGCGGTGGGGGCGCTCGAGCGCCAGGCTGACGTCGCGCGCATGGATGCGGCAGCGCATGCGGCTGCCCAGCGCTTCGCGGCGCCGGCCCACGAACAGCGAACCACCCGGGAACTGCAGGCAGGACAGGTTGTCGGTTTCGTGCGAGGCCAGCACGGTATCGAGCACCACGCCAGGGTCGTCGGCAAACGCGGGCGGCAGGTCGGTGCGCGCCAGGACCTCCTTCAGCGGACCGCTCGCCACTACCCGGCCGGCGTCCAGCAGCACCAGGTGGTCGGCCAGGCGCGCCACTTCGTCCGGTGCATGGCTCACGTACACGATCGGAATCGACAGCTCGCCGTGCATGCGCTCCAGATAGGGCAGGATCTCCTGCCGGCGCGGCAGGTCGAGCGCGGCCAGCGGCTCGTCCATCAGCAGCAGGCGCGGCGAGGACAACAGGGCGCGCGCGATCGCCACGCGCTGGCGCTCGCCGCCCGACAGGCTGTGCGGACGGCGCTCGAGCAGCGCGCCGATGCCCAGCATCTCGGCCACCGGACCGAGGGCGAACTGGCGCTCGCCGGCCGCCACCCGTTTCATCCCGAAGACCAGGTTGCCGTGCACGCTCAGGTGGGGAAACAGGCTCGCTTCCTGGAACACGTAGCCGAGGGCGCGCCGGTGGGTCGGCACGAAAACGCCGCGCGCCTCGTCCTGCCAGACCTCCTCGCCGAGCGCCACCAGCGCGCCCGGCGCGCGTTCCAGGCCGGCGATGGCGCGCAGGCAGGTGGTCTTGCCCGAGCCCGAATGCCCGAACAGGGCCGAGACGCCGCGCGCGGGCAGGTGCAGGTCGGCGTCCAGCACGAAGCCGCCGCGGTCGATGCGGATGCGGGCGCGGATGCCGCTCACCGCCTGCCCCTGTTCAGCGCCGGCGGGTTGAAGGTGTACAGCGCCAGCAGCACCAGGAAGCTGAACACCAGCATGCCGCCGGCCAGCCAGTGCGCCTGCGCATATTCCATCGCCTCGACGTGGTCGTACATCTGCACCGAGACCATGCGGGTCTTGTCCGGGATATTCCCGCCGATCATGAGCACCACGCCGAACTCGCCCACCGTATGCGCGAAGCCGAGGATGGCGCCGGACAGGAAGCCGGGCCGCGCCAGCGGCACCGCCACCGACCAGAAGCTGTCCCAGGGACTGGCACGCAGGGTTGCCGCCGCCTCCAGCGGCCGCGCGCCGATGGCCTCGAAGGCGTTCTGCAGCGGCTGGACCACGAAAGGCATCGAATACAGGATCGAGCCCACTACCAGCCCCGGGAAGGTAAAGGGCAGCGTGCCCAGGCCGAGCGCCGTGGTGGCGCGTCCCACCGGGCCTTCCGGCCCCATCGCCACCAGCAGGTAAAAGCCGAGCACGGTGGGCGGCAGCACCAGCGGCAGGGCCACGACCGCGCCCACCACGCCCTTCAGGCGCGAGCGGGTGCGCGCCAGCCACCAGGCGAGCGGCGTGCCGAGCACCAGCAGCAGCGCGGTCACGACGCCGGCCAGCTTGAGGGTCAGCCAGACGGCTGCGAAGTCGCTGCTTGCCATCCGGGTCAGGGGGCGTAGCCGTAGGACTGGATGATGGCCCGGGCCGGCGCCGATGCCAGGTAGTCGAGCAGCGCGCGCGCGGCCGGATTGCCCTGCCCTTTCTTCAGCAGCAGCGCATCCTGGCGGATCGGGGCATGCAGGCTGGCGGGCACGATCCAGGCCGAACCGCCGGTGAGCCTGCCGTCGCGGCTGACCTGGGCCAGCGCGACGAAGCCCAGTTCGGCGTTGCCGGTGCTGACGAACTGCTGCGCCTGGGCGATGTTCTCGCCCTGCACCAGCCGGCCCTGCAGCCGGTCGAGCTGCCCCAGCTTGCGCAGCACCGCGACCGCCGCCGCGCCATACGGGGCGGTCTTGGGGTTGGCGATGGCGAGGTGGCGGAAGTCGCCGGTCGCGAGCACCGTCCCGGCGCCGTCGACATAGCCCGCCCGCGCCGACCATAGCGCCAGCCGGCCGGTGGCATACGTGAAGCGGGTGCCGGACACGCCCAGGCCTTCCCGCCCCAGCCTGGCCGGGGTGGCTTCGTCCGCGGCCAGCAGGACCTCGAACGGTGCGCCATGGCGGATCTGTGCATAGAACTTGCCGGTCGCGCCAGTTGCCACGACCGCCCTGTGGCCGGTGTCGCGCGCGAACTGCGCGGCGATGTCGCGCATCGGAGCGCTGAAGTTGGCGGCCACCGCGACCTGCACCTCGCCCGCGTGCGCCGCCGGCATGCAGGCCAGCGCGAGCAGGAGGGCGGGTGGCGCCGGCAGGGACGGGAAAATTCGCTTCATGGACGAGAGTATATAGCGCCTGCCGGGCCAGATGCGGACGCGGGCATGGCGACGCCAGCGACCACAATCGGGTACCATCCCACCCTCGTGGCGCACTGCGCCAGGGCATTATGGACACCGCTCATGAAATTTGAACATCTCATCCAGATCAACGATCCGCTCAATCCGCTGGCCGACACCCTCTCGGTCGAGCAGCTATGGCGCGGCCTGGTGCTGCGCGCCGAATCGCCGACCCTGTTCGTGCCGCACCTGGACGAATGCACGATCGGCGAGCGCAGCAGCGGCAGCTTCAAGCGCCGCCTGCGCTATGGGGATTTGGTGGTCGACGATGTCGTGCACCTGACGCCGCTGCAGCAAGTGCGCTACGAAGTGCCGGCCCAGGGCGAGATCGCCGCATCCAGCCTGCTCATGCGGATCGAGGCGCCGGCCGAAGGTGTGCTGCTGGTGCGCTTCTGCTACGACGACGGCCAGGGCGAACATACCGACCCCGCGAACGCCATGTACGACGACTTCAAGCGCTCGGCCTACCAGGAAGCGGACATCGATACGGTGCGCATCCTGCGCCAGCTGGCCGAGGAAGGCAAGCTGGACGCGAGCTACCTGAACTGAGCGCCCGGCCTGGGTAGCGTTCAGGTTCCCGGTTCGGTATCGGCCGCATCGACGTCGCTCTCGCCGGCCGCCAGGCAACGGGACAGGTCGCGCAGGGCGGTACGCACGCCCTCCTCGATCACCGGGTGGTAGAAGGGCATGTCCAGCATCTGGTCCACCGTCATGCGCATCTGGCAGGCCCAGGCCAGCGTGTGCGCCAGGTGTTCGGCGCGCGGCGCGATCATCTCGGCACCCAGGAAGCGGCGCGAACCGAATTCCGCATACACCCGCAGCATTCCCTGGTTCTGCAGCATCACCCGGCTGCGGCCCTGGTTCTCGAACGAGACCGCGCCGACCGCGAACTTGCGCGCGCCGCCCGCGCACAGCTGGCGGTAGCTGGCGCCCAGGGTCGCGATGTTCGGCTCCGTGAAGGCGACCGCGATCGGCGTGCGGCGCAGGCCTGGACGCACGTCCGGATAGCGCCCCGCATTGTCGCCCGCGATCTTGCCGTGGTCGGCCGCGTCGTGCAGCAGCGGACGCTCGTCGTTGGCGTCGCCCGCGATGAAGACGTGGCTGGTCCCGCACTGCATGGTGCGCGCGTCGAACAGCGGGATGCCGTCAGGTCCGCGCTCCAGGCCGCTGTGTTCCAGCCCGAGATCGTGCACGTTCGGCCTGCGCCCGGCCGCCACCAGCACACACTGGAAACGCTCGGTGCTTTCCCCGCCAAGCGCGTCGGCCACCGTGAGCGCGACCTGGCCATCCTCCTGCACCGCTCCCAGCGCCGTCGACTGGAACTGGATGTCGAGCTCGCCGCCCAGCACGCGGGTGGCGCAGCGCAATACCTCCGGATCGCTCAGCTGGGCGATGCTGCCGCCGCGCGCGAACAGTTTCACGCGCACGCCGAGCCGGTGCAGGGCCTGGCCCAGCTCGAGGCCGATCACGCCGGTGCCGATCACGGCCACCGATTCCGGCAGCGTGTCCCAATAGAACACGTCGTCGCTGGTGACGACCCCGGGCCCGCCATCGGCCAGCGCCGGCAGGCGCAGCGGCGACGAGCCGGTGGCGATCACGATGCGCGCGGCGCTGACCTCGGTATGCTCGTCCACCAGCAGGGTATGCGGGCCGGTGAAGCGCGCATGGCCGCGCAGCCGGTCTTGCTCCGGGAAGGAAGCGACGCTCTCCAGCACGAAGCCGACGAAGCGGTCGCGCTCGCGCCGCACGCGTTCCATGACGGCGCGCCCGTCGATGCGGACTTCGCCCGCATGCACGCCGAAGGGCGCGCTGTGCCGCATCGCATGGGCGCTTTCCGCCGCGGCGATCAGGAGCTTGCTGGGCATGCAGCCGACCCGGGCGCAGGTGGTGCCGTACTCACCGCCTTCGATGACGAGCACCCGCGCGCCCTGCGCCTTCGCCGCACGGTAGGCCGTCATGCCGGCGGTGCCGGTGCCGATCACGGCGACGTCCACATCCATTCTGTTCATCGTTCCTCCCTGCCTCGTGCACGATTCATGACGAAACGATACGCGATTTTCGGCGCCCTCGCCCGCACCGCTAGGGTCAAGGGGCTTCCCGGGCTCAGATATCGAGCGGGTCGACCTCGAGCGACCAGCGCACGCGCGACTTCATGGCGCGCAGCAGCTCCACCCACTCGCGCAGGAAGGCCTGCAGCGCCGGGCGCGAGCTAGACTCCACCAGCAGCTGGGCGCGGTCGACGTTGTGCACCCGCGTCATCGTCATCGGAATCGGGTCGTTGACGGTCACGGCCTCGAACACGAGGCTGTCGCGCGCCGCTTCCAGGAAGGCGATCGCATCGGCCAGCGCGGGCGCCTCGGCGCGCAGCAGGGCCTGGTACATATAGGGCGGCAAGCCGGCCTGGCGCCGCTCGGCCAGCAGGCTGCCGGCGAAACGGTCGTAGTCGTGGCGCATCACGGCGCCGTACAGCGGGTGGCTGGCGTAGCGGGTCTGCACCAGCACCTCGGAGGCCGCGCCGGCCCGGCCGGCCCGGCCGGCCACCTGCATCAGCTGCGCGAACAGGCGCTCGCTGGCGCGGTAGTCCTGCGAGAACAGGGCCGTGTCCGGGTTCAGGATGCCGACCAGGGTCAGCTTCTTGAAGTCGTGGCCCTTGGCGACCATCTGGGTGCCGACCAGGATGTCGACCTCGCCCCGGTGCACGCTGTCGAAGGCGGCCTGCGCGCTGCCCTTCAGGCGCGTGGAATCGGCGTCGATGCGCAGGATGCGCGCTTCCGGGAACATCGCCTGCAATCCTTCCTCGACGCGCTGGGTGCCGCGCCCCAGCGGCTGCAGGTCGACGTTGCCGCAGGTCGGGCAGTGGCGCGGGATGCGCAGCTCCAGGCTGCAGTGGTGGCAGCGCAGGCGGTGCTCGGGCCGGTGCAGCACCATGAAGGCGGTGCAGCGGGTGCAGTTGCTGATCCAGCCGCAGGCGTCGCAGCAGATCACGGGCGCATAGCCGCGCCGGTTCAGGAACAGCAGCGACTGCTCGCCGCGGTCGAGGCGCTGGCGCAGCGCGGCGACCAGGGCGCTGCTCAGGCCATCCTTGGGACGGTCGCGCTCCAGGTCCACCAGCTTCACGACGGGCAGCACGGCGTCGCGCACGGCGCGCTCGCGCAGCTCCAGCTTGCGGTAGCGGCCCGATTGCGCATGGTGCCAGCTCTCCAGCGAGGGCGTGGCCGAGCCGAGCACGATCGGGATCGCCAGCTGGTGCGCACGCCATACCGCCAGGTCGCGCGCCGAGTAGCGCAGGCCTTCCTGCTGCTTGTATGAAGGGTCGTGTTCCTCGTCGATGACGATCAGGCGCAGATGCGGCAGCGAGGACAGGATCGCCAGGCGCGTGCCCAGCACGATGCGCGCCCGGCCCTGGTGCGCGGCCAGCCAGTGCAGCATGCGCTCGCCCTCGGACAGGCTGCTGTGCAGGGTCGCCAGCATCAGGCCGGGCAAGCGCGCGCGGATATTCCCTTCCAGCTGCGGGGTCAGGTTGATCTCGGGGACCAGGATCAGGATCTGGGCGTCCGGATCGCGCGCCAGCACCTGGGTACAGGCCCGCAGGTAGACCTCGGTCTTGCCGCTGCCGGTGACACCGTACAGCAGCATCGGTGCAAAGCCCTGGGCCCCGCCGATGGCGTCGGCCGCCTCCTGCTGCGCCGGGTTCAACGCCGGCATGCCGGTCGGGGCCGGATCGTGCGGGTGCGCGTCCTTCGCCAGCTTCTTGAGCGCGCGGTCGAGCGCCACGGTCTTCGGCACCCGCAGGTTCTTCGGCAGGCCCGGGAGCGCCACTTCGCCCAGCGGGCGCTGGTAGTAGTCGGCGGCGAAGCGCGCCAGCGCCAGCCAGCGCTCGGGCAAGGCCGAAAGCTGGCTGCGTACCGCGATCGCCTCCTTGAGCTTGTCCACCGGAACTTCGCTGTTTTCCTTAATGGCAACAATCAGGCCCACCACTTCGCGCCGTGCGAAAGGCACCAGCACCAGCTGGCCAACGACCGGCTCGGCACCCGCTTCATACTCCCAACGGTAGTCGAAACAGCTGTTGAGCGGCGTATCGAGCGCAACCTGTAGAAAACAGTGTGCCAATTCCAACCTTTTGATGTGCAGTGGCTGTGGAAAACTTTGTGAATAGCGCGGCGCTTGACCCCGTCCGAGGTTTACGTTAGATCAAGCGAAATCAGCCGATTCGCTGGGACACCAATAAATTTGCCAATCAATTCAAGCACTTGCAAAACGCAAGTTATCCCTGTTAACAACCCAGGCTGGAATCGGCTTGCTGTGCATAACTGCACATATGCTCCGGGAAAACTCGCTGCAGCGCACCAGAATCTTCAGAGCTTACTTGAAGAGTTGAGCTAAGTCCGCGTAAACCAAGCACTTTTCCCAGCTCATCCACCGACCTGTTGATAACTTTGTGAACAATGGGCAGGACGCTGGGACAATTTACCCATAAGTAGGAAGCCCTACTGTGTATACCTACAGTTCGCCGTGAAAAAAAGTTATATAAATCATTGATTTAGGTATTTTCACATCCAGCAAAGATGTCCACAGGAATAAATTTGTTGTTTGACGAACTTGTGAACAAGTGTGATTTTGCTGCGGCAACGCCAGCCGCCGCAGTGATGGTTCAGCCAGCGCGCTGCCTGCGGCTGAACCCATGCACAGCCTCGACCATGGCCGTGACCGATTCCGGCGGGGTGAACTGGGAAATGCCATGACCCAGGTTGAACACGTGGCCATGGCCGTTCGACGGCTTGCCGTAGGCGCTCAGGGAGCGCTCGACCTCGGCGCGGATCTGCTCCGGCGCCGCGAACAGGATGGCCGGGTCCAGGTTGCCCTGCAGGGCCACGCGGTCGCCGACCAGGGCGCGTGCCTTGCCCAGGTTGACCGTCCAGTCCAGGCCCAGCGCATCGGCGCCGATGTCCGCCATTTCGTCCAGCCACAGGCCGCCGCCCTTGGTGAAGACGATGGCCGGGATCCGTACACCATCCTTCTCGCGCTGCAGCTGGCTCACGACCTGGCGCATGTAGTCCAGCGAGAACTGCTGGTAGGCGCCGTCGGCCAGCGCGCCGCCCCAGGAATCGAAGATCATCACGGCCTGGGCGCCAGCGTCGATCTGGGCGTTCAGGTATTGGCTGACCGCGCGCGCGTTCGTATCGAGGATGTGGTGCATCAGGTCCGGGCGCTGGTACATCATCTTCTTGATGGTGTGGAACTCGCGCGAACCGCCGCCTTCGACCATGTAGCAGGCCAGGGTCCAGGGGCTGCCCGAGAAGCCGATCAGGGGCACGCGGCCATTGATCTCGGTGCGGATCTGGGTCACCGCCTTGAAGACGTAGTCGAGCGATGCCATATCCGGTACCACCAGGCTGCGCACCTGTTCCTCCGTGCGCAGCGGGCGCTCGAACTTCGGGCCTTCGCCATCGGCGAAGTACAGGCCCAGGCCCATCGCATCCGGCACCGTCAGGATGTCGGAGAACAGGATCGAAGCGTCCAGCGCATAGCGGTCCAGGGGCTGCAGGGTGACTTCGGTGGCGTAATCCGGATTCTTCGCCAGCCCCAGGAAGGAGCCCGCCTTCTGCCGCGTCGCCCGGTATTCAGGCAGGTAGCGGCCCGCCTGGCGCATCAGCCACACCGGGGTATAGTCGGTCGGCTGGCGCAGCAGCGCACGCAGGAAGGTGTCGTTCTGGAGCGGGGCGAATTGTGGCATGGCTGACAATGGATGCGGAGGGAAAACCTCTATTATCGCATCCTTGGGGCCCCACTTATAATGCGTTTCTTGTCGAAGAAAATACTGCCATGACCAAACAGCAAGCCCCGTGCGGCACCTGGACCTCCCCCATCACCGCCGCCATCGTCGCGGCCGGTGCCACGCCCCTGTCGTCGCTGGTGCTCGACGGCGCCGGCCTGTACTGGCTGGAAGGGCGGGCCAGCGAAGCGGGACGCTCGACCCTGGTCGGCAGCCGCGGCGAACTGACGCCGGCGCCCTTCAATGTGCGCAGCAAGGTACACGAATACGGTGGCGGCGCATACATGGTCGCGGACGGTGTCGCCTGGTTTTCCAACCATGCCGACAGCCGTATCTACCGGGCCGAAGGCGGCGCGGCGCCGTTCCCGGTGACGGCCGCGGAGAACAAACAGCGTTATGCCGACTTCGTGGCCGATGCCGGGCGCCGCCGCCTGGTCGCGGTGCGCGAAGACCATTCAGCCGGCCGCCACTATCCCGACAACACCATCGCCGCCATCGGCTTCGACGGTGTCGAAACGGTGCTGGTGGCGGGCAACGACTTCTATGCCGCGCCGCGCATTTCGCCGGACGGCCGCCAGCTGGCCTGGCTGTGCTGGGACCATCCGCGCATGCCCTGGGAAGGCAGCGAGCTGTGGCTGGCCGACATCCTGGAAGACGGCACGCTGGCCAATGGCCGGCTGGTGGCGGGCGGACCGCAGGAATCGGTCTGCCAGCCGGAGTGGTCTCCTGGTGGCGTGCTGCACTTCGTGTCCGACCGCAGCGGCTGGTGGAACCTGTACCGCTACGCGCATGGCGTGGTGCAAGCCCTGTGCCCGCGCGCGGCGGAATTTGGCGGACCGCAGTGGACCTTCGGCGGCTCGCTCTACGGTTTTCGTTCGGAGGACGAGATCGTCTGCGCCTACATCGAGGGCGGCGTCAGCAAACTGGCGCGCCTGCGTGGCGGGCAGCTCACCGAGGTCGCCACGCCCTACGAAGAAATCCGCGAATTGCGCGTGAACGCGCACACGGTCGCGCTGCTGGGGGGCGCCCCCACCGTGGCGCTGGAACTGGCCCGCATCGACCTCGATGGCGGCCAGCACGAGGTCCTGGCGCGCTCGATCGCGCAACTGCCGGACATGGCTTACCTGTCGGTCCCGCAGTCGATCCGCTACCCGAGCGCGAACGGCCGCACCGCCTACGCCTTCCACTACCCGCCGACCAATGCCGACTTCGCCCCCCAGGACGGCGAACTGCCGCCCCTGATCGTGATCGGCCACGGCGGCCCGACCGGCATGGCGGCCAGCACCCTGAAACTGGCGACCCAGTTCTGGACCAGCCGCGGCTTCGCGGTGCTGGACGTGAACTACGGCGGCAGCACCGGCTTCGGCCGCGCCTACCGCGACCTGCTCAAGGGCCAGTGGGGCGTGGTCGATGTCGAGGACTGCGTGGCCGGCGCCCGCCACCTGGCGGATCAGGGCCTGGTCGACCGCGAGCGCCTGCTGGTGCGCGGCAGCAGCGCCGGCGGCCTGACGACCTTGTGCGCCCTCGCCTTCCACGACCTGTTCAAGGCCGGCGCCTGCTACTACGGCGTGTCCGACCTGGCCGGGCTGGATGCGGATTCGCACAAGTTCGAGTCGCACTACAACCAGTACCTGATCGCGCCGCCGGAACGTGCCGAACAGGTCTACCGCGAGCGCTCGCCGATCCACCATACCGACAAGCTCACGCGCCCGATGATCTTCTTCCAGGGCCTGGACGACATGGTGGTGCCGCCCCGGCAGTCCGAGACCATGGTCGAGGCGCTGCGCGCGCGCCGGGTGCCGGTGGCCTATCTCACCCTGGAAGGCGAAGGCCATGGCTTCCGCAGGGCCGACAGCGTGGTGACGACGCTGGAGTCCGAACTGGTGTTCTACCTGCGCGTGTTCGGCATTCCGGTGCCGTCCGGCCTGCCGCCACTCGAGATCGAACACCTGCCGGCTGCATGATTCATCAAGAACTGGCTAGCGGCGAGGCGGCGATCCTGGCCCTGCTCGCCATGGCGGGCGAGCCGATGGGCCGCCAGCGCATCCTCGAACACCTGATGGCGGCCGGCCTGCCGCTGCCGGACGGGCAATGGGCGGACGAGCTGGAACGCCTGCGCCAGCAAGGCCTGGTCACGGAAGCCGCCGGACGCGGATTCACGATCACAGCGGGCGCTGTCGGCCCGGCGCTGGAAGGGGCGCTGGCGTCCAGTCTGTTCCGCGAGCTGCAAGGCGCGTATGAACGCGTGACACCGCTGCGCCGCGACTGGCAGGGCACGCCGGTCCTGCGCAGCTATCGCCAGGGCCTGGCCCTGCTGCGCATGCGCCTGTTCACGGGCGAGCCGGCCGCGGCCGTCATGCCGCTGCTGGAGGCCTGCCTGCGCTGCCACGAAGCCGCCTACCTGCATCCCCTGGTCGAGGTTTGCGCACGGCCGTTCTCGCCGGCGCTCATGGAACGCATCCACCCGCAGCTGCGCGACGCCATCCTTGCCGAACTGGTGCACCATGCGCAGCGCGAGCCGGCGCTGGCGCCCGTGGTCCGCGCCGCCGCCGAAGCGCACGCAGCCCAGGGCGAACCCGCGATCGGCCTGCGCATCGCATTGGGCGAGCACTTCATCCTGTGCGGCCGCCTCGACGCGGCCCTGGCGCTGCTGGCCGAGGTGCCGGATGCGGCAGGACTGTTCCTGCGCAGCGTCGTTGCCCTGCTGCGCGACGATCCCGAAACGGGCCTGCCCGGCGCCGAGGCGGCGCTCAAGGGGCTGCGCCGCGAAACGGGCAAGCGCAAGGCGATTTTCCACGGCATCGGCGCCCATCTCTACCTGGCTGCCCTGCTGCGCAGCAACCAGCCCGCCCACCTGAAACTGGCCGATGCCTGGCTGGAGATCGCCACCCGCGCGGTGCAGCGTCCGGAGACGGCCGTGCTCTTCCAGCTCAGCATGTTGCAGGAAATCCGCCGCGGCACCGTCGATGCCGAGGTGCTGGCCTCGCGCAGCTGGGAGATGGCGCTCGAGCCTTTTACTTTTCGCGCGCTGATGCACCACTGGCTGGGCCTGCCGCAACTGCCGGGCAGGCGCCAGGACATCGAGGACATGCTGGCGCAGTCCGAAGCCGCCGGCTTCGACCTGCTGTCGGCCCAGCTGGCCGGCTTGCTGGCGCAGATCGGCGGACCCGGTGCGCTCGCGCATGAAGCGCGCGCAGGCGAATTGCGCCGCAGGCAGCGCCTCAGCGACCTGACCCACTGGTTCGAGCGCGAGGAAGCCTGGGAACGCCAGCTCAACGCCCTGATCAACCTGCAGCCGGCGCTGAACGCCGAAGTGGTGCGCGAGTCGCGCCTGGTGTGGATGATCCGCTATGACGAGCAGATGGGCGTGCGCGAACTGGAGCCGCGCGAACAGAAGCGCGATGCCCAGGGCGGCTGGAGCCGCGGCCGCGCCGTCGGCCTGAAGCGCCTGGCCGAAGAGGCGCATGCGCTCGAGTTCCTCAGTGCCCAGGACGTGCAGGCCGTGTCCAGCATTGCCGGGCGGCGCTATTACGGCAGCACCGGCATCCGCTTCGAATTCGAGCTGGACAAGGCCCTGGCCGCCCTGGTCGGCCACCCGCTGCTGTTCTGGATGGATTCGCCCGGCACCCGGGTCGAGCTGTTGCCGGGAGAACCTGAACTGCTGGTGAAGGCGCGCGGCGCCAAGGTCACCATCGCGCTGCACCCGGCGCCGGGCGAACAGGATGGCGACGTCATCGTCACGCGCGAGACACCGACCCGCCTGCGCCTGGTGCGCGTCAACGAGGAACACCGGCGCATCGCCGCCATCGTCGGCGCCGGCCTCGAAGTGCCGGTGGAAGCCGAGCGCCGCGTACTGCGCGCGATCAGCGCGATCTCCTCGATCGTGACGGTGCAGTCGGACATCGGCGCCAGCCCGGGCGACCTGGAACAGGTGGCGGCCGACCCGCGCCTGCACCTGCACCTGCGCCCCTACCAGCAGGGCCTGAGCCTGCAGATCCTGGTGCGCCCGCTGGACAATGGCGCCTACTATGCGCCCGGCGCCGGCGCCGAAAGCGTGATCGCCGACGTGAACGGGGTGCGCACCGAGGCGAGGCGCGACCTGAACGCCGAGCGCGACGCCGAGCGCCGGTTGATCAGTGCCTGCCACGCGCTCGAGCACGCGGAACCCGAGCACGGCGAATGGCTACTGGGTCAGCCCCTGCAATGCCTGGAGCTGGTGGACGAGTTGCGCGGCGTCGACCCGGACAAGGTCGTGGTGGCCTGGCCGGAAGGCGAACAATTCCGCGTATCGAAACGCGCTAGCTCCAAATCCGTACGCCTCCAGGTGCGGCGCGAGCGTGACTGGTTCGCCGCCAACGGCGACATCGTGGTGGACGAAGGGCGCGTGCTCGACCTGCGTTCGCTGCTGGAGCGCGTGCGCGAAGGGAAGAGCCGCTTCGTGGCGCTGGGCGACAACGACTACCTGGCCCTGAGCGACGAGCTGCACCGGCGCCTGATGGAGCTGGCCGACTACGGCACGCTCCATGGCGACGAACTGCGCATGCACCCACTGGCCAGCTTCTCGCTGGCGGAGCTGGCGCGCGAGGCCGGCAGCGTGGACAGCGACGCCGCCTGGCGCCAGCATGTGAAGCGCATCGCCGACAGCGAAGCCCATACGCCGGCGCTGCCTTCCACCCTGCAGGCCGAGCTGCGCGATTACCAGCGCGAAGGCTTCGAATGGCTGGGACGCCTGGCCCACCTGGGCGTCGGCGCCTGCCTGGCCGACGACATGGGCCTCGGCAAGACCTTGCAAGCCCTGGCCCTGCTGCTCACGCGTGCGCCGGACGGCCCGGCGCTGGTGGTGGCGCCGACCTCGGTCTGCCCCAACTGGATCGCCGAGGCCCAGCGCTTCGCGCCGACGCTGAACCTGAAGCTGTTCGGTCCGGGCGAGCGCGCCGCGATGCTGGAACAAGCCGGTCCCTTCGACGTGGTGGTGGCCAGCTACGGCCTGCTCCAGCAGGAAGCGGCGCTGTTTGCAAAACGGCCATGGCACAGCATCGTGCTGGACGAAGCGCAAGCCATCAAGAACATGCACACCAAGCGCTCGCAGGCCGTGATGGCGCTGCAAGGGGGGTTTCGCATGGCGGCCACCGGCACCCCGCTGGAAAACCACCTGGGCGAGCTGTGGAACCTGTTCAGGTTCATCAACCCGGGCCTGCTGGGCAGCGCCGACCAGTTCCAGTTGCGCTTTGCCGGGCCGATCGAAAAGGCACAGGACAAGCGCGCCGCAGCCGGCGCCCGGGCCCGGCTGCGCCGGCTGACGCAGCCCTTCATCCTGCGCCGCACCAAGGCGCAGGTGCTGGCCGAGCTGCCGCCGCGCACCGAGATCGTGCTGCCGGTCGAGCTGACCGGGGAAGAAAGCGCGCTGTACGAATCGCTGCGCCGCGATGCGCTCGACAAGCTGGCCGCGCTCGAGGCGCCGGAAAGCCAGAAGTCGATCGAGATCCTGGCCGAGATGATGCGGCTGCGCCGCGCCGTCTGTAATCCGGAACTGGTGGCGCCGGGCGCCGGCATCGCCAGCAGCAAGCTGATGGCCTTTGCACGCCTGGTCGACGACCTGCTGGAAAACCGCCACAAGGTACTGGTGTTCAGCCAGTTCGTCGACCATTTGCGCCTGATCCGCAAGTACCTCGACGGCAGGCACATCCCCTACCAGTACCTGGACGGCGCCACCCCGATGCAGGAGCGCAAGCGGCGGGTGGATGCCTTCCAGGCCGGCGAAGGAGAACTGTTCCTGATCAGCCTGAAGGCAGGCGGGGTCGGCATCAACCTGACCGCGGCCGACTACGTGATCCACATGGACCCCTGGTGGAACCCGGCGGTGGAAGACCAGGCCTCGGACCGCGCCCACCGCATGGGCCAGCAGCGCCCGGTCACGATCTACCGGCTGGTGGCGCGCGGCACCATCGAGGAAGGCATCGTCGAACTGCATGGCCGCAAGCGCGACCTGGCCGACAGCCTGCTGGAAGGGACCGAGATGGCGGCGCGCATGTCGCCGGGCGAGATGCTGGCCATGCTGGAACAAGGCCTTGGCGCTGCATGACATTCCATGTGATCATGCCGCTTTTATGGACGAGCAAAGACGGATGGAACTGGACAAAGCGGCAATGACGCCCCAGGCGCGCGTCATCGGCGTCAAATCGTGGACGGCCTACGCCGGCGTGCTGGCGCTGGCCGGCTTGCTGTTCCTGATCGCGCTGCCCCTGTCCTTCCGCTGGAACGAACTGGCCGCCGGCACGGTGCTGGCGGGCTCGAGCCTGATCGTCGTCTACCGCTTCCTGCTGGTGCGCAGCGTGCAGCTGTACTACGACGATGTCGGTGTCTGGGTGGTCTCGGGCGTACTGCCCTGGGCGCGCGGCGTGGCGGGCGTGAAGTGGCGCGACATGGACGAAGCCAGCTACGTCAACGGCTTCGTCAGCTGGGTCACGCGCTCGTACACGGTGCGCATCGGCCACCGCTTCACCAAGGAGAGCGAGATCGTCCTGCACCACATCGCGGGCGGGCGCAAGGCCGTGGAAACGGTCAATGCCATCCACCAGCAGATGATCCGTTCCGGCGCCGTCGATTAAGCCCGGGATACGTGTCGGAATGTTTCAGCGGTCCGCAAGCGGCCTGAATGGTGCTACTCTTCCGGGCTCCGGCCTTCACAACTCAGGGTTCGAACAGGATGATGAAAACGAAAATCGCGCTGGCAGTCCTGCTGGCGAGTTTCGCGCTGGCGCCCGCCAGCGCCAAGCCGAGCAAGCCCGCCAAGGGCAAGGCCAAGGCCGCCAAGGTGGTCAAGGCGAAAACGAACAAGTCGAAAGCACCGGTCAGGAAATCCGGCAAGAAGGCGGCCGTCGCGACCGCCGCCGCCGCGGCAGCTGCCACGGCAACCGCCGCACCGTCCGCACGGGCAAGTGAAAAGCGTCTCGACCGCCGCTTCGACACGATGAGCATGCAATACCTGACCGCGCTGTGGCGGATCGACCCGGAGGGCGGCATCTATGTCGGCAAGTTCGACCAGGCCGCCAACCTCACCATTCCGGACGCCGCCACGCGCGCCAAGAAGCTGGCCTTCGCCAATGAATGGCTGGAGAAATTCAACAAGCTCGACACCCGCCAGCTATCGGACCGCCAGCGCACCGACCTGGCCCTGCTGGTGAACAAGCTGGAGCGGGACCGCTGGAACCTGACGACCTGGCGCGAGTACGCGTGGAATCCTTCGCTGTACAACATCGCCCAGCCGCTCGACCTGATCCTGAACACCGAGTACGCCGCCAAGCCGCAGCGCCTGCGCACCATCCTCAAGCGCCTGGCCGATGTGCCGGCCTTCTATGAAGCGGCGCAGGCCTCGATCGTCAACCCGACCCGCGAGCACACCCAGCTCGCCATCGCCCAGGCCCCGGGCACCATCGCGGTGCTGGCCGACCTGGGCAAGGCGGCGCAGGAATCGATCCTGAACCCGCAAGAGAAGGCGATCTTCGCGCAGCGCATCGCGAACGCCGGCAGCGCCGTGCTGGGCTATATCGATTTCCTGACGGCGCTCGACAGGAATGCGGCCAGCCCGCGTCCGTTCCGCGCCGGGAAGGCGCTGTACGAGCAAAAGTTCGCGCTCGAGATCCAGTCTTCCAGCAGTGCCGAGCAGACCTTCCGCAAGGCGCTGGCCACGCGCGAGGAGCTGCTCGCGCGCATGGACACGATCTCCGACGAACTGTGGCCGCGCACCATGGCAGGGGTGGCCAAGCCGCGCGACCGCTTCCAGAAGATCGGCATGATGATCGACAAGCTGTCGAGCCGCCACGTCGCGCGCGAGAACTTCCTGCCCGAGATCCGGCGCCAGATCCCGGCCCTGCACAAGTTCGTCACCGAGAAAAACCTGCTCACGCTGGACGCCGACAAGCCGCTCGAAGTGCGCGAGACCCCGATGTACCAGCGCGGCGTGGCCGGCGCCAGCATCGACGCACCCGGCCCCTACCGCCCGAAGGACAAGACGTACTACAACGTCACGCCGCTGGACGACCTGACGCCGGAACAGGCCGAGAGCAGCCTGCGCGAGTACAACGAGTGGATCCTGCAGATCCTGAACATCCACGAGGCGATTCCCGGCCACTACGCGCAGCTGGTGTATGCGAACCGCTCGCCCTCGCTGGTGAAGTCGCTGTTCGGGAACGGCGCCATGGTCGAGGGCTGGGCCGTGTACGGCGAGCGCATGATGCTGGAGAACGGCTATGGCGACAACGCGCCCGAGATGTGGCTGATGTACTCGAAATGGAACCTGCGCAGCGTCACCAACACCATCCTCGACTACAGCGTCCACGTGCTCGGCATGCAGCGGCCGGAAGCGATCGACCTGCTGACCCGCCAGGCTTTCCAGACGCGCCAGGAAGCCGAGGAAAAGTGGCGCCGCGTGCAGCTCACCTCGGTGCAGCTAACCAGCTACTACAGCGGCTACGAGCAGATCATGGAATTGCGCGAGCGCCGCAAGCAGCAGCTGGGCGAGCGCTTCAACCTGAAGGAATTCCACGACCAGTTCCTCGGCTACGGCAATGCGCCGGTGAAGATGATCGCCGAGCTGATGATGCAGTAAGCGCCAACTTGCACCCGTAGGGTGGGCGGATTTCCGCCCACGCGGTGATCGTTGCCGGCAAGGTTATTCGACACGAGAGCGGAGCCCTTGCCGGCCACCTCCTCAGGCTTCGGGCCTGAGCACCATCTCCACATGGCGTTCCCTGGTCAGGAAACGCTGCGCCGCCGCCCGCACCCCTTCCGCGCTGACCGCTTCGATGCGCTCGGCCACCGTGAGGATGTCGCCCGGATCGTCCCCTTCCAGGTCGGCATTCTGCAGGCGCACCAGCCAGTAGCCGTTTTCCTTCAGCGACTTGCGATAGACCTGCAGCATGCCCTGCCTGACCTTGTTCAGCTCTTCCGGCGTCGGTCCCTTGTCCTGCAGGGCCGCGATCTCTTCCCACAGCACCGTCTCGATCTTCTCCACATGCTGGGGCGCGGTCGGCAGCTGGATGGCGATCGAGTACAAGGGGCGCGGGATGCGTCCGTAGCGGCCGCTGGCGCCGCCCGTGTAGATCAGCTGGTGGCGGTCGCGCAGCGCGTCGCGGATGCGCAGGTTCAGTACGTCGACCATCGCCGTGAAGGCCGTCGCTTCGCTGCGGGAGTAGTCCATCTCGCCGCCGAAATCGTAGGTGACCATGCTCTTCTGCTCGACGCCCGCCCTGACTTCGCGCCGCACGACCCCGGGCACCTGGCGGATGCCGGGGTCGCGGTAGGACAGCGCCAGCTCGGAAACCGGCAAGGTGGCGACGTAGGCGGCCAGCAGCGGCTTGATCGCCTCGACCTCGAAGTCGCCCACGAAGTAGAAGCTCATGCCCTTGGCATTGAGCATGCGTGAACGGAACAGTTCGAGGCTGCGGTCCAGGTCCAGCTTGCGGTAGTCTTCGGGACGGGGCCGCAACTGGGTGCGCGGATGGCCACCGTACACGGCCAGCTCGCGCGCATCGGCGAAGCGCCCTTCGGGCACCGCCGCCTGCGTCTGGGCCAGCGTGGCATTGCTGTTCACGAAGGAGCGGAACACCGCCTTGTCGCGGCGCGGACTGGTCATCGCCAGGTAGTTCAGCTGCAGCAGCGTCTCCAGGTCGCCGCTGTTGCTGCTCCCGTTCAGGTGGTCGGTGTACGGACCCATGCCGGCCGTGAGCGTCAGGTTCTTGCCCGCCAGGATACGCGACAGGTCCAGCACGCTATATGGCCCGGCGCCCATCGCCCGGTGCAGTACGCCACCGAAGCGCAGGGCGTCCTTGTCGGCGTCCGCGAACAGCATCTGACCGCCGGGGCGCAGCGCCGCCATCTGCACGCTGTCCCGGCTGAAGGGCGTGGGCTTGAGCACCACCTTCACGCCATTCGACAGCAGCAGCCGGGTGACCCCGAGCAGCTTGTCTTCGCGCTGTTCGACGATGCTGCCAGGCGCGGGCTGCTGCGCCATCAGCTGGGCAGGCAGCTCCTTTTCCTTGTGCCGCGACACGGGCGTCTTCAGTGCCGAGTCGACCCGCTCCAGCAGCTCCGTGCCGGTAGGGACGGGCTGGGCGCCGTTCGGGCTGGTCGTGTACACCAGCAGCTTCGGCCCGTCGCCGGGGATCACGGTCCTGGCATAGGCATGCATCTCCTCTTCCGTGATCGCCGGGATGGCGCTGCGCGCGTAAGCCACTTCCTGTTCGATGTCGAGCGCCGGTTCGCCGGCCAGGAAGTGGCGCACGTACGCGCCCAGCAGCGCGGCCGAGCTGCGGCTGTCGCGCGCCTTGTAGGCATGCTCGTAGCTGGCCATGACGCTGCGCCTGGCCGCCTCCAGTTCGGCGGCGGAAAAGCCGAACTGGCGCACCCGCTGGTTCTCGCCGACCAGCGCATCGATCGCCTTGTGCACGCCGGCCGGGCCGATCCCGGCCGTGGCGGTATAGGTGTGCTGGTTGGTTCCGAAGGGCGAGGCCGATTCGCCAACGAAGCCACCCAGCACCGGCAGGCGCGCCAGGCGCATGCGCATCAGCTCCGAGAACAGGCGCCGCTGCAGCACGGTGCGGAAGTCGGCCACCGTGGCCGCCGGAGCGCGCTGGTAGCTGGACCAGGTCAGGCGCAGGGTGCTGCCGGGCGCCTCGGGGTCGGCGTAGACGAGGACGTCCGGGTCGCCCAGCGCAGGCAGCGGATACTGTGGCCGTGGCCGCGGCGCGGCTGGCATCGCGATGTGGCCGAAGTGGCGCCGCACCAGGCGCTGCGCTTCCTCCGGGTCGATGTCGCCGACGACGATCACCGCCATCAGGTCGGGCCGGTACCAGTCGCGGTAGAAGCGGCGCAGCGCATCCGGACGGTTGCCGGCGATCGACGCCTCGGTGCCGATCGGCAGCCGGTCCTTGTAGCGCGAGCCGTTGGCCAGCTTCGGCAGGGTCGCTTCCTGCATGCGCCGGCCGTAGCCGCTGCGCAGCCGCTTTTCCTCGAGGATGATGCCGCGCTCGTCCTCGATGGCCTGGTCCGACAGCGTCATGCCATGGGCCCAGTCCTCCAGCACCCGGAAGCCCTGCTCCAGGTTGCCCGGCTTGTCGGTCGGGACCGGCAAGACGTAGATCGTGGAGTCGAAGCTGGTGAAGGCGTTCAGGTCGGCGCCGGAACGGATGCCGATCGACTGCAGATAGGACACCAGTTCCTGCTTCTTGAAATGGCGGCTGCCGTTGAAGCCCAGGTGTTCCACGAAGTGGGCAGCGCCCAGCTGGTCTTCGTCTTCCAGGATCGACCCGGCGTTGACGACCAGGCGCAGTTCGACGCGCTGGGCCGGCCGCGCGTTTTGCCGGATGTAGTAGCTCAGGCCATTGTCCAGCTTGCCGAACCTGAGCTGGGGGTCGAGCGGCAGCGGATCGGCGGGCGCGGCGGAGGCGGAGGCGCCCAGGACGGCAACCAGCACGATGCCGACGTAGCGGAGCGGGGAAAGGAAAGACATGCGTATCCTGTGCGTCAAATGCGGGAGCGCAATATTTGCATGCGCAGGAGGCAATCACAAGAAAGAACAGCGGGAGCCCGGCAGATGATGCCGAAGGCATAGGATCGCGCTACGGCGTCGCCTCAGGCGTGTTCCTCGGGCGCCCGGGTAACGCGCGCGAAGATCGGCGCCACCAGCAGGCCCAGCTCGTACAGCAGGCACATCGGGATGGCCAGGGCCAGCTGGCTGACCACGTCCGGCGGCGTGACGATGGCCGCGATGACGAACGCGCCGACGATCACGTAGGAGCGGATCTCGCGCAGTTTCTCGATGCTGACGATGCCCATGCGCACCAGGATGACCACCACCACCGGCACCTCGAAGGTGGCGCCGAAGGCCAGGCACATCGACATCACGAAGTCGAGGTAGTTCTCGATGTCGGGCGTGACCGCGATCGAGGTGGGCGCGAACTCGCCAATGAAGTGGAACACGCGCCCGAACACGAAGAAGTAGCAGAAGGCCACGCCGGCGATGAACAGCAGCGAGGACGAGATCACCAGCGGCAGCACCAGGCGCTTCTCGTGGGCGTACAGGCCGGGCGCGACAAAGGCCCACAGCTGGTAGAACACCCAGGGCAGCGACAGGATGAAGGCCAGCAGCAGGGTCACCTTCATCGGCACCAGGAAAGGCGAGACGACGCCGGTGGCGATCATCTTGGCGCCTGGCGGCAGCGAGGCGATCATGGGCGCGGCCAGCAGGTCGTAGACCTGCGATGGGCCGGGCCAGATGAACAGCGCCGCGCAGGCGATGGCGATCCCGATCGACGCCTTGACCAGGCGGTCACGCAGTTCGACCAGGTGGGAAATGAAGGTTTCTTCGCCTGCGGCTTCGTCGGTCATCTAGAAAAAGGAAGTCTTGGATTTGCTGGAGCCGGGGCGGAACTTGCGTACGCGCGCGGCGCCCGACAGCACATGGGTCTTGCCGCCGTGGCGGTGCTTGTACCAGCTCGGCACGGCCGAGGTACGCACCAGCTTCTTGCGGCGGAAATCGCGCGCCTTGCGTTCGATGTCGGCAGTGCTGACGAAGCCATGCGACGCATGGGAAGAGGATGAAGACGAAGGCAGGTGTTCCCTGCCGTCCCACAGCGCTTCGACTTCGTCGACGTGGCTGGACATGGACTGCTCGACCTCGGACTTGAACGAGTGCGCGCTGTCGTGCACTTCCTTGTGCAGGTTGCGCAACTCGTCGAGCTCGATCTCGCGGCTGACCTCGGACTTGACGTCGTGCAGGTAGCGCTGGGCGCGCCCGTACAGGGTGCCCGCCATGCGCGCCACCTTCGGCAGCTTTTCAGGGCCGATCACGATCAGCGCGACAACGCCGATGATCGCCAGCTTCGACAGTCCGAGATCGATCATGCCCGGGGGTCAGTGACGGGTCTTGTCGCGGGCTTCGACGTCGATGGTGGACTTGTCGGCCACCTGCTGCGGCGGCTGGGCGGCCGCGGCGTTCGGATTCGCCTTGTCTTCCTCGCCCTTCACGCCATCCTTGAAGCCCTTGACTGCCTTACCGAGATCGGAACCGATATTGCCGATCTTCTTGGTGCCAAAAATCAGCATCACGACGACCAGGACAATGACCCAGTGCCAAATACTCATCGAACCCATGTTTATCTCCTAGCAAGACGCATTGCGCCTGTAAAATCGGAAAAGCCTGCGTTTCAGTATACGCCATGCGGGCTCGCTTGCCCCATGCTTGCCACGATTAAAAGTTTCCTTGCCCTCAGGTACCGAGACCGCGCCACGGGCGCTTGCCGCCGTACATGTGCAGGTGCAGGTGGTAGACCTCTTGCCCGCCGTCCGGGCCGCTGTTGATCAGGGTCTTGAAGCCGCCACTGTGCCCGCCATTGCCATCGGAGGTGACGCCAACGCCGTGCTCCTGCGCCAGCTTCGGCGCCAGCGCCAGCATCTTGCCCAGCACGGCCGCGTGCGCGTCGGTGCAGTCGGACAGGGTGGCCACGTGCTGCTTCGGGATCACCAGCAGGTGCACCGGCGCGGCCGGGTTGATGTCCTTGAAGGCCAGCACCTCGTCGTCTTCGTAGACGACGCTGGCCGGGATCTGCTTGGCGACGATCTTGCAAAAAATACAGTTATCCATCTTGTCTCCAGATGCCGTGAACGCGCGGCGTCGAAAGCCCGATTATGACACTGCCGATGGGCATGGCACGCACGCCCCGGCTTTACTCGGTGCGCGCCGCCTTTTCGTCGATGCCGGACACGCCTTCGCGCCGCGCCAGCTCGTCGACCACCTGCTGCGGCGTCAAACCGAACTGCGCCAGCAGCACCATCGAATGGAACCAGAGGTCGGCCGTTTCGTACAGCAGCTTGGACGCGTCGCCCGAGACGCGCGCGTCCTTGGCGGCCATCACGGTCTCGGTGGCTTCTTCGCCGATCTTCTTGAGGATGGCGTCGTCGCCCTTGCTGAACAGCTTGGCGACGTAGGAGCTTGCAGGGTCGCCGCCGGCGGCCGGCTTGCGCGACTCGATCACGGCCGCGATGCGGGCCAGGATATCGTTCATGGGTGTTTCTTGTCCTGGGAGTAGATGGTGGCGGGGTCCTGCAGCACGGGTTCGACCGCCTGCCAGTCCTCGTCCTTCAGTTGCTGGAAGAAGCAGGAGTGGCGTCCGGTATGGCAGGCGATGCCGCCCTTCTGCTCGATTCTCAACAGGACCACGTCTTCGTCGCAGTCGAGGCGGATGTCGAGCACCTTCTGGGTGTGGCCGGATTCCTCGCCCTTGTGCCACAGCTTCTTGCGCGAACGGCTCCAGTAGACGGCTTCGCCCAGCTCCACCGTCCTGGCCAGCGCCTCGCGGTTCATCCAGGCGAACATCACGACGTCGCCACTCGCCGCTTCCTGGGCGATCACGGGCACCAGGCCGTGCTCGTCCCAGCGCACCTTGTTCAGCCATTTTGCGTTGGTCGGCATGTTCACTCCAGGCGCATCGGGATGCCGCGGTCAAGCATGAAGCGCTTGGCCTCGCCGACCGTGTGCTGTCCGTAGTGGAAGATGCTGGCGGCCAGCACCGCGTCGGCGTGGCCCTCCAGGATGCCGTCGGCCAGGTCCTGCAGGCCACCCACGCCGCCCGAGGCGATCACGGAAATGCCGACCGCGTCGGACACGGCACGCGTCAGGCCCAGGTCGAAGCCGGCCCTGGTGCCGTCGCGGTCCATGGAGGTCAGCAGCAGTTCGCCGGCGCCGAGGCTTTCCATCTTGCGCGCCCATTCGACGGCATCCAGGCCGGTCGCGTTGCGCCCGCCATGGGTAAACACTTCCCACTTGCCCGGTGCGACCTGCTTGGCGTCGATCGCCACCACGATGCACTGCGAGCCGTGCTTCTGCGCCGCGTCGAACACCAGCTGCGGGTTGGTGACGGCCGAGGTGTTCATCGACACCTTGTCGGCGCCGGCATTGAGCAGCCGGCGCACGTCCTCGACCTTGCGCACGCCGCCACCGACGGTGAGCGGGATGAACACGGTCGAAGCCACGGCTTCGATGATCGGCAGGATCAGGTCGCGGCCGTCGCTCGAGGCGGTGATGTCGAGGAAGGTGATCTCGTCGGCGCCTTGTGCGTCGTAGCGGCGCGCGATCTCGACCGGGTCGCCGGCGTCGCGCAGCTCGGTGAAGTTGACGCCCTTGACCACGCGGCCGCCGGTGACGTCGAGGCAGGGAATGATGCGTTTTGCGAGCATGGAGCTTAAGCCTGGGCGCCCTCGGTGAGTGCGTCGGCGCGTTCCTGGGCCGAGGCCAGGTCGAGCGTGCCTTCGTAGATCGAGCGGCCGCAGATCACGCCCTCGATGCCTTCGTCCTGCACCGCGCACAGCGCTTCCACGTCGGCCAGGTTGTGCACGCCGCCCGAGGCGATGATCGGGATACGGACGGCCTGGGCCAGCTTGACGGTGGCTTCGATGTTCACGCCTGCCATCATGCCGTCGCGGCCGATGTCGGTGTACACGATCGATTCCACGCCATAGCCTTCGAACTTCTTGGCCAGGTCGATGACTTCGTGGCCCGACATCTTGCTCCAGCCATCGGTGGCGACCTTGCCGTCCTTGGCGTCCAGGCCGACGATGATCGAGCCCGGGAAGGCGCCGCAGGCGTCGTGCAGGAAGCCCGGGTTCTTCACCGCGGCGGTGCCGACGATGATGTAGGTGATGCCGTCGTCCAGGTAGCGCTCGATGGTGTCGAGGTCGCGGATGCCGCCGCCCAGCTGGACCGGGATTTCCTCGATGCCCATCTCTTCGGCGTAGTCCTGCACGGTCTTCAGGATGGACTTGATCGCCGCCTCGTTCTTCGGCTTGCCGGCGAAGGCGCCATTCAGGTCGACCAGGTGCAGGCGGCGCGCGCCCTTCTTCAGCCAGTGCAGCGCCATCTCGGCGGGGTCTTCGGAAAATACGGTGGCGAGGTCCATGTCACCCTGTTTGAGGCGGACACAGTGACCGTCTTTGAGGTCGATGGCGGGGATCAGCAGCATGGTCGTTGTCGGTTGGTTGACGGGGAATGAACGTAAAGGCTTACGGTTTCCAGTGGATGAAATTGCGGTACAGGCGCAGGCCGGCGGCCGCGCTTTTCTCGGGGTGGAACTGGGTGGCGACCAGGTTGTCGCGCGCCACGGCGCAGGCATACATGCCGCCGTAGTCGGTTTCGCCGATGGTGTCCCGGGCCTGCTCCGGCACGGCGTAGTAGCTGTGCACGAAATAGAAATAGCTGCCGTCCTCGACGCCTTCCCACAGCGGGTGGGCGCGGGTCTGGCGCACACGGTTCCAGCCCATCTGCGGCACCTTGAAGCGCGAGCCGTCGGCCTGCAGCCTGCCGTCGAGCTGGAACCGGACCACGCGGCCGGGCAGCAGGCCCAGGCCCGGCGTGCCCTCGTTCTCTTCGCTCGCGTCGAACAGCATCTGCTCGCCCACGCACACGCCCATCACCGGGCGCGTCTTCACGGCGCGCAGCAGCGCGTCCTCGGCGCCGGATTCGCGCAGGCTGCGCATGCAGTCGCGCATCGCGCCCTGCCCCGGCAGCACGATGCGGTCGGCCGCATCGATGTCTTCCGGCCTGTTCGACACCAGGATGTCGGCTTCGGGCGCGGCGGCGCGCAGCGCCTGCGCCACCGAGCGCAGGTTACCCAGGCCATCGACCACCACAATCTTGTTCGTCATGGTACGCATGTTCCCCAAGCTACAGGCTGCCTTTGGTCGAAGGAATGATGCCGGCGGCGCGCTCGTCGAGCGCGGTGGCCATGCGCAGCGCGCGCCCGAAAGCCTTGAACACGGTCTCGCACTGGTGGTGCGCATTCACGCCGCGCAGGTTGTCGATGTGCAGGGTCACGCCGGCGTGGTTCACGAAGCCGCGGAAGAATTCGCCCGTCAGGTCGACATCAAAAGTGCCGATCATGGCGCGGGTCCAGGGAATGTGCATTTCCAGGCCGGGACGGCCGGAGAAATCGATCACCACGCGCGACAGCGCTTCGTCCAGCGGCACGTAGGCGTGGCCGTAGCGGGTCATGCCTTTCTTGTCGCCGACGGCCTTGGCCACCGCCATGCCCAGCGTGATGCCGGTATCCTCGACGGTATGGTGGGCATCGATGTGCAGGTCGCCCACGGCGTCGACTTCGAGGTCGATCATGCCATGGCGCGCGATCTGGTCGAGCATGTGGTCGAGGAAGGGAACGCCAGTGTTCAGTTTCTGGCGGCCGGTGCCGTCGAGGTTGATCGAAACGCGGATCTGCGTTTCGTTGGTGTTGCGCGTGATGTCGGCGGTGCGGGTCATTGCTGGCTCATCTGGACAGCGCGTCCTGGCGGAAGCGCTGCGCTTAAAGGGATGCTTTCAGGGCATGCAGGAATGCGGTATTTTCTTCGGGGGTGCTGACCGTGACGCGGATGCAGTTGGCCAGCATCTTGTCCATTTTACTCAAATTTTTGATCAACACCTTTCCCGTGCTTAGTTCTGAACAGGTTTTGTCGGCGTCGGGCACCCGCAACGAAATGAAATTCGCCGCCGATGGAAACACTTCGACCCCCGGCAGCGCCGCCAGTTCGGCCGCCAGGCGCGTACGTTCCTGGTTCAGCAGCGCGGCCTGCCCGTCGAGTACGTCGAGGTGGTCGAGCGCGAACTCGGCCGCCACCTGGGTCAGCACATTGACGTTGTAGGGCGGGCGCACCTTCTCGAACTGTTCCAGCAGTTTCGGATCACCCGAGAGGTAGCCGAGGCGGATACCGGCCAGGCCCAGCTTGGACAGGGTGCGCATCACGACCAGGTTCGGGAATTCGGGCAGGCGGCCCATGAAGCTTTTCTTCGCAAACGGCTGGTAGGCCTCGTCGACCACCACGATGCCGGTCTCGCCCATGGCCTTGAGGATCGCCTCCATGGCCTGCTCGTCGAACAGGTTGCCGGTGGGGTTGTTCGGGTAGGCCAGGAACAGCAGCGCGGGCTGGTGCCGCGCGATGGCGGCCAGCATGGCCGGCAGGTCGAGCGAGAAGTCAGCGCTGTTGAGCGGCACGCCGACGAAGTCCGCGCCCGCGAACTGGGCCGAGCGCGCGAACATCACGAAGGCCGGGGTCGGGGCCATGACGACTGCCTTCCGGTCCTGGCGCGCGATGGCGGTGGCCATGATGGCGATCAGTTCGTCCGAGCCGTTGCCGAGCAGGACGTCATAGCCGCTCGGTACGCCCAGGCCGGCGCAGATCCTGCGCTTGAGCGTGGCATAGGACGGCACCGGATAGCGGTTCAGCGCGGCGTCGGCCAGGTGCTGGCCCAGCTCCGCGCGCAGCGCGTCCGGCAGTTCATACGGGTTTTCCATCGCATCGAGCTTGATGTAGCCGCTCGCGTCGGGCACATGGTAGCTGGCAATGGCGCGCACGTCGGCGCGGATGGTGTTTTCGATCAGCTTGTCGATGGCGTTCATACGGTTTCCTCGTCCAGGGGAGCGTTCCTGGCGCTCTTGCGTTTCTTGGTTCCCGCCCTGGCTCCCGGCTTGCTGCCGGCGACCGGCACCTCGGGCGCGGCCAGGCGCGCGCGGACGATGTCGCAATAGGCGGGGTTCAGCTCGAAGCCGGTGAAATGGCGGCCGGCCTGGCGCGCGGCGATCGCCGTGGTGCCACTCCCCATGAAGGGGTCGAGCACGATGCCGCCGGGCGGGCAGGATGCCTTCACCATGCGCGCGATGATTTCCAGCGGCTTCTGGGTCGGATGGTCGGCGCGCTCCGGATGCTCGCGGTGCAGGCGCGACACGCTCCACACGTCCTTCGGGTTATAGCCCACTTCCAGCCACTTGGCGCCGATGAAGATCGAGCGCGAGCGCGCCTTCTTGGTCTCGGCGTCGTAGGGGATGCGCACCGCGTCGAGGTCGAAGTAGTAATCCTTGCGCTTCACGAAGAAGCCGATGGTGTCGTGCACCGAGGAGAAGCTGCGCACGCTGCCGCCCATCGAGGGCACGCGGCGGTCCCAGATGATCTCGTTCATCATCGTCATGCGCTTTTTCAGCATCACGAAGATCTCGGGCGCGTGGCGCCAGGTAAGGAAGATGTACAGGCTGCCGTTGGGCTTGAGCTTGGGCAGGGCCGCGTCGATCCACGCCTCGGTCCAGGCCAGGTAGGCCTCGACGCTCTGCTGGTCGGATGCGTTGCCGTAATCCTTGCCCAGGTTGTAGGGCGGATCGGTCAGGATCAGGTCGATGGAAGCGTCCGGGATGCGCGCCAGGCCCGGCAGCGCATCCTCGCAGAACACCTGGTCGACCCAGGTGCTCATGATGTCTTCAGACGCAGTTCCGCGCTGCGGGCGTGCGCCTGCAAGCCTTCGCCATAAGCCAGTTCGGCGGCCACCTTGCCGAGCGTCTGGGCGCCCTGCTCGCTCACCTGGATGACCGACGAGCGCTTCTGGAAATCGTAGACGCCCAGCGGCGAGGAAAAGCGCGCGGTGCGCGAGGTCGGCAGCACATGGTTCGGACCGCAGCAGTAGTCGCCCAGCGACTCGGACGAGAAACGGCCAAGGAACATGGCGCCCGCATGGCGGATCCTGTCCGCCCATTGCAGCGGCTCCTCGGCCGAGATCTCGAGGTGCTCGGCGGCGATGGCATTGGCGATGTCGCACGCTTCCATCATGTCGCGCACCTTCACCAGGGCGCCGCGGTCGCTGAGCGAGGTGGTGATGGTCGCCGCGCGCGGCATGGTCGGCAGCAGCTTGTGGATGCTCGCTTCCACGCGCGCGATGTAGTCCGCGTCCGGGCACAGCAGGATGGCCTGGGCCAGCTCGTCGTGTTCGGCTTGCGAGAACAGGTCCATCGCCACCCAGTCCGGGTCGGTGGTACCGTCGCACAGCACCAGAATTTCCGACGGGCCGGCGATCATGTCGATGCCGACGGTGCCGAACACGCGGCGCTTGGCGGCCGCCACGTAGGCGTTACCGGGGCCGACGATCTTGTCCACGGCGGGGATGGTCTCGGTGCCGTAGGCCAGCGCGCCCACGGCCTGGGCGCCGCCGATGGTGATCACGCGGGTCACGCCGGCGATCGCGGCGGCCGCCAGCACCATCTGGTTCTTCACGCCATCCGGGGTCGGCACCACCATCACGATTTCCTGCACGCCGGCGACCTGCGCGGGAATCGCGTTCATCAGGACCGACGAAGGATAGGCGGCCTTGCCCCCAGGGACGTAGATGCCGACGCGGTCGAGCGGCGTCACGCGCTGGCCCAGCACGGTGCCGTCGGGCTCGGTGAACGTGAACCCGTTCAGCTCCTGCTTCTGGCGTTCATGGAACACGCGGATGCGCTCGGCGGCCGTGCGCAGGGCAGCGCGTTGCGCCTCCGGCAGCGCGGCCAGCGCCGCATCCAGCTCCGCCTGCCCGATGTCGAAGGCGGCCATCGAAGTGGCGCCGCCGTTCGGGATACGGTCGAACCGGTTCGTGTACTCCAGCACGGCCGCGTCACCGCGATGCTTCACCTCCGCCAGGATCTTCGCGACGCTTGCCTCGATGGCGTCGTCGGTCTCGGCCTCGAAGGCCAGCAGGGCATCGAGCGTCTGCCTGAAGTCGGGTGCGGTGGAGTCGAGCTTGCGGATCCGTACTGCCATGATGCGTTAACCTTTTGCTTGGGATGGGGACGCCTCAGTCGCCCGTTCGAAGGCATCGAGGATGGGTTGCAGGCGCTCGCGCTTGAGCTTGAGCGCGGCCTGGTTGACCACCAGGCGCGAGGAGATGTCCATGATCTTTTCGACTTCGACCAGGTTGTTGGCGCGCAGGGTGCCGCCGGTCGAGACGACGTCGACGATGGCGTCGGACAGGCCGACCAGCGGCGCCAGCTCCATCGAACCGTACAGCTTGATCAGGTCGACGTGCACGCCCTTGCTGGCGAAGTGCTCGCGCGCGGTGTGCACGAACTTGGTCGCCACCCGCAGGCGCGCGCCCTGGCGCACCGCGTTCTCGTAGTCGAAGCCGGCGTTCACCGCCACCGACATGCGGCAGGAAGCGATGCGCAGGTCGATCGGCTGGTACAGGCCTTCGCCGCCATGCTCGAGCAGCACGTCCTTGCCGGCCACGCCGAAGTCGGCGGCGCCGTGCTGGACATAGGTCGGCACGTCGCTGGCGCGCACGATCAGCACGCGCACGCCCGGGTCGTTGGTCGGCAGGATCAGCTTGCGCGAGGTTTCCGGGTTCTCGGTCACCGTGATGCCGGCGCTTGCCAGCAGCGGCAGGGTGTCTTCGAAGATGCGGCCCTTGGAGAGCGCCAGGATCAGGCCCGGCGCGCCAGTTTTACTAGTCATGGTCATTCTTTGATGCGCACGATGTCGGCGCCGACCGCCGAGAGTTTCACTTCCATGCGGTCGTAGCCGCGGTCGAGGTGGTAGATGCGGTCGACGACGGTGGTTCCTTCGGCCGCCATGCCGGCAATCACCAGCGAGGCCGAGGCGCGCAGGTCGGTCGCCATCACCGGCGCGCCAACCAGCCGGTCGACGCCCTTGATGAAGGCGGTATTGCCCTCGGTGGCGATCTGGGCGCCGAGGCGGTTCATTTCCTGCACGTGCATGAAGCGGTTCTCGAAGATGGTCTCGGTCACCTTGCTCGGGCCGTCGGCCAGGATGTTCACGGCCATGAACTGGGCCTGCATGTCGGTCGGGAAGCCCGGGTATTCGGTGGTGCGGAAGGACACCGGATGGGGGCGGCCATCCATGCGCGCGCGGATCGTGTCGTTGCCGACGTCGAGCTGCAGGCCGACCTGGCGCAGCTTCTCGAGCGCTACGTCGAAGGTATCGGTACGGGTGTTGCGCAGCATGATGTCGCCGCCGGTGGCCGCCACCGCGCACAGGAAAGTCGCCGCTTCGATGCGGTCCGAGATCACGGCATGCTGCGCGCCGTGCAGCGACTCGACACCCTGGATCACCAGGCGATCGGTGCCGATGCCCTCGATCTTCGCGCCCATGGCCACGAGCAGGTTGGCCAGGTCGGTCACTTCCGGCTCGCGCGCGGCGTTCTCCAGCACGGTCTCGCCAACGGCCAGGGTGGCGGCCATCAACAGGTTCTCGGTGCCGGTCACGGTGATCATGTCGGTGTAGATGCGCGCGCCTTTGAGCTTGCCGTCGGTCCTGGCATGGATATAACCACCTTCGATGGTGATCTCGGCACCCATCTGGCGCAGGCCCTTGATGTGCTGGTCCACCGGACGCGAACCGATCGCGCAGCCGCCCGGGAGCGAGACCTTGGCCTGGCCGAAGCGCGCCAGCAGGGGGCCGAGCACCAGGATCGAGGCGCGCATGGTCTTCACCAGTTCGTACGGCGCTTCGAGCGAGGTGATATTGGCGCCATTGAGCGTGACCCGTTCATCGTCCTGGGTCACCTTCAGGCCGGTCTGGGCCAGCAGCTTGAGGATGGTGCGCACGTCGTGCAGGCGCGGCACGTTCGACAGTTCGAGGTCGCCGCCGGTAAGCAGGCCGGCGCACAGGATGGGCAGCGCAGCATTCTTGGCGCCGGAAATGGCGATCTCGCCGTTCAGGCGCTTGCCGCCAACGATCTGGAGCTTGTCCATGCTTAGCCTCCGTACTCTTCGGGAGTCAGGGTTTTCATGGACAGCGCGTGGATTTCCTCGCGCATGCGGTCGCCAAGCGCGGCGTACACCAGCTGGTGGCGCTGGATCGGGCGCTTGCCGGCAAAGCTCGGGGACACGATGACGGCCGTGAAATGCTGGCCATCGCCTTCGACATGCAGGTGCGTGCATTCGAGGCCGGCGCTGATGTAGCTGTGGATCAGTTCAGGTGTGGTCGACACGGGGAAACTCCAGTGAATTCTTTAGTGACGAAGCTTGTAGCCGCGTTTGAGAAGGTTGACCGCGATGGCCGCCAGTACCACGAAGAACACCGACACGATGGCCAGGCTGGTCCAGGGCGAGACGTCGGACTTGCCGAAGAACCCATAGCGGAACCCGTCAATCATATAAAAGAACGGGTTGAAATGCGAGACCGCCAGCCAGAACGGCGGCAGTTTTTGGATGGAATAGAACACACCGGCCAGGAAGGTAGCCGGCATGATCAGGAAGTTCTGGAAAGCGGCCAGCTGGTCGAACTTCTCGGCCCAGATGCCGGCGATCACGCCCATGGTGCCGAGGATGGCCGCGCCCAGCAGGGCGAACACGACGATCCACACGGGCGCCACGAAGCTCAGGTGGGCGAACCAGGCGGTGACCACGAACACGCCGAAGCCGACCGCCAGCCCGCGCAGCACCGAGGCCGCGATGTAGGCCGACAGGATCTCGGCGTGCGACAGCGGCGGCAGCAGGATGAAAACCAGGTTGCCGGTGATCTTGGACTGGATCAGCGAGGACGACGAGTTGGCAAACGCGTTCTGCAGCACGCTCATCATCACCAGGCCCGGGATCAGGAAGGCGGTGTAGCTGACGCCATCCAGCATCTCGATGCGGCCGTCCAGCACGTGGCCGAAGATCAGCAGGTAGAGCATGGCGGTGACGATCGGCGCGGCGACGGTCTGGGTAGCCACCTTCCAGAAACGCAGCGATTCTTTATAGAACAGGGTACGGAAACCGACGGAGAACAGGTTCATTGCGGGCCTCCCGGCTGCGCATCTTGCCCACTGCTGCCGACCACCTGCAGGAAGATGTCTTCCAGGTCGGCCTGCTCCAGCTGCATCTCGTCGATCACGGCGCCACCCGCGCGCAGGCTGGCCAGGATGGCTTCGACTTCGTTGACGTCGTTCACGCGCAAGGTATAGCGGTTGCCGCTGCCGTTGTTCTGGTCGTGCTCGTCGTGCGAGACCAGCGGCCGCAGGCCCTCGGGCAGCTCGCCGCTTTTCAGGTGCACCACCAGCTGCGAGCCGGACACGCGGCGCAGCAGCGCCGACATGGTGTCCAGCGCCACCACCTCGCCCAGTTTCAGCATCGCCACGCGCTGGCACATGGCCTGCGCTTCTTCCAGGTAGTGGGTGGTCAGGACCACGGTATGGCCCGCGCGGTTCAGGCGCGAGATGAACTTCCACAGGGTCTGGCGCAGCTCGACGTCGACGCCGGCGGTCGGTTCGTCCAGCACGATCACGGGGGGCTTGTGCACCAGGGCCTGGGCCACCAGCACGCGGCGCTTCATGCCGCCGGACAGGGCGCGCATGTTGACGTCAGCCTTGTTGGTCAGGTCGAGGTTGTGCATCACCTCGTCGATCCAGGCGTCGTTGTTCCGGATGCCGAAGTAGCCGGACTGCAGGCGCAGCGTTTCTCGCACCGTGAAGAAGGGATCGAACACCAGTTCCTGCGGCACCACGCCGAGGCGCTTGCGCGCCTCGCGGAAGTCGGTGACGACATCATGGCCATGGATCCTGACGCTGCCCGCGTCGGGGCGGATCAAGCCGGCCACGGTGGAGATCAGGGTGGTCTTGCCGGCGCCGTTGGGGCCGAGGAGGCCGAAGAACTCGCCTTCCTCGATGTTCATCGAGACGCCCTTGAGGGCCTTGAAACCCTTGTAGCTCTTTTCGACGCTGTTAATCTGGATCGCTGTCATTCTTGTTGGAAGCGGCGGCGCGGACGCGCGAGGCCGTGGGGGAAACGGCCCATTATAGGGGAAATTGCAAATACAAGCGGCCGGCGGGTCATTCGGCGGGAGTGAGGCACGGAGTGGGGGGCTTGTGTTCTGGTCCACTGGACCGGAACATCCCATGCGCTGATGGCTATCGCTTGAACTGCCGTCGCGGCGCCGCACATCGTACGTATCACCGCGCGGGCGGCATAGCCGCCCACCCTACTGGATCAGCCCGTCCACGCCATACAGCGCAGCCAGCTTCTGCACGTTCTGGGGAACGTTGATGAAGCTGAGCCGCCGTCCGGCCACGCGGGCACGGCGCTGCCATGCCAGCAGCACCGCCACGCCGGACGAATCGGCGGCCTTGACGCCGCCCAGGTCGAACACGGTGTCGCCGGCGGCGATCGCCGCGCAGCCCTGCTCCAGCGCGCCGCGGGCGCTCTGGAAGGTCAGGGCATCGAGCGAGAGCATGGTATTGGCTTCGGCCATTACTTCGGCGCCTTCACTGGCTTGTTTGCCAGCTGCTGGTTTTGCTCGGTCAGTTTCTTGATCAGCCCATCGATGCCGGTCTTGTTGATCTCGCTGGTGAACGAGCTTTTATTGGCTTCGACCAGCCACGCGCCCAGCACGTTGAGGTCGTAGATCTTCCAGCCCTGCGGGCCTTGAGACAGGCGGTAGTTCAGGATGATCGGCTCGCGGCGGGCCGATTTCACCAGCGAACGCACCTCAACGTCGGTGGCGCCGGGTTCGGCGACCATCGGCTTGAACTCGACGGTCTCGTTCGTGATGGTCGACAGCGCGCCCGAGTAGGTGTAAACCAGTTTCGTGGTGAATTCGCGGGTCAATGCTTTTTGCTGCTCCGGGGTGGCCTGAGGCCAGAAGCGGCCGGCCGCCTGCTGGGTCATCTTCTGGGTATCGACGTGCGGCAGGATCTTGGAATTTACCAGGTCCATGATCTTCTTGCGGTTGCCGGCCTGGATGTCCTTGTCGGTCTTGACGGTCTCGATGACGTCGGCGCTGATGCGCTTGACCAGGGCATCCGGCGCTTCGGCAGCGATGGCCGAAGTGGCGAAGGCGATGGTGGCACTGGCTGCTACGATCAGTTGGATGATAGGTTTCATGTACTTTCCTTATGGTTGGGGCGGCGCATCCTGATCGGGAAGCGCGGTATGTCCCCGGTTAACTCTGCGTGCTGGCCTACGGATGACACCGGTATGTAAGGACTTGTTACTTGCCCGGTTTCACTGCCGCTTTTCCAGCCGGGTTGGCGGCCGGTTCGGCATTGCTGGTCGCCGCGTCCGCCTCTTCCTGCTGGCGCGGCACGTCGCCGTCGTAGACCTGGCTCTGGCGGCGCTGGAGGTAGGCATCGCGAAGAAACTCGTAACGGTCCAGTGCAACATCTTCCAGCAGGTTGGTGGCATCGAGCAGGCTGGCGCGCTTGTCGACCACGCGCACGGCGGCGCCGATATTGCGCCAGTTGGCCGGTTCCTTGTACTTCCAGATGTCGCCGCCCATGTCGGCTGGCAGGGCCGCGGTGTCACGCACCGTAGATGGGCCCAGTACCGGCAACATCAAGAACGGACCGCTCGGGATGCCCCACACGCCCAGGGTCTGGCCAAAATCCTCGTTGTGTTTCGGCAGGCCGGCTTCCGAGGCCAGGTCGAACAGTCCCAGGACCCCGAAGGTCGTGTTCAGCGTGACGCGGCTCAGGTCGCCCATGCCGGCTTCGCCCTTGCCCTGCAAGAGGTTGTTGACGGCGCTCCACACGTCCGACAAGTTACCAAAAAAATTGTTGACGCCCGTTTGCACGAAGCTTGGTGTCACATTCTTGTAGGCGGTGGCGGTCGGCTTCAGGACGCTGCGGTCGACCGCATCGTTGAAGCTGAACATGGCGCGGTTATAGCCTTCCAGCGGATCCTGCGGATTACCGGTGGTGGCGCAGCCGGTCAGCAGCAGCGCGGCGGCGATGGCCGCCAGGCCTTGCATGCGGCGGTATGGCAAGTGGTTCATTCACTACCTTCCTTTCCTTCAGCGGCCTTGCTATAGATGAATTGGTTGATCAGGTCTTCGAGCACCGTCGCCGACTGGGTACGGTTGATACGGTCGCCATCGGCCAGGTTCTGGGTGTCGCCACCCGGTTCGATACCGATGTATTGCTCGCCCAACAGGCCGGCAGTCAAAATCTTGAGCGAACTGTCTTTCGGGAATTTATAGCCTGGCTCCATATCGAGGCGCACGAGCGCCTGGTAGGTTTTGTCGTCGAAGGTGATTTCCCCCACGCGGCCCACCACCACGCCAGCACTCTTGACCGGGGCCTGCGGCTTGAGTCCGCCGATGTTGTCGAACTTGCCAGTTACGGCATAGGTCTTGCTGAACGAGATCGTGCTCATATTGCCGGCCTGCAGGGCCAGGAACAGCAGCGAGGCCGCGCCCAGCAGGACAAACAGGCCAACCCAGACGTCGATAGTTTTGCGATGCATACGAATACCCTAGTAACTCTTGTTTAGTTTCTTGACTGCTTATTTATTGAACATCAATGCGGTCATGATGAAGTCCAGGCCCCAGACCATCAGCGACGCAATGACGACGGTGCGCGTGGTGGCGCGCGACACGTCTTCCGGCGTGGGCTTGGTCTGGTAACCCTGGAACAGCGCCGTGAACGTCACCGCGATACCGAAGATAAAACTTTTCAATACGCCGTTCAGTACGTCAGCGCGCACATCCACGCCGGACTGCATCTGCGACCAGAACGCGCCTTCGTCCACCCCGATCAGTTGCACACCGACCAGGTAGCCGCCGAACACGCCCACCGCCGAGAAGATGGCGGCCAGGATCGGCATGGCGATCACACCGCCCCAGAAGCGCGGCGCCAGCACGCGCTGGACCGGATTAATTGCCATCATTTCCATGGCGGACAGCTGCTCGCCGGCTTTCATCAGGCCGATCTGGGCCGTGAGCGAGGTGCCGGCGCGGCCGGCGAACAGCAGCGCGGTCACGACCGGGCCAAGTTCGCGCACCAGCGCCAGCGCCACCACCTGGCCCAGCGCCTGTTCGGCGCCATACTGGTTCAGGGTGTAATAGCCCTGCAGGCCCAGCACCATGCCGACGAACAGGCCGGAGACGATGATGATCACCAGCGAATAGTTGCCGATGAAATGGATCTGTTCCGAAATCAGGGATGGACGCCGGAAAGCGCCCGGCGAGACGCCGAGCAGGTTGAAGAAGGCGCGGGTGGCGAAGCCGACGCTGCCGATGGCTTCGCGCACGCTGCGGCCGACGGTTTCCAGGAGACGCACGATCATGGACGCACTCCCAGCCCAAGGTCGTCGGCCAGCGACTTGCCCGGATAATGGAAGGGTACCGGACCATCCGGCGCCGCGTTCACGAACTGCTTTACATAAGGATCTTGCGAGACGCGCAGTTCGGCTGGCGTACCTTCCGCGACGATTTTGCCGGCCGACATGAAATACACGTAGTCGGCAATGGCAAAGCATTCGTGCACGTCGTGCGAGACCAGGATCGAGGTCGAGCCGAGCGCGTCGTTCAGGTTGCGGATCAGGTTGGCGGTCACGCCCATCGAGATCGGATCGAGGCCGGCGAAGGGCTCGTCGTACATGATCAGTTCGGGGTCGAGCGCGACGGCGCGCGCCACGGCGACCCGGCGCGCCATGCCGCCAGAGATCTCGGCAGGCTTGAGCTTGTGCGCATTGCGCAGGCCGACGGCATTGAGTTTCATGAGGACCAGGTCGCGGATCAGCTCTTCCGGCAGGTCGGTATGCTCGCGTAGCGGGAAAGCGACGTTGTCGAATACCGACAGGTCCGTAAACAGCGCGCCGAACTGGAACAGCATGCCCATGCGGCGGCGCAGGCGGTACAAGCCCTCGGTATTGAGCTGGTGCACGACCTCGCCACCAACGCGCACCTCGCCGCGCTGCGGGCGGATCTGTCCGCCGATCAGGCGCAGGACGGTCGTCTTGCCACAGCCCGAGCCGCCCATGACGGCGACGAGCTTACCGCGCGGGAAGTCCATGCGGAGGTTTGACAGGATGGAACGCTCTCCGTACGCAAAGTGCAGATCGCGGATTTCAACTAGGTTTGACACAGCGTCATTAAATTTTGGGTAATCCGTTATTGTAGTGCAGAAAGCTTAAGCCCCGCTTGAGGCAGCCCATTTTTGGGGTGCTTCCCCGGCATCTTCATGCAAGAAAACTAACCGA